>CAMBSD010000043.1 GCA_945870425.1 Chitinophaga pinensis | reverse complement strand
CCAATTGTTTTATCAATATTTGTTTTAACACCATAATAATCCTTTTCAAAACACAAACGACCTAAAATGATTGCTGGATGTATTCTATATTGATTAGAGTACCTACAGATTTGAGCATCATTTAGTGGAATGTAATTATCATGTAAATCTTCCCAACAACTTGATGGAACAAGATTTTGTTGAGTGTACTGATTAGCCTGCATATTAATTGCTGTTTCTTCAATATTTAATAACTTTTGCAATTGTGCAACCAATTGTTATTTAAATATTTGTTTGGGTTGATTTGACATTTATTTCCAAAGGGGTTCGTTTTGCCAAGCCATTAAATTACCTTTTCCGTTAGAGGGGATTCCTAAAAATTTAATAGGAATTGTAGGGTATTTATTTAATAAAAGTTCAACTTTTTGTTTCATACTGTTGCTAGGATTTGCACGCAATAGCATATACTGTAAAATGCATAAAAAGTAAAATACTCTTTTATTGTTTTCAAACTGTTTACCTATCCAATTACCTTTTGGCTTTAATAATTTTTCAGGTTCAATTGCCAAATCTCTATTCCACAAACGGCTATGGTGAGCACATATATTTCTTATATAAGTTAACGTGTGTAACCACGATGTAAAAACAGTTGGATGAACTTCAAAAAAATCGGCTATCCGCTTTTTATCAGCATTGTTTTTTAAACCTTTGTAAATATGAGATAGCTCTCCAATGGTTAACAACTCAAAGCACATCCAACTTGGTGGATTGGCTGGTATGTGGTAATTGTTAATATAATGCCGAATAAATGTTTCAGGTGCTCGGGCTGTTTTTGCTTTGGAAATGATTGCTTGAAAATCAGTGTAGGGATTAACCAAATTTCCTATTTTATTGTAGTAAGGTGTAATAAAATGATTTTGATTATCCTGCCAATGGCTGTCATTATATTGCAAAGACATTTGGTAAATAAACTGTGTTCTGATGGCAACTTCAATTCTTTCAATACAGTCGAAAACCATTAATCTAAGTTCTCTGTCAAACGAATAAGTTTTTATTATTTGGTCAAATGTGGTGTCTTTTTCAAATTTATCTTTTGCTGTTTGATATGGCAAAAAGTAAGCACTCAATCTATAATAACTTATTTCTTGTAAGTACGAAAGAGCTTTTGGTATGTCGTCAATTATTAAACCCCTACTTTTTAGTAAAGTAATTTGCTCATAAAAGCTAAGTGGTGTTTTATTGTAAACTTTACTCATAGGTTTATATAAAGAGAAAACCCCCTAAGTGTGCATCATAGAGAGGCATAGGAGGTGTATTATTGTTAGTAAAATTATTGTCGAATAAAAAGGACCTTGAAGATATTATTGTATGTAAATGAGTTATTTTATACAAAGTTAATATCTATTTTTAAACCTGAAAAGAATTTTGAAATGAATTTTTTAATATTAATGGTTTTCTTACCCACCTCACAAACATCACTAAGTTCGAATTGCTTTAGCGAAAGCATTAATGGTATTTTTACCCCCCTATCACAAATCTTCACCTCTGCATAATATTTTCATTTCCCCTATTCATCTTCTGTTTCTGCTGCAATATTGGTTTCTATCTTTTCTTCTTGATCTTGATACATTGTTGCGACTTTAGTTTCTGCCGTTCCCTCACCGAAATCAACTTTTGGAAAGCCGTTTACAATATCCACGGTTTGCACACTTACGTTGATGATACTCAACAATAAATCTAAAATATACCGTGGATTGCCGACTTCTTTTGCCCAATCATTCGGGTCGTTTACGATGCCGCTTTCTTTATGGGTAGAAACTTGGTAGCGTTCCATTATCCATTCAATGGCTGATTTACCATTGACAACATATTCATAAGCCTTTGCAGGGATGTTGCTTACGGTAATTTTGCTGTTGTAGTGAATAGTTTCTTTTTGGTCTTTCTTTGGGAAACGAATTTTCTCTACCGAATATGTTTTGCCATCATCACCTGTTACGGTTACATCAGGATAAGGAGCAACGGTTTCATAATTCAAATGCAGTTCGGCTAATTTTCTGCCTGCTTTACTGAATGCCCAAAAGTCTGTTACAGTTTCTACCAATGGCAAACGAGGCAACATTTTCTTCAAATCGTTTGCATAGGTTTCTCGGTATTCTTTGCTATGCAAAAAGCCATACACATAGTAAAAAATATCTTCTTTGGTTACGGTCTTGCCATATTGTTGTTTAGCTCTTTCTAAAATAAAATCGCTGATAGCATCTCTGCGAACATACTTTTGACTTCCATCGGTATCAAATAAACCTTTTTGAGTGGCTTTGTTTTCTTCGTAGTAATAGAGGGGGAAACATTGTCCCATAGAGTATTCAACAATTTGGTTGGTTATCAAAGTGCTGAAATCTGTTGTGGTACCTTGTACAGCAGTACAAATTACTAAATTATCCGTTTTTGGTAACGGGAAATAGTCTTTTTGAAGATATAAAGAATGACTTAATTGAAGACTAAAGTATATATTCTGTTTGCAAAAAGGTCTATAAAAGCCAGACCGTATGTTATCCTCATTGTATTCTATTGCCTTATTACTATCAATACCACCAATTAATCTCCTATTATCCCAACTTATTCTCTTAGGGTCATATTTAATAAAATTCTTAGCAACTAATTTTGTATTGCTTTTCTTAGCTTCATTAAATCTCAATAATTCTTCAGTATAAAATTCAATTGTATTAGAAACGTTACTTTTTAAACAGTCTAAGCCAAAATTCCATACCCAATTATCCCTTGCTGTGACAATACCTGATGAAAATATCGGTTTGAAAAACGAATTTTCAATACCCTTGGTTTCCTTTTCTTTATTACCAAGCAAAATAAAATTGCCAAAACCATCATTTCTTGGGTTAAGCCAATCACCTTGCTCATTCGGAAATAGTGTTGTTAAATCTAATTTACGATTTGAAAATGTTTTTAAATCCTTTACAATTTTAAGTTTTTGTTCACGGTCTAAATAGTCGCCGATATCGTGGTAATGAATAGTAGCATTTTCTG
>CAMBSD010000042.1 GCA_945870425.1 Chitinophaga pinensis | reverse complement strand
TGATGAATCCACCTCTGCTCTTTGGCAAGCCTTTGCCATTGTTCAATTCAAGGAAAAGACGCAATAATAAAGGGTTATCAAGCTGATCACTCAGAGAACGATCGTGATATGTAAGTTCCTCATAAGAGAAATTAGGTTTTCGCCTAATTTTATCCTGCTTATCATTGAAATACTTATTCCAGGCTCCTTCGACTTCCACCTTGTTCAGCGGCTTAAGCCAATGACAGGAGCGTGCAATTATATTCTCTTCACGATCACCTTCTTTTGCATCACTGTATATGATAGATTCATATTTTTCGTCGGCAAAAGGCAGTTCACTCTTTGTATTCACACGCCAGCTTAAAACAATTTTGACATGTCCACCCTTGTGCTTATCAAGGAAATGAATAATTGAATCAAACAAAGCAGTAGAATTGGCATTCTCATTTGCACCATCAATTAAGATTATCAAAGGGTTCTCCTGCTCATAATTCAAAAAAGAGGCCTGCTCAAATGAACTATCTGCGGTTAGGTTCAAACGATAACACAATTCCTCCCAAATATCTGAAGTCCTGAATCTATTACCACGCAGTAAAATGGTGTCAAAACCGCGTTCCGCGTATTGCCTACTCATCTCTACAAGCAAGTTTGTTTTACCACTTCCTGCTTCTGCGGAAAGAAAGAACAATCCTGCTCTTGCTCCTACCCAAGACCTCAAGGCAACTTCAGCATCTTGCCTCTCCTGGTATATTCCTTTTATAACTTTTTTCTCTGTCAGCAATGATTGAATAGTAGCTTCATTATTTTCTTTTAACAAGCCTTTCCACATATCAATATCCAAATCCTTTAACAGATTCGGTTTTTGCTTTTCCTTATCCCGGATCATGATGTGCAATTGTTCCAAAACTTTTTGGTTGTTGGTTTCACCATGTATGCTTTCGGGGCTAAAGAAAATAATTCTGCTTCCAGTATTTTGTTCGTACACCATCAATCTGGCACGATCAGAAACTTCTTTGATGAAATATTCACCAGGTAAAATGAAAAAAGGAACTAGATTCAACTCATCATTTTGTGCATTTAAAATGGCCACATTTGAATTTAGCTTTTGCCTCAAATTAACCTGTGTGATCTCGTCGCCCATCAACCTCCATGATACAGTCTTATCTCTACTTACAATCGTATAGCGAGTACAAAAATCCATGTCTAAAAGCAATGATTTGAGAAGATGAAAATTTTCCGTCCACAAACTCATTGCTTCTTTATCAGAAGGAACTGTACCATGTCCTAAGTAATGATTGCGGAAATAGATCAACTTTCCAATATTTGTTTCACCATGTTCAACATATGGTTTTGTTTCCACTTTTTCATAATAACTAGGCAATTCCTTCACAAACCAGCTGTGATTATTTTGATTAAGGGCATTAATTGCACTCCGCATAAAAGCATTCCAGTGTCCAAATTGGGGCCGATATAAGAAATCTTTAAATGCACGATTGATCTCTCCTATTTTCAAATCACTTTTAAAATATTCTGAAGCGGTAAGCAAACCCAAATACTTCAAATAGTTGAGCAAAATTTCTTTCAGTAAATGCAAGCGCTTAAATCCATCTGTTTCGTCCAATGCGCGCTTGTAAGTATGAGCGATGAAATAAGGATATGTATCGATAATTTTTTGATCAGCTGCATCAGTAGTATCCGAAATACTGTTTTCAAAACTATATTGAGTATCTAATTTTTCAATAAGCAATTGTTTCGGGGCCTCAAATTGATAATGATCATGGTTAAAAACCAATTCAATGCTTCCACTGCATTCTTTATCATACCCATGTATTGATGCTTTGCTTTCAGCATCATGAAATTTAAATTCATGAATCTTATTAATTGAAGAAATAAATGCTAGTAATATTGTTTCATAAGTATTAAAAATAAGAGCACTTTCTTCTTCAGAATAAACCGTACCATGACCGACATATTTATTTCTGAAATTTATTAATAATTCAACAGGTGTATTTGTTGTTTCGATTGTCTGCTTTTTCCCTCTGCTATCAATAACAGTATTCTTGACAGTAAGCTTTTTAATACTTTTTTGATTTCCAGACTTAGTTGAAATACCGAAAATAGAAAACAACTCATCAGGTATATCAAAGGTGTTATTTGTAGATACTGTTTGTAAAATCTTTGAGATTGTTGTACTCCATAACCCGTGGCTATCTTTATTTCGAAGCGATTCGAGGGACTGGTCTAAAAAATCATATTGCAATTCGTTAGTTTCAATAATTTTAATCAACGAATATCCATATAAACGAAGAGCGCCTAATAATACATCAGAAACCAGATGAATTCGCTTAAAATACAATTGTGTTTTATATATCTCAAATAAAGGGCGAGCTATATGAACAGGCAGGTAATTAATCCCATTTGCGAATTCATCATTCAATTCTGATAAATCAGGATGAAGAGGAGATAAACATTCAGGACAGTGAGAAGTTTTATGTTGAAATACTTGATAATTGCGGCATTCACTTGATGAGCAATAAAATTTTAAAGCCATGACATATGATTTAAATATTAAAACCAAATTAAAACTGAATAAATTATCAATTATTCTATCATGAGACAAATTATCCGCTCTTCGCAAACAATTCATCCATCTCTAATAACCAATTCCCTCTTTATTTCCAGAGAAAATAAACCAAGACTTTTATAAAATCATGCTCCTGAAAAAATTATGCATGCTTGTTCAAAACATTTGCATTTTTACCCAACCCTGCTAAGTAACTACAACCATGCAAACCCTCCATAGAACTGTATGCAACTTCATCCTTTTCATACTTAAATGCTTGCTCCAACGTAATCGTACGGTTATTATCCCCGCAGCTGATGTCAATATCTTTCATCTTAACCTGACAAGGATGTTCATACCCACATGCATGCGTCATCTCCAACGTTTCTTTCCGCAACGTATTGATGTACTTTCCAAATCTGACAGACTTCAATGTTGGATCGATGCCGCCACTCAACCATTTGTTTTGTGTAGCAATGCCAGTTGGACATTTATCAGTA
>CAMBSD010000041.1 GCA_945870425.1 Chitinophaga pinensis | reverse complement strand
ACCACATAAAAAAACCGGGGAGACATCTGAAAATCCATAAGAGTAGGATAACCAAACAATCATTGTTTATGGAACATGTTCAAATCGCCAGCGATAACTACGTAGCGTTTACGTTTTTTATCGGCACGATGGCCATGATGGCCGCTTCTGTTTTTTTCTTTTTCGAGCTCAGCAACACGTCTCAAAAATGGAGAACGTCCGTGTTGGTCTCAGGTCTGATCACCTTCATCGCAGCAGTGCATTACTACTACATGCGCGGCTACAATTTGGCCACCGGTGATTCACCCACGTTCTTCCGTTATGTGGACTGGATTCTCACCGTTCCTCTGATGTGTGTCGAGTTCTATTTGATCACGAAAAAAGCAGGTGCGAAAATCGGATTGCTCTGGAAACTCATCTTCGCTTCATTGGTCATGTTGGTTACCGGATATTTTGGTGAAACCATCGATCGCGGAAATAGCGTGATGTGGGGCGTGATTTCAGGTGCGGCGTATTTCTACATTGCTTACTTGATCTGGTTTGGCGAAGTAGCGAAGTTGGCACAAGATGCTGGTCCGCAAGTAGCCAAAGCAACTCGTGTCCTCGGTTGGTTCGTTCTGGTAGGTTGGGCGATTTATCCGCTGGGTTACATCTTGGGAACTCCAGGTGGTTTATTCGGTATGCAACTTGTTGCTGATCCTGCAGCCGCTGCACATGCCATGGACATTGTCTACAACATCGCCGATGCGATCAATAAAATCGGATTTGGCTTGGTCATCTATGCGTTGAGCAGAAAAGAAGACTAAGAAATTCAATTAATGATATAAAAAACGGGAGCAATTATTGCTCCCGTTTTTGTTTGTCTCACTTCATTTTTAAAGGCGTTACTTACAGCAACAAGCTTTTTGGTAACAATAGCAAAAAAGGTAGGGCTTGTGAATAATCGAGATCAGTATATTCCATTCCCAATTTGCGCAGATGTTGGTAGTAGGTTTGGTGTTCTAAATAATAATTTTTTTCGCTTTGTAAATACCATGCGTTTTCTCCCAGGTGTTCGGCAATGAACCACTTTTCAATCAACCGGGCGCTGCGACCGTTTCCATCATTCCAAGGATGTATTTTCACAAAAACCAAATGGATGTATGCGGCATAATAAAATACCTCTTCTATAGTCAATTTTTTTTTCAAGAGTAGGGCAATATCCTGATGCAACTTTTCCATCTCTACCGCTAATTCAAATGGAGTTGCAGCTACGTATTCAATCCGACCATCTTCTGTGGTTACATACATAAGTTGCGTTCGCAGCTTTCCCAGGTAATCAGTAGCTACAAAATTCCTTGCCAATAGTTTATGAGCTTCTGCAATGGTATCAGCATTAAGCTTGTTCTGTTGTGCATAGAGGTAGGCATTGTATAAATCATCAACCTTCTTGGTGTAATCCGGGTTGAATGACATGCCCATTCCCTTGTGTTTGATGTAGCTGTCCAAGTCGATATCCTCCCCTTCAATTTTACTGCTGAATACAGAAGCGACGGAGGTGTAAAAACTGAAATTATCGGTACTAATTTCAGCGTCTTTTAATGCGTCAAAATTTACCTGCACGTTTTTTACCTGATTCAGATAGGCCTCCAACAATTCGGTATGTATCAGTTGAAATTCCTTCATGCAAGCGGTTCGGTAGTGGTTATGAATTAGCACACATTGCAAATTAGCTATTGTATTTCTGTTCACCTAATGTAGTCCAATGATGTTTTATATCATCATTGTTGTCGGCTAAAGAAATCATTTGCCCTCATTTGAAAACCCCTTCCGAAATAAAGCCGCTCTAAAATTATCGATTGAAATCGTTTTTAAATTCTTCCACCCGTATAACGGTATCGCATACCCGATATTCATTCGGTTCGTTGCTGCTGATGATAAATATGCTGACCGAATAGATCCATCTACCTGATGTGGTGGCTTGGTGACAATAACAGTGACTCTCTTTCCATTAAGGGTACGAAAGGTATATAATTCGAAATAAAGCGCCTCCCTTCGCAGGAGCTTTCAAGGTAGATTTTAACTGTCCCGATGGCTGTTTTGCATCGATCTAAATCATATACCGTTGCCATTAACGAACGTTGGAACAGAATGGCTACATGGTAACAATTTTATCATAGGGTGTTTAAATAAATATAAACAATTGATTTTAAACTATTTATAATTATTTGTATGCAAGGCTAGACAAAAAAGATGAATGAAATGCTCGAAATTTCATAAAAAATTATTTGTTTTTTTTAAAAAACAAATACCATTGCATTTTAATGGATATATTAGTTACAGTATTTTAAAACTACTTTTATCAAATCAAGCAATCATGAGAAAGTATTTATTCCTTGTTTTCATCGCTGTCTGTGTTTTTCAATCGACACATGCCACCATCCGACGCCTCGGATATCCCGGCACAAGCCTTGCTGGAGTAGATTATAGCAGTTTCAGCGAAGCCCAAACTGCATCTGCTCCCGGCGACACGATCCAGATATACGGAAGTCAAAATGACATCATCACGGTTACCAAGCGATTGGTGATCATGGGATTTGGAAACAACTTTGATAAAATTACCGGTGTTCAACTTGGGAACCCAAGTGATCCTTCTAAGTTGTATACTGTATACCTGAATGCAGGATCAGACAGTTCATTGATGGTTGGGCTGTATGTATACTATGCCTATGTTGGTTCCTCCAACATCCAACTACAAAGATGTAATTTTGCAAACTACTTATATGTCAATTACAATGGTATAGTGAATAACACTTCTGTAACATCTTCGTATATTAATTATTTAGTTCAATATTCTACAAATTATAATTGTAATAATCTATTGATTGCTAATTCAATCATTAGACAAATTTATTTTGGTAATTCCCAGGTAAATGGCATGATTTTGAACTGCGTAAGTCCTGCATCTACTTATACGAATACTTGGTATTTAGGCCCTGCAAGCTTTTTAGTCAGAAATTGCATTTTGGCAACTGGTATTGGATCAAACACCAATTCGGTTTATGAAAATAATTTTTTCACCAGCACGCAACCCACGACGCCGGTTCCAGGATCAAACAACCGATGGGGACAAACCTATTCGACATTGTTTAATCGCCTGGGAGGGACTTCCGACCTTCCCAGTTCACTTACCAATGCAGAATTTAATGAAAATTATTTCCAATTGAGTGCGTCTTCTCCGGCCATCCATGGTGGCATTGATTTGTCAGGAGCTCCAACGGATTGCGGAATATTTGGCGGTGAACCTGCCTTTGTTTTCAAGCCTGGCTTTGTGCCCGCCATTCCAACCATCTACAATTTGACTGTTCCTAGTTTGGAGGCCTCGAACAATCCGTTCAATATCACGGTTAGTGTAAAAAGCAATAATTAATTATTGAAATCTCGGCCTGATTTAAATGAAGCGTCATTTTGTAAAATACAAGACGGTTTGCATGTATACATGTTACTTGAATCATGTGTATATGCGCTTGATGTCCACATCATTCGC
>CAMBSD010000040.1 GCA_945870425.1 Chitinophaga pinensis | reverse complement strand
CTCCATTCCTTAATAATTATATAACATAAGCATATTGTACGCCTGAATGAAAGTGTGATTATTTGTTTCTTAGAATGCAATCAGTCAATACAGGGAATTAATTATACGTCTGAACCATGATTTTCTCGATTGTCTTGATTCCTTGATTTTTGCAATCTGCAATCGAGGGAATCCAATAATCCACTTATTCGTCTGAACCATGATTTTCTCGATTGACTTGATTCCTTGATTTTTGCAATCTGCAATCAAGGTAATCCAACAATCTCATGAATCAAGGTTCAAGACAGTTACTCGATTTTTACAGACTACAATCAAGGTAATCCATTAATCCCATGAATCAAGGTTCAAGACAATTACTGAATTTTTCGTACTCTCCTATCAAGCCAATCCTAAAATCCCTCAAATCAACGTCCAAGACATTGTATTCTATTCACTTTGTTGAATAATTTATGGTCTTATAAAAGGCCTGCTTATACGTTTCGGAAATTGGAATCAGTTGATCCTGAATGCGGATTCTGTCCTTTTCGATGGATTCAATCTTATCTAAAGCAACCATAAACGATTTATGTACCCTGCAAATGAGGGTTGACGGTATTTCCTTCTCCAAATCCGTGAAGGTTTGTAAGGTCATGATTCTCTTGTCTAAACAATGGATTTTGCGGTAATCGTGCATGCCCTCAATAAATACGATTTCACTCAGCAGGATTTTCTCCAAACGATATTCCGTTTTTACAAATATGAATTTCTTGTGATTTGCGTTTTCAGTGAGTGCCAAATTGTTTTGCACTCTATCTACCGCCTGCACAAAACGCTCTAATGTGAATGGCTTTAACAGGTAGTCCGCCACCTTCAAATCATAGCCCTTTAACGCATATTCATGATAGGCTGTTGCAATGATTACTTGACTCCTAATTACCGATGTTTCCAGCAATTGGATGCCCGAAAACTCATCCATGTTGATGTCCAGAAAAATCAAATCGACTTCATTGGTTTTTAAAAACGTCAGTGCATCAAAGGCATTGTCAAACTCCGAAAGCAAATGCAAAAAGGGCAATTTAAGAACAAAACCTTTCACCCGTTCTAGGGCCAAAGGTTCGTCCTCAACGATTATACAGTTAATTATCATTCGAATAAAGTGTCAATTCAACGCCGTAAAGGTCGTTATTATTTGAAATTACCAAGGTATGTTTGTCGGGATACATTAAATTTAATCGCTTCTGAATCAACTCAATACCCAATCCGCTCCCCTCTTGTATTTTTTGTTTGTGAGGATTGTAACTGTTTTCGCATTTGAAACGAATCTCACCATTTTCTATGTCGATGCGAATGTTAATTGCATTTTCTATTTTCTTGTTTTCAGCATGTTTAAACGCATTTTCAATGAACGAAATGAACAACATGGGTGGAATCATTATGTACGTGGCATCTCCATTTACCACATAATTAATGTAGTGCTGATTGTTGGTTCTGATTTTTTGAAGTTCGATGAATTTTTCAATGTAGGTCAACTCTTTGCCCATCTGAATTTTTTCTGTCTTTGTTTCATAAAGCATAAACCGCATGATGTCCGATAACTTATTCAGGTATTCCGATGCCTTCTTCGCATCTTTTTCTATGAGCATGTCAATATTGTTTATGGTATTGAACAAAAAATGCGGATTGATTTGTGATTTCAACAAGGCCAACTCCGTATCGTAATTTTTCTTCTGCAAATCGGCGTTCAATTTTACATCTTCGAACCATTTAAAAAATCCCTGCATTACAAAACCAATTACACCGTGTACTGTTGCAACAATGGCTAAAAAAGCACCCAGCGTGAAACAAGTTTCAGCAGTCCAATTTACCCCTTTACCGGAAAATGCCACATAAAGAATCAAAATTGTAAGCGCTGAAATAATAATTGCAATAACAGCACTAATCCCAATTAAAGAAGTACTTTTTTTGGCTGTCAAATACCGCTTAAAAAGAAAAAGGTAGGAAACATAAAATCCAAACACCCCAGGAAGGATTGCCCCCACACTCATTGGGAATAATAGGAAGGCAAATCCCATGGTTTTACCAGAGACTTGCGGACTGTTCAATTTCAAGGCCATAACAATCATGGCGAGCAAAAACAGGTAGATGGCCCAATAGCCGATGTGCAGCAGAATAACGATTGACTTTTTCATTTTTTATTTATTTAATTTTTTATGATGGGTCAAAAGTATCCCACGCAAACCCCCACCCCCATTGTTTTATGCAAAACGGGAAAGTTTGTCTGCAAGATAGGGAGAAAGGGGTATTGGGAGTTGGAGATTGGATTTTTAGATTATTATAGGCTGTAATTAAGAGATTGAGTTAAGCCCGTGAATCAAAGGATGAATAATTATTTGATTTAATAGTTTCCAGACCTGATCTGTTTTTATGAATTTATTCAAATTTAAAAGGCCTAGACATTTGCTCTGCTGACGATATAAGTTCAATCATTTTTTCTTGCTCATCTTGTAATATGTCTGCAGTCATTTTTTTGAATTTATCAAGTTTGGATTGTAACAATACTTTTTCGAGTCTGTCACATCGCTCTTGAATTATTTCGGTTGGTAACTTATCTGTTCTGCCGTGTGCTTTTGTGTCAGGTCTTGCAGAAAAAGGAATTACAGTGTTTAGTTGTATTTGTAAATGCATTGCCAAGTCAATAGTCATTTGAAAATCTCCTTCCGTTTCTCCTGGAAAACCTACCATCCAATTGCAATAAAAAGTTGTTTTCGTGTTTTGAATTAAATCCTTATAAAGAGGAATTACTATGCCCAAATTGTGATTTCTATTCATTTGCTTTAACAGTTCTTGCGAGCCTGTTTGCAAAGGAATATGGAGTAGATAGATTCTATCTTCAAGGCAATACTTTTTAATTGTTTCAAAATTCTTATAAAAAGGTGTGGGTTCAATATACCTGATTGCAATTTGTAGTCTTTTGTCGGTTGATAAAACTTCATCAACAAGCATTTGAAAATTACTTCCATCTTTTAAGTCTCTACCATAGTTTCCAACTTCATCGCCAATCAAAATAATCCGGAAAATTCCTTTTGAAATTGCTTTGGATACTTTTCCCTTTATGGTTGTAAGCGGTATAGAATTGTAGTCCCCACGTCCTTTAGGGATTGTACAAAATGAACAGTTATAAAGGCAACTTCTTGAAACAGTTATCATTTCTGTGGGTTCTGTTTCGTTGTAAAAGAAAAATCCGCTAGTTGTTCGTCTGTATTCATCAACCAATTTCAAACCATACTTCCTATCGATTTGGTCAAGAAACTTCAATGCTTTTTCTTTTAATGGAGTAATTTTCTTCCGCAACGGATTATCACCTTCAAGGTCGGTATGCTCGTTTTGGCTGAAATCCTTTTCAAGCAGATCAAAACTAAATTGAGTATATTCTTTAACTAAATCTTGGAAACTTTTAAAGGTAATTTCAGCTGTATTTAAACTGCTCTCAATTCTATCTGTTTCAATTTTTGAAATACACCCCGTAACAACAACTTTTGGGTTTTGTTTGCCTCCAATAAATGAGTTCATTTGTATAATTGCATCATCTACCCAAGCTGCACGAACTCCACAACCTGCGAATACTATTTCGTCAGCATCAGATGG
>CAMBSD010000039.1 GCA_945870425.1 Chitinophaga pinensis | reverse complement strand
AGGCAATGTGAAAGCAGCAGCAGCCAAACCGGTAGTTTTTACAAATTCTTTTCTATTCATGGATGCAAGTAAATGTTTTGTAAGTTTTATATGTAAAATGAATGTATGAAATCTATAGGGAAAGAGGTTGAAATATTTTGTTGGGGGGGTACCTTTAATTTGTATTTTGGATATTTAAAACTGAAATATTGGAAAGAATTACAAAAGAAATCATAGTTGATGGGATACAGAAGAAGAAGTTAATGATCGAAACAGACAAGATGCTGAATATAACAATATTCCAATAGAGAAAATCGTTGAACTGCTCAAATAAAGTTGTAATTTCACCAATCATGTTATTTTTCTTAGATATAGATGGTGTTATGGTTCCTGCCAAAGGCTGGAAAAGTCCTGAATTCTTGAATGATGGATTTCCTGCTTTCAGTAGTAAGGCTAGTGTTTCACTTCAGAATTCGATTTCTGAAGAAGACACTATTTTGCTTACAACGTCTCACAAAGCAAAATTTAGCATTGAAGAGTGGAAAAGCATTTTCAAAAATAGAGGTATCAATATTAAAAATCTAAGGGCACTTCCTGAAAATTTGAATAATCTTAGTAGAAAAGATGAAATTGTCAATTGGTTTAATATCAATAGAGTAGATGAAGATTTTGTCATTATTGATGATGACAATTCTTTAAATGAGCTTCCCGATTTTTTAAAAGAGAATTTGGTACAAACAAGTCCGCATATAGGTCTAACAGAAGCACATTGTGTAGCAATAAAATCTATGTCACGTAAAGGCTTATAATTTGTATGCAACATACCCCCCGACCAACTACAAATGCTCAACCACCCTCCTTCCATTTTTGGGGCAACAGCATTTCAATTTGATTGATGGGAAGCGAACCAATAAGGTGCAAAACATCCCTTGGGTAATTAATAATTTGATACCGTGCATTTTGCAGGTGCCCATTTGCGAATAGCGAAAGGCAATGCGTTTGGCTGCTTAGTAACTGCCTGCAAATAGATCATTCATTCTTCCATGGGGCTACTATCTGATGCTGATTTAACGGCATTCTTGGCGATATTCAAATATCGATCGAGAAAAAAGCAAATTTTATGGGTAATACAATTTTTAAAATCCTCATAAACCACTCTCTAAAGCTAGTAGCTACTAAATTAAGTCTTTCGATTTTCTTGATGTGTTTTTGGGATTATTTAGTAATCTGTCCTCATTAATGCTTTTTTAATTAGTTATTGGTAATTGGGAAGTTTAAATCAAATTGCCATTCCAATGCCTGAAGTTGGGTTCTTAAATCATTCAAATTATTTATTAGTTCTTCAAAACTTGGCTTGTTTATTTCATAAATCATATCTTCCTTCATTTTAGCATAGTCAGCTTTCCATTCCTCCATTTTACCGCCAACTGGAATAGGATTTACCTTAAGGGGATTATGGAGATTGTAATCAACGTCTCCTATTCTTGAAAATTTGTATCGATGTGCAACAATGGATTCATATAACTCTTTATCGTTAAATGCTTTTGTTGCAATTCCTGCTTTAGTTAAATGAAATATATCGTAAAGATGCCGACTTAATCTATCTACTCTCATTTTGTCAGTTGGTCTATGAAATTCTTCATGCAATAAAAATAACTTTTCTAAAAAGGTGCGTTCCGGGTTTACAGTAGGCACATTAAATAAGGGTTCGGCAAAGGCTCTATCTGCATAAAATTCATCTACCAATGAGCCAAAAGTTTGAAAACTAAACGGTTCTCTTAGCGACCTGCAACTGATTTCTATTTGTACTCTTGGTATAACATATTCGGTAGGTTGAGTGACAACATTAGAGTAATAAATTTCAATAATTCTTGGATCTTGATCACTTTCTCCTATATCAATTATTTTAAATTCAAGTTCAGTAAACCCTTTTGTTCTAAACGCTACCTGCAATTCTTCAAAGAAAGTACCCTTTGTATATAAACCTGCTACTTTTCTTAGTTTGCCTATTTGTGATTTTGAAATTTCGCCTTTGTAGCCTTCAAAAAATTCTTTATCAATTGCCAAATCAATATCTTCCGAAAAGCGATTTATTAATTTCCAAGCTTTACTCAGTGATGTACCCCCTTTAAATACCATATATTTGGCAATGGGCATCTGAAAGATAATTTCCAGCGTGCGACTTACCCACCAATCTTTTTCTACTGCAAAGGGTGTCATTCCATTTTCGGCTGCAATGGCATTGAAAATGGCTACTTTTTCTGCCTTGTCAATTGTAAAAAAATTAATTTTTGCCATTGCAAAGTGCTTTTTTCATTATTTTTTGTATCCATACTGGTGACAAAGCTATGTCGTGTTTTAGGTCTCTTTCATTTTCTTTTGTAAGTAAATCCAATATCTTTTTTTCTTCTGCTTCAGTTACCTTGCCATTCCCAATTTCCTTCAATGCCTGTATCACCAATCTACTAATAATACCTTTTGCCATTAGGTTTTTAGGTGTAGTTTTCTTGAACTTTATTTTTCGCTTACCTATTTTTATTTCTCTTGGTGAACCATCTGTTAGTAGGACAATATTCATTGGCACTTGTGTACTTAGCCCCAAAGCATTTAAAGCATAGCTGCCTGTTGGTACTGTTCTTATTTTATCTCTTTTGGCTATGGCTTCTGCTACTTCCTCAGCACTAGGAACCAATGGCCCTATCAGTTTACTTATTTTGGGACGTACATAAATGCCTTGTGCCATTCTTAAAAGTACCTTTTTATCTTGCAAACGATCCAAAGCTTTACGCACAGCATCTGATGAACCAAAAGACAAATAATCGTCTGGCAATACCAACGAACCTTTGGGCTTGCTTTTTATTGACTTTTCTATTTGCTTTTCAATGCTTTGCATACTTTACTATTCTTTTATTTGGTCACAAATTTAGTAAATATTTGAGACCAAATTACATATGAATTAAACCGCATATCGCTAAATTGTTCATAATAATCTGTCACAAAACTTGCCGAAATTTGTGACAGATTATATATCCCTAAGTATCCCCTGACCAAATACACCTTCCTACCAATTTTTTGCAACAGCATTTCAATTTGATTGATGGGAAGCGAACCAATAAGGTGCAAAACATCCTTTGGGTAATTAATAATTTGATACCGTGCATTTTGCAGGTGCCCAAATATATCCGAAATTATAGATGATTGGTTAGGTGGGAAATATGTTGTTGGTTGGGGTGAATACCTTTAATTTACATTTTGGATATTTTAAATGATATTCATTGTATTTTTCCTGGCAAACGATTGTTTAATCCAACTTTATTTTGTAGTTCATCGCCAAGATCTTTCCGCGCTTCTTCGGCTAGGAGTTGGAGTTCTTGGACAATTTGGGGATTATATGCTTTCACATCATATACTTCTCCAGGATCACGTCGTAGATCGTATAATGCCAAGGGCATCATAATATTTTCAGGTGCTTTTCCTGGAAACCCATCCTTTCCGGGTATTTGATTAAGATATGATCTTGAAGGATGTTCCAAAACCAATTTCCAATTGTCTCTCCGCACTGCTTCTAAAGCATTTTTTCGATAATAATATAGGAATGTTTTTCTTGGAGCAGCACTCATATCACCCTTAATTATGGCAGAAAGATCAACTCCGTCAATTTTATTAGCAGATAAGGGCGCGCCAGTTATGGCTGCAATAGTAGGCAAAATGTCAATGGTAGAAGCCAATTGATTACAAACCATTCCTGGTTGAATCGT
>CAMBSD010000038.1 GCA_945870425.1 Chitinophaga pinensis | reverse complement strand
TACAATTTTACATTTATAGAAAAGATGGAGCCATTGTCTTTTCAAGTCCATACAATGTGGATTTTGACGAACGCCCATATATATATTCTGAATTAGTAAGTAAGGATATAATCCAAGTTGAACCCAAGTCTCAATTATGGAACAATATTAAAGGATTATACCATATTACTCATGTTAGCAATTTAGTAAATATTTTCGAAAAAGGTCTGTTGTCTCATACTGTTGCACATGCACTTAAGATTAATAAAAGTGATATTTCGAATCAATTAGTGCAAGCTAGAAGAAATCATGTGCACAATAAAGTACCTCTCTATTTTAATATTTTAAATCCGATGACTTATACATTTTCGAATAAAAGCAGTTTGGTGGTTCTTAAAATTGATAAAAAAGTAATGCTCCTACCTGGGGCAATGTTTTCGGATGGTAATGCGGCAGCGGCCTCAACTAAATATTACACATCACTTAAAGAGTTAGATAAATTAAATTGGGACTGTATCAATGGAACATTTTGGAATGACTATAATGATGGGAAACGGATAAGATGCGCTGAAGTTTTAGTCCCACACAAAATATCCACAAGTTACATTAAGGAAATATTCGTTTATGATAGTTCTACCTACAATAGTTTGATCGGGCTTTTTTCAAATAATGACATTCCAATAATCATAAATAAGAGCTACTATTTTTGATCATGATAAAGATTATAAAAGGAAATATCTTTAGTAGTAATTGTCAGTGTATTGTAAATACCATTAATTGTGTTGGCGTTATGGGTGCTGGTATAGCTTATGAGTGTCGTTTACGTTATCCTAAAATGTTTGAACGGTATTCAGAGCTATGTAAAGAAAAACTTATTAACATTGGCACATTATGGTTATTCAAAAATGACGATAAATGGATACTTAATTTTCCGACAAAATACCATTGGAAATATGAAAGTAAAATCGAGTATTTAGAAAAAGGTCTTCAAAAGTTTCTTGACACCTACAAAGAAAAAGATGTTACATCAATTGCATTTCCACTACTCGGTGCAAGCAATGGTGGTATTCCTGAAAGTGTGTCAATTGAATTAATGAAAAAATATCTTGAAAGGTGTGACATACCCATTGAAATATACTACTACGACCCTGAAGCATACGATGACCTTTTTTTAAGTTTTAAAAACTTATGGAATTCAATTCCAGAACAAGAATTATCTAAAAAATCAGGCCTAAGAATAGACTTTGTAAGAAAGGTAAAAGTTGCCTTAGAAAATGATAGTATTCGGTCATTGAGTAGACTATTAACCGTGAAAGGCATTGGTGACGTTACGCTTGAAAAATCTTTTCATTTTATCAATAACTATAAGCATACAGACCAACAACTTATGTTTGACAATCCACCAAATCCGGATGACAATAATAACGGCAGCTAACACGGGTTTGGCAAAAGTGGCGGTTCAGTGCTCCGCAGACACATTTGTGGTTAATCAAAGTTTGGTTCTCCGCATCAACATTTGTGGTGTAAATCGCCACCTTCGCCAAGCCCGAAAACGTTATGGGCAAGTTTAAACGACATAGCGGTTCAAGGCAGGCTGACCACCTCTAGTGACAGAAAAGAAAAGTGGAGACAAGAAAACCACTCTAAAAGCAGGGATTAATCTGAAAATCCATAAGAGTAGGAACAAAAATTAAATTTTAAAAAATGAAAAAGTCATTAATTGTATTATTTATGTTTTTAGGTCTGATAAGTGTTAATGCTCAAATAAAAGACCCAATTATCGTCAAGCTTAATTGCGCGTCTATTGATTATAATCCGAAAATTTTATCAAGCCCTAACCCTAAATCAATTCATCCTGAATGGAAAGAAAGTGAAGTAGGTACATCATGGAGTTTTTTTTCTACTAAAAAAATAGATAATAAAGATGGCGTATTTCTTTTTGGCAATTTAATCTCTCCAAGAGGTGGTGTTATTGCTAAAGGATGTTATATCATTTATTCTGAATGGGAATGTTCAAAATGATAAACCAGCCCATAACAGCGCAATGATTTGTCACTAAATAAAAAAATATGAAAGCTAAAAATTTATTATTTGCAATAGTAATTTGTTCATTTTCACAAGGCTCCATGTTATCGGCGCAAACTACTGTTCAAAAAGTCAATCCATTGCTTTTTTTAGATGGTGCTAGTGTAACTATCTCCACAATAAATTGCACTTTGTCAAACGGCACTAGCGCAACTTGTTACAAAATTGTTTCAACCAGTACCCCATCAGATCATACCATGGGACCTTGGTGTCCAAATAATATCAGTGATGATGAAACTCAAGGTGGGATTTGGTTGCAAAGCGGAAACGTATATGATGTAGATGGTGCATTTATTCAAAATCTAGCCACTTTTTATAACAACAGTACATGGCAAATGTATAATGCTACTACAGGTGTAATTACAAAAACACTAACCCAAGCAGACTGCGCAGCAGCGGCTAACCCCAATGTAGGAGTGCAATATCAAAATTATTGTGTTGAATGTTTGCCATCTTATGTTACCGGACTATCTCAAACATATGTTTTTCCTGTAACTCCCGTCAAGCTGACCACCTCAACCTCATTTGGCATGGGGCCTGGAGCCACCGGGCCATCAGTGCGTGGGGTTGCTTTCAATGGTGTTCGTTTTGATGCTCCGGCTCCCGTGAATGCCATACTAAATGCTTATACCTTGGCCCCTTTTGATGATGCAGGTGGGCACATTAACCTGGCGACAGGCTACCACTACCATGCTGCGACTGGCCTAACTACAAATATTGACCAATGCGACACCCACGCCCCAATGATTGGCTATGCTTTAGACGGTCATGGAATTTATGCACATGCAAATGAAGATGACACCGAACCAACTGATTTGGACGCCTGCTTTGGACATTATGATGACACTCGAGGTTACCATTACCATGTTGACAAGGCTGGTAATAACAACTTTATTAATTGTATATATGGTGCATACGTGACTGCTAGTGGAAGTGCTACAACCATTGATGCTGATGGTGATGGATTTTATTTGCTGATTGATTGCAATGACAACAATGCAACTGTCAATCCGAGTGCGGTCGAAATAGACGGAAACTCAATTGATGAAAATTGCGATGGTATATTTTGTGGCGCACTTTCTACTTCTGAGAATGAGTTTGTAAAAACAGAAAGCCTCTATCCAAACCCTACGAATGGTATTTTGAATTTGAGTTCGTCTTTGCCAATCTTAAAAGTTGAAATCTATGATATGGCTGGTAGATTAATTAATTTAAAACCAGCGCCAGAAAACACTATTAATGTAAGTGATTTAAAACCTGGAAATTATATATTAAAAATGTATACAGAAAAAGGAATTCAAAATACTAATATCATCAAAGAATAAAGACTTTTAACTAAGAGCTCACTTATGAACACACAGTCATAATAGATTGAGAATAATGAACAAAAAAACTTCGACAACTCCTGTCTTTGCAATCATAATGTTATCAGTGTTATTTTTTTCTTTCAACAAAAAAGACCATGATCCCATATATTCTAATACCATTTTGATTGAGCAAGAAGACGGTTCATTGGTCTTACAGATAAATTCAGCCTTGACTGCTTTCGAACATGAAATACACACAAATTATGGCAAAGATTCTTATAAAACACCCGAAGAGTTCAATATTTTGGTCCTACAGCATTTATTAAAAAATATTTCTATTAATATCAATAATAAGAATACTGTCAGTTTCAAAAATGGATATGTGAAATTAGGTCATGAAGCATCAGCAATTTTCGAGGTCGTTGGAATTCCAAAAAAAGTAACAAAAGTTTTGTTTACTAATTCTAGTTTTAAAGACGTCTACAATAATGAAAATACTTTAATGATTTTAAAAAAAGACTTTAAAAAACAAAATTTCATATTGAACAATAGTAACCAACACAGTGTTAAACTCAAAGTGTCCAAAAATCAATTTGTACAGAAAT
>CAMBSD010000037.1 GCA_945870425.1 Chitinophaga pinensis | reverse complement strand
CAAATCAAAAACTAGTAACCAGTGGAACGGGTATGGTATTCTGTGTGAATAGAGGTTTAGAAGTTTTAAGTGGAACTTTTGAGTTAAGTGCAACAGACGATATTGAAGGAAGGACAATTACGGGCACAGCCGCCTCACCTGTGATTATGATAAGAGCCGGTGCAACATTTAACATGGCTGGTTCAACTTCACATATTAGAAGATTCAACAATTCTGGTGCAAATACTATGAAAATTGGTGTTTTAACGGTTTACGGAACTGCAAATTTAACAGCCGGAAGTAATAATAATGTGAGTTTTACTGGTATTGATATTGAATCAGGAGGTAAAGTTGAAATGCCTTCAAGTAGAAATACTTCTTCTTCTGGGTATTTTAATCCTGGTGTAATAAATATAAAATCTGGTGGATTATTTCTTTCAAATACATCTGCAACTTATTGGTATAATAACGCTACAACCCAAACTGTTATCAATATAAAAAGTGGTGGAGAATATGAGGCTGCAGCCTCAACCAATAGTTTAGCAAATGTGACTTGGAATTTAGAATCAGGAAGTGCTTTTAGATATTCTTCCTCGAGTATCTCTTCAGGAATAAGTAGTTATAAAACGCTTATACTCTCAGGGTCTTCAGGGAAAACATTACCAGCAAATATTACTGTGGAAGAAGTATTGCAACTTTCTGGCTCTTTTGGCACAACTGGAACAGCGGTTTTGTCATTAGGTGGATTTACACTTACCTATGGGTCTAATGCAATATTACGTTACGGTTCGTCTAGTGCAAATGCAGCACAAACCGTTACTGCTTCAGAATGGCCAGCAACTGGCGGCCCCAACAATGTGCAAATGTATAATAGTGGTTTAACGCTTACTTTACCTCGCACAATTTCTGGAATACTAACTCTAACTAGCGGCACCTTAACCCATAGTGGTAATCTTACCATGGCTTTTGGCTCTACTATTTCACGTGCAAGAGGTGCATTGGCAACAGCCCCTACATTTGGTGCAACAACAAATTTAAATTACACTAGCACCACCACAAAAGTTACCACAGATCTTGAAGTACCAAGCAGCGGTTTAAATAACTTAACTTTGAATACTGCCATGGGTATTACCATTGGCTCATCATTAACTGTAAATGGAACACTCACATTTACTAACGGCATTGCAGATTTGGGAGCATATAATCTTACTACAGCAGCCGTTGCAGGTGGAAATGCCAACAGCTTCATCAATACCAATGGTGCAGGAGTATTAACTGTTAAAAATGTTGGATCAGCATCAACCACTATTCCCGTTGGTTATATAACCTATTCACCTATCATATTAAGCAATAGTGGAACTTCAGACGATTTTTCTGTGAACGTAGCACCTGGAACGATTTGTAATGCAGCTACATTAAATAGTGTAAATAGGGTGTGGACCATTACAGAAGCCGTAATAGGCGGTTCGAATGCTTCTATCGGTTTACAATGGAGCCCTTATTTAGAAGCAGCATCTTTTGTACGCAACAATTCAACAGCCGTTCATTGCACCAATGGAGCAATAGATCTTAAAGGAACAATAGGCTCCCCAGCTGTTTCAGATACATTCTTATTACAAACCATTTCAGGTATTAGTAGTTTCTCCCCATTTGGCGTAACAAGTGATGCTACTATACTTCCTGCTCGTGGATTAACTTTAAGTTGGAAAAAATTAAGCAATTCCAATTTACTATTGTGGAAAACTTTGGGAGAATTCAACACTGTTTCTTATGAAGTTGAAAGAAGTACAAGCAGCAACAATTTTAAAGCTATTGGAAAAGTTGCGGCAAAACCAGGGAACAATACAGTTGAGAACATCTATCAATTTGAAGATTTACAACCTTTAAGTGGAGTAAATTATTACAGATTAAGGGTTTTAGACAACAATAGTTCTGTACAATACAGTCCAGTGGTTGCAATACGTTCTGAAAGTAATCAAACTAATTTTCAAGTTTACCCTAATCCAATAAATGGCAAAACTATCAATATTACTATAGAAGCAAAAGAAGCTAGCATCTACCAAATTGGAATTTATAGTGTACAAGGTCAGCTGCTGCAGCAAGAAAAAAGAGCAATTCCTGCAAATGGTTCAATACAACAAATTCAATTGAAAGCACAAACCACACCTGGAATTTATTTATTGAAAATGACTGATACAAAAGGAGAAATAATGAAGCAAATGATTTCTGTTCAATAATTTAGTATAAATCTATTCAATATAAAAAGCCGGCAAAAAATTGCCGGCTTTTGTATTTATTGGTTTTGCCACGAATGCACGAATTTATCTAACCAAATTCTTAATTCATCACTTAGATTCGTAAATCAATTGCCAAGAATGCACGAATATTAATCTTGAAGTATTTATATCATAAATGAAAAAAAATCTGAAATTAACGAAATCAATTGCCACGAATGCACGAATTTATCTAACCAAATTCTTAACTCATCACTTAGATTCGTAAAACATTTGCCACGAATGCACAAATGGGTATAATTTGATTTACGAAACTTAAGAACAATTTTTCATAATTCATAATTTATAATTCATAATTCATTTCCGTGTTCCCAAACTATCGTATTGAATCTTATCCATTCATCTGTACTCTTGATATAAATCTCTGAGGCATCACGATCTACAAATAACTTATAATCAAACTTTGGATAGCCTTGAATAATATACCCAGGATAATACCAAGTTTTACCTTGTGAAAATGCATATTGAGCTTTCAATAACATCAAATATTTACCCAAACTATACTTTTTATATGCAGGATCATAAAAGTTAATAATTCCTGCTATTGACACTAACCCATCATCAAAAATCCCTACTGCTATCAAACGATTTCCATCCCTTATTTCTATTGCATAACTTGAATAAATTGAATTTTCTGCACCCTCTAACAATGCATCCCTTAAAAATGGAGAACCTATAATCGTACTCAACCAATATTGTTCATTCAAATATTCCATTTCATCAGTAATATCCAACGGCTTAATTGTTACCTTAAAATGCTTATTGGCTTTATAAATCTTTTCATGGGTTTTTGATGTGGTCAACTCAGGCAAATGAATTCGCAACCAAAATACGGGATATTCATTAAAATTGTCTTTTATACTGTCTGTTGTAAAAATTGCTTGCCCCATCCTATACCAACCTATTTTTAGGTAGTCGTCAAGTTCTTGAGGACTTATTGATTTCGGGTATTCAAATGGATCCATGTAAACGGACATTGTAAAGTAAGCGACAAAGGTAGTTAGTTGTATGGTATTTTAAAAATTACAAACCTTATCTACTGTAGTTAACTTTACAAGGAGTCAAATAAATTAGTACTTATCTATCAACAACCCATTTTAAATAGGATATTTACATTTAAAAGATTCAAAATGAGGTTAACAGTTCTTGTTTTATTATTGCTCTTAACCCAATGTAAACCAATTCAAAAGATGAATGATAACTCCATTTTTCATGCTATTCGACTTAAACCGGGAGAAGATGTGAAGCAGTCAATCGATAGCTTTGTGATAAAAAACAATATAAAAGCAGGATGGATTGCTACTTGTGTAGGAAGTTTAACCCATACTAATCTCAGATATGCAAACCAACCTGAAGGAGAAACGCTGTTTGGGCATTTCGAAATTGTTTCATTAACGGGTACTTTAAGTGTCAACGGTTCTCACCTTCATGCAAGCATTAGCGATTCAACAGGAAAAACAATTGGCGGACATTTATTAAAAGGCAATCGAGTATATACTACTGTTGAAATAGTAATTGGAGAATTTAAAAACATTCAATTTACAAGAGAAAAAGATGGTACAACCCCTTGGGAAGAATTGCAAATAACTGAAAAATAAAAAATCGCTCCGGATGTTGAGCGATTTTTTGTGTTTGGTAGGTTAGCAACAGATTTTGCCTAATTAAAGACGTAATTTAATTAAACGTGAATTTTATTACGGGTTAGGTGGTTTCATTAATTACCTGTTGTTAAATTGGTGTTGGTTAGCAATTGGGTCAAAACATTAACAATTCTCATCTGAATGTAGAAACAATCAATAATTGATAATTTGTTTTTATGTTTTG
>CAMBSD010000036.1 GCA_945870425.1 Chitinophaga pinensis | reverse complement strand
AAAGTATTTGGGCATTTAAACAATTGCAAACAAATCCTAGCACAATAACGAAAAAATATTTCTTCATCGATAAATATTTAGCCATTTTAATTTTGAAACAAATTTATTTTTTTAAATTATTGAGCACAATACCTCCAAAGGGGTACAAGTAATTAGTAATTTTTTAAATAAATTTGTTATTGTAGCTTACCGATAATAATTAGTAATTTTTATGCATTCATATTAATGCATACATTCATATTAAAACTATAATTCAGATGAAGGTGAAAATGATGTTTTTTATTGGATCTTTTGTTATTGGTATAGTAGCTAATGCTCAACAATCGAGAATCGACAGCCTCACGAAACTTTTAGAACAAACAGAAGATAAAAATCAAAAAGGAGGCTTACTCATTTTTAGAAGTAAATCAACTACAGCAATCAGCTTTTATAAGGCGAGGGAAGATGCGCAACAAGCTTTGTCCTACTATCAAGAAACCGGAAATGTAGAGGGTCAGATAGATGCCTATCTACAATTTTCAGGATTGTACAGCAGGGAAGCAAAATACAAATTGGCGCTTGATGTAGATAGCTTGGCTTTTAACCTTTCTAAACAACAACAATACACAAAGGGGATGGCCATCTCACTTAGCAATATGGGCCGAAATCTACAACAGGTAGGAGATATGCAATTGGCAAAAAATGCCTTGTTGGAAAGTAATATTCTATACCATAAAGCAGGATTGGATAGAGAAACTGCAGAAATCAAAAATAGGTTGGGTATTTTATATCGCCGTATAGGTGATTTTAAATTGTCTTTACAATATTTCGACGATGCTTTGGTAATTGCACACAAATTTAACCTGACTAATTCGTTGGCTAATATTTACATGAACAAAGGCAATATGCTGGATGAGTCTGCATCTTATGATGATGCTATAAAAAATCATCTTGAAAGTATTAAGATAAAAGAGAAAATGAAAGACGAGAGAGGATTAGCCACTAGCTACAACAATATAGCAAATGTGTACACCCATACTGGACAATATGAAGAAGCACTCAATTACTATCAGCAAACCAGAAGAATACACGAGAGGCTGATACCTCAAAATAAAACTTCGCTTGCTTTGGCCTATGACAATCTAGCTAGTGGCTTTTTGGCTATAAAAAAATATGATTCAGTAGAAATATTTTTTAGTAAAGCCATCAATTTATTTACAGAAACAGGTGAACGAGCAGGTTTGGCAATAACTTACCATAATTTAGGCGGATATTTTTTGGATGTAAAACAATACAAAAAATCATTAACTTATCTTGAGAAAGCGCTAAACATTAGAGAGGGTAGTCTATTAATAAATGATGAGGCGAGCACTAGAAATCTCATAGGCGTGGTGTTGGGTAAATTAAATAGGCATAAAGAAGCGGAACAGTTTCTGCTTAGTGCTATGACGTTGGCAAAGAACAGAAGTACCGCGTTGCAAAAAGAAATTTATCAATCATTGGCCACTCATTATAACACAATAGGTGATTTTGAGAAAGCATCAGAATATCAATCCAAATATTTTATAGCCAAAGATTCTTTACTTTCTTCTTCAGAGGCGATGAATATGGTAAAAGAAAGATCCAATTATGAATTGGCAAAAAAGGAAATTGCATTGCTGCTTTCTGCCAAAGAGAAGCAACTTGATCAACTAAAAATTAAAAACAACAATAAAACGATTGGACTACTTGCTGCCGGTGTTTTTCTGCTAAGTTTAATAATTGGAATGGCGTTATTTAATTTAAGACGAAAACAAAAAACTACCCAACAACTCCTAGTGAAAAATGAGAAAATAGAGACGCTCATTAAAGAATTACACCATAGAGTAAAGAACAACCTTCAGGTAGTATCAGGATTGCTAGCTCTACAAAGCAATAGGCTAGAAGATAAAACTGCTAAGGAGGCTATGGATGCTGGTCGCAGTAGAGTGGATGCAATGGCGCTCATTCACCAGAAACTTTATATGAATGACGATTTAGCCTCTGTAAATATTGAAATATATATCAATCATCTCGCGTCTTCTTTGGCATTAAGTTACGGATTTCCAGAAACAACGGTAAGAACACAGGTGGGTCTTAAGAAAAAAGAAATAGATGTGGATCTTGCAATTCCAATTGGTCTTCTTATAAATGAATTGGTGACCAATTCATTCAAGCATGCATTTGCTAACGTAGAGCGGGCTTTAATTAGCATTAAACTAATAGATGCTGAAATAGGGGGTTACCAGCTCGAAATTGCCGATAATGGAATTGGAAATCACATGATAGTAAATAACCATGAAAGTTTCGGAATGAAATTAGTGCATACTTTGGTGGAACAATTAAAAGGAACCATTACAAAAGTAAATGCTTCTGGCACATCTTATCGAATAGCTATAAATCCCACCGTATGATGAAAGATAGTTGCTCCATACTAGTTATAGAAGATGAAATGATTACAGCCACCAGTATTGTAGAGCTCCTGAAAGACGAGGATTATGAAGTGATGGGCATAGCAAGAGATGCTCAAAAAGCATTGCTAATGTCTAACCAGGCGGAAACGCCCCCTTCTATTATCATTTGTGATATAAATATTATAGGAGCAATAAAGGGTGTTGAACTTGCAGCACAATTAAAAGAATTGTACCGATGCGAAATCATTTTTCTTACTGCGTATTCCGACCAAAAAACACTCGGCGGTGCATTTGAATTGGAGCCAGTGATGTATGTGGTAAAACCTTTTACAGATGCCCAGCTACTAGTGGCTTTGCAACTTGGGTTTCATAAGATGTTGAAAAAATCTACCTTTAGTAGCACTTCCATACTCTTACTTACTGAGAGAGAAAAGGAAATAGCACATTTGGTTGCGCATGGACTTTCATCCAAACAAATTGGTAGAAAACTAAACATTAGCATAGAGACTGTAAAAACGCATAGGCGTAGAATGCTTTCAAAAAATAGTATCAAAAATTTCCCTCAACTAGTTTTTCTAATGCAACAAACTGCTGTTTAGCGTATCGAGAACACTCCACTCTATCAGATGTTCCGCCAAGAACAACTATGGCCTTCAATTCTGCCAAACTGTGTCTAATTTTAGAAGCTCAAATGCCTCCACTCGATGAAGCCAGCATTGCATTAAAGCTATTGTTAATGGTAGTTATCTTTGTGCTTGTTTTTGCCATTTACTTTCAGTAACATAACTTAAGGCAATAAACAAAATAATTCATTTTAATTGTGTAAAAACCATACTGATATAACTGTTTGCACATTTTGCTCCGTAAGATCGATAAGTTTCTATCAAATAGCATTATCTATTTTTTGCCCAGTAGGAGCGACATATTTTTCTGATTTGATTGATAATGAAGTATTTGTTTCGCTCCTACGGAGCTTAATCTTTGAGTTAAACTATTTTCTACTAACATTTGGCTCCTACGGAGCCTTATAAAAGTCAATAAAAATTCATTTTTTAATTCAACAATCTCTTGAATAAATTTAATAAATCTAGATGTTGTGATGATTTTGAGAATCAATTTTAACCATAATGCGTATTTCCATCTAACTAAATTATAACACCTTGATTATCAATTATTTTATTCTATTGTTTTTAGGCTTTGCTTTTAGCTCTTGAATGCTCAAAATAGCAATACAAATGCTGCAGACAACGACATAAATTGAAATTTGTTTTTATTTAATTTATGCTTAAATTATGATTGTGGCAATCATTTTTGTCCTAGTTCGTAATCTAGGATTTTCCTAGATTACGAACTATAAAATTTAAAGGAGTTCTATTAATAGAGTATTAAAAAGAAAAGTTACAATAATCTGAAAATAATGTTGAGTAAAAAATGACCACGAAGTGGTCACATATATATAGCTAAAAATGTTAAAAAATACGACTCCGAAGGAGTCGAACCTTTCGATTATTAGTCATTAATTTTTATTAGATAATTTTGCTAAAGATTATTCAATCCATTCAAACAAATACGCTTCCTTGAAATCAATTTCAAATTTGCTTATTAAATCTTTGTATTCATCCTTGAAACTTCTATTATTATACCATTTTACAAAATGAAAATTTCTTGCATTCAATATTAAATTATTTGTAAAGAAATTAATAAAATATTCTATTTAATAGCTTTATTCGACTCCTTCGGAGTCGTATTTCT
>CAMBSD010000035.1 GCA_945870425.1 Chitinophaga pinensis | reverse complement strand
CCAAACTGGCATTGATAGTAATTATACCATTCGTTTAAGGGTTACGAGTACCGATGGTTGCGTGCATGATACCACTCAAAATATTACCATTTATAAAAGACCTCTGGCTGTTTTCTCTGTGCCAATTACCACTTGTGGTCCAGCCAATGCGTTAATTTCTAATTCCACCGCTTTAAATTCCAATTGGAGTTGGATCAGTTTTCCTAGTTTGAGTTTTAACACTGATACGAGTAAAAATCCTGTTGTTACTTTTCCACTCAATAACACCGTTGATTCTATCAATTATAGAATTAAATTAACCGCAACTAGGGCTGGTTATACTTGTGTTGATACCACCGATAGATGGGTAACTATTTACCCTAAACCTGCTGCTGCCTTTACGACTATTACTAAAGACAGTTGTGGTCCTAGGTTGGTGAATTTTACCAATACCTCTAATGCTAAAAATGGAGAAAGCGCTAGCTCTATGAGCTATCTCTGGACCATTTTGAATAATACTTTTTCGAGTACAAATGCTTCAGCCACATTTACCAATTCGGGTGTTGTAGATGCTCTTTATAATATTAGGTTAATTGCTACTTCGAAGCATGGGTGTATTGATTCTGCTAAAACAGATGTTACAGTGTATCCTGATGCAAAGGCTTTGTTCAATTTCTCTATCAATACTGCATGTGCGCCTTTTGTTATCAATGCGAGCAATGTGATTGCGGTAGATTACCCCAATGCAAATAGCCAATATAAATGGTATAGAAATGATACCTTAATTGGAACAGGATTAAATTTCCCAACACAAACTATTGCTAGAGCAAACGACAGTATTTTAATAAAATTGGTTACTACTAGTTTAAGAGGCTGTAAAAACGACAGCATGCAAGTTTGGTTCAGAACCATTCCTAATCCTAAACCTAATTTTACTGCTATTGACAGCATCGGTTGCACACCTTTAATTGTCAATTTCAATAATACCTCAAACCCCAAAACAGGTGTTGGATTCAAGTGGGAATTTGGCAATAAATTAAATGTTTCAACTCAAACGAATCCTACCTTTACTTTTTATAATTATGGAATCACAGATACGATTGCATTCACAAAATTAATAATCACAGCAAATGGCACAGGCTGCAGCGATTCTATAACAAAACCTATCGTTATAAAACCTTTGCCACGTCCTGCTCTAAATCTAAGTGATTCTATATTATGTTATCCAAACCTACTTACGGTTACTAATATAAGTTTCAATGTACCCCTATATGATATCACTGGATTTAAATGGAAAGCAGCTGGACCTGATTTAGCCATATTATTAAATGATACAGCTTCGCAAAGCACCACTATTCGTTTCCCCGACAACAAAACAGGGGCAAATAAATTTTATCAAATAGGTTTACAAATCAGAAGCGATTATGGATGTATTGACAGTACTAAAAAAACAGTAAGAATTCCAACACGTCCTATTTCGTCTTTTAATTTTTCTGCCGATAGCTCTTGTGCGCCTGTAATTATTAATACCAATAATACTGCTCAATATGCCAATACTTTTAGTTGGACAAGCATGGATCCAAATGTAATTATCAATAATCCAAATATGATAAATACTTCGATTAAATTCCCTTCACATAAAGGCACATTTGATTCTATTTATCCAATTACATTAGTCAGTCAAACCATTGCAGGTTGCTTTGATACCATTGTCAAACCATTTAAAGTTTTCCCATTACCCATTGCGGGTTTCCTTTCAGATTTGGATTCGGGCTGTTCCCCTCTTAAAATAAGAATAAAAAATAATACCCTAGCGAAAAAGCCTACCAATAATTTTTGGGATTTCGGAGATGGTAGCAAGCAAATCATAAATACTGATTCATTTGATAGGACCTTTATTGGTAGTATTTTTAACGATACCACCTATACCATAAAACTAGTTTCAAGTTCAAAAGATGGTTGTAAAGATTCAACCACTAAAACCATTAAGGTAAAATCATCTGCCTATGCCAAAATTAAATTATCAGATACGATATTGTGTTCTAACGCCATCAATCCAGCTAAGCTAAAAATCGAAAACAAATCCTATGGTAGTGTTGACACTTTTTATTGGGATTTTGGGGATGGAACACAACTGATAACGAATAAAGATACTACCATCAATCATCCATATCCTATTGAAGGTTTGTATACCATTAGATTAAAAGCAATTAATAATTGTAAAACCAGTTTTGATAGCACACAAATAAAGGTTTTAGTGCCCCCAATCATACATATTTCTAAATCTGACAGTGTGGGTTGCAGCCCCTTGAATGTTACATTTACCAATAATTCAACGAATGTATTTGAGGCAAAATATGTATGGAATTTTGGAAACGGAATTAGCAGCACATTAAAAAACCCTCCCATAATTACTTTCCTACAAAGCCAGACAGCTGACACCATATACCTAATAAGATTACAAATTAGCAATGCTTGTTATAAGGATAGCATATTAGACTCAATTAAGGTGCGTCCTAAACCCACTGTTGATTTCAATCTAAGTGTCGACTCCATCTGTTCAGGTTCTTCTATTTTTGTTATCAATAATACAATCGGTCTGCCTGATTACCTTAAATGGCAATTTGGAAATGGAGATTCAAGTAATAGGTATGACCCCTTGCAAAATCCTATTAGATATGTATCGATAGATTCGACCAGTTATTTCAGAATAAAATTATTTGCTAGCAACACTTGCGGTAGTGATTCGTTTGCAAGAACTTTAAAAGTTTTTCCTAACAAAGTCAAAGCCCTTTTCAAATCTTCAGGCAATTTTATTTGTGTAGGTGATACTGTATTTTTTCAAAACAGTTCAAAAGGTGGCAATTACTTTAGCTGGGATTTTGGCGATGGCAGTGGAATAGCTCCGAGGTTTAATGCTTCTCATGTGTATCTTAGACCTGGGACCTTCATAACTAGGCTAAATGTAAATGATGGCTGCGGTTTCGACACCTCATCAATAGAAATAAAGGTCAATCCAATTCCACAATTCAATATTTTAAAATCAAACAACCAAATTTGTGTGAACAAACCTGTTCAGTTTTATGCCTCACTTCAAGACAGCGGAACCATCATTTGGTATTTTGGAGATGGCGATTCATCCATATATCGCAACCCTTCTCATTCTTATAAGAATGCTGGATTAAAGAAAATTAAAGCTGTAATGTATGCTGCCAATAGCATCTGTACTAACATTAAATATGATTCTGTTTATGTAAATCCGCTACCAACTATTCATTTATCTTCCGATTCAAATAATGCATGTGCCTATCATATTTTCAATCTCAAAGCGAGTTCTGCTGAGGCAAATGTATTCTCATGGGATTTAGGAGATAGCAATACTAGCTCAGGGACATTTGTAAAACATCTATATAGTCAAGGTGGCACTTATGTAATTAAGGTAACCGCTCAATCTGCTTCTAATTGTATAGATACCGCCTATAAATCTATAGTGGTATACCCAGTGCCAAGTGCCAATTTTGACTACACACCTAAAGACACTTGTACAGGTCCGGTATTGGTTCAATTTACTAATAAGTCAATAGGGGCTAACAATTACTCATGGACCTTTGGAAATGGAAATGTGTCTACCTATAACAATCCTGAGACAACCTATACTGGAGTTGGATCTTATCCCATTGAATTGATTTGCTCTAATCAGTTTGCCTGTTTTGATACAGCAAAAGCGGTATATAACGTATATCAAATGCCTAAGGCCGATTTAGAATTTGATGTAAACAAAGGATGCCCAGGATTGGAAGTAAAATTTACGAACAAAAGCCAATTTGGTACCCAATACACATGGTATTTTGGGGATGGAGAAATGGACACAAGCTTTAATACAAAGCATATCTATCTTAATGCAGGAACTTATGTGGTGAAGCTGTTAGCAAGTAACAATGGGGTATGTAATGATAGCATCATTTCAACTAAACAAATTACGGTGTTCTCAAAACCAAATCCCATATACAGTGCCAATTTAATAGACCTAGATAGGAAACCATATAGGACCGTTGCATTTAACATAAACACAGACAGCATTAGACGCTATGAATGGCAATTTGGCGATGGAGGATTTAGCAATGAGCCCAAACCTATACACAAATATGCAGAAGGAGATTCGGGTTGGTTTGTTTACACCATAAAAGTTATTTCACTTAATGGATGTGATACCAGTTTTGTAGATAGCATTTATTTGCCTGGATATTGGAAAGGGTTATACGTGCCTAATGCATTTACACCTGATTATGGAACGGATGAAGTTAGGGTATTTAAACCATCGGGTATAGAATTAAAAACATATCATTTGAAAATATTTAACAAATGGGGTGAATTGCTTTGGGAAAGCACTTTATTGAAAAACGGTCAACCTGCAGAGGGTTGGAATGGAATAGATATGAATGGAAATGCATGTATGCAAGGTGCATACATCTGGACTATTGATGCTGAGTTCACAGATGGAGTAACATGGGAGGGTATGGAGTTTAGTGAAGGAAAAAAAGAAACTAGAGGAAATGTAACATTAATAAGATAATCTATGAAATCAAAATTGGCCGTATTTATTTTTATTCTGATTAACATATCATTTGATATATATGCACAAGATCCCATATATAGTCAGTTTTACTATAATAAACTAGATTTAAATCCTGCTTTTGCTGGTAATGAAGGCAATAGTTCAGGGAAAATTCGACTTAACGCATATAACAGAAACTTATTCTTGCCAATTAGAGGTCCTTTCAATTCTCAAAACGCCTCTATTGATATAGGCCTATGTAAATTTCCTATAGGAATTGGTTTTATCGTTAGTAATGAATTTCAAGGTGATGGAAATTACAGAATAACAAAATTTGATGGTATTATAAGTGTAAATATTCCATTAATGAGAACGCAAAGATTGTCCATTGGATTAAAATCTGGAATAATCAATCAATATATTGATTGGAACGAATTTATATTCAGCGACCAACTTAATCCCATTTATGGTGTCGTTAGTCAGTCTTCAAATACAGGCAATGTTATAGATAATTCAATTGTAAATAACTGGACAGCTGGTTTGAAATATTATAATTTTGATAGTAAAAAAATAGAATACTCAATTGGCGTTGTAGCATCAAATCTATTTGAGCCTGCAATTGGTTTTCTTAATCGTTCAATTTTA
>CAMBSD010000034.1 GCA_945870425.1 Chitinophaga pinensis | reverse complement strand
ATACTTTCCAAAATGAAATGATTGAAAATGATTTCAGTTGCCATGTGAATATTATTGTTATAGCAACAAGAAAATTGGAAGGTGATTTATCTGCAATCAGTAGGCATTTAGCTTTAGCTATTACTGTATCACAACATCAAAAATCTTTCATTTTTAATAAAACTTGTACTGTTGTAGGTGTTGATTTAGCTGGTTTTGAATCTAAAGAAACTAGAGCAGGTTATTTTGCAACAGACTTTATTGGCGTTCATAGATGTGGTTTAGCTGTTACTGCACACGCAGGTGAAAATGATTTGGTTGAAGGGATTTGGCAAGCAGTTTTTCAATTGAATACTAGAAGATTAGGTCATGCTTTACATTTGTTAGATAGTCCTGATCTTATGCGGAGTGTGGTTGATAGAAAAATTGGTATCGAAATGTGTCCGTTTGCTAATTATCAAATTAGAGGGTTCATTCCAATGAAAAATATAAATGTCAATTATCCATTGATGAATTATTTGAAAATGGGGGCTTTAGTTACTGTTAACACAGATAATATCGGTATTTCTAATGCAAGTATATCAGATAATTATCTGTTTTTATGTGAATTATGCCAAGGGATTTCAAGAATGGATGTATTGCAACTCATTAGAAATGGAATTGAATCGGCTTTCATTCCCTCAGATTTTAGAAATAAATTGATGATGGAATTTTCTGACCAAATTTTTCATAGCATTTTAAAAAATACAATATGAGCATTTTCAAAGTTAACAAAACCTCCACCTTCCAATTTGTACAATTTCGCTCTTATTAAGTTTAACAAACCACCATGGCTGATTTTATCCCTTCTGCTCAACAGGCACTCGCATTACAACAGATTAAACTGTTTTTAGCATCTCCAGGTGGTGGTGTTTTTATTCTTAAAGGATATGCAGGTACTGGCAAAACTACGCTTCTTCAAAACCTTGCTATCCAACTGCAAAAGGAAAAAAAGAAGTTTGAATTGCTCGCACCTACAGGCAGAGCGGCTACCGTGTTGAAAGCTAAAACCGGATTATCCGCCCAAACCATTCATAGCGAATTGTATTCTTTCAGTGATATTGATGGTGAAGTATCAGATAATATAAAAGATCCTAAACAAGAGGATTTTGGACAAATGCGTTTGATGTTTGCTATGCGTGCCCCAGACCCACAAGAGAAAAAGATTTATATCGCGGATGAAGCCAGTATGATTGCCGATGAACCTGGTGATCCTACTTCCTATGCACACTTTGGTAGCGGACACTTATTAAGCGATCTTTTACATATCGTTGGAACCAATAAACTCATTATCAGCGGTGATCCCTGTCAGCTTCCTCCGGTTACCAGCATTGAAAGTCCTGCATTGAGTGAAACCTGGATGAAAAAACAAGGTAAAGTAGTGCATAGTTTTGAACTTACTGATATTTTAAGACAAAAAGAAACCAGTGGTATCTTACAACTCGCTACTAAAGTGCGTAAGATTGCACAAAGTACATCTTACCCTAAATGGATTAAACTTCCAGTAAGTGGTATAAAAGAAAATATCACTTTAATGACTCACGTTGAGCAGAAACAACATTACATTGAACAAATCAAAAAACAAACCAGCTACGAAACCATCGCAATATGCAACAGCAACAACAATTGTGCAGATATCAATAAATCTGTACGTTTGGCATTGTACCAAAGTGCTGTTGCCCCCTTACAAATTGGGGATATTCTAATGGTAACTCAAAACAATCACCTTGTGCCTTTAACCAATGGCGATTTTGTAGAAGTTGCCAAAGTGGGTGATGTTCAAAATTATAAGGGTATTCGCTTTATTCATGTAACGGTAAAAGCCCAACATACCAGCATGGAATATGAATCTTTACTATGTGAAGAAGTACTGTTCAATGGCCAGGCTAATTTAACCGCAGATCAACAGCGGATGTTGATGATCGATTTCAGTCAACGTATGCGCAGGAAAGGTATACGGCCTAAATCAGATGCTTATTATCAAGCATTGAGCATGGATCCATACTTGAATAGTTTGCGTGCAAATTTTGGTTATGCAGTAACCTGCCATAAAAGTCAAGGTGGCGAATGGGATAGTGTTTTTTTATTCCTAAACAAAGGTATGTATTGTATGCCCCCTGCTTCATTATCACGTTGGTGGTATACTGGGATTACTCGTGCCAAAGAACATTTGTATGTGGTTAGTGACTGGTGGGTTTGTTAGTTATGAATTATGAATTATGAGTCGTAAGTCGAAAATTGAAAATATTTCGGATGAAATAGGGGGGGCTTGCCCAGTCCTTTGGGGTTTATTCGGTAGTTACAAGTTGTTATTTGTAAATTATAATTGATGAATTTTGCGTTTATATTTTGGTGAAAATTCATTAACATCTTATTTCATATTTTATTAGAAGTGTGGTTTGCCTAGCCTTTTAAACAATAGGCTATTCATTAGTTGAATATTACAATGTGGAATTGATGATAAATAGGGAAATGAATCAGATGAAAGTAAAAAGCAAGTTGTAGACTGTGGTTTCAATCATTTGAGAAAATTACATTCTATCTCATTGTTTCATAGAATTCTAATTGGTGGATTCATAATGTATAACTCATTATTTATGAATATTAATGTAACACTTTTAACTTGTGACACCAGAAACATACTAAAAGGGAAGGGGCAAATCCTACCCCTACAAAGTCTAAAATCCAAAATACTACTAACTTACGACTTTCGACTTACCACTTAAGACTCATAACTCATAACTCATAACTCATGAACTTGGTTATCAACTCTTACGGAGCAACATTACAAAAAGAAAACGACCTATTCTTGGTTACAACCCCAGATGGGAAGCAATCTTTTCCACCAGATAAACTTAAATCAATAAGTATTGGTAAGGCTGCAAAAATTACCAGCGATGCAATACTGTTAGCCATCAAACATGAAATTGATATTTTGTTTGTTAATGATATGGGCATGCCCGAAGGTAGGGTTTGGAGCATTCAATATGGATCTATCAGTAATATTAGAAGGGCTCAATTGGATTTTTTATATTCTCCTGCAGTGATTCCTTGGGTAAAAGCATTACTCAGTGAAAAAATAGACAATCAAATTGCACTTTTGCTTGCTTTACAACCCGATCAGGAAGAATTGGTGTCGCATAACTTGGTGCGTTATGCCATCAACAGCATGAACGATTATAAATTAAAGATTGAAGCATCAGAAGGGGAGGTGTTGAGTGATGTATCTCCCTCTTTGCGTGGCTGGGAAGGTCAGGCTGGACGAAAATACTTCAATGTTATCAGCCAATTGCTTCCCGAAGCCTATCGTTTTGAAAACAGAAATAGGATTCCCTCTACCGATATTTTTAATGCGCTACTGAATTATGCATATGGCATCTTATATGGTAAAGTAGAAGGTGCATTAATTAAGGCGGGAATAGATCCTTATGCTGGGATTTTTCATAGAGATGAGTACAATCGCCCAGCGTTGGTATATGATGTAATTGAGAAATATAGAATGTGGATGGATTATGTTGTTGTACAGCTTTGTAGAGAATCGGCAATGGAAAAAGATTTGTTTTTGTTTGATGAAGATACTGGTGCTTGTAGAATGGAACCTCTAGCCAAGAGAATTTTGATTCAATCGGTAAATGATTATTTATCAGAAATCATCATGCTTTCAGGCAAAGAACGGAGCCGGTTAACGCATATTGAATTGGAAGCGCAATCCCTTGCTCAATACTTTTTAAAACACGCATGATATGTTTATGTATGGAACCCAGCTTACACAACCCAATGAAGTGTTGCGTAAGATCAATGTAGAATCATTGTATAAAGAAATTGCTCAGCCTAATGGGAAGTTGTTTGATCAAATAAAACAATTGCGGAGCGTTAAATTGATGGACGAAAAGCAATACAAAAAGCTAAAAGTCATTTTACCTTATTTTGTTTGTGGGTTTTTTTCTCCAACGGTAAGAAAAAAAGAACATTTTGCTTACACCGATCATTTTGTGGTAGATATCGATCATATCAATAGAAATCAGCAAGATATTCAGTTGATAAAAAATCAATTGAAACAAGATGATAATGTGGCATTATTGTTTACATCCCCAGGAAATGACGGGTTGAAAGTGGTGTTTCAATTGGCAAAGCGCATCAGTGATGCCAATTATTTTACCTATTTCTATAAACAGTTTTGCATCAAATTAGCTGATCAATACCAGTTGCATGGTTTGATTGATATTAAAACCAATGATGTTAGTCGGTGTTGTTTTTTGAGTTTTGATGATGGTGCACATTTCAATCCATTACCAATGGGTGTAAATCCAGATCAATATGTTCAATCCAATGATTTGGAAGATATATTCGAAGTGAAAAAAGCGGAGAAGGCCTACGCAGAAAAAGTAGAGAAATTAACCAATGAAGGCACAATAGATGCTATTGAAAGTCAAGTATCACAGTTTATAAGTGATGATGTATTGTCGAGAATAAAATCTAGAATCAATCCACAGTTTCAGGTAAAAGTGAAGAAAGATTATTATGTTCCACCAGAATTAGATGAAGCTTGGGGTGCTATAGAGGCAAAGCTAAACGAAGCTGAAATGTTTATTGAGAGCAATAGTAAAATAAGTTATGGGCGTCAAGTAAAAATTAAAGCAGGTAAGTATTGGTGTGAGATGAATATATTTTATGGGAAAAAAGGGTTTACAGTGGTAAAAACAACTAAAACGGGAAGCAATGAAGATTTGGCAAAAATGTGTCAACAATATTTGCAAGAATTTTTAATGTAAAAAAGGTAATATATGGCAAAGTCAAAGCCAAAGGAAATATCGTTACGGGAAAAAGTGGAGCGGATAAAGAAAGCGGGTATAACCGAATTACCATTAGTTGATGAAGATGAAGAGGAGGTATTGATGCCATTGCCAGAAAGAATTGCAAAGATATTAGGAATTGTAAACAACAAACCCATAAAAGCAACAACGATGACCTATTTGATTACGTATGATATCACCAATGATAAAGTAAGGAAATTGATATCCAAGTTTTTATTATCGAAGGGATGTATTCGGATACAGAAGTCGGTATTTATGGCAAATACGGAGCATGGGAAATTTAAAGATATTCATGAAACGTTGAAAGACATTAATTCATTTTATGAGAATGCAGACAGTATTATTTTGGTTCCGATAAATGTTTCTGATGTACGGAGTATGAAATTGATAGGTCAGAATGTGGATATTGAAACGTTGGTAAATCCACCAAATACTGTGTTTTTTTAGTAAGTTTGTAAGAGTAAAAGTTATTTATTATGGGCAAAAAAGGAGAAATTTATGCATTTTTGAGTTGTAAAGTGTTGGAAATAAGTTAATTACAATAAATAGAGTCGGAGAGCAACATCCATTAAAACAAGGATTGAGACCCAAACTTGAGGGGGCTTTCCCTGAATGGTTTATAAAGTCGGAGAGCAACATCCATTAAAACAAGGATTGAGACAGGGCTAACTTTATTTTGCGGGTCTCTGCCTCTGAGTCGGAGAGCAACATCCATTAAAACAAGGATTGAGACGGAAATTAGA
>CAMBSD010000033.1 GCA_945870425.1 Chitinophaga pinensis | reverse complement strand
TTACTCGCTTTTTTTATTTTTAGGCATTCTAAAAAAGTATAGGCTTGTATATACTTAGCGTCTACTTGGTTGGTTTCTTTTTTTTGAAGCCAAAAAAGAAACCAACCAAGTAGACGCTAATGGACATAATAAGACTGAAAAACAATGAGTTAGGCGGCTATTTTCCTCTTTGGAAACGTACATTTGTAAAACATTTAAAGGGGGGGCACAAGATAAAAAATTAGTGCCAAATGTCGTCAAGTCAAAAATCAAACTTCTCGCTGGTTATTTACATCAGCAGAACAAAAGCTAAGAAGAACGGATTTGCAGGGGTTTTCGGCGTTTTCCAAAAGATTGATGATTTTTGTCAATTACCTATCGAAATTTTAAGAAATTCGGAACTTCTGAATTTGTGAATCGGGCAATAAATAATACATAATGGCAGTGGTTAATTTGAACAGGTGGTGTTCTCGTACAATCAAATGCTAAAATGTGTCGTAGTGGAAAATATTTTCCTTTTTTGTCTTCATAGTGGAAATAATTCGCTTACCAAGTATATTATATCGTTTTTTAATGGAAAAAAGTGATCATTAGGACGAGTGAATAATTTTCATGCTATCACCACATAATGGAAAATATTTTCCAAAAAACGTATTATAGTGGAAAATATTATCTAATATTGTGGTAAACTTGATGGATAATGGAAAAAAATCGGCCGATTCACTTGCAAGAGATAATATGTAGTTCACAGGATACTAAGATTTCTAAACAAATAACAAAATTGTTATCTGCTGGAGTCATTAGAAAAATTGCCCCAAGGGTATATTCTTCTAATTTAGACGAACCAATAGAAGGCATTATACGAAGAAATCTATTTCAGATTTTAGGGACTATATACCCTGGTACAATGCTTAGCCATCGCTCTGCTTTTGAATTTCAGCCAACTAAAACGGGACAGATATTTTTAACTACGAGTTATACTAAAAAAGTAAAGCTTCCTGGAATTACCATTCAATTTATTTCAGGCCCTTCACCGATAGAAGGTGATAATAAATTTTCAGGTGAATTGTCTGCCTCTCAGAAGGCACGTGCATTTTTGGAAAATTTGCAAACAACGAAGAAATTAGGTAGTGAATCAAAATGTTTGAGTTTGCCAGAAATAGAGGAGCGATTAGAGCAAATCATTCGAGTTAATGGCGAAGTTGAAATTAATAAATTAAGAGACCAAGCTCGTGGAATCTCTGAGCAATTGTCTATGCAACAGGAGTTTGAAAAATTAAACCGCTTGATTAGTGCCTTGTTAACGACAAAAACATCAAAAATATTAAGTTCACCTCTGGCAAAAGCGAGGGCATTTGGAAAGCCCTATGATCCTGCAAGGATGGAATTATTTGAAAATTTATTCCGTGAATTACAGCAAATAGAATTCCCATATCGAGAGGAGAAAAATACTACTCCCACATCTTTTAGAAATTTTGCATTTTTCGAAAGCTATTTTTCAAATTACATTGAAGGAACAGTATTTGAGATTGATGAAGCAAAACAAATCATTCAAACCAACAAGCCAATTCCATCGAGAAACGATGATAGTCATGATGTATTAGGAACGTATCAGATAGTTTCTAATAAAAAGGAAATGGAACTTACGCCTTCAACGCCTGAAGAGTTTTTGAAAATAATAGCTTTTCGACATACGATATTGCTGAGTGCGAGAGTTGATAAAAAACCAGGTCTTTTTAAAGACAAGAATAATTTTGCTGGAAGCACTGCCTTTGTAGATTATAATTTGGTAAGAGGTACATTGATTCAGAGCTATGACTTTTATAGTGCATTAGATCATCCATTTGCCAAAGCTGCATACATTATGTTCGTTATGAGTGAGGTACATCCTTTCTTGGATGGAAATGGTCGAATTGCACGGGTGATGATGAATGCGGAGCTTGTAAAAGCAGGACAATCAAAAATTATAATCCCTACTGTATTTAGAGAGGATTATATAGGAGTATTGAAGAAATTCACGAAACAAAGGAAATGTGATACGTATATCAAAATGTTACAACGTGCTCACGAGTTCAGTGCGAATGTATATTCAGAGAATATGGATGACATGCAAGTGTATTTAACTTCATGCAATGCATTCATCGAAGATTCAGATGTGATATTGAAAATAAAGACACGTTAATGCGAATTTAATGAGTGGGTTAAAAAATCATTTGTCCTTATGATAAATTAATTAGGTTCATTATCTTTGTGAAACCTAAGGAAATTCAAACTAGACAATCAAGCCCTTCCGGTAATGCGGAAGTGTTTTCCTGGTGAATGGATTTTGATTCCAATCCATCGAAAATGTAGCGGAGGCATGTTGGGTCGGTTAGCATGTTGTTAAAAAGTTTTCATTCATAATTGATGATAATCTTTATGAATTAAGCATCATAATTGATGGATTTGAAATTTTGTATCCAAGATGGAATTAACTCAATATTCATTTCTGCATTTGCTAATCGTTTAACATTTAAAACTGATTCAATTGTTCCTTTATCACTTGCACCAAGGAATTTATTTCTTAATTCAGCACTTAAAATGAAAGATTTTATTGCCAAAATATTCATATTTGATTGTTCATAGCAGACACCCATATAAAATGGAAAGCCGCCAGCATTAGGATTGCATTTACCCCCATTTTCTAAATAAGTAATAGCATGTTCATATTGAAGTAACTTCATATATGACATGGCTATATTGAAATACAAAATCCCAGATTGTGAATTAAATTTTCCTAAAACTATACTTTCAATATCAAGTGCTTTTTGATAGTATTCAATTGCTATTTCAAAATCACCTCTTTTAAACCATAAATCAGCAATATTACTATAAGAAATTCCAACATGAGGATGATTTTCTCCAAAAACTTTTAATCTAATATTCAAAGATTTCTCGTAGAATTCAATTGCTTTTTCGTAATCCTCTTTAAGCAATAAAACAAAGCCGATATTATTATAACATGAAGCAATATGAGGATGATCTTCTCCATAATGTTTTAGCCATATACCTAACGCCATTTCAAAACTCTCAATTGCTTTGTTCTTTTCCCCTTGTTTACAAAATACAGCTGCAAGATTATTGTAAGAAATTGCAACATCAGAATGCTGATCTCCATTAACTTTTTTTCTTACTTCTATTGATTTACTATGAAAAAATATTGACTTTTCGTATTCCAATTTTTCGAACCATATTGTCCCAATATTACTATATGATGCGCCAATTGAACTATGAAAATCATTAAAGAGCTTCAATCGAATATTCAGGGATTTCTCATAATATTGTAGCGATTTATCTATATTTCCCTTCTCTTTCCAAACCATTCCTAAGCTGTTAAATGATTTTGCAGTATCAGGATGTTGACTGCCAAATAATTTAAGTCGTATTTCTAATCCCTTTTCAAGGTAAAAAATGGCATCATCATATTCACCAATATCAAGTAATGCGCTTCCTAAATTATTGTATGATCTAGCAGCTGATTGAATTAAATTACTTCCTAACAGAATACTCAATTCTAAAGCTAGTTTGTAAAACTTTATACCTTCTTCAAACTTACCTTTAAAACTCCAAGCAGCACCCAAACTGTTATAATAATTAACCAATTCAGGGCGAGAATCACCTTGTGAATTAATTAAACAAGTTAACGCCTTTTCAAAATAAAATACAGATTTGTCATAATCACCAATCAGACCGAATTGATTTCCTAAAGAATAATAGAAATTGGCTGTATCTGCTGAATCAGTTTCAAACTCCTTTAAATTACTTTTTTCAATTAAATCAAGACTTTTAGTCCTGTTTTTTTCATCGATATACTCAATCGATTCTAAATACAAAGTGACTCTTATAAAATCAACAGGAATTATTATATCATTAATGAGTTTATAAATATCTGATATAACTTTATGCTTTTGAAATGATTTAAGTTGATCAATAACTTTCATTAAAAGTTTTAGCTGATCATCAGTATTTTGTTTAAATAAAGTAGTTAAAACAAAATCAGCTGGGTATATCAAAAATGCGTTAGATAATGGATAAACAGATACCTTATCTGCATTTTCACTTGTGTTAATTAAATATGCTAGAATTTCAAATTGACCATTACTAATGTACCTCAATAGGGATTTTTCGACTCCTTCAATTGTGCCTTTTAAACCATTATGTTCGATGATATTTAGAAGGTATGAAACATCTTTATCAATTGACTTTACATACATCAATTCACCCAACACATAATGAAAATAGCCATCCACAGTAAAATTCACATATAGTTGCTCATATTTCACCGATTCAGTCAATACCCCTTCAAAAATCAATTGTTGATATGGAGAATCAATCTGAATACTTTTTACAAAATCACCAATTTGATTATCATCAAACAATAAGTCAACAGGTAAGACATTGTTTTCTTTTTCAAGCATTAGCTCCGCCAACCGATATAACAACATTTGATTATCGGTCATACACAGTCAGTTTCCAAATGTTATCGGGATGTATGAAAAGCAACTCATTACTTCCAGGTATAGGCTGAAAATAGCCTCCGGTTAAAGGTGGCAGTTCTCCTTCAAAATTCATGGATTTGAAACCTGATGAGGAATCTAACTTCCAGCAGGATAATTGCTGAACAGTAGTAGCCTCTACACCGAACACGGGAGATGGTATAGTCCCAGACCAGTTCACAACCATATTCAGTGGTTCGATAAATCCCATTGCACCTTCATGTAGAATACTTTCATGATTGGGTGTTAATAAAGTTGTCCATTCCATTGTCTTCAAATCAAAAGAATAGGCATCCCGCAGCCAAGTAAAATATCCAACATCGGTAGCACTTGCTAACCCCATTCTTGCCTTGTGCTCACGTTGGATACCTGTATCGCTTCCAATGCCAGAAAGCAAAATTACTTTTCCGCCATTGGCAATAGACATCATCTTTCCACTCCTCGGATATGGTGCTATTCCAGGCTTATTTTCCCTAAGTTGAAACCATTTATTGTCACATAAATCATAACTCCAAAACCAGTTCTTGTATGTAAAATAACCATATCCGCCAAACTCAAAAAGTCTGTTGTTTACCGGATCAAATCCAAAAGAGTCACCACAAGCATGTACGTCGTGAATACCATGCGACAACCTCTTCCATGATTCATAAGGCGGGTTCAATTGGTACACTGCTGATCGAATGGAAGACCATGCATAAAATGACTTTGTTTTTTTATCGTACACCAATCTGCTAACAACTTCAGGCCATGCAATTGGATTTAACCGTTTCAAAGTATTGTATGTGAATTCCCAATGCAAAATCTCTTTCTTCTCTTGATTAAAAAACCATGTACCATTCTCAGAAGTCAACCAAGAGTTAGTTGAAAATCCTTTTAGTTCTTCAGCATAACTCCAGTTCTCCCATTTTGCCTTGAAAGAATGTTCCATGGTTAACTTAGGTAAAGCTTCAATCGAAGGAATTGTCACCTCCAAATCCTCCCCTTTCTCAATCTTACTCTTCAACTGGCTCAATCGAGAAGTAATTTGATCGTGCTCATCATATCCATTTACATATAAAATAGCCTCTGCAATCAAATCAAGGGCATTCCCTGTATCAGATTTAGCAAGGGTTTTAGCTAACTCCTCTAATGATACAATCAAACAATATAGATAGAAATGATCCGTATGTTCCTTGTTTTTAAAAGGCAATATTTCCACATATTTCTTTAGCCAAGGAATCGACTTTTCATAATTTCCCATTGAATACCTATTCTCCTGCAGATAATGGATTGCTTCTAATGTTTGTGGATGAGATTTTCCAAGATTACGGAAATAATAATTATAAGAGAGTTGAAATTGACTATCTGCATAGTCAAACAAGTCAACAGATAAACCTTCTAGCAAGCTTGGATCAGCATGTGCCCAACGACCTACTCCACGCAAACCCCTCCAAAAATTTACCAACCCAATATATAGGTTAATCTCTGCTAGTTCAGCACTTTGATCCGATTCTTCAAGAAGGATGACTTTTGCCTTTTCAAAATACTCATTGGATTTGACAACTTGCAATCCAAGGGACAAATAAGCAAGACCTAATGAACGATACGTATGTTTCAACTTCTTCCGTTGAGGTATAACCTCTTTTTCACGGATGTTCAATGATTTGGTAAATGCTTCCATTGCGGCTAAATAACCATCTCTTCC
>CAMBSD010000032.1 GCA_945870425.1 Chitinophaga pinensis | reverse complement strand
CCATAATCTCACTTCATCCATTGAGCCATAAAAATTCTTAATGTCATAAGAACATCGATCTTCTCCGATATTTACATATGCTATATTATTGGTTCCCGAACCTATGTTAGTTGGAGTTGCCAACGAACCTGTTCCGGTGCTGACACCATCAATGTAAATAGTTACCAATCCAGCTGCACTTCTGGTAACCGCCACATGATGCCATAGTCCATCGGCTATTGATGGTGTTTGGTTTGGTTGAGCAATACCCAAGTTTCCTATATTGCCTGCACCATTTAAATCAACCATAACTCTACCTCCAATAAGTTTAATATTCCAATAACTAGCTTGGGTACTGGTACAATATTGACTCTTACTAATCAATCCCATAGTACCCTGGTTGATGGTGTTCACCCATAACTCCACGGTAAATGCTCCAGTGCCAAAATTACCAACGGTGTTATCTGACACTATAGCTTTATCATTTATACCATCGAAATTTAATGCATTCCCCAATTGGACGGGATTCGCATTTTCTGATAAAATAGGATTGGCATTTATAATCAATGCAGTTTGATTGCTGGAAATTATTGCCGGTTGAACGCTGACAACCCTTATTTTGTAACCAGAGCCACTTAATCCGTAAGGAATTGTTGCAGTAAAGGTGCCTGATACGTTAGAAGCTAGAGACGCCAACACAACAGGTGTTGTAAACGAACCTGACGAATTACTCAGTTGGGCAGTAAAGGTATTGAATGAAAATGTACCCGTTACCGTATACGGAATACTGATGGTAGCTCCGGCACAAATGGGCGAAGTTACATTTCCTGTTGTAATCGTTTGTGCAATACCGGTAGTTAAAATCATTACCAGCATGGTCAGCAATAAAATACCTTTTTTCATCTTTATTGTGTTTTACTTATTTACGTTTGAAACCTATTGAACTTATTAAACTTCACAATCCTCTCAAACCTACTCCACCTCTTTAACCTCCTCGACACTTACCGTTGGCGGCATCTCCCCATTTTTAATTTTACCAATCACTACCGCTGCAATTTTTTGTGCAGCTGCTTCAGATTTAAAACCTTTGTTACCCGGCATGCCAGGTATCGTGGGTTGATGTATCATTAATTTTCCATCCGCTAATATGTCGTATCCGAAAGTTTTTTCGGCAGCAGGAATTATTTTGTAAGAGAATTTACTGTTGGCAAATTGAGATGCCGAAGGAAATGTTGCCACTTGTTTTATATCTGTTGTGGGTTGATTTATACCTTTCTTTTGCTGCGCAATAACATCTAACGATGCAACTAACAAAATTGCATAGACGATTAAGTATTTTATTTCGATTTTCATTCTCTTTTTCGTATTCAAAAGATGTTTTAATATTTTTTTAAAAAGCTATTTATTAATAAATTTTTATAAGTTTTTTTCAGACTTATTTATTAATAAAATTGAACTACGCAAATTCGTAATACAATACTCAATATTTTCAATTGTGGTAGTAAACAATAATTGTTTTAAAAAGGACTGGATTAGGGGCATTTAAAAAGCGTAGATCTTATAAACGCATAAAAAGAGCAATGATAATGCAGTAAAAAAGAAACTAAAAGCACATGGCGAATAAAGGTGTTTTTGTGGCGCGAAAATAAATAATGCGGCACGAAATAGCCATTTTGTGGCACGTAATGACAATTCAAAATTTAAAAGAAAAACCTAGCAGAAATATTCAACATTAAAAGTGAAAAATAAAAATTGAAAAAAAGATATTCTTGACCAAAATAGAATTGTATAAAACAGTTGCTTATTTTACAGTTACTTTTTTAAAAAGAAATCACTAATCATGTCAGCCATAAAAATTGGAATTGTAGAAGATGAAGGCATTACATCAGAAGTAATCAAAATCTCTTTGCAAAAATTAAAATATAAAATAGCTACGCCTGCCTTCACTTTCGACCAAGCCTTGGAGATGTTTGAAAATGAAACACCTGATCTTACTCTTATCGACATCAAATTGGGGGAAGAAAGAGATGGTATTGATTTAGCTGAAATTCTGAATGAAAAATATCAAACACCTTTTATCTTCATCACCGCAAACAGCGATACGGCAACATTGGAAAGAGCGAAGCAAGTAAAGCCAATGGCTTTTCTGGTAAAGCCTTTCAGTCAGGTAGATTTACATACCACCATTGAAATTGCTTTCAATAATTACCAATCCAACAAGATTGTAGACAAACTGAAAAGCAAATTCGTAATAATGAAAATCGGTCGTTCATTCGAAAAAATAAACACCAAAGAAATTCTGTTTTTGGAAAACGATAACCATTATTTCAACATCCATTTTATCAAAGGAGAAAACAAATCGATTCGTGCTTCTGCTGCTGAAATGATAGAAATTTTACCAAGAGAAAACTTCATTCAAATCAGCAGAACCTATATCATCAACACCATACATATCGACAAGATAGATACTGATGTCATTCATATCGGAAAGGAAAAACTTGAATACAAAGCATCAGTAAAAGAGAGCATATTGAAGCTGATGAAAAATAATATTTAATCTCATTCTCCCAAAATTGAAATTATGGACAATAAAAAATGTCCGAGCCATCTCATCATCTCAATGTATATTTTTTAATCTTTCTATTGGTTTCTATATAGTCACCTGCGAAAAAGCAACCATTTGGTGACAACACCAACGATGGCTAAGGCGCCGATTTTTTAACTATCACCAACGAAGGCACAACCTTTTAAACACCTGCCTGCCGGTAGGCAGGAATTGAACTTATCAAACCTTTTGAACAAACTCCCTACCAAAGAAACGTTGATATTCAGGAGACTTTGATCATAAAGCTTTTCAACGGTTTGTTAAGAGGCCTTACCCATTTTCTTCAAAATCTATCACAAACTTACTACCCTGCTCATATTCATAAATGATGCTTCCATGTAATTGCATCACCAAGCTTTTTATCATTGAAAAACCAATTGTATCTGGTTCTTCAAAATCAACACCTGAAGACAACCCAGGACCATTATCATGAAAAACCAAACGATAGAAGTGATTACCCATCTGAGTTATTTTTATCACCACTTTATTCTGTTGATGGGTTGGAAGATATTTAAATGCATTGGTCAGCAATTCATTCATGATTAGACCAAGCGTAACCGAGGTATTTATATTGAGCACATAATTATTTGGAATGATTTCAAATATTATTTTCCTATCCTGCTTTCCAAACAACTGCGCCACTTTGCTGATGATATTTTTTAAAATAAAATTAAATTCCAACTTGCCCACATTTTCATTTTGATAGAGCAATTCATGGATCATGGCGATGCTCATAATACCACTCTGACTTTCATTGAAAGCTGCTATTCCTTTTTCATCTTCAATACCTGATTTTCTCAATTCCAGCAACCCGCTGATTACTTGAAGGTTGTTTTTAACACGATGATGAATTTCTGTCAGTAGTAACTCTTTTTCAGAAAGTACTTTGTTCAAACTTTCTGTTCGTTGCTGCACTTTTTGCTCGAGGATGATGCTGTCTTTTTTAAACTTACGTGTACGGTAAAGAATGATCAAATAAACAATCAAAACAAAGAACAAACTGGTGAATACGATGAATAGATTTTCCAGATAGAATGGCTTGAGTGCTTGAATTGGGATAATAATCTCTTGTTCATTCCAATTGCCCGATTCTAATTGTGCTTTGATGCGCAATTTAAATTTTCCATAAGGTAAGCTGCTAATGCGAATCACATTCTCATTCAAATAGTTCCAATCTTTATCTATACCATCAAACCGATACGCATACCGATGTGTACGATTTTGAAAATCTAACAATGAAAAAGAAACAGTGAGGAATTTATCGCCCACTTTCATGATGATTTCATTATTTAGTTTTAGTTCCTCTCCAATATCTGTAATGGTATCTTTTGCCGAAGTATATTTTGATAAACCAACCAGTTTAAAAGGGACCAAATTCTCTTTTGAATCATCACTCATTGTAGCCGGATCAAATGCATCGATTCCGTTTTGTCCACCGAAATACATAATTCCCCGTTTGTCTTTAAACGATGAGATACGATTGAATTCTGTATTGACAAGCCCATCTTTTGTTCGGTATATTCTAGTAAAATAATTATCCTTATTGAATTTCACCAAGCCGCTGTAACTACTAATCCAAAAATTCTTGTTATTGTCTTCTTCGATACGATACAAAATATTATCGGACAATCCGTTTTCAATCGTGAATTTTTTAAAGTTTTCGGAAGCGATTGGATGCGGAGCGTTCCAGTTCCAGCGAATCAATCCATCCCCATTCATGGCTAACCAAGCAGTTCCTTCTTTATCTTCATATAAATCAAAAATACCGGTGAAGGGTAAACGAAAATCGGGTAGTTGCTGATCCTTCCCATAATAATTATAAACAACAATATGATCATCGATTAAATAAATTCCGTTTTCAGCCACGGCTATCCACCCTTTTGATGTTGTTTTAATGATTCGATATACATTTATAGGAAATGGAATATTTTTTTGAGCATACGTTACTAGTCTTGAAACATTTGATTGTGTATTGAAAACGATGATTCCTGAACTACCTCCGACTAAAATCATAGAATCCGAATAATCTGCCATTGACCATATGTCTCCAATGTTTTCATATGTATATTTCATCTTTTTACCGCTGACAAGATTATACTTTGACAACGGAAAGCCTCCTGAATAAAGCCAATCCTTTTTCTTTAAAAGAGTAGATCCATTGATATCTACAAATGCACGCTCCTCTTTTTCTTTTATCCTCAATTGGCTATTAACCATAGCCAGAATTTTTTTTTCGCCTTGCTGATTTTGATCTACATAAATATTTCTTACGGGAGCATTGCCAATTTGGTTGAACAGCGGATTTGAAAACAGATGCTCAAATTGATTCTTTCGGATATTAACCTGATAGACGCCTTTATCTGTACATAACCAATAATTGCCATTGCGATCTTCAAAATAACTGGGCACCCCGAAATAGCCCAAATTCTTTTGTTCAATGGCATTGAAAATCTCTATCCATTGATTCTCTTTCAGCAAATAATAATTGTATTGCTCAGATTTAAACAATTGAGATGGGCCAATGTAATTCACCAAATTCATATTCGTTGATGCAACAATTGAAGTGTTTGACAATTTTGATTTATTTCCCAAAGAATCAACGGTCAGATATGTTTTCAAAGAATCATCATAGAATATGAATTGCTTATCACCCAAAACACCCACCGTTTTTTGCATATTATTTATGAGTAAAGGAGCCCAATTCCCGCGTGTCAAATAGCATTGATTTTGATTATCATAATATACTATACAGTCATTTATAGTATTCATTCGTGATTGCAACTGGCTTTCAAAAATAGCGCCTGTATTTGTTTTGGTAAAATTTGCACGAAGCACAAAGGATGAAGATGAAGTGTATTGCCATATTTTGCAAGGCTTATCTGTAGCGAAAAATACACTACCCAATTCATCATGACTCATGAGTTTCAACTCATCTTGGTTAAACGGCATATTAGGTAATGCCTCATTTAATTTTTTAAATTGATAGGTATTTAAATCGAGCACCAGATAACTGTTAATTGGATTGGTAGAACCATAGTTTAGGGTATACTGTATAAACAAATGGTTTTTTGAATCCAGTGCCAACCTGGTAATGGCATTGGTTGAAAAAGGAGCGTTCAGTGTGTTATAAATTTTAAAGAAATGGCCATCATATCTGCAAAGTCCATTGGCTGTGGCAAACCACATAAATCCTTCATGATCTTGCAGGACATCAATTATCATCCGCGATGGCAGACCATCTTCCATAGAGATCATGCGTTTGGTGATGATGTAATTCTTGTTTGATATAGGATTTTGCGAAACAGATACATACATACCCAGCATCAATAATATAGATAAAAATAATCGCTTGATATGGAAATGTATGGTTTGCAAGAGAAGACAAATTACGGAAATAAAAATAATAGGAAATGCAATATTCAAAACTCCGTAGTGGTTCTATTACCAAATCAGGTCATTCAATATTGTTTACAAACCTTATTGTACATACCAGCAGGAAATCATTTTCCGATACAAAACTTACTGAAAATATAATCCAGCTTATCCTCTGTAGTCACCTCTCCGGTTATCTCTCCCAAATGATGCAAGCAAGTGCGGATCTCGATCGCCAATAAATCGCCGGTGATATTTTCCTGCAGGGAAACCGAAATGGCCTTCAACGATTGTTGAATTTTTTGCAACGCATCCACATGACGCGCATTGGTCACCAAACACTTGTCCTCTTCTATATTCTGTTCGACGACCGATCGATACAGCACATCCTTCAACGCATCGATACCTGATTGATGCATGGCCGACGCAAACAAGAGATTGGGCAATGCTGCGAATTTTTGGGACCAATCTCCCGGTTGATCCACCTTGTTCGCAACCGGAATAATCAATCCGGTTACACCTTCCTCCCGCATCTTGCTTAACGTCTCTTCTACCGATGCAACCGTCTCTTGCTCCGCATCGAACAAATAGATCACCCGGTCTGCTCCGCGCATCTTCTCCATGCTGCGCTGTATACCGGCTTGTTCGATTCGGTCTTCAGTATGACTCCTAATCCCAGCCGTATCAATGATGCGAAACTGAATGCCATGTATATTCAACGCTTCTTCGATCGTGTCCCGTGTGGTTCCAGCCTGCTCGCTTACAATTGCGCGTTCTTCATTCAACAACGCATTCAACAACGTCGACTTTCCCGCATTCGGTTTTCCAATCAAGGCCACCGTTACCCCATGACGAATCACATTCCCCAACTGAAAGGATTGCAATAAACGTCCCACCTTCTCCGATGATGCCTCCAACAATTGCTCAAACTGCGCACGATTGGCAAACTCCACATCTTCCATGGCAAAATCCAATTCCAACTCAATCAATGAGGCGAACTGAATCAACTGATCGCGTATAATCTGTAATTCTTTTGAAAACCCTCCGCGCAGATGCTGCAATGCCGTCTTATGCGCTGCCGACGTTCCGGCCTCAATCATCTCGGCCACCGACTCTGCTTGCGTCAAATCCAGTTTCCCATTCAAAAACGCACGTTGGGTAAACTCCCCCGGCTTTGCCAACCTTGCCCCCAAAGCACAGCATGCCTGAATCATTTTCTCCAAGACATACGGACTACCATGTCCGCTGATTTCTACGGTATCCTCCCCGGTATAACTGCGCGGCCCTTTGAACAACGTAACCAATACCTCATCC
>CAMBSD010000031.1 GCA_945870425.1 Chitinophaga pinensis | reverse complement strand
ATCAGAAACCAGATGAATTCGCTTAAAATACAATTGTGTTTTATATATCTCAAATAAAGGGCGAGCTATATGAACAGGCAGGTAATTAATCCCATTTGCGAATTCATCATTCAATTCTGATAAATCAGGTTGAAGAGGAGACAAACATTCAGGACAGTGAGAAGTTTTATGTTGAAATACTTGATAATTGCGGCATTCACTTGATGAACAATAAAATTTTAAAGCCATGACATATTATTTAAAAATAAAAACCAAATTAAAACTGAATAAATTATCAATTATTCTATCAAGAGACAAATTATCCGCTCTTCGCAAACAATTCATCCATCTCTAAAAACCAATTCCCTCTTTATTTCCAGAGAAAATAAACCAAAACTTTTATAAAATCATGTTCCTGAAAAAATCATGCATGCTTGTTCAAAACATTTGCATTTTTACCCAACCCTGCTAAGTAACTACAATCATGCAAACCCTCCATAGAACTGTATGCAACTTCATCCTTTTCGTACTTAAATGCTTGCTCCAACGTAATCGTACGGTTGTTATCCCCGCAGCTGATGTCAATATCTTTCATCTTAACCTGACAAGGATGTTCATACCCACATGCATGCGTCATCTCCAATGTTTCTTTTCGCAACGTATTAATGTACTTTCCAAATCTGACAGACTTCAATGTTGGATCGATGCCGCCACTCAACCATTTGTTTTGTGTAGCAATGCCAGTTGGACATTTATCAGTATGACATTCCTGAGCTTGAATACATCCAATTGACAACATGGCTTCACGGGCCACATTTACCAAATCTGCACCCATCGCAAATGCCTTCATGATTTCACTTGGGAAACCCAGTTTACCTGCTCCAATAAAAACTACTTGATTGGTAAGTCCTTTTGATTTAAATACCTGATAAACCTCTGCAAAACCATATACCCAAGGCAAAGAAACATGGTCTGCAAATGATGGAGGTGCTGCACCTGTGCCACCTTCTCCACCGTCAATGGTAATGAAATCAGGTCCCTTGTTTTCATTTTTCATGATGTCTGTCAACTCATGCCATTGCTCAAGATCACCTACAGCAGATTTAACACCAACTGGCAATCCTGTCCTTTCTGCAACTTTTTCTATGAAATCAACCAATTCACGCACATTTGAAAATGCAGTATGGAATGATGGTGAAATTACATCCGTATAAGGCTGTACGCCTCTGATAGCCGCAATCTCTGGCGTATTTTTTTTGGCAGGAAGTACACCGCCCTTACCTGGCTTAGCACCTTGAGACAACTTAATTTCAATTGCCTTAACCTTATCATATTTGTTAAGAACCAGCTCTTCAAGTTTTTCAAAACTAAATTGCCTTACACCATTTTCATCAGTTATACCACAACCAAAATAACCCGTGCCAATTTGAAAAACCACATCTGCACCCTTTTGATGAAATGGTGAAAGTCCACCCTCTCCCGTGTTGTGAAAAGAACCAACCATGGCAGCGCCTAAATTAAGGGAAGTCTGCGCTTGCTGCGAAAGTGAGCCATAACTCATTGCAGAAATATTTACAATAGAATAGGGCCTAAATGGTTTTCTTCTTTGATGACTCAACCCAATTACTTTGGCACATGGAATAAAAAAAGGATCATTCTCCGTGTGGTTAATATGTCCTTTTAAAATCCTAAAGGGAAACATTTTAGGATTTACAAAGATGAAATTGGCTGAATAAATATCCTTGTCAGTTCCAAACCCTTCGTAATTATTTTGTCCCTTTGAAGATGCATAAATCCAAGTACGTTGACTTCTGTTAAAAGGAAGCTCCTCACGATTGTTCGAGATGAAATACTGACGTATAGGCGGTCCTAGGCTTTCAGCCAAATAACGCAAACGACCAAGCAAAGGAAAATTACGTTTAAGTGTGTGGTTCTTTTGATTGACATCTATCAATACAATCAACAGCAAAATAAAAAGAATAAAAAGTAAGATATAAAGCATAAAAAAAGATTGTCTTGGTTATGTATAATTTAAAAATGTATTTCACATTTGTCATCCTTGCACTGCTCAATGAGAACCTCATTTGCATGATCTTTAAAATCGGATTTCAGCACATTCCGTTTTTCCATGGAATTTTTTTTGAGGTATTTTCCTTCGCAAAACCGACGTAGTTGGATTTCATTTTCTAAAATGAGGCCGGGTACACTGCAATTTTCTCCTTCACTATTTTTTGCAAGCATGGTAAAATAACAAGAATTGGTATGGTGATTTGCACCAGTACGCGGATTTTGAGATTCAATGCGCATTCCTATGATCATCGTTGTGTTACCTACATAGTTGATGCTCGCCTTTATGGTCAGCAATTCACCCACTTCAACAGGATACAAAAACTCAACACCTTCAACCGATACTGTTACACAATAGGATTGGCTGTGTTTTGTGGCACATACATAAGCAACTTTATCCATCAATGAAAGCAGTACACCTCCATGAACTTTACCGCCAAAATTTGCGTAGGCTGGTACCATGAGTTCTGTGATGGTGGTTTCAGAATCTGATATTTTTTTAAAAATCATGAAGAAATATTTCATTAAATTTAACTGAAAATATTAAATATAGAATATTTGAATTTTAAATTAAATATCATTGAAAAACAGTCAATTACATATATAAATAATTTCACATAAAAACAGAAAAATGATAATCAAAGTAAATGGCCACGTTGAATTGGCATTAATGAAAGAAAATGATAATGTGATTCATGCACAATGTTGGGACAAAGATTTATTAGCTGATGATAACTTAGGTGAGGCATTGGTAGATCAAAATGGAAATTTTGAATTTCTCCTTTCGTTATTGGAAAGTGGTGAAACACATCCAGAAATATTCATCAAATTACTAAGCAATGGAGAAGTTATATTTACGAGTAAAATATATCACACAGATGAATATTTTATAAGAAATAAGGCAACTGGTTTTATTGAAAAAACTACCATAGACCTTGGCTCAATTAATGCATAAAATTGAATATTTTCATCAAACAAAAGTCAAATAAAAATTGATTTTTATTTAATGAAAAAAAAGAAAAAGAGTTGAAAAGAAAATTATGAATCGACTAAATTGACTTAAACAAACTCTAAGTTTTTAAGTTTCAAAAACAGAACAACGTTACAAACTGACTTTAATTTTGTTTCTGAGGATTTTGACATTTCTGTATCCCATGCAAAAAAATGCCAGTGAGTTTGCAAAATCTATTCAATATTGATTGCTTTGAATTGATTCAATCTAAATACCCTTCAACTCCAAATTACTCAAGTGCAGCAATAAGATATATCCATCCTTTTCAACCCTTCCTTCCAAGAATGCGCGATATCCTTTGCCTCCATCTTGAAACACAATGGGCTCGGTTCTTTTTGGACCGCCTCCAATCATCAACAAAGAATCTTTTTCGAAAAGCTCTTTTGCGATACCCATCAGAAAATCAAAGGTCAGACCATCAACATGAGATAGTTGATACTTTTTTGCAAAAACAAGCTTACTTGCCATCTCTTTGCGTGGTAGTAATTTACCAATTGGACGAAGTGGATGTTCAGAAAGTAAATTTGCCAAAGATTCTCTCAGGTCGCGCTCTTCTTTCAATGTTCCATCAGGCAAAAACACACGCTCCTTTCTGTTGATCCAAAATACGGGTTGGCTGTTATTGTCAACATATACTTTAGATGTACTTGTCACAAATTGTCCTGTGAAATCTAAACTGACTTCTGGATTTCCTGAAAGGATTGACTGTGCAATTGATTCATCATCAACTAAACGCTTCAATAGTTGGTCATAAGAATTTTCCATAACCCCTTTCAATACCCGAAGTGTCTTAACAGGTTCTCCTTTTTCTGTAACCTGCTTTACGTAAGGCTTTTTTGTCATGCCGGAAAAAACAATCTCTGCATTCTTGCCTTTGCCATCACCTAGATTAATATATCGTGCCATTTCTTGATTTTTTTATTATAACATTCCAAAATCCAATTCATCCTCTGACGCTGTTTCAGTCTCCTCTTGCACTACAGCCTGTTGATTTTTCAAATAGTGAAATTCAAGTTTTCTACCTACCAATATGAAAACTGTTTTCTGAGCAGCAATTAGAATTGCATCAGCACCTTCATAATCAGCGCGGTAATTGAATATAAATCCAAGTCCAGCAACTGCTTGCAACACTTCAATGGTCTTGGATTTATCTACCTCATTTTCAAAATCAACCTGATACACAGTGGTGACTTCCAAATCGTACAGATCATTGAGTGCAACTTCGTTCAGGATTATTTCAGCATCATAAGAAGATGGAATGAGTATGGCATCCCTTCCATCCATGTACACCGTCTTCAGTGATTTTTTATCAACTTCCCTGTTTTTTGCATCAACGATTTTCATTGCGGTAGCACCATTGGGAACCAAAGTACTGCCATCGTCAAGCATGCTTGCGAGCGTGCAAAGCGTGCCATTTTTATCAAATACTGATTCCTCAACGAAGCCATAAACCTTATCTCGATCAACTTTGGTCAAACTTCCCTGCCAGGTATAATTGCCAAATATGAATTGTAATTGTTTCGCCATAATCTTTTAATTAAATGGAGCCCATCCTTTTTTAATGTTTTCGTCTTTTAGCATTGTCACTTTATCCTTTGCTTCATTCTCTGTTTCACACAGATAAATCTCTTGCTCAAGGGGAGTCTTTCGTCCACCACTGAAATCAGTGTACACGACTACGAAAGGACTGAATTCACCGGTTTGTTCCTTGTTGGTTTTCAGGATAATAAATTTACGTATTGCAGTACTGCCCTTGCTTGACTTTGTGAATATTTCACGTCCAATTATCTCTGACTGAGTCAATGTTTTTTCTGATGAATCAACAGTGGAGATAATGAATTCCTCGATTTGCTTTATCCCTGCATCAGATGCATCAGGTTTTTTGTCTGACCGAAGTCTCACAAAAACCGGTGATATCATGCTAACGGATGGAATAGATCCTTCGCGATGATACCCTTTGTTAGAATCGTAGGAAAGCGTGGTTTTTTTAATGATACCTGAGGTTATTTCTCCGATTAAATCCAAGCATGAAATCTCGGCAACAAGTTCAGGCTTCACCATTACAAATGCAGTTTTAGCACCAGAGACTTCTAAATAATCACTTTCAACTGCCAAAGGTTTTAATTGATCAAACAATTCCTTTCTTTGGGAATCTGTGAAACCATTTCCACATTGAGAAACAAGCAAGTATTCATTTTTTTTAGTGATACAACCAAGCATCAAATTTCGAATCATACCTTGTCGCTCGCCAATTCCCTCTGCATAACCTAGTACGACAAGATCGATTGTCCTTGTAGGTTTTATTTTGTAAACAATTCCCTGTGCACTTCTTACTACAATACCTTCATGTTCAGAAACTGATAGGTTAAAAAAATTGATAATATCCTTGCGACTTTCAAACGTATGCTGTTCAATGGCGAAAATTATTTCTCCTTTTCCAGCAATTTCTTTTAGTTTTTCAAACTTTAATTTAAGATCATTTGAAGTTGAATCAGTATCCACTCCAACCAAATCAAACAATCCAAAACGAATATCGTGACTATCTGGATTTGCCAATGCAGTAGTCACATCAAAGTTTGCACCAGGTTTGCCATCTTTAAATACACATATTTCACCAGCGTAGATGCCATCCTGCTTGATTGATTTAGCTGCCGCATAAATGGAAGGAACATTTAGTTCATCACCACTTCGATCATATAATTTTATATTACTATTTTCAATCGATAAAATTCCAAGATGCCCATCTAATTTATGTGAACATAGATAGTATGATGATTCAAATATCTTAAATCCAATCTGAGATGGATCAACAGATACATAGCGGGATGCTATTTTTTTTTTATATTCAGTGGGGTTCATAAGTTGATTAGTCTATTAACTTTTCTAAATAAATATACATCATTAAAGAGTTAAAAATATAATTTTAATTAACTACTAACAGAGCTACTTTGCCAATCAAATATACTCTGTAATCGTAAAGGGAAATCAGATTTCTTCTTCTTACAGCCACGAATGTAAATTGATTGAAGTTGGAGATTCTCAATCGCACTGATATCTTCAAGGTTTTCCAAGTCAAACAATATTAATTGTTCAAGTGACGCTAATGATTCAAGGCCTTTTAAGCTTTTAAGTTTATCGATGTTAGCAAGGTTCAATACCTTTAAATTTTTTAAACCTTCCAATAAACTTAATTTGCTCACTTTACTTGAACTAATATCTAGTTTAACAAGTTCGCTAAAATTAGCGATGCCTTCAAGTGATTTTAATTCAGAAGCACGCAAAGATTTAATTCCATTAGGTGTTTTGATTAAAGGTATCTCTGCTGTATCAAGAGTTAAGCGAACGTCTTTCAGATGAGAAATACCATCTAAATTTTTTAAACCTTTACATCCATCCAGTTGAATGCCATAATTAGCCTTAACAAAAGCAATTTTTCCCAATTCGTTGAGATTTTCCATTTTTTCACAATTTTGGAGATTTAAATACGATAATGTATTTACTCCCTTCAATTCTGGAAAGCCAGAGAAAGCTGTATTGCAGATATCAAGGCTTAATGTAGAAGCAAAATTGGCATCTCCAATTATTGATAAATTGGGACAACCTGAAAGATTTAGGTCTTCAAATTTTTTTAGCATGGAGAGGTGGAATAAATTTAATTAGTGAATCATTCTCCTGGATACTTATTTTTTTAAGCCAACTCATTCCTGAAAGTGCCTTAGTATTATTTATTTCAGAATTTTTAGCGTTATTTCGGCAATTCTAATCTTTGCACGGATAAACAAATCAAGCTTGGAAAGGAGCTCTTTTTGTGCTTCTACAAAATTTTTAAGTTTTTTTTATGGAATCATTTGCCGCGTTTTTGAATTGGGGTGCACTTTTAAATTCGACCAAAAAAAGTATGAAGTCAAAATTATCAGGCAGGTAGGTTATTTGATTTTCTTTTATAAGAATCAAATAATCTTCCAGCAATCCCATTGCATTCAAAGGCGCTATCGACTGCGAAATTTCCAATTCAATAACAATCTTGGCTTCATCATAAATTTTAGCCAGGTAGAGCTTGTATTGATTGATAGAGCCAAAGGTATTAATACGGATACCTGGTTCAAGTTCTTCTTCAAAGAGATTTATTTTAACTCATTGTTTTGGCGACCATTCCACTTTGCGTGAGGCCAGCTCATTGATAATTGGTGTCAGGGTTTCTCTCATTAAAAATTTTTTCGTTAAATAAACAAATGTATTTTTTGTATTTTCAAATAGGGTCAACAACAATATATTTTGTTTTATGTTTTCTACCCAAAATCACCCAGGGCAATAGGGCAATCATATATATGAATTGCAGTGGGTGATATGATTTTAAAAATTGCCAAAAAAAACGAGTGAAATCAATGCTTTGCAGCAGATGAGAGAGTGAAAATATTTTTTGTAATGGGAGCGTGTTTTTTTATCGATTTGCTGGGTGAAAAATTGATAAATTTTTGAATAATATGTTAGCTGTTACAAAAGTAGGCATGCTACAATTGCTTACCTAATAAATTTTTGACTTTATTGTTGCTAATTTCCAACATTAATAAATAATTTGTATATTTGTGTAGGAATATGCCTACATTAATATGTTTGTTTACATGTTGGCATAACTCAACATTATACATTAATAATACGCTAAATGATGGAAAAAGGAATCAAATATTGGCACGCAATGAGCGACCCTGCATTGCTGGAATTGTTGGGTAAGTTTATTCA
>CAMBSD010000030.1 GCA_945870425.1 Chitinophaga pinensis | reverse complement strand
CCTTCCCCATTCCAAACTTTTACGCACCCGATACCGTATGGTTAAACAGCCCTGCTACTTTGGTAAACACAAGTGTAAATCACTCTAGGGTATATTGGAACCTACCTCAAGAAGCCAATTTACAAAATGGATATTTCCGTACTTGTTTCACCAATCCAGCCAACATACCAAGTGCCAACATACCTAACCAATGTAATATTGATACATCAAAATATACAGATAATTTTACCTATACATTTAATCGCAGAGGTTTGTGGTTGGTACGATTGACTGCTATAAATGGAGCTAAAAGAGATAGTTTAAGAGATAGCGTTGAGAAGTGGATATATGTAGATACACCAAGCAGGAAGCCTCAGTCAAGTTTTATCGCCTTTAAGAAAATAGTTGGCTTAAACGACTATACCAATTTATATGATTTGAGTAATTTTGGTCCAACCAATTGGTATTGGTGGTACGATCCAGCTTGTAATAAATGTAACCAAACCGGTCAAGGTTATGGGTATAATATCATCTATCAAGACTTTGAGGCCAATCCTATTTTTGTTGCCCGCGACCCAGGTGTATATGATATATGCTTGCAAACAGGCAATATCAGAGGTATAGACACCCTATGTTTGAAAAATTATATAGCCGTTGTCAATTCCTACAATTTATGTAATGCCAACTCTGCCACCCTAAGTGACACAGCAGGCTTTGTCTTTGGTATCAATGGTCCGGCACAAGCCTACGATAGGGCGCAGATAACGGCAGCCTGTCAAGGAATGTTAATTACACCATGTGCAGACTCTGTTTATATTTATGTTGAACGGATGAAAATGTATCCAGGAGATAGTATAGATGTATATAATGGATTAAATGCCAGTGCTCCCAAACTAGCTAGTTTAGGTGGGGCTTCCTTGACCAATGTGCCAGTAGCCAATCGTTTTTTGAGAGCAGGCCGACAAGTTTTTATTAGATACAGAACACAAACAGGAGCCAATCCAACAGGATTTGATTCAGCAGGTTTTTCAATACGTTGGGCCATCAAGCCTGCTAGCTATGGCAAACCAATAGCTAGATTTAATTTGCCTGATACCCTCTATTCACTTGCACCATTGGTGTATGAAAATAAATCACTTGGAGCCTTGATGCAATACAGTTGGGATACAGACGGAAATGGCACCTTTGGTAACCCTGCACAAACACCCATTGTGGATAGTATCAGTGCTCAACCAACGAGAAGCTTTTTAATAACCACTGCTTCTTTACGAAAAATATGTTTAGCTGTTTATAATTGTGTAGGTAGTGATACGGTTTGTAAAAATGTAATGTTCTTGCCTATTCAATCTGCACCTAGTGCACGTATAAGTATAAGCAAAAGAGCAGGATTTACAACAGATACTTACCAATTAATCGATAAAAGTTTAAATGGACCAAGGCAATGGAGATGGTATGTTACATTAGGAGGAGTACCAGGGACTGCTAAAGTTACTTGGGTTACAAGTAGTACCAGTCAAAATCCTATTGTTATGTTTGGCCAAGCAAAAAAATACACCATACACTTATGGGTACTGAATGATAGAGGCACAGACTCAACGATGTATCTAGATTATGTTGATGTTGGTTCTTATGACCAACCTAATGTAATCAATTCAGGAGATGCTACCAATGGAATTGGTATTTCGAGGGTGGCCATTGTTGGATCAGGATTAGATACCACATTTAATAACAATTATTCGCCAAAATCGCAATACATTACAGGAGGGGCTCAAACAGCTTATGTATACAAAGGCGTGAGCTACCAAGTAATCTTACAAAGACCAAACAACAATGCTGCGGCCGACTTTAAAGCATGGATAGATTTTAACCGAAATGGAAGTTTTGATGCAAGCGAAGAAGTATTGTCATCCATCAATAGCTTAAACCTAGTTCAAACCGGTGGCTTCACTGTGAAATTAGATCAAGTATTAGGAACCATGAGAATGAGGGTAGGTGTTGGACTAAGTAATGCATCCCCAGCATTAAACCCATCAGCAGCCTATATGGGTATGTTTAAAGATTTTGATGTGGACTTTAGTTTTGATACAATCAGACCAACGATTGCTTTAAAAGACCTAAGCAGAATAGAAACAGAAATCAACCAAGCATTTGTTGACCCTGGTGTAATAGCTACGGATAACCTAGAAGGCGATATCAGCTCAAGATATGAAACATTGGGAACTGTGGATATAAGCAAAACAGGCCCTAACTACCTTCGCTATATTGTAAGAGATTTATATGGCAACGTGAGTGATACACTTAAACGCACTGTATTTGTGGTATTAAACCAAAGAGGACCTAGATTAACACTCTTGGGAGGTAATATTAGGATGTTGGTAAATACCACATTTAATGAGCCTGGCTTCACTGCTACCGACAACTTAGGAAAAATAATAACTAATCTAGTACAAAAATCAACCGAATTAGATACATCCACTGTAGGGGTATACAATATCATATACAATATAACCGATGCAGATGGATTTAGTGTGATACGCACCCGCACAGTAACCGTGATAGATAGCTTGGCTCCAAGAATTATAGCCAAACAAAATCCGTTTATCCAACAAGTAAATACGGTATTTGATGCCATGAGCAAAAACGTAATATCCATTACAGATAACTATCAAAAATCGTTGCGAAACTCAGATATAAACGTGATAGGAGAAGTAAATGCAAATAATATTGGAACTTACAATTTGATATACAACGCTGCGGATAGTTTTAACAACCAATCAAAACCATACTTTTTAGAAGTGCAAGTAAAAGATTTGGTAGCTCCTACCATTACACTAAGGGGATCAAATCCGATGAACTTGGAGGTGAATGACGAATTCTCAGATCCAGGATATACATTAAAAGATAACTATTGGCCATTAAATGCCTTGAGTGTAAAAACAAAAACAAGCTTTGATAATAAACAATTAGGCACAGGCAGCATAGAATACACTGTGACAGATGGATCGGGCAATACCGCTACTATCACTAGAAGTGTGAATGTGGTAAAAAAACGCAAACCAGTGATTACTTTGATAGGATCTCCATTGCTAAGCATTCATCGTTTTGAAAAATATGAAGACCCATTGGTAAACATTCAAGACAACTATTATGCAACAAATGTATTGCAAGCATTGCTAGTAAGAGACTCGGGTAACTTCACTACCCAATTACCAGGCACTTATTTGTTAAATTATTACTTAACAGATCCAAGCGGTAACTCGGCCATATCAGTGAGCCGTCAGGTAGAGGTATTGGATGATTTTACTTCGGTAAAAGAACTAAAAGCAGGTGAAATGAAAATGTATCCTGTGCCAACTAGCAACATGTTAACTGTTGAGTTAAATACCAAAGAATATATCCAACAAGTGAGGGTATATGATGTGTTTGGCAAAGAGATACAAAATATGAAAGTGGCAATAGCAGGTAGCAAAGTAGAATTGGATATGGAAGGCAAAGCTGCTGGCATTTACCTCCTAAGCATCGAAACCGACTTGAATAATTATGCTAAAAAGTTTAATGTGGTAAAATAGTAAATAAATTAAAAAAACGCTATTCAAAAATGAATAGCGTTTTTTTTACAAATAGACAAAATGAGCAAAATATCAGCTAAGAAAATAATAATTGTACTAGGTGTTATCTTAGTTCTCATTCAGTTTTATCAACCTGAAACTAATATGGGTAATTCGTTAGGAGAAAACGATATTACACATACTTTAGCAGTGCCAGAAAATGTAATGCAAATATTAAAAACGAGTTGTTTTGATTGCCATTCTAATCATACCGATTATCCATGGTATAGTAAAATCCAACCAATTGGTATATGGTTAGCAAATCATGTTAATGAAGGCAAAAGAGAATTAAACTTTTCCGAGTTTAATAATTACAAAGCCAAAAGAAAACGACATAAATTAGAAGAATTACTAAAAGAGATTAAAGAGCATGAAATGCCATTAAGTTCTTACACGATTATTCATAAAAATGCAATTTTATCAAATGAGCAAGCGAAACTATTAATAAATTGGGCAGATAGCGCCTATCAGCTCATTCCCTTAGATAGTAATAAGCATAAATAAAGATTAATCTATCCATTTATATCCCCTTAAAAACTCATCTACTAGCATTTTTTTCTTGCCTTCTAATTGAAGTTCAATAACTGAAATGAAACCATCGGAACAAGCATATTTTAGATAGGTTTTTCCATCAGAAAAAGCTTTACCCTCTTCGTATTGATGAGGAATAATTTCTTTTGATGCCTTGAAAATTTTGATACTCTTTCCATGAAGTTGTGAATGAGCTGCGGGATATGGGCTTAATCCTCTAATTAGGTTATAAATGGATGAACAGCTCTTAGACCAATCTATTTGACAGTCTTGCTTAAAAATTTTAGGTGCAAGTTTACCTGCAAATTGAGGCTGAGATTCAGTTATATAATTACCATTTTGAATCATTTCAAGAGATTTTATAACAACTTCAGCACCAACTTGCATTAAGGTATCATGAAGTTCTCCTGCCTTGGTGTCCTCCCCTATTTCAACTTCCTGTTTCAATAGTATGTCACCTGTATCAATTTCATGCTTCAACAAAAAGGTACAAACTCCTGATTTTGTATCTCCATTTATTATAGCCCAATTGATGGGGGCAGCACCTCTATAATCAGGTAAAAGAGAAGCATGAAGATTCATTGTTCCATACTTTGGCATATTCCAGACCACTTCAGGCAACATCCTAAAGGCAATAACCACATTAATATCCGCATTAATTACTTTCAACTCCTCAATAAACTCTTCGTCCCTAAGTTTTTCAGGTTGAAGTATTTTCAAATGGTGCTCTAAGGCATACTTCTTTATGGCAGATTGTTGTAAATACATTCCACGTCCAGATGGCTTATCAGGCATGGTAACAACAGCCGCTACATCATGTCCTGCTCTGATAATAGCATCCAATGCCATTACTGAAAATTCGGGTGTTCCTAAAAATACTATCTTCACTATTTATAATTTAAGCAAATTAATTGCTAAAGATTTGGTAATACAACTATGCAAATCATATTTTGCAACAAAATGCAACTGCTCCGTAAAATATACTATTTTATTCCAGCCGAATGGCGCTATACTGCAAGGAGGCTATGGTTCCTCCCTCATGATATTTGGTATTCAATTAGTAACAAAAACGAACTACTTCCACCCAAAGGTATGATATTTATTGGATCGGGTGATTTTTTGGCGCAAGGAAACAGGTATTTAAAATTCTTTATAGAGTTAGGTGGATTAGCGCCAAATCACCATGTCTTAGACATTGGATGTGGCATTGGTAGAATGGCCATACCATTAACAAAATATTTAAACGAAAAAGGTTCTTACGATGGATTTGATATTGTAAAAAAAGGAATTGATTGGTGCGATAAAAACATCTCGAGTCGCTACAAAAATTTCAGTTTTACATGTGTTGACCTGCAGAACGATTTATACAAATCAAATGGCGATAAGGCCTCACATTTCCTATTTCCTTATGCTGATAGTAGCTTCGATTTTATCATCCTTACTTCTGTTTTTACCCACATGATGCCAGATGAAATCAAGCAATATTGTGCTGAAATATCAAGGGTATTAAAAAGTGGGGGCACCTGCTTTGCAACCTTTTTTGTTCTTGATGATGAGTCTGAAAAATTAATGGAAGTAGATAAGAAATTTTACTTTAAACATGATTATGGCTACTACAAACTCATGGATGAGAAAGTAAAATCAGCCAATATAGCTTTGAAGAAAAACTATATTGAAAATGAATGTTTGAATAGAAACAAACTTACATTAAAACACCACCATAAAGGCTATTGGTGCGGAAGAAGTAAAATTGAAGCCATCGATTTTCAGGATATAATGATTATAGGAAAATAAACTCAATCAAAAATCCCGCAGACATCAACCGCAGTCGCCAGCCTCCCGCTGGTGACCTTATTTATTAGCCTCTGGCTGTTTTCATGATCTTGCCACTCAACTATTAACCACCTAATATTTCTTCCTCTTCCCCTGTATGTAATACAATATACGATCTAAGTCTTTTCTAAACACTCTAGCCATTGATTTTGCAGAATTAACTTTATCAAGATTATAACATTATTAAAAATTCTCATATCAATCTAAACTAGAAAATAAGATATCATACTTGTTTGCTGATTTTAAAAAAAACACTACTTTTGGGGATTGAATAGTGCGTTTATGGATAAAAAATTAGATATTGTAATTATTGATGATGATAACATTTTCAATTTTATTAGTAACAGGGTCATAAAAAACTCTGGGATAGCAAATAACGTAACTACTTTTTCTAATGCTAAACAAGCTTTGGTTTTTTTTTCTGAATCAAATGAGAATTGCTCTGATATTATCCTACTTGATATAAGAATGCCAGAAATGGATGGTTTTGAATTTTTGGAGGAGTTTGTTGGGCTAAAGTGCTCGCACACTAATATATTTATGTTAACTTCTTCCCTGGATGAAAAAGATAAAGAAAAAGCAAGTACTTTTTTTCCTGTCAAAGGCTTTTTAAGCAAACCACTTACCGAGGATAAAGTAAATGAAATATACAACTCAAAATTAAATCACATTAATTGAGAGTAGTTTAATTATAGTAAATGTGAACTTGGTTCATTATTAAAAAAATTCACTGTTCATATTAAATTAACTTAGATTATCTCTATAGTTTTAATTCCATTTGGTATGGTAATAGTAAATGTAGTTCCATTAAGTGGCACTGATTCTAGTGATATTTTTCCATTAAGTTTATTAATTATTTCCGAACAAATAAAGAGCCCTAGGCCAGAGCCTATTGCTGTGCTTGAGGCTCTGTGGAATATTTTAAAAACATTTTTTTGATGGTCATAAGGTATACCCTCACCATTGTCCTGAATGGTTATCACACAATTATTTTGATCAATGCTAGCTGAAAATTTTATAAATGCATGGCCATCATTTTCTCTGCTATATTTTACAGCATTAGTTACTAAATTATTTATCAGCGTATTTATTCGATTTTCATCAGAATAAAAAGCGCAATCAGCATGTATCGATGTTTCTAACCTAATTTTATAACTAACATAATATTGAACACTTTAAAAAGATTGATTGACAAAATGTAGTAAATCAATTTCAGTATAATCAATATCAGTTCGAGCATTTCGCGAATAGTTTAGAATTTCACGAATAGTGTCATCTAACCTTAATATTGATTTGCGCATTAGAGATAAATACTCTTGATTTTCACTCCCAAATTCTCCACTTTCATAAACAATATCTAACAAGCCCATAAGCGCAAGCACAGGCGATCGCAAGTCATGTGTAATAGAATATATTAAACTATCTAGCTCTCCATTAAGTTTTTCAAGTTCCTTATTTTTTATTATGAGCTCGTCACGGCCTTTTTTTAGCTCAGTAATATCAACACCATAAGCCATTAAATAATTCCTACCTTCATTATCTTCGTATGGAAATAACTCTCTAAGTATTACTTTTTCATTGTCGGTAAACTCGTTATAAATGTCTTGAAAGCGAGCTGTTTTTTTTCAGTAATTGCTTTTTGAAGTAATGACTGTCTTTCATCTGCAAGTTGCAGATCTAAATTCCTAAACTCATAATAATCTTTAAGTGTTTTATTAATTAACAACTTTCGTATTTTTTCATCTTTAACCGAATTCTTATTTAAAAATTTATATCTAAGTTCATTATCAAATACACCGATATCTACAGGTATGTTATCAAATAAATTTTCATAAAACTTTTTTTGCTTTTCAATTTCAGAATTAAGGGTAACCTT
>CAMBSD010000029.1 GCA_945870425.1 Chitinophaga pinensis | reverse complement strand
ATGATAATAATGTTCCTGCTATAGCCCATCCTCTAATGCTACTTTTATTATAAGCAAAAGTTTGGTCTTGGCAGCCATTGCTTTTTAGCGCAATATTAACTCTATTGGCATGGTACCTATTAACTTTAAATGTAGCATTTCCTGTTCCAACAAATTCACCTTTATAATAAATTTTGGCATTAGGGTTATTACTTACAACCACATGAGCAGAGTATTTCCCACCTCCAAATATGGTTCCGCAACTTGCTAGCATCATTGAGCAAAAACAAATTACACCTATTATTTTGAAGACTTTGTCCATACATTATAGTATTTAATATCTTTATGCAATAACATTAAAATATAAATAAAATACAACTTGTTTCTATTGAGTTTATGAAGATTTTCCAATAAACTTTTATCTTAAAAATAATTGCATAAAAAATCCCGAAGCATTGCCTCGGGATTTTGAATTTTCTATTTCCTGTTAACTAATTCCTGTCAACTAACAACCATCAACTAGCTCTTTAAAGCTTTTGCCGCTTCGATAATTTTAGGCATCACTTCAAAAGCATCACCCACAATACCATAATCAGCAGCCTTGAAGAAAGGAGCTTCAGGGTCTTTGTTAATCGCAACAATTACCTTGCTGCTGCTAACACCAGCCAAATGCTGAATAGCACCTGAAATACCAACAGCTATGTATAAGTTTGGTTTAATGGTAATACCTGTTTGACCCACATGCTCGCTATGAGGTCTCCAATGCATATCACTTACTGGTTTGCTACAAGCTGGAGCTGCACCTAAAGCATTAGCTAGGTCTTCAATCAAATGCCAGTTTTCTGGTCCTTTTAAACCACGTCCTCCGCTAACTACCACTTCAGCTTCAGTTAAAGGAATTTTACCCGTCACTCTGCTTACTTCAACTATATTGGTTATAAAATCTGCATCGCTCAAGTCAGCGCTAATTTCAGCTATATCAGCCGATTTAGCATCTTGCTTAATATCAAAAGTATTAGGTGTTATAGCTAATACTTTTATGGCACTCGAAATATTTACATCAGCAAAAGCCTTACCTGAAAATACACCTCTTCGTACTTTAAATCCAGAGGCAGTATCAGGTGCTGAAATAACACCACTTGCAATACCAGCTTTCAATTTAGCCGCTACTCTGCCAGCTATTGATTTACCTGTGTATGTATTTGAAATAACCAAAACGCTTGCATTTTCATTGTTTGCAATTTCTGCTACTACCTTGGCATAAGACTCAGGCACAAATGCACTTAGTTTATCATTGTTTACATGGATAATTTTGTCAGCACCATAAGTTGCTAATTCAGCTAAATGTGCATTATCAACTAGGCCTAACACAGCAGCAATGGCTTGACCACCTGTTTTTTTAGCTATATCATTTCCATAACTGATGGCTTCAAAAGTTGATTTTTTAAATATGCCATCTATTTGTTCTGCGAATATTAATACGTTCATGTTTTTATAATTTTTTTATTGATTGATTTCAAGATTGTAAGGTTTAGATATATTAATTCCTTATTCCTCTTGCCTACATCCTTTTTCCTAATTAAATTATTTTGATATCATTATGTAAAATGCCAATTAATGAAGCTGCATCTTCTGGTGCAATTAATTTCACACCACCTTTAGCTGGGGGTAAATCAAAGGCAACAGTTGCTGATGTTTTTTCAGAACCAGTTGCTTCAACCACTTTTAATGGCTTGGTTCTGGCTGCCATGATACCACGCATGTTTGGAATACGAGGCTCGGTAAGTTCTTTTTGAGCGCTAGCCACCAAAGGCAGTTTGCAACTTACTTTTTCTTTACCTCCATCAATATCACGTTCCATTGTAGCAATACCATTTTCTATTTCAATGCTTGTAATTACGTTTACTGAAGGCAATCCCAACATTTCTCCTAATAAGCCAGCCACTTGGCCGCTGTTATAGTCTATTCCTTCTCTTCCCGTCAAGATTAAATCAAAACCTTCTGCCTTGGCATAAGCTGCAATTTGTTCGGCCACAAAATAAGCATCAGTAGCTTCAGCATTTACCCTTACCGCATCAGTAGCACCAATTGCCAAACCTTTACGTATGCTTGGCTCAGTTTCTGGCAATCCAACCGTAATGGTAGTAACGGTTCCACCTTGCTTTTCGGTAATTTCCAACGCCCTTGTTAAAGCTAATTCGTCATAAGGATTAATAATAAACTGAACACCAGCTGTGTTGAATTTTGTGTTGTTATCTGTAAAAGTAATTTTTGAGGTTGTGTCAGGCACATTGCTCAAACAAACTAAAATCTTCATTTATTATGCGTTTATATTTGCGGCAAAAGTATTTAAAAAATGTTCAATAGGAAATGGAAAGCAATCGCCTAGAAAAATTACTCGAATTACAAGTCCTTTACCCTGATGATTTATTCAATAAATATGCGGTAGCTATGGAGTATTTGGGCTTAGGCAAGACTTCCATAGCCCATGAGATTTTTGAGCAGGTATTAAAAAGTGATAAAAATTATGTTCCAGCTTATTACCAATTGGGTTTGATTTTGGTGAACGAAGGCAATGAAACAAAGGCATTGGAGGTTTTTGAAAAGGGACTGATTAGCGCTAAACTGAAAAATGATAGCCGATCTATCAGAGAATTTCAGAGTGCAATTGACGAGTTGAATTTTTAATTTTATTAAAAAAAAAATTATTTTGCTCGTATGAAGATACACCTTTATTGTTTGATATTGCTACTAGCTTTGTCAGCTTGTGGCAGTCAGGACAATGCTTATAATTACGATTTAGACGAAAATGTGAATGATAGTTTAAATTATAAAATACCTGAAAAATCAAAGCATTACGAGGGAATGTCTACCAAAGAAATGTCATATCATACAGAGGTAGATACTGCCATTTCAAGTAGAAAAATACTTTTTGAAAAATCTGTTATGAGGAATTTTTCAAATTCAAAATCCAAGGATGTATTTAAAATTGTACTTAATGGGGAGCACTATTACAGTTCTACAATTGATTTTACTATCAGAAATGCACAAGGTGTAGAAATTTACCACGATAATTTTCCTTGTTTGCAAATTTTAGCCGAAGCTTTTGATGGAGGTGGCAATTATGCAACTGACTTACAAAGGGAAGACTATATGAAAAAATATATTTTTGATTTTTTTCAAAACAATAATTTTAGAACCCCGGCCATCGACCCTGAGCGCGAGTTCTCAGAAGACTTTTCGAGCAAAACAGATTGGGAAGATATTAAGTCAGATAGCAGTTCGGTGGGATTCAACTATTCTCTTCAGCCTCAAAGCAAAACTGAAATAGCTTTTAGCAAAAAGAATAATGTGACGGTAAAGTATTACGAGTATTAGTACTAAGGCTTTTTCGCAGGAATTTCCCTTCTATAAAATTCAAAACCACCTTTGGTATACAACAGACTCATTTCATCATTTACATGGTCCTTGGAGCCACCCACATGCATCACAAAATACACAGGCTTGTCTATGTCTCCCGTTTTTAGCCAGTTTTCATCATAGTATTTATCATTCCTTTGAGGCATTACTTTAGCATAAAAATAAGTTGCATAGCTTCGGTAACCAGGGGTGCACACATAGCAGTCTTTATCAGCAATGTTTTCAAAAAACTCAATAGCAGGTCTCTGCGAGTATTCTTCAATTTTTGGGGCCACCAATCGTAGCAAGGCAGGTAAAAAAGTAGCTATAAAAAACAAGATGAGCATAAAGCCCTTGGCGCTTTCATTTCTAAACAAGTAATAACAGGTTACAAACACCATAGAAAGCAGCATACTGCCTAGCATAAACTCATATCCATTCCAACTTGCATCCACACTTAAACAAGCCACCGCAAAATCATCTTTAATCATTGGAATAATACTGTGTTTTAATACATCAGTAAATGGCAGAATGCCTATCAGCATAGCTAATACCACACCAATAAAAGCAAACAAAACAATTTGCCAATTTGCTATTTTTTTATCTCCAAAAACGAAACCATTGATTTGATGTGCAGCCATAAAAGTAAGTGGCAAATAGCAACACGATGAGTAGTGTACAATTTTGGTTTTTACGATAGAAAACAAAATCAAAACCACCCAAAATAAAATCATCATAAATAGATAGAAATTATCTTGAGCATTGCTGGCATCTAGTTTCCTTTTTACCAATCCTTTAATTGCAAAAATTGAAACTGGAAAAGCCCCAAACAATAGTACCAATGGATGGTAATAAAAAGGCTGCCCGTGGTCGGCCACAGGATTCTTAAACAAATCAGCTTGATAGCTCACAAACTCATTAATAAAAGTAAAACCATTGCTATACAATTCAAAAGCAAACCAAAACAGGCTTATGCCAAGGGCTGTGATAGTAACCAGCAGAAAATGTTTAATGGAAAAGAAAAATTTGAAAGAAGTAAATGCCAAATAAACAAACAGAGTCAATAGCAAAATGATGAGCGCTACAGGTCCTTTTGTTAATATAGCAAGCCCCACGGCAGCACCCAATAGGAGGGAGTAGCTAGTTTTTTTCTTCTCATCCTTTTCCAATGAAAAAAGATGTAACACATAAACCGCCAAGAAAATAAATAGGTTGTAGAGGGGGTCAATAATGCCACTTTTAAAATACAAATGCGGGGTGATGGCACCTGTAATACAAAACACCCACAGAAAAGCGATTTTTCTTCCAAAACGTTTTTTCGAAAATGAGTAAACCAATAGCAAGGTAATAATACCAACCAAAGCATTAGGGAAGCGAGCTGCATATTCATTCACACCGAATATTTTCATGCTTACTACTTGCAGCCAAAAGAATAGGGGAGGCTTTTCCCAAAACGATTGGTAATTGATTTGCACTTTTTGATAGTTGCCCGTCACCATCATTTCCCTTGCCGATTCAGCAAAGTTTATCTCATCCCAATCAAACAAATGAACAGCCCCTAAGAAGGGCAAAAATAATATGGCAGCCCATAAAGCCACCACGGCATAATCATATTTTTTAATAAGTTGAAGCATTTATCTGATTTTTGAAGTAATAGCAGCTATTTTATTCTTTTCAATAAGCCATTCATACACCAGCACACTTGTGGCAACACCAATCGCAGAACCTACGAGCGTATCTTGAAAAAAGTGTTGCAATAGATATATCCTGGTGTAAGCTGCGAAAATTGCTAATAACAAACATAGTATTTGAAACGCGGGTTTTTGGTAAAACATAGCCAACATGGTGAAAAAGGCAAAGGCTGCAGCCGTGTGACCTGAGGGAAAGCTGTTGAAATGGTGAATTTCAACACCAGGCAGCACATGCATTTGATTCATGTCCAAAAATTTTGAGGGACGGTTTCTATCATCAAAAACCAAGTGCTTCAGACCTTGTACAATTAATGAACTAATGGTATAAGCAAATACACTAGCAACTCCTAATTTTTTATTATTAAAACTGAGGAACATACTAGCCACCAGCACAAAAAGTCCATCACCCATGTAGGTTCCGTATTGGCAGACAAAGTCTAAAAAATCAGAATAGTGGGAGTTTACGAAAATGGAAATATCGGTTTTGCTGTAAGAAAACTGAATGACAAGAGCCACTGAAAACAATAAAAGATAAGCGATGAAATAGGTTTTATTGTATTGAAGCAATTTTTTCACACTGCAAAACAAGTAAATTTATCCCTAACCCCAAACAAGTTTGTACATTCTAACTAAATGAGCCCTGGACCTCTGTCTGATGACATGGTTTCGTAATTGTATTATCATTTTATTCATGCTTCTTCCAATAGAGCCAGTATTCATTTCTTGTCTCGTTAATAAAAACATCGAACGCATAGCTACCCTCTTTCTTTTTCTTTGATTTTGTGGCACATGGTGTCAAATTGAAAGGTCTTTTTTTTCCTTCAATAAGACCAAATGGTCGGTTTAGCGGAACATCTCCTTGCATAGTAATTTCGTCAATACCAGAAAGAAAAACAGTAGAATCCTTACTTAGCTTTCCCAAATAAAAATGGCCAAACAATACTGAATCAAGATCGTAACCGGTTTTATTGAAAACTTTAATATGTATATTTTGACCGATTGTCAATGAAGGTATTAGCATTAAAATAGCTAATTGGAATATGAATTTAAATTTTAACATGATTCCTTGCATTAATATTCTTGCCTATAACGTTTCGCAACTGCAAGAAGGTGGCGATTTGCATCATTCCGATAGCTATCGGGATTGATGCGAAGTCCGCCAGCTGGCGGATGATTAACCTCCGCCAATTGGCGGACTGCGGAGCACTGAACCGCCACTTTTGCCAAACCTGGGTTAGGTGCTTGCGTTTCTATCAAAAACTTATTTTTCAATTCCTTATTTGATTGTCAATTATTGTTTTATTACAATCCCGTTTGGTTTTGTCCCTACTGCAATGGTTCGAGAAACGATGTGCGTTGCCACATCAATCACTGAAACACTTCCTGAACCTTGATTGGTAACGTAGGCTTTTGTTCCATCACTGTTAAAAGTTATTGCGTGGGCATCAGCACCAGTTACAATGTTTCCTTGTAAAGTCCATACTCCGCTAACCAAAGTATAGTAAGCAACTTTGCCGTCAGTTGCGTTAGAAACCCATAATTCACCACTTGAAGTATGGTAAGCCACATAGCCAGGTTTGAACGCTAAATTTATGGTGCTTATAACTGTCATACTTGACACAGAAATTTCAGAAATGGTTTGGCTCATTTCATTGTCCACATACATTTTACCATTGCTTGCGCTCCAAGCACCAACAGGGTCTGCGCCCACTGTAAGCGTGGTTTGTATCATTTTCGTATTAGCATCAATTAAGGTAACTGTTCCGTCCATTGTATTACAAGCAAAAGCCATAGAGCCATCGTTTGAAAAGGTAACTTCTGATAGTCCTTTGCCAACGTTAATCGTATTTTGTAGTGTCCAGTCGGATGTTTTGTAAATCAAAACCTGGCTTTGAATTGTGTCAAATTGTCCAATCCAAAGTTCCGTACCTTGAGAATTGAAAATCGCATTATGAGGCATTTTAGGCAGGGAAATTTCCTTATCAATTGTTCCAGTAATAGCATCTATTATCTGAACTTTCAAACCAGCTGTTGCTCCACCATGTCCAGCATGTCCGCCACTTAGGTCGGTAGAGGTAATAGCAACCGCTAACTTGGTTTTAGCTGGGTTGATGTAAATATGGTGTGGAAATGTCGCCCCGTTTAAGCCTATGGTTTCAGAAACGGTATTATCGGAAAGTTTGATTACCGTCAAATTGTTCGATGCACCATTTACCACATAAGCTGCGGGGTAGTTGATGTTCAGCATTGTATGTCCATCGTGGCCTATATTATGCTCATCATGCTTTTTGCACGATGAAATTGAGAAAGCAACAATTATTATTGAAACGATTGCTATTGTTGATATTGATTTATTCATTTTGAGGTGTAGATTTTATTTTTTGTTAAAGTTACTCATTTTAGAATTGCATCGATTTGACCAGGCTTTTGTTAAAATTGTTTAATGTCTACCACTTATTATTGCTACGCTTGCATCTGACGTTTCGCGCTAAAAGAAGGAAGGGAAGAGAAAGCAATTCTGCTTGTTCACTTCCTTTTGAAGAAGATAGTAATAATATTGAGGAGACCACAAAAACCATTCTTTCTTTTTAACGCATGTTATGGGCTAGTTTTATTTTATTGATGTAGCTGTTCAGTGATACCTTCATTTGGTTTATCAAGCTTTTTTTTATTATTAAATTTCTATCAAATTTTAGACTTTCAAAGCAACTCAAAATAGTTCGTTCTTTTAAATTTTAATAAATTTCAAAAATGACCTTGAATCTCCTTTGTTAATCTCTATATGATAAAAACCCTGAGATAATTTATCGGATTCTATGGGCAGTGCATGTTTGCCTTTAGAATAAGGTTGAGCAGGTAATTCTTTAATTAAAACACCATTTGAGCTGAAAATTCTAACTGAAACATATTGGTTTTTTGTCACATAAAATGACAAAGTACTTTCTCCCGCACTGGGATTTGGATATAGAATACTTGTTTCTACCAATTCAATTCCTCTGTCTTCTATGGAAACAAAAACAGGCACACTTGAACGCAATAGCACAAATCGGTTTGGAGATTCGGTCATTGCATAAATCTTACCATCAGGTGCTTGTCTTATATCTCTAAAACGCGCATAACCATTCATACTTCTTGTTGAAGATACTCTTTTATTGTCTTTCATTTTAAGCCAATGAATATGAGTGCCTGCCAATGCACCAATTAAAATATCAGCTTCATTGTTTGCTTGTCTATTCTTAATAAAAGTCATTCCACTTGGAGCAATAGAAGGAACCCAATAAGTAAGGGGAAGTTCCATTCCCGGAAGCGTGGTATCGGGTGTAATAGGAGTTCCATCGTAGTTGATGCCAAAAGTAACTTCAGGCCAACCATAATTGGTATTTGGTTTAATCAAATTGAGTTCATCTCCACCTCTAGGGCCATGTTCATGTGCGTATATTTCACCAGTTGCAGGATTCATGACCATGCCTTGTATATTTCGATTCCCCCAACAATAAATTTCAGGTTTTGCATTCGCAACTCCTACTAAGGGATTGCTTGCTGGCACAGTTCCATCATCATTGAATCGCAATACTTTGCCAAAATGGTTGCTTTTGCTTTGAACACTATCTTGCGCTCCACGATCACCTACAGACATATAAAGAAAAGTATCTTTATCAAAAACGATTCTACTGCCAAAGTGAGTGCCGGAGTTACGTATTGGTAATGCTCTGAACAACTCTGTGAAGTTTTGAAGTTGGTTGCCTACAAGTGTTCCTCTGCCTAACGCTGTTGTTTGCCCACCAGTTGCCGCGATTGCATATGTAAGGTAAACAAAATTGTTATTGCTGAAATTTGGATGTAAGGCAATATCCAATAATCCTCCTTGTCCATTTTGTGAAACAGTAGGCACACCACTTATTTCATCAAGAGTTCCAGTAGAAATAGCATAACGATAAACTTTGCCTTGTTTTTCTGTAAACAGTACTTCATTTTTGTTAATAAATGTAAAGCCCCATGGTGCGGCAATGTTGTTAAGTAATACTGTGTCTTCAAACAATTCAGGGGTTTGCGAAAATCCTATATTTGCAGTTAACACAAATAAGGCGCTCATCATTATCAAACCCAATTTAAGTTTAAGTTTTAAGTTTGAGAAGAAGCTTGAATTTTTCATTTTTTTATTAATTTACGAATTCCGTTTTTTTAATGGTCTCTGGTCTCCATTTAATTATTAGTTGAAATTAACTACCTGTCAACTTCAAGAAGCTTAAATATTTATCTTTATCTTTTTCAATTTTACATCAAGTTTTAAATTTGCTATAACGTTTTGCGTGTAGGCGATGTTGCCTTGTGTTGCGCCTGCGGCAAGGCAATATTGCTTACTCGCTGTGTGCGCCTTGAATGACAAATATAGTTCTTTATCAAAAAATAAAGAAGCCAGAGAATGGAAGATTCTCCACGCGTGTGTAACGGCACGAAGTGTAGCAAGTCGCAAGGTTGTATCTCGTGAGGGATGAACTGAAGTAAGCGAGACTG
>CAMBSD010000028.1 GCA_945870425.1 Chitinophaga pinensis | reverse complement strand
GATGGATGGATGATGGATGATTGATTTTGATTGATGGATGATGATTAATTAAATGGATTTTGTAAGAATTAAAACTTTATGGCTAATGGAGGAGAAATTAAAGTATAAAGATATTACGGAGAAGATCATAGGTGCTTCATTTGAAGTGCACAGTTTTCTGGGCAATGGATTTCAGGAAGTCATTTACCAACGGGCATTGGCATGGGAAATGACACAAAAAGGGCTGGTATTTGCTCGTGAAATAGAACAAGAAATCTATTATAAAGCATTGCCCGAACCAATTGGCAAAAGACGTGCAGATTTTGTTGTGGAGGGAAAAGTACTAGTGGAACTGAAAGCTGTTATTCAATTAGATGATGTTCACTTGGCCCAAGCACTAAATTATTTGAAAGCGTATAAATTAGAAGTTGGACTTCTTATCAATTTTGGTAGTAAATCGCTAACTTTCAAAAGACTTGTTTCATAAATGATAAATTAAAAAATCAGTGAAATCCAATCATCCGTAAAAACCGTGAATAAGACAAAAAAGACGCCACAATATGCAAAGTAAAAATACATTGATAAACAATTAAGAAATTGGAAAATAAAAGTTTGTTAATATGAAGCCTTTAAAAATATTCATATCGAGTGTTCAAAAAGAATTTGCCACAGAACGTAAGGCTTTGGCACAATACATCCACAATGATGCCATGCTTGGAGATTTTTTTGAGGTATTTTTATTTGAAGAAATGGCAGCCACTAGCAATAGTGCTTCTCAAGTATATTTAGCCGAAGTAGCGGCTGCACATATTTATGTAGGACTTTTAGGTAATGATTATGGTTTTGAAGATAGCCTAGGTATTTCGCCCACGGAACATGAGTATGATGAGGCAAAAAAACAATTGCTACAAAAATGGGTATATATAAAAGGACAAACTGATGAAACTCGACACCCTAAAGAGCTCCGTTTTATAAGAAAGGTGGGCGATGATGTTTCTCGAAAGCGTTTTGATACCATTGAAGAGTTAAAAAAAGAAGTCTATAATTCTTGTGTTCGCTACCTCAAACAAACGGGTAAAATAACTAGTCACGAATTTGATGAAAGCATAAACAATGAAGCTACTTTAGATGATATTGACCCAATGTTGATTCAGCAATTTGTTCGTGCTGCAAGATTAAAACGAAATTTCCCTGTTCAAGAAACAGCAACAGTTGAACAGGTGTTGATTCATTTAAACCTTATCCGCAATCATCAGTTAACCAATAGTGCTATTTTAGCCTTTGGAAAAAACCCGCAACGATATTTCACCACTGCAACTGTAAAATGTGCACATTTCCATGGTGTTGAAATAGAAAAGCCAATTCCTGATTATAAAGAATTTAGCGGCACAGCTTTTGAAATGGCAGAACGTGCTGTTGATTTTGTTCTTTCTAAAATAAGTTTAAGCACTGGAACACGAGAATCGAGTAATCAAGTAAGCACCACTTATGAAATTCCACGCAGAGCAATAGCCGAAGCAATTATAAATGCAGTTGCACACAGAGAATATTATAGCAAAGCTAGTATTCAAGTATCAGTGTTTAAAAACCGAATAGAGATATTTAATCCTGGAAGCTTACCAGATGAACTGGAATTATCCGATCTTCCAAACGCTCACGGTTCATATCCTCACAATCCACTATTAGCCAATTGTATGTTTTTAACTGGTAATATTGAACGTTATGGAACGGGTATTTTAGAAATGATTAAACTGACAAAAGAAGCAGATTTAATTCCCCCCGAATTTGTCATCAACGAGGGATTTAAGGTGATTTTGTGGAGACCTTCAGCTTCTAATAAAGGAAAACATAGCACCATACATGATACCATACATGATACCATACATGATACCATACATGATACCATACATGATGCTAAATTTATTGCCATAGAAAACCTATCTCACCGGGTTGTATGGTTGCTAAATGATGAAATGAGCAGGGATGAAATAATGGTTGCTTTGGAACTTAAAAACAGAGATAATTTTCAAAAGACATATATCAAATTAGCGCTAGAAACAGGCTTAATAGAGTTAACTATGCCTGAAAAGAAAACAAGCAAGAATCAAAAATATAGATTAACTAAAAAAGGAAAATCGTTACAAAAGAAATTAAAGGGAAATGACTAGTAAAACTAACGAACAAGCACTTATAGCCATCATCAAAAAACGACAAACAGCCAGTTGCCAATTAATAAATAATACCTACAATAAATCCGTGAAATCCAACCATCCGTCAAATCCGTGATTAAGACAAAAAACTCACAACAATGCAAAGCAAAACCAACGAACAAGCACTAGAATCAACAATAGAAAAACGTCTTACAGGCACCTGCCTAGAAGATTTAGCGGAGCAAAATATTCCTTTAAATAGTACACAAGATAGAGTTCCATTATATCAAGCGGCTAATGGTTATTATATTGGTTTCCCTGAAGATTTTAATGCGAAGTACGCCATAGATGAAAACCGTTTTTGGGATTTCTTGCAAACCACACAAAAAGATGAATTAGCCAAGCTCCAAAAACTAAGTGATTGGAAACTCAAGATATTAGAACGCTTGGATCGAATGATTAAGAAATATGGCATCTTACGTTTGTTACGCAAAGGTCTTGATGTTGATGATGCACATTTTACATTGTTATACCCATTGCCATTGGCAAGCAGCAGCAATACTATAAAAGCAAATTTCGAAAGCAATCAGTTCAGTTCAACACGCCAACTTCGTTATTCAGTAACAAATCCCGGAGAAGAAATAGACATGGTGCTCTTTGTAAATGGTTTGCCATTTGCCACCATGGAATTGAAAAATCATTGGACAGGGCAAAACGCAAAAGTTCATGGGCAAAGCCAGTATAAATTCAAAAGAGATATCACGCAACCCCTACTGAACTTTGGTCGTTGTATTGTGCATTTTGCAGTAGATACCGATGAGGCATACATGACCACTAAGCTTGATGGTGCGAATACTTACTTTTTACCATTTAATTTAGGTCAGCTAGAGCCATTGTTTGGAAAAGGCAATCCACCGAATCCTTTTGGACATAAAACGGCTTATTTATGGGAAGAAATATTTACCAGACAAAGCATTGCCAATATTATTCAGCATTTTGTACGTTTTGATGGAAAAGACACCGATCCATTAAACAAAAAGACCTTATTTTTTCCACGTTATCATCAATTGGATGTAGTTCGAAAAATCATTGCTGATGCAAGCAAAAAAGGCGTTGGTCAAACTTATCTAATACAACATTCAGCCGGTTCAGGAAAATCAAATTCCATTACCTGGGCAGCTTATCAACTTATTGAAACTTATCCTGAAAGTGATACTATTCCGGGAAGCAAAGGTGTTTCCAATCCACTGTTTGATTCAGTCATTGTAGTAACCGATAGAAAATTGTTAGACAAGCAACTTCGAGAAAACATCAGAGAGTTTTCAGAGGTCAAAAATATTGTTGCACCTGCCTATACATCCGAAGAGTTAAAAAAAAGTTTGGAGATTGGGAAGAAAATTATCATCACCACTATTCAAAAGTTTCCATTCATAGTGGAAGGTATTGCAGATTTAAGTGATAAACGATTTGCCGTGATCATTGATGAAGCACATTCCAGCCAGAGTGGTTCATCCGCAAGTAAAATGAATCAGGCTATGGGCAATACTTCAGAAGATGAAGATGATGAAGACCCACAAGACAAGATATTAGCAGCCATACGCACACGTAAGATGCGTGGCAACGCCTCTTACTTAGCTTTCACGGCAACGCCTAAAAACAATACATTAGAAAGATTTGGTATAAAACAAGCAGATGGTAAATACAAACCTTTCCATTTGTATTCAATGAAACAAGCCATTGAAGAGGGATTCATCTTGGATGTTTTGGCAAACTATACCACATATAAAAGTTATTACGAGATAGAGAAATCGATACAAGATAATCCGTTGTTTGATACGGTGAAGGCACAAAAGAAATTACGAACCTACGTAGAGCAGAACAAGCAAACCATTGCCACCAAAGCCGACATCATGATTGACCATTTTGTGACAAAATTGGTCAACACCAAAAAGTTGAAAGGAAAGGCAAAAGCAATCGTTGCAGCACAAAGTATTGAATCTGCTATCAACTACTATTTTGCTTTGAAGCAATTACTGGAAGATAGAGGAAATCCATTTAGAATTGCCATTGCTTTTTCAGGAATAAAAAAAATAAAAGGCATTGAATATACAGAAGATAGCATCAATGACTTTCCTGCATATCTAGATACAGCAAAACCAACAGACCCCGGTTATATCAGTGACAAAATTGCCCGTTATGTAGATATGAACGAATATCGCATTTTGGTGGTGGCAAATAAGTACTTAACAGGTTATGACCAACCCAAACTTACTGCCATGTATGTTGATAAAAAACTACAAGGCGTAATAGCTGTGCAAGCCTTATCCAGATTAAATCGTTCATCAGATAAGCTAGGTAAGAAAACCGAAGATTTATTCATTCTCGATTTTTACAATACTATTGACGATATTAAGAAATCATTCGATCCATTCTATACCGCAACCTCATTAAGCAAAGCCACCGACATCAATGTGTTGCACGAATTAAAATCCAATGTAGATGATGTAGGTGTGTATGAATGGAGTGAAGTAGAAGATTTTGTGGAAAAATATTTCAAAGGCGTAAATGCCCAAGAGTTAAGTCCGATTATAGACATAGCCGCCGAACGTTTCAATACTACATTAGAATTAGAAGATAAAGCAAAGGCCGATTATAAAATTAAAGCGAAGCACTTTGTAAAAATATACGGACAGATGGCGTCCATTATGCCGTATGAAGTTGTGGCTTGGGAAAAACTCTTTTGGTTTTTGAAGTTCTTAATTCCAAAACTTATCATAGTTGACAATGAAAAAGATGCTTTAGATGACTTGTTAAATTCCGTGGATCTTTCAACTTATGGTTTAGAACGCGTTAAGTTAAATACAAGCATCGGCCTAGACGCATCAGCAACCGAAGTAGAATCAAAGAATGCAAATCCAAGAGCTGCACATGGAGGCGAATCTGAAAAAGATGCATTAGATCTAATCATCAAAAGTTTTAACGAACGTTGGTTTCAAGGTTGGGAGGCCACACCTGACGAGCAACGAGCAAAATTTGTAAACCTCGCCCAAAAAATGAAAGAGCATAGCGACTTCAAAGAAAAGTATGCCGATAATTTAGATATTCAAAACAGGGACATTGCGTTTAATAAAATTTTTGATGATGTAATGGGTAAGCAACGTAAAAACGAGCTTGATTTGTATCGATTAATTTCTAAAGATGAAGTATTCAAACAAGCCATGCAGGATACCATTAAAAGAATGTTGAGGGCCTAAAAAAAAGTAAACGATTTAAATTAAATATAACATGCCAAAAATGCAACCGCTTTCAGCAATTGAAGTTCTTTTTTTCAAAGCAGAAAAAAACTACTACCAACCCATCGATAAATATTTAGTAGATGGTTATCCTTTTTTTGATTCAAAAAGGATTTCTTATCACACCTTTCAAAAAGATTTTGACTTTAGAACGTACAAAGAAGTTGTAGTAGCCGGTATACATTGGACAAAAAAGCTCTTTGGTGCAACCTCCGTAAAAGATATTTATATTAATCACATGGAGTACGGTAGAAAAAAGCAGTGGTTTAATGCGCAGCTTGTTCATACTGGAGATGGTGTTATCATTGATGGTGAACAATTTAATCCCTATATCAATCTTGCCTATAGCTATAATACTGTAACTAAGATCAAATTTGAAATTGGATTTTATAGATATGCATGCAAGAATGGTCTTATTCATGGTTTTAAGGAGCTCTCTAAAATGGAAATCAAACCAAAGCATCTTTTTGATGTTCCCTTTTGGTTAAATCCATGCCTAATAGCATTTTTAACAAAGCGTTTTGAATTTCAAGTTCAAGTACTCAAAAGCACAAGTTTGAAAGGTGAGCAAATTCAACAATGGATTGAAAAAAACATCTCTAAATGGAATATCTCTCGCAGTTTAGTCTCAAGGTATGTTAATGAATTGGGAGAAAATGCTTATGCTCTTTTAAATGTGTTAACTGACGGTGCTTCAAATTTTGATAGTGACAATAGAAACATGGATAATTTTGCCATATACCCCGAAGATTATAGAGATGATAGTAGTTCGAATAGTGAAAGAGCTACAAGGCAAAGAAGAATTGGCGTTTTTTTGGAAAATTTGGTTGAAGAAATTATGAAAGAAAATCAAATTGAAAATACTATTATTGATATTAACTCTCCTGATTTCCGTATAAACAACCATGATATGAGTCTGCTGGATTCATTGAAAACAAAAGAAAATTATAATTTTGATATTGGTAAAGTGAAATTTTGATGAATAATAGAATAACCGAATATTTGAAAAGTGTAGAGATATCTCATTCTTTTGCCAAAAATTATAACCATGGTGTTCAATCACATGGTAAATGGGATTTATTTGAACCTACAAGATTTGTTTATGCATTCTTTGCTTTCAATATGATATATGCTATTGATTGGGAACCTACAATGCAAAAAAACAGATTAAAATATCAATCTAGAGGCAAAGATAATTTTGCTAAGTTACAAATTGAATCACTTATCAATTTTGTGTATGATATAGAAAATGATGCTTTTGAAATAGCGCTAATAAAATTGGATAAAAACCGAGAAATGTATAATTCTGTTTCTAAAATGGATACAGATTATAATTCAAACCAAGCGAATTCAAGAATAACTGGAAATACAATTGCGAAAGATTTTTTATTAGCCGCTGAAAAATTTTCAAAGCAAATTACTTTAGATTTAAACGATCAATTCGATTTGCTCCAGATGAGTTATACGGTTCGGAATAATCTTTTTCATGGAGAAAAAAAGGCACATGAGATGAGAGAGAAAGGACATCGAAACAGACTTTTGCATTACGGAAATATTATACTTGCTACAAATGAAAGTTTTTTTGAAATAATGAAAAATCAATTTCGTTATGGAAGAATTGAAGATTGGGAAGTTGAAAATAATGTATAAATGAAATACGATGATGAATTCTATCTCACCCAAAAATATAAATACAGCATATTGTAAACAAAACTTGAATATAATTCAAAACGTTATTAAAACTTTTGGGTAGCAGCTGTTGCGTATAATAATGAGTTGGCTGCAAGGCTAACATATAATCAATTAAATTTTAAGAAAATGACAAGAAACACATGTATTATTTTATTATATTGTTTGTTCACAAGCTGTTCTAAATCTTTTATTCAAGTATTTGACACGGCTTCAACAAACACACAATTAAAAGGAGATTATTTTATTTATGAAACAGATACTGTAAAAATTACTTATGCTTTTTGGGCAAGTAAAGGAGTAATGTCGATTGGCGTTTTCAATAAATTAGACAAACCCCTTTATATAGATTGGAAAAATTCATCATTCATATACAACGACAGTAAGTTTAATTATTGGATTGAAGAAACAAAAACAAACACTGATAGTTATTATGGTGGCTATTTCTACAAAGGGCCATTAATAAGGCCTGGTTTAACTATTAATGAAGGTTTACAAAGTTCTACTTCAATAAGTCTGAAACCAGAAAGAATAACTTTTATTCCACCTAAATCAAACTATTATAGGTCTCAATTTTATTTATTACCTATTGGGTATTACAAAATAAATCTTGACTCCAAAAAAACTACTGTTCCAAGGAATGACAATCCAAAGAAAAAGACAAACATATATAGTGAGGAGTTTTCGTTAGAAAATACACCACTAAAGTTTAGAAACTATTTGGCGTTTACATTTACAGAGAATTCGCCACAGTTCTTTTTTATAGATAATAATTTCTATTTGAATGCTGTTAGAGAAATGGATTATCGCCATTATCTCGGAAAAGACAATGGTAATTCTAATTATGAAAAACCATTTAAAAAAATGACTTCTTTTTACATTACGATTAGCAGTGACCAAGAAGTTGGATATAGAAAAACTTTGCGTCGATAAGAGGTATAGAAATTCCTTGGAAGTACAGCATGTAACATAATGTTAAGCAATATTGGGGAGTTAGCGAATATAACTTAAACATCTTTTCTTAATTGTACTATGATTCAGGCTAGGCGTTAAAAATTTGGCTTAATGGATAAAACATCAGCGATATTCTAATTGTCAAATTGAGTTATCTGTTGGTGGAATGCTAATTCCCTAATAACGCAAACCCTTTTTCTTTAGGGCAATTGCATAAAAACTTTAAATTAAAATAAAAATGAAAAAAATCAACCTTATTCTGTTTATTTTTCTTTTATCAAGCAGTGAAGTTTCCTTTTCTCAGTCGCAAGTAGAAATCACAAAGAAATCTGTTGAGATTATTCAATGGATAAACAATTTCGAGGATAATAATTCTCCAGAAAGGATTATGCAAGGTACATTTCAAGACAAAGTGAGTTTAGAATATAATCAAGGAACATTAATTATATATTCAATGATTTGGATGAGCACACGTGAACCAATTATGATAGTAAGAGAAAAATTTAATATAAAAGACATAGCCAGGATAGAAGCACAGGAAAAAACTAGTGGTGAAAATGTTATAGTAAATATTGCAATTTTCGTCAAGGAAGGATCTATTAGTTTAGAATGTAAAAACGTCAATGAAGATCAATTCTATAGATGCAGTTTTGAAGATAAATGGTTTGATAGGGTAGGTTTTTGTTCCAAAAATTTAAGATTTAAATTTCCAAAGGAAACAGCCACTTCACAGATAGAAAGAGTATATAAAGCCTTATCTGATCTCACAGTTATAAATGGAGGCAACCCTAAAGTAGGCACTCTATATTAAATTTTAAAGTAAATGTGCTGGTTTTAGTACCCTATTAAAATCTACCTGTTTCACAGATTATTATTCTGTGGCTAAAGCTAATGTTTCTAACATAACCACCCCATCTGAAGCTGGGGGCAATTCAATTAAACATTCTTTTATCTTAACCTTGATTTTCTTGATTAAATGATTCAAGGATCATGAAATTAATTTTGAATTAGGAATTAGGATTCAGGAATTGAGTGTATTGTGGTTAATGGTTAAGGGTCAATGGTTAATGGTCAATGGTTAAGGATTAATTAATTTTTTATTTACATTAAACCTCATAAATTTAGAGCATTCAATCTAATTAACCCTTAACCCTTAACCCTTAACCCTTAACCCTTAACCCTTAACCCTTAACCCTTAACCCTTATAAAATGAATCCTATCTTCGAATGCATTGATGCACATACTTGCGGAAACCCCGTTAGACTTGTAACTAAAGGAGCTCCTCCTCTTGTTGGGAATAATATGAGTGAGAAAAGACTCCATTTTTTGAAAGAATTCGATTGGATAAGAAAAGGGTTGATGTTTGAACCGCGCGGGCACGACCTCATGAGCGGTAGTATGCTTTACCCTCCCCATGATCCTGAAAATGATGTGGCTGTTCTGTTTATTGAAACCAGTGGCTGTCTGCCGATGTGTGGCCACGGTACTATTGGCACCATAACCATTGCTATTGAAGCGGGATTAATCCAACCTAAGATTGCTGGTATTGTTAAAATGGAAACGCCTGCCGGTTTGGTAAATGTTCAATATGGTGAAGAGAATGGAAAAGTGAAATGGGTTCGATTAACAAATGTAGCGTCTTATCTTGCTGCACAAAATTGTGTGGCTTTTTGTCCTGAATTGGGAAATCTTACCCTTGATGTTGGTTATGGTGGTAATTTTTATGCTATAGTTGATGTGCAAGAAAACTTTAAAGGAATAGAACATTATCCTGCTGATAAATTAAT
>CAMBSD010000027.1 GCA_945870425.1 Chitinophaga pinensis | reverse complement strand
TGGTATCCAAATCGGATAATACTGCCAACTTTTTCAAGATAATACTGCAGGTTATTTTTATTATCTAGATATACTGCATGTTGTAATAAGTTATTTATGGTATGCTCTGAAATCAGTTTGCCATTAATTAAATATTTAAGTTTATTGTTGGATTCGTTTAGCAGCATAATGCTAATAAAAAGCGATAAAACGATGATTACTGAATTGTTGAATACATGAGTTGTTTCCATACCTGTTTTTTCGAATTACGTTTAATTAAAATTATTCGACATTATCAATATCCTAAAACACCATTTCACTTTCCGAATGGTAAAATAAATTATGGAATTGAACTAAATAGCATTATAGCTAATTTCATGCCACCGAGACTGCAGAGCATTAAGTAAGCTTATACTTGAAATGGTTACACGATTGGGATTAAGAAACAATTATACCTATTCATGTTTATGGCTAACTGATTTTCCATTGTTAAAATCTAACGAAGAAGAAAATCGTTGGTTTGCAATGCACCATACTTTTACTGCGCCTATGCCAGAAGACATTCCATTGCTTGAAACGAAACCAGGTGCAGTGAGAGCCAATGTTTATGATATGGTAATTAATGGTGTAGAAGTTGGCGGTGGTTGAATACGTATTTTCAATAAAGAGTTACAAGCCAAAATGTTTGACATACTTGGATTTACCGCGAAAGAAGCACAATTTGGCTTTTTGATGAATGCATTTGAACATGGTGCACTACACCATATTGGCATTGCATTTGGTTTGATAGGTAATGCGATTTTTTTGGTAACGAAAGTACCAAACTCGATTTCATTGACTTCCCTGAAAAATAGCGGCCGCGATGTGATAATAGATGCACCAATCGAAATAGATGCTAAGCAAAAGAAAGAGTTGGGATTATCATTGCAATAGAACTAAATCGTTAATAGTAAATTTCATATCAAAAAAGTTACCATAGAGTTGCTTTTGAGAAGCTTACTTCAAAGAAAATGAATTTTACAACGGTAAGTTTATAGATACGGTTTACTATTCTAAAGTGAAGCCGGCTGAATAGCTATAATAAAGAAGCAGCCACTCTCCTAGTTTCGCTATCCGTATTTACATAATCTTCAAGGCTCGGATTTTGAATAAATGAAACTTTATTCATGCACTTTTCATTCAACTCAGCAATCTGCAAAAACTTGATTTTATCATGAAGAAAAGCATCAACTGCCACTTCGTTTGCGGCATTTAAAATACAAGCCAAATTACCCCCTTTGTCCATGGCATGATAAGCCAAAGCAAGGTTGCGGAAGGTTTCCAAATCTGGCTCTTCAAAAGTGAGTGTATTGTAATCTTTGAAAGAAAGACGTTTAAAATCACTTGGTATCCTTTGAGGAAAAAAGAATGCATAATGTATGGGTAATTTCATATCAGGCAATCCCATTTGGGCTTTGATACTTCCATCATTAAATTCAACCATACTATGAATGATACTTTGTGGATGAACCACCACATCTATTTGCGATTTATCTAAGCCGAAAAGCCACTTGGCCTCTATTACTTCCAAACCTTTATTCATTAAGGATGCCGAATCTATTGTAATCTTTGCACCCATGCTCCAGTTGGGATGCTTAAGGGCTTGCGCTTTGGTTACCTCAGCTAAATCAATTGCTTTTTTCCCTCTGAAAGGACCTCCAGAAGCAGTGAGAATAACTTTATCAATTGTATTTAAATCCTCCCCTACCAAACACTGAAAAATAGCTGAATGTTCACTATCCACAGGAATTAAATCTACCCTGTTTTCAGCACATAACTTGGTAATCAACTCGCCCGCCACCACTAAGGTTTCTTTGTTGGCTAATGCAATACGTTTTTTATTTTCAATGGCTTTGATGGTAGGTTTCAATCCACTATAGCCCACCATAGCAGTTAGTATCATATCTGCTGATGTTATCTCCATCATATCTTCGATGGATTTACTACCAGCAAAAACTTTTATATCCTCATTAGATAAACTTTCTTTAACAAATTGGTATTTGCTTTCATCGGCAATCACCACATGATTTGGTTTAAATTCCAAGGCTTGGACTATCAGCAAATCAGCATTGCTGTTAGCTGTAAGAACTTCTATTTCTATTTTATCTGGATTGGCTCTAGCAATATCAAGCGCCTGTGTACCTATACTTCCGGTGCTTCCAAGTATGGCAATTTTTTTCTTTTGCATGTTTATTTCCTATCAAATGAGCGTGGTTACATTGGCAGGAAAATCAACGATAATTTTAGTGCCTACATCTAGCTTCGACTCAACTATTATTTGTCCTTGATGTAATTGAATAATTTTATTTACCAAACTTAAGCCAATACCATGTCCACTAATTTTGCGGGTATTGTTACTTCGGTAAAACGGCTCAAATATATGCTTTAAATCGTCTTCACTAATACCTATGCCATTATCATTGATTTTAAGTCGAACCAAATTATCAACAAAGCTTAAGGAAACATCGCAACTATGTTGGACAGAAAACTTACAAGCATTATCCATTAAGTTAATGATGGCAGACTTTAAGAGAGCGTTGTTACCTTTTATACTTAACAAATCCTCTTCATCTGGAATTTCGTTTAGTTTAAAATTGATTATAAAATCAGGCTTGTTTTTTGTCCAAATCCATTTCAAGGTCAGCTGCCTTCAAAATTTTATGAACTTGAACATTATCTGTATACCTTTTATTCAAAGCTCTGATACGAGCTAATAACTCTTTAAATTCGAAAGGCTTAACTAAATAATCATCTGCACCTGCATCTAAACCAGCAACCTTATCATCAGTTGTACCCAATGCGGTAAGAATAAGTATAGGTGTTTTTAAACCTTCATTTCGCAATTGTTTACAAAGATCTAAACCGTTTATGTATGGAATTAACAAATCTAAAATGATTACATCATAGTAGTTTTCAAGTGCCAACTTTCGACCAAAGTGCCCATCGTAAGCTACAGTGACCTCGTATGCTTGTTCTTCAATTCCTTGTTTCAAAAATGAGGCTACTTTTGGTTCGTCTTCTACTATTAATATTTTCATTTCAATGCTTGTTAAAAGAGCAAGATATTTTCTGCTAATATAAGCAAAGTTAAATACAGATTAAATAGTTTTAATAACTCTCTTTCGCTACCAATATGTTCATTTAAAGCCTCTAAGGTATTGATATTATTACAATAATTAATTTATCTAAAATTGGTGATATTTTAATAATCAAAGTTTTACCCCCCTGCTTTCTTTGCTTTATATCCCTCTTTAATCAAATATGCCAATATTTTATCTCTAAATTCCCCTTGAATAAGCACTTCGCCATCCTTCACACTCCCCCCAACTCCACAAAGTTTTTTTAATGCCGAACCCAGTGCATTCAAATCTTCATCTTTACCTATAAAGCCATAAACAATTGATACAGCCTTTCCTGCTCTGTTTTTTTTATCAAGAAATATTCTCAAATCTTGTTTGTTATTGGGAAGTGTCTCAGCTTCTTCATCATTAAACGAATCATATTTAAAATCAGGATCGGTAGAGAATACCATTCCACCTTTATTTTTATTTTTATTGCTCATTGGGTACTATAACTTTAATCAACTTATATTGGTTTTTAATTCTCAACTCCTTTCCCATCATTACAAGTTCTCCATCAATATTAACCATATCTTCTATTTCTCTCACAATCACTATTTCATATACTATATAAGATTTCACAAAACTCATTTTATCAATACTTTTATTAAATAGCCTTAAACCCATTTCAGGTGTTTGCCACACAGCAAATTTTCAATCACTGATATATCAAAACAGCCATCATCCAAATGTGCCTGAGGTGCTAAATATGCATTGTTTCCAAATTGTGATCCATTGCAAACACTTAGCAAAAAGTCATTATGCTCCACTTTTTCACCATCAATAAAAAGTGAATACCTATGTGATTAATACTTCAGAAATTCTTTTAATGATATTCTTGCATAAGTTTTCAATCCCCTCGTTTTTGAACTTGCAAATAAGCCCGTAACATGCGCATCAAAAACAACACCCATTAAATTAATAAAAAATGGATCATTAACAGTTCCTGTATCACAGTTTATAGTGTTCCATTTATTTATGGTTTGTAGACTTTTCTTAATATCCATTGAAATGCCTAATTCCCTTTCAAAACCATTACCCGAACCCATAGGAACGATTCCCAAAGCACTCTCTGATTGATTTACATACCTAGCGACATTATTCAATGTGCCATCTCCTCCTACTGCAACTATCACATCAAATTTACACTCTACTGCCCTTGATGCTTTCCACAAAGTATCTTCTTCACTGCTGGTTGTATGTCAATATCATATTTCACAGCATCAATTGTCGATTTGATAAGCTTAGGAATATGCTCTTTATTCTTGCCTCCAGATACGGGATTAATAAATGAAATTGTTTTTTCACTCCACAATAATAGACTTTTTACATTTTTAATATTTAAACTTTATGTTTGAATTGTGAATATAAAAGAGGCCCTTTTAAAAGAACATTCGAAACGCAATTCAATGGCCATAGCTAATTGGATTGGAGATGACAAAGTACTTTTTGCAGAACTAATGGATTTGTTCCTTAACAGCGAATACCGCCTTACACAGCGTGCAGCATATGTAATGCTTTTTGTTTCAGATAAGCACATTGAATTGTTTAAACCATACGTTGGCGTTTTATTAAATAATTTAGAAAACAAGAAAGTCCATATTGCCGTTAAACGAAATACCATTCGCTTATTCCAAAACCTTCACATCCCAGAGAAATTTCAAGGTCAAGCTGCTGCCATTTGTTTTAAATATTTAGAAACCGCCACTGAGGCCATAGCTGTAAAGTGCTTTGCAATGAAAGTTATTGCTAACATATGCGAAAATGAGCCTGATTTAATCCAAGAACTTCAAATATTGGTCGAAAACCAATATCCATATGGTTCGGCCGGCTTTAAGGCCCGCTCGAAACATATTTTCAAACAACTGAAAATCAAATCTGATATTATTTAAATCCCTAAAAATTATTGAAATAACCTTAGCAGTTTTTATTATTCATTAAAATGACGATTTTCGCAGCCTTAAATATTCATAATCAAATACAAAAACATGGAATTATATTTAGATTCAGCCAACCTCAAAGAAATTGAAGAAGCTTTTAAACTAGGCTTTTTAAATGGTTTAACCACAACGCCAACCTTTATGCAACGTGAAGGTATTACCGATATTGATGGCATGATTGTTAAACTATCTAAAATTGTACCTGTACTTCAAATTGAAGCTTTGGGTGATACAGCTGAAGATATTTTAAAAGAAGCACAACGCCAATTGGACCTAGGTCTTGATATCAATAAAACAGTTTTCAAAATTCCTGTTTCACTTGAAGGTGTAAGAGCATGTAAAATGCTTCGCGACCACGGAATGATGGTAAACGTGCATTTGGTTTATACGCTTCAACAAGCTTATATGGCTATGCAAGCAGGTGCTACTTATGTATGTCCGCTTGTAGGTCGTTTGCAAGATCAAGGTCATGATGCATTGGATTTAGTTGCCCAAATAGTAGATGCAGTAAATCATTATGGTTACAACACGAAAGTGATGTTCTCATCTGTTCGTACCATGGAACATATCCGTAATGCCCTGAACTTAGGAGTTCACACCATTACGGTTCCATTAAAAATCATGAAACAATTGACAGAAAACCATTTTACCACAGTGGGAACAGATCAATTTATTCAAGATACACGCTTAATGACAGTTAGAGTAAAAGAAGCATTAAGTGGAGTAAACCCTATTGTTGCCGCTGATACCAATTTAGCTGAAGCCATTGTAAAAATGACTGAATATGGCTTTGGTGCCATTACAATTGTAAATGCAGATGGAAGCTTAAAAGGTGTTTTCACAGATGGCGATTTACGTAGAAAACTAACTTCTGATGGAAGAGATGTTTTAGGGAAAAACATTGGCGATTTTGCATACAACCAACCAATAGCCATTGAAGGTGGCGCTTTATTAAATGAAGCAGCTGGTTTATTCAAATCAACCAAAGTAGATACCATTCTTGTTACGGAAAATGGCAAACCTATTGGCATGTTAGATATTCAAGATTTAGAAGCTTAATCCTATTTAACTCAAATACAAAATATCGAAATTCAATTCATTTTGGGTTTCGATATTTTTTTTATAAACCCACGAAAAGCAGGACTGTCAGCCTGAGCGGAGTCGAAGGGTAGACAGAAAGCATATTAATATTAAAACACATGAGCAACCAAACCGAAACCATTTTCACCCAATTAGGTGGTATTTTCACAACCCCATCGGATACAATTAGTGAAAAACTAAAATCTATAAAAGCATTTGTTTTTGATTGGGATGGTGTTTTTAATAATGCCGTAAAAAACGAAAATAAGAGTAGCAATTTTAATGAAGCTGATAGCATGGGCACCAATATGCTGCGTTATAATTATTTCTATCATAACAATAAAATGCCAGTATCAGCAATTATCTCGGGTGAAAAAAATGAGATGGCTTTATATTTTTGCCAACGCGAACATTTTGATGCATCATATTACAAAATTGCTAATAAAATTATCGCTCTTCAGCATTTATGCGAAGCCAATAATATTAAGGTAAACGAAGTGTGCTATATGTTTGATGATGTTCTCGATTTGAGCATTGCAGAAAAATGTGGAGTGCGCATTTTGATTAACAGAAAAGCAAATCCACTATTCAAAAATTATGTTATCAAAAACAACTTGGCTGATTATGTTACTGCCCACGAAAGCGGAAATTTTGCAGTGCGCGAAGCCTGCGAAATGCTGATTGGCTTAACGGGCACCTTTGATAACATTATGAACGAACGCACCCTATTTAGTGAAAACTATACACAATATATTACAAAAAGACAATCATTGCCAACTTCAATATATACGGTAGATAAGGGGACGATTGTTCCATCAATCTAAATCAAAATCTGAGTAATCCGTTCAATCTGTGGCTAAATTCTTCTAAACAAAGCTTCAATAGTTTCGATACTCACTTTGTCTTTCCAATCAGTCCCAATAGCATGATTCCACATATGTGGCAAGTTATAAGCAACATGAGCCATTGCAGTTATTTCTGCATCCGTCCAATTTTTGCTTAAGCCCTGTGGCAGACTAATATTGTGTTTCTCTAACATGGTAGTAAATTCAGCCACACCTTCAGGGTAATAATCACCCAAATGTTGGAAGGCCAAACAATTGGCATAGCAATGCTTCTCGCCAAATATTTTACTCAAACCATAACTTAATGCATGGCACACACCCACTTCGCTATAGGTTAAACTCAATCCACCCATTAAAGAAGCAATCATTAATTTGTCATCATTCTCTGGACTTTGTCCGGCATTTTCGCCTAAATAGATATCACGGCAAAGTTTTAACGATTGCTCACCGTAAGCCATGCTGTAGGCATTATTCAATATTCCGTCTCTGCTTTCTATACAATGAATGAAAGTATCCATTCCGGTGTAAAACCATTTGTCAACTGGCACGCTAGCAGTTAATTCTGAATCCAAAATCACTTGATCAAAAATAGTCCATTCGCATTTCAACCCAAGTTTTTTCTCAGGACCTGTAAGTACTGCTGTCATCGAACACTCAGCACCAGTTCCAGAAATAGTAGGCACTCCAACATGGTATACACCAGGCTTTTTAATCAAATTCAAACCTTGGTATTGTTGTGATGGTCCTTCATTACAAAGCATCAAAGACAAGGCTTTTGCTATGTCCATAATACTTCCACCACCAATGCCAATTACACCAGAAGGTAAACCTTTAGTTGTAAGTATCTCATCTCTTAATTGATCAATTTGCTCAGTAGTTGGTTCATGTGGATCTACATCAATAAAATAAACAGTATCTTCAGGTCTATTTTGAAGTTTTTTTTCTAGATCTTTTCCTTTAAAATAATTATCTACTACAAATAGAAAATATTTGTTGTTATCATTTCTTTTTGGAGCAATAATTTCATCCAATTGATTAAAACTACCTCTTCCAAAAACTGTTTTCTCTATTGATTTAAAATTTTTATGACTCATATTATTATTGCCACATATTACACGGAGGTATATCCTGTATAGTTTGTAAAATCTATAACTATTTATTATTTTTTTCTGTTATTGATAACTGAGTAATCTGCACAATCTGTGGCTGATATTTAAACTGTTTGGTACATGGCAGATTTTATACAAACACTCATTTTCTCAACCAATGATTTTACTTCTTCTTCAGTCCAAGTAGCTTTTATCCCAAACGATATCAAACGACCAACAGTTTCTTGTGTTTTGGGTAAATCTAAATTTTTATAATCTTGAGGGGCTCCAAGCAATTGAACATTTGTTTTGGCTGCAACATGTCCTTCTTTAATATGATTCCACTGATTAATAAAATGGTACATGTTTGTAAACCAATAATTGAATCCAGCAACTCCATTAATATTTAACTCATCAACAGTTCGTTGAGCAGTTGCTGTATCTGGTAAAAACATATTTAGAAAAGTTGCAGAATCTCCATCCATATCAGGAATAGTTGCAAAACTTACTCCTGGTATTTTTCCAAGTTCAGACATCATAAACTTTTTATGTCTATTGTTTACATCTCTAATCATAGGCACTCTGCGAGTTTGTGCCAAACCAATTGCCGCATGCAATTCCGATATTCTATAATTAAAACCCAATATAGGATGACTTTCCATTCCACGGTTATTTCCTTCATGATTATGTCCATGATCTGAATAATTATCAGCCAATTTATAGGCTGTTTCACTATTTGTAACCATAACACCACCTTCACCAGCAGTGGCAATTTTAAAAAAGTCAAAGCTATAACAACCAGTGGTTCCAAATAATCCAGTAGAAGTACCTTTGAAACCAGCTGCCATCGCCTGCCCAGCATCCTCAACCAAAATTAAATTATGATCTTTAACAACTTGCATAATCTCATCCATTTGCGCCATTTGTCCACACATATGAACCAAGCAGATAGCTTTTGTTTTAGGGGTAATGGCTTTTATAATGCCTTCAGCACTTAAGCATAAAGTTTCATCAATCTCAGCAAAAACTGGCAAAGCACCTGCAAAAATAACTGCTTCAACAGTAGCTATATAAGTAAAAGGAGGAACAATAACCTCATCTCCAGCTCCAACACCTGCAGCAGTTAAAGCACAACTAACCGCGGTACTACCACTACTTACTGCATGAGCAAACCTAGCTCCAACAAGCTTTGCAACTTCAGCTTCAAATTCTCTAGCTTTCCATATATTATTTCTCTGTGCATCATGATTAAAGCGAAAAAATACGCCCGTTTCCAACACATCATTTATTTCTTTGCGCTCTTCAGCACCATAAAATTCAGTTCCAGCCATTGAGTTATTAATTTTTGTGCGAATATAAATGAATATTCAAAAGTTTGTAAACAAAAAAACCCGCTCTTACGAGCGGGTACTAAAAAAATTCCGGCAACGACATACTTTCCCAGATATTACTCTAGTATCATCTGCGCTAATGGGCTTAACTTCTCTGTTCGGAATGGGAAGAGGTGGACACCATTGCTAAAGTCACCAAAAAAACCTTAAAATTTCTTGACATATATTTGAAAGAAAACATAAACCTGCAACGTTAAATTATTTGTAAGTATTAGGGTAATTAGTACTACTCGACTTTGATATTACTATCTTTACATCTGTAGCCTATCAACGTGGTAATCTTCCACGTCCCTTAAAGGAAGTCTCATCTTGAGGTAAGTTTCGTGCTTAGATGCTTTCAGCGCTTATCTTGTCCGTACATAGCTACTCTGCAATGCAGCTGGCGCCACAACAGATACACCAGAGGTACGTCCAACCCGGTCCTCTCGTACTAAGGTCAGATCCTCTCAAACTTCCAACGATCGCATCAGATAGGGACCGAACTGTCTCACGACGTTCTGAACCCAGCTCGCGTGCCACTTTAATGAGCGAACAGCTCAACCCTTGGGACCTTCTCCAGCCCCAGGATGTGACGAGCCGACATCGAGGTGCCAAACCTCCCCGTCGATGTGAGCTCTTGGGGGAGATCAGCCTGTTATCCCCAGCGTACCTTTTATCCTATGAGCGATGGCCCTTCCATACAGAACCACCGGATCACTATACTCTACTTTCGTACCTGCTCGGCTTGTTTGCCTCACAGTCAAGCTTGTTTATGCTATTGCACTCTACGCACGGTTACCAAGCGTGCTGAACAAACCTTTAGAAGCCTCCGATACTTTTTTGGAGGCGACCACCCCAGTCAAACTACCCACCATGCAATGTCCCCTCATGAAGGGTTAGACATCAAATAAATGTAGGGCGGTATTTCAAGGTTGATTCCATAATGCCTAGCGACACTACTTCATAATCTCCCGCCTATCCTACACAACATTTACCCAATATCAATGCAAAGCTATAGTGAAGGTGCATGGGGTCTTTCCGTCCCGATGCGATTAACCGGCGTCTTCACCGATACCACAATTTCACCGAGCTCACGGTTGAGACAGTGCCCAGATCGTTACACCATTCGTGCAGGTCGGAACTTACCCGACAAGGAATTTCGCTACCTT
>CAMBSD010000026.1 GCA_945870425.1 Chitinophaga pinensis | reverse complement strand
GAAACAAGTACGGAAATATCCATTTTGTAAATTGGCTTCTTGAGGTAGGTTCCAATATACCCTAGAGTGATTTACACTTGTGTTTACCAAAGTAGCAGGGCTGTTTAACCATACGGTATCGGGTGCGTAAAAGTTTGGAATGGGGAAGGATAATGGGTTGTTTGAAGATCCTGTAGAACCTAGCGTGTAATCAATAGTACCATTAAACTGACGAACTGTATTTGGTGGATTTGGAGCTGGCCCACCAAATCCAATATTTACACCTGTTTGAATGGTAATATTTGCATCCGAAACATTAGGAAAATTTGGTGTAGCAGTTGTACCAGAATAGGCAACTGTACCTGTAGCAACACTAATACAAAATCCATAAACTTGTCCAGCGGGAATTGACAAATTAAGGTTTAGCGGTATTAGGGTTGGTGTTGGACTAGCGTTAATGTTAACTATACTAGCGACAGAACCAGCCAATATCCAACCGTTTGCAGTGTTTACTGTTGGAGCTCCATTAATGGGAGTAGTCTTATACCAAATATCGATACCAGTTGGTGCTGCCGAAAAAGCTGTAGATAAAAAATTTATTGTAACAGCATTAGTTGCACTTACATTAAATGTGATACCACCCGCACCATTTCCTGCATTATATGGAGGAACAGTAGTAATGGTAATCGCTTTGACTTTATTAACACAAAATGCACTAATAATTAAATAACAAAATAGGTAAAGCTTTCTCATCATAATGAATATTTTAATAGTCAAATATGACAATAAGTTTTGGTTAAAACAAAACACTTAAAAAAATTGAGCGAAAAAATGACCAAAAGAGCTAAATCAAGTTGCAGATTTCTAGTTAGATACTCTATATTAATGCTAATGCTTCAAAAACTTACGACTTACATTACCTTCATCAGAACTTACACTTACTAAGTATAATCCTGCCTCAAAATCAGCCACATCAAAATCTAAAGAAGCATCAGATGAACTAAATTTCTTAATCAATTGTCCTTGAATGGTATAAATGCTAAAATCCTTCATCAAACCCTTATCAACAGACATATCAATATGCAAGGTTTTAGAAACAGGATTTGGATACAATTCAAAATCCATAGCAGTGGTTTCCTCAATACTTAAAGGTGCACCAGCCGTGAAATTATATACGATTTTTGAACCAAAATCAGCATTGAAATTTTTGATCAATGAATAGTTGGGCAAGAATTTCATCAACCTAAATGAACCACTCCCTGCGCTATTGGCAAAAAAGCTCAAACCATCACCTGAAGCGTCTGTCAACTCAAGTGTGTAGCAACCATAACCTAAGTTAATGGTATCTTTTTGAAGTTTACTTGCAATGGTATATTGCTTTTCAAACATCACTTGCCCCCATAGGTTTTTAATCACGACCCTGTTGTCTGTAGGCACTTTGTTGGTGGTCATTTCAATGGTGAAAGTATTAGGTAATTGTGCAGGAATATTGAAACTAGCCGTTTTCATATCATTCAAATCATTGCCATCTTTTTGTCCATTTGGATTATCAACCCATGCTTTAAAAGTTTTATTGCCAGTAGCTCCAGCAAAATTAATATTATACAATACCACATCTGTGTCTTTACCAATTGGCAAAAGCCCATACCAAGTGCGCTTTTGAGGGGTATTGCTACCTACTTGAAAATAGATATCAACAGAATTTAACGCAATTGCCCCAAAATTTTTAATCGTAACCAAACCATTGCCACATTCAGGGTTGATATTGCTATACCAATAATTATTAGTTGGTGATTTAATCTTCTCCAATGAAACATCATTCTGTGATGCAAAATCTTTAAAATACACGATTTGTGCATTTACTTGATAGCCTGCGCTTCCATTGGCAACAAAGGGTTCAAAATCTACATCAATGGTATTATTACCATTTTGGTAATTAAGTTCATACTCGTATACTTTAACTTGCTCGCCCGGACACCAATTGGATCTGTCGTAAACCCAAGTACCTCCTTGCGCAATCATGGGATTAAAACCACAAGGCTTCCAAACCAATTGTTGAGCAATAAGGCTATCATTCAATTTAACATACGTTTTTTTTGCACAAAACTCAGAGCAATTCTCATTGTTTTCAGCCCCATGCCCGGTGATGGTAAGTCTAAGCTTAACAGATTGGGTTAATGAATCCGTTGTAAATGTTTTTGGTACTAAATATTTTTCAATGGGATTATTGGCATTTCCATAGGCTAGATATCCTTCATAAATTCTATCAACCCTATAGGCTTCGCGGGTCGGAGTTCCTTCCACAAACTCAAATTTGACATTGGCTACAAAGCCCCAACTATATCCTGAATACATCATGCGTATTTCAACTGAATCATGCAATTGAGTAATTAGGTCGGTAACATCAAAGGCATATTCATATTGAAAAGTTTTAGGAAAAAATTTGGCATAAGGGGTAATCATTCTTCCCAACTCATAATTATTTACAACTTCAAAAACATTGTAATACGGAGTGTTTACCAATTTTATTGTTTGTTCGATGGGAACTAAGAATGAGTCTATTTTCACACCCGTTGTATCAAACATATATCTGTAATAGTTAACTGGGTAAACTCGAATGGTATCAGTCAAAACCAAAGGGCGACTAACATCTGAATATTTACTTATTAAAATACTATTTGATGGAATAGAATCAGTTAACTTAGAACTAGTATTAAATACATTTACAAAGGTAACTTTTGCAGAAAAGTTAAATGAATCCTGCACCTTACCATTTACTTTAAAGGATGGTGCTTGCATCAATGTAGAATCATTCTTTTTGGTATGTTCACGAACGTATAAAGTATTCGTATAATCCCATTCACATTGTCCGTTGCTCTCGCAACCAATGGTATATTTCATCCAAACCCTTTGGTATTTTTTGTTGGCACTTGGAAACTTTACCCAAGTGTCAAAATTGCCATAATGGTTCATTGATAGCTTATCAAAAGCAATGATTTTGGTGGTATCTCCTGGAGCAGCTTTTATTATTGTAGTAATTACAAAAAAACTAAGTAAGAATAAGAAGTATTTTTTTTTCATGCGATGCCAAACATAAAGATTTTTAGGTAGATTGTTACGATAATAGAAATGATTCAAACTAAATTTATTAATCTCCTAGCCACTTGTAGAAAACATTCTACAAACCTTAGAAATAATGTCAACATTCACCCACACTCTTATGAAAGAATTTACTATTCCAAAACAAAATTTAACATCGTAATTTTCACGTTAACACAATTTGTGTTTGCATTTTAATCAAAAAAACTATTTTAGCTTTTTTTAATTTGACATGTTATTGAAAAAACAAATACTACTCAGCACCCTTCTTTTGTTGCAAATATTGAGCTTGTCGGCTCAAAATGCTTTTAATATTTCAGGCAAAGTACAAGATAAAAAATCGGGAGAAGCGCTTATTGGTGCCACTGTCTCTATCAAAGGAACAAAATTTGGCACAGCCACGGATTATGAGGGTTCGTTTAAATTAAAAGTCACCCAACAACTACCAATTACGCTCATTATTAGCTATACAGGATACAACGAGATAAACTATGAATTGACAGTTTATAATAAACCTCTTGTAATAAAATTAAGTGAAAACGCAAGAGAATTAAAGCAGGTAGAAATTAGGGATTCGAGGATTACCGAAAAACAAAAACAGGCACCGCAAACCATTGAAACAATGGATGCCATAGCCATAAAGCAAACCCCCGCAGCTAATTTTTATGAAGGTCTTGCACATTTAAAAGGTGTAGATATGACCTCAGCGAGTATAGGATTTAAAATCATCAACACAAGAGGATTTAATAGCACTTCACCAGTAAGAAGTTTGCAATTGATTGATGGAGTTGATAACCAAAGTCCAGGCTTAAACTTTAGTTTAGGTAACTTCTTGGGTTCATCAGAATTAGATATACAAAAAGTAGATTTAGTAGTGGGTGCAAGTGGTGCCTATTATGGACCCAATGCTTTTAATGGAGTGATAAACATGCAAACCAAAAGTCCATTTTTGTTTCCAGGTTTTAGCGCCCAAGTGAAGGTAGGAGAAAGAAACTTACTAGAAACATCTATAAGGTGGGCACAGGTTTTTAAAAACAAAAAAGGCGAAGACAAAATAGCGTATAAAGTAAACTTGTTTTACATGCGAGCCAACGACTGGGAAGCTACAAATTATGATGCTACTATTCAATCACCTGTGGATGCTCGCAACCCAGGCGGTTATGATGCAGTTAACAGATATGGGGATGAATATTCAACCAATGCTTTTCAGAAAACAGGGCTTTCTTATCTTGGATTTGGATACGCATTGCGTAAGGGATATAACGAAACTGATTTGGTAGATTATAACTCCAGAAACATTAAAGCCAATGCAGCCTTGCATATCAAAATAAAGAAAGAAAATGAATTAATAATTGCCTCCAGTTTTGCTAACGGAACTACTGTTTATCAGGGTGATAACCGCTTTAGTTTGAAAGATATTTTATTCTATCAGAATAGAATAGAATTAAGAAAAGAAGGCAAATACTTTATTCGTGCTTATGCCACCAACGAAGATGCTGGAAACAGCTATGATGCCTATGCAACAGCTCTGTTATTACAAAATACTGCAAAATCTGATATTAATTGGTCGAGAGATTATGCAGAAAATTGGAATGGATATATTTTCAACAAAATAAATGTGATACGTCCTCCGATTGGCAGCCAACCTGCAGGGGTAAATTATGGCGATTATGCGAATCAATACCTATATCAAAAGTATTATGATTCACTTCTTTTATATCACAATTGGATTGGAAACATGAGCGATACACTTATCAACGTTTTACGTGGTGGGGTGGCTAGATTTGAACCAGGCACTGCAAGATTTGACTCAGCGCTTAAATCCATTACCAGCCTAACTAATAGACAAGGTGGCTCTCGTTTTTTTGACCAATCCGCTTTGTATCATTTTGCAGGTGGCTATCAATTTAAGATTGGAGGTATAGATTTTAATTCAGGTGCCAATTTTAGATTATATACCCCATACTCTAAAGGAACTATTTTCCTTGATACCATCGACAACCAAAGAATTTACAACAAAGAGTATGGAGGCTACCTTGGTGCTGAATACAAATTTGAAGCAGACAAAATGAAATTGAGCCATACTGAAAGAATGGAAAACGCACAAGTAGGCTTTATAGGTGGATCCGTTGCTGGATTGTTATTTGCAGGCATTGCCAAACAAACCGACTTAATCAAAAATCCCGAAAAATTATTGATGGCAGCCTTAGCCATTCCTTTTGGTGCGTCTTTATTGGGATATGCATTTGACAATAATGCTTCTATCAAACTAACTGCCACCAATAGGATTGACAAAAACCAAAACTTTGATTACTTATTTTCTCAGGCTTTGACAGCCCTTTTCGTAAAAAAAGAACATGTGGTCAGATTTTCACTTTCTACAGCATTGCGCAACCCTACACTAACCGATCAATACATTAACTTAAACGTAGGAAGAGCCACCCTATTGGGAAACCTTAATGGATTTGATAGTTTAGTTACGACAGGTTCATTGGTTTCTGCTCTCAACACTGGCCGACAAAACAACCTTGAATACTTTAATATAGCTGCTGTGAAACCTGAGAGGGTTCAAACCATTGAATTTGGTTATAGAACCACCATCGCAAAAAAATTATTCTTGGACATTAGCTACTACTACAGTTGGTATTATGATTTCTTGGGTTTTAAAATTGGAGCCAAAGTGGATTGGCCGTCTGGTAGTCCCTTTGTTCAGTCGGTTAACATATATAGGGTAACTGCCAATTCAAAAGACGTTGTTACCACGCAAGGATTCACCATTGGAGCTAATTATTTCTACAAAAAATATTTAGGATTTGCAGTAAATTACTCGTACAACAATCTTGATAGACAAGGCTCAACTGACCCGTTGATTCCTGCATTTAACACTCCTACACATAAGTACAATATAGGTATTAATGGCAGAGATATTGTTAGTACATTGGGTAGTTTCAAACTTATTAATTGGGGTTATGGATTCAATTGGAAATGGCAAGAGGGATTTCTATTTGAAGGTTCACCACAATTTACCGGATTTGTCCCTTCCTATGGCATGTTTGATGCACAATTTAACAAAGGATATTTGGACAATAAATTAACCCTGAAAATTGGCGCAAGTAATTTGCTAGACAACAAGGTAATTCAAGTGTTTGGTGGCCCAGCCATTGGCAGAATGATTTATGTTTCGGTACTTTTCGACATTAAAAATTTCAAATAATTTCTAAAAATGCTCATTTTTTATTAGAATTGCTTTTTAACAATACAATTAAAACCAAACCAAAAATAAAAAACCATGAAAAAAAATCTACTAAACATGCTTCTGACTACCATGCTAATGCTGAACATTGCAGGGGCGAATGCACAGAAGCGCTACATTGATGAGATTTTCTCATCAGTTGACAAGCAAACCAACATTTTGTATGATTCAAACTATGCTTTGAATTTACTTTTCGGACAACCTGCACCTGTTCCCCCTTCTTTAAGCGGTAGCCCATTCTATATGGCTAAATTAAGATGTGATGTTTACACACCAACGGGAGATGCTGCATCAAACCGTCCTTTAATTTTATTGGCACATACAGGTAGTTACTTACCTGCTTATGTAAACAGACAAACCACTGGAGCTAAGGAAGACAGCGCTATTGTTGAAATGGCTACTAAATTAGCTAAAAGAGGTTATGTGGTTGCAGCAGTTACCTATCGTTCAGGCTGGAACCCAGCTACAACCATCCAAGAACAAGCAACTGAGCAATTAATCAAAGCCACTTACAGAGCTCTGCAAGATTTAAGAAGAGCTGTTCAGTTCTTTAGAAAGAATGCTAGCACCTATGGTATTGATGATACTAAGATTGCCGTTGGTGGTCAAGGTACTGGGGGATACATTGCTATGGCAATGGCTACAGTTTCAAAAAGAGCTGATTTAGAATCAAATATCAAATTTTTACGCAGCGATGCTACACCTATGGTAAATGCTGACACATTAGGGGATTGGACTGGATTGGGTGGTATTCCACCTTTTAACTTACCAGGTGATCCTTCAATTTCATCTGATTTCAGTATTGCTTTTAATTACGGTGGTGCCATCGGAGATACTGCTTGGATGAAACCAACTAGCAAACCAATGATTTCTTCGCATTGTACACGCGACCCTTTTGCACCTTACAAAACAGGAAACGTTGTTGTACCAACAACTGGCATCACTGTAATTGCGAATGCTTCAGGTGGAGGAGATGTAATCCCTAAAGCCAATGCGATGGGAATAAACAATTCATTAAATAAATACAGATACAATGATTACGCAAGTGTTAGATCTTTAAAAGTACCAGGATCTACTAACAATTTATTTGGTTTAGAAACTGCTTACCCAGCTGAAGGTTCTCCATGGGAATGGTGGGATACAGCAGTAGCAGGAAATACAACTTTTGCATTATACCGTGGGGTTCCTCTTCCAGTTGATGGAAGAAAAGCAAGTAATGATTCAAAAATTACAAACCCTTACATGTCAGCTGAAAGAGCTCGTATGTATTGCGATTCATTGGCTACTTTCTTTAGCCCACGTTTAGCTGCACATTTCGGTCTTGAAGGTGACGCTGCTTTAAATGAATTCAATTTATTATCACCTGCAAACAATGCAAGCATCAGCATCAAAGCTGATTCAACTAAATTAATCGTTATCAAATGGGAAAAAGCTTCATCTACTGCAGGAAATACATATAGCTTTATGTTTGATATGCCTAACGGTGATTTCTCAAACCCACTGGTTACAATCCCAGTTGGTAATAATGACTCATTAGTGATAACTGAAAAAATATTATTTGACAATTTAACCCAATTTAATATTGGCATTAACCAACCAACTACTTTAAAATGGTCTGTTGTAGCTAACAACAACTATTTTGGTAGATTAGCTAAAGCACCTTCAACCATCACGATTACCAAAGTTGCTTCAAACACTTCAGTAAGTGAATTGAACTATAACAACAAAATGAATGTTTTCCCTAACCCTGCTGCAAACAACATTACTGTTAGCATGGATAGAACTGTAGCAAACATTGCTGACATCAATATTTTTGATATCACAGGTAAATTAATGATGAATGTTTCAGGTGTAAACGCATCAGAAAAAAATATCGAATTAAGTAACCTTAACAAAGGTATTTACATTGTAAACGTAGTATTAAGCAATGGCGCTAAAGCCAGCAGCAGACTAATCGTTGAATAAGTAAATAAACCAACCAATTTTTAAAAGCGGCTGCAGGGATTTGCAGCCGCTTTTTTTTGTCTGTTTCCAATCTTTAAATGGGACAATATTAATTTTATAGTGCGTGCCGAATTAAATTATTTAAAATACTTCCATTGGTACCTTTTGAAACTCCAAAAGTTACAAGGAAAGATGCTTCGCTCCATCCCGATCCATTGGGATTCCGCTCAGCATGAATCCTTCCGAGCGTCATCCCAAGCCTTCCGAATGGATGAACCTTATATAATCCGTGTATGGATTCGACAAGCTCATCATGACATTTGTGTTTAGAGTTGAGCATAATGATTATCGATAAGTTAATGTATTTGTCAGCCTGAGCCTGTCGAATGGGTGAACCTTAGATAATCCGTGTATGGATTCGACAAGCTCTCCATGACATTTGTGTTTCGAGTTGAGGAAAATGGAAATTGATTACTGGTAACTGACAACCGTGAACACTTAACCGAGAACAGAAACACGCCCTATGGCCTCTGAAACCTAGTATCGTTAATAAAACTTGAATCAGACAGGGAAACTAAAAACGCATACAACTCCCCTTTTTGTTTAGCAGTTAATTGTAAACCTAATGGATTATGCTTGGTGATAAACTCAGAAGTAGTGCCGTTGGTATGGGTTTTGGCATTATAAAACTCAATTACATCCAACAAAGTTTTCATGCTACCATCGTGCATATAAGGCGCTGTGAAAAGCAAATTGCGTAAAGATGGCACTTTAAATTTACCTATATCATAACTTTTACCGGTTATAGCCGATAAGCCAGAGTCTGGCTGTTCACTCAATCCATTGTTTTGAAAAGAAAAATCAGTAAACAAATTGCCATTGATATGGCAATGCCCGCAGTCCCCTGCCCCACCCGACTGAAAATGGGCATAGCCATTAGCCACCTCTTGAGGCATTGGAATTTCTTTTCTCATCATACGGTCGAAAGGAGAATTATAGCTTATAAGGGTGCGCTCAAATTGAGCAATGGCATAGGTTACATTGTTTATATCAATCACAGAATTACCAAAGGCTTTGAAAAACATAGATGGATAGGCTGGGTGTCTTTGCAATTTTGCCACCACTGTATCAAGGTTTGAGCCCATTTCAAATGGCAAGGTTACAGGTGCAATTATTTGTCTTTCGATAGAGGTTACACCGCCATCCCAACTGTATTTATGTGGGCTAGGTGTGGCATCGGCCCAAGCCAAATTAAATAATGGCATGGCATTGCGTTTGCCTATCAACCCACTCACACCATTGCTGAGTGGGGTATTATCACCAAAAGAATATTGTGCCTTGTGGCAGCTTGCACATGCTAAGGAATTATCTACAGAAAGTATAGGATCGTAAAACAATTTGCGTCCTAATTCAACACCTGCCAAAGTGCTTGGGTTATCAGCAGGTACAGGAAACATCTCCCAAGTTTTATCAGGAAAAGTAAAGGAATATGAACCATCATTTACATTGTTTAAACCATCAATCTTGGCATCTTTAGAACAAGAAACCACTAATACGCTGGCTAAAAAGGCAAATGTTAATACAATTCTGATCTTCATGTTTTTATTGAACTGATACAATTTTTGCAATGTCAACCATATTGGCTTTTATCTTAGCCGCTTCAGGCTGCGTACTGGTATGAATAGAGGTAGCGTCTACTTTAAAATCGTAAGTTTGAGGGTTTTCGAACATTTCATTCAAATCCATTTCTAGGGTTATAGTCACATTTGACTTGTTCATGCTATACTTACTCAAATCGAATGACTGTGAAACCAAATTATCATCGCCTCCTACATCCAAACCAATATTTTTTCCATTGGATAGTTTGCCTTTAAACCTTACAAAGACATAACCTGTATTCCAGTTCCAATACATGGATTTACTTGGACTTAAATCTCCAGTTTGTGCACCCGTATGATTGCGCACATTATCCACTCCAATGAGGAACGACAAGTTTTTCCAATTATCCAATTTCAAGCCTGTTAGGGTAATGGTATTGGTGCTTGGGTACTCAGCATAACTTAGATTGTAGTTAGCTAAATTAATCTTTTCATTTTGGGCATTGCTTAGCGTCACATTGCTTATATAATGGATAAAACTACTGATGTTAAAAGTGTCTAAGGCTTTGTTTACATAACTTTTATTGTTCAGCTCAAGGGCTTGACCTTTATATGTATAATTAATTTGGAGCGTTAAAGTGGTGGTTGAAGGCTCAGGGATAATTTGCGAGTTTTTTTTATCATCGCAAGCACTCAGTAAAAACTGACAAGCAAAAATTATAATTATTATTTTCCTCATAAACGATTTATTTTGTATTCGAAATTAGATAAATTAATTCTAAAAATATTCTTAATCATAATCTTTTACATATATGCCAAGTTTTGATATAGTAAACAAACTAGACCTCCAATTGTTGGACAATGCAATAAATACTGCAAAAAAAGAATTGATAACCCGATATGATTTGAAAGATTCGGAGTGTGAAATTGAGTTAGATAAAAAAGCCAAAATGATTAAACTGCAAGCCACACAAGACATGGCATTGCAAAGCATGGTAGATATTATACTTGGTAAAATGAGCAAACAGCACTTGGATGTTCGCTCATTAGACTTAAGCAAAGAATCAAGACCAAGTGGCAAATTGATGCTTTTGGATATTCCTGTTAAGGAGGGATTAGATAAGGAAGTGGCTAAGAAAGTGGTGAATTACATTAAAACAATAGGCCTTAAAGTGCAAGCCAGCATTATGGATGACCAAGTGCGAGTGAC
>CAMBSD010000025.1 GCA_945870425.1 Chitinophaga pinensis | reverse complement strand
AAATATGAAAGTGGCAATAGCAGGTAGCAAAGTAGAATTGGATATGGAAGGCAAAGCTGCTGGCATTTACCTCCTAAGCATCGAAACCGACTTGAATAATTATGCTAAAAAGTTTAATGTGGTAAAATAAAAGTAACTAACTGCTAGACAATAATTTTACAATTATTATTCCATAAAAATGGGGGTGTAAAGGCCCCCATTTTTATGGAATAAAGGCAATATTCAAATTTTTTTTACTTGACTTGTATTAAATAATTTGTACATTCGAGAGCAAATAATTTTAGTATAAAAATTTATCTACATGAAAATAAAACTACAATTCGTTAAAACTTTTATTTTGGTTTTGGCTTTAGTGATTTCTAATTATGCTCAAGCTCAGTATTGCCCTTCTATACCTGTGTTTACGGCCGATGAAGAAATTATGAGTGTAACCTTTAATGGCATTTCAACGCCTGCTGCATATGCTGGAATAAATGGTTGCAGTACACCAGCGCCAGGAGCTACTTCCTCTTTAGGTAGATATTCTGATTTTACTCCATTGGGTTCAATGTGGAATTTTAACCTTGGTGCCACAGTTCCTTTCACAATCGTTGAAGACGAATGTGATGGTCCACTTTATTGGACCAATGGAATAGCAGTTTGGATAGACTTTAATCAGAATGGTTTTTTTACCGATCCAGGAGAACAGGTTTATGTAGAATCTGCTTTGGTTTCAAGTCCAAGAACCGTCACAGGTTCATTTGTTGTTCCATCAGGAGCAGCAATAGGACAAACTAGAATGCGTATTATTTGTGCCGAAAGTACTGTAGGTGCTGCTTTAACCCCATGTTTAGCTTATAATTATGGTGAAACTGAAGATTGGACAGTTACAATTGGTAACCCAGGGAGCGGATCAAATCTTTTTGCCTTTCCTATCCCCAATTTTTACGCGCCTGATACCGTATGGTTAAATAGCCCAGCAACCTTAATTAACACTAGTGTTAACCACACGCGCGTTTACTGGAACTTACCTCAGGAGGCCAATCTGCAAAACGGCTATTTCCGTACTTGTTTTACAAATCCTAATTCAATTCCAAGTGCAAATCTGCCTAACCAATGCAACATAGATACAGCAAATAATTTTGATAATTTTACGTATACTTTTAATCGTCCTGGCAGATGGTTGGTAAGATTGACTGCTATAAATGGAGCTAAAAGAGATAGTTTAAGAGATAGTGTTGAGAAGTGGATATATGTTGATACACCAAGTAGGAAGCCGCAGGCAAGCTTCATAGCCTTTAAGAAAATTGTAGGTTTGAGCGATTATACCAGCTTGTATGATTTGAGTAGCTACGGGCCAACGAATTGGTATTGGTGGTATAATCCAGCTTGTAATATGTGTAACCAAACCCTGTTAGGTTATGGGTATAATATTATTTATCCTGATTATGATTCCAAACCTATTTTTGTAGGACGTGATCCTGGTGTGTATGATATTTGTATGCAGGCAGGAAATATTCGAGGTATAGATACCATCTGTATAAAGGATTATTTAGCAGTCGTCAATTCCTATAATTTATGTAATGCCAATTTTGCCACCCAAAGAGACACAGCAGGCTTGATATTTGGTATTAACGGGCCAAACCAGTCTTATGATAGAACACAAATAACAGGTGCATGTCAAGGCGTATTAATTTCTCCTTGCGCAGATTCATTATTTATTTATGTAGAAAAAATGAAAATGTATCCAGGTGATAGTATAGACGTGTATAACGGAACATCAGCTAGTGCACCCAAATTAGCTAGTTTAGGTGGTGCGTCCTTAAGCGATGTGCCAGTTGCTAGGCGGTTTTTGAGAGCAGGTCGACAAGTATTTGTAAGATATAGGGTGCAAACTGGAGCCAATCCATCTATTGATTCAGCAGGATTCTCTCTACGATGGGCTATCAAACCTGCAAGCTATGGAAAACCAATAGCTAAATTTAATTTGCCTGACACTCTTTATTCACTAGCACCATTGGTATATGAAAATAAATCATCAGGCGCTTTGATGCAATACAGTTGGGATACTGATGGAAATGGTACCTTTGGTGATCCTGCTCAATCACCCATTGTAGATAGTATTTCTGCTCAACCAACACGAACCTTTTTAATAACTACCGCTTCATTACGAAAAATATGTTTAGCTGTTTACAATTGTGTTGGTAGTGATACGGTATGTAAAAATGTAATGTTCTTGCCTATTCAATCTGCACCCATTGCACGCATAGCTGTAAGCAAAAGAGCAGGATTTACAACAGATACTTACCAATTATTCGATAAAAGCTTAAATGGACCAAAACAATGGAGATGGTATGTTACATTAGGGGGATTGCCAGGGACTGCTAAGGTAACTTGGGTTACAAGTAATGCAAGTCAAAATCCTACTGTTATATTCGGTCAAGCCAAAAAATACACCATACATCTTTGGGTAATGAATGATAGAGGCACAGATTCAACTATGTATGTAGATTATATTGATGTTGGGTCTTATGACCAACCTAATGTGTTGAATTCTGGTGATGCTACCAATGGAATAGGTATTAGTAGGGTTACCCTTGTTGGAGGGGGAATTGACACTATTTTCTCAAATGCTTATACACCAAAATCGCAATACATCACAGGATTTACCTATCAAGTGGGTCGATTATTTAAAGGCGTAAATTATTCTGTTAATGTTCAAAGACCCAATAATAATGCACCTGCAGATTTTAAAGCATGGATAGATTTTGACCGAAATGGAAGTTTTGATGCTGTTGAGCAGGTTTTATCATCATCAAATAATATGAATGTAATAGCATCTGGTGCAAATTTTAGTCTTAGACCTGATCAAGTATTAGGAACCATGAGAATGAGGGTGGGAGTTGGTTTAAGTAATGCTACCCCAACATTGAATACTTCGGCTGCTTATATGGGTACTTTTAGAGATTTTGATATTGTCTTTGATATTGATACTGTTAAACCAACGATTGCATTGAAAGATTTAAGCAGAATTGAAACAGAAATTAACCAAACATATGTTGACCCAGGCGTAACTGCAATAGATAACCTAGAAGGTGATATTAGTTCAAGATATGAAATGATAGGTAATGTTAATATTGCCAAGACAGGACCAAATTACCTTGGCTATATTGTTAGGGATTTATATGGCAATGTGAGTGATACCATTAAACGTACAGTGTTTGTTGTATTGAACCAAAGAGGTCCTAAATTGACCTTAAATGGAGGTAATATTAGAATATTAGTTAATACTAAATTCAATGAGCCAGGCTACAACGCACTTGATAACTTAGGTAATAATATTAACATGTTGGTTCAAACTAGCACTGATTTGGATACTTCTAGAGTGGGTTCGTACAATATTATTTACAATATTACAGATGCAGATGGCTTTAGTGTAATCCGCACCAGAACTGTGACCGTTATCGATAGTTTAGCTCCAACAATTGTTGCTAAAAATAACCCTTATGTTCAGCAGGTAAATACTGTTTTCGATGCCATGAATAAAAATGTGGTATCGATCACAGATAATTATCAAAAGCCTTTACGTAATTCAGATATTAATGTATTAGGTGAAGTGAATCCAAATAACATTGGTACTTATAATTTAGTATATACCGCTTCGGATAGCTTTAACAATGATGCAAAACCTTATCTATTAGAAGTTCAGGTTAAAGATTTAATTGCTCCAACTATTGAGCTTAGAGGTGATAATCCTACCAATGTTGAAGTATGTGATGGTTTTACTGATCCTGGTTATACATTGACGGACAACTATTGGCCTATAAATGCATTGACTGTTAAGACTAAATCTAATTTGGTTTCGGGTAAAATTGGAACTGGTACTATTGAATATACCTTGACTGATGGATCTGGTAATACTGCAGTGGTTACTCGCAGTGTTAATTTTGTTAAGAAAAGCAAGCCGACATTAACTTTAACTGGCCCTGCCATTGTTGAAATTGATAGATTCTCTAAATATAATGATCAATTGCCTTTAGCGCAAGATTGTTATTATACCAACCTAACTCCAGTGGCTGATTTATCCAAACTTAATAATCAAATACCGGGAACATACTTGGTATCGTATTATGTTACTGATCCAAGTGGTAATTCAGCAGTGCCTATTTCACGTCAAGTAAAGGTTAGAGATAATTTTATCTCGGCAGTAGAAGAGGTTAAAACTGGCGATGTTAAACTTTATCCAGTTCCAACAAATGGTCTAATGACAATTGAGTTGAATGAGAAAGAGAATATCAAAACTCTAAAAGTATTTGATATGTTAGGTAAAGAAATAGCTGACGTTAAGGTTAACGTAAACGGCAGTAAAGCGGAAATAGATTTGCAAGGAAAAGCTTTTGGTATTTACATCTTAAATATAGAAACAGAAACAGCTACTTATACTAAGAAGTTTAACTTAGCTAAATAGTAAGTTTAGTATAATAAAGAAAGGCGGTTATCATGCAGATGACCGCCTTTTTTTGTTTGACAAGAAGGGAAAGTATGGTAGAACTGGGAAATATATTTTTTTAAAATCCTTCTATTTTCAAACACTTTTTTGTCGTATTTTGAATGGCAAACTTGTTGTCAATTTCCAATCCTAGTAACCCAATAATCGTCACTTCATAAAGCCCTAATAATTGATGCTTATCTATTAAATTTACTTTTTTATCGGTCAAATAATCACTTATTTTTTTGGAGCCTTTTAATCCATATGGAGAAAATTTTTCACCTTCTTCAGGTGTTCGAATAATGAGGGGTAGTTTGACTGAATCAAAATTAATGTATTGTATTTTTTTTTTTACTAAATCTTCATCAGAAATTTTATCCCTGTCAATTAAATCAAAACAATATTGCCTGCCATATATTTCAATTTTAATAGGTAAACTATCAATTACAATTCGCAATTTATCGTTGTCTTTATGGGAGTTTGATTTAATGAATATTTTCATTCTATCAACAAACAAATCATATTCTTTGCTTTGGAATGAAAGGCCCGATTTGCCTATAGACGAGAAGATGTCTGCATTCTGTGAACTATTATAGCCAAATGGTCGTATGAGCTCAAATAACAGAGTTTGGTTAAGGATGCTATCGTCTATTTTGTTAATATCAATACATATATTATTGCCAACTGTACTAAATGATTTTTCACGAATTTCATTAACAAAATATGCCATTAATGATTCAGTTTCGCGGACATAATTGGCTAGTAAGTTGCTACTATTTATAAAATCAGGATTTAAAGAATTGAAGAATGGAATTAATTCATGGCGAATTTTATTTCTTGTGTATTCTATATTGTTATTTGTATGGTCAAAGACATAATTAATTTGATTCGTTTTGGCGTAATTTTCGATATCTAATTTGCTTGCAAATAACATAGGTCGAATCAATGTATTGCGCTTTGGTAATATGCCATGAAGTCCACCAATACCTGTGCCTCTGGAAAGGTTTAAAAGCATGGTTTCACTAACATCGTTTTTATGATGTGCAGTTGCTATGAAATCTAAGTCATTTGTTTTAAGCAATTCCTCAAACCATGTATATCTTAAATTCCTCGCTGTTTCTTCAATCGATAATTTTTTTTCTTTTGAATAAGCTCGTGTATCAAAACTAATAAAATGAGAAATAATATTGTTTTCTGTACAATATTCTTTTAGGAATTCCTCATCCTTGTCGCTGGCTTTATCTCTTAATTTGAAATTACAATGTGCAATTTGGAAATTATAGCCTGCCATTTTGAATAAATGAAGCATCACCATAGAATCCACTCCTCCGCTTATGGCAAGCAAAATCTTGTCATTGAGCTCTAATAATGATTCTGAGTGAATATATTTTTGAAACGCCTTCAGCATTATGCTTTATCTATAAAAATATTAGTTTTGAAGGCAAATGTCGTATTTTAAAATTAGTTGTGTAATATTATTATTAAATCTGCTTGTGCTTACTTCCTCTGCGCAACAAAGAAGCAGGGTTGAGGTGATTTTCGCTAAAACATTAGAAGGAAATACTAAGTCGGTTTATGGAAGTTTGACTAAGTTGATTGGAAATGTCCAACTAAAGCAAGGTTCAACACTTATGTTTTGCGACAGTGCACTGCTATATGATGATAGTAATAAGTTGGAAGCTTTTTCTAATGTAAAGATTGTCAGTAATGATACCATCACCATTACAGGGGAATATCTTAGATATAATGGAAACGAAAAGAAAGCTTATATTGAGAGAAACGTGGTCTTAACAGACCCATCAATTACTCTAACTACCCAACAATTAGACTATGACCTTTCTCAGAGTTATGGCTTCTATGCTCAAGAAGGCACCATAGTAAACAAACAGCAAACTACATTGAAGAGTCAAATGGGTTATTATTATGCCCAACGGAAAGAATTTTTTTTCAAAAAAAAAGTGAGTGTAGTCAATCCTAATTATACGATGTATAGCGACACTTTGATGTATAACACTTTTACGAAAATCTCCTATTTTTATGGACCCACTACCATATTGAGTAAAACAGATAAAATTATTTGCGAGAACGGTTGGTATAATACCAGCAAAGAACAAGCTCAATTTAGCAAAAACGCTGTTTTGATTAGCGAGAAGAAAATACTTAAAGCTGACAGTTTGTATTATGATGGGAAATTGAAATTAGGTCGTGCTTTTAGGAATGTGGATTTGTTCGACTCAGCACAAGACATCAGGCTGCTGGGCGATTTTGGCGAGAATAATGGTAAAACTAAGCAAAGTTATGTAGCTCAAAATCCTTATGCAATTAAGATCATGGATAAAAAAGACAGTATGTTTTTGTTTGCTGATACCCTTTATTTATACCAAAGAGATAAAAAGCAAAAACAACGTTTTGAGGCCTATCATTCGGCAAAAATTTTCAAAAGTGATATGCAAGCCATTTGCGACTCGCTTGTTTATATGCAAGATGAATCGATTTTATGGTTATATAACAGCCCGATCATGTGGACAGGTGAGAATCAAATTACTTCTGATACCATTAAGTTTTTTATCAATAACAGTAAGTTAGACTCTTTTTATTTGCTCAATAATTCATTCACTGCTTCAAAAGTAAAAGGGCAACATTTTAATCAAGTGAAGGGCCGCAATATGAGAGGCTATTTTGATAGCAGTAACATTAAACATATTAAAGTTTTTGGCAATGGACAAAGCATTTATTATGCTAAAGAAGATTCAGTAAATTATGTTGGGGTGAATGTAATTGACTGTAGTGAGATGGAATTTCACTTTGTTAACAAGGTATTAAGTAAAACGGTATTCAACACCAAACCAGATGCTACGATGTACCCTTTAGATGAGCAAAAGCCTGAAATGCTAAGACTTAAGGGATTTAAATGGCATTATAAATTGAGGCCCAAAAGGCTAAATAACAAGTTGCTAAGTAAATTTTATAATAAAAATTAAGGATACACTTGTTTTTATTTGGGTTCTTTATAACTTTGGAATTGATATACTATTGAAATTTTTTAAAATTGATATGAAAAAAACAATTACTAACCCTCTTATGAAAGTAGTTTTTTTAGCTGTTTTGACAGTTCTACTTTTTAGTGGCAAATCTTACTCACAACTAGTGGGCGGGCAAACTTACTATGTGAATGGAGCAACAGATGTTGTGGCACCTAGAGATACTTTTCCCAGCCTTATGGGAGGTAGCACTACGAGCACCATTACCGCCAATTCCGGAATTATTCATTTTTTGAACACTTTAGGTGTTGATATTGGTGGCAATAGGTTGCCCATCACTATTATTTTAACAACAGGTTATAACCCGATTGAGTCTGCTCCAATTTCAATTGGCGGTGCAAGCGGGGGATATCCCAATATGAGTGATTCAACCAAAGCAATCACCTTGAAAACAAATGGTCAATCCTTTGCTATTACTACAAATGGATCCATTGGTGCTAATGGTAGTTTGGTTCGATTTAATGGTATTCGATGGTTTACAATTGATGGTTCAGGTGCAGGAAATACTAGGGCGATTAGCTTTGTTATGCCAGCAGCAGCTACTACAGGTACTTCTAAAGTTGTTGATTTGACGCCATCAACTGGTACTAATGCTTCAGGTATTCAGTATGTTTCCATTAATAATTGTAACATAATTGGCAGCTCAACTACCACTTTGTCCAATACTTTTGCAGGTATTTATGTAGGTGGTATTACAGGCACGCCTTCTGTTCCGAGTCGCGGTAGGAATGCTTTCATTTCATTTAAAAATAACAATATTCTAGGAACTCAAAACGGTATTTATTACAGAGGTTTTACTACTTCAAACGGACAACAAGATGATAGGGTTACAATCAGTAATAATATTATTGGGGGCTATTCATTTCCAACTTTAACTCCAGGCACATTGGCTTTAGCTGCTTTGGGTTCAGCTTCAGTTGGTAGTGGAACTTCAAGCCCTTCTGGTATTTATGCAAGCGCCATCAAAAATGCAGTAATTGATGGTAATGTTATTAGAAATAATTTCATAGCTGCTACTAATTATAGAGCTATCAATTTGTTCAATGAAGGATCTGCCTTTTCTTTAGATAGTAATATCCAAATTGTTAACAATCAAATCTACAATTTGATTAGCAATGCTGCAGGTAATGGTATAAGTGGTATTCGCATCAATATGGGTTCTCATACTCAACAATTAAGAATGTTAGTTGCCAACAATTCAATTGCTAAAATTATTGCCTATGGAAGTTCAAATGCTAATAACCTTAGCACCCAAACAGTGGGTATTATGCTTGAAAGCACTACTTCAAATGCAGGTTTGGAAATATATTACAACTCAATTAATTTCAATCAAGATACAATGTTGGTTAATAGCCAATCAACTTGTCTGGGAATGGCTGCAGGTGTTACAGGTGGTGTTATTTGTATGAACAATATCTTATCTAACACAATGGGATCAGCAAACAACTCTTGTCTTCAAGTAGGTTCTACTTCTGGATGGCCTTTTACTTACATTAATTACAATAATTACTATGTTTCAAATATAAGAGCAGGTATTCATAGTATTGCGAACATAGCCTCATCCAATATTTTAGCTTTGAGTGGGTTTTTAAAATCACAATCATTAAAAAATTTCAGATTGTATTCGCCATCTGATTCATTGTCTATTTCTACTCCTCCTGCTTTTTCAAATGACACTATATGTACATTTGCAAGTGGCCTAAATCACTTAAACTACAATAGAGGTATACATTTGATTAACAATTTTGCAGGTATACCTGTATATTCATCTCTACGATACAGACCTACAACAGATATGTTTGGTAATCAAAGAACATATTTAGTAAATGGAAATCAAGTTGCAGGTAGATTCTCCTCAATTGGATGTCATCACTGGAATGGGGATTCAACAAATCCAGTTTGTCCACTGAATTCAGGTGCAATTTATTTGATTAACAACGTTGACAATCCTCCAACATTGCAAAATCCTTCAAATGGTACTTTTAGAAATATCACCCAAGCCATTAACCATATTAATTCATACGGTGTAGGTGGTGGGATTGGTGGTCCAATAACTTTTGAGGTGAGAAAAGGATATACTGGAGAGCCAGGTTATTTACCAGCCTTGAATGATTATTTGGGTACAAGTTTCGCAACGCCTATCGTTTTTAGAGTTGCCAATGACACAAATATTACCATTACCATGCCGAATTTAGCTTCTGCACCAAATTTTAGTTCTGTGATTAACTTTACAGGAGCTAGTTATGTTACCTTTGATGGTAGGGCAAATAAAAATATACGTTTTGCTATTCCATCATTAGCTGTAAGCACTACTTATAGAGTTATTGGTATTACGCCTTTAGATACGGGATCGAGCAATATTACAATTAGAAATTGTGTTATTGCTGGTAATTCTTCTGCCACATCTGTGTTTACAAGTTTTGGTATATATATGGGTACAAGAGCCTCTTTAGGTTTTGTAACTTTAAATTCAAATCTTAACAATTATACCTTCACTGATAATATTATTCAATCAGTAGGTAACGGAATTGCAATAAGAAGTTTGGGCTCAAGCTCAGGTCATAATATCTCTAGAAACCTAATTGGTGGAACTATTCCAACGGGAACTGTTGTCAATACTACCTTTATTGGTGGTACTGTTAATTTTGCTGGGATATATTTAAAGGGTGTTCAATCTACGGTTGTTGACAGTAACATCATTAGAAATTGTGTTCCTGATGGAACATCATCAAATGGCTTTAGAGGGATTGATTTAGATGAGACATCTAGCACATTGACATACTCCGGCATAGATGTTACTAGAAACTTTATTTACAACTTAAATACGTTGTCTGGTGCTGGTTGTTATGGTATTAGATTAGCACTACTTACCAATGATGCAACCAGATCAATTACCTTTTTGAACAATTATATTAGCAGAATTGGTGGTGTTACAGCAAGTCCAACTGGTGGTGCCTCAGCTGCTGTAAATGCGGCTAACCCTGCTGGAATTTTTATTGATGGTACTATTAGTGCTACAGGTACACCTGCCATCAGTTTGCTTCACAATACAGTTGTAATGAATATGCCAGTGTTAGGTACCAATCCAGGAGGAACATCTTGTGTTTATATTGGTTCAAATATGAAAACAGGTATTTCAATGTCAAATAATATTTTAGGAAATACAGGAAATAGACCACAAGTAACTAGTACTTCTGCAAATAATAAGATTTGTTTGATTGTTGTTGGAAACGTAAATCCTTTTGCGGCAAATACAATTTTAGCTTCAGATGCATCAAATAAAAATAACTATTTTGTTTCTGGAATTGGCGCAGGTACTTTGATTTCATTCAATAACAACACCCAGCTTGGAACAAATATTTTTGATGTAAGAAGATTTAATAGTACAACAATTCCTGCAACTACAAATGTCACTAATGATATAGGTTCTTTTAGCTACCCTGTAAGTTTTCCAAGCGATACTTTGCCAAATATTAATACAGCAACTGCAAGTTTAGTTTATGGAACTGCAAATACTTTACCTACTGTATGTAAAGATATTTATGGCAATCCTCGTCAGGGATGTCCGGGATTTAATGTAAATTCGGGTGTTACGGGTAGATGTGTTGGAGCTGTGGAGTTTGATAGAAGTTTTGTGCCATTTTTTGGAGGAGGAACTTATTTAATTGATGGAGCTGCAGATAATCCTCCTACTATTACTTCACCTCAAACAGGTTCGTTTGGTACAGTTAGAAGTGCAATAAAATACCTTAATGCTAATGGTGTGGAAGGCGCATTTGGGGGTGTTCTTCCTGTTAAATTATTATTGTCTAATGGATATGTTGGAGAAACGGATACATTTTTAGCTCCTATTACTGTTTTGGATTATCCAAGGGCTAATCCAAATAGACCTGTTGTTTTGTCTGTAATTCCAAACAGATTTGATACGATTAGAGTAGCTTCAAATAAAATTGCAAGAGGCCTAATCAATGCTTCATTAATAAGACTAAGTGGTGCTGCATATTTTGAAATTAATGGTGATAATGGAACAGGTTCTAGAGGACTGACTCTTCTAATGCCTCAACAAATGGCTGGCTTCTCAAATAGAGTGGTTGATTTAATTGGAGGTAACGCTCCGATTGCAACAAGTGATAGTTCTAATAGTAATTCATCAATTAAAAATTGTAATATTATTGGTGTAAGTTCAACATTCAATGATAGTACCTTTGCGGGCATTTATATGGGAGGTGTAAATATTGTTACATCAGGAACAACGGCTGCTAATCTTAATGCTAGATATGGTAGAAACAGTTACAATACCTTTGATAATAACTTTATTGGAGGTGTTCAATACGGTATATATATGCGTGGACGTACGCTAAAATCTGAAGTAGATAATGGTAATGTGATTAGCAATAATGTAATAGGTGGGGATATTGCTCCTTCAAGTTCTTCTAATACAAATTATTGGGGTGGTTTGGCAAATGCTGCTGGTATTTCAGTAAATGGCCAAAGCAATTTAATAGTAACTAGCAATATCATTAAAAACAATATTCCAAGCTTTGGAAATAACCGTGGTATAGAAGTAACAGTTTGGCCAGTTAGTGGTACTTCAGCTGCAAACACATCAATAGGTAACAATATTACTATTGAGAAAAATGAAATATACCGAATCGTTTCAAATGTAGCTCCTTCTGGTGCTATGGGTATAGTGTTAAATTATGGTGGGACAGGTATTGCTGATAGTACCAATTTGGGTGCTAACATTGCCATTAATAACAATAGAATTAGTGGAATAAGGGCACAAGGTACAGCATTGGTTTCGGCAACCGCCTCAACTTTTACAAATAACGTATTTGGTATTTTAATTGATGCCCCTTCTATAGTTATGAGAAATGGTGGTAACACACAATTAGGTGTATCATTAAATTATAATTCGGTTAACTTAGGACAATCAAATACGCTTTCTGGAACCAATGTGCTTAGTGCGGCCCTAGGTATTTCCCAAAATATTAGAGGTGGTATTTCTGCCAGAAATAATATTTTCCAGAATAAATTAGGTGTTGCTAGCGGCACTGGTAATGATGTGTTTGGAGTGGCTGTTGGTGGAACTGTTAATCCATTTAACAATGGTAGTACAGTTGCACCTTTTTCAAATATCGATTACAATAACTATTACGCTTCTAATCCTTCTGCCGGAGCTACTGTTGCGCATTTTGCATCATCTGTTCAAATTACTCCTACTGCTCCAATCTTATACAATACTTGGGATAGAATATTAGGTTTTACTTTGGGTGATACTGCATCAATTAACTTTGTGGCACCGTTTACAAATGATACCAATCTTTTTATACCTGGTGTGGTTTCTCCACTCTTTAGAGCTGGAATTCCAGTGTCTAATATCTTTACGGATGCTTTTGGAAACAGCAGAAATGTGTTCAATCCTACTATTGGTGCTCATGAGTTTTCTGGCAGTGCTATTGATAGCGTACAACCACGTATATTCAACTATTCTGATCCAACAGCATGTTATGCTCAAGGAATTGTTTTAAACTATCAAGTAAATGATGGTTTCTTATTAAATGACACTTTGTATTATATTATAGATAATGGAACAGAACAATCGGTACAATCAACCATTTTTAACGGTAATCAAAGAATTTATACTATACCAAATCAGGTACCAGGTACTTTAATTAGAGTGAGAGTTTCAAGCAACGATTTTGCAGGAAATAATGGCCGCAATCCTATGTATAAATCATACGATACAATCAGCACTAGTATTTCTAATTTCCCTTATGCAAATGGATTTGAAGGTGGAAATGTTCCATACTGGCAAGTAATAAATTTGACTGGCAATGCTACTTGGTCATTAGGTCAAACAGGTTCTGCTATAAACCCTTCAGCGCCTCCATACAGCGGTTTGAGAACAGCCAATTTTAATTCGTCAACATTCACAGCCAATTCATCTGCAAGGTTACTTTCACCTTGTTTTGACTTTACAAATATGAAGAACCCGACATTAAGGTTTGCTTTTTATCAAAGTAATAATAACCCAACCCAATTAGATAATTTGGATATTAAGGTTGGTATTGGTAATTACTATGGTTCTGTAGCCAATTTTGTTAGGGTAAATTCAAGTTTTGCTTTCCCTAACTATAAAGTGTTTGAGGTTTGTTTAGCAAATTTTGCAGGACTTCAAGGTATTCGTATTGCATTTGATGGTATTGCTGCTGGTGCAGGTCAAAATTTACTTATTGACTCAATTCAAATTTTTGACGACTTCCAAAGTCAAGCTATTAGTCCTAAATTCTTAAATGCTTGTTTTAGAGATTCTGCTTCATTTACTTTAACTGGTTCTGATCCAAGATTTGTTTATTCTTCATACGACCTTGCTAAATTAGGAAATTCAATGATTGATTATAGCGGAACTGGTTCTTCTTTAACTTATAAGTTACCTCCTAATAGAAGTGCTGATACAATTCAAGTAGTTGTTAATGCAGTGAATACTTTGTCTGGATGTAGTAATTACTTACCTGATACCGTTTCGTTGGCAATTGGCCGTTTCTATAATGGTCCTTATGTTGCACCTAGAGTGACAGCTTTCACAGGAGCATTTAATGATGGAACTTCTTTCTTCCCCGATGGCGCAAGGGTGGGTGATACTTTGACTTATGAAATCAAAGCGCCTTCTTTCTTAACAAATGCTGATTATGGCACATTATGGGAAGTGGCTAATTACTCATTAAAAACTTCAACAGGAACATCAGCTCAAGACTTTACTTTATTACCTGGTAATGCATCTACTAGACCAGCTTTAAGATTCATTGCACAAGCAAGTGAATTGAATAGTACCTTTAACTTGAATTTGAGTATTAGGCTATTAACTACTGGTTGTGATTCTTCATATTCACGTGTTTTAAGTGTTATTTCAACCCCAGTTCCTCAATTGATTTCAAGTGTTGATACAGTATGTGCTTTAACTAATTTACTATTTACTGGTAACTCATTAAGCGCACCTGGAGATGGCCCTTACAACTTCATTTGGAGTTTTGGTGATAATTCTAGTGCAGGTACTCAATTAGTGCAAAAAGCATATTTAGCTGGTGGTTTATATACTGTAAGACTAACAGTTGGTAATCGTCTAGGAATAACTGGTAGTGCCACAAAACAGATTTTTGTTAGAACTAGCCCAACGGTTAATTTTACGTATGATTTGCCTTGTACAGGTGATGCTTCAAAACCTACAGGCTTTAAATCAAATACCCAACCAGTAGGATCTACATATTTATGGTCTTTCCCAGGTTCATCCCAAACAACAGCTAATGCTAATTTTTACTTTGATCAATCTGATACAACCTACTCAGTTAAATTGAAAATTAGAAACACTGAAGGTTGTGAGCAAGAGCAAACCCAAAATCAGATATATGTATTTGCTAGACCAACAGCTAGATTTACAACTTCTAATGTTTGTTTAGGTGTAAAATTGCCATTAACAGACTCATCTACAATTGGTTCAGGATCGGTTGGTCGTTTCTGGGATTTTGGCAATGGTGATATTTCTTTAGGTGCTACACCTACTTATAAATACCCTGCTAGTGGTACTTATTTGGTTACCTTAATTGCTCGTTCAAACTACGGTTGTGCTGATACTTTGCGTAGAACAGCAACCATATTTGATAAGCCTGTGGCAAACTTTAAATATACTACTGCATGTGCTTCTGGACCAGGTACTTCAAAATCTCAACCTGTAGACTTTACCAATACTTCATCGTTTAGTGGTGGATTTAACAATGTAAACTATAGTTGGAATTTAGGTGATAATACTACTTACGATGGTGTTACACCAAACAAAACCTATTCATCTATTGCAGATGCAGATAATCCATTCTTTGTGAAATTAGTAGCAACTGAGATAAACAATGGTTGTAAAGATTCAATTACTTTACCAGTGATTGTAAGTTATAAACCAGTTGCTCAGTTCACAGCTTCAAGAACAACTGTTTGTAACAATTCAGCAGTTGTGTTTAACAACTCTTCGCGTATGCCTGATAATTCAGCATTGGAGAATAAATGGACATTTAGCGGCTTAAATGGAAGTACAGAACAATCTCCTACTTTTGTTTTTAATGGCGTAAACAACTATAATGTTCAGTTGATTGTTAAGTCAGTAAGTAGCACCTGTTCAGATACTGCATATTTACCAATCAATGTGGTTCCTGCTCCTTCTGTAAAAATCAAAATTGATTCTATTGGATTTGGTCAACGTAGGTTCAAAATGGTACCAACAAATGTTGCTGATAGTATTAGCCCTACCAACTACATTTGGACTATTAATGATTTACCTCGTACTACCTTCAATGTTGCAAATCCTAGCTTCTACTTTGACAAAGGTAAACAATGGTACACAATCACATTAAGAGTGGATGATGGAAGATCGGGCTGTTCGATTACTGCAGTTGATTCATTCCAAAATGACAACGTGGGTATTAATGACTTATTAGCAAATAAATTTGGTATCAATGCCTATCCTAACCCATTCACTGAAATTACCAATTTAGATTTCACGCTTGATGAGTCTAGAAACGTTAATGTAACTGTATTGGATATGTTAGGTAGAAGCGTTAGCCAACATGCTTATGGTAAATTAGCTGCTGGTAAACATAGCTTCAGATTAGAAGAAAATGAATTTTCATCGACTTCTAGCACCTATTTAATTAAAATCGAATTTGACGATACCACGATTTACCGTGCTGTTGTTAAACAAAAATAATTAGGTTTAATCCTTCAAAAAAGGCTACCCATGGGGTAGCCTTTTTTGTTTATCTATACCAAGGTGTTAATATTTATTTGTTTGGGAGTTGTTTGATACTGTAATTTAAATTTACTTTGAACTGTTGCAGCTTTCAAAATGCGTTATCAAGAAGAGTTTAATAAAAACATACATCAAAGTTTAGCTGATGGGTCTATCAAATTAAAGACACAATCTGCCATAAATAGGTATGCCCAGCAACATAAGAAATCATTAGAGCAATTTGCTTCATTGGAATTGGCGAAAAACAGAGCAGCCTATACCAAATGGCGAGTGACTGAAAACTTAGATAAATATTTAATTGAATTTGAGGCTTCGATAACCCGTAAAGGGGGTAAAGTAATATGGGCGCATGATGATGCAACTGCCCTAAGCGAAATTGAGCAGCAATTAAAGCGCTTAAATGCTAAATCCATCATTAAAAGTAAAACTTCCATTGGCGATGAAATTGGATTGACTCCATACTTGAATGCAAAAGGTTTTGAGACAAAGGAAACCGATTTTGGTGCTTACCTTTTAAATTCATTAAAAACAAAAATATCGCATGACTTTATGCCTTTGTTACATGCTGAAAAATCAAAAGTAAACGAGTCTTTGAATGCTACCATTCGTACATCACTGAATGCTGATGAAAGCGAGATTGCTAAAGATATAGCTGAACAACTAAGAAGTAAGTTCTATCAGGCAGATGTTTGTATTACAGGTGCCAACTTCTTAATCTCGGATAGTGGTTTTGTATCTATCACTGATAATGAAGGCAATGTGCAATTATGTGCTTCTTTTGCTAAAACACATATTGTATTGGCCGGTATAGACAAAGTGCTACCTAGCTTGAGTGATATTGATCTATTTTACACGCTTCTTTCATCTTATAGTACTGGACAGCGTATTTCTTCTTATAATACCTTGTATGGGCCTAAAAATGCCAATATTGACAATGACAGTCCATCTGAGTTTATTGTTGTTTTAATTGATAATGGCCGCTCAAATTTGCTGCAAACTCATGAGCAACGAGATGCTTTGCATTGCATTAAATGCGGGGCCTGTCATCATGTTTGTCCTGTATATACCCAAATAGGGGGTCATGCATTTAAAAACAATATTGAATCTGGTCCTATTGGTATGGTGGTTACTCCTCTGAAAAATGGTTTGATCGACAATACATACTTAAGTGATGCATCAACCAGCTGTGGAAACTGTTCAAATGTTTGCCCCGTCAATATTGATATACATACCCATTTGCTTCGTAATAGACGAGATGCACGACAACATGGAGTTTCAACTACTGGTGAAAAATTAGCCTGGTATACTTGGAAAAAAGCCATGATGAGTCGAAAAAATTTAGATAGGGCAGCGGGAATTAAGAATTTTACCTTCAAGCAATTCTTTAAAACAGATTGGGGTGAAGATAGAGAATTACCTAAAATTGAAG
>CAMBSD010000024.1 GCA_945870425.1 Chitinophaga pinensis | reverse complement strand
GAAACAAGTACGGAAATATCCATTTTGTAAATTGGCTTCTTGAGGTAGGTTCCAATATACCCTAGAGTGATTTACACTTGTGTTTACCAAAGTAGCAGGGCTGTTTAACCATACGGTATCGGGTGCGTAAAAGTTTGGAATGGGGAAGGGGAGTGGTTTTGCAGAAACCAGAGGTGAATAGGCACTAATGGCAAAAATGCCTAAAAAGCCCGTACCTGATGTTTTATTAAAGGTTACCGAACTAACAGTTTTTAACGAATTTACAGAGGATAATGTGAATTTCGCTTCATAGAAATTTGGACCATTGACAGAACATGGATCTACCGCACCTGATGTAATATTTACCCTTCCTGAAGTAATTGAAGCGGGATTATTAAACCAATCTAAAACATTAATTCCAGTAAACGTTTGAGAGGTGGCATCCGTAAAATTAACTACCACAGTAGTAACACTTGCTCCTTGACCAGACGACCATAGCACATATAAATCTGAAATAGATTGAGGTGAACTTAAGGCTAGTGTTCCAGTACCTGTTGCTGTTGTTATATGGTAGGCGTTATTAGTTGAATAATTGTTTAATTGAAATGACAATCCAGCTGTTTGCGAACTTGTTAAATATCCTGAATTTGGCAAAAAACAGGTCGTCACTCCGGGATAATCCTGAGCCACATAAGTAAAATTACTTGCATCAAAAGCTGAGGTAACAGAACTTGAAGCAGTTCCAGAACCATTAACAATAAGATCTTTATTAAACCCAGATAAAGCCAAAGTGTTAATTTGACTAAATGCTGATGATATAAAAATAAAATAAAAAATTGCTAAATAGTAATTTTTTTTGTTCATATAATCTAACGTTTCAAGCAGCAATATAGGCTTAAATTTAAAGTATTAAATTTATAATATTAAATTAAGTAAAAAATAAGAATTAGTAGTTATTTCAACCTTATTTTTCGGCCTTTTTTCAGTTTGGTGTTTTTACCATAGCCGTTTAATCTGACAAGTTTTTTGATGCTAACACCGTATCTATTAGCAATTTTAACTAAAGTATCACCTTTTTTAGCTTTAATACTTTTTATTCTTACGTTAGTATATTTTGCCTTCAATTTTGCAGACTGAACTTCATACAAATGCTTGAAGCATGACTTATCTATTTGTAAAGTGTCATTCAATAATGAACCACTTGGAAAGTTTACAAGTAGATTAGGATCAATTTTTTCACCTTTGAATCTTACTTCAAAATGAAGATGTGGGCCAGTAGAGCGACCAGTGCTTCCTGCAAGTCCAATAATATCACCAGCCTTTACTGGTTGTCCGCTGAAAACCAAAAGTTGAGAAAAATGTGCACATAAAGTTTCTAAGCCATTGTTATGCCTGATTAAAACCATGTAACCGTAATCTGCACTCTTTTTTGCAACCCGAATTACTCCCTCGAAAGTGGCATAAACAGGATCTCCAATTTCCATTCTCAAATCGACACCAAAATGGAATTTTGCCCTTCGCCCCCATCTTCTAAAGCCAAAATTTGAAGTTAAATCTCCAATGGCTGGGGGATGAAATCCACAACCATCATCCATTAATGAAATTAGAACTGTGTCAACCATTTCTCGCATTTGCTGCTTATAGGGATTAATGGTTAGCGTATCCCAAGTATTATAAAACTGACGGGCAGGCGCATAACTTGTATCGAAAACGAAACTATATGGTCGAAGAAAATCCCAATAGGGTCCTGAGTTTTCAATAATTAAACTATCATATTCTTCAGATTCACTTTCATCCTCATTTTCATCTATCTCGTAAACAATAGTTGTGTCGGGTTCTTCCTCTACTTGAGACCATCCTTGGAAGGCAATTAAAATAAAAAACGATATATATATTAGTCGTAAGAATTTCTTCATAATATAGTCCTTTTCAAAAAGGCAATTAATTAAAAAGGCTATTTTTGATTGCCTCAATGGCAAGCAATTTATCTTTTTCTAACTGAGTTTGTAGGGCATTAAGGCCATTAAATTTCTCTTCCCCCCTAAGTTTATTAACAAAAACGATGCTGATGCTTTGATTATAAATATCTTCACTGAAATCAAAAATGTTAACTTCTATACTTCTACCTTTACCTTCAACAGTCGGATTATTCCCAATATTCAGCATTCCCCCAAAAGTCTTATTTTGAACAATAACCTTGACAGCATAAACACCATCGCATGGAATTAGCTTGTGTTCACTATTAACAAGCATATTTGCTGTTGGATAACCGATGGTTCTTCCTAATTGTCTGCCCTTAATTACAGACCCACTGATTGAATAATTTCTACCCAGGTACTTTGAGGCTGTAGTGATTTTACCTGCGTTTAAAGCATTTCGAATTTTTGTAGAACTAATTGCAATTTCATCCACAACTTGCTCTGACACTTCCTCTAATTCAAAACCATAATCTTCACTAAAATTTTTTAAGTGCTCGAAGGAGCCTTCTCTGTTTTTACCAAAACGATGGTCGTAGCCAATGACCAATGTTTTGGTTCCTATTTTATCTACGATTATTTGTTTGATAAACTCTTGAGAGTGTAGCTGAGATAATTCAATGGTAAAGGGAATAACTATCAAGTTTTGTATTCCTTCATTTTGTAGTAGTTCTATTTTTTCATCAAGGGTAGTTAAAAGTTTTAAATCATGGTTATCAGGTTTCAAAACCATTCTTGGATGAGGTTCAAAGGTCATTAACACACTTTCCCCATTTTGCTCTATTGCTAACTGTCTTACCTTACTTAATATAATTTTATGAGCTAGATGAACACCATCAAAAGTGCCTTGGGTAACCACGGCATTTTGTATTTTTTGTATGTTGTCTAAGCCTCTAAAAATCTTCATTTATCTGATTTGGGCAGCAAATGTACAAAATCATCCAAATTGAATGCGTTCTCAATCATAAATTCACCTATTTTAGTTCTGCACAAACTATCAAGGTAAGCACCACTTTGTAATGCTTTTCCAAAATCATAGGCTATGCTTCTAATATAAGTACCTTTACTACAAACTATTCGAAAATAAACCAATGGCATTTCAATTTTAATTATTTCAAAATCTACAATGTTGATTTTTCTCGCTGTCATTTCAACTTTCACGCCATCTCTTGCATTTTGATAAGCTCTTACGCCATCCTTTTTTATGGCCGAAAATATGGGTGGAATTTGCATTTGTTCACCTAAAAAATCAATAGCTGTTTGGTATATCAAATCATCAGAAATATGAGATGTTTCCGAGATTTGGTCTACCTCTGTTTCTTTATCGTAGGATGGACGAGTAGCACCAAGAAAGAAGGATCCAGTATACTCTTTATCCATACCCATAAAGTCATTGATTGATTTGGTTTTTTTGCCGTAGCAAATAATCAATAAGCCTGTAGCGAGGGGGTCTAAGGTACCGGCATGCCCAATTTTAAACTTCCTAATTCGCTTTCCATTTTCGTAAAAATAAGAATTGTAAGCTTTTACAATGGCATATTTCAATTTATTTACGGCATCAAAACTAGTAAAGTGTAAGGGTTTTTTTATTAGCAGAACTTCGCCATTTTCTAGGTCCATATCAATATAAAATAGCGATTAAAGTATGCTCAAACTTTGACCAGAGGCTAACAGAACTAAAATGGTTCCACCTATAATGATGCGGTACCATCCAAACATCTTAAATCCGTTTTGAGTTAAAAAACTAATAAAAGCTTTGATGGCAAGCATGGCTACTACAAAGGCAACAGCATTACCAATAATCAAAAGGGTGATGTGTTCTGAAGTGAAGATACTCTCTTTAACAGTAGGCTCTTTTATGATATCGTAGATCTTTTTTGCAGTAGCACCAAACATGGTTGGAACTGCTAAAAAGAAAGAAAATTCAGCAGCCGATTTTCTACTAAGTTTTTGGGTCAATCCTCCAATTATGGTTGATGCACTTCTTGAAACACCTGGAATCATTGATATACATTGAAACAAACCAATGATGAAAGCGTTTTTATAAGTAATCGGTCTTTCGTCTATCAAAGAACTATCGTTGTCTGTAAACCATTTGTCTACAAAAAGCAAAATGAAACCACCCACTAATAATGCCAGTGCAACTGTGGTAGGGCTTTCAAGCAAACTATCGATAAGGTCATTGAGCAATATTCCTAATACAGCAGCAGGTATGAAGGCAACAATTAACTTAAAGTAAAAATCTAATGTTTTGAAAAATCTTTGGAAATAAAGCACCACCACTGAAAGTATGGCCCCAAGTTGAATATTTACTGTGAAGAATTTTACGAAATCATCTGGCTGCATGCCTAAGATGGCCGTAGTAATAATCATGTGACCTGTAGATGAAACAGGCAAATATTCTGTTAATCCTTCTACAATAGCTAGGATTATGGCTTGGAGTGTGGTCATTTATTCGGGTAAATTTTTGTATTGAAATATTCGAAAGTACCCAATAGTTAGTTTTTAGGCTTTCGCATGATGGCGAATACCTCTATCACAAAACCTGTAAGCACCACAATAGGTGCTAATGTTAATTTTCTGAAGTCGAAAATATCTGTAGTGCCATACATAAGTATAAAGCCTGTCATAATTACAACAAAGCCCAATATCATCAATTGATAGTTTTCTTTTCCAAATACAAAAGACCCATCTTGTTTCGATGCTTCAGCTTTTTTAGGTGTTTTTTTATCGTTCATTTTTCTATTGATTACTATGTTGTTAAATAAAGATTACTTAATTGGTATTTTTGAAGGAGGCTAAATATAAATTGTTTTAACTTCATTCTTGAGTTCATGCATTTTTGAATTTAGTAAAGGTCTTCTAGTTTCATTTTCAGATATTTGTTTACACTGTACCATGTACTTAGTATACTTATTACCACTCCAAATAAAACTAAAAAAACAAATAAAACGAAATGTTGTGCCGAATCGTATAAAGCATCAATACCTGATATTAAATTAGGCAACCAAAAAAGTAATAAGCTTAAAAGAATTGAAGCTGATAATCCTCCATAAAATCCATTAAAGCATGCTTTAATCAAATATGGTTTTGTGATAAATCCATGAGTGGCTCCAACTAATTTCATGCTTCGTATTAAAAATCGCTGGGCAAATAGGTTTAATCGAACGGTAGAATTGATTAATGCAATAGATATAAATAGGAAAAATATTGCCAAGCCTATAAGGATGCTCATAATAGTCTTAGAATTGGCATCTATTTGCTCGAAAATGTTTTGTTGATATGAAACTTCTGCAACAGCTTTATTGATGATGAATTTCGATTTTATTTCTGCAATTTGAACGGTACTAGCAAAATTTGCTTGTAACCTAATTTCTATTGATGGTCTGAGTGGATTATATCCTAAGAAACCAACAAAATCCTCACCAATTTCTTTGCTAAACTCGGCAGCGGCTGTTTCTTTTGAAATGAAACTAACGCTTTTGCAATAGCTGCTTTTCTTCAACTCAGCCATTATCTCATCAATGGAAGTCTGCTCAGCATTTTCGTTTAAGAAAATACTTAATACCATGTTTTCTTTAATCTGATTTTTGAGTTTAGTGGCTTGGATAAGTATTAAGCCTATTAGCCCTAATATCAACAATACGAGTGTAATACTTGCTGTTGCTGAAAAATAGGATATGGCTCTTTTCTTAATAATATTTTTGGTTGATTCCGTCATAAACGAAAGCGAAAATAGTATTTTGCCCTTGCTTGACAATAAAAGAAGTCCACAGTTTTGTTTTAGACACTGTGAATTATACTTTTGCCGACCAAATTAGCTTTTAGTTAGTGAAGCCTTGAAAGGGCGATATATATTTAAAGAAGGGTAAAGCCCTTCAAAAAAACAAGAAGATGGAATACAACCACAAACAAATTGAAGAACAATGGCAGCAGTTTTGGGCCGATAACAAAATTTATAAAGTAAAGGAAGATACCTCAAAGCCGAAATATTATGTACTAGATATGTTCCCGTATCCAAGTGGAGCTGGCTTGCATGTGGGTCATCCATTGGGATACATTGCTTCTGATATATATTCAAGATATAAAAGATTAAAGGGCTATAATGTGCTTCATCCAATGGGTTATGATGCCTTTGGATTACCAGCTGAGCAGTACGCGATTCAAACTGGTCAACACCCTGCAATAACTACAGAAGTAAACATTAAACGATATAGAGAGCAATTGGATAAAATCGGTTTTAGTTACGATTGGGATCGCGAAGTGCGCACATCCAATCCTGATTATTACAAATGGACACAGTGGATTTTTATCAAATTATTTCACAGTTGGTACAACCCCAAAACAGATAAAGCAGAGCCTATTGAAACGCTTATAAAGATATTTGAGAAAAAAGGATTTCATGGTGTGGATGATACCATCTTGAACGGTGGTATCGAAATGGATTTTGCCACATTTACAGGTGAAGAATGGAAACAATTTAGTGAAGTAAAGAAACAAAAAATATTGCTAGGATTTCGTTTGGCTTATTTGAGTGATACCTATGTAAATTGGTGTCCTGCTTTGGGCACAGTGCTAAGTAATGACGAAATAAAGGATGGTGTAAGTGAGCGTGGAGGACATCCTGTTGAGCGTAAATTGATGAAGCAATGGAGTATGAAAATTACGGCCTATGCTGAGCGCTTGCTGCAAGATTTGAATGAGCTTGATTGGACTGAAAGCATCAAAGAAGCACAAAGAAATTGGATAGGGAAAAGTGTAGGTTCTTCAGTTGAATTTAAGGTTCAAAATACTACACTAGCTATTGAGGTTTTTACCACCCGTCCTGATACCATTTTTGGGGTGAGTTTCATTGCGATTGCACCTGAGCACGAAATGCTAAGTGAATTGGTGGATGCCGATTATATGGATGATGTGGAAGCCTATATTGAAGAAGCTAAAAACCGCAGTGAGCGTGATAGACAAGCTGATGTAAAACGAATCAGTGGTCAGTTTACCGGTATGTATGCCATTCATCCATTTACCGAAAAAGAAGTGCCAATTTGGGTGGCTGATTATGTTTTGGCGGGATATGGAACAGGAGCTGTAATGGGTGTGGCAGCGCATGATACACGTGATTTTGCATTTGCCAAACATTTCAATTTACCCATCCCACAAGTTGTTAAACCAACCACGCCCGAACCATCGGTAGAGACGCATAATTATGCGCCTCTATCCGAAGCATTCGATGCAAAAGAAGGCATATTAATCAATTCATCATTTTTAAACGGTTTGTCGGTGAAAGATGCCATCAAACGTGCCATTGAAGAGATTGAAAAACGTGGCATTGGAAAAGGTAAAACCAATTATCGTTTGCGTGATGCTATTTTTGGCCGTCAACGCTATTGGGGTGAGCCTATTCCTGTTTATTATAAAGATGGATTGCCTTATACGATTGAAGAAAGTGAATTGCCCTTGATTTTACCTGATGTGGACAAATACCTGCCAACAGAAGACGGTGAACCACCATTGGCAAGGGCAAATAACTGGAAATACCAAGGCAAATACGAATATGAGTTATCTACCATGCCAGGATGGGCTGGTAGTTCATGGTATTTTTTGCGCTACATGGACAATAAAAATACCGAAGAATTTGTGGGCAATGTAGCCAAGGATTATTGGAAACAAGTAGATTTATACATTGGTGGTAGCGAGCATGCCACTGGCCATTTATTGTATGTGCGTTTCTGGACAAAGTTCTTGTATGATATGGGATTGATATCTGTTAAAGAACCTGCAAAGAAATTGATTAATCAGGGGATGATTACGGGAATTTCGCAAACGGCAATAATTGACAAAGTTAGCAAAGAATTTATATCAAATGATATTGCAACTGATGTTAATCAAAATGTAAATTACTATTCGATTAATGTTGAAATTTCATTAGTCGACAAACAGGGAAAATTACATATCGATGAGTTTTTGAAATGGCGTCCTGAGTATTCTGACTATAAGTTTAGGTTGAATAAAGAGGATGAGTTTATATGTGGAACTTTGGTCGAGAAAATGTCCAAGTCTAAATACAATGTGGTAACTCCAGATGATATTATCGAAGAATACGGAGCAGATACTTTGCGTTTGTATGAAATGTTTTTGGGCCCATTGGAGCAAAGCAAACCTTGGAGCACCCAAGGCATAGAAGGGGTTCACCGTTTCTTGAAAAAGCTATGGCGATTATTCTATAATGATAATGGATTATTGGTTAACAATGAGGAACCACGCAAGCAAGAATTGAAAGCTTTGCATAAATTGATTAAGAAGGTAGGGGAGGATATCGAGAATTTTTCATTCAACACTTCTGTGCCAGCTTTCATGATTTGTGTAAATGAATTGAGCGATTTGAAATGCAACAAAAAGGATATTCTTTCGGACTTATTGGTGTGTCTATCGCCTTATGCACCGCATATTACAGAAGAATTATGGCAAAATGCTTTGGAGAATACTAGCAGTATTGTTACAACTGAATTCCCTTTCTTTAATCCAGATTATTTGGTTGAAAGTTCGTTTAGCTATCCAATCTCAATCAATGGAAAACACCGTGAAAACATTGAGTTTGCTTTAGATGCTAACCCTGCAGATGTCGAAGCCACAGTGCTTGCCAACGAAACCGTTCAAAAATGGTTAGAAGGCAAAACACCTAAAAAGGTAATTTTTGTAAAAGGTAAGATTGTAAATATTGTGGTGTAGTTGATGGTTGACAGTTGAAAGGTTTTTTACCGCTTAACTTAACCCTTATCCCTATTCCCTAACTCCTCTACTATTGGTTTATTTTTGTCTTTAGGGCATCTACTTTATCAAACAATATTTTAAAAAACTGGTTACGCTGTTTCTCGCTCTGACCGCTGATTTGAATGGACTTTTGCATTAAGTTTTTTATCCAAGTTTCATTTTCATGAACAAAAGCAGGGTTGGTAGTATTCATCATATTGAAAGTGTTGTTACTCACAAAAGCCATTTTGGTATTGGCCATCTGCACAATGATGCTATTGTTTCCTATCATCACCTCACTTTTAAATAAGGTGAAGTTTTGTTTATCGTTTAGGTTTTTACTGCTATGCTGGGCTTGGTTTTTCAGGTTTTGAATAATGGATTCAACATGATTGCACATTTGAATAGCTTGGGCTTTATTCGTAAAGAAATCATTTTCCCAAAAATATTCAATTTGTTTAAGGGTGCTGTTCATGGTGTCTTCGCTCCATATTTCAACGGAAGAAGTTTGGTAATAATAAAACAACATTTTTTTTGTGGCATCAATCATATCTTCATCAATCAAGCTTGCATCAAATTTTCGGTGTGCAAAATCCTGATGATTTACAATACATTTTAACCAATAGAATAACTTGAAGCAAGCAAATTCTTCATTAGCAAAATGGTGCCATATAGGTACATCATCGGCAGCATAGATAATGTGGCTTTTATCATCTTTGGCAATGTTTACTACATGTTGAAGCAAGGTGTTAAGCCATTGGGTAAAATTTTGCTTATCGCCTGCTACTTTAAGGTAGGAGAAGTTAACCAACATGTCCATTGATCCTTGCATATTCATATCAAATGAAACTTTAAAATGTTTCACCATTTTATCAATTTCATGCACATTTAGGGGTATCTCTCCTCTCATTCTTCGATAAGCACTATCGGTGCTCAAGCCAAGTAAATCGGCCAATTCATCGGCTAGTCCTTTTCCATTTTTGAGGCTATTCTTTATTTTATCAATAAAGGCCAATTGAATGGCTTTTGCATTATCTTCCATAAGCTATCGGATTTTCATTTTTTGCAATTATTACAAGAGTAAATAAAGTTTTGCATTTAATGCAAATAAAAACAGGGTTGAATTATTGTTACAGGTGAATTTGCATACTTTGCAGATAAAATATTGAAATTAAGAATGCAGTCATTATTTATAAGCCTTGTTTAACTTCAATTTTGTGATGTAAGTTAAAAACATATAAATATGATACAAAAAACATCAAATGCATTTATTGCCGCTTCATGGGTGGCACTTGGAGCGGGTATGGTAGGTTATTTAGTTGGCCTATGGCGTGCCGAAATGCTCCTAAACGAAAAAGGCTATTATTTCACAGTCCTTATGTTTGGCTTATTCTCTGTAATTTCTCTACAAAAAAGTGTAAGAGATAAATTAGAAAATATTCCCTAATAATTGCAATTAGTTTCTCCTTAAGACATCAATGCTGGCATAGGCTTCTAATCACTTGATAAAAACAATGCATTTGTGGCTATCCTTCAACAAATTAAACAATTGATATTTTTTTGATATTTACTATCAAAAAATATTGTATTATCGCTACTCAAATTAGTGTTTTTTTCGACCTAAGCTGTCGTATATTTTTGAGCGTAAGGATGTTAAATTTTAGATGTTATTTTCGATTGAGTAAAGCTTCGCCAATGCTTGTGTTCATGGCATTCAATCTATTCTATTATTCACTTATTGCACAAAATAAGTCAGATAGCCTAGCTGAATCAATTAAGATAGAAACCGATTTGCAAAAAAAGGCCCATATGTTAGATGAGTTGGCCAATGAAATCAAAACCAAAAACCTACCACTTGCTATTGATTATGCATTAAAAGCCCATAGGATAGCCATAGCAAATAATTATGTTAGAGAAATAGGTATAAGCAGCAGTACTTTAGGATTGCTTTATTCATATACAGATGAAAAGATTGATAGTGCTGTATACTGGAATAAAAAAGCTGTTTTGCATCTAAATATTACAAAAGATAGTTTTGAGATTTCTAGGAACTACAATCGTTTGGGGGTAGACTATATTCTAAAAAAAGATAATGTAAATTCAGCGAGATATTTGTTAGAAGCAGTTAAATGGGCAGTAACTACTAAAATAAAGGCTAATGCATATAATAATTTAGGCATGATTAGTAAAAAAAATGGAAATTTTGCCAATGCCATTGAATATTATCAGAATGCACTTAAAAATTACGAATTGATTAACTCACCTGCCAGTCAATCTCGCACTTTGAGTAATCTTGGCTCTCTTTATATTCAAAGAAAAGAATATTTGCGGGCAAAGGATTTATATGATGAATCATATTCATTAGCAGTCAACATAAATGATTCAGAATGTATAAGTCAATCATTAAATGGCTTAGGAATAGTTACAAATAGATTAGGTGATCCAGATAAAGCGATAAATTACCTCCAATTATCTGCAAATATCAATAAATCAATTGGTTTAAATAATGAGTATGCTCAACAGATTTTGAATATAGCAGATATTCATGGTGAGCAAAAAAAATATAAGGAGGCTGAATCAGAATATTTATCTGTTCTTAAAATTTTTTCTGAACAAAATGATAGCTTTACGATGTCAGCCGTTAACAACAATTTGGGAGATCTATACTTTAAACAAAAAATGTTGAAGAAGGCCGTATTTTGCTTTGAAAAGGCCTATCGTTATTCACTTGGATTTTCCGATGTGAATTATAATCGATTGATTATTAAAAATTTAAGTAGTATTTATGATCAGCTAGGTGACACCAAAAATGCATTAAAGTATATGAAAATATACGATGAACTGAATAATAAAATGGTGAATATAGCTGAAAATATTAAGATTGTTGAGCTAAATCATGCATATGATACATCTAAAAAAGAAAAGCAAATCAATCAAAAAACGGCTGAAATTCAAGAATTACAGAGTAGCAGAAAGTATATTTATCTATTTATATGTATTTTAGTATTGGCAATATTTCTAACCTTATATTTATATAGAACCAGAGTTAGGCGTAATCAAAAATTGGAAGAGAATATTCAATCTATTGATAAACAGATATCTTCACTCAAAATTGAAAATCATGATTTGAAAATGAAATTATTAAAAACTGAATCGGAATTGCAAAATCTTGAATCTAAATATAGTAAAGACAAAGAAAAATTACCGGATACTCATGTAAGTCTCTCAAAACGAGAGTATGAGGTTCTATTGTTTATTGCAGAGGGACTAAGCGATAAAGACATAGCTGAGAAAATTTTCGTAAGTGTTACCACAGTAAGAACACACATAAGAAGGATTTATGACAAACTTCTAGTAAAAAATAGAACCGAAGCAATTTCTATGCTTCATAAATACCAGCTTACAAACGAGGCAGCTTAATTTTGCACTAAATTTCTATCCTTAATTCTAATTACAATTATCCTTTTTGATGTATGGTGCTGATAAATAGTCTATTTTATTTATAGGGATCACACAAAATCATCAATTTTGATGACAATGAAACCCAATGTTATAAGATAAATTTGGTTAAATTTTTAAGATTATGAAAACTAAATTTAACTCAAAGCTATTACTGCTAGTTTTATGCAGCATGTCAATTAGGATTTCTTTTGCCCAATTGCCAATTAATGCCCCAAATGTCGAAGCTATTTATGGTGGCCGGATTACAGGTCTGACGGGTTATAGTCGCACCTCTGATAGTTCAAGAATATTTTGCGCAACGGAAAGCGCTAATTCTGTTTTTTTTACGGATGTAAAAACCCCTGTAAGCTCATCGTCAAATTTCGCAACTTGGACAGTAATGCCCACACTTAATGCTGATTCAAATTTTGGCTACATAAGTAATATGGCAGTTCACGGTGGTTCAGGTCGCTTATTCTTTACATATGGTAGCAACCTATATTCTACTTCAACCACAGCCTCGTCAAATATGGTTGAGGCTACAGGAGGGCCATACAGTTTAGTAATGATTGAAGGCGATTATATTTTCTTTAGTTCCGGAGGTCAATTGTATTTCGGAACATTAAATCCCACCACAGGAGCATTAACGATGTCAACAGCATCGCCTATTTCATTTTCTGGTGGAGGAATGTCTAAGTTGGTTGTAAATCCTACAAATAACTTGGTATATTTCTTTGTTGAAGGTAGAAGTGGCGCAGCCCCAGGTTTATATGTCTCATCTTCCGTATATTCTTCATTTAATGGTTCGACTAGTTTTTCAAACATTAGCCCTGCTTCTCTTTCCTCAGATGTCGATTGGGTGGCATTTGGAATTGCCCCTTCGGGCCGCTTGTTTATTGGTGGGCATTATGATACCATTCTTACAACTAAATATATTGCCACATCTGATGATAATTCAGTAACTTGGTCAAGTTATAATTCAGGTATGTCAGGAGTTTCTGGAAATACTTTTGATTTTTCTGGTACTGCTAGTTCTTATTATGTTTATTATAGTAAGTTATATAATAACAATAGTGGTGCTAATGGCTCTTGGTATGATTTAGGCAATCCAGGTGGAATGGAAACACATCCAAATGATGGTGCAGTTTTGGTAGATCCTAATGATACCAATGTTGTTTACATGACTACAGACCAGGGGATTGGGGCTTCGTATAACCGTGGTATTACTATATTTGAAATTGATAATGGTGTAGAAGCTGTTCAAGTATCTGATATTGTTATGACTAGTGATAAAAATACAGCTTGGATTGCCTCGAAATCAGGAGTCAGGAAAGTTAGTAATTATCAATCAACCAAAAATTGGTCGAATGCAGAGTGGCCTCAGGGCGATGGATCACCATATTATGCAGTGGATATGAATCCTAATGACACAAATACGGCATATGTTGGTAATGTGAGAATTTATAAGACAACAACCGGTATTGGGGGTTTTAATCGCGTATTCACTCCAGAAGATGCACCCTATAATTGGATAGGAGTTGGATATCATTTTGAAGCCATTAAGGTATGTCCATGGAATAGCAATATTATTGTCGCAGGTGCTTATATTGATGATTCAAGATATGGAGGATTATTTTATTCGAATGATGGGGGTTTATCTTGGAGTCAACAATACTTGCATGCTACCTCAGGATATTATGATGCAGATGTACATGATGTTGAATTTAATCTTGAAGGCACTGATACAGTGGTTTATGTGGGTGTTGAATGGGGAGGGGGGCCTGGAGTGCCGTATAGTATTTATAAATTAACTCGCAGTGGTTCAGCTTGGACTGTAGCCCAAGATATGCAATATACCAATACAAGCACTGGTGCAGTCATTGTATCTACTATTAAAGATATTTTTGTTAGTACAACTAGAGATACAGTTTTTGCTTGTGGAATAAATTCAACAGGCACACATGCCACACAGTATTATAAAAAATTAAGCGGTACAGGAAAATGGACTCCTTTTGTTCCCTCTGGATATTCAGGTTTGCCGAGCAATGGGGTAGAAGCAAGTGCCATTACTTATGGAGTTGATACAGCCTATATGGCAATAGGTAGTGATGTATATTATTTCCCAGCTGGCGCATCCTATTGGTATTTAGGATATAGTTATCCAGTAGGTACCGAAATCAATTTCTTGTACTATGATGAATTACTTGTAGGGACCTCTACAGGCTTATATGGCCATGATGGCATGCAAAACAACTTGTCAATAATTACCCAACCTGAATCAGTTACAAAATGTGCCAATAGTAATACCTTGTTTTATGTTGAGGCTAATGGTAATGGAACTTTGAGTTATCAGTGGAAGAAAAATAATGTGTCTATACCAGGTGCTACAAATGACACCTTAACCTTTACAAATGTCTCCCTTTCAGATACTGGTTCATACTCTGTGATTGTTACAAGTACTACAGGACTTACTGCTACTTCAAATTTAGCATCACTAAGATTATCAGCGAGCACGGCCATTACATCAAATCCTATCAGTATAAGTTTGACACTAAATTCAACGGCTAGTTTTACGGTTTCAGCCACTGGTAATTCTTTAACTTATCAATGGTATAAAAACAATGTAGTTTTAAGTGGAGCAACAAATTCAACATACTCAAAAAATAATATAAGTTTTGGTGACTCTGGTTCATATAGAGTGATAGTTAACGGAACTTGCGGATCCGCCAACTCCTCGGCAGCCTATCTTTCAGTTAGTATGCCTGCGCCAAGCAATTTTGCATATAACATTAGATTGTATTTAGAAGCGTTTTATGAAAATGGCATAATGAGAAGCGTTTTAAGGAATTCAGATAATGTAAGTCCTCTAAATTTATGCGATACTATTTCAATTTCTTTAATGGATTCATCGACACGTGTAATAGTATACAACATTAAAGCTGTGCTTGATACTGCTGGAAAAGTGCAAATTATGATTCCGAATACCTATTTAAATACCCGTAAATATATTGGTATCAATCATAGAAATAGCATTGAAACTTGGTCAGCTAATCCAGTAATGCTGAGCAGCGCATTGGGTTATAGCTTTATCAATTCAGCTACTAAAGCTAAAGGTAATAATTTAAGAAACAACGGTTATGGGGTTTATATGATACTTAGCGGGGACATTAATCAAGATGGATCGGTTGACTTTAATGATTTTCCAGCTCTAGATATTAGTAGTAACGATGGCGATTTGGGTTATTATGTTACAGATTTAAATGGAGATGGTTCGGTTGATTTTAATGATTATCCATTGTTAGACATTAATAGTAATGATGGTATAATTTCTATAACACCTTAATTAATAATTTTTAAGGTAATATAATTTAAATAGGCCCAATCACACTTGGTTGATTGGGTCTATTTTTTGAACCGAGATAAAAATTAATTCATATATTTATTTTTTTTAACTTGATATTTCTTTAAAATAAAAATTACAGTTTGAAAATTAGTGAAAATATGAAGACCATTACATCAGGGGATTTCGATAGGGTAGAGATAAAAGTTGGGACTATAATTTTATCCCACTGTTCGGAGTCTTGTGTGCTGGGCAATAGCGTAGCTGACTCCGAATAAATAAATGAAAAATGAGTTTGCAACTCATCTATTCTTACAGGTTTCCACTAACAATAATTAACCCCAAGCCCACAAACCACCCCACCCCCAAACACCCGACAAAAACGAATACTCATACCAATTTTATAACTACATACACAAAATATAACTTGCTTTTGTTCAAGTAATTCCCGAACCTTTGTTTAAACTAAATTTCCAATTATGAATACAAAACTACTTTACATTACCATTTTTAGCTTTTTGTTATTGCAAGCATGCAAGCTTAAAGAACCCGACTGTGGTGACCTTAGCGATGTAATTACCAACTACAATATTGCAGATAGCAATAAAGCCAAAATACCTTATACAGGCACAGATACTTTAGTATTTGTAAGCAATACAGGAGATACCGCTACACTTATTGGGCAAGGAAAAAATACACAATATGAAAGCGTAAGAAGTAGTATTAAAGGTGGAGACTGTCCGAGAACTGGAATAGAGAATTATGAAAATAATAAATATGTATATAACAGCAATGATACATCTATAATCCAAATATATTATTTGGCATTTATGAGAAATGGAAATTTAATTTCAAGCCCACCTTCATATAATAGTTTAAGAATTGCAATCAATGGTATAAATTTTTTTGATGGCGATATTACTGATGTTAATAATGAAAAATTTTATACCGATTCGATATTTATTAAGGGTAAATATTTCAAGGGATTATATATAGACGATATTAAGAGTGTTCTATATAACTATAAATATGGCATATTGAAAATTAAAAATATCAAAAACAGAAATTGGATTTTATCAATTAATTAAAAAACCGCTACTCGACATGTTAGCGCAGCGCATGTAGAGTAACAGATAAAAAAGGATTTGAATCCTCATTACATCCGTTCATTACTTTTAGGTTTCCACCAACAACATTTAACACCACCCCCAAACACCACAAAAAAACGAATACTCATACCAATTATATGGCATCATACACAAAAATATAACTTGCTTTTGTACATGTAATTCCCGAACCTTTGTTAAAACTAAAATTAAACCTTCATTATGAAAATAAAACTACTTTACAGTACCATAATTAGCTTGCTTTTTATTTTTCAAGCTTGCAAGCGAAACGAAAGCCCATGCAGCAACTATACTTCAAAAAGCTATAAATTTTTATTAGCTGATAGTACTAAGGCTCAAATACCTTATACAGGTAATGAAACATTAATGTTTATTAGCAACCAAGGCGACACTGCCATTTTAACAGGGCAAGGCAAAAATGATTACATTCTAAATAGCACTGTAAATGTTGGTAACGACCCAGCCTGCCCAAAATACGATGGTTATAGCTATGAATTTGTAGATATAGAATATAAAGGAAATAATGAAAATTTATTTCATATTTTTTATAGATTAAATATTGATAAGTGGAAAGACGAATTTACAAATGTTAATATAAATGATATTTCGGTATATACAGCATACACTGGATTGTATAATGATACTACACAATACAATATTTCTATAAAGAACATTAAAGGTTATAATTTTGACAGAAATGATGGCAAACCTGGTTTTGTTTACAATAAATCAATAGGAATTTTACAAATAAAAATAGATTCAAATTTAATCTATACTTTAAATCATTAAAACCATGAAAAAGCTACTCATATTATTTAACATTAGTTTAGCATTATCAGCAAATACTGTAGCACAAAACTGCCCTTACGAAACTTCTGTACCCGAAGAAATGTTTAGAGGTAGATACACCGAAGCAGACATGACTTATGGTAATCCATACACTATGTTCAATAGAAGAAAAGATAATTGGTCTTTGTCAAATGATACTAGCAAATTAATACAATATATTATTAATGGGGTTGATGGGGTGACAGGTTACGCAAATAATGATTACTCTATTATTTATAAAAATCTTTACAAATATGATACTAAAACAAGTGAACCTGGTATATGCCCTGAAGATGAAGATTGTGACCACCCCAAATGGGTAAAAAACCAAGCTATCGTATATTTAATTGGTTTAAGATATAGTAGAACTAACAACCCGCTACTCGACATGTTAGCGCAGCGCATGTAGAGTAACAGATAAAAAAGGATTTGAATCCTTATTACTTATAGGTTTCCACCAACCACATTTAACCCCAAGCCCACAAACCACCCCACCCCCAAACACCACAAAAAACGAATACTAATACCAATTTTATGGCAGTATACACAAAAATATAACTTGCTTTTATGCAGACATTTAATTAATCTTTGTTAAAACTAACCTTATACCTTCATTATGAAAACAAAACTACTTTACATTACCATTTTTAGTTTACTAATAACACAAGCCTGTAAGCGAGACAATACTGATAGCGGATGCCCAAGTTATAGCACTAGCTACAAAACATTGACTTTAGATGCCATTAACCAAACACCTTACTTTACCAACCCTGCTTTTGATACCATAAGCTTTGCAAGCGATAAAGGTGATACAGTAATATTTGTTAAAACAAAAACAGATACAGCTTGGTATTGTGAAAATGATAATAGCAATGCTGATTGCCCTAAAGAAAATGCCAACTGTTATCAAATTTTACACAATAATTATAAAACAATAAAAGGAATGGGAACTTTTGATGTTAGACTTAATTTTAAGACCAATTCAGGTCTCGCTACTCGACATGTTAGCGCAGCGCATGTAGAGTAACAGATAAAAAAGGATTTGAATCCTCATTATTTCCGTTCATTACTTATAGGTTATCCACCAACAACATTTAACCCCAAGCCCATAAACCACCCCCACCCCCATACACCACACAAAAACGAATACTTATACCATTATTTTGGCAGCATAAACAAAAATATAACTTGCTTTTGTGCTGTTGTATTTTTAATATTTGTTAAAACCTAAAAAGATGAAATTATGAAAAAACTAATTTACTTAACACTATTAATAAGTGTTTTTTATGCCTGCCAAAAAGATGATTGTAACAAAAAAGATGTTTACTACAATGTAAGAGATGTTGATAAGAATATGCTTCCCTATTCGGGTTACGATACCATTACCTATGTAAGAACCAATGTTGGTGATACACATACATTTATCGGAATCGGAAAGAAAGTTACATATGATGTACAATCTGAAAACGCTGATTGCGGAAATACTTTATACTACGAAAAATACTATTACACGTATAAATCAAGTGATTTTAATAATATAGTAATAGGTCAAAATATCCCATTAGTATCGACAAGCAGAGCAAATACATTCTTTGACTTCAATAATCAATATTTTGATGGGAGTTTATATTTGAATGAAGCAAACTTAGATTCAATAATCGTATTAAATAAAAAATACTATAACGTACAATTTATACCGGATGACAAACCATACAAAGCATATTTCAATAAAGAATATGGTTGTATCAAAATGGTTTTCACAAATGGCGATACTTGGGAACTTTTAAATTTTAAAAAATATACCGTATGAAAAAACTAATTTACTTAACACTAATAATAAGTGTTTTTTATGCCTGCCAAAAAGATGATTGTAATAAAAAAGACATTTATCATAATGTAAGTGATGAAGGTAAAAGTATGCTGCCTTATTCAGGATTTGATACATTAACATACTTAAGAACTAATATTGGTGATACACATACCTTCATTGGAACAGGAAAGAAAACGACCTATGATGTTCAATCGGAAAAAGCTGATTGTGGTAATACTTTATACTTTGAAAAGTATTATTATACATACAAATGTAATAATTATAATGATTTAGTTATCGGACAATACACTAATAATAATATTTCCTGTTTTACAAATATTGATTTTAACAATCAGAATTTCAATGGTGATGTTGATTTTAACGATTCTAAAACCGATTTAGATTCAATAATATTAAGTAATAATAAAGTTTACTATAAAGTTGAACGTATTCCAAATTTCAATCCAACACCAACAACTTACAGGGCATATTTTAATAAACAATATGGTTGTATCAAAATGGTTTTCACAAATGGTGATACTTGGGAACTTTTAAGTTTTAAAAAATAATATTTATATGAAAAATATTCTAATCATTTTTGCCATTTGCATATTGACAAATGCAAATGCCCACACATTTGGTAGCAAATTAAAACTGGTACAAGATAGCATAACCCCTGGGAATGATAATGACAATTTGAAAGATTTGTACTATAAAACCAAAATTAAGAAACAAGACTTTTTAGTTGACATTTTAAGTTTCGTTGTCAATCTTTTTTTACCAAATCATGGTAAATACAATGAGGTAAGCAGGCGTGTCCCGCCCTATACATTTTTTGACAATGGCGATATAAGCGGATTGAGGAATACAATTAGGGATAATATAATTAATGAAAAATTTGAATATAAGAATTTATATGAGAAGATTTTTAATCTCATTTCAGACAACTCACTTCCATCATGCAGTCATGGCGATGTTTGCGGTGAAGCTACCAAGGCTAAATGTGCGGCTTTTGTTTATTTTATTGGACTAGATAAGAATAAAAATGATTTAGGTGCAATTGGAAGTACAGGAAGGGAGTATTATTATAATTTGGCAGTGGGCTATATTAAAGGTGCTCGCTCTGAAAGCAGCAGGTTTGGTAGCTTTTCTCGCAATACGGCATTAGATAGACAAAGATTTCGCTCTTTTGAATTAATACAGTACTTGCAAGCTTACGATTATTTACAGACAACAAGAATATATTTTGGCTACGGTAATTTTAATGACGAAAAACAAAACATGCGAGATAAACTCGCAGATTTTGCTTATGAATTACATGCTCATGCCAATAATTTATTCGCTTCTTATGAGGCAAATAATAACATAGCGATCATAGCCTCATCAGCTGTCGGGTTAGCCTCTTTAATTCTTTATGACGAGACCGTTTATATATGGCAAAATCAAAAAAAACCTGAAAGGTGGGGGCATGCTGCTAATGCATATATTGCTCGTACTATGTGGGAAGGACCATCCACTTTTAATTTTGTTGGAGCGGGTCCAATGGGCAGCAAAGGAAAGATGGCTGGCTATGGTGAGGGTAGTCATTATTTTGCCTATGGTTTCCAAACAGCTTTGCCATTTATTAAAGCCTATTACCAGTCAACCGAGCATTCTAAGTCAATGTATGACGGCAGTGATGGTGGAGGAAGAGAATATTATCCTTGTGCACTTTGTATTTTTGGGGTTGATCAAGAACCATATAACTCAAAAAGTTATACAAATTTGTATAAGTGGTATTTAGATATAATGATGCCAAACAACGAGTCTCCAACTGTTGACGATACTTGGAAGAATATTAATACTTTAGGAGCAATTGCCATTACTGGAGATTCAAAAAACAACCCTTTTACTGATGTAAACAAATTAAACTTAAGTAGTATGGGTGAAAATAGTTACGATTTAAAAGCAGATTATCTACTTTCTTTAAATTACCCATCAGCAATAGAAAAGCCTTCTGTTGTAAACTATGGTGATGCTGGTGATTTGATTGTGAGGGACAAATATGACAATTATCTGCATGTTAATGCAGAAAGGGGAACGGCACTAAATGGTGATTATCATGAGCATGGAGATGTTTCTAGCTTCATTGTGGCTGCTGGTCCCAATGGTGCTTTAGCTATTGACCCTGCATATTATGGCGGAGGTGGAATTGATGAAGTAAATGAGGGATTTCATCACAATGTAATTCTTTTTGATGATGAAGGACCCAATAGGAGAGATAATGCTATATATTCAGACATATATTATGGAAAAGCAGGTACGGTTGACGCTAATTTTGATATAAAAAAGATTAATGTAAAGGCAAATTATTTCAAATATATCTTGGGTGCAAGGGTAGGTCAAAAAGGAACAGTTGATAGAACAATTGAGGCTCATCAATATTGGATAGGCGACCCTTACTATGTAATAACAGACCATGTCGATAATACTTCAAGTTATCAATATGAAATCAAGTTTAGTATGAATGGTAATGGGTTAATATCAGATGGCACTGCGGAACTAGTTAACTCTAATACTATGTTATGGAAGAAGCCATGTAGTAATAACCCTAACATAAACTACAAGTTATATGCAACCACCTCAAAGAAAGTTTCAAATACCAATACCTTATTAAATTATGATACCTATGATCATCCAATGCATGGAGAATATACAGGTGGAGAGCATCATACTAGAGTGAAAACTAATGGAGACCAGATACCTTCTGGAGAGTATGTAGAGTATTTAACCACATTACAAATTAGGCCATGTAATTCAACACAACAAATGTTAACTAGAGTCAGGTCAACTACTAAATATACTTTGCATTTAATTGAACCAGTTGATTATATTAAAAATATTCATGTTAATAATGATAATAATAATGGTGTGGATACTATTCTAAACCCATTAGGTATAAATTCATCCGCTGCTCTTTCCACAGATGCCCAAAATATTTTTTTAAGCTACTCCACCGACCGCGAGTTCAAAACAGGCAATTGCTATACCTTTACCAATTTTAGGAAAGCAAGGATAGAAACAGGCAGAGAACTTAGCTATAACGATACCACTTATATACTCAGTACCAAATATGCATCGGCTTATTATAGCCTTGAAGGCAAATACAAATACAAAGGCTATGTGCAAACCGATACCGCTTGCGATGTGAAACTATACTTAGCAGATTTAGATACCAATTATGCAATGTCAGCAGTGGGCATTAGTTACAACTACAACGATACCACGCATATAATGACCTTGCATGCCCCTGTGGGTAATACCAATTTTACCATCGAATTAGCCGACCCATGCCTTATGAGTTGCTTCTTTCCATACACCACCGATAGCATAAAAAACACCTTTGATTTTGCCACAGGCACTAAAGAAACCCTCCCTCATAAGCTTACTATTACCACACCTAACGGCTATTTGAAAATACGCAATGGCAGCCACATGCAAATATGCAGTGGCAAATGGTTAAGGAACAAAGACAGCTTGATAGTAGACTATAGATGCCCTGAAGATGGAGACCAAGGCAAAGGATTAGTGGTATGTCCTGATGTTGTGAACCGATTAAATCTTACCAACCCACCACCTACTATCTCTCAACTTTATCCAAGCACTGATGACTATACCCCTTCGCAAATTACTGTAAACAGTTATGCGGCTTTGATATTGGATAGTGGTTCGTACACCCGTTTTGGAAACAATACCAAACTCACCATAAAACCTTATGCCTCTTTTATTATTCGCAAAAATGCCAAATTAGATATAGGTGATGCTAAAAGCTGCGGTCATGCCGAGATAATATGCGAACCTAACAGCTATGTGCATTTTGAAGATTCGGCAGATATTCAGTTTTGGCAAATGAAAGATACCAATGATATTCATTTGTTCTATATCTCGCTAAAACCCCAAGCTACCGCAGCCCATGCAGGTATAGAACCTGCTATGTTGGATATGCTACTTACCACAGACCACATTATAGACACATCTATTGCGCATGCCGAACCTATATGCGAAGTGGCTAAAATCAGAGCAGCCTATGGCATAAATAAACGCGATTGGGGATTTGGCAACTTTATAAAACCCAAAGCTTGGGCCTATATGGCAAATGACACTATCTGCCCAGATGAATGCTTGTATGTGAATTATGATAGGATGCTAAATGATGTAAAAAGAGGAATTACAATATGTCAAATAGACACCATATATAACGCAACAAATTACAATATCATTTATAC
>CAMBSD010000023.1 GCA_945870425.1 Chitinophaga pinensis | reverse complement strand
TTTATTCAAAAGCTTTCAAAACGAATAAAGCAATTGAGAATAGATAAAGGCTATTCAAGTTATGAGTATTTTGCATATGACCATGGAATCTCGCGTTCACAATATGGCAGGTATGAAAAAGGAGAGGATTTAAGAGTTAGCAGCTTAATAAAATTAATTGAGGCATTTGAATTGACACCATCGGATTTTTTTAAAGAAGGTTTTGAAACAGAGAAAAAAACTAAAAATAGTAAATAGTTCTTTTATGTATTTTCAATAAAAAAAATCCCCCACCTTCTTTTGAAGATGAGGGATTATATATATTCATGTGCCCCCACATCGGGCTGGTTAATTGTGGCGTTGGAAGAGACCTATCCCTAAATCCCTTTCCCAAGGAAAGGGACTTTACTTCTGCCTCCCTTCCCGATTTATCAGGCGTGGAAGGCAGCCGCACAGGCCTTAAGAATCGTTGAGCGAAGTTGAAACGACACTTCGACTCCGCTCAGTGACCGTTTCGGCTGTTATAGTATGCTATATCTGCAATTCTTATGTATTACCCGAGTTACAAACTCTTTTTCATTTGTTTATTCGTAGTCAACCTTGCTATAGCTTGACTTCAGGCTTGAACTGTTTAGGTCCTAACTTTTTAATCGATACAAATATTGCGTTGAAAAAAGTATAACCTATTTGAATAAATTACAAATAGACATACATTTGTTTATTAATTAACAAAACATGAAAGTATTACTTGATATAAAAGATAGCAAGGCTTTGTATTTATTAGAAGTATTGAAAGGACTTTCGTATGTGAAAACCACACCCATTTCAAATGAAAAAGCCCTACTAATAGAAGAGATAAAGGAGGCTGTTGATAATCTTAAATTGGTAAAAGCGGGCCAACTAAAAGCTCGTTCGGCTAAAGAATTATTGAATGAGTTATAGTGTTTCAACCATTGCCCCTTTTGATAAGCAATTAAAAAAATTATCAAAAAAATATCCTTCACTTAAAATTGAGTTTGCAAGCCTAATTGAAATACTTGAAAAAGACCCCATACAAGGAGTTAGTTTAGGAAATAATTGTTACAAAATTAGATTGTCTATTGCTTCTAAAGGCAAAGGGAAATCAGGTGGTGCAAGGGTTATTACTAATATTGTGGTAGATAAAAAGAATGTGTACTTGTTATCTATTTACGACAAATCTGAAAAAGATAACATTACAGATATTGAATTAAGTATGCTGTTGGATAATATTTAAATATTGCCGTTGCAGGTGTCCTCACCTGCAACTGTTTCATTACCGAGTTACAAACTCTTTTTCATTTGTTTATTAGTTTTGCATTGGCCTGGCGGCAGACTTAACATGGTTGAAGAACTGAAATTATTTTAATAATCCACCCCAAATAATACGATACACTATAAATTTATTTTGTTTGATTTTGAAAGCCACAACCCACTTGTGAATTGTAATACAAGAGTAGCCTAAGTCGGCTAAAATGCCATCGTTACATTTAGCATATTCTGCATTATCTAATGCATATTTATTGATGGTGGATTCGAATTTTAAAGCAAATCTTTTTCCACTACCCATGGTGTTTTTACTTTCAATGAAACTTACAATATGCTCAATGGCTCTTTGTGCTCGTGGGGTATAAAACACCTTAATTAAGGTCGATACATTTTAAATACTTCATCAGAAGAAATTATATTTAAATCATCATCATCTTCGCTTAAAAATGCTTGCAAATCTATTTTGTTAATTGTCTCGCCATAAGGCATGGCAAAATCTTCTAAGCTTAAAGGTTGATGCTTTAGCTTTTTTACATATGGCAATTTGTTTACCAAGTCATCAAATTGCTTTGCATGCTCCTCGCTATCAATTTCAACTTTGCGGATAATCATACTACGAATATAAAATATTCTCTCGTACTTTTCATAACGCGAAAAGTATGCAAAAGGGTTTCTTTCGATAGTTATCGGAATCAAGGTGTCGAAGGGTCGTTGAGCGGAGCCGAAACGATACTTCGGCTCCGCTCAGTAACCGTTTCTACTCTGCTCAGTTTGTATTCTTCTTGCAGTTGCACTGCCTGCTCGCTTGCAACTTTTAATTTTCACCGAGTTACAAACTCTTTTTCATTTTAAATCCGATTCCAATGGTATGGCTAGGTTGAGCCTGAGGATTTAAATCCTATTTATCAGTAGTTCGACATGCGCTGCGCTAACATGTCGAATAGCAGATGTAACATTCCTAATATGTTTATCATAATTAAGTTAATATTTCAAATAATAAAATAGATATTCTCCGTTCAAATATTTGGCAAGAATTTCTTCGGATTTACCCTTTTTAATAAACCAAGCACAATTGATTATTTTGTCGTTAACCAGAATGCCAGTTAGTTTATCGTTTTTGTTTGAATATTTAAATTTTTCAATTACTACGCCTGATTTGGTAATTTTAAGTTTCTTCTTAAGGTAGGAATTTGAGTTCTTGTCCCACGCTTTTATTTTAACCCGTCTACGATTAAATTTTGAATGAGATTTGGTAACACAAGAGGTATAATTTATCAAAGCAATTTTCTTTCTAACATTTGCCAATAAAGTATCGCTGGGATTTGCTATTTGAGCTTGACCTAAAGTTATGCTAAAAAGAATTAAGAAGAAGAAAAGAGACTTCATGTTTATTTACTGAGGTTTTGTTTATCCAAAACTAAAAATATTATCAAATAAAAAAAATCCCCCACCTTCTTTAGAAGATGAGGGATTATATATATTCATGTGCCCCCACATCGGGCTAGTTAATTGTGGCGTAAGAAGAGACCTATCCCTAAATCCTTTTCCTAAGGAAAGGGACTTTACTTCTCCCTGCCCCCTTTCCCGATTTATGGGGAGGGGAAGGCGACCGCACAGGCCTTAAGAATCGTTGAGCGGATTCGAAACGATACTTCGGCTCCGCTCAGTGACCGTTTCGGTAGGCTCAGTAAGTGTTTCTTTCTAGCTACATCCAGTTGTCGTACCGCAAGTCATACATGTATAACAAGTACCTGCTCTCATGGTCATGTTGCCACAAGCTCTGCAACTTGGTGCTGAATTATCACCAAACATATTACCTGATTTAGGTTTTACAATGCTGCTTTCTGCTTTTGCCATAGGTTGAACTGGCATATCGGTTTTCGCTGTTTCGCTTCTTGTAAATCCAATAGGAGTAGGTGCTACAGGCTCTGAAGCTTGTGGTGCACTTACTACTTCTTGCACATGTTGTGGAGCTACTCTGTTATCCAAGTTGTTTAACTTACCTTGGTTCAATGCTAAATGGTTACGTTGTGTTTCGGTTGGAGGAATTTGAACGAACTCTTCAATACCTAAGTATTCGAAACCTAACATACGGAACATATAATCAATAATTGAGGTTGCACTCTTAATATTATCATGTCCTGCTACCATACCTGCTGGCTCAAAACGAGTGAAAGTAAATTTATCTACGTACTCGCTCAATGGCACACCATATTGTAAACCTAATGATACTGCTATAGAGAAGCAGTTCATCAAACTACGAAGGGTTGCACCCTCTTTGTGTAAGTCAACAAATATTTCACCCAAAGTTCCATCTTCGTATTCACCTGTACGCACAAATATGGTTTGTCCGCCCACAGTGGCTTTTTGAGTAAATCCACCACGTTTTCCAGGTAATGCTTTGCGAGCTACGATACCTGCTAATTTATGTTTGAAAGTAGTATCTGCAGTTGCATTTAGGATAGCTGTAGCAGCATCAAGCACCTGCTCAGGGGTTAATTCACCCACTGGTTTTAATGCATCATTACCCAAGACGCTTTCTACAACTTCTTGCATTTCTTCTTCATCCACAGTATCGGATTTGTTAGATAATGGTTGGCTTAGTTTGCAACCATCGCGGTATAAGGCGTTGGCTTTAGTACCTAGTTTCCAGCTTAACATGTAGCAATCTTTAATTTCATCCACAGTAGCCTCATTTGGCAGGTTGATGGTTTTAGAGATAGCACCCGATAAGAAAGGTTGTGCAGCAGCCATCATACGGATATGACCTTGTGCTGCAATATATCTTTGACCGATTTGACCGCATTTGTTAGCGCAATCAAATACAGGTAAATGTTCTTCTTTTAATAGAGGAGCACCCTCCACCGTCATGGTACCACAGATGTATACATTTGCCTCTTCGATCTCTTTTTTAGTGAAACCTAGTTTACGCAACATGTTAAAGTTTGGTTTGTTGTATTCATCTGCCGAAATACCCAATCGAGCCATGGTTTCTTCGCCCAAGGTCCATTGGTTGAAAGCAAATCCAATTTCGAAACTACCTGCAGCCGCTTTGTTTATTTTTTCGATGTCTGATTCGTTCAAACCTCTAAATAATAAACTCTCAGGATTGATGTGAGGTGCACCATTTAAAGTAGCGTGACCTGTTGCATATTTGATGATGGCATCTCTTTCACTCTCGCTGTAACCTAAGTTTTTTAATGCAGAAGGCACAGATGAGTTGATGATTTTGAAATAGCCACCACCTGATAATTTTTTGAATTTAACCAAAGCAAAATCAGGCTCGATACCAGTTGTATCGCAATCCATTACTAAACCTATTGTTCCAGTTGGAGCAATTACAGTAGCTTGTGCATTGCGGTATCCATATTCTTCACCCATTTGAACAGCTTTGTCCCATGCGCTTGTAGCAGCAGTTAACAAATAATCAGGGCAATATTTAGGATCGATTCCTACTGGTTTAACAGATAAACCTTCGTATGCATCGCTAGCATTGTAGGCTGCATAACGGTGGTTACGCATTACACGCATCATATGTTTTTTGTTTTCTTCAAAACGAGCGAAAGGTCCAAGGTATTTGGCCATTTCAGCTGAAGTTTGGTAAGCAACACCATTTAATACAGCAGTGATAGCACCACAGATAGCAAATGCTTTTGGTGAATCGTAAGGAATACCAGCCACCATCAACATACTACCTAAGTTGGCATAACCCAAACCTAGTGTTCTGTAGTCGTATGATAATTGAGCTACCTCTTGTGAAGGGAACTGTGCCATCAATACAGATACTTCCAATACGATGGTCCAAAGGCGAGATGATTGCTCAAAACCTTTTACATCAAATTCTAAAGTATCAACATTGAAAAACTTCATCAAGTTTAATGAAGCCAAGTTACAAGCAGTATTATCTAAGAACATGTACTCGCTGCATGGGTTAGATGCATTGATGCGTCCACCTTCAGGGCAAGTATGCCATTCGTTAATGGTTGTATCGTATTGTACACCGGGATCAGCACAAGCCCAGGCGGCTTCGCCTATTTTATCCCATAGGTCTTGGGCAGGGATTGTTTTCATTACTCGACCATCGGTACGAGCAGTTAAGTTCCAATCTTTACCTTGTTCTAGAGCTTCAAAAAATTCTTGTGGTATACGAACAGAGTTGTTTGAGTTTTGACCCGAAACAGTTGCATAAGCTTCACCTTCGTAGTCACTCGCATATCCTGCAGCTATTAAGGCAGCAACTTTTTTCTCTTCGTCTTTTTTCCAATTAATAAATTCAAGTATTTCTGGGTGATCTAAATCTAGACATACCATTTTAGCAGCACGTCTGGTTGTTCCACCTGATTTGATTGCACCTGCAGCACGGTCACCAATTTTTAAGAAACTCATCAATCCTGATGAACTTCCGCCACCGCTTAGTTTTTCAGCTGCACCACGAATACGACTGAAGTTGGTTCCAACACCTGAACCATATTTAAAGATACGCGCTTCACGTACCCACAAATCCATGATACCACCTTCATTTACCAAATCATCATCCACCGACAGAATGAAGCAAGCATGAGGTTGAGGTCTTTCGTAAGCCGAAGTGGATTTTTTTAATTTTCCATCTTTGGCATCTACATAATAATGTCCTTGAGGTTTACCTGTAATGCCATATGAGCTATGCAAACCTGTATTAAACCACTGAGGTGAGTTAGGCGCAGCATACTGCCCCATAATCATATACACCATTTCTTCGTAGAAAACTTGTGCATCTTCACGTGTATCAAAATAGCCATAGTTTTCGCCCCATTGCATCCAGCAATGAGCCATACGGTGGGCTACTTGTTTTAAACTTGTCTCGCGACCTGTGGTTCCGTCAGGTTGAGGCACACCAGCTTTACGAAAGTATTTTTGCGCCAAAACATCTGTTGCCACTTGGCTCCAGAAATTTGGAACTTCAACATCTTTCATTTCAAATACGACACTTCCATTAGGATTTTTGATAACGGATGTGCGATAGTCGTACTCAAACATATCATACGGACTGATGCCTTCTTTTGTAAAGTAGCGCTCTACTTTAAGGCCTTTTTGATCGGTGGTTTTTTTTGTGCCTTTGCTCATGGTTGTTAATGGAACTAATTTGTTAAATACTATATGTTATACTTTTATTATTTCTATTATCTCAAAACCCTATTAAATCTACGTTAAGCTAACATTTATGTTTTGTAAATATTGGCCTAAAAAATCTTAGGGAGTTTTAATCCAAAAGTGAGTGTATTCGATTGCTATTTCAAAAAGGGATTTCCACACCCATATATGTGGATACTAGATTTTCTATTAGGCTGTAAAGCGTCACGCTGTTTATAATATAAGTTATACACAAACCACCCCTTATCCACAGCGACTTCATAGCCCTTAACAATTTGTTAAGAATCAAACCCTTGTATCTTTTTGAGTACACATTGCCATGAAAATTTTCCTTTGAGTCGCGGTGTATTAAAATCCAAAATTCAGCCTGATTTTTTACCTTATTTTAGGGATTTGAAGAAAAAAATTGACTAGATGCTCAGCAGCAAAATATCAAATCCATATCGAACTAAAAACTATATTCGCCCAAAATTTAAAAAAATGACTAAAGGACCTATTTCAAATTTTATTGAAACACACTATAAACACTTTAATGCTGCTGCTTTGGTGGATGCTGCTAAAGGATATGAAACCCATTTAACCGAAGGTGGAAAAATGATGGTAACCCTTGCAGGTGCCATGAGTACTGCAGAGTTAGGGAAATCATTATCAGAAATGATCCGCCAAGGAAAAGTGGATATTATTAGCTGCACGGGTGCTAACCTTGAAGAAGATATCATGAATCTTGTTGCACACAGCCACTACAAGCGTGTTCCAAACTATCGAGATTTGTCACCACAAGAAGAGTGGGATTTATTAGAAAACCATTACAACCGTGTGACGGATACTTGCATACCTGAAGAAGAAGCTTTCCGTAGGTTGCAAAAGCATATTCATAAAATATGGAAAGATGCTGATAATGCAGGCGAGCGATACTTCCCACATGAATACATGTACAAAATATTATTGAGTGGGGAACTTGAACAATACTATGAAATTGATCCTAAAAACTCTTGGATGTTGGCAGCTGCTCAACACAATCTTCCCATTGTAGTGCCAGGTTGGGAAGACAGTACGATGGGTAATATTTTTGCCTCGTATGTGATCAAAAATGAAATCAAAGCTAGCACCATGAAAAGTGGCATTGAATACATGGCTTGGTTAGCTGATTGGTACACAAAAAATAGCGGTGGTAAAGGCGTAGGTTTCTTTCAAATAGGCGGAGGTATTGCGGGCGATTTCCCAATTTGCGTGGTTCCAATGTTGTATCAAGATATGGAAATGCATGATGTTCCATTCTGGGGTTATTTCTGTCAAATTTCAGATTCGACCACCAGTTACGGTTCATATTCAGGTGCAGTGCCTAATGAGAAAATCACTTGGGGTAAATTAGACATTCATACACCAAAATTCATTGTTGAAAGTGATGCTACTATAGTTGCACCTTTGATGTTTGCTTGGATTTTAGGTTGGTAATATTATATATTCACCATGCGAAAAAGGCCGCCTAGGGGCAGCCTTTTTCGCATGACTTAATGAATTTTTTTCTATTAGCTAAATCACCATAAGATATTTGACATAAACTCAATCCACAAGCCGGAACCGATTGACCTGCTTCGCTTCTGTTCTTACTTTCGATAATGTTTCTTACCTCTTGGATGGATATTTTTCCATAACCCACATCTAATAGGGTTCCTACAATAGCCCTTACCATATTTCGCAAGAACCTATCAGCTCTGATGGTAAATACCAAGGTGTGATCATATATATATGCCCATTCGGCTTTCATTATTTTGCAATTGAATGTTTTTACTTGTGTATGCACTTTGCTAAAGCATTCAAAATCCAAGTATTCAAAAAGTACTTGTGCCGCTTCATTCATGGCATTTAAATCAATCTTTCTTGTATTGAGCCAAGCTGTTTCATATAAAAAAGGACTAGGCTTGTTTATAATATGGTATTCATATTCTCGCCAAAGCGCGTCAAATCTTGCGTTGAAATCCTCTTTTACTTGAAACAAATCATAGATAGCTATGTCCTTTGGCAAAACCTTGTTGAGTTTGTAAACAATGTCATGGCAATCATTTATCCATTCAGCATCAAAGTGCGCATAGAAATTGCTTGCATGCACCCCTGTGTCAGTTCTTCCACATCCAAGTGTTTCAATATTTGTTCCAATAAGCATACTTAGTTTCTCATCTAAAGTTTGCTGCACAGTTTTGGCATTTAGCTGTTTTTGCCAGCCATTATAATTTGTTCCTTTGTATGCTAATTGAATCAGGTAACGCATATTTGTATCCTACAAAAATGCATTATTATTGTAAAATCAAACATGCAAACGGCAAATAAAATTATTGATATTGATAAAGCTTTTGCGGATAAGAACCCGCAACTGTTCAAAATACTACCAAAATTTATTTTGAATTGGATAAAAAAAATTATTCACCAAGATGATATTAACCAACACCTTGCTGAAAATATCAACTTAGATGGCATGCAATATTCTGCTGCGGCAGTTGAACGGTTAGGGGCTGTAAGACTTTCTCGAGGCATTGAAAATATTCCCAAAACAGGGGGAGTAATTATTGCTAGTAATCATCCTTTAGGAGGTGTAGATGGAATGGCTCTCATAGCAGAAGTAGCTAAGGTTAGACACGATATAAAGTTTATTGTAAACGATTTACTTATGCAGTTTTCGCAGTTTGAAGAGGTTTTTATTCCAGTAAACAAACTCGGCACCAACACTAAGACCAACCTTGAAAGGATTGAGAGATACTATGCAGAAGGCAGGTGTATGATTGTTTTTCCTGCGGGCTTGTGTTCAAGAAAGCAAGGTGGCCAAATTATGGACTTGAAGTGGCATAAGAGTTTTTTAAGCAGAGCACTCAAATATAATTTGCCTATTATCCCCACTTTTATTGACGCCAAAAATAGTAACAGATTCTACAATTTAGCGAATATACGCAAGCATCTAGGTATCAAAGCCAATATCGAAATGTTTTTTTTACCTGATGAAATGTTTAAGCAAAATGGAAAAACAATTGAAATCACCTTTGGTAAATCCATTGAGGCAAAGGCCATTGACAAATCTTATACTTTAGAAAATTGGGCGCAAATAATAAAGTTATATATTTACACACTTAAACAAAAACCTTTAAACGATTTTAGTTTATACTTGAAACATTCAAAATAACCACTTTTGCAAGCTGTAATTAGTAAAATAGATAGGGCCTTATTAAAGGCAGAGCTTACCCCGGAGCGATATATTAGACCTACGAATAACATCGAAAATGAGATTTATATTTTTGATGGTAATTCTTCACCTAACTTGATGGCAGAGGTTGGCAGGTTACGCGAAATATCCTTTAGGGAAGCAGGAGGAGGAACCGGAAAGCCAGCAGATGTGGATGAATATGATACCGGAATGTATGCCTATAAACAATTGATAGTTTGGAATCCAGAGGATGAAGAGATTATCGGTGGATACCGTTTTGCATTATGCAGCGAAGCCAAAGATGATAAAGAAAATTACCACCTTTCAACTTCTGAAATATTTGTTTATTCCGATAAACTTAAAAAGGAGTATTTCCCATATACAATCGAATTAGGAAGAAGTTTTGTTCAACCCATTTATCAGCCAAGTCTTGACAATCGAAAAGGACTTTTTTCGCTAGATAATTTGTGGGATGGATTGGGCGCACTTACTGTGTTATACCCTCATATCAAATATTTCTTTGGTAAGGTTACCAATTACCAGCAGTTTAGCAAAGAAGCCCGTGATCATATCTTACGTTTCATGCACTTTTTCTTTCCCGAAAATGAGCAATTGATGCAAATACCAAATCCATTGGTGATGGAGACTGATTGCAATGGCTTTATTGGTAAAATTAATGGTTTGAATTTTAAAGATGCTCACTTGGTGCTAAATAAAACCGTAAGGTCATTAGGCGAATACATACCCCCTTTATTTAACAATTACATGAATTTAAGCCCAACCATGCGCACCTTTGGCACCGCTGTTAACGGGCATTTTGGCAATGTAGAGGAAACAGGTATCATGGTTACGATTGCCGATATTTACCCGAGCAAAAAAGACAGGCATATCAATTCTTATATTGAGTATCTGAAAACAAAAGGTAATTAGGCCTTTTTCATTATTTTCGCAGTTCATTTTTTATCAAACAAAATTTATTAGGAGATTATATTGTGCAACAGTTTTTAATTAAAGATTTAGCAAAATACGAAGGTCAAACCATCACACTTCAAGGATGGGCAAGCAACCGAAGAGATAGCAAAGGCCTATATTTTATTGTGCTTCGCGATGGCACTGGATGGTGCCAATGTGTGGTAAGTGCAGAATCTGTGAGTGCAGAAGTATTTGAAAATTGCAAACAAATTTCGCTTGAAACATCTATAGAAATCACTGGTAAAATTGTTAAAGATGAAAAGCAAATTGGCGGTTTCGAAGTACAAGCAGTAGATGTAAAAGTAATAGCTGTGGCTGAGGAGTATCCCATTGCAAAAAAAGAACATGGCGTTGAGTTTTTAATGGACAAAAGACACTTATGGCTTCGTAGTCAAAGACAATGGTCTATTATGAAAATTCGTAACCAAATCATATTTGCTATACATAAGTTTTTTCAAAGTGAAGGCTTTGTGCAAATGGATGCCCCTTTGTTTACAGGCAATGCATGTGAAGGTACAACCAATTTATTTGAAACAGAATTTTATGGTGATACAGCTTACCTGAGTCAAAGTGGTCAATTGTATGGTGAGGCAATGGCTTTTGCTATGGGTAAAATTTACACCTTTGGACCTACTTTTAGGGCTGAAAAATCTAAAACACGTAGACACTTGTCTGAGTTTTGGATGATAGAGCCTGAGATGGTTTTTTATGATATCTACCAAAACATGGATTTGATTGAATCATTCCTTCGGTCGGTGGTTACTGATGTATTAGAAAATTGTAGCAAAGAACTTGAATTTATTGGCCGAGATACCAGTGTATTGAAAAACATCGCTCAGGTATTTCCAAGATTAACCTATGATGAAGCAGTGGCTATCATCAAAGGTGAAAAAGATGTGAACGGCAAAAATTCAATTAAAACCCTTGAAGCTGATTTGGCCGCTGTGATGGCTAAGATTGCTGAAGTAAATTCCGAAATAGCAGAGCGTGAAGAGAAGATAAAAGTGCCAGGTATGAAGAAAGGTGAAATTGGTTTTAACCAAGCTAAAATTGACAAACTGAAACAAGAGTTGAAAGACCTTGAAGAAGAAAGTCGCAACATACCAGGCTGGTTAGAAAGTGCAAGAAATTTCACCTATGGAACAGACTTTGGTGGAAGTGATGAAACTGTTTTAACACGTTTGTTTGATGTGCCAGTCATGGTATACAATTGGCCACACGAAGTAAAAGCATTTTACTTAAAACGCGATCCAGATAACTCGCATTTTGCAAGAGGTGTGGATGTATTGGCTCCTGAAGGATATGGTGAGATAGTAGGTGGTGGCGAACGTGAGACTGATACAGGTTTATTGATAGGTAAGATTAACGAACATGAACTTCCTATGGAAGCATTTGAATGGTATTTAGATTTGCGTAGATATGGAAGTGTGCCACATGCAGGTTTTGGATTAGGTTTAGAGCGATTGGTAACATGGATTTGTAAATTACCACATGTACGCGAAAGTATTCCATTTCCTAGAATGTACGGACGTTTATTGCCATAGGAGTAAGTGCAGAAGAGTAAGGATTTAGGCAAGAGTAAATATAAAAACGCCATCTCAGATTGAGGTGGCGTTTTTGTTTATGATTGATTGAACTTAATCTAGCACATTCAAATTTAGATGGAGGATTTTTCTATGCTAAATCAAGAACATACAATTCAATTAAAATGCAAACTTTTTTATGATGAGACATAATGGCAAATACCATTTATCAAAGCTGAAAACAACAACCAATGTATTCCCGATTCACAAAAAAGCCAAGCATGATTTCATACTTGGCTATTCTTTTATTTGATTATACTAATAAATTTTTTCTGTGTTTCTATATCCTGTTCCAGCATTGTACCAATCTGCAAACTGAGTTCCTCCAGAAGTAACCCAAGATGCAAATTTTAAATGTGCTGTTGTAATGTCTGCTCTTTCAATTGGGTAATTGAAAACCACGGGTACATCTATGGCCCAAGGTAAATTATTTCCTTTTGACATATACGTATTTGGTACACTTGTAGTATTATCATTTAAAGTTCCAAACAAAGAAGTATTTGCTAATGATGTAGGTGCTTTGCGAGGCAAATGTACTTCATAACCTCTACCAAAACCTGGTGTATTGTTCCAGATAAATGGATTATAAGAACCTAATCCAAATGAACTTAAACTTGTACCAGCACTAACCGTAAAATTGATGGTATAGTTTTTTGCAGCAGCAGTTACCGCACCTGGCACCGTATTCCAAGCTTCCATCTCAGAACGTGAATTACTAAATAAGGTAACAACTGCGTTGGTTTGACCTATTTCTAAAGTACCACCCGTTATACCTGTGGCTTTGTTGCGTGTGATAGGAAACTCTATACCGAAACCATTTTGGAGCGAACCACCTGAAGCAAGCAATGAGTAGTTGCCTATTACTTGTGCAACATTATTACTAGCATTCGTAACAACATTGTATTTGTATTTCATTACCACATCATTCATATCATAGTCACCGCGACTTGGCCACAAATCTTCAAAAGCAACTGTGGCATAACCCAATGTGGAAGGGTAATAGTTATTATAAGCTTTGCTAGCATCAGTTGGGTATTCATCTAACACATCCGATACACCATCACCATCAGTGTCTGTTATTGGAGCTGAACCATTTCCTTCAGGATTACAAGCAGTAGTTGCAATGTATAATGAACATCCTTGTGTGACGCCACTTCCTATTGTTCCATTATTGCTTTCGATTCCGTTTGGATCACATAATTGAATATATCCAGTTACGCTTGCACCACCAGTTATTCTGGCATCATCGGTAACTTTAAATAACGATGTGCTTACATAACCTTTAATCATTCCGTTTAATTTTAAATCTTCTGTTCTAAACATAGCACCGCTGTATAATCCTACTTCTGAACCCCCGTTAATGGTAGTTTCGTCATCTACTTTTATATAGCCATAATTTCTTGTTGTACTATTATTTTGATAATCGTCCATTATTCTTAAATAACAACTGTTTATTAAAAGTGATCCTCCATTTACATTCATATCGTCAGTAACTGTTATTGAAGAATTGTTGGTCAAAGTACCGCTCAACCCTAATGTTTTTACAACGGTTATGATTCCATTATTAGTTGTGTTGGTATTACTGTTTAAATTAAAATTATCGTCAGCAATAATAGTACCGTTGTTGATAATTGTACCTCCTGAATTGAATGAATTAGTTATTCTAGCAGTTCCCCAATTTTGGAAAGTTCCGTTAAAATTTAAATTACCAAAAATAGCTGAACCAGTACTTGTAATAATTAAACTTGATGTACCACCAAACGATAAATTATTTATAGTTACGTTAGTGCCACAAATTTTTAATGTTCCACCATTAAAATTAAAACTTACTGTGATATTGTTTCCAGTTACACAAACTACATTTCCTGTGTTAAGACTTACACCAGAGGTGCTTGTAGTAATGGTTTGAGTACATCCACTTGAACAATCTGGACTAGCAGACTTATTTAAAGCAGTTTTTCCTAATTTAACTTCTCCCAAATCTATTGAAATATTGGTTGAATTTACATCAATCACCTGATCTGATTTTGAATTGTCAGGAGCAGTTTTGCGTATAAAAACTTGTTTGATCGTATTGATTAAATTTAACTTGGTAATGAAAGAGGTATTCAAACTAGCAGACCCTCTTGACAATAGATTACCACCTGTTAATGGATCTGCATCATAAATAGATATCATGTGGATCGCATCTTGGAATTTAGAGCTGCTTACACTTACATTAAATGTAACCTCTCTCGACATTTGCCAATTGAAGTTTGCAGGTGCTTTTAGATCGTTTATGCTCGTCACTTTATTATTAGACGTTACATTTTCTTTATTTGTTTCTACATTCTTGGTACATGAGGCTAACCATCCTAATAGTACAATAAATACGATACTTTTACTCTTTTTCATAATTGGTGCGTTGTTATGTATACTTACATAACATCAATTGTACCATAATATTAATCAACTAGTATACTACTAGTTATAATTGGACTTTTTGTTACACAGGGTTGATATCATCCCAAAATGAAACAAAAAAACCCATAAAGTATATCCACTAAAGAGACTTAGCCATGTCAATTTCAATACCTATTCTGAATAAGTATAAAGAAATTTTAATGGCAATACTCTAACAACTTAGTGTATCCTTGTGATGGAATATGAAAAAGATTATTTACCTAATTGCATCCATAGCTATCTTTAGCAGCTGCAAACACCAAACTACCCAAATTGTAACTGATTCAGGAAACCCAACCGATACAACGCACGACCCCATTGTGATTCCACCATCTAATGATTCAGTTTGTTTTAATACCCAAATACTTCCATTGCTTATGGCTAGCTGCGCACAAGCTGGATGCCATGACGCAACAAGCAGAGTTGAGGACCTTAATTTAACCTCGTACGCAGGCATAAAAGCAATGGGAACAAACACATTGATAACCTATATAACCAAAACAACGGGTAAAGTAATGCCACCTATACCACAGCCAAGAATGGATACAGCAAGTATTAATTTAATTAAACGCTGGATCAAAGAAGGGGCAAAAAATAGAATATGTAACCAAACCAGCTGCGACACAAGCAATGTGCTTTATTCCACACATATCACACCCATCATAAATACCTACTGCAAAGGATGCCACAATTCAGGAAATAAAGGCGGAGGTATTGGTTTAGACAATTATTCGGATGTAAAAACCCAAACACTAACTGGCAATCTAATCTGTTCAATTGCCAACAAAGGTTGTAAGTTTATGCCGCAAGGAGGAAGTATTTTGAGCACATGTAACGTTAGAAAAATACAAATTTGGGCTTCAAAAAATTGCCCTCAGTAGGTTGGTTGTTAACTATTACTATACAAAGAATTATATGTCTTGAAAAATAAAAATGCAGAAAAATGAAATTTTTCTACATTTGAGACTTAGAATATGTTTGCAAAACAACTTTTATCTAACGAGGTTTTTCCTTTAAAAAAATCAGATACTTCAGAGGCTGCACTCCATTTTATGCAAGATTGGAATGTTAGAAATTTGCCTGTTATCGAAAATGGAAAGCTATTGGGTTATGTGTACGAGAAATCACTTTCTGATGATGATAAAAAAATAGAAACATTTCTATCAACCCAAGAACCTATAAGGATAAGGCCTGATACACACTTATTCGAAATTTTAAAGGTTATGAATGATAATCTATTGTCAACTGTTGCATTGGTTGATAATGACGAAAACTTTATTGGTTGTATTGTAATGGATGAACTTCTAAAACATAGTTATGTAAATAGTGGACTAAGTCAAACAGGTGGTATTATCGTTCTTGAAATGAATGCAAGAAATTACTCATTGGCCGAAATTGCGCGCATTAGTGAAGTGAATGGACTTAAAATACTTCATAGTCAGATTGAATCACTGTCAGATATCAATAACACCATTCTTGTTTCTTTAAAATTTAACTCTTTAGATTTGCAATACACAATAGCAACCTTCAAAAGATTTAACTACCTAATATATTATTCAACCTATAGTGAAATTGACGAGTCGCAAGAAAACAGAATCAATTGGCTATTAAAATATATAAACACTTAAGCGCATGCTATTAGCCATATTTGGTAGGTATTTTAAGGATGAAAATTTTGCAGAAATTCAGCATTTTTTTGATAGCCTTGAAAAGAAAAAAATAGACTTTATTATTTATAGAAAGTACTATGAGGATTGCTTGCGCAATGGATTGAATCTTCAAGCTAGAATCAAAACATTTGATACCCATGAAGATTTCATTACACATAAATTCGACTATTTAATTAGTATTGGTGGAGATGGAACCATTCTTAGTAGCATTGAATATATCAGAGAAACTGAATTGCCCGTAGTTGGTATTAATACAGGACGATTGGGTTTTTTAGCGGGAGTATCAGCGCCTAATGCAAGCAAGGCGATTGAAGATATTGAAAAAGGACACTATTCAATTGATAGTAGAACAGTGCTTCAATTAGAAAGCAATGTGGAAATATTTTCTGGGGTAAAATTTGCATTGAATGATTTTGTAATCCACAAAAAAGACACTGCCAGTATGGTAACCATTCACACTTTTATCAATGGTGAATTTTTGAATTCTTACTGGAGTGATGGGTTAATTATTTCAAGTCCTACAGGTAGCACTGGCTATAACTTGAGTTGCGGTGGTCCAATTCTTTATCCATCAAGTGAAAGCTTTGTAATAACACCCATTTCGCCTCATAACTTAAATGTTAGACCTATTATAGTTTCCGATAAAAATATCATCTCTTTCGAAATAGAGGGCAGAAGTAGTAGTTTCCTGGCTACCCTTGATTCACGTTCAGAAAGTATAAACCAAAATGTGCAATTGGCAATAAGAAAAGCGGATTTTAAATTTAACCTTGTGCGAATGAATGACGAAAACTATCTAAGCACTTTGCGCCAAAAACTTATGTGGGGTTACGATAATAGAAATTTTAGGCACTAAAAAGATGAAGAATGAAAAGTCATTTTCAGTTTCTGACAGGGTAAAGTCTTTTAAACCTGCACTAAATGGCTTAAAATGGTTTTTGGTTAATGAACATAATGTCAGAGTACATTTGTTTTTATCAATGGTATCAATTTGTGCTGGAATTTATTTTCAAATATCTACCAATGAGTGGATTACAATTTTAATATGTATTGGTATGGTACTCTCAATGGAAGCAGCAAATTCAGCCATTGAAAAGCTTGTAGATTTGGTTAGTCCTCAAAAAAATCATCTAGCTGGATGGATTAAAGACATAGCTGCTGCAGCGGTTTTAATAGCAAGTATAATGGCATTGTTAATTGCCGCAGTGATTTTCCTTCCAAAAATCATGATATTATTTTAGCTTAAAGTACTATCAAATTATAATATTCGTTTGTAGTTTATCAAAAATACATATTTTTGCTTTCTATGCAGATAAGTAAGTACATAAGATTTATTTTAATACTCATCCTTGTTTTGAACATAAAGTATACAAATGCACAGTTTGTAGAGATAGGAATATTGGGGGGAGCATCTAACTATAGTGGTGATTTGAGCGATGAAGGTGTGGCATTTAAAGAAACACATTTGGCTGCAGCACTTTTTGGTAGATATAATTTCACTAACAAATGGGCATTAAAAGGTTTTGCTGGATATGGTAAAATTTCTGGTGATGACAAAAATTATGCGGTTGCCCCTACAGCATCAAAAAAAGACGGTAATTTCCAATACTTAAGAAACCTAAATTTTTACAGCAATATTTTCGAATTTTCAGTTCAAGCAGAATATAATCTTTTGCCCAACGATTTAAGTTCATACAATACCAGACCATTTATTCCTTACATTTTTGCAGGAATTGGCATTGTAAATTTCAATCCAAAAACTACTTTGAATGGAACTGAGGTAGAACTTCAGCCGCTAGGAACTGAAGGACAAGGAACAACTACAAATAATAGCTTAAAAAAATATGATTTAACAGTTTATTCAGTCCCTATAGGTGTTGGATTTAGACAAAAAATTGGTGAAGCCTTTTTTTTAGGACTAGAGGCAGGGGTTAGATTTACAGGCTCTAATTATTTAGATGATGTTGGGGGTAAATATGCTGACGCAACTGTTGTAGGAGCCTCATATGGTGTTAAAGCACAAGCTCTATCTGATAGGTCGATTGAAAGAACTGCCGATGGGCTTCCTTATTTCAGTCAAGACAATCCTCGAAGCGACCGCAAAATCTTTACTAAAGATTTATACTTTATGGCAGGGATAACTATTTCATACGTTTTCAGAGGAAAAGGAATGGATTGTCCCAACTTTTAGTAAATGAAAAAAGCAGTTTATTTTATCGCACTGCTCATTAGCATGCAAGCCAATGCACAGAAATGGGATATTGGTGTATCAGCGGGAGTTGCCAATTATTGGGGAGATTTAGCACCAAGTATAGCTTTTAACGAAACCAAGCCCGCAGCTGCTATTTTTGCTAGATATAACATTTCAACCTCTTTTGCATGGGTTAATCAAATAAGTACTTTTCAACTTAGCGGAGACGACAAAAATTTCATCTATAACAAAATGAGAAATTTGAATTTCTCAACCAATGTTACTGAATACGCATCATTCTTCGAATTCAATTTTATTAAATTTGGCCCGTTTAAGCGAGACGCAAAATTTACAGGGTTTACCTATTTAGGATTTGCTGGATTTAGCTTTAACCCTCAAACCAAATTAAATGATGAAACATACAACTTGGCTGATTTGCAGACAGAAGATGTATCTTATTCTAAATTCTCTTATGCAATTCCATTTGGTATAGGTGTTAAATGGCTTTACTCTCATAACAAAAGCATAGAAGCAAGCATAGGTTTCAGAAGAACTTATACAGACTATTTGGATGATGTGAGCGCTAAATATGCTGATCCATCCACAAAAACAGGTATTGGGGGTTTACTAGCTGATCGTTCGTGGGAAGTTGCGGGTGAACGTAAATTTAAGAAAGGTTTTCAAAGAGGTGACCCTGGATACAATGATTGGTATATGCAAGCCTCAGTAACATTCAGTATAAGGCTTCCTAGTAAAATAAAATGTGCTAAATTCTAAAAAGCAGCCGTATTAAACAGCGTTTTATCGTGTATTTATCAAATAATTATATATTTTTTGGATAAAAATTTGTGAATTACGTCTAACTCCATACATTTGCACTCCTTAAAAACTCTAAGGAGAGATGGGTGAGCGGCTGAAACCAGTAGTTTGCTAAACTGCCGCACTGGGAAACTGGTGCCGAGGGTTCGAATCCCTCTCTCTCCGCAAAGAATTTTCGAAAATAACAATCGGGGTGTAGCGTAGCCTGGTATCGCGCCACATTTGGGATGTGGAGGTCGTAGGTTCGAATCCTGCCACCCCGACTTAAAGTCTGCAAGTTTTCAATTTGCAGACTTTCTTTTTTTAGAACTTTTTGTAACATTTTCCACTCTATCTCGTAGTATTCATTAAAATCATTTAGAAAAACTCTATTTCAAAAAATTTGAGCCAAATTATTATCTTCGCCACCTTTCGTTAATAATGGTGAGAAAAAGTAATGTCAGTTTAAGGGATCAGCTAGTGTTAGAGAATTTACCTCAACACATCGCCATTATTATGGATGGGAATGGACGTTGGGCAAAAGGATTTGGAAAGTTGAGGATGTTTGGTCACCAAAATGGCGTTTCAGCTGTTAGAGAATGTGCTGAAGCTGCCGCTGAGATTGGAATTAAATACCTTACACTATATACCTTTTCTACTGAAAATTGGAATAGACCTAAATTAGAAATAGAAGCTTTGATGGAGTTGCTGGTAAACACAATTAGAAAAGAAAAAATGACTTTCATGAAAAATGGAATCAAACTCATTTCAATTGGTGATATGAACGCACTGCCCCAAAATTGTGCTAAAGAATTAAATATAGCCATAAAAGAAACAGAAAAGAACACACGAATGACATTGGCTTTAGCCTTAAGTTACAGTTCTAAGTGGGATATTCTAAACGCGATAAAGCAAATTGCTAGTGATGCAAAAGACGATAAATTGACTATTCAGGATATAAATGAAAGCACATTGGATAAACACCTTTCAACTGCCGGTATGCCCCATCCTGAGCTACTTATACGCACAAGCGGTGAGCAAAGAATTAGTAATTTTTTGTTATGGGAAATTGCATATAGTGAATTATACTTTACTCCAAAATTATGGCCTGATTTTAGTAAAGAAGACTTATACGAGGCCATTTTAGACTATCAAAAACGAGAAAGAAGATTCGGAAAAACAAGTGAACAAGTTTCATAACATGCATAAAACCAAAATACTATTTTTATACTGTCTAATGATATTTGTTTCATCAAATCTATCGGCACAAACAGATACATCCAATCAATTAATTTCGGTTGACTACTCAACACCTAAAACTTATGAATTAATAGGAATAGATATTGTTGGAACTAACTATTACGATAAAAGTGTATTGACCATACTTACAGGACTAACCATTGGTCAAAAGTTGCGCATTCCATCAGATGACATCACTAAAGCCATTAATAATTTATGGAAACAAAAATTATTTGATGACGTAAAAGCAAAAATTAAATTCATTCAAGATGATAAGATTACATTGGAGTTTGTGTTACGAGAAAAACCTAGGTTATCTACTTTTGCACTTAAAGGCTTAAGCAAGGGAAAAGCAGAAGATTTAAGGGATGAATTAACACTTAGAGCAGGACAAATCATTAATGAAAACATGATAAGTACCACTCGAAGAGAGATTACAAAACACTTTGTTGACAAGGGTTATACAGACGCACAAGCCGATTTTGAAACCCTACCTGATGATATTGCCAAAAATACATCTAAACTAAAAATCACGGTTGATAGAGGATCTAGAATCAAAATACACGATATCATCTTTACGGGGAATACCGCATTATCTTCAAGAGATTTGAGAGCCTTATTAAAGGAAACAAAAAGAAAAAGAAGGTTATTTGCTAAGTCTAAATTTATCGAAGATGAATACAATGACGACAAACAAAAAATTATAGATAAATACCTGAGCATGGGTTACAGAGATGTACAAATTAGTTCGGATAGCATTTGGAGATTAGTAAATAAAGGAATTGAGATTAAAATTAACATAGTTGAAGGTCAAAAGTATTATTTCAGAAACATCAAATTTGTTGGAAACAATAAATATAAAGACGAAGAGCTTAATTCTGTTTTAAAGATAAAAAGGGGTGATGTGTATGACCAATCTAATCTAGACTCAAAATTAAACATGAGTCAAAGTAGCCTTGATATAAGCACACTTTATATGGATGATGGCTATTTGTTCTTCAGGGTTGAACCTATAGAAGTATTGGTTGAAAATGATTCAATTGATCTGGAAATAAGAATATATGAAGGCGCTCAAGCTAGGGTGAATAAGATTACCGTAAAAGGCAATACAAAAACCAGCGACCATGTAATCTTAAGAGAGTTAAGAACCAAACCAGGCCAATTATTTAGCAGAAGTGATGTGACAAGATCGCTGCGCGAATTGGGCCAGATAGGCTATTTCAACCCAGAGGCTTTGAATGTAAATCCAATGCCTAATCCGCAAACTGGAACAGTTGATATTGAATACAAAGTGGAAGAAAGAGCCAACGACCAAATAGAACTATCTGGAGGTTGGGGTGCAGGCACAGTTATTGGTACCTTAGGTTTAACCCTAAATAATTTCTCGGCAAGAAAGGTTGGCGATAAAAAAGCATGGAGTCCAATTCCATCAGGTGATGGTCAAAGGCTGTCTTTGAGAGCACAAACTAACGGAACATTTTTTCAGTCATATAATGCATCATTTACTGAACCTTGGTTAGGTGGCAAAAAGCCAAATTCATTATCGGTTTCAATCTATCATTCAAGGCAAACAAATGGTTATTCCTCAGGAGATCGCAGACTTGCAGGTTTATACACCACAGGCTTGGTGGTAGGCATTGGTAAAAGACTCCACTGGCCTGATGATTATTTCACATTGCTTTATCAAGCCTCTTTTCAACAATATAATCATCAATATAGCGATAGTATAGGCTCAACACCACCGCAACCATACCTTAGTAATATTACTCAAGGTATTTCAAATAACCTAAGCGTAAAATTTGTATTATCAAGGAATAACTTAGCTATTAATCCTATATACCCAACCAGCGGTTCTAATATTTCACTGTCACTTCAACTATCGCCACCCTACTCATTATTTGATGGAAAAGATTACTCTAATAAAGAGGTAAATTCCAGAGAACTTACCAGATGGTTGGAATTTCACAAATGGAAATTCGATGCAACTTGGTTCACTAAAATATTTGGTAAAGAAAAAGCCCTTGTCTTAATGACGAGGGTAAATTACGGTCTTATTGGTTATTATAACCAAGCTGCAGGAATTACCCCTTTTGAACGTTTCTGGGTGGGCGGTGCTGGTTTAGTAGGATTTAATCTTGATGGCAGAGAATTAATTGCATTAAGAGGTTATCCTGACAACTCCTTGACACCTCTAGCCAATGATGCATCCACCGGATATCTTCGTCAGCAAGGAGCAACCATTTATAACAGATACACAATGGAATTACGTTATCCTATTTCACTTAACCCGCAAGCAACCGTGTTCCCATTGGTTTTTGCCGAGGCAGGAGGTGCATGGTTGAGGTTTAGAGATTTCAATCCTTTTGATGTGTATAGAAGTTATGGTTTGGGCGTTAGGATTTTCTTACCAATGTTTGGTATGATAGGCCTAGATTATGGATGGGGTATAGACAGGTTACCAAGCAGTGGAGGCATTAGCGGTGGTAATTTCCACTTCTTAATTGGACAACAGTTTTAATTAATTTGAATAGTTATATGAAAAAATATTTTTTTTTAATTGTCATTAGTGCCTTTACCTTAATAGGAAGCACTTTTGGCCAAAGATTTGCTTACGTTGACACAGAGTATATTCTAGATATGATTCCCGATTATCGTTCAGCTCAAAAACAATTGGATGCGTTATCAATTGATTGGGAAAAGGAAATGGACAAGAAGCAAGAAGAAATTGATAAAATGTACCATGAATTTGAAGCGGAGAAGATTTTACTGACTGAAGAGTTAAAAAAGAAAAAGGAGGCTGAAATAAAGACAAAAGAGCAAGAACTAAAGGATTTTAGAAACCTAAAATTTGGATATGAAGGTGAATTATTCAAAAAGAGAGCTGAACTAATAAAACCAATTCAAGACAAGATTTTTGATGCCGTTCAAAAAATTGCTAAAACCAGCGCTTTAGACTTTATATTTGCAAAGGGTGGAGAAGTCATTATGTTGTATTCAAACTCTAAATACGACAAAAGTGACGAGGTACTGAAAGAATTAGGAATAACAATTACAAAAACCAAGAATTCTGCAGGAAATACAAATAATACACAACAAGGAAGTGGAAACAATGGCGGAAATAATGACGCTAACCCTAGGCTTGAAGAGAGAAAGTAATAAACCATAAAGAACACAAATAATAACATGATGAACAAAGTTTCAAAAATTGCAATGGCCTTAACTTTAATGTTTTGTTTAGGCTTAATGAAAGTATCGGCACAAAAAATTGGGTATGTTGATTTACAAGAAATCATGACCTTGATGCCAGAATACAAAAAAGCTAACACTGATATGGAAAGCTTTAGTAAATCACTTGAAGATGAGTTAAAGAAAATGAGTGATGAGTTTCAAAAGAAATATGCTGATTTCGAAAAGAATGCAGCAAAATTACCCGAAGCTATTAAAGAGGTAAAGCAAAAAGAATTGCAAGATATGCAAGGTCGTATCCAAGAATTTCAACAGTCAGCTCAAGAAAATGCGCGTAAAAAAGAAGCTGAATTGTTAAAACCAATTATTGAAAAAGCCAAAACTGCAATTGGCGCTGTAGCTAAAGAAAGTGGCTATGGATATGTTATGGATAGCAATACCGCTGGATTTCTATACAAACCAGAAGGTGATAACCTTTCTGGATTGGTAAAAAAGAAATTAGGTTTACAATAATTAACAAATAATATGGATTTTGAATAGGCTGTCGCTAAAATGACAGCCTATTTTTTTACAATTGAACCCTATGCAATGGAGTGAAATACTAGTAAAGTATAGATATAAACAGAAAAGCAATTCGCAAATCTCAAATGAAAGAAGTGAGTTTGAAGTAGATTTCGATAGAATAATATTTTCATCCGCATTCAGAAAACTACAAGATAAAACACAGGTAATACCGATGCCTGAGGAAGATTTTGTGCATACACGACTAACTCACAGTCTTGAAGTATCAAGTGTTGGTCGATCGCTAGGCAGAAAGGCAGGAAATTACTTAACAAAAAAATATCCTGAGCTAGAAAATTTAGGAATTAGTAGCTACGATATAGGTTCAATTGTTGCAGCAGCAAGTCTATCGCATGATATTGGAAATCCACCTTTTGGACATAGTGGTGAAGCAGCTATTTGTGAGTATTTCCTGAATGGGAAAGGTAGTAACTTTCAAAATACAATTAATGATGAATTGAAATGGAATGATCTTATTAATTTTGAAGGAAATGCCAATGGCTTTAGAATATTAAGCAACTATACAGGTGGACCAGATGGCGGTTTAAGGTTGTGCTACCCAACCCTAGCTGCATTTGCAAAGTATCCTAGAGAGAACCTTTCCAATTCCATACCCAATAGAGCCAGTCAAAAGAAGTATGGTGTCTTTCAATCTGAAAGAGAAATATTTAAGCAAATAGCAGACGAACTAAAGCTTATAAGTATAAATAATGATGCTACCATTAATTACTTAAGACATCCATTAGCTTTTTTAGTTGAAGCTGCTGATGATATTTGCTATAGCATTATTGACTTTGAAGATGGATTAAGATTAAAGCTTATTGATTTCGCCTATGCCGAAAAGTATTTATTCCCAATTCTCGGAAATCTAATCAACAAAGACAAGCTATCTCAAATGCACATGGATGAACAAATAGCATTTTTAAGGGCTTCAGTCATTAATATTTTGGTTGAAGATATGTCTGAAATTTTCATGCAAAACGAGGAAGCTATGCTGCAAGGTACATTTGATACATCACTTATTAAACTGAGTAAATTTGCACCAGTAATCGATGATATTAAAAAAATTACCAGAGAGAAAGTATACCAATCGAGGGTGGTGTTAGAAATAGAAGCGGCTGGCTTTGAAATTATCGGAGGTCTTTTAGACATCTGTATTGAAGCCGTGAATAATATAGCTTTAAATGATGGAAAAAAATATTTTAGAAGCAAAAAAATTCTCGAATTGATTCCAGCGCATTTTATTGGGAAAGATAAAATGCCAGAGCAAGACTTGTACAATAGAATTATGAAAATTTGCGAATTTATAGCTGGAATGACTGATAGCTATGCCATACATTTCTATAAAAAGCTCAAGGGTATAGAGTTATCAAAGATCTAAGCTATCCCCACCAGCAACAAATCCCGTTTAACTTGCGTTAAACGGGCTTTTGTCTTATGTTTTTGATTTGATAATCTTTCGATTATTTTTTGTTTCTCTCTTTTAGCTTTTTGATACCGTATCCGATACCTGCTACTGCTAAAATCGACAAGCCACCATCTACGGGTACAT
>CAMBSD010000022.1 GCA_945870425.1 Chitinophaga pinensis | reverse complement strand
GCAAAAAGATGATTGTATTGAAATTTGCCAAACTGAAAATCAAATCTTAAAACCATGAGTAAACGAGATATTGAAACGGAGGCTGATGTAGAAACTTTGGTGAATGCTTTTTATGATAGAATTCAAAAAAATGAATTGTTGGCTCCCTTTTTTACCCATACCAATTGGGAATATCATTTGCCTAGAATGATTAGTTTTTGGAATTTTTTATTGATAGGCAAAACGGGTTTTAGTGGAAATGTTTTTGATGCCCATGTGCAACGCCACATTAAGGAAGAGCACTTTACAGCTTGGTTATCCTTGTTTGAGCAAAGTGTGGACGAATTATTTGAAGGCAAAACGGCCACATTGGCTAAACAAAAGGCAACTGAGCTTGGGATGATATTTAGTTGGAAATTGAAAGAAATTGAAGGTGAATAATTTGCTCTTTACCTAACTATACGTTGAGTTAGCTAAGTGCTCTACGGATACGCTGTCGCTAGCGTCCCGCTAGTTAACATATTGAATAGCCTCTGGCTGTTTTCGAGATTTTGTCATTAACCACATTGAACCCAAGCATATCAACCAACTCATTAGTTCTTGAGTAATAAATAGCTTTTAACAATTGTTAAGTCAAGTAATTCTTAAAATAAAAAATCCCGTTGAATAGCTTTCAACGGGATTTTTTGTGTAATGTATTTTTCTTATTGAGCAATAATACTGATGGCTGTTCCTCCACCTGGAGCTAATTTTAAATTTAGTTTAGACTTAGCAGTAACAGTTATCTTTTCAATTTTATAAGCTTCTGGATTTTTGTCCCAGCTTGCATCATCAGCATCACGATAAATGGTAGCGGTGTATTTTTTTCCTTTGTCTAAGAAACTGAAATCAAGGGCTAATTGACGCGCATTTTCATCTGTTATACTTCCTAAAAACCAGTTATTGCTAGCTTTTGCTTTTCTAGCTATGGTTAAGTATTCGCCTGGCTCAGCATGTAATACTTTTGTATCATCCCAATCAACTGCCACATCTTTTATAAATTGAAAGGCATCAAGTTTAGCTTCATAATTTTCAGGTAAGTCAGTTGCCATCTGAATTGGGCTATATAAAGTTAAGTATAATGCCAATTGCTTAGCAAGTGTGGTGTGTACCTGCTCTTTCGCATCAGGGTAATAACTGCTCTTTTTGATTTTGAAAATACCTGGGGTATAATCCATAGGTCCGCCCATCAAGCGAGTAAAAGGTAAAATGGTTTCATGCTCAGGAGGATTTCCTTCACTCCAAAAGTTAAACTCTTGTCCACGTGCTGCTTCAGCAGCCATAAAGTTAGGGTATGTGCGATGCAATCCAGTAGGGCGAACAGGCTCATGTGCTACCACCATAATTTGGTTTTCAGATGCTTTTTTGATAGCTCTTAGGTAATGATTCACCATCCATTGACCATCATGAAACTCGCCACGAGGAATGATTTTTCCAACATAACCAGATTTCAAAGCATGACTTCCCACACTCGACATCAAACGATAAGCAGTATCCATATACCTTTCATAATTGGTAACACTACCGCTAGTCTCATGGTGCGTAATAATGCCAACTCCTTTACTTTGAGCATAAGAATTCAAACCACGATAATCATAATCAGGATAAGGTGTTACAAAATCAAAAACATCTTCTTTCCATTTGCCAAACCAATCTTCCCAACCGGTATTCCATCCTTCAACCAATACACCTCCAAATCCATTTTTTGCAGCAAAGTCGATATATTTCTTAGTGTTTTCGGTGGTTGCACCATGTTTGGTTTTGGTTCTTTGTGTTCCATCTGCATTGGCATCTGTAGCTGCTTGCGTACCTGAGTAATCCCAAGTTGATAGACCTAAATGCATTTCTAACCAAATACCACAATACTTCATTGGTTTGATATAGCTGTTATTAGTTAACTTAGATGGTTCATTTAAGTTTAAAATTGTTTTTGAGGCAATGATATCGCGGGCATCATCACTAATGATAATGGTGCGCCAAGGTGTTTGACAAGGCGTTCTTAAGTAGGCTTTGTTACCCACTGCATCGCTAGCAATGGTGGCAGTTGCCTCAAATGTATTTACATCAAAATGCAAATCCATTGCAGGATAATTTACCAAGGCAGCTTCATGAATATTCATGTATATTTTATCTTTGGTTTTAATCATTAAAGGAGTTTGAACAAATGCACCTTTTATTGGTGTGGCAGTGAAAATAGCACCATCACGTTTTTTAGCTAATTTTTCAATTTCTGATATTTGAGATGTATTGTAAGTGTATTCGTTTGTATCAAAATCACCTGGCATCCACCAAATTTTATGATCAGCTGCTAAATTAAAAGTGGTTAACTCATCTTCAACAATAAAGTGCGTCAAATTAGCCTGTTCAGGAAACATATACCTTAAACCAACTCCATCATTGAAAACCCTGAAAATTACTTTAACCATGCGTGGTTTATCACTCTTTTCAGCTAAACTGATGATGATTTCTTTATAGTTATTAACGATATTTTTTGTCTCGCCCCAAACAGGTTGCCATGTAACATTAAGCGCACTTGAATCAACTTTAACAATGCTGAAATTGTTCATCAAGTCATCTTGATCTTTAATTTTGAAACCTAATTTTGAGCTTTCAATTACTTCTTTGTTTTTGTATTGAATGCCATAAGTCAAAGCTCCGTTTTCGTTTAGATTTAATGCCAGCAAAATTTGTTTATCTGGGGAACTGACTTTAAAATTTTGTGCAAATGCACCAATTGAGCATGTCAACAAGAGCATGCCATAGACTTTTTTCAAATTCATAAATACTATTTGTTATGAAAACGAAAGTAATAAAAAAGAAGTAATTACTTAGCATTGATATTTCTACTTATATTTTACCCTAGAAGTATCTAAAATTATTGAGAAAATTGTCAAAATGGGCTGAGTATTTTATAAGCCTAAAAATTTGTAAATAAATTCATTAAATAGTGGTTAAGAGAAAATTTATTATAAAAAAACAAATAATTAAAAACTAATAGTATTATTGAATTGTTTTAAATATACATGAAAAAACCAACTCATTTTCTTGTTATTGATGATGATCAAATCAATAATATGCTCTGTAAATACTCTATAAGGCAGGTAAATGGTGATTTAGAAACAATCACATTTTTAGAACCTGAAAAAGGATTTGAGTATATTATTAGCACCTATTCTTCATCTCATGCAGAAATTCCGACAGTGCTGTTGCTAGATATAAATATGCCTACTTGGAGTGGTTGGGATTTTTTGGATAAATTTGAGATGTTGGATGCACAAATAAAAAATCAAATCAAGGTATATATGCTTTCATCATCTGTTGATCCCAAGGATATGGAGAAAGCCAAAGCTAATTCAAATATTGTAGACTACATAGTTAAACCACTTAATAGAGATATAGTTGAGAAAATAATTAATTCTCATTCATAGTTTAACGTTATTAATGCTACTAATTCAAGGATTATTTCGCAATTTTCTTAAAAGCATTTCCAAGATCATCAATCACATCTCCAATCAACATACTTTCCATACTTTGTTCTTTCAAACAAATGTCGGCTGCAAGACCATGAATGTATACGGCAATTAATGCAGCATCAATAGCTTTATAGCCTTGGGCTAAAAAGGATGTAATGATTCCTGTCAAAGCATCTCCCGATCCACCTTTGGCAAGTCCAGCATTTCCATTTGTATTGATAAAAGATATTTCAGGACTACAAATAAAGGTTTCGTGTCCTTTAAGTACGATTATGATACCCAACTCTTTAGCCATTTTCATGGCTTTCAGCATTCTTTCTGGTTTACTATTGTGTTCACCAAAAAGGCGATCAAATTCTGTTTGGTGTGGGGTTAGAATACAATTTTTTGGCAACAAGTTAATCCAATTGTACTGAGCAATTAGATTAAGTGCATCCGCATCCAAAACGATGGGTATTTTTGCTGAAAAAGAGCTCTTTACTAAAGTTGCAGTTTTTTTATCAGTGCCAAGTCCAGGCCCAATTCCGATAGATTTATATGATTGTAGTTTGCCTAACGTTTTTTGTCTAATTTCTACCATTGCCTCTGGTAATCCAATTTGAATTATTTGTCTTTCATCTTCTGGAGTATTTACAGTGAGTAAACCAACACCCGATCGAAGGCATGCTTTAGATGCAATTAATGCCGCACCCATTTTGCCCTTGCTGCCAGCTAACATTAAAGCATGTCCATAAGTTCCTTTGTGTGAATCTAATTTTCTTGATTTTAATATACTTTTGATATAGGTCTTATTTAATTTTTTCATTGCACCATGCAAGTTAGTATAATTGTTCAACCATATGGAAGTAGTTTCAATAAAATGGAAATCCAGTGTTTTAAATAATCGTGAAAATAGACTGTTTAACCAATTAGACCGCTTTTGTCTTACATTCTAAATCAATTTTGGAAATATTGATAGGTATCATATTGTGTTCGAATACTTTTATTTCCTGCTTTGCTCACATATTGGTTTGTATTTTCAATACCAATCAACCTTGATTTGCAATTGTCACTTAACTGAATGTTAATTATATCTAAGATAATTTTTCTTGCTTGTTCATCATAAACTGGAAATGCTGTTTCAATGCGGGTTTGCAAATTTCTTGTCATCCAATCTGCCGAGGCAAGATAAATTTTAGTATCACCTCCATTTCCAAAAATATACACACGGGCATGTTCTAAAAAGCGGTCAATGATACTTATGACTTGTATGTTTTCACTGAGTCCATTTACACCCGGCACTAAGCAACAAATGCCCCTTATAATTAGCTTTATTTCAACTCCAGCACGGCTAGCATCGTATAATTTTTTAATAATTTCAATATCAACAAGGCTGTTCATTTTGCCAATGATAAAGGCTGTTCTCCCGTTTTTCTTGTTTTGAATTTCTCTATCAATTAAATCTAAAAATTGTTTTTTCATGTAATCGGAAGCCACAAGCAGGTGTTTATAGGGGCCTTTTTTTAAATTTAAAAACAACATATCACATAATTGTTCAACATCTTGAGTTAATCTTTTGTCTTTTGAAAATAGAGCAAAATCACTATAAATTTTTGAAGTTACGCCATTGTAATTACCTGTGGATAGGTGAACATATTTTTCGGTAATACCATTTTCTTTTCGGGTTATTAAACAAATCTTGCAATGCACTTTTTGGCCTTGCTTTCCAAAATAAACCAGCGCTCCTGCTTCTTGCAATTTGGTGGTCCAGTAAATGTTTGATTCCTCGTCAAATCGGGCCTGTAACTCCATCAATACAATTACTTTTTTACCATTTTTAACAGCATTTATGAGGGCATTAACTACATTACTATGCTTGGCAACTCGATACAAAGTAATTCTAATGGTATTAACATGTGGATCGATAGCCGCATCACGTAAAAACCTAATCAAGTAGTCGAAACTTTGGTAAGGGTGATGTAATAGGACATCTTTTTTTGATATAACATCAAATAAACTTTTTGCTTTATCGAGTTCCAAAACAGGTTGGGTTGGCATTGCATTAAAATAATCTTCTTGGTTACCAACTTTTGGGAAATCCATAAAGTCTTTGAAGTTATGATATCGGCCTCCAGGTATAAGGTTCACATGTTTGAGTTCAAGTTTTTTGGCTAGTAATTCAAGCATGTGCTTAGGCATTCTTTCATCGTATACAAAACGAGTTGGACTTCCTTTTGATCGCTGTTTTAAGCTTTTTTGTATTTTATCCAAGAAGCTGATAGAATATTCTGCTTCATCTGTATTTATAACAAATTCTGCATCGCGGGTCAGTTTGATGATATAGCTTTCATAATGGTCGAAATCAAAAATAGAGAAGATACGTTTCAAATTGGCCCTGATAATATCTTCCAAGATGATGATATAGGTGTTTTCATCTGTTTTGGGTAAAACAAAAAAACGACTCAATATACCTGTTGGTATTTCAATTAACGCATGTTTAGGTTCTGATTTGTGTTGGCTACTGCTCATTCTCACTGCAAGGTAAATCGAGCGGTCGCGGAGATGAGGGACATTCTTTAAGTCGTCAATAACCACAGGAAATAAATGAGGGATAACTGTGGTAGTGAAGTAGTTTTTTATAAGGCCGTGTTTTTCTTCGTCTAGGTTTGTTTCATTAATTAAAAAAATTTTTTTGTCAGCCAATCGAAGTAAAATATCTCTCTCATAAATGTCAGTAAACCTATCTTGGAGGATAACAACCATTCTTTGTATTTCTGACAAAATATCATCAGGTGAGGATTGGTATTCGCTAATAGGCTTTCTGCCATTTACTCTCTGTATTTTTCTGATTTGGGCTACGCGAACCCTAAAAAATTCATCTAGGTTAGATGAGAAAATAGCCAGAAATTTTAGCCTTTCCATCAAAGGTGTATCAGGATTTTCTGCCTCCTGAAGTACTCTTTCATTAAATTTCAGCCAGCTTATCTCTCTATCTTCAAATAAATAGCTTCTATATTCTTTAATCATCTCAAGCAAAAATAAAATTTACTTAATTCATATATACAAAACTTATACACTAGCAATATGAGTTGTTTAGTATGTTCAATCTGTCATATTTTTCATTAAGGTATGCAAATTGTTAATACAATTCTAAATATTTGATGTTATGAAAAGATTATTTATGGTTGAACTTGAATTACCTGAGGTTATTGATAATGATTTCATGAAAATGATTCCTGCTCATAGGGCCTATATCTCGCAATTGATAAATGATGGCACTATACAGAGTTACTCCATAAACACTGACCGCACATTGGGTTGGATTATTTTTAATTGCAAAAATGCAGAAGCTGTTTTCGAAATTGTGGAGCAATTTCCTATTTATAAGTATATTTCAATACAACTTCACGACTTAATGATACATGACAGTGAGGCTTTTAGGTTTCCTAAAATGCACATGAACTAAGCTTTCGAAGCAAAAAAAATCACTTGTTTCATTATTTTTTACTTCTCAATTTGATTAGCAAATAAAATCAATCATCTTATATTTGCCGAATATCATGACAAAATCGGTAGCATTTTACACCTTGGGTTGCAAGCTTAATTTCTCTGAAACCTCTAGTATTGGCAGGAGTCTTGTTAATGATGGTTACACTAAAGTAGCATTTGAGCAAGGTGCGGATGTATATGTAATTAATACCTGTTCGGTTACGGATAATGCAGATAAAAAATGCAAGAAAATTGTAAAAGAGGCTTTACGTCACAATCCTCAGGCATTTGTGGCTGTGATTGGCTGCTATGCCCAGCTTAAACCTCATGAAATTACTAAAATTGATGGTGTTGATTTGGTATTGGGGGCGGCAGAAAAGTTTAATATTAGCGAATACATACATAGCACTCAAAAGAAAGCCGTTGCCGAAGTCAAAGATGGTAAAATAAAAGAGGTTTTAGATTACCACTCATCCTATTCAATTGGTGATAGAACCCGAACTTTTCTGAAGGTTCAAGATGGTTGCGATTATTTCTGTTCATTTTGTACCATCCCGCTAGCTAGAGGCAAAAGCCGCAGCGATACCATTGATAATGTAGTAAAACAGGCCTACGAAATTGTAGGACAAGGCATAAAAGAAATTGTGTTGACAGGCGTAAATACTGGTGATTTTGGAGTTAATACTGGTGAAAATTTCTTTCAACTACTCCAAGCATTAGAAAAGATGGAGGGATTAGAAAGAATAAGAATTTCATCTATCGAGCCAAACTTGCTCACGGATGAAATAATTGAATTGGCAGCCAAATCAAACAAAATAGTACCACATTTTCATATTCCATTGCAATCAGGTTCTGATGCTATTCTTACAGCTATGCGCAGAAAGTATTTAACCGAACTATATACTTCTAGGGTTGAGAAAATAAAGACTCTTATTCCTCATTGCTGCATAGGTGTGGATGTGATTGTTGGTTTTCCGGGTGAAGGCGAGGAAGAATTTTTAGAAACCTATAATTATCTCAACCAGTTAGATATTTCATACCTTCACGTGTTCACTTATAGTGAAAGGGTAAACACCACAGCCAATAAGCTTCCGGGTAGGGTTTACAGGCATACACGGGCTGATAGAAGTAAAATGCTTCATATACTAAGCGATAAAAAACGTAGGTTTTTCTACGAGCAAAATGTTGGTAAGACCTACAAAGTATTGTGGGAGGCTGATAATGAGCAAAACATGATGTTTGGTTTTACTGAAAATTACATCAAGGTGAAAACAACCTACGACCCAGCCTTAGTGAACGAAATAGCAGAGGTTAAACTAAGTGAACTTGATGCCGATATGGTTTTCAAATGCCAAATTCTACATTGGGAATTAGTCCAATGATGTTGTAATTAGTATTAATTAAAATTATTTAGCACATTCGCCATTTATTTAAATGCTCATTTTGGCCTTACGAAATTTTAAATTAGATAAATTTAATAGCTTGCAGATAAACCAGTTTCTAAGGTTTGGAAGCGTATTTTTGATATCTATTCTGCTTGCTAAAATATCATATTTTAGGTACAGCGGAGGCTATGGAACAAGTATTATTAGCCGTTATGAGTTATTGATGCTTGTTAGCTCTAGTTTGAGTTTTTTTTGGGTGGCAAGTATTTGTAATACCCTTATTCCATTTTACAACGGATCAGATGAGAAAACCCAAAAACGTATTTTGTTTAATGCCTTTGCCTTGCTCACAGCTTTTTCGCTTATAGCAGGTGCTGTAACCATTGTTATAGGACATGCCAAGGGCAAGGACATAGATTTATTTGAGATTTTTGGCTTGGTAGTATTTCTAAATACCCCTACATTCATAACGGATTATATTTTTTATCTGAAGGGCAAATACAAATCCATGTTGCTATGGGGCATTAGTACCTATGCGGCCCATTTGGTATTGTTGTGTGTGCCCTTATTTTTCAGACAATCACTGAATCTTTCAGTCAACTTGTTATTAATTTTGGCTATGGTTAAGTTTAACTATACCATCATATTATTAATGAAATACTCCACCATCAGCATTCATACACGCTTGTTAAAACAATTTATGATAAAGGTGATGCCCTTTATGTTTAGTATTTTATTGGCTGGAAGCGTTGAGTATATTAACAGTTATATCATCGATTATTATTATGACGAAACCCAATTCGCTATATTTAGATATGGAGCCAAGGAGTTACCTATTTTCTTAATTCTTGCCAATTCGCTGAGCAATATATACAGTGGGGAGATTGCCAATTTGAATAGGGAAGGGCTCTTAAACCAAGGTTTGGCCAAATTGAAAGTTTCATCACGCAGGCTTATGTATTGGGTTTTTCCAGGTACGATTGTACTGCTTTTTGCAAGCAAGTATTTGTTTGAATATGCCTATAATGTTGATTTGAAAGAAGGCTATAAAATCTTTAATATTTATCTTTTGCTTATAATTAGTCGTATGCTTTTTCCTCAAACAGTTATTACTGGTTTGATGAAAACAAGGGTATTTTATTTGGTTTCTACAAATTATTTAATCATCAATGTTGTGCTTTCTTTTGTCTTTGTGCGCAGCATTGGCATTGATGGCATTGCTTATGCAACCGTCCTTTCGTTCTTGGTAGAGAAAATTATGCTCGCAATTTATTGCAAAATGGAAGGAATTCGTATGCGAGAATATACACCCATCCGTGAGTACTTGTTTTTTTCAGCCATAACGCTTATAGCCTTTTTCCTTCCACATTATATTACACTACCTTTTTAGTGGGTGGTTGTTCAAAAAATGCTGTATACTAAAAATATGATTAAAAGATATCTTTCATAATTCTCATTTTTTGATTTCAATACGAAAAAATAATTATTTTGAAATCATTATCATTTGGGTATTAAAGAGGTCTTATTTTGTTATTTGTCTATTAACAATTAGTCCTAATTCTGGGGAAGCATACAATTGATTTAAGCAAAAAAATCCCTGAAGCTTTTGTTCAAGGATTTTACTGTCAATTATTATTATCTATTCAGAGCTATTTATTCTCTATCTTCTTCTAAATCATCATGGTCGTCTCCACCTAGGCTGTAGTAGTTGTTTTCCTCGTCTTCAGAGCCAATTTCTTCTTGGCTATCATCAAGGTCTGCTCCTGGAATATCCAAGTCATCGCCTATAAGCATTTCATCAAAATCAAGTTCATTTTGTTCACCTCTCTTGGTGTTGCTATTTACCTTTTTTTTGCTTGTATCTTCGGGGTCAATGTTTCTTTCTTCATGAAACCTTTCGTATATATCATCTTCAGGGGGATAGATGGGGTATCCATCAAAGTTAATTTCACCTTCATTGGCAATAAAGCTATGGGTATGGTTTGAATGATTTTTGTTTTTTCCATTCATCATGGATAATATTTTATGTGGCATAATTTGATTTATTTTGTATCCCAATTAACACTTACAATCACTTCATTTCGTCTGCCTAATAACTGATAAGGCGGGTTATAACCTAAGTATCTGAAATTGCCATAATAGCCAATTTTTTTTTCATTTAAGGCATTCTCTAATTTCAAAGTATAAAAGGTAATATCCTTGTCACTGGCAAATCCATTGAATGTAATGGCTGCAACATATTCGCTCGATGTATTAGATAAGTTTACAGTTGAGTCGTTGGGTATGGGTAGATTATTGATGGAGTATATAGGAGGCATTACAAAACTCATGGTAGATAAACAATCGTTAATATCCATGTGAACGGGCGCAGTCATTTCAATTTTTTGGTTTGTTTTATTGCCACCAAAAATATAATTGGCTAGTTTTCGAAAGCCTTAATTACCAAGATCCTTATAGGATTTGGCAGAGGATGAAATAGTGGCTATGGTAACTGAAGGGTAGTATCTGATTTCAAATTCTTTTTCTACTTTTATTACTTTATAGGCTTGACGAATAGTGCTACTAAAGGCAAACGCTTGGTATCCTTGAAAAATGGCAAATACCAATATGAGTATCCCGCTTGAGATGATGAAATATTTCATGGTGTTTTTTGATAATTAAACAACTAAACAAAGGATTATCCCCTTTGCTTAGTTGTTGTTCTTTTAAAAAGTATAATCGTAGTCTACATGAAGATTATTTTCAACAGTTCTTACTCCTGGTGCATTCCAAGCCACCCTGCCAGCTTCTTCTTTTTGGTAGATTGATTCTACTGTTCCATTTAAAACTACTTTGTGCCCATCAAGTTTTACTTTAATGCCAGATGAGTCCAATGCCCAACTACGTTCAAGTGCATTTTCAATATCACTCAATTCAATGATATGAAGTATGGACGATGTAATATGAATATTGTTAGTTACCCCTTTAACTGAAGTGACATTTGACACCGCTTTTTTAGCTGCTTCTTTTTCGTAATTCCATTCTAGTTCACCTTCTAATGTAACCCAAGCATCCTCTACTTTTACCTTAATTTTATCGTTTGGTACTTGCCAATCAAGAAACAAGGCATTTACCACATCTTTTGCAATGGTGGTATCATCTTTCTTTCCAAACGATCCAAATTGAATATCAATTTTCTCTGCAACAGCTTTTACACCAGCCACATTTTTAGCAGCCGATTCAGCTTCACGTTTCTTGGCATAACTGTCAACTGTACCTGTTAAGGTTACAATTCCGTCTTTGGCTATTACTCCGATTTCTGCTGCATTTAATAGAGGTTCCCATTTAATGGCATCTTGTACTTCTTTTTGAAGTGTTTCATTGCTTTTCATTTTTTAAATTTTTTATGCTTAAAAATTGTTTCTTAAGTAGAACAAAGGTGGTTACTAATTATTTATTGCTACTTACATAAAGCCGCGCATTCTTTGCATGGTTTACATATTTTAATTCATCCACAAAAAACCAAAAACATTTTCAGGCAGATTTTATGAATGTCAATTGTCTATGCAAAGCCAACTATCGGCCGATTCGCATTGTGCTTAACTCTTTTGCTTATTTTGGAAGTTGCCAAAAGTAGCCGACCTTTAAAATAATCCAATACGGTTATGTCACATGATTTTATCTATAGTTGCTATCATTGTGGTGCTTATTGTATTTGTAAATTTCGTCTATATCATCCTCGTCTTCATGCAGTGGGAAATGGTTTTCCTTTTCAATGTTTATATTTATTAAGGCAGTTGGTAAATTTACATTCATATACCATTGTGTATTATTTTGGTAATAATACATCTGTCTCCAGTTATCATAATAAAAATTGTATTTAGGGAAGTATATCCACCTTCTTCTGTATCTAGTATGATGAGACCAAGAAGGTCGGTAATTTAGCCTAATATTAGGTCTATAGTTACTTGGATTGCGATTATTATGGTTATTGATATTTTCGGCTCGTTTGGAGTTTTTTATATTATATTCTCTAGTGGCTTTTTCGTATTTTTTGGGTCTGCCTTGGGCATAGATATTCGTGATTCCAAAAACATAACAAAAAGTTAGTAGCCAACATTTATTCGTGATTTTTTTCATACTATTTTTCATTATTTAATTTTAAATGGTTTTGTGAATTTGGACATCTGCCATTTTCCATAGCCAATTTGCCCTACTTTTGTCAATGGTTTTCATTTGCAACATCATTAAGTGCACTCCTTTTTTACTGATAATCCAATCAATATGCATCACCCTTTGGGAATCATCAAATACATATATTTGTTTGAAATGTCTTTTGCTGTTTTCTCCAATAAGGGTGCATATCAATAATGATTTTTGTAAAGCCTCAATGATGTTTTCATCCGATATATATCTTAAATAGTTTAACTGATTGAGTGAATAAATAAGATGGATATCATGAACCATTTCTTCGAAATCGCTTATGGCAATTTGATTTTTATTTTGTAAGTATTTTTCGATTTGATTCCTTTTCATAAGCTATACATTATTCCATTTGTTTTAATTGTTCAAACAATTCCCTTTGCTTGTCGTTCAACTTTTGAGGTAAGGTAACTTGCAATAAGATATACAAATTGCCATGCATTTCGGCCTTATCATACATGGGCATGCCTTTGTTTTTTAGCCTTATAGACTTGTTATTTTGAGTAAGCTCATCAATCTTCACTTTTAGTTGACCCGATAAAGTATTTACGAGGATGTCACCACCTAAAATGGCTGTATATAGATCGATAGTTTGGTTCATATACAGGTCGTCTCCTTTTCTAATGAATTGCGGATGAGGTTTCACAAATATGCGAGCAATCAGGTCACCATGGTTCTTTTCACTGCTGCCTTTTTTACCTTTGCCTTTTATCTTTAATAATAAATCAGAATAAGCTCCTGGTTTAGTAGTGATGCGTATCTTTTCATTTTCAAGTTGAACAATTCGACTAGTGCCTTTGTATGATTCCTCTAAGGTAATTTCGATATCGGTTTCGTAATTGGAGCCATTATAATTTTGTGACCTTGACTGCTGATTAGAGAAAAACTGTTCGAAAAAGTTAGAGTAATTTGAATCTTCATTGCCACCAAAATCTTGAAAAGGATTTTTACTCCTACTATTTTCGGTTTGTTCGTATTTTTGCCAATTTTCCCCTAATTCATCGTATTTCTTGCGTTTATCAGGATTACTTAATACTTCGTTTGCTTCGTTAATAACTTTAAATTTCTCTTCTGAATCTTTGTTATTTGGATTTTTGTCGGGATGATGCTTTACCGCCAATGCTCGATAGGCTTTTTTTATTTCATCCTGAGTAGCCTTTTTATCAACGCCTAGTATTTTATAATAGTCTTTGTAATCCATTATTTTGAAGCGATTTATGTATATGGTGAAAAACTCAAAATAGTTTTATATAATCCATTCGAGAATGTTATACCTCAAATGATTAGTAATTAATGCCATTTTATTGTTTGCCATTCACTTCTGTTAAATCGCTTTCGAGCATTTCTTTCATAACAAAAAATTCTTCATTAGTAATTTGACCTTTTGCTAAGCGTCTTTTTAATAAGTTGAGGGGAGATTCTTTTTTGTATCGTTGACCAGGAATTTCGTATGGGAATGCAAATATCCATAATATCATAAAAACCCATACAAACCACCATGCAATGTGCATTCCCCAATAATAATTTAATGTATCCATTATTTTTCTTGTTTAGTCAAACAAAGATGAGAAGCTACCCATTTAATTAGTTACAATACTTTGGGTTTTACTTGTATGGTTTACGTCTTTTGTTCTATATTTAGGGGTAGAATTGTATGTTATGCAACCATGACCTATTAACAATAGTTAAGTAATTTATTGAGTGTTCAATTTTGGGTAATTAATACTGTGTTTTTCTAAAATTCCAACTATGGTATGTAATATTGCATAGTTTTTATACCATTTTTTATCAGCAGGAATTATGTGCCAAGGTTTTGCAACAGAACAGTTTTCAATGATATATTCATAAGCCTTCTTGTATTTTTCGTGCTTCTCTATGTCTCCTTCATCTTCTGACTGGTATTTCCATTGCTTATTTGGGTTGGACTTTCTTTCATTCAATCGCTTCAATTGCTCTTCGTGCGAAATATTTAGGAAGAATTTTACCAAAATGGTTTGGTCATTTATCAATCCTTTTTCAAACACATTAATTTCATGACATCTTTCTTTGAGTATATCTGATTTTACGGTTTCTTTGATTTTGGGCACGAGGATATCTTCATATTGAGAACGATTAAATATTTTTATCATACCTCGCTCTGGACATTCCTTGCTAATACGCCATAGGAAGTGATGCGCTAACTCCTCTGCCGTTGGTAATTTAAATGATTTAACATTGCACCCTGCAGGATTTACACCTGAGAAAACATGTTTAACAGCGCTGTCTTTGCCTGCTGTATCCATTCCTTGTAATATGATTAAAACAGAATATTTGTTTTGGGCAAATAGTTTATCTTGCATATCCGCTAATTTGCTCAATAACTTAGTGTTTTCATCTGCTATATTTGCTTTATTTTTTGATTTTTGTGGAAGCGTTGAAATGGAGCTTAGGTGGATTTTATTTCTCATAATCGTTTTTATACATGAGATGAATCTTTTTGAATATACTGAACAATAGAAAAGGACAATATCAATCCGCTAATCAAACCCTCAATAATTATGGTGATTACAATAGTGACAGGGGTTAAGTTAATGCCAAGCATGGGTGAATTTCCTTTAAGGTGTTGTATTTGTGATGGATCTATAAATTGAAAGTAAAAAAATGAAAATAACGCAAACGAAATAACGCTTATAACAGTAATGCTGCATCCTAGCATATATCCTTCTAAATAGGTAATTTGTTTTTGGGTAACTCTTTTAAAATACTTAATGGCGAAATGAATACCACTGAACAATATTAGAATGTTTAAAGCGCGCAATTCCATTATATGTATTAGGCTCATGTATTTCATAAACATAAAATAGATGATAAAGCCCATAAAAGTTAGTATGCCTGCTTTAATAGCTAATGTGTAAGTTGAGATACTGTTTGTTTCTACTTTTATTTTCATATTCTGTTTAAATGTTAGCTTTAATTAATATCCAAGCTTCGTATTCTGCATGAGGTAATTCGTTTGTATTATTTATCTTGTAAAGGACTTCCTAATACACCATAACTAACTTACAGATTTGCCATAATTATTTATATGATTTTCGGTTGATAAATTTAGAAATATGTGAATTATGCAAATTTTAGTTGTATTACCATAACGCTACCGATATATAATCACTTATCTTCCTTGAGTTACAATTACACATATATTTAGCATGGATAACAAAGAATTAGATAAAGAAAAGTCACATATCATCATAGAAATTGTTGAATACATTCCAAATGCTGTATTGAGTAAAACCATTATAAAAAGGCTAACAGGTAATATAACGGTTTCAGCATTTGATGCTGGAGAGGAGTTAGAAGAAAAATCATCCCCATTTGATAATTACATACAAATTATTGATGGTACGGCTGAAATTATTATAAAAAAGAAAAAGTATAAGCTTAAGAAAGGAGAAGGGATAATAATACCCGCTCATTCCACCCATTGTTTCAATGCAAACGAGCAATTTAAAATGATATCGACTGTAATCAAAAGTGGCTATGAAGATTAATATATGAAAATATATATCAAATATATGGTGAGTATTCGCTGTAAAATGATGGTGAAGGAAGAACTAAGAAAGCTTGGTCTTCATTTTATTGTTGTTGATCTTGGCGAAGTTGAAATAATGGAAGATCTTACCACTTTGCAGCGAGCTTTATTAAAAGCTGCCTTGCTTGAATCTGGTTTAGAACTTATGGATGACAAAAAAGCTGTGCTTATAGAAAAAATTAAAAATGTCATTATTGAAATGGTTCATTATAGCGAAGAATCAATCAAAATAAATTTCTCAGACTATTTAAGTGAAAAGCTTAAGCATGATTATACATACATGTCTAATTTGTTTTCAGAAGTGCAAGGTACCACAATAGAACAATTTATTATCTCTCACAAAGTTGAACGAATTAAAGAATTAATCATTTATGATGAACTAAATATTACAGAAATAGCTTATAAAATGAATTATAGCAGTGTGGCGCATTTGTCGAATCAGTTTAAGAAGGTTACGGGTCTATCTTCTACCCATTTCAAGCAATTGAAAGATAAGCGAAGAAGTCCACTTGAAGATGTTGGCAACAACATAAATTAATAAGGTTAATCTAGTATTATATGGACGAAGCTATAATTTCAAATTCAAATGAACTGCATAGGATAAATCTTGAACTTTCTTTACAAAAGGATGAAAATGCAAGCCTAACTGCAGAGTTATCTTTATTAAAGAAAAAGTTGGATTTCCTTCATTCTGAAAGACTTGAGAGGGCTGATGAATTAGGAATTGCTAATATTGAGCTTGCTTTTCAGAATAACGAAAAAGAGAAGAGGGCTGATGAATTAATTATTGCCAATAAAGAGCTAGCTTTTCAAAAGGATGAAAAGGCCAAAAGAGCAGATGAATTAGGCATTGCAAATAAAGAACTTGCCTTTCAAGATGAAGAAAAAGGAAAACGAGCTGAAGAATTAGGCATTGCTATCATTGAACTTGCTTTTCAGGATGATGAGAAAGGGAAGCGAGCGGAAGAGTTAGTTGTTGCCAATAAAGAACTGATCTTTCAAAATAAGGAAAAAGATAAGCGCGCAATGGAATTAATCATTGCTAACAAGGAATTAAATCAATCTGAAAAACTTCTGAAAGATAGTTTAAAAGAAGTTTCAGATTATAAGGATGCTCTTGACTCAACAGCTATTATCGCCTTAACAGATCATAGAGGAATGATTAAAAAGGCAAATCCTAATTTTTGTAAAATATCAAAATACAATGAAGAGGAGTTAATTGGTAAAGATCACAGAATTCTTAATTCAGGCTTTCATTCAAAAGCATTTATGCATGATTTATGGCAAACCATTGCCAAAGGAAAAATGTGGAAAGGTGAAATAAAAAATAAGGCCAAGGACGGGACATTTTATTGGGTAGATACTACCATAGTTCCTTTTCTAGATGAACAGGGGAAGCCTTATCAGTACTTGGCCATTAGGGTGGATATTACCAAACGGGTTGTAGCAGATATGGCACTCGAGATTCAAAATAAAGAGCAAGAAAAACAGGCTGCCGAATTGGTAATTGAAAATTATTCAAGAGGTCTTATTGAGGCTAGTCTAGATCCCTTGTTTACCATAAGCCCTGAAGGGAAAATTACAGAAATGAATTTGGCTACTGTGAGGGTGATTGAAAAATCGAGAGAGCAGTTGATTGGGTCCAATTTCATTGATTGTTTTACAGAACCTAAAAAAGCAAAAGTTGGCTATCAGCAAGTTTTCGAAAAAGGATTTGTGGTTGATTGCCCACTAACCATAAAAGATGGGAAACTTACGGATGTATTGTTTAATGGATCTGTCTACAAAGACGGAAACGGAAATGTACTAGGAGCTGTAGTAGTGGCACGCGATATAACAGAACAAAAAAGAATTGAAAATGAACTCATTGAATCTAAGATTTTTGCAGAGTTCGCTACCCTGATAGCTGAAGAAGCAAAGACAAATGCTGAAAATTCTACCCTCATTGCTGAAAATGCTGTTAAAGCGAAGCAGCAATTTTTGTCAAATATGAGTCATGAAATACGTACACCTATGAATGCTATTATTGGCTTTACAAAGGTTTTACTTAAAACGGAATTGAGTTCAAAACAATCGGAGTACTTATCTGCTATAAAATTAAGTGGTGATGCCTTAATAGTATTGATAAATGATATTTTGGATTTAGCAAAGGTGGATGCAGGTAAAATGCTGTTTGAACAAACGCCTTTTAAAATAGCCCTTTCAATATCTTCTATGTTGCATTTGTTTGATACAAAAATTCAAGAAAAGAACCTCGTCTTAGTTAAGGAATATGATAAGCAAATTCCTGAAGTTTTGTTAGGAGATCCTGTTCGTTTGCATCAAATAATTTTGAATTTGGTAAGTAATGCTGTAAAGTTTACTTCACATGGAAGTATTACCTTATCGGTAAGATTAATTAAGCAGGATGAGAGTAAAGTTACAATTGAATTTGCCGTGAGCGATACTGGAATTGGGATTCCTGATCAGAAGATAGATAAAATTTTCGAGAATTTTCAACAAGCATCAAGTGGTACTTCGAGAATTTATGGTGGCACTGGACTTGGCTTAGCTATTGTTAAGCAATTAGTTGAACAACAAGGTGGAGTTGTGGGTGTTAAAAGTGAAATAGGTAAAGGTTCTACATTTAGTTTTACACTAAGTTTTTACAAAACCAAAGCAACTGCTGAAATAGAGGTAGAGACTATTATTTTAGATAATGAAATTAAGAATATCAATGTACTAGTTGTTGAAGATATTGCGCTTAATCAATTGTTGATGAAAACACTTTTGGATGATTATGGATTTGAAAGAGAAATTGCAGCCAACGGCAAGATTGCTATTGAAAAATTGCAAGCCAAAACGTATGACATCATTTTAATGGATTTGCAAATGCCTGTAATGAATGGCTTTGAGGCTACTGAATATGTAAGGAATACCCTTCATTCTAAAATACCCATCATTGCTTTAACGGCCGATGTTACAACCGTTGATTTGGAGAAATGTAAGGCTGTTGGCATGAATGACTATATAGCTAAACCGGTTGACGAAAAATTATTGTATAATAAAATTTTAGGCTTGGTTAAAAAGCCAATTCCTACTAGTGAGATAGTGAAAAAAGAATTTGACAATGAACATACGCCCAAATTGAGATACATTGATTTGAGTTACTTGTCACATAGAACAAAATCAAATCCTAGTTTGATGATGGAAATGATTGTGTTGTATTTAAAGCAAACTCCTTCATTGGTTGAATCCATGAAGAGAGGATTATACGATAAAGATTGGGATTCATTACAATCAGCAGTGCATAAGATGATTCCATCATTTTCCATTATGGGCATTAGCTCTGATTTTGAAAGTATGGCCAAGAAAATTCAGGAATATGCCAATACACAGAAACAAACAGATGGTATACATGATTTGGTGTTGCAATTAGAAAATGTTTGCAATCAGGCATGTATTGAATTAGAAATAGAATTAGATAAAATAAGAAAAAGTAAAAATGATGAATGAGAAAATTAAAATCTTTCTAGTAGATGATGATGCAGTGTATTTAAAATCACTTGAAATTGAATTTTTAGAACATGCAGATTTTATAATTGAATCCTACCCTACGGGTGAAAATTGTATGGAAAACTTGCACCACAATCCAGATGTAATCATACTAGATTATCAATTGGATGGTATAGAAAAACATGCTATGAATGGCATTGAGACCCTTGATAGGATTAAATCATTTAATCCAGATATACCAGTAATTATGCTGTCTGCCCAGGATAAAATTGAGGTGGCTATTGATTGTATGCATCACCGTGCATTCGACTATGTTGTTAAAAGCGAAACAGCCTTTGTCCGTCTTCAAAAAATAATTACTACTATTTTTAAGTATAAGAAAATGGAGAAAGAATTGAAATGGTATATGCAGAGGATGTAGGGATAATTTTGAATTACGAATTCAAGTGAAGTTGGATGTTTCTACCCGACTAAGAAACTACACTAAACTGTTGGGTAACAATTCTCGGCAGCACAGATATTACTTTTCATTTTTGTGGGTAATTGCCAAAGCGAACCCAAAACCAAAAAGCAGTGTTATGATTCCAGCAAAGTATGGTATAAACTCAGTCATTTTTTGAGTTGTTAATTAGTTTTAAATATATGCCGAATGCTAATATTGAAGGAACCCATAATCCAATAAAAGTTCCGTCTTCTTTTTCACCTTTGAAATAAAGTAATTCAGAAAAGATTAAGGATAGGATGGCAGAAAGAAACATAAGTTTGTCTGCTGTTGTAAATTTTTTAAACATGTTTATTTAATTTAATTGTTTCATGTAAATTTACTAAATTTATATTGCAAAACAAATGAATTCTTGTATTTATAATTTTGTTATTGTTTTATTCATCAATTTCATGAATTTCTTCTGCTAGCTTTTTTTCAAATTTATTATGAATGAAAAGTATTGATAGCCCAAATAAAATAGCAGATATAATTAGTATGATGTTAATAATACCGCTGACAGAAAAAGATATTCTAATTAATATAGTTGAAATAATAAAGCCTGAATTTCGAATAACTTTGTGAAACTCGTCTGTGTGGAAAAATGAAAATAGCAATAATATTACATCAGCAATAATCAGAATATTGAAAAATTGTTCAAAGAAAATATTATTAATATTCTTGAACGAAATAGTATTTGTTTCAAGTGGTTGAAAAATACCCATAATCCAATTAAAGAATGAATGTATTGCAATAATTAATAATATAGGAACTAAGGCTGCAGCTATCCATTTTTTTGCGTTTATAAATTTTGAAATCCTTGAATATTTTATTTTTCTATTTTCAATAGTTCTATATATTTTGACTCGTTGAATATGGAATAGATATATTAAATAAAATAAGAGGACCGAAGCTAATAAATCGTAGGTGAACTGCAAATCAGTTTTAATGTTAAACCAATTTGATGAAAGTGATAAATCCGAAAGGTCCTTGAACAAACGTCTAATAATGATGAGTGCAATAATTTCATATTGCTTTGAGATATAAGTAGAAGTCGATTTTGGGAGGTAGTAAATTAAAAGATATACCTCATATACCAATATGAATGAAAAAGGGGTATAAATGGCAGCAATTGGATTTTTTAATAAGTTTGATGTTTCATTAATTATAATAAGATTAAAATGTATTAATCCAATTACTAATAAGTGAATTGCAAAACTTCCCAAAGCAATCCATAATATGACACGCTCGCTCTTTTCTTTAGTTTCTTTCGAAAGAAGTTTTTGATAAAGGTTTTCCAAGAGTTTTGGTAAGTACATATTAATTTTATTATTCATTATATTCTATTATTTATAGTTTGTTTCATATGTATTAGTATACTCTAAATTATTCGAAAATATCCGCCATTAATATCCACAGATCGCCACCAATTTGGATTGCTTTATTCTAAGGATAGCTATTATGTTACACAAATATATTTGTTTTCCATGGATTATTTTAAGCTATTTTTATATGAACTTGTGTGTTTCTACCCGACTAAGAAACTACACTAAACTGTCGGGTAACAATTCTCGGCAGCATATATGATTTAGGAGGTAAAGCATTTAATACCAAAACATAAGTTTGTCTACTGACGTTTCTGAATAGCTGTGATTGAGGAACTTATCACTTTTTGTCTGTAACAAATTGAAGTTTCTAGTACTAGAAAATACCTTCACAATTATACTGGTTTATAGTCAGGACTTTATATTCTAGCTGTCTCGAAATATCTAGGTTATTAAATTGTTAACTCTAGGTATTTATTTTACTTGAAATCATTTTGTGTTTATTATTGTGGTCATTTAAAAAAATAACAAAATGCCAAGACATTCAAATTACGAAGATTTTTCAAAAATTCCATTGCAAGAATTCCATGACACTGGTATTAGTTCTTTTTTTCGCATTTTATCAAATAACCTCAACCATCAAAATATGTTGGCAGATAACAAGGCTAATATCATGATTTCTATTAACACGGTAGTTCTTTCATTGGTTATAGGTTCATCTGCAAGGAATACTGAATATTGGCAAAATTTATTCGTACCAATTATAATGTTCGTGCTGACTTCTCTCTTTACAACAGTATTTGCAGTCTTGGCTACACGTCCTAATTTCGTCAAAGGAATCGTTACACAAGATGATTTGGATAATAAAAAATCTAATCTATTCTTTTTTGGTAATTTTACGAGTCTGACACCGAAGGATTTTGAAGATTCTATGTTAACCATTTTAAAAGACGATGACTATCTTTATCGCAGTATTTTAGCCAATTTCTATGGTCAAGGAATGGTATTAAAAAGAAAATATATTCTTCTTAAATATTCTTATAACATCTTTTTAATTGGGTTGATTTTATCTATGGTAGTTTTTGGATTCTTTCAATATTTTATTTTAAGTTAATAAATAAAGCGGCTGTTATACCTTTTTATTTAGGCAGAGTATAAAGACACTTATATCCTCTAATTTTAATTGTACAAAAAAGTATTTTCAGGTAAGGATGCCTGAAATGGCAAAATACTCCCAAACTACTGGCAAGTAATTATCGCAGCAATCATATCTAATAATCATTCACGAATAACCAAAGTGTAAATATTGCAAACTAATGCAAGTGTTTTGTAATATGAATTGAGCTACCTGATATCACCTTTGTTGGGTCATGAAAATAATTTCGTGATATAAAAAAAATTATCATGTCAACAACAACAAGACCCACTGCTACAGACAAATCGAAATTAACACCAGTAGAAAACCACAAAAATGCTGCAAAGCATAATGAGGAAGCTGCTAAACACCACACGGAAGCTGCAAAACATGTTGAAGATGGAAAGTTAGAAAAGGCTGCTCACAGCACCATCAAAGCCCAAGCCCATCATGCCATTGCAGATGAACATCACAAAGAAGTAGTGAAACAACATGCCATGAAGAGCTAGTTGTTTTTTACCTTTTCATTAAAAAGCATTACGCATTTGTGTAATGCTTTTTAATTTTCAATTACTATAAATCATAAACTAATAATAAGATATTATGTCAAACGCAAAATGTTTGGGCATTTGGATGGATCATTCAAACGCTCACTTGATAGAATTTACAGAAGAACCCACCGAAATAAAAACAGTATCGTCAAAATTTACACGCCAAGAAAAAGAAGAAAGTATTGGTAAAAGCGAACAAGTGATGCATAATAAAGAACAACATGAAGAGCATGATTACTATAAAAAAATAGGAGATGTCATACGTAATTATGAAGATGTACTTCTGTTTGGACCCACTCAGGCCAAGCTTGAATTATTAAATTTACTTAGAGCTGATCATCATTTTACAAATATTAAAATTGAAATACAGCAAGCAGATAAAATGACCGACAATCAGCAACACGCTTTTGTGAAAGCGCATTTTTCAAAGCACCATTTTAGGTTGCATAACCAACATAACGTATAATGAAAATATTAATTACCATTGACTATAGTGATACCGCCCAATATGTTACTGAAAAAGGATATGCATTTGCCCAGGCCATGAATGCACAAGTTATTTTGCTTCATGTTACTACAGATGCGGGCTATTATGCTGCAACAGCCTATACACCTTTAGTTGGTTATACCGGCTATATAGATATAAACGCGAAGGATCTTTATGCCAACGATGCCATTAAAAGAGCTTCACAAGCTTATCTTAACAAAATCAAAGTGGACTTGAAAGATGATTCTATCCAAACGGTCGTGGCTGAAGGTGATTATGCAGATGTTATTATTGAAGAAGCTACAAAGAACAATGTAGAAGTAATTGTTATGGGTTCGCATAGCCGGAGGTGGTTAGAAAACATCATTATGGGGAGTGTGACAGAAGAAGTCCTTCGTCATTCTATCATTCCCTTGTATATCATTCCTACGCGAAAAAGAGATTAAGGAGCTTTATGTTTCAATGGATAGGATAGGAAAATGATTATTTATATCTTTACTAAACAATCCTTCCACGTTGAATGTATTGCAAAAGCAAGCTTCGAATATTAAAACGCAATCCCCCTTGTCATGTGACAACAAGAAATATTCATTAATCATCTTTGATATATGGAAATCCTAACACTTTAAATATGCGCTATTATGAATGAAAATAAGTACTCAAACGGACTTAGAAATATGTCCAAAGCAAACGCAATTTTGAATAACGAAATTGAGCAAATCGAACAAATCATTCAACCTGCCCTGTATGAGCAAAGTTACGACTTCAATGTAGAGAAAGACATGAACGAAAATATTCTAAAACTAACAATGGCGATTAATGAAAAATATCCTGAATTGTCGAAGTATATTGAGGAAATGAAAGAAACCATACCCAATAAGATTAATCCTGAAATTACCACCACAAGTCTTAAAAGATACTACGATTCCCTTAAAACCATGTTGGATAATTATATTGTAGAACAAGCTGTGAAAAAAGAATTGTAGGTCAAGGATCTAAGTTTCGATACCCTTACTGCAAACAGTTAACTTATCAAACTACTGCGAATTATATAAGTATTGCCAAAGCTTATATAACATGCATCCATTCAACTTAGCCAATCTTTGTGGCAATTAATTAAGTTAAAAACAAATTCAACAAATATTATGACAATTCAAACCAAATGGTCAATAGACCCCACTCATAGTGATATTTCATTTAAAATTAGACATCTGATGATAGCTCATGTTAAAGGCTCATTTAAAAATTTTGATGCCAATATTATTACCAATGGTAAAGATTTTACAACTGCCGTGGTCGACTTATGGATAGATGTTTCGTCTCTTGAAACAGGTGATGAAAAACGTGATGAACATCTAAAAAGTTTTGACTTTTTAGATCTTGAACATCACAAGCAAATCACTTTTGTATCGAGTACAATGGGTAAGATGGATTTAGAAGATGAATCTGAATTATGGGGTGAACTAACCATACGAGGCATCACCAAAAATGTAAAGCTAGATGTGCATTTTGGTGGCATTGTGCAGGACCCTTGGGGTAATGAAAAGGTTGGTTTTAACGTTACTGGTAAAATCAATAGAACCGATTGGGAGATCATGTGGAATTCAACTTTAGAGGCCGGTGGCTTATTAGTGGGAGAAGAAATTAGTATCACTTGCGAAATAGAATTAACCAATGTAACGGCTAAGGAAACCAAAATGGTTACAAGTTTTGAGAATAAAAAAATAGCATTCTAATATATAAAGAAATGAAAAAACTTGAGAATAAAACCGTGTTTATCACAGGCGGTTTATCTGGAATTGGAAAAGCATGCGCTATGGCTGCTGCTAAAGAGGGTGCCAATATTGCAGTAGCAGATTTGAAGTCAAATGAAGTAGATTCTGTTATGCAAGAAATTAGGAAAATTAATTCAAGTGCTATTTATATAGAGTGTGATGTATCTATTTATGCGCAAGCTAAAATTGCTATAGCCAAAGTAGTTAGCACCTTTAAATCCTTAGATATAGCACTTAATAATGCTGGCATTGGCGGAGAAGCAAATAAAGTAGGGGACATGTCTGAAGAGGCTTGGAATAAGGTTATTCATATCAATTTGAACGGAGTGTTTAATTGTATGAAACATGAGCTGATGCAAATGAGCAAACAAGGCAGTGGTGTGATTGTAAATATGTCATCTATTTTGGGAAAAGTTGGCTTTGCATCTTCGGCACATTATGTGGCGGCTAAGCATGGTGTCATTGGACTCACACAAACGGCTGCTATTGAATATGCCACTGAAGGAATTAGGGTTAATGCCATTTCGCCTGGCTTTATTGATACACCCTTATTAGCTAAAGGAGGCATTACTGAAAATACAGAAATAAAACAACACATCATCAATATGCATCCCATGAAAAGACTTGGTACTTCCGAAGAAATAGCCAATGGCTTTGTTTTTCTAGCAAGTAATGAAAGCTCGTTTATGACGGGTACATGTATAGAAATTGATGGGGGTTACTTAGCGGTTTAAAACACCAAAAATCATGTTAGATGTAAAAAAAGAAGGAATCATATTAAATAAAACGCCCTTGATATTTGAGAATGAGGGTGTATTAAATCCAGGTATCATAAAGGAAGGTGAGTATGTTCACATGTTTTATAGGGCAGTAAGTATGGGTAATAATTCCAGTATTGGTTATTGTAAACTCAAAGGCCCTTTATTGATTGTAGAAAGAGATGAGGCACCCTTGTTGTTTCCTCAATACGACTATGAAGCTCATGGTGTTGAAGATTCACGAATAGTGAAGATAGATGATTTATATTATCTTACCTATACAGCCTATGATGGCATTAATGCCTTAGGTGCTTTGGCCACTTCAACTGATATGAAGACTTGGGTTAAACATGGCATTATTGTTCCTCAAATAACTTATAAGGATTTTGTATTATCCACCAATCCCAATAATGATTTAAATACAAAATATATTCGTTATAATATTCATGAGCGTCTTTTTGATAACCAAGGGAATATTGAATTGGTCTGGGATAAAAATTTGATTTTTTTTCCGCGTAAAATTGACGGAAAGTTTTACTTCTTACATCGCATAAAACCTGATATACAAATTGTAGTTGCTGTGGGTAGTATTGAAGAGCTTACCCAGTCTTTTTGGCAAAACTATTTTCTGAATTTTGATAAATGGATTGTTCTTACTCCCAAGTTTGATCACGAAGTGAGTTATATTGGCGGAGGTTGTCCGCCTATTGAAACCAAAGAAGGTTGGCTTGTAATCTATCACGGTGTACATGATTCATTAAAGGGCTATGTATATTCTGCATGTGCTGCTTTACTTGACTTAAATAACCCAGTGATAGAACTCGCAAGATTACCATATCCTTTATTTAAACCAGAGTTGCAATGGGAGCTTAAAGGTGAGGTAAATAATGTTTGTTTCCCTACAGGTAGTGCCTTGTTTGACGATACCTTGTTTATTTATTATGGTGCAGCAGACGAGCAAATTGCTTGTGCATCAATGAGTCTTTCGGCTTTATTGAAAGAATTACTTTTAAATCCAGTTATACATGCCTGACAATACATTATCCGAAATTATCATCATCACCTCATACCCACCAAGAGAGTGTGGTATAGCCACATATTCGCAAGATTTAGTGAGGTCTTTAGAGAATAAATTCAAACAATCTTTTAACCTAAGAATTTGTGCACTAGAAACCGAAACTGAAAAGCATGCCTATTCTAAGGAGGTTGAATATATTTTAAATACTGCTGATAAGCAATTGTTTGCAGATTTGTCTCATGCAATAAACTATAATATTCACGCCAAACTTGTTTTGATACAGCATGAGTTCGGTTTTTTTAATAAACATGAAGAAGATTTTTTGAATTTAGTTCATACTATTACCATCCCAGCAATTATTACTTTTCATACAGTCCTTCCCAATCCAAATGATAGGCTTAAAAAGCAGGTGCAAGATTTAGTAGAGGCCACAGCAGCTATCATTGTAATGACCCAAAGTGCCAAACAAATTTTAGAAAGAGATTATGAGGTTAACCCTGAAAAAGTAAATGTAATAGCCCATGGCACACATTTGGTAAAGCACATTAATAAACCATTTTTGAAGTATAGCTATGGATTTACTGGCAGGAAAATTCTTTCCACTTTTGGATTGATCAGTTCTGGAAAAAGTATTGAAACTACTTTAAAAGCTTTGCCAGTTATTATTAACCTAAACCCTACAGTATTATTTCTAATTATCGGTAAAACCCATCCCAGTGTGATAAAAGAGGAAGGTGAAAAATACCGAGAAATGCTTGAAAAAATGGTAATTGAATTGGGTATTCAAAAGCACGTTCAGTTTATTAACTATTATTTGCCATTAGAAGATTTGCTCGAATACTTGCAGCTAACCGATATTTATTTGTTTACTTCTAAAGATCCTAACCAAGCAGTAAGTGGTACCTTTTCTTATGCCATCAGTTGTGGATGCCCAATCATTTCTACGCCTATGCCACATGCACAAGAAGTTTTGAGCGAAAGCGAAGGATTATTTATCGACTTTGGAAATTCAATACAATTGGCGGAAGTTGTAAACCATTTATTAGGTGACGAAAAATATAGAAACGACTTGGCCTTAAGTGGTCTACAAAGGATGTCGTCTACTTCTTGGGAAAATACGTCCTTGGCTCATGCCAAGGTATTTGAAAAACACTCAGATGCCAAGATAGAACTTCAATACAAATTGCCAAAAGTGAATTTGGAACATATTAAAAATCTAACGACTGAGTTTGGGATGATTCAATTCTCTATCATCAATCAGCCGGATTTATCTTCTGGATATACTTTGGATGATAATGCACGGGCCTTAGTTGCTATGTGCATGAACTATGAAGCCAATGGAAATATGGCTGATTTAATTTTGATTTCAAATTACCTGAATTTTATTGAGCATTGTATGTTGCCTAATGGAAGATTTCTAAACTATGTAGATAAAGGCAAACAATTTACAGAGCAAAATGATGCATGTAATTTGGATGATGCCAATGGTAGAGCCATTTGGGCCTTGGGTTTTTTAATTGGATTGGACAGTATCATTCCGGAAGCCATGGTGACTAAAGCTACTCGTTTGATAAAAAAGTCGTTGAAACATATTGAAGAAATTCACTCAACGCGATCAATTGCTTTTGCTATTAAAGGTATATACTATTACAACAAAACCAATCCTTCACAAGACCATGTAAAGCTTACTGAAAAGTTAGCCAACCGACTTGAAAGAATGTTTGCTCATGAGAGTGAAAGTGAATGGCAATGGTTTGAAAGTTACCTTACTTATGGCAACAGTATTTTGCCTGAGGCTATGCTCTGTGCTTATTTGACGACTGACAGAGAAGACTATAAAAAGATAGCCAAGAGTTCATTCGACTTTTTATTATCTAATACATTTACAGGCTCTCATATTAAACTTATTTCAAATAAAAGTTGGTTGCAAAAAGGATCTTTTTCGGATGAGTTTGGCGAACAACCTATAGATGTGGCTTATACCATTTTGGCATTGGCTAAATTTTATAATGTATTTAAGGAAGAAACCTATAGCAACAATATGAAGATTGCCTTTAATTGGTTTTTAGGTAATAACCATCTCCATCAAATTATATACAACCCATGCACAGGTGGCTGTTATGATGGCCTAGAAGATACGCATGTGAACCTAAACCAAGGTGCAGAGTCTACAGTGAGTTATTTGATGGCACGTTTAAGTATTGAGACACAAATGAAGGCCAATTATATCTCTAAGCTTAAAATGAATTATGTACATACAAATATCAATCAACAAGTTACTTCAAACCTTGGAGTAGCGTTAGTTCAAATACCATGAAAAAAATATACTTAATTATTGGGCTCATTATTGTAGCCTTTTATGCTTGTAATTATGGAGGTAAGTTCTTTCCAGATCAGAACGATAGTAGCACAATCCTAAGTGATAAGACTTCAACTGCTATTAATGAAGAGTCTACCATTATTGATACAAGTAACGAACGGCTTAAAGGATATCATACCAATATTGAAAAGGGTACATTAAAGAATATAAGTTTTAGAAAGGTTTTGTATACAGGTAGAAACATGCAATTGGTGCTCATGAGCCTCAGACCTGGGGAAGAAATAGGAGAGGAAGTTCACCAAAGTGCTGATCAATTTTTTAGATTTGAAAGTGGCAAAGGAGAGTGTATAATCAATAATCATCATTATCATGTGTATGAAGGTGATGTGATTGTTGTACCGGCAGGGGCAAAGCATAATGTAATTAATACCAGTACCCTAAAGTTATTGAAGATGTATACGATTTACGCCCCACCCCAACATATGGATAAGGTGATAAGGGCTACCAAAAATGATGCAGAGATTAATAAAGAAACTTATAATGGAGTTCCAACGGAATAGTGGTATTGGGTTTGTGTCCCTAAAAACTAAAACTATGTTGATTTTGCCTTGCAGTCGGGTGTTTCCGCCCGACTCCTAAAACAAACATTATGTCGGGAATCAATTCTCGACACTACAGAATAAAAATACGTATTTGTTTATGCTACTATTTAACCCTTGATTATGTAATAGTCACAATACAACCAAGAGCTAGAAGCGTCCGAGTTAAACAAACTACGCTCAACTTTGAAAGAAATTATACTTTACTCTAAATTGATTTTATAGACTTTTATTCTTGACTATCAATAACCCTGCCCAATATTAACAAGGCTTGCGGATTGATTTATGCCCAAATATGAAAAAGTTCGGATGAGTACGATAATTTTTAAATCAATTGAAAGTAATCAGATGTAAATTTTATAATATATCTAATCAATTACTTCTAAGATTTACGTATGTATCATTTCAACCTGAAATTGCAAAAATAATCCCTGAAAGGATGCTTCAGGGATTATTAAAGTTATATTCTTTATGATAATAAATCTTAAAAAGTTTTCACCTATAAAGCCGAAGCTTTCATTTAAAATTTATCTTTTGGGCACATATACCTTATTACCATTACTATTAATGTAGTATTGGCCTCCATTAGGTCCTGTTTGAATATTTTGACCACTTCCATAATTCTTAGCGCCACTAGAATAATCTTTTGCCCTTGATCCAGATTGGCCAGTGTAGCTATTTGTATTTCCTGTAGTAGTATAATTGTCGTGGTTTGTAGAATTAGTTGTTGTTTTCATATGAGGCTGTACATATGTTCCAGTACTTGATTTGTAATACCCACTTTGGTAACGTGAGTTACTATTTGTTTGAGCGGATGCAAAGGTTGCTATTGATAGAAACCCTAATAATACCAATAACTTTTTCATTTTTTTGTTGTTTAAGTTTTGCCTAAAATTTATACAGCTTTAGGCTTCGCTGTTTATTATTTTTATTAATGTAAATTGCTTTTTATTAATGCTGAAAGCACCTTCCATTTGAGTTAGTTGTCATTCTTTTGCATCTGTTACCGGCTTTTGTTATTCCTGCGCATTGCATAGAAGTTGAATTTCTTGTAGTTTGCCGGGTTGGCTGGGCTGTGAATTGTTCTTCAGATGTTTTAGGAATTT
>CAMBSD010000021.1 GCA_945870425.1 Chitinophaga pinensis | reverse complement strand
TTAATTAATGGCAAACTGATTTCAGAGCATACCATAAATAACTTATTACAACATGCAGTATATCTAGATAATAAAAATAACCTGCAGTATTATCTTGAAAAAGTTGGCAGTATTATCCGATTTGGATACCAATACAGCCAAAAAATGTCGATTTCTCTTGAGGATGAATTAACATGTTGCGAAAATCTTGTTGCTGCATTTTGCTGTCAAAATAAAAAGAATGTAAAGCTAAAATATAGCATTCCGGATATGCTGATACATTGTGAAATTCCACCATATACTATTGGAGTATTGATTGAAAATGCACTCAAGCATGGCTTGAACGATAATAAAGAACATGAAATTGAAGTATTGGCAAATAGTAACAATAGTAATCATCTTCAGATTTCTTTATCAGGGTATAATGTTCCTGAAAGACTGGTTATTAGAAAGCCGAAAAAAGCCCATGGTTTGTTTTATTTGATTAATAGAGTGAGTTATTTTAACTATTATTATGGATGCAGTTATCTTGACGCTATCTCCATTAAACAAAACAAACTGTTATTAAACATTGCCAGAACAACATGAAAGTATTAATTATAGAAGACGAACCTGAGCAGTTATCGGGATTAATTAATTTTTTTAGGAAGGAGTTTAGCGAATTTGAAGTAGTTGGACTTAGAGATTTAGAAGCTGCAAAGAAAGCACTAAAGAAAAACGATTTTGATTTGGCCATTTTGGATATCGTAATTAATGGGGTTACGATATTTAATGCTTTAAAGGATATATCGCTGGAGGGCAAGCAATTCTTATTTATTACAGGTAATCAGAATTTTGCAATCAAGGCATTTGAGTTTTATGCGGTTGACTATATCATGAAGCCATACTCTGATAAAAGATTGAAAGAGAGTATAGAAATTGCATTACAACGGAGAAGAATTCATCAGTCTGCTTCTGTTAACCCCTATAAACTGATGCTGGATGACTTAAGCAGAAGTGCTATAGAATCCATTGCATTGCCTGTATCAAATGGACAAATGATTGTGAAACTTAAAGATATAATTGCGATTCAGGCTGAGCGAAGCTATTGCGTAATTTTTACACATGAAGCCGGGAAAATCATAATAAGCAAGCCTTTGGCTTGGATGGATAGATTGCTTACGCCTGAGGGTTTCTTTAGGGTTCACCGATCGTGGTTAATTAATCCTACACATGTTAGGCGATTTATCAAACAACAAGGCAATTCTTTAGAGCTAACCGGTCAGATTATTGTCTCCATCACCGACCGAGCAAAAAACAAACTGATAGCCTGGTTTAAAAATACCACATTGTTTGGTTAAGAAAGTCAAACCAATAAAAGGGAAATTCAAACATATCTTTGGGATGAAAGTAGCAAAATGAAGATAAGTAAAACATAGTTTTGTTTGAAAAAAACATGAAAAAACAATTATTATTCATCCTACTATCTTTAGGAATCATCCAATTTACTTCGGCTCAGGTTTACAAAAAAGGCAACATGAGTTTATTTTTTGGAGTTGGGGCTTCAAATGCCCTAGCAAACACACTAAGTAGTGTTGGAGAAGGAGCCTCCAATACATTTGGGCCATATATTATTGGATACCAATATCACCTTACCGATAAATTAACAATTGGGTTAGCTTACACCAGCCAGACTGCCTCAACAGGTAAAGTTACAATAGATAACGGAACTGATAATGTTTCATTTAAAACAAACTTTAACTTTTCAACTTTTTTATCACAATTAAACTACAGTTGGTATGATAATGAAAATGGAGCATTTGTGCTTTATTCAGGATTATCTGCAGGCACGTATACACTGAATGCCGAATTGGAGGTCATATCAGGCAATAAAGAGCTCGCAAAAATAAATTCAGACATTTCAGATGGCCTTGCTTATCATATTACTGCAATAGGTTATAAGGGCAGATTTACCAAAACATCAAAACTAGGAGCATTCGCAGAACTAGGTTATGGATACAATGGCTTATTTAACGGTGGTATTCAATATACGTTCAATTAATAATCAAATCCTTGACAAGAAATAGAGCCAATCAACATAAAATAAAATCTACTAAACACAATATATAAAAGAGATATGAAAAAAATAAAATCAGTCCTTTCTGTTGCACTCATCATTATGGCAGGCCTTATAGTCAGTTGTTCTAAGGATAACTCCAGCACAAAGCCAGTTGAAACTGATGCTCGTGACCTAGCCTTAGGAACCTACACAGGATTATCCAGTTTAATGGACACATCCGGAAATTCAATTTCAGATACCACCGTAACTTTTGTTGTTACAAAGGGATCAGGGAAATCATTAATAATCACTGAGGATGGTGGAGGTAAAATATCAACTGGAGACGTACTTGTTTCAGGTAAAAATTTCAGCGGCAATATTCCTCTTCAGACTATAAATAAAGATGGATTTAGTATATCATTAAAAGGAAAAGGAAATAACAATGAACATTTTGGTTTTATGGAATCTACAAAAGCTTTTGTTTATAATATTGAGATTACTGATGGCCCGCTTAGAGGAAATACATATGATGTATTTGGAACGAAGAAATAAGCATTGTTAAACTAACAAACTCAAAAGGTCGACAATCTAATTTGCCGACCTTTTTTTGGTATTATTTACATATTCCAATTAGCATGGTATACTCTGTTAATTTATTAGTTATTCTTATATCAAAACAAGTAATCAAACCCACTAAAAATAGTTGAAAGTATTACAATTATAACCCCAACTCTTTCTTTTGCTTGGTATCAATTTCACTTGGTGCATCAATCATTACATCTCGTCCGCTATTATTTTTAGGGAATGCTATAAAATCTCTGATAGAGTTTTCGCCACCAAAAAGAGAACATAACCTGTCGAAACCAAAGGCAATACCACCATGCGGTGGTGCTCCGTATTCAAAGGCATTCATCAAAAAGCCAAACTGTGCTTGGGCTTCTTCAGCAGTAAATCCGAGTATGTTAAACATTTTAGCTTGCAAATCTTTATTGAAAATACGTATTGAACCTCCACCTACTTCTACACCATTAATTACCATGTCATAGGCATTGGCTCTAACAGCACCTAGGTTTGTTTCAAGCAAAGGAATGTCTTCTGGCTTTGGCGCAGTAAAAGGATGGTGCATAGCAAACCAACGGTTTTCTTCTTCGTTAAACTCTAACAATGGAAAATCGGTTACCCATAAACACGAATAGCTATTATTGTTTCGTAGTCCCAATCTTGTGCCCATTTCAAGTCTAAGCTCACTTAAAGCTTTGCGGGTTTTATCAGCTTGTCCTGCCATAATTAGCATTAGGTCGCCTGGCTCAGCATCAAATTTCTCAGCCCATGTTTTTAGGGTAGCTTCATCATAAAATTTATCTACTGATGATTTGATAGTTCCATCAGCATTTACCCTAGCATATACCAATCCGGTAGCGCCAATTTGTGGGCGTTTAACAAAATCCGTTAATTCATCTAATTGTTTACGGGTATATTCAGCACAACCTTTGGCACAAATTCCTACTACTAATTCTGCATTGTCAAAAACCGGGAAACCTGCGGGTATAATAGACGTTGCATGCAACGTCTCTACGGGTGCGGATTTTAATTCAACGAATGTCATTTCGAAACGGGTGTCGGGCTTGTCGTTGCCATAAAATTTGGCCGCATGTGCATAGCTCATGCGTGGTAATTCTTTTATGTCAATTCCCATTACTGTTTTGAATAGGTGTTTCACCAACCCTTCAAACATGTTTAAAATATCTTCTTGCTCCACAAAACTCATTTCACAATCAATTTGTGTAAACTCAGGCTGACGGTCGGCACGCAAGTCCTCATCTCTAAAGCATTTTACTATTTGATAGTATCTATCCATGCCTGCTACCATCAATAATTGTTTGAAGGTTTGTGGCGATTGAGGCAAGGCATAAAACTGACCTTGGTTCATGCGGCTAGGCACCACGAAATCCCTTGCTCCTTCAGGTGTTGACTTAATCAAAACAGGCGTTTCAACTTCTGTGAATTGCTGCGCATCTAGGTATACACGGGTTTGCTGACTCATTTTATGGCGCAACAAAAGGTTGTTGCGAACAGGTGTTCTGCGAATATCCAAATAGCGATATTTCATACGCAAATCATCACCACCATCTGTATTATCTTCTATGGTAAAAGGAGGGGTTTGTGCTTCGTTTAATACTTCAAATGCGGTTACCTCTATTTCAATTTCTCCTGTAGGAAGATTGGTGTTTTTGCTGCTACGTTCAATAACATTACCGCTTACTTTCAATACATATTCACGTCCGCATTTGCGAGCTTGCTCGCATAGTGCAGCATTGCTTTCCATGTTAAAAGCCAATTGGGTAATCCCATACCTATCACGAAGGTCGATAAAGGTCATGCCCCCAAGGTCGCGGCTTTTTTGGAGCCATCCGCTAAGTGTAACAGTTTTGTTAATGTCCGAAATTCGTAGTTCTCCGCAGGTATGTGATCTGTGCATATTGGTTTATATAAAATATCCTTGTAATGAGCTGCAAAAATAAGAAAAGATAGCTTTTTTCTATGTTGCTGTTGTTAACTAAAAGCCGAATGGATAAAACATTTTCAGTTATATTTGAGTTCTGAAAATACACATCGCATGAATAGAATAAAATATAGCCTTTTAGTTTGCTTACTATTTGTTATTCAGTTTGGTAAAGCTCAATTAAGTAATCCTATCACCCGCATCGACCCGCAATTTTGGTGGAATAACCTTGTTAATCGTGAGTTGCAGTTGTGTGTATACGGGCCCAAAATTGCCGAATGGCAATGCAGTATTAGCGAACCGAGCATCAAAATTCAAAGCATCGAAAAGGTGGAAAATCTGAATTACTTGTTCGTGAATTTGAATCTTCAAAGCTTTAAGGGCAATGAATTGCTTTTAACATTTAAGAAAGGTGCTAAGAAATTCATACAGAGATATGAATTCAAGCTGTTGCAAAAGAATATTGACCATGTGAATGCCGGTGATTTTGTGTATTTGGTTTTTCCTGATAGATTTTCAAATGGCGATGCTAGCAATGATGTGGTAGCAGGATTGAGAGAAGATAAAGTATATCGTGATAGCTTGGGAGCTCGCCATGGTGGCGATATTCAAGGTATAATCAATCATTTGGATTATATTCAAGAGTTGGGTGTTACAACGCTTTGGTTAAATCCAACTCTAATAAACGACCAACCTGCATACAGTTATCATGGATATGCCCTTACTGACCATTACTTAACGGATCCAAGATTTGGTTCAAACGAGTTATATAAAAAATTAGGCGATGAACTGAAAAAACGCAATATGAAGCTGGTTATGGACATGGTATCAAACCATATTGGTAGCAAGCATTGGATGATGTTGGATATGCCTGAAAAGTCTTTTGTCAATCAATGGAATGAGTTTACAAGAACCAATTATAGGGCATCAACGCAGTTCGACCCTTATGCTAGCGAAGTTGACAAAAAACAAATGGTAGATGGTTGGTTTGATATGCATATGCCTGACGTAAATGAACGTAACCCTCGTGTAGCAAAATACTTAATGCAAAGTTATTTGTGGTGGATTAATTATGCTGGCATTGATGGATTTAGGATTGATACCTATTCATATAATGATTACGATTTTATGGATAAATGCATGGCATATATACAAAAAGAATATCCTGGATTTTGGAGCAGTGGCGAGGTGTGGGAGCAGGGAGGAGTGCTTAATATGGCCTATTTTACCGAAAAAAATAATTATAAAAAATCGCCAGCAAGTAGCCATTTAACTGGCGCTATTGATTTTCAATTGTATTGGGCCATTTTGGATGCCCTTAACAATGAACCTGAATGGGATAAAGGTTTGGCTAAGATTTATTACATATTAACCCATGATGGTTTGTACAACCAGCCACTAAACAATTTAACTTTCTTGGATAATCATGACCTAAACCGCTTTTATAACTTGGTAGGAGAAGACATGAATAAATTCAAAATGGGTATAGCCATGTTGATGACATTAAGGGGCATTCCAAGCATTTATTATGGAACAGAGTTGGCTCAAAATAATGTATTGCCGAGAACAAATGATGGTCAGATTAGACTTGATTTTGAAGGAGGATGGCCATCTGATAAAGTCAATAAATTTAACCAAGATGGAAGAACTTCAAAAGAAAATGAGGCCTTTGATTTTATAAAAAAAATAGCCAATTGGCGTAAAGGCAACAAGGTTTTCAGCAAAGGTGAAACCATGCAATACACTCCAGTAGGAAGCACGTATATATATTTTAGATATACTGAAGATGCATGTGTGATGGTAGCTGTGAACCGTGGCAAAAAAGAAGTGACTCTGGAAGGAGACAGGTATAAAGAGCGCTTGAATGGCTATTCTTCAGGCATTGATAAAATGACTGATATACACATTGGAAATCTTCAATACATAAATTTAGCACCTAACAGTATCATGGTAATTGAACTAAGAAAATAAGACTAAACTTAACTGATAATATTTACGTGGAGAAAGACATTTGATTTACTACTTTCGCAGTAAAATTTTTAAAAGAGATTTATGAAATACGATATAACCGTTATTGGTTCAGGTCCTGGTGGCTATGTTGCAGCCATTCGTTGTGCTCAATTGGGTTTTAAAACTGCCCTTATCGAAAAATATAATACCCTAGGTGGTACTTGTTTGAATGTGGGTTGTATTCCTTCAAAAGCCCTTCTTGATAGTAGTGAGCATTTTCATAACGCAGTTCACAATTTCAAAACCCATGGTATTGATATCAAAGGCGGAGTTGAAGTTAACTTGAAGCAAATGATTGATAGAAAGAATGGGGTGGTTAAAATGACTTGTGATGGCATTGATTTCTTGATGAAGAAGAACAAAATTGATGTTTACAAAGGCTTGGGTTCATTTGTAAACAAGAATAAAATTAAGATTAGTGGAGAGAAAATTGAGGAGATAGATACTGATAAAGTTATTATAGCAACAGGCTCTAAGCCTTCAAACCTACCTGGAATCGAAATAGATAAGAAACGTGTAATTACGAGTACTGAAGCACTAAGCATGACTGAAGTACCTAAGAACCTTGTTATTATTGGTGGTGGGGTTATTGGTCTTGAATTGGGTAGTGTGTATGCCCGATTAGGAGCTAAAGTATCTGTAATCGAATACACTTCTAGCATCATACCAACTATGGATGCTGCTTTAGGAAAAGAATTGCAAAGGGTATTGCGTAAGCAAGGCTTTGAATTTTTCTTTAGTCACAGGGTAAAATCTGCGAAAACCAAAGGAAAAGAAGTAATTATTACGGCTGACAATGAAAAAGGAGAAGAAGTTCAATTTAAAGGAGATTATTGTTTAGTTTCAGTAGGTAGAAAAGCTTATACAGAAGGTTTAGGTATTGAAAATATTGGACTTAAGGCGGATGAGCGTGGAAGAATTGAAACAGATGCTCATTTGCAAACATCGGTTAAAGGTATTTATGCCATTGGTGATGTGGTAAAAGGAGCCATGTTGGCTCATAAGGCAGAAGAAGAAGGCGTGTTTGTGGCCGAGACCATTGCAGGTCAACAACCGCACATTAACTATAACTTGATACCCGGAGTAGTATACACTTGGCCAGAAGTGGCAGGTGTTGGAGCTACTGAAGAAGATTTGAAAAAAGCAGGTACTAAATATAAAATGGGTTCTTTCCCAATGAGGGCATTAGGTAGAGCAAGAGCAAGCATGGATATAGATGGATTTGTTAAGGTATTGGCAGATGCAGAATCCGATGAAATATTAGGTGTGCATATGATAGGTCCACGTTGTGCTGACTTAATAGCTGAAGCTGTTGTCGCTATGGAATACAAGGCCAGTGCAGAAGATATAGCAAGAATGAGTCATGCTCACCCAACCTATACCGAGGCAATGAAAGAAGCTTGTTTGGCAGCAACTGAAAACAGAGCATTACATATGTAAGTTAAACTAGACCATAAAAAAAGCCATCAAATTGATGGCTTTTTTTATGATGCAGTTATTTGGTTTTGATGTTAGTTTTTTTAATGCTAATCATTCTGTCTAATTAATCTAAATTCAGCTTTTCTGTTTAAACCTTCAGTTTTTAATTTGTATTTTTTTACGAAAGGATCACGAATAGAAAATACCAATAACCTACGATCCTCTATTTCATAAATTTTCATCAATTGACGTTTAACGGCCAATGCGCGTTTTTCAGCAATTGTGATTTGGGTCATATCAGGTTTGTTATTGTCGGCATGGCCAATGATTACTAATGATACACCTGTGTCTGCTTGCATAATACGAGCAATGCTATTTAACAATGGATAGTGCTCTACATGTACATCATATTTGTTTGGTGCAAAGGTAATTACTGGTAAACCAACGGTACCCTCGTCAAATTCAGTAAATTCATTATGAGGAATACTATCATCAAATCTATATGTTTTGATTTTCTTATCCGCTTTGAAATTCTCAGAAGGATAGTAAACCTTCATAGCTCGCCCAAAACCATAAGGATCTGAATCTTCAGTATCAGGCACGCCATCGTTATCACTATCTAGGGTTTTACCTTTTACATCTACTTTATATCCTGCTATTGTGTTTTGTTCAATGTCAAGCATATCTGGCACTCCATCACCATCACCATCTTTTTTTAACTCAGTCATGGCTTCTTTAGACATTTTAGACATATCATCATACATTTTTGCAATTGGATTGTACCAATCAGCATGTTGTAAAGTGCCTTTTTTTGTAACATTATAGGTTAGATTAACTAAGTAGTAACTATAAAAATCTGAATATGAATTTGGATCAGGTGTATAGCCATCCAATGCATCATTTTTGCAGATATAAAGGTTGCCTTCAAATCCAAGGTCAAAATTTTCATTTAATTTATATTTGTATCCTAAGCCTACAGGCAGCGTTACAAGGGGAGTAGTGTACTTTGATCCTTTTGTGTAATTCCCTTTATCTACACCTGAATTTATTACCCTAACATCGGGCAATGCAATCCCAAGTCCTAATATCCCATAAAGATTAGATCTAGGATGTCTTTGTCTGAAACTAATTGCACCTAGATTCCAAATAGTTTGTAAGCTCACTGTAGTAAGTAAATTATCGTATGAATTTTTTGCTGGTAAGGTTGATCCAGTTAATAGACCCGTAGTAATATTTGCTCTCAATCCAAAAACTGGACTAAATGAATATTTGGCATAACCACCATACCCAATATTTATACCATCTTGATTAACGTCAAACAACGTTACTGCAGGACCTAATTGCGCTCCAAAAGACCATCTGCTAAGTTCTATATTGTTTAAATCATCGATTTGAGTGTTTGCAATTGGCTTAGGCTTAGGTCTTGGGATTTCAGCAGCACTTTTTGTTGTGGTTGTTGCCTTAGCACCCTTTGAATTTAAGGAGTTTGACTTTTTTTGTTGAGCGTATGAATGAACGCAAAACAACAGCATAAAAATTATATAATTAGATTTTTTCATAATAAAAATGGCTTAGATACATTTTACTGCTAATCTAAGCCATTTTCAAAGTACGTATTATACTAAATATTAAGGTTATCTACACATTATTGTTTATTGTACAAATGAATCCAACTCAAAGGATCGATGTCTTTTTTAGCTTTACGCAATATTTGAGTAGCTGTAGCTTTGTCGTTTGTTGAAATAGTTGCCACCTTCAATATTCTTGAATTCCCCGCATCTTTGTATACATTAGCCTCAAAACCTCTTAATCTCATTTTGTCTCTAAATTTAAATGCTGAATTAGCATGAGACAGACCATAACAAGCAACAACTACATTGTATTTGTATGGTGGAGGAGCGATTTCTTCAGATTTTTCAGCAATTATAGGTTTTGTAACGTTTGGTGTTTCCTTCACCATTTTCGGCTCTTCCCTAATTTGAGCCTTTGGCTCTTCTATTTTAGTCTCAGGAATTACAACTTTAGGCTCTTCTAATTTAGGCTCTTCTACATTACGTGGTTCAACTTTTGGTTCTTCTACTTTTGGTTTTTCGATTGGTTTAATTTCTTCAACCTTAGGTGTTTCTTTTGGTTTGTTTTCAATCAGAGGTATTTTTTCAACCTCCATTTCTTTCGCACCTTTAATTCTGTTATAATTTCCGTTACTCCAATCGATTAGTTCACGTTTATTTTGATTAGCAATTTTGTATGAAATACCCGCACTTGCATAAATGTGGTGATTCAAAGATGCTTTATCTCCAGCACCATCCAGCCATTTAGTGCCATTGTAATTGAAATCAAAACCTGTTAAGAAATCAAAATTTTTGTTTATGTATTTTCTAGCTTGTAAACCCAAAACAACATTTTGAGTGCCTTTATAATAGTTAATATTGCTTTTGGTTTTATCGGCCATTGTAACATCAATATTGTAAAGTAAAGTGCCAACACCAATAACTGCATAGTAATTCCATTTATTTAACTCAAGAGGTTCGGTATTTATTCTTCTTAAATTAACTAACATACGTAATGAAATCTGATTCAAACCATTAGAAAATTCTTTAATGCTTTCTGGTTTGCTGTTACTTACTAAAGCTGATGAAACATCTTGACTACCATTAAATTTACCATAATTGTAGGCAAGTTGAAATGATAGCATTCTAGATAATGAATATCTAATTCCTAATCCTCCCATCATAGTTGGACTATAGCCAATTGGTGTAAATAAAAATGGTAAACCTAAATTAGCATCAGCGCTCCATTTGGTGTAATCTTTGGGTGTGGCTTCATCTTGTTTAGGCTCATTTTTTTGACTCCAATCTAAAAGGTTGTTATATTTGCTTGCACCAATTTTGTAGGAAATACCAAATGATGTATTGATATAGTTGTCATTTTTCTTGTCTGCATAAGCTCCGTCCATCCAAAATGTTTCTATATAATTAAATTCACTAGAGGCAAATGCGTCAATAGATGATGTTATAAAATATCTAGCTCCTAAACCAACCTGATAATTACGAAATGGTTTACTTCCATATTCGCTCATTTTATATCTATTTCCATCAGTGTTTACTTGGGATAATTTGTTATATAGTAATCCCGCACCCAAACTTAGATATGGAATAAATTTATTTTTTGGTTTTTTGTCAAGTCCTAAAAGTTTGGTTAAATTGTATTGTAAATAGCCGCTTATGCCAACAAATTCATTTTTGTAATTAATAAGATCTTTTGCGCCAAACTCGCTCAATATCCCAGTAGCAGGCGGATTATTAGGTTTTGCAAAAAAAGAGTTGTAACTTAATCTTCCAGATAATGAAATCGAAGGTGAAAAAGAATATCTCAATCCACCCTGGTAAATGCCAACAGGTTCAGAATTAATTGAAAACATTGTAACTGGAATCCCTAGTGACAAGTCTGCACTAAGCCTTTTGGCTTTTTGTGAAATGGATATCTTTGCACTTAGTAAGCAAACTAAAAGCATTATTGTGTTCTTAGATATTATTTTCATTTTATTTGCATTGGTTAATTTAATTTATGTAGTTTTACTAACTTCATATCGCAATAATACAATTTTAATCTTTATTTAGTAGGTAAATATCCCTACATAAAGTATTATTGAGTTAAAGAGTTAAACTAAGTTTTTGACTATTATGTTTTTATGTGTTATAAAAGCAATTGTAAATTTATGAGTGGACAGAAAAATCATATAATTATTACCGATAATATAAGGAGTGCCCAAAACATTGGCTCTATTTTTAGGACTTGCGATGCCCTAGGTTATCAGAAAATTTTTTTGTGTGGAATTTCTGCAACACCCCCTAATAAAGAAATTGCAAAAACCGCTTTGGGTGCCACAGAAACTGTATCTTGGGAGTACTTTGCTGATGTAAATGAGCTGATAAGTAAATTAAAGGATGCAGGTTTTGTTATTTGTTCAATTGAACAAACTACAAGTAGTATAATGCTGCAAGATTTTGAACCCAATTCTGAAGATAATTATGCCTTTGTTTTAGGAAATGAAGTAGATGGCGTGTCTCCAGAAATTATTTCTAAATCAGATATCTGTATTGAAATTCCTCAATTCGGAGCCAAAAAATCGTTTAATGTTTCTGTAGCTGCAGGAATCGTGCTTTGGGATGTATTAAGCAAATCAATGAAATAATTATTAATTTTTTAAGATCAATGGAATGAAAATTTATAATCAAATATTAATAACACTGTTTCTTTTACCTACTTTGGCTTTTGCCCAAAATTCATCATCCAAATCATATTCTGAACGCTCTATTATTCGTCCGTATGCCGAGTTTGGTGTTAATTTTTTAAATAACGAAGCGTTAGTAAATCGATACAATAATACCTCATTATTTCATGCAGGTTTTGGGACTTACCTTGGTAGGCCGAAAGATAATTTTAATTTGTTTGCTCAATACTCAGTTTCTAGCTTTACTGCAATCAGTAATGGATACTCATATTTACAATCAGATAGTGTTTTGAGTTTAAATCAACTTAGCTTGGGTTTCCAAAATTCTCTTTACCGAAAAAATAATAATAGTATTAAATTGAAATTAGGATACAATCATATTTGGGTTGATGATAGTAAGAATTCTGTAAAATCAATAAGTTATGGCTTTATTGCGGGTTTAAGGTATGAGCACAGCTTAGGTTTAATAAAGGTTTTTAGTGAATTCTCATATATCTTTTCGAAGGCTGAAACAGGGGCATTTAGGGATTACGATATGAAACGACTCTCCTTTGGAATTGGTTTCTAATTGTCGATTATCCATTATAGCTTTATTTGTAATTGCAATACAAACAAACGCGGTGGGCGAAGGTCTGCAGGGCGGGTCATCACCTCGCGGTTAAGGAGGTTGCTCACCATTAAGTTGGTTGTTAGCTTTTGGTTTATTTTATAAGAACCACGTGCATCAAAAATCAAATCGCCCTCTTTGCCCATACCTCTTGCATCGTTTAAATCTGGATAAAGAAAAAGGAAGAATTTGTCAATATTGCCCATATAACTGTTGTACCTGGAGCTAAGTCCCAAACTCCATTTTTTATAAGTAGCCTGTACATCCAACTTTGCCAAATGTTGAAAGCGGTATTTTAAAAGGTTATTAGCAGTTGTGTCAGAACTTGAACTGCTGTAATTTCTTGGTGTAGGTGATTGCCCTAAGTCATACGAATATACCAAGTCAGGTTGCAAAGCAATAGGATTGGTGTAAGTGTAACCTAAAATACTTTGAATAAGAACTTCGCCAATTTTACCCTCTCCAGAAATTGAAATTTCAGCACCTGTTATTCTTGTTTCACCCACATTTAAACTTTTAAAAGCAGGTACACCATTGTTGTCTTTGTCAACTTTAAATAACCCAAAATTAAATTCCATCATGTTTTGGTATTGGGTGAAAAAATAGGCAGCATCTACAAATCCTTTAAAGCCTTTTATTTTAAAGCCTTGTTTTAGGCCTATCTCGGCATTCCATCCGCTTTCTGATTTTAAATTTGGATTGGGTACAACCGTTATAGAACCTGCAGTAGTGGAAATAAACATTTCGGCAATGGTTGGGAAGCGATAGCCTTGTCCAAAACTAGCTCTGATAAAAGTGGCTTTGGCCGCTTCAAAGTTAAGACCTGTTCTGAAAACGGGTTTGCTTTCTGAATTGCCATTAATACTATATGTTTCGTAGCGCATACCTGCATTGGCACTCCAACGCTTGTGGTTATAATCCAATTGGGCAAACCCCGCATAGTTGGATGCATTCTGCTTGCCTTGAAACAAAGGTGAATTACTTATAGTGTATTGGCTCACAAGTCCAGCATTTAACAAGAATTCTTTTGATAAGCTTATCTGTGATTGGTATTCGCTATACAAAGTGTGATTGGCGTTGTTTTGATTTACTGTCGGGTCGGGGTTATAAATTCTATTGTTCGAATAAACCCAGCGACCTTTAAAATTGTGTTTTATTCTGCCCCTAATAAAACTCACATAAGGGTCGAATGAATGGTTGTATGAATTCGTGTTGGTTATGAGTGTATCACCCGCAATATAGCCATATTTGTAGCTTTCCCAAAGCAGAAAAGATGCTGCATCTGTTACCAAAATGCTCCCATTTAGGCCATATTGTAGTGATGGAATTTTCTTTGAATTGAAACGGGTATTAAAACTAATTCTTAGTCTTTGATCATTTTCGCCCCATCGGTAGCCATCATCTTTAAAATAGTTGAGGCCTATGCCATAGGCCATGTTTTCGTATTTGTTTGAATGGAAAATATTGAAACCATTTTGTAGCCTTGCCTTATTGCTCCATTGCAAATCTTTGCGGGGTGCATTGTTGTATACACCCGAAAACAAATTGATATTGGTAATGGGTTTGTCGCTGGCCAATTTGGTTCTAAAATTTATCATCCCGTTCAATGCCGAGCTTCCATATAAAACGGATGAAGCGCCTTTAATAACCTCTACTTGCTCTACATTTTCTATTGGCAAAAACTTCCATTGAGGCTGACCTGCATCTCCTGAAAGAAAAGGGATGCCATCTAACAATACCATTACCCTGGAGCCTGCGCCATAGCTCCATCCGCTGCCGCTTCTTATGCTAACTTGTCCATCTACAACATTCACGCTTGGAATTTGGTCAACCAACTTATCCATATTTGTGGTAATGCGGTTTTCAATTAAATAGGGTTTGATGACTTCGGTTGAAACAGTTACTTTTTTTACAGATTGTTCATACCTGCCTGCGGAAACAATTAATTGGTCTAATTGGTTTTTACTAGTTTTAAGTTTGATGCTAAGTTCTATTTCACTTCGGTTGGTAATTAATATACTATCAGAATGGGTATCATATCCTAAGTACATCACTTGCAATTTTAACTTATTAATTTGTTTGTTAAGTTTATAATTAAGGCTAAAATTCCCTCTATTATCAGTTGATGAAATAATGTTATTGTCAATAGAAATGATGGCGCCTATGAGTGCTTCATTGCTCTCAAAGTCCATAACTTTACCACTTAATTGAATTTTTTGGGCATGAAGCCTATTTATAAAAATTAAGAATAAAAATATGCATATAATTGATTTATATGCTAAACTTGAAAAAATATTCATCACAACAAATATGAAAAAGTTATTACAACAAATTGCATTTTTAATTTCAATTTCTTCATTTTTTATTATTGATACCAATGCACAATGTCTGCCCGATGCGAGTATTAAGTCCTCTGGTGTATTTCCTTCTTCCTTACCTGCTGCTACGCCCAATGTGGCTTACAGCCAAGTTTTGCAGTTTTACATTACCAAAGATACCTTAATTAATTATTTAGGCCAAAATATCAAAGCTACTATTGATAGCTTGTTTATTACAGGTGTTAAAGGAATGCCTTTAGGTTTTACGTATACATGCCACAACACTAATTGCGGAATCAAAGGAGGAGGCAATGGCTGTGTAACAATTACAGGAACAGCAACCGAGGCTATGAAAAACACAAATTACCCATTGGTGGTGATGATAAAAATAAAAGGCACAGCAAATACCATTTTGGGGCCAATCAGCCAAAACATTAATGACTCAAATTCGAAATATGCTATTTATGTTCAAAGCCAAAGCAATGTGAATGAATTGATTAATAGCGATGTGATTAGTTTATACCCAAATCCTGCTAAAGACAAATTGGAGCTAAATGTTTCTCAAAATTCATTTATAAATGCAGATGGAATTATTACGGATATAAATGGCCGCGAAATTTCAAGAACGGCAATCAATAAAACTAAAACTGAAATCGATATTTCTATCCTAACAAAAGGTGTTTATTTTATGAAATATGTAAACGAAAATGGTTTTGTGAAAACTACGAAGTTTATAAAAGAATAAACTTATTTGTTTGAGAGGGCAGCGTCAACGGTGTAGTTAATTGTTACAATTACTTTGGTTTTACCCATAGGTTTTTTGTTCCAACCTTTCATTCTATATCGAATTTCATCCATTCTAATAATATCTTTAACTTCGATGTTTGGTACAATCATATCAAATGACATCATACTAGATTTTATTGAGTCTGCTTTCCCAAGCTCAATATAATCAAATGAAGGATTGTCAACTTTGCAGGAGACTGACATGTTTTTTAGGAAATCGAAATTGTTTTCTTTGGAAACACCATTTGTAGTATCAATACTGAAGTTGATTTTAGATATTTTAACTGTTTGAATTTTGCTTGTATCGACCGAGTTGCTCTGAAGTATGCTGTCAATATTAATATAGTTTCCAACTTTTGAAATTTCGAAACTTTTAACGGAGTCTGTAGAGTCAAAATTAAACCATAAACTCTTTGAAGAGAGGTTTAATCTAATGTACAGGTCATTAAATTGTTCAAGCTTGTTGCATGAAGCAAAAAGGAAAATACCTGCTATTAACATTATGGGAAAAACTCTTTTCATTTACTGAAGCTTTATAATACAAATTAATAGGTTTGACCCTATAAGACAAAAATATGTTGCACAATACTTCAAAATAAGACAATTATAATGCGAATTTTTACAATTGTCGTACGTCATAACTAACCCAAAAGACTCCCTAATCCGCCCGGTAATAAGCTGCCCATCAGAGATTTCATCTCGCTTTTAGCAATATTGTCAGCTTGGTCTAATGCGTTTTCAATTGCTGTATGTAGTGCTTCTTCTACCTGTGTTTTACATTCAGGTTTCAACATATCGGCAGGTATATCAATGGATATGATTTTTTTGTTACCGTTGGCAACTATGCTAATACCTTGCGCTTTTCCTTCAACGGTTATTAACGACAGCTTACTCTTAATTTCTTCTGCCTTTTGTTTTGCTTCTGCTATTTTCCCAAACATTAGTAATATTTTTAGCAATAATAAATTAATTGCCGCATTGAAGAAAGGAAATTGTGTTTACTGTTTTATCCTGTTCCAAGTATCTTTTCTGTCAATCAATGAAATTCCTATGAAGCCTCTAATTTTCATTGTATTTTTATTGTCGATATATTTATTGCAGATATAGGTTTTTCCATTTTCAGGGTCGTAAATTGTTCCCTTTCCCAGTTGTTTATACTTTTGTATTCAAATCCATCCAACAATATTATTCCCAAAAGACCTAGATTTTCTTGCATTTATCAGGTATTTAACATCTATTTTGGGTTTGTTTTCATTATTAATAGGCTCTTTTAACCATACTATTCTCCCAAAATAGAATCCCTTGATATTATCAATTTTGATTTGTGCTTTATCGGTTCCAATAAGCCATTTTCATGAAATTTCATCTGCTTTGGTTTGTGAATGAGCAATTCCAAGGGCAAACAAAGTGAGTAAAACATTCAACAATAAATTTATCAAATCTTTACTTTTTTGGCGAATGTAAAAAATGAAATACTAATATTGCTACTAAAATATAAATAATGATTATGAAACCAGGCCCAATTGGTGTTTTTGATTCAGGTTATGGTGGCTTAACCGTTTTGAAAGAATTTGTAAAAAAACTTCCTCAATATGATTATTTTTATTTGGGTGACAATGCTCGTGCACCTTATGGGTCGAGATCATATGACACCGTGTATGAGTATACTTTTGAGTGTGTTAATCGATTGTTTTCAGAAGGATGTCATTTAGTGATTTTAGCATGCAACACAGCATCAGCAAAGGCCTTAAGAACTATTCAACAGAAAGACTTACATAGATTCGATTCCAAAAAGCGTGTTTTGGGTGTCATTCGTCCAACTACTGAAATTGTGAAGCATTACACCCAAACAAATCATGTTGGAATATTTGCCACCAATGGTACAGTTAGCTCTCAATCATATCCTATAGAAATAAATAAGCTTTATCCTGAAATTATGGTACACCAAGAAGCCTGTCCCATGTGGGTTCCATTGGTTGAAAATAATGAGATTGGTAATCCCGGTACCGCTTATTTTATCCAAAAACACGTGGATGCTTTGTTGTCAAAATCTAGCAAAATAGATACCATTATTTTGGGGTGTACACATTATCCCCTTTTACTAAATCAACTCAGAAAATTTGTTCCTGAGCATATTAAAATATTATCACAAGGAGAGATAGTTGCAAATAGTTTGCAGGATTATTTATTATGCCACACTGTATTGGAATCTTTATGTTCTAAAAACTCCCAAGTAAGCTTTAATACTACTGATTTTCCTGAGAATTTTGACAAAGGAGCCAGTGTTTTTTTTGGAACTGATGTAAAGTCGAAACACATCCTTTTATAATTTGCATGAGAAGAAAAATAGTATTCAATAGGCAAAATGAAGATAAGTATACTGGATTTGGTTCTCAAGCGCAGGTCCAAGGAAACCGACTGGTAAATAAGGATGGAAGTTTTAATGTAAAACGAGACGGACTTCCATTATTTAATCGTTTCAACCCCTTTCACGACCTAATATTAATGTCGTGGATGCACTTTAGTTTAATAATCTTCGCATTTTATTTTACGGTAAATTTAATTTTTGCCTTTCTATACTTTTATATTGGAATTGAGCACTTAGGGGGCATAATTGGGTATACACAAAAAGATAAATTTTTCGAAGCTTTTTTCTTTAGCACTCAAACCTTCACCACTGTTGGTTTTGGTAGGATTAATCCAATTGGTAATGCTGCAAGTACTGTTGCGGCTATCGAGTCACTCATAGGTTTGATGGCATTTGCCTTGGCCACAGGTTTGCTTTATGGTCGTTTTTCAAGACCTAATGTTAAACTTATTAGAAGTGAAAATGCTGTTATTTCACCCTTTCAAAATAAAACAGCCGTTATGCTAAGAATTGCCAATGCAAGAAACAACCAATTGATAGAATGCGAAGCGCGAATGATGTTAAGTTACATTGAAAAAGAAACCTCAGTAAGACGATTTTTAACTTTAAAATTAGAATATGAAAAAGTGAGTGCCCTCTCATTAAGTTGGACCATTGTGCATCCTATTGAAGAGGATAGCCCAATGTATGGTCTTTCGATGCAAGATTTGTTGGATACCGAGTCCGAATTGATTTTGGCCTTCAAAGGTTTTGATGATACCTATTCTCAAATAGTTCATTACAGGTTTTCGTATACCGCGCAAGAAATTGTGTTTGGAGCCAAATTTATACCAATGTTCGAAAGAGATAAAGATGGCCAAGCCACAGTTCTGCATATGGATATGATTGGTGCTTATGAAATATTGGAAATAGGCAAAAAAAAACCAGCCTAAGCTGGTTTTAATAATATGATTAGTTAACTCTCAACCTAAACTTACCATTCTTTATAAAAGTAAGTTGGTTAGGGTCTTCTTGCGGAGCAACTGAGCCATAAAAAGTTCCTTCGATAATGTCTGCGTAAGTATATGAGAATTTAGAAAAGTTAATATTCATACCGGTACTATCAGTAGGAATTATATTTTTCGAATTGCATTTATTGGTTGCGCTTAATTTAAATTCAACAAAATTTGCTTGATTGTTCTGATCCATATTAGATATGGATGTTTTCCATCCATTAACAGGTTTTGTGAGAACAAACACTAAGCTAGGGAATAAAGATGACTTGGTTGTGGTGGCTGATAAAATGAACAAATTAGGATCGGATAATGAATCTTTAACCGCTCCCACATACGACATATTATAGTTTGTGTTACCGATGCTGTAACTCATAAACATAGCAGTGTCAGGCGCTGCTGGTGCTGGCGGTGCAGATGGTGTTTTATCGCATGAAACTGCCAGATTAAGTAATACTAGAATTGGAATAAATAGTTTTTTCATTTTTAAAATTTAGTGCTGCGAATATGATTAATTTAATGAATATTCAAAATGTGATTACGTAAAAAAAAAGCTGCTATGAATATAGCAGCTTTAATATGGTTTAATGGGTATTTTATGCTTCAGCTATAACTCTTTGCTCTACTGAAACGAAACTACGATCGTTTTTGCCTTTTTTGAATACTACATTACCGTCAACCAAAGCAAATAAGGTATGATCCTTACCTATTCCTACATTGGTGCTTGGGTGGTGTTTTGTGCCACGTTGACGAACTATAATATTACCTGCAATTGCATATTGTCCGCCATATATTTTTACACCTAAGCGTTTGCTATGCGATTCACGTCCATTTTTTGAACTACCGACTCCTTTTTTGTGTGCCATGGTATTTAATCTATCTTTTTATTTGTTAAACAACTAAGCTTTAATAGCTTCTATTTGAATTTTAGTAAACATTTGACGGTGACCGTTCAATTTGCGATATCCTTTTCTGCGTTTTTTCTTAAACACAATTACTTTATCGCCTTTTAAGTGATCTAACACTTTAGCTTGGATGGTGGCTCCGCTAACTGTAGGTAAACCTACTGAAATACTTCCGTTGTTATTTACAAGGAGTACTTTGTCAAGTTCAATACTGGCGCCAACCTCTTGTTGCAAACGATGCACATATAAGTATTGGTCTTTTTCAACTTTAAATTGTTGGCCAGCAATTTCAACTATTGCAAACATGATTTATATATATTTAAGTTTTAAAAATTTTAAAGGGCAGCAAATATATGTCTTCTATTTACATATCCAAAGTGTTTTGTAAATAATTATTTCAAAATAAACTCTTTAAGGGAAGCGTTGCATACTTCTGCTCTCTCAAATTGCACAAAATGACCTGATTTATCCGATAAATTTCCTTGATATTAGATAAATATATTCAATCTCGCAGGAGTTAAGCGCATCGTCTATTGTGATGCAATGTAGTAAAAGTTTGTAACTTTTAAAATGCACCCTATTAAACATTTATATGACAGGGAAAAGCATTTAAATAAAACGGAAGATTATTAATAGATTTCTGAGACAAAGGCTTCAAGGGCTGCAAAAGTGCTTCTCCTTAAGAGAGGGATTTAGGGATAGGCTCATAAAAGTTTCATATATCATTTATATTTGCGCCAAAATAGAATTTTTGAAGTCTGCACCCAAAATACTCATCATTCGATTTAGTTCCATTGGCGATATTGTTTTAACAAGTCCTGTTCCTCGTTGCATAAAAATTAAGTACCCAAAGGCTGAAATTCACTTTTTAACCAAAGCTCAATATATTAGCCTTTTGGCCTTCAATCCTTACATTGATAAGCTGCACGTGCTTGATAAAAGTCCTGCATCAAAAGCATTGGAAATGAAAAAAGAAGGGTATGACTTTGTAATTGATTTGCATAACAACTTAAGAACCCAAGTTTTTAAGTCTGTATTGGGAGCAGAATCACGAGCATTTGATAAGTTGAATTTTGAGAAATGGCTGGTAGTCAATTTTAAACAAGTTTCTGTTTTACCTCAAGTTCATATTGTTGATAGGTATCTAAATACTTGTAAATCATTAGGTGTTTCAAATGATAATGAGGGATTGGATTTTTTCCTCAATCCTGAAGAAAATATTGATGATTTTATAAGTCAAATAGGAGAAGGTTACGTGGCATGGGCTATTGGTGCGCAGCATTTCACTAAACGTTTCCCTGGCCAAAAGATAATAGCTGTTTGTAAATTGCTTCAAATGAAAATAGTGCTACTTGGAGGAAATGAAGATAAAGATGAAGCAAATCAAATTGCAGCCTCACTTTCAGGCCAAGTTGTTAATCTCTGTGGCATTTTAAGTATTCATCAATCAGCAATGATGGTGAAGAATGCTAAGCTATTAGTTAGCAATGATACTGGCCTCATGCACATTGGTGCTGCCCTCAAGAAACCCATTGTTTCATTATGGGGTAATACCAGCCCAGAGTTCGGTATGACGCCTTGCTACGGAAAATATGAAGTTAAACATGCTACATTTGAAATCCAAAATTTGATTTGTAGGCCATGTTCTAAAATTGGTTTTGATGCGTGTCCAAAGAAACATTTCAACTGTATGAATCAAATAAGCATAGCAGAATTAGCTCGAACTATCCAACAATTTTTTTTGAATTAGCAGATTGGTATAATATTTTCTATTGTTGCACAATTGATGAAAGTTTTAGAAAAATTAGGTTTAGGAATTATTGATAGGTACATCATGAAAAAGTACCTACAAACTTTCTTTTATTCTGTATTACTTTTTACGTTAATTGCTATTTTGATTGATATTTCTGAAAAAACAGATGATTTTATAAAACATAAACCACCATTAAAGGTATTGGTATTTGATTATTATATTTATTTTATCCCTTATTTCATGGGATTGTTCAGCCCTGTTTTCTTATTTCTTTCAATTATTTTCTTCAATTCAAAACAAGCGCAGAATACAGAAATCATTGCTATTCTTGGGAGTGGGGCAAGTTATTTTAGGTTTTTAAAACCTTATTTGCTATCGGCATCCATTTTATTTGTTTTGTTTATTTGGTTAAATACCCAAATACTTCCTTTATGTGATAGATATCGTTTGAAGTTTGAAGATGATTGGATACATGAAAAGAAGGTCACGCAGAGCAATCACATCAATTATATGATGAACGATTCAACCCTTCTTCGTCTTGATTCCTACAATTACAATGATAGTTTGGGGTTTAACTTGAGCCTTGATGCCTATGAGGATAATAAATTACATCGTAGAATAACAGCTTCACGCATGATATGGTTAAGAGATAAAAGCTTATGGCGTTTTGAAAGTTATCAGCAACGTGTTTATTTGTCTGATGGTGAGTATGTAAGTCGCGGTGCCATTTTGGATACTTTCCTCAAGATTAGGCCAGAAGAGTTTGTTGTCAAAAGCAATTATGTTTCATCTATGACCAATCCTGAGTTGAATGAATATATAAGACAAGAAACAGAGAAAGGATCTGCAAATGTGCCGAAATATAAAGTGGAGCTTTACAGGAGAATAGCAGTTCCGGTTTCTTTTTTTATACTAACTTTGTTGGCTGTTTCTGTTTCAAGCCGTAAAAGCCGCGGTGGTACTGGATTCCATTTGGGTGTTGGTATTTTTCTTATGTTTATGTATTTGTTGCTTATTCAGATTTTTAATACTACTGGGAATACCGGTGTTATAAACCCTGGACTAGCTGTTTGGATTCCACCATCTGTCTTTCTAATTATATCTTTGATATTGGCAAGAAATGCACCTAAGTAAGTTATCGCAATTGGAAAAACACAAATATCTTTGGTTGCATTTTATTATCCTTTTATGGGGTTTTACGCCAGTTTTAGGTAAGTTGATTTCGCTACAAGCATTTGATTTGGTTTGGTGGAGATTGTTCATTTCATCGCTTAGCCTTTTTGCTTTTATTTATTTCAAACAACATAGTTTGCATATTACACTTAGGGACTGCATTCCTGTTGTAATAATGGGTTTTATTGTAGGGGCTCATTGGTTTTTCTTCTATCATGCCATTAAGGTTTCAAATGTTTCTATTGCATTATCTGGATTTAGTACCATCACTATTTTTGCTAGTATCATGCAACCTATATTTTTGGGTAAAAAGTTCTTCTGGGGAGATTTGGTTTATGGCTTTATTATTCTGCTAGGTCTGGCATTTATTTTACATTATGAAGCATTTGCATTTAGTGGCGTTTTGTATGGGGTACTTGCAGCGTTAACTGGAGCGGCTTTTGGCGTTTATAATGGTAAATTGATAGTGAAACATAACAGCAGTGTCATTACTTTGATTGAATTTTTAGGTGCTTTTTTTATCATTTCAATTGCCAAATTAGTAGATGGAGATTTGCAAACATTTATTCCAAAATTAGGTATGCATGATTTGATTTTTTTACTTGTTTTAAGCATACTTTGTACGACCTTGGCCTTTACCTTGAGTGTTGAAATACTGAAGCAATTTGACCCCTTTACAGTTATTATCACGAATAATTTAGAACCTATTTATGGTGTGATTTTTTCTCTGTTGATATTTGGTGAAAGTGAGATGATGTCGACACAATTTTATTTGGGAGCTCTCATTATTTTATTTTCTGTTTTCACCTATCCGTTTGTGAAAAAGTGTTATTATTACGGATAAGGACATATGTTTTTTCCCTTCCTTTTACATTACATTTTTTTTCTTTTACTTCCGCTAAATTTTAACCAATGAAGAAGATATTTCAATTATTTATTTTAGTCGTTTTTGTGAGTGTTTCAGCTTTGTCTCAAAACGGTTTTACTTATAAAGAATTTTATCAAAAGACTGCCTTATCAGGTGTAATTGATTTTTCAAAAGAGGAGCCTGATTATGCACCTAAGCTGCAACTCTTGAAAGCAGCTAATCCATCACCTTTAACAGACTTTTCCATGAATAAAAAATTCTTGGATGAGCAAAGAAATCTAAGATTTCAACTTAACAAAAGAGCTGGTGAGGCCTTGAACAAAGCTGCTGTTCCAAAACCAGAAGTGTTAAAAGGTTTTAAAGGAAACACTACTTCAGGCACACCTAATGATAACGATATGGCGATAAGTAATTCAAATGTAATTGTGAGCGTGTTAAATCAAGCTGTGGGTGTTTTTAACGATACTGGTAAATGGGCGTTTAATCGTTCATTATCTGCTATGGCAAAAGGCATTACCAATTTGAACAGAACATTTGACCCTAGAATAATTTATGATCCAGAAAATGATCGATTTATTTTGGTTTTTTTGCAAGGTGCATATAGTGGTGATACTCGTATTATAGTTGGTTTTACTCAAACCAATGATCCAACTAAAAATTGGAATTTTTATGCTATTCCGGGTAATATTTTTGGCGATAGCAGTTGGAGTGATTATCCCATTATTGCTATTAATAAAAACGATTTATTTATTACCGTGAATCGCTTAAAAGATAATACCTATTGGAAGAATGGTTTTATGGAGAGCATCATTTGGCAGGTGGATAAGCAAGCTGGCTATAGGGGAGATTCACTTCCTCAAAAAGCCTATACTAATATCGCCTTTGGAGGCAAATCTATTTGGAGTATTTGCCCTGCAAAACAGGGGAATGATATGCAAAATGGTTGGATGCATTTGGTTTCAGTAAGACCAAGTGACTTGCAAAATGATACTGTGTTTTTACATGAAATTAGTGGAAGTTTGAAGAGTGGAAATGCCAAATTATCCATGAAGATTTTGAAGACTGATTTAAGTTATGGTTTACAGCCAAATGCTTATATGTCGAATGGAAAAAAACTTCAAACCAATGATGCAAGGATATTGACTGCCTTATATCAAAATAATGCATTGTATTATGGTTCAAATACCATTGATACCAATACATTTAGTCCAGCGATTTATGTGGGTCATATTGATTTTTTGAATCAAGCAAATCCGAAAATTTCGGGTAGAATTATTTCTTCAGATACCCTTGATTTTGGCTATCCATGTATTGCCTATGCAGGTGGAGGAAAAGGTGATAAAAGTGCCTTAATTACTTTTTCCCATACCTCTGATAAAACCTTTCCAGGGACTTCTGTCGCCTATATTGATAGAAACTTAAATGTATCTCTTCCATCTCGAGTGAAGGCAGGTGAATCTATTATTCAACTGCTTTTTGATACAGTGGAGCGTTGGGGTGATTATACGGGTATTCAACAGAAGTATAACGAGCTAGGGGTTTGTTGGCTGGTTGGGAGCTATGGTAGCAACAATACCAATTCAACTTGGTTGGCTAAAGTAAAAAGTACAGACCCATTTTTATCTGTGAATGAAAATACCAATTCAAGTTCAAATCTTCAAGTATATCCAGTTCCTTCATCCGAAATAGTAAATGTGCAATTTGAGATGAGGCTATCTTTATTAGTAGACTTTTCGTTGGTTGACATGCAAGGCAGAGAAATACCTTTATTGCGAGATAAGGCCAATGCAGGTTTGAATAATTTTAGTTTTGATGCATCTGATTTGTCAAGTGGAATGTATGTACTTTATGTGAAACAAAATGAAAATGTTTTATTCAATAAAAAGATTGTTGTGTCTCATTAGTTTGGGACTTTCTTGTTTTGCTATTTCTGCGCAAATAACCAAGCCCAAAGCTAGAAAGAAGTTTATACAATTACCACACCCGGGCGTTGATAATCAAAGGCAGTTCGATTCCTTAAAAAAAATGCTTGATCAACAAAGATTAAGCAGGAAAAAACTGAAAAATTCCGCGGTAAGAAAATAGTATTTGTCATGATTTTCATACTGCATTTTCACTTCCTTTTAGTAATGACATTTCGTATATTCTTTTTTTGTTGTTTTACCGTTGGTTATTTTTACATAGACCTATATAATCTATTCAAACTGATCAATTAAATTTGGCTTAAACAACCTGTTGAATGAAAATTGCTTCAGTTTACGAGCCACCAATTATCTCGGCAATGGTATTATACCTTCAACATGTAGAATGCTCTATTTTGTTGTTTCGGCTACCTTTTAGTGAATATATTCCTGCGAATATAAATTGATAAAAAATCTGTTGGTTGAAACCAAAAATTTAACCTAAAATTGCTGCTCAAATTTTTATTAAAATGAAGTTTTTCATCGACACAGCAAATCTTGCACAAATCAAAGAAGCCAACGACTTAGGAATATTAGATGGCGTAACTACCAATCCTTCACTTATGGCAAAAGAGGGTATCAAAGGAGAGACTGCCATCTTGCAACATTATGTTGATATCTGCAATATTGTAGATGGTGATGTAAGTGCAGAGGTTATCAGTACCGACTATGCAGGTATGATTATTGAAGGTGAAAAACTTGCGGCATTACATAACAACATAGTAGTTAAAATTCCCATGATTAAGGATGGTATTAAAGCCATAAAGTACTTCACTTCTAAAGGTATCAGGACCAATTGCACCCTGGTATTTGGGGCAGGTCAAGCTATATTAGCTGCCAAAGCTGGTGCTACCTATCTTTCACCCTTTGTTGGAAGATTAGATGATATTAGTTATGATGGAATGGATTTAATTGCACAGATTGCTCATATCTATTCAGTTCAAGGATATGAAACACAAATTTTAGCTGCATCCATTCGAAATCCAATGCATATTATTAAATCTGCTGAAGTAGGGGCTCATGTTATCACAAGTCCTTTAGAAAGTATTTTGGCTCTATTAAAGCATCCGCTAACAGATATTGGCTTGGAAAAATTCCTAGCTGATCATAAAAAATCGAATGCATAATTTGAACAATTAATTTCTCTATTACATCACATATTATTGCCACATATATAAAATGCTACCCGACCTTTTCGGGTAGTTTTATATTTACACATTATTATTTATTGACATGATTAAAAAGATTTTATTTTTTAGTAGCTTTTCATTGCTATTTTCAATTCAAATTATTGCGCAAAAAGAAGCGCCTAAAAATTGGTTTAACTTGGACCCAAGTGATGATAAGGTGTATGGTGTGAGTACTGAAAAAACATACAGGGAATTGCTTAAAGGTAAGAAGTCAACTCCAGTTGTTGTAGCTGTTATTGATGGTGGTACTGAAGTGAATCACGAAGATTTACAATCTGTCATTTGGATAAATCCTAATGAGAAACAAAATGGTTTGGACGATGATAATAATGGGTATATTGATGATGTAAATGGCTGGAGTTTTATTGGGGGTGCAAAAGGCGATGTAGATCAAGATAACCTTGAGGTAACTCGATTGTATGCTAAGTATAAAAAAATATATGATGATCTTGATACAAGCAAAGGATATGTGAGCCCCGAACAAGAAAAAGAATATAGGTATTATTTGAAAATTAAAGCTGCTTATAAGCAGGGCAGCAGTCAGTTTTTTATGTATCAAGGTTTGTTTAAAAACATATTAGCAGGTGCGCAATTAATTCAGCAATCAACTGCTAAGGACTCGCTTACTAAGGATGAATTAAATGCCTACAAACCTACTTCACAATCAGATGCAATGGCAAAAAATGCTATTTTAGATGGATTAAAAAGGAGTGGTAAAAACTATTTTGTATTTTCAAAAGTATATGGAAGCATAGAGGAGTCAATGAATGAGGTCAACAAGTTTGTAGATTACAGTTATAATGTAGATTTCGATTCTCGCAGTGTTGTTGGTGATAATTATAATGATGTATATGAAAATAAATATGGCTGTAATCGTGTTATGGGTCCAAGTGCAGAACACGGTACGCATGTAGCCGGCATTATTGCGGCTAATCGCAACAATGGAAAAGGAATTGATGGGGTGGCCGATAATGTAAAAATTATGGTGATTAGGGCAGTGCCTGATGGAGACGAGAGAGACAAAGATGTGGCGAATGCTATTAGGTATGCCGTTGACAATGGAGCACAAATCATAAACATGAGTTTTGGCAAATCATTTTCTTCAAATAAGAATGTGGTTGACGAAGCTATTAAGTATGCACTTACCAAGAATGTATTATTAATTCATGCTGCAGGAAATGATGCAAAGAATACCGATATTGAAGATAATTTTCCTAAAGCGGAAGCTTATGGTGGTGGAAATGCTGCAAATTGGATTGAAGTAGGAGCCTCGAGTTGGAAGTTAAAAAAACACCTTACTGCCGATTTTTCTAATTACGGTAAAGATAGGGTAGATGTTTTTGCTCCAGGGGTTGATATAAATTCGTGTATTCCTGAATCAAAATATGCAGCATTTAGCGGTACAAGTATGGCAGCTCCAGTTACTGCGGGTGTTGCTGCTTTGTTAAAGTCATATTATCCTCAATTAACAGCATCGCAGTTAAAAGATATTATTTTAAAATCATCAGTAAAATATAATAAAAGAGTTTTTATTCCTGGTAAACGTAAAAAGGCAAAGCTTAAATCACTATGCAAAACAGGCGGCATTGTAAATGCTTATCAAGCTGTATTAATGGCCGAGCAAATGTCTAAATAAATAAAAAACAAACGCAACCTTTTTATTGATTTGATCGACTTCTAATAAATTGTCTATTTTTGACGCTATAATGAGCAGATATTTATTAATTATTTATACCTTTATATGGGTTCTTACTCTATCCTCTTGCGACAATAAAGTGGATATAAATGCGCCCTATAACGAAATACCCATAGTTTATGGAATGATTGATGTAAGCGAAGATCAGCATTATATAAGAATTGAGAAAGCATTTCAAAATTCCGAAAATGTATCTTCAGCTAATATAACCCAGATTCCAGATTCTTTGTATTTCGATACATTGGTGGTTAAGTTATTTGATGCTTATAATCCCTCAAATTTTGTGACACTTGAAAGATATGATGGTGCAAAGTATCCAAAAGACAGCGGCACTTTCTCCACCTTGCGCAATACGCTCTATACCACTTTAACATTGCCAACTACAGTTGGTTCGCTTCGCTTAGAAATTTTTAACCCAAAGAGTGGTAAAACATATACCGCAACTGCCAATATAATAAGAGGAGGCGATTTTACCAGTTTTGGTAGCAATAGAAACATTGCCATCAATGAATCTCCTTCTCGTGTTATTCAGTATGTGTTTAACAAAGGCGAAAATGCCCATATGTATGATATGTTTGTTCGTCTTTATTATAAAGAAATGAATGTTGCTGATACAACGATTTCAATAGACAAAACATTAGATTTTTATTTAGCTAAAGGCTATCTGGCCAACAATAATTTTCCATACAGAAATAATTCTACCTCTTTCAATAAAAAAATTCCTTGGATAGAATTTTTGAGATTTCTTCCTAAAGCCTTAAAACGTGACGATACCAAAGTAAGAAGGGTTACTAATATAACCTATTCGGCCTATGGAGGTAGTAGAGATTTTGCTGATCTTCAAGAGTTGACTAAGCCTGTAGTTGGATTTGTGCAGCGCAACACAGAGTATTCTAATATAAAAGTAAATGGTAAACAAATTGGTATTGGAATCTTTACTAGCAGAAATTATTTGTATGAAGAGCAGGCGTTGATAGATTCCTCTTTGTTTTTTATAGCAAAATATGGCCCTAATTTTATATACTAGTTTTTTATCCAAATAGTATGAAAGCCACTCAAATATTTTTTGAGTGGCTTTTTTTTAGGCTTCCATTTAGTTGAATTTTTTATTCCAATCAATCATAGACTTCATTCATAATTGAACGTCTTTGTCATACCAGATGCATCGGGATCCAGCAATCTCTTTATAAGTAAAATGGCTTTTATCTCGCCATGACGGCAAAACTATTTATACGGATTTGTGAAAGCCGTTTAATCTGTTTTATTAATTTATTTCCCTGATTTGTAATTTTATACAATCTGATTGTAAATTTCACTCAACTACATTTGGAAAATTCGAAACTAAAAATAAGTTTGTAGTACTATCTCTACAATAAAAAACAACTGTAAGTTCATATTTAATTAACAGTTGTTGCTTTGAGTTTTTTGAAGAGATTTTTTATGAAAAAATAATCACTAATGAATATGGTACACATCAGTTTTTGCAGATTGCGACAGCGTTAAAATGCTTATTTAGCAGCTTAAATAGCTTTTGTTTCAGTTCGAATAAATTTCGGGCGATTATTGTCTGTTATTTTTATGTTGCTTATAATAACAATCAAAACAATTCAATAAATAAAACCAAAAACCAAATAAACAATTATGACAAAAACAATTACAAAACGAAGGGGACTGACAGTGTTCAGGACCTTAGCTTCCACAGTAATTTTATTACTACTGCTTGGAACGAATGCGTTGAAAGCGCAAACCTATTTTACGGAGGGTTTCGAAGGTACCTGGTACCTTAATGGAAACTCTGCTACTGCTGCTACTGCAGCAGGTCCTAATGCACCTAGTACTTGGACTCAAACTAGGGTACTTAACAATGTTGTGCCAGGCGCGTGCGCAGGCGCACCGCACGATTGGGGGCAAATGTTATGGGGTACTTCCTATACTGCTGTTAACTTCGCAGGTACTAGTACAAGCGGATGTGCTCCTTATGGTGGTGCTCCAACTTTACCGCCTCAAGGTTCAAACGTACTTTGGTTCTATGATGGAAATACCTATACTGGTAATACCAGAAGAATAGAATCTCCAGCTATTGATTTAAGTACATCAACTAGCCCTGTTGTATCGTTTTCATTTAGCTATGCAGGCAGCGGAACAGCATGCACATTTGTAGGTTCTAATGATGGTGGGCTAACTTGGAATACCATCAGTGCGCTTGCAACTACTACATCAGGTGTGTGGCCAACAAGAGTTTTAGCTATTCCTCCTGGATATAATGTTGCAAATGCTAAGTTTGGATTTCAAATGGCAGCAACTTACGGAAGTTCTGACGTATTTATCGATAATTTGGTGGTACGTGAAGGCACTGCTCCAACGTCAGCGCCTATTTCTTTAACCACAACCGCTGTTACAACCACCAGTATGACTTTAGGTTGGACAGATAATTCAACAGACGAAACTGGTTTTAGGGTTTTCCGTTCTACAGATAATGTAAACTTTACTCAAATTGGAGCTAATATTACTTCAACAACGGTTGCAGGTTCTGGAACTACTTATTCTTCTGCACAAACAGGTTTAACTCCCGGAACTACTTATTATTACAGGGTTGCAGCATACCTAGAAGGTAATGCAATCTCATCTCTTGCCACTCAGGCTACTGTAAATCCAACAACTTACTATTGGGTAGGATCAACAAGTGGCACTTGGAATACAGCTGCTAACTGGAATACAGATCCTGCAGGTACAGGAAGCACTAGATCTGTTGTAGCAACTACAGATGTTATGATTGTGGATGGTGCAGGCACCACTCCTGGTGGAAGTGTATCTATATCTGTTGATGCTACCAGTTTTTCAATTGGTCAATTTAAAGTGACTAGCAATACTACTTTATCTCTAGTTTCTAGCGCTACAACTACAAGAGCTATTACAGTTACAGGTTGCCCTGGAGCTGATTTTGTTATTGAATCTGGAAGTACCTTAACTACCACAAGTACCACAAATGCCGTTTCATTTGCATTCTCTGGTACAGGTAATACAGGTGATATTTCTGGTACTTACAATTTAGGTGGAAGTATTTCTAATACTTTCAATTCTACGGGCGGTACTGGTACTTTAGTAACTATTGGTTCTACAGGTGTTATTAATAATGGTACAGTTGGAACAGGAAGTTATTTCACAGGTTCTGTGGCTACTATGTCTTTTGCAGCTGGTTCGGCTTATAATGTTAATGGTGCAACAACTGGTGTAACGGTTCCATTGGCTACTTGGGCTACAACATCTACACTAACTTTTAACAGTATAACTACAGCAACTGGCTTTACAAATAATGCACAGTCATTTGGTAATGTTACTTACAACTGTGCTAGCGCAACAGCTACAATGAGTGCTTGGACTACTGGAACAGTTGCTGTTATTAAAGGTAATTTGACGATAAATGCTACCAATACGGGTAGATTTAGAGCATTAACTTCTGGTAATATATCTATTAACGGAAATTTAAACGTAAATGGTGGAACTTTTGAAGTAGCCAGTACAACAGGTATTTTAAATGTTTTAGGTAATGTAAATATCGCAGGTGGTACATTTGATATCGCCCAAGGTAGTTCTTCTTTTTTAAGAGTTTCTGGAAATTTTGTTCAAACTGGCGGTTCAATTATTCAAACATCTGCTACCGGTACTTTAGAATTTAATGGAACAAGTGCATCTACTTTAACTTTAGTTACAGGTTCTCATGGAACCAATGTTATTAATTTGAGAGTGAATAATGCTGCAGGTGTAAATTTAACCTCAGCATATTCTGCACGTAATGTAATAATTACTAGAGGTGGTATCTCGGGTACTGGCTCGATTTCTTATAATGGTTCAACTTCTGTTTTAACATACAATGGTTCAACAGGCGCTCAAACTGCTACTAGTTTTGAATTACCTGCCACAGGCGGGCCATCTTCATTAACCATTAACAATACTTCAACCTCTCCTGCCAATGTGGTTACTATTCCATATTCAACTACATTAAACGGAACTGCAGGTGTGTTGACACTTACTGCTGGTATCCTAGATAATAGCGGATATGTTTTGACATTATCAAATACCGCTGTTGGAGCTATTTCTGGAGGTTCAGCTACATCTTATGTTAAAGGTGCCATTGCTAGAAGTATTCCCGCAAATTACGCAACAGCCTCAAATTATATTTTCCCTGTGGGTAAAGGATCTTTAAATGCTTTTGAATTGGTAAATCCAAACACCAACACAGGCGGATCAGTTACTGTTCAGGCAGAGGTATTTGATGCCAATGCAGGTGGTACGGCTGGTACTTTAATGGGAACATTAAATACCAACAGGTATTGGGCTGCATCTATCACTTCTGGTGCTGCCAATTTTACTGATGCATTAATTAAATTGAATGATGCCCCTGCTGGTGCTGATGCTATCGCAGCTAGTGCCACTTTAACAGGTGCTTATGATATAGTGGGTGGTGTTTCTATAACATCTACTTCAACTTCATTAACAACAACAGCCCCTGCTGCTACCAATATTGTTGGATTTTATTGTATGGGTAACAAAGCAGCTGCTACCTTAAGTGCATTGGCTATTACCCCAACAGGTAATGCTTGTACAAATGTTTTAAGAACAGTTACAGTTACTGCCACTCCTGGTGGAGCAGCAGTAATTGGCGTGGCCTTAAACTACAGTCTGAATGGTGTTGCACAAACAGCTATTGCCATGACCAATACAAGTGGTAATGACTGGTCAGGTGATATTCCAACTGTTACGCCTGCCAATGCAACTGTAACTTGGAGTGTAACTGCCACTGATGCTAACAGTTTAACAAAATCAGCTACAGGTACTTCATATAAGGATGAGCCATTGTTTAGTTCTTCGGCAAATGTTACTTCTTCAGTTTCAACTATTTGTTCGGGATCTACTGCAACGCTAACCGCGAATTATTCAGGTACAGGGGGTGTTGTTTCAGTTGGTGCTGGAGCTAGTACTTCAAGTGCAACGGCTGCATCTTTCTTCCCAGGTTTCTGGGGTGGCGCAAAAACTCAATATATCATCAGAGCATCTGAATTATCTGCAGCGGGTGTTTTGGCAGGTGGTATTTCCCAAATTGGTTATGTGCCAACAGTTGTAGGACAAACTTATCAAGGATTTCAAATGTTGGTTGGTCATACAACACAAACTACAACAACTTCTACCTATGTGCCAAATGCAAGTTTGACTAAAGTATTTGAAGGTACACTTACCAATTCAGGTATATTACCTGTTGCCAATGTTGTGAATAATTTGGTATTCGGAACAGGAACAGGTTCAGCCAGTTCATTTACTTGGGATGGTGTTTCTAACTTGGTAATTTCAATCAGTTGGTCACTCAATCCGTTGGCTGGTACATCTACTCCAACAACTATGCAAGTTGATAACCCTGGTTTTACATGTTCAGTATATAACCAAGCAGATAACCAACCCATGGCTGCTATGGCCGCTTACACTACTGGTACCACTGGTACTACAAGACCAAAGTTTGTTTTTACACCAAGTACACTGCCAACTTATTCTTGGAGTGATGGTTCTAGTAACTTCTCTACTTCAAATCCAGTAACTGTTTCGGCAAGTTCAACTACAACCTATACAGCAACGATTTTTGCTGCAGGATGTACTTTTACTCCTAGCCCAAGCATTACTTTAAACGTGGCAACACCTCCTACAGCTCCTTCTACCACCAGTGCAGTTTCTTGTCCTGGTTTGCCTACTGCATCTGTGGCTTCAACTTCAGGTTACGCTGCACCTAAGTATAAATGGTATAGTGCAGCTACAGCAGGCACTACAAAACAAAACTCGTATTCAACTACTTATAGCACTTCATTAACAGCTACTGATACTTCATATGTTACTGAAATTGATACGGTGACTGGTTGTGAATCTTCACCAAGACAACAAATCATTTCAAAAGTGAATGCTTTAACTATTTCTGCAGTTACCCCTTGGTTCTGCGGACAAGGCGCTCAAACGGATGATTTAACTGCAACTTCTTCAGATATAAACTTTACCAGCTATACTTGGTCAACTACCAGTCCTGGTGCAAGTTTCAATTCAAATGTAGGTAACCCGGTTACTGCTAATTTAAATGCTACTAGCTTGTTTAGAGTTTCCGCAACTGACGGAAATTGTACTCAAAATGCTGATATCACTGTAGGGGTGTATGATTTCCCAACTCCTAATTTTACAACTACACCAAACGATACGGTTTGTTTAGGCACTCCAGTAACTATTGGTACTGGTTTGGTGGCAGGTGCATTCTCATCTAGCACGATAGCTTATTCTCCTTTAACCGCTCCAGTTAGTGCTACTAACCTATGTTCAGGTGGAACAGCAACAGTTGCTTTAGCTTCAGGTGGTTTAGATGATGGTGGTTGGAGTTCTATTCCTATCGGATTTTCTTTCAATTTCTTTGGTACCCCTTATTCAACCATTAATGTTGGAACAAATGGAACAATGATGTTTGGCACATACAATGCTAATGGAGGATTTACTGCTCCATATGGTTTGGGTGATTTTACATTCACAACTTTACCAAGTACTGGTGAACCGTTTAATATGTTGGCATTATGTGCCAATGATAATAACTTAACAGCAGGTATAGTTCGTTATTGGACAGAAGGTACAGCTCCAAATAGGAAATTTGTTATAGAGTATTTCCAAGCTCCTCAATATGCTAATACAGGAAATTTAACAACTGCCCAAGCCATTTTTTATGAAACTACTGGTGTCATTGAAGAACATATATTAAATTCAGCTTCAACAAACAATAAAGTTTGCGGTATCAATAATGGAGATGGTACAATTGGCGCTCTGGCTTATGCTTCAACTGCAGCTATAACCACTCCAGTTGCTTACAGATTTTCACCTCCGTCAAATTATAGCACTGTTTGGTCTCCATCGGGTTCTTTATCTGGAACTACCTCAGGAACCAACATATTCCAAGCTACAACTAATATTTCTAGTGTAGGTACCACTTCTGTTTCTTTGGTATTAACCAACTTAACTACGGGTTGTTCGAATGCTGCTAGCCCTTCAACCATTGATATCGTTACGATTGCAAAACCTGTGGATCCTATAACAGCTGGTAATACAGTTTGTGGACAAGGTTCAGCTTTATTGACAATATCGAATTCTGCTTCATTGAATGCAACTGATACCATTAAGTGGTATAACGATTCAATTGGTGGTTCTCCAATTGCATGGGGTGCTTCATACACTACTCCAAATTTAACTTCAACTAAAACGTATTATGTTGAAACTTATAATGGATTCTGTGTGAATAATTCAGGCCGTGTGCCAGTTACCTTAACTGTAACTACTCCTGACCCAATTATTGCATCAGCATCAGTGGCTCAAGCTGCATGTTTAGGTAATTCTTTTGATATAAGTGTATCTCAAGCATCGTCAAACAACAGCTACTCGTTAAATTGGACTTCATCAGATTCTATCAATAGCGGTTTGACTGCTTCAATAGGAACTTCATTAAATAACCCATTGACTTTGACCCCAGCTGCTACTGGTACATACGTGTACACTGTGTCTGGAACAGAAGCCTCAACAGGATGTTCGGTAAGTTCGCAAGTAACGGTTAGCGTAATTGCTCCATTCGTAGGAAAAACAATAACAGTTAATCCTTCAACATTCTGCGCAAATACACCAACCACCTTAACATTTACATCTGCCTTGTTATCAGGCACACCTTCATACACACCTCCACCAGCTGTTACTTCTCCAACTGCTGATGAGGATATTTCTAATATTACCATTACAAGTGGTGCAACTACCATTCTTGATAATTCTTCTTTAAACAATGAATTAGTTGGAACCATTGGTACTGCAACTGGTGTTGCTGGTGGTTTTTCAGATTTTACTAGCTTTGGACCTTATGGTATAACACCTGGTTCGACTTATAATTTCTCAATAAGTTCATCAGATCAAGGTTTTGCATATAATCATGGTTTCGGTATCTTTATAGATTTCAACCGCAATGGAGTTTTCACTGATGCGGGAGAAATGGTATATAGTTCGGCTACAACCACTTCTGGTGCACATACTGAAACTGGTTCGTTCACAGTTCCTACCAATGCAAAAATTGGCGCAACTAGAATGCGTATTGGTACTACCGAAGCACTTTTAACTAGCCCAACTCAAGCCATATTCTATGGAGAATGGGAAGAGTATACCATGAATATTACAGGTTCGGCTTCATTTACTTGGAATGATGGAACTACCAATGTAGGAACAACAAACCCAGTGTTTGTTAGCCCTAGTGCTACAACTACTTACACTGTAAGCATGAATGTAATGGGATGTACTGATACTGCCATGGTTGTGGTTAATCCAACTGCCATCCCTAGTGATCCAACTACATCTCCTTCAGCACATTGTGGTAACCAAATTCCAACTTGCTCTGCTTCAGGTGCAAACAATGGAGATTACCGTTGGTACACTGATATCATAGGTGGATTTGCTTTACAGGGTGAAACAAATAGCACCTTAAGTTCATACTATGTAGGAACAACAACAACGCTTTATGTTTCTATTTCTAATGGTACCTGCGAAAGCGCAAGAATACCTGTTTTAATAACTGTTTCAACACCTAACCCAATTGTTGCTAGTTCAACCAAAACTACCAATGTTTGTGCAAATTCAACTATAGATTTATCAGTTAGCCAAGCGTTGACTAATAATAGTTATAGTTTAACATGGACAGCCAATAGTTATGCAGGAAGTGGTTTGGGTTCTAGTACAACGGGGGCATTAAATACTCCATTAACTATTTCTCCGTCAGCAGCTGGTAATTATGTTTACACTATTTCAGGTGTTGAGACTTCTACCGGTTGTGTAACTTCATCAAATGTAAGCATCAATGTAGTTGATCCATATAATGGATTAACAAGATCTGCGTCAGCAAATCCTTCAACAGTTTGTGCTGGTAGCCCAACAACTTTAACATTGTTAGCCGGTAATGCTGGTACTACTTCTGGTACTGCAACAACAACTGAGTTCGGTGGAAGTGTTTATCGCACAGGTGCAGGAACAGGCGACTTTAGACATCAATTAGTATTCACAGCTGCTGAACTAAATGCTTTAGGTTTAGGTTCGGGAGACATTACTGCGATTGCATTTGATGTAACAGCCGCTGGAACAGGCTCAACTAACAATTATACCATTAGCTTAGGTACCGCTAGTTCATCTACATTATCTACTACATTTGATGCCGCAACTTTAACACAAGTGTATACAGCTGCAACATACCAACCTGTTTTTGGAACTAATGTTCATACCTTCAATACACCATACAATTGGAATGGTACTTCAGACCTATTAATTAATATTTGCTACAATGTTTCTACATTTGGTGGATCATCTGCCGTTGCAGCTACAACTCCTTCGAATGTATCTAATGTTAGTTTATTAGCAAATATCGGTGCTTGTACTAACACAACTGGAACTGCAACTTATGCAAATAGACCATTTGTTACCTTCTCAGGTATTGTTGGTCCTGCGTTTAATTCATTAAGTTGGTCAAATGGTACTTCGGTAATTGGTTCAACTAACCCTCAGGTGGCTAATCCAACTGTTAACACTACTTACAAAGTGGTAATGAACATACTTGGATGTTTGGATTCAACAACTGTTGCGGTATCAACTAACCCATTGCCAATTGCAACCAATGCCCCTACGACTGTTAGTACAACTTCAAATTCAATTGATGTAACTTGGAACGCTACTTCAGGTGCAACAGGATACCAATTAGATGTGGCTACAAATTCAAATTTCACTTCTATGGTTTCTGGTTATAATAACTTAAGTGTTAGTAGTAATTCTCAATCTGTTACAGGATTATCAGCAGGAACTACCTACTACTTTAGAGTTAGAGCTGTTAACGGTTGTGGAGCTTCTTCAAATTCATCATCATTAACTGAAACTACTGTAAGTAATGTGTCGATATACTTAACGGCTTATTTACAAGGTTTGTATACTGGAGCTGGAGCAATGACAGCTTCTCCATTCAATGCTGATGGTGTTACATCAAGCTCAATAGCAGATACAATTACTGTTGAGTTGCACGACCCAACTAATAGCGCTGTTATATCTTATAGTGCTACTGCTTTATTAAATACTAGTGGAATAGCTAATGTTACCTTCCCTGGTGGAGCTATAGGTAATTCTTATTATATCTATATCAAACATCGTAACTCTATCACTACATCAAGTGCAAATCCGGTTCAGATTAATGCTTCAAACACATCGTTTGACTTCAGTTCAGCATTAACGCAATCATTTGGAGATAACGCGGTAAATGATGGATCAGGTGTATTCAT
>CAMBSD010000020.1 GCA_945870425.1 Chitinophaga pinensis | reverse complement strand
CAATCGCCAAAGCAATTGTATATTTTATAGTTTCTAAATTGAACATTATCTACGAGAAACTTGCCAAACAATCCGTTGACGAAGATTGTGTTGAACTCAGACACTTTACCATAATTGACGAAGCACACTATATGTTAGGCTTCGACAACAAACCGCTTCGTGACTTAATTGCAATAGGTAGAAATAAAGGACTTAGTATAATCCTTGCGACACAGAATATGGACAGCTATAAGAGTGAATATTTTGACTTTTATGCAAATGCACAATACCCATTAATTATGAAACAACAATCCATAAACGATGGCGTAATTAAAGACTTATTTGGTGTATCAGGTGCAGAGTTCCAAGAAATAAAACAAGCCATTGCAGGTCTACAAAAGGGTGAATTAATCATCAAAAATCCGACAGCGATTGCACTAGGAATGGGTAAGAGATATAAGAAAATCAAAGTACGACATCTAATTTAAAAGCCTACGCTATTTGCAAGCACATTGCCAAAGCCGCACAAGCCTACGCTGCAACCAAAGCTTTGTCAAAGAGCTTGCAAAGCCGACCCAAGAAAAAAAAGAAATTTAAAAAAATGCCCAACCGCACGACAAAAAGACAAATGAGAGTAAGCAAAACAGGTCAAACAAACCGCGGCAGACAAGAAAGCACTGGTGGTAACAGCACCTACAAAAAAGTGGCGGTTCAGTGCTCCGCAGACACATTTGTGGTTAAACAAACATTGGTTCTCCGCATCAACATTTGTGGTGAAATTCGCCACCTTCGCCAAGCCCGAAACCGTTATGTGCCATATTAAACCAAACGACAACAAAATAGTCTAACAACAAATACAAAATAAAATGAAGTTAAAAAGTTTACTAATCGCCATGACAGCCTTTGTGCTGTTTCAAAATTCAGCCAAAGCTCACAACCCGACTTGGACTGACGGTATTGCTTGTATTGTTTACACACATTGCACAAGCTGTCATAATCAGAACGGAATAGCCCCCTTCTCATTGATGACATATAACGATGTTTTTCAAAATCGTTTCTCAATAGCTGCATCGGTGCAGGCTAAAAGTATGCCTCCCTTCCCTGCAAGTCAGGATAAAAGGAAATACGCACATGCTAACACATTAAGCGACCATGAAATAGACGAAATTGTTGACTGGGTTAACAATTTTGCTCCATTGGGGAATGCCGCTAATATTCCAACTCCTCCTACCTACACATCAGGTTATCAGATTACAACTCCTGATTTTGTAGGACAAATTCCAACCTATACGGTTACATCAAACAATGATGTTTACCGCATGTTCGTTATTCCTGTGAATAACTCAACTCAACAGACAATTCAGAGTATTGAAGTGTTTCCGGGAAACAGGGAAATCGTTCATCATGCACTTGTATATCAGGATACATCTTTAATACCATTTACATTAGACCAAAACGACCCACTCCCTGGATATAATGCATTTGGCGGAACAGGTTCTCCTACGTCTAAACTGCTTACAGTTTACACGCCCGGACAAGGAGCATTTAATTTCGCACCGGGTTTTGGAGCCGTGATGCTTCCAAACTCATACATCGTTATTCAAATGCACTATCCCGGTGGTGTTAGCGGACAGGTTGACAGCACACAAATACGGTTGAAGTATGGCTTATCGTCTCTAAGAAATGTTACAACCGTTGCTGCAATAAATCATGGTTCTTCACTTACAAATGGTCCACTTTTTATTCCTGCTGACTCAGTTAAAACTTTTTATGGCCAAGTCAATGTTACAACAAATAGAACTCTGACAGGTATAATGCCACACATGCACTTAATAGGAAAATCAATAAAAGCTTATTGTGTGACACCAACAAATGATACTATTCACCTTATAGATATTCCTGAATGGGATTTTCATTGGCAATACTTTTATCAATTTCAGAAACCAATTCGACTTCCTGTAGGCAGTGTTCTTTATGGACAAGCGACATACGACAACACGACCAACAATCCCAATAATCCTAATAATCCACCACAAAATGTTAGTGTTGGTGAGGGAACTGAAGACGAAATGTTTTTAATATATATGAACCTTTCAACCTATATGGCTGGAGATACAAATATTGTCATTGACACATTAAGCCATTTTCCACATGACGCTTCTTGTTTTCAGACAACAGGAATAAATAATTACAGCCAATTAAATGTGAATATTTATCCCAACCCGACAACAGGGTTAATTCAACTGGAAGGAATTAATACAATATACACCTCAACTATTTACAACAGTGAAGGAAAAGTTGTTTATGCATCGACCAACGAATCAAATGCCCCTTTAAACATTCAGCATCTTAACAAAGGAATTTACTATTTACAAATCAAGACTAAGGAAGACGAAGTAGTTTACAAAAAGATAGTGCGACAATAAATACGGCACATAACAGCGGTTTTGCAAAAGCTGGGCTGAAGTGCTAAATTGAGCATTAGTACTTTCTATTAGCTTTTGTGCTAAATTGAACATTTGTGGTGCAAAAGCCGAATAATGAACGCGAATATTATCAAATAGCTTTTACCGTTAATGACGAAAAAACATTTGAACCTGAAATTTCGGCATTTAGAAATATACGTGATAATTACCCAAAATTTTTACTGACACTCGACTTTGACAACACAAGTATTGAAGGGATACATAAAGTAAACGTTATAGATTGGCTGTTAGGTGCAATCCACAGCACATAACACATAAGGATTAAAAACGTGTAACGCAGTGGGGTTCTGATAATCTTTATTCTTTTTAGGGGGAATTAAAATAACAAGAACAACATATAAAAAATCAAACTAAGCCTTTAACCGAATTGATTAAATAATTAAACAAGAACACTATGAATAAATTTATGATTGACATCCTTTTGCAAGGATTGGATAATGAAACAAGAATGGCCTTGTTACCCAAAGAACAAGAGATGATAAAAGAGTGGGAAGTAAATGGGACCCTATTAGCCTCGTATATAAAAGCCGAAACCGCAGGAATTTACTTGGTTTTATTGGCAAATGACAAATTAGATGTAGATAAAAAACTGTCAACCCTGCCCTACTATCCCTATATGAAAATTGACATCATGACATTGAGAGATTAATGGATGGATATTACCTATGGATAGCAAATAAACTTAGCTTAGATGGTGACCCTATACCCTACCCTTATTGGCATGGATTCTATTTCAGTTTTTAAAATCATCATTCATCTTACACTGGACCTAAACAGTCAAAATAAGCTCACAAGTATTTGATTGTCAAAAATATATTGGATCATTTATGATTCTCAAACATGTTTACACTAAGTTAATGGGGATTACGAAGAAATTCTACATATTTGCGCGTTCATAAAGAGAATGCTTTTGAAAAAATACTTCTTACTTATACTTTTATCCTATATCGTTTGTAATGAGGCTAAAACGCAAGTTAGCTTTAGCCAAAAATCAACCAATACAGGCAGGATTGGCGTAGGTTTTAGCAATGCTGGAACCATCGGAAATCCTAATACCATCCGAAACGACAGACAAAGCAAAAATTGGTCGATGCAATTTCCTAAAGGAACGGGTATTGAGCATTTGTTTGAAGCTGGCATTTGGTTAGGTGCGCAAGTAGATGGCCAAGTATTGGTATCTACCAGTGCTGTGGATGACCCTAGTGGATACTCGACCGGAAAAGCCGGTTATGAATTTACCCAATTAAGTGACATCAAGGAAAGATCTAAAACCAAAAGCAGCAGTAACTTCTCATCACAAGCCATATCAGGTCAGGATTTTATAACCAATTTTACAGATAGTTTTGTGGTGGTGCCAGGTTCTAGTATTCCGATTAATTCGCATACCAATCCTTTGAAAGCAGTAATTAAATTGGAAACCTATGCATGGAGCGAATCAACGGCTGATTACTTTGTGATAGCCAATTATGAAGTTACCAATAATTCAGACAAAAGATGGGATAGCATTTGGTTTGGTAATTGGAGTGATTTGGTAGTAAGAAACATTCAATATTCTACTGATGGAACAGGTTCTAACTACTACTCGAGAGGCCGCAATGGCTTCGATAGACAAAGGATGGCTGTGTATGCTTACTTGGCAAGGGCAGATGTGAATGATTATGATTATACCCAATCCTATGGTGCCATTCAATTTTTGGGCATGGATTGGAGAGGTATGTTTTTCAATCCTAACAAGCCAGATACTTTTGTAAAATCAGGATTTCCAGCCCCTCAATTGAATATCAATTTCTGGAACTACAATGGATCAAGCCCATGGATAGCTCCTTCAACTGATTTAGATAGATACAACAAACTAAAGAACTCAATAGACTCTCTTACCTTATTTGACCCAAGCAAAGGACCGTTTATTGGACAACCTGCTAACTGGATTCAATTGATTTCGGCAGGTCCTATTTCAAATTTGAACCCTGGAGAGAAAATGCATTTTACCATGGCTTATGTATGTGCCAAGCAGAGTAATCCCAATATTCAAGGGGCTAATGTGTTAAGTACGGAAGAAGATAGGGCAGAACTGAATGATCATTTAAAAACATGTCGTGCTACCTACCTGGGTGAAGATGGTGACGAAAATGGGATTTACACCCTAGAAAAAGATGTAAATAAAAATGGTAAATTAGACAGATATATTGTACCTGAACCACCTACTTCTCCGCTTATTAAAGTGATAACCGAAAACCAAAAGGCAACGATTTATTGGGATAGAATGGCTGAAGAATCTGTAGACCCCATTTCAAGGCAAAAGGATTTTGAGGGATACCGGTTGTATAGAAGTCAACTAGGTGAAGACTTAAAACTTAGGATTGACTTAGATTCATCCAATATGATTGCTCAATGGGATATTGAAAACAATGATATTGGGTTTAACAACGGCTTTAATGCCATTAAACTTAATACCCCTGCCAAGTTTGAAGGCGATAGCAACACTTATTATTACAAGTTTGAAATGCCTAACTTATTAAATGGTTGGCAATATTTATTCTCTGTAACTGCCTTTGATAAAGGAGATGCCAAATTGGGTTTAAGTTCACAAGAGTCATCCTTCAACGATAACCAAGTACATGCTTTTTGTGGCACACCTAGTAACGATTTCACAAGCGATAATCCTTCGAAGAAAGTGGGTGTTTACCCCAACCCTTATTCGACCACAGCCGCTTGGGATGGTGTGGGAAGCAGGGACAGAAAATTGTACTTCTATAACCTACCTAACAGATGCGAGATAACCATATACACCACAAGTGGTGATGTACTTTCAAGTATGTTTCATGATGCTAAAAACTATAAAGGTGAAAACATCAGGTGGTTTGATAAATATGCGCAAGGCACCATTAGCATGAGTGGTGGAGAGCATGCTTGGGATTTACTCACCAATAATAAAACACAGGTTTCTACTGGGATATATATGTTTAGTGTAAAAGATTTGCAGAGCGGAAATATTTCAACGGGCAACTTTGCCATTTTAAAATAAACAATCAACAACAAAAACAAATATGAAAAAAGTTCTATTACTTTTAAGTTTTGCGGTGGCTGCCTTTGTGTTAAAGGCGCAAAATCCGTATCCAATCATCCCTCTTGATTCAGTTCAGAGAACCTCTTTTGCGAAACTATCGCAAAACCCTCCTATCGATTCACCTGATTACGTTTCACCTCGTGTGAATGCTCGCTATGGCGATACAGTGAGAATTGAAGGTTATGTATTATTCGATCCTCGTTACTATGGATTAAGTATAAGCCGTAAGTCAACTATACTTGTAAAAGACACCATAGGCGGTGCTTGGGGTGGTGTTGAAGTCATTTGTGACCCTGCTGTGGTAGGCATGGGTAATGGTGTTGGTCCATTAACAACCCTTATCGATGATAACTCTTTTTATGATAATGTTAAGCCTGGATACAAGGTAAGAGTAACTGGTATTATTAGAGCTGCTTTTACATCAGGTTCGGCTCAATACAATACCCAATTGTATCTATTAAAAGGTACTAGCAAATGGAACAATGGTGTGGAGGTAATTGATTTTGGTCCTAACAAACTAAATCCTGTGGTTCTTCCTATTGATTCAATCACAACTGGAAATCCTATTACAGGTTTCAATGTTAACAAAAGCATTGGCGAAAAATGGGAAGGTGTGTATGTTGAATTAAGAAATGTGAGTGTTTATAACGACAGAGCAGCAAGCGGTGCTTCAAGATGGACATGGTCGGTAACCGATAAATCTGGTAATGCTATCAGCATCCGCGACTATTCAGGATACTACAGAAATGATGCCTTAACAGCAGATTCAGTTTTTGGTGCTAACAACAAAAGATTTACACCTCCGCCTATTGGTAAAAGTTTTGCTTACCTGAGAGGGGTTATACAGGAATATAGTTTGCAAGGTGCAACCAGATATGGCATTGCTCCATTATATACAAATGATTTAGGTCCGGCTTTGTATACTCCTCCAACTATTGCTGCTAGGGCAAGAACGCCTGTGGCGCCTAGTTCATCAGACAGTATCCGTTTCACTTATAAAATTCAACAAAATGATGCGGCTTTAGGATATGCAAGGGTGTTTTATTCTAAGCCAAATGATAATACATTATTCGATTCTGTTTCTTTAACAAAAGTAGTGGTAGGTATTGATACAGGTTGGACGGCTCAAATAGCTCCAATGCCTGATGGTAGTCAAATTTACTATTACATCAAAGCTTATGATGTAAATGATATTGCTAACAAAGACACTTTCGGCACGGCTAAATCATTTATTGTAAGAGATGGTGGTATTACCAACATCAGACAATTACAATTTAGCACTTACAATAACAATTCTTCAATATTCAACGGTGATTCTACTATCACCAACATGAACATTAGAGCGCTTGTTACATCTAATGATATGTTGCAAGGTGCTGCCATTAATTTTGCTACAGTTCAGCAAGGCACAGGTGCTAATGCTGCCATCATTGTAAACAGAAAATTAGGTGATGCAACTTCGACTTGGGCTCAAGGTGATTCAGTATTAATCACAGCGGGTAAGGTAATAGAAGCGGGTAACATGACCACTTTGAATGATGTTTCAGCCACAAAAATAAGCAGTAACAATCCTGTTCCAGCGTCTATCAACACATTAAACATCGATACTTTGGCATTATGGAATAGTGATGCTAGACCAGTGGGTGCTAGACAAAATTTCAATGCATGGGAAGGTCAAGTAATTGGTTTTGACACCAACTATGTGGTGAGCAGCAACCCTGATGGTCCTGCAAGTGATTTCCAAGAATTCAGTTTGTCAAACGATAAAAATGCTAGCCTAAGTTTTAGAGTAAACGATTTAGGTGGTAACTACAGAAACACCAAATTCAATGCAGCTTTGAAAAATGGGCAAAAAGCATTTAGAACTGCTGGTATTTTATACTTCTTAAATGGTAATTGGAAAATAAATCCACGCAGCTTGGCTGACATAGATATTGATACTGTGATGCCACGTATTAAAGTGAATGGAGCTAATCCAAAAACAGTGCTATTGGGTACATCCTATGCAGATGCAGGCGCAACAGCAACCGATAACAATGTGGTTGTAAGTATGACAAGCAGCGGAACCGTTGACGTAAATACTTTGGGTATTTACAAAATTACATACATCGCTACTGACTTGGCCTTATTAACTGATACTGCTTATAGAACAGTAACGGTTGCCAATACAGATGTTACTAAGCCAGTTATTACACTAAAAGGTAAAAACCCAGACACACTTGTTATCAATACTTCATATGTTGATGCGGGTGCCATTGCAATAGATGATGTGGAAGAGGATATCTCGTCAAAAATTATCAGAACAGGTAGCATTGATTCATCAGTGATTGGTACATACGTTCTTACTTATTCAGTGAGTGATTTAGCGGGTAACACAGCTTCAAAAACCAGAACTGTAATCGTAGGATTCAGAACCAGTATTAACGAAAACGACTTGCAATCTGCTAATATTTTGGTTTATCCTTCACCGGCTAACAATGTATTGTTTGTTGAAGCTTCAGGATACAAATCATTACCACTACAAGTTACTCTAACTGATTTATTAGGCAGAGACATCATCTCTAAACAAATAAACAGCAAACAAGTGAAAGAAGAATTTGATGTAACCAATTTAAAAAATGGCATCTACTTCATCACTTTAAGCAACGATGCAGGAAGTAAATCTATTAAGTTTGTGGTGAGCGGTAAATAAGCCAATCACAATGTACATATTAAAGGCTGTTTCAGAAATGAAGCAGCCTTTTTTTATTTGGCAATTCCACTTAATTTGCGCTTCACAATGCTATCCATCTTAATACCCAACCACAACTACCCCGTTGAGCACTTGGTGGCTTCTTTATACCATCAATTGCAAAAGCTGGAGATTGAATGGGAAATAAGATGCTATGAGGATGGTTCGGATGAAGAGTGTTATCTGCAAAACAAAGAGGCATTGACGCTAATACCCCATTTGCATCATCAATTCATAAGAAAAAATATAGGGCGTGCAGCCATTCGTAACAAGTTAGCCAAAGATGCTAAATACCCCTACCTATTATTTATTGACTCTGATATGCAATGTGAAGGTGAGGATTTTATTGCAAACTATTTGAAGCATAAAAATGAAGCAGATGCCATTTATGGTGGGGTTTCATACGGTGATAAAAAACCTAAAAGTAATCACCTTCTTCGTTGGCATTATGGAAGGCAAAGGGAGTCAATAACAGCAGCCATTAGAAATAGCCATCCATACATAAGTGTTAAAACATGTAATCTTTTGATAAAAAAAGAACTTATGTTGGAATGCCCCTTTGATGAACGATTGAAAAAATACGGGCATGAAGACACCCTGCACGCCATATCTTTAAGTAAAAAGCATGCAAGTATATTTCATATTGAAAACCCTATGCTGCACCAAGGATTAGAGGATACAGAGCTCTTTTTAGAGAAAAGCAAAATGGCGATGCAAAACTTGGCTGTGATGATGGAGCGTGATGAACAAATGTTGGATGAGATAAACATTGTAAGGTTCTATAGAAAAATCAAGAAAATGGGTATATCAAATTGGCTCTTGTTTGGATTTTTTATGGCGGAGCCCTTGGTTGTTTTCATTCTAAAATCACCACTCCCTTTTCTATATTTTTATGATGTATATAAATTGGGCTACCTTATAAAAGCTTGTAATGAAAAGTCATAAAACCGCTTGCACCTTAACTTTTTAGCGAGTTAAAATTTGTGATATTTGATTAAAATATGCTTAATCTTGTGGCGTGTTTTTCAAATAATTATAATTATAAAGCTTATGAAAAAGTTTCTTACTCTATTGTTCATTTTAGCGTGCTATATACAAAGCGATGCCCAACCAAAAATAAATCGTGCACCTTTGCCTGCTGCTGCTGTAGCGCCTGTTAAACCCAAAGGGCCTATCCCCTATTTATTAAAAAAAGATTTTGATGAAATATTGATGGGCTTGAAAGCAGATATTAGCAAAGCCACTTCATCTAATAACTCTTTGCGAAATAGCATTGCCTCAAAAGATGCCCAAATCAATAAATTATCTGAGGATTTGAAGAAGATTGAAGAAACACTGAACTCAACTAGCATGGAGGTTGAAAACACTTCTGATTCGCTAAACAAAACTCGCTTTTCGCTGGATGAGTTGCAAAGAATAAACGACAATCATTTTGTGACGATTGAAAATGCCCAGGCCAAAACCAATAATACCATTTGGATAGCACTGGGAATAGCTGCTGTAATCGCCTTACTCATTAGCCTAATTTTCAATTTCTTGAGCACTAAAAAAATTCACGCATTGAAAAACGATTTAATCCTTCTTTCAAGCAAACTTGAAACTACATTAGATGCTAAAATTAATTCGGTGCTAATGGAAAAAAAAGAGGCTATAGATGCTGCCAAAGAGCAACAACAATTTTATGCTGAAAGGCTTGTGAATTCGGTAAAAAATGAAATTGCATCTACTAAAATTGATATTGAAAATGTGGCTAAACAAAATCACAAACAAAATGAAGTGATTGCTCAACTGCATGATATCATAAATACCAAAGAAGACAAGAAAATAGAACCCAATCTAGAAGGGTAAATGTTACCATGACAGTTCTAGCGGGGTCGGGAACGAACCAATGAGGTAGGTTTTGGCCATTTGGCAACTCCGTTCAATGAGCGTTTGTATGTGTTGGCCTCATCAGGCCTCATCAGGCCTCATCCCCAACCCTTCTCCTAAGGAGAAGGGAGTAGCATTCGGGTAGTTTTTGGATAACAAGTTTATGTGATATTAGATGCTTCGCTTCATTGCATTTTGCTTAGTAGGTCGAAAGGCCGCCATAATAAACAAGTAAGGCCGCCCTTGAATGGCAGCCTTAATTAATTCTTTACTAAAAAGACAAAACTATTTTAACTGATTCTCGATTGCGTCTTTGCCAATACGTAAATAATTTGCTGCTTCATCAACGGTAACATATTTGCAATCAAATTTACCAACAGATATGCGAATATCACGAAGGACTCTATAGCCAGTGCTTAGGCTTTTACCTAGTAATAGACTGATGTCTGATGCATACAATACAACTCTTTTCATGTTTTACTTTATTTTTTATAATACAAATTTAATATATAATTAAAATGGTACAATTATTTGATTTTCAAGGTCTTTTCCACAATTAATAGTTATTCACTATTACAAGTAGTTTTAATAAATACAATACGCTGATAATCAACAATAAGTTGTCTTTTAAAAATTGTTGAAAAATTACAGTATTCTGTTATCCAAACTGGCTGTTGCAGCTGTTTACTCTGATGCTTTCAAGCGAAATTCTAAAATATTCTGTGACAATACTAATTGCTGCCATATTTTAATGGAATAAGCATTGTCTTTCATTATGGTTACTATTATATTACTAATAATAAAAAGTTCACTTATAGTCGATTTACTTATAGTCGAAGGAAATGTAGCTTGCGCGTATGGAAATACGCGTGCGCATAGGTAAAAGGATCAAGGGCTTTTTGAATTAACAAGATCATACAAACCAATAGCTAACGTGTACTGCAAAACCAAACAACTATTCTAATTCTAAAAAAAAGTGAGCATTCTAATAATTAGTTTAATAATTCCTTATTTTACTCATCATATTCAGATAAAATAAATTAATCTTTAGGAATGAAGGAAATTGAGGTTGTTGCCGCAATCATTAAGAATGGCAATAAATTTTTATGCGTTCAAAGAGGGGAAAACAAGTATAGTTATACCTCAAGAAAATATGAATTTCCGGGTGGCAAATTAGAACTTGGCGAAACAAAAACAGAGTGTATTCAAAGAGAAATTTTCGAAGAACTTGAAATGAAAATTGAAGTACAAAGTGAATTTTTAACAGTAGTACACCAATACCCTGACTTTAAATTAAAAATGCATAGCTTCATTTGCACTTGCGATGGCTTAACTCCTAAATTAAATGAGCATATTAATTATATATGGTTAGAAAAGGAGCAGTTGAATAGTTTAGATTGGGCTGATGCAGATATTCCGATAATGAAAAAATTAACAACTTAGCGATGAATCAAGGAATTTATGAAGAATTAGTAACTCAATTAGTTGTTAACCAACTTAAGAGTTTAGACAAAACAAATTTCGAATTTAGATCAACTAAAATCGACAAAGAAGAAGCATCTTCTATACTTTCACAACATTTAGCTAAAACCATAAGGCATGCGCTTTCCTCAATTAAAGGTGAAAAAGCAATAGAATATCAAATTGATATTGCAAATAAAATAATCAAACTATTAAGAGATGAATTGCACAAAGAAGAGTTTAACGATGATATTGTAGATATAGAAGGGAATATATTAAAGGCAATTTTCAGCAAAATAGATTCTCATTTTTCTAATTTAGATTTACATCTAAAAGAAATTACTCCATACACAAGATTAACGCATAGTGAATTATTCACTGGCGGAAATGCTGGACTTTCCTTAGATAGTGAATTAAAAAAAGAAATTTTATCCTCAGATAGAATTGACTTACTAGTCTCATTTATTAAATGGAAAGGAATCATAATTTTAGAAAATGAACTTAGAGAATTCACAAATAGAGGTGGTCAACTTAGAGTTATAACAACAACCTATATGGGTGCATCTGACTACAAAGCAATTCAGTTGTTGTCTCAACTCAAGAATACAGAAGTGAAAATTTCTTATAATACAGGAAATGAACGATTACATGCGAAAGCTTATTTATTTCATAGAAATACTGGATTTCATACTGGCTACATTGGTTCTTCAAACTTTTCAAGATCTGCATTAACCGATGGTTTGGAATGGAATTTAAAAATCACAACCAAAGAAGTAAGTCATATTATTGATAAGTTTCAAAAAACTTTCGAAACTTACTGGCAAAACAATGACTTTGAATTGTTTGATGAAAAAAAACACACAGATAAACTTACTTTAGCCTTAAGTCAAGCCAAATCCTCAAAAGATTATACAAATACAACTGCATATTTTGATTTAAGACCTCACAACTATCAAAGCGAAATATTAGAAAAACTAGAAGTAGAGAGAACTATTCACCAAAGATTTAAAAACTTAATTGTTGCAGCAACAGGTACTGGTAAAACTGTAATTTCAGGTTTTGATTATAAAAAATTTAAACTCGAAAATCAGTCAGCAAAACTATTATTTATTGCTCATCGAAAAGAAATATTGATTCAAGCTAGAGCAACATTTCAAGGTATTTTAAGAGATAATAACTTTGGCGAGTTATGGGTTGATGGGATTGTTCCAAATAACTTTCAATTTGTATTCGCATCTGTTCAATCTATTTCGAATAAAATATCAGAATTGAAATTAAGTCCTGAATATTATGATTTCATAATTATTGATGAGGTTCACCATATATCGGCATCCAGTTACAGGCCTATAATAAACTATTTTAAACCCAAAATTTTACTCGGTTTAACGGCCACTCCTGAGAGAATGGATAATGAAAACATACTAGAAGATTTTTGCTACAAAATTGCAGCTGAAATCAGATTACCTGAGGCTCTGAATAAAAAATTACTTTGTCCATTTCAATATTTTGGCATTTCTGATAGCATTGATCTTTCAAATGTGTCATGGCAAAATGGGAAATATGTTGTCAGTGAATTGACTCGTTTATATAAGGATAATTCTAGAAGAGTTGGCGAGATAATTTTCAATCTAAATAAATATACAAAAGATATTAATGACATTAGGACTTTAGGTTTTTGTGTATCAATGGAACATGCAAAATATATGTCAGATATGTTCTGTGATGCTGGACTAAAGGCTGAATACTTAACAAGTGTAAATACTCAAAACAGGGACATACTAAAACAAAAACTTATTAATAAAGAAATCAATTATTTGTTTGTTGTTGATATATTTAATGAAGGAATTGATATCCCAGAAATAGATACAATCTTATTCTTAAGACCTACAGAAAGCTTAACCATTTTTCTACAGCAATTAGGACGTGGTTTGAGATTAGCAGAAGGTAAAGATTGTTTAACAATTTTAGATTTTGTTGGAAATGCAAGATCAGAATACAAATTTGAAAATAAATTCAGAGCATTGATTGGTAAAACAAACACTTCTGTTCAAAAGGAAATTGAAGATAATTTCCCTCATCTTCCCTTAGGATGTTCTATAATATTAGAAAAAAAAGCTAAAGAGCATATTCTGAAAAACATAATTGAAGCAACAACTCTGAATAGGAATCAATTAATTCAAAAAATAAGAAATTTTAATTATGAAACGAGCTTAAGTCTAACTTTAAAAAATTTTCTTGAATTCTATAACCTCCCTATTCAAATTATTTATAGTAAGGATAGTTGGAAAAGACTATGTCAAATTGCAGGAGTTATTGAAAATTTTGATACAAAAAATGAAAAACAAATCGTTTCCTGTATATATAAAAAATGGCTTTCTACTAATTCCTTAAGTTATTTTAAATTCATACTGAGCTTGGCAAGAATTGACTTTAATATTGAAATTGATTCCTACAATGAAATTGAGAGAAAAATGTTATTAATGATACATTATGACATATGGCAAAAAGAGGCGGGATTTGACACACTAGAAAATAGCATTAAAGAAATAGGCAAAAACAAAACATTAAATAATGAAATAATTGAAGTTCTAGAATACCTAATAAATCAAATAGACTTTAAAGAAATCGAAATTAATTTACCTTATTCACAACCTTTAAAATTACATTCAAGATATACGAGAGATCAAATATTAGTTAGCTTTGGATTAAGCACCTTCACAAAAAAATCGTCAAATAGAGAAGGAGTAGCAGAAAACAAAGAATTGAATACTGAAATTTTGTTTATTGATTTAATTAAATCAGAAGAAGACTTCTCACCATCTACAATGTATAATGATTATGCAATAAGTGAGATTTTGTTTCATTGGCAAAGTCAAAACTCCTCAAAACCTGAATTAGGAAGAGGTTTATCATACATACAACAAAACATAAATAATAAACATATATTACTATTTATTAGAGAAAAATCTAAAAATGAATTCAATAATACTTTTGGTTATGTGTTTGTTGGCAAAGCAAAATTTATTGATAGTGAAGGAGAAAAGCCTATGAATATTACTTGGGAATTAGCAGAGCCAATGCCTCATTATTTATGGAAAGATTCAGCTAAAATGTCTACTTAAAATTTGCCTTGGTATTATTTCTCTTCCCACCCAAACAAAAAAATGCTATACTTGTGTAAACAAGAAAGTATCGCATTATGATTCATCATCTCGACCTAACCAAAATACTTATTCTGGATATAGAAACGGTGCCGCAGTATGCCGAATACAGCCAATTGCCCGAAAGATGGAAAGAACTATGGAAGAAGAAGTCGGCCATACTAAAGAAAGAGGAAGGCCAAACACCTGAAGACATTTACAACCGCGCAGGCATCTATGCTGAGTTTGGCAAAATTGTGTGCATTAGCTGTGGCTTTTTTAGCAGCAGCGGCCGTGAGTATCAGTTTAGGGTAAAGTCGTTTTACAGTCATGATGAAGCCCAACTGCTGGGGGATTTTTGCAGGATGATAGAAATGCAGTTGAAAATGGTTTTGCAAGTTACGCTGAAGCATAAATCCAATCATTAGTATGAAAACAACCATAAATACTGCTTTTTATAATCAAATTATCGATTTGCTGCAAGCTGCACGAAATAGCGTAGTGCTTGCTGTAAATCAAACTATGGTCTTGACCTATTTTAAAATTGGTGAAAGAATTGTAAAGGAAGAGCAAAATGGCAAAGATAGAGCAGAGTATGGAAAGAGTCTTTTACTTGGATTATCAAATGTCTTGACAAAGGAATTTGGCAAAGGTTTCTCAGTTACTAATATTCAACAAATGAGAAACTTTTACTTGGCTTATGAAAAACAGCAGACACTGTCTGTTAAATCTAAAAAAGCAATAAAGCAGACAGTGTCTGTTATATTCAACTTAAGTTGGTCGCATTATTTGATATTGGTCAGAATAGAAAATGAAGATGAACGCAAATTTTATGAAATAGAAGCTTCAAAAAACAATTGGAGTGTAAGGGAACTAGATCGCCAAGTCAACTCATCTCTTTATGAGCGCTTATGCATTAGTAAAGAGAAGGAGGAAATAGTAAAACTCTCCAAGAATGGTCAAATAATAGAAAAAGCTTTTGATTTAATAAAAGATCCTTACGTACTGGAGTTTTTAAATTTAGAAGAAAAAACATCTTACAACGAAACAGATTTAGAACAAGCTTTAATTAATAAGTTAGAGCATTTTTTACTTGAGTTAGGAAAAGGATTCACGTTTGTTGGGCGACAAGTGCGATTTACATTTGATGAAGAGCACTTTAGAGTTGATCTGGTTTTTTATAATCGTTTGCTCAAATGTTTTGTACTCATTGATTTGAAAATTGGTAAACTCAAACATCAAGACCTTGGTCAAATGCAGATGTATGTGAACTACTATGATAGATTTGTGAAACTTGAAGAAGAAAATAAAACTATAGGTATTGTTTTATGTAAGGATAAAAAAGACACTATGGTAGAAATTACCTTGCCCGAAAATAACGAACAAATATTTGCAAGTAAGTATGAATTGATTCTTCCAAGCAAAAAAGAATTGCAAAAACTAATTGAAAGCAAAAACAATTAGACATTTATGACATCATTAACTTTCATTTCGATACCATTAGCTTTTATAGAAAAGGACTTATCACTAACTATAGATGCTAAAATAACAGATAGCTTATTTGACGTTACAAATTCAGAACAAGAAGGAGAATGCAGATACCAACTAAAAGAAGGCTGTTTTTATGATTATGAGTTTTCGGATCCGAACTATTCATTTAAAAAAACAGATTACATTCAAGCTCATAGCAGAAAGCCACACATAGGCATTATTTCGCCCAATATATATGTAGGCGCTTTAACATTTGAAATTGTTCATTCAGAAAGTTTAGGCAATGTCCATAAATTCAAATTAGAAGTCAAATCAGATTATCGGACAGATTACCGCTATATGCTTGAAAGCATCACCGAAAGATGCACGGATTTGATTATGCAGATTGATTCGCCAATTACCCAGCATTTTGAAACCGATTTCAATAAGAACCCAGAGACTTTATATCAACGCTTTTCTTTTGTAAAATCATTAATTGATTCACTAGAATTTGAAGAAGCTATTCAAAAAATTGTGTCCAATCCTACAACAAAATGGGAACAGGAACATGAGGTAAAAGATATTCGAAGAATACGAAGATTTAATCAAAAAAATATAAAACAATTGGTTACCAAAAGTAACCGAATGGCAATAAATAGTGATCATTTTTTGAATAAGTCTTACGGGCTAACTTCCATTCCAACAAAAATAGATAGTACAAGGAAAATAGAATCTATAGACACATCCGAAAATCGTTTTATTAAACATGCATTAGAAGAATTTCTTTTTTTCTGCGAAAATTGCGAATTAAAATTTGAAAAATATTCAACTGCAAAATTTGAATCTGGATTGCTAGCAACAAAACTTTCCACTTTATTAAATCAATCATTCTTCAAACAAATATCAAGACCAAGTTCATTAAAGCTAAATAGCCCCGTACTTCAAAGGAAAAGCGGGTATAGAGAAGTTTTAAATGCTTGGCTAAAATTTGACTTAGCAGCCAAATTGATTTGGCAAGGTGGCGAAAATGTTTATGATGCTGGTAAAAAAGATATTGCTACGCTTTACGAATATTGGTTGTTTTTTACTTTGTTAGATTTATTAAAAGAAGTATTTGAAATTGAACCTAAAAGTATCGCAGAATTGATTCAATTCGATAAGGGTCAATTATCGCTTAATTTAAAGCAGGGAACGGCCATTGCAATGAAAGGTGTATACAAATCTCCATCAAGAAACTTAAATATTCAATTCTCCTATAATCGTTCTTTTGGTGGCGGCAAAACTTTTCCGAATTCAGGCAGTTACACAACCACACTCCGCCCTGATTACACTTTATCTATTTGGCCTGAAGAAATAACAGAAGCAAAAGAGGCAGAAAGAACAGAATTGATTACACACATTCACTTTGACGCAAAATACAAAGTCAAAAATTTCTATGAGTTAATTTCTAAATCTAAAGACGAGGAATTGTCAGAGAAAGAAAACTTTGAACTAATAAAGGAAGAGGCAGAAGAAGTAAAGAAAGGAACATTTAAAAATCAGGATTTACTAAAAATGCATGCCTACAAAGATGCAATTAGAAGAACTGGCGGTGCTTATGTTTTATATCCAGGAGAAGGCAAGAACGATTCTTTTAGAGGCTTTCATGAATTAATTCCTGGCTTGGGTGCTTTTGTAATTAAACCTAATAAAGACGATAAAGACAAAGAGCATTTAAAAACATTCATTAGAAAAGTAATTGCAAACTTTATTGACAGAGCATCCCAAAGAGAACATACTGCGGTTAAAATCTACGACATTCACAAAAATGAAAAGGACGATTCGAATATTCTAAATGAACCAATGCCTGAATATTTTGATGAGAATAGAAACGAGAAACTTATACCTGATGAAACATTTGTATTGGTTGGTTATTACAAATCAAAATTTCAATTAGAATGGATAATAAAAAACAAACTATATAATTTCAGAACAGGCACAAACAAAGGCTCTTTGCCTTTGGGAGTAAAAGAGGTATCAGCCAAATATTTGGTTCTGCATGGAGAAAGCAAAACTACAACGAATAAAATCTTCAAATTGAATGAAGAGGGACCAAAAATATTCTCAAAAGATGATATGATTAAATCTGGTTATAAAGATCCCTCAGGCGATTTATATATTTTATACAAAATAGAAAATGAAGTTTCAAATGAATTCGGAAATTTAGATTTTGATTTAAAAGAATTACAGAATTTTAAATCTTTTAGAAATTCTCCAAACCCAATCACAGTATCTTTAACAGAACTATTGAAGGCAAAACTAAAAACATAATTCTAAATTTTTCTTTTCCCACCCAAACAAAAAAATGCTATAATTGTGTAAACAAGAAAGTATCGCATTATGATTCAACATCTCGACCTAACCAAAATACTTATTCTGGATATAGAAACGGTGCCGCAGTATGCCGAATACAGCCAATTGCCCGAAAGATGGAAAGAACTATGGAAGAAGAAATCGGCCATACTAAAGAAAGAGGAAGGCCAAACACCTGAAGACATTTACAACCGCGCAGGCATCTACGCTGAGTTTGGCAAAATTGTGTGCATTAGCTGTGGCTTTTTTAGCAGCAGCGGCCGTGAGTATCAGTTTAGGGTAAAGTCGTTTTACAGTCATGATGAAGCCCAACTGCTGGGGGATTTTTGCAGGATGATAGAAAGGCATTTTAGTGATGCAGGCAACTCCTTATGTGCCCACAATGGCAAGGAGTTCGACTACCCATACATTGCACGTAGGTGCCTTATTAATGGCCTTGAAATACCTCACATACTTAACACCGCAGGCAAAAAGCCTTGGGAGGTAAACCTCTTAGACACCATGGAACTATGGAAGTTTGGTGATTATAAAAGCTTCACCTCATTGGATTTGTTGGCGGCTAGCTTCAATGTGCCCACCCCTAAAGATGATATAGATGGCAGCATGGTGTGGCAAGTGTATTGGCTGGATAAAGACCTTGAACGTATTAAAACCTATTGCCAAAAGGATGTGGTGACGGTGGCTAACCTGATGCTTAAATTTAGGAATGAGGAATTGTTGAGGGATGAGAATGTGGTGATGATTTAGGGGGAGGTGGATGGTTGGCGGTGCTTGGTGCTCGGTGCTTGGCTTGTCAGTTCATGGGTTACAGTTTTTCGGTTCACGGATGGACGGTTCACGGTTTGTGGGTTCACGGTTTGTCGGTTCACATTTGGATGATGAATTGAAAATATAGGAGAAGCTAGTGGGCTGGAATTCCCTCCCGATGCATCGGGAAAGGGGGATTAAGGGGGATGTTTACGACATTCAACACCAAATAATTTCACCAATGAAAAACATAATTATTCCATATAAAAAAGACTTAAAAAACTTAGCGAGAGATCTAAGAAAAAAGAGGATTTTAAGTGAAGTGTTACTTTGGAAACAGCTCAAAGGAAAATCACTTGGTTACGAATTTCATCGCCAAGTTCCAATGCTTGAATATATTGTTGATTTTTATTGTCACGAATTGATGTTAGCCATAGAAATTGACGGCATATCTCATGACAATGATGATGCCATTGAACTAGACTCATTAAGGCAAAGCAGATTAGAAGAACATGGTGTTACATTTTTTAGATGTAAGGATTTAGAGGTAAAGCAGGATATAAATAATGTTATTTTAAGAATTGAGGAGACAATTTGGTATTTAGAAAACACATCCCTTTGACCTTAGTTAGCTATTGGAAACCTAAATTCGTTTTTTATAATAGATTCAGGATAAGTTTGGGATTTGAGTAAACTTTTGGGATGAGTATATACATCCCTCTAACCCTCCGTTAGCTAACGGAGGGAATGAATCCGTATTCAAAATGAATTATCAGAAAATATTTAAATTAAACTATACGCTGTTTTTAAGAAAGTTAGTGAGATTTGACAACATCCCCCTAACCCCCTTCAAAGGGGGAAGGCATCCGTTTTCAAATCTGCTAAATCAAACATTTTCAAATTAGTAAAGATGCTTCGTGCCTGAGCATGACGCGTGGTCGGTTCACTGGTGGACGGTTCAAGAATGATAGTTGTTCGGTTCATCGCTTTAGTCATTTCGAGCGGACCTTGTCATTTCGAGCGGAGTCGAGAAATAGACAAACACGAATCATTCCTTCGTTCTCGACTCCGCTCGAACTGACAGATTTGGCTTTGATAGGATGAGGAATGCATTTGTTTTCAATAACCAACTTTTAACTAACGTCCTCTTCTCGTTCTTCTTTCACCACCGGATTTTTTTGAAGCACCTAATTTTTTGCCTTTGCTTTTCTCCCATTTGCTTCTGAAACTTTTCATGGTTTCGGTTTCGAGTAAACTCAAATCAATTTGCCGTTTGATAATATCTGCTGAAACAACCACCACTTCTAATGTATCGCCAAACTGGAACTTACGTCCTGTTCTTTGTCCTACTATCCATTGGTTTTTATTGTCGTATTGGTAGTAGTCGTCATTGATATTGGTAAGGCGCAGCATACCTTCACATTTGAATTTGGTTATCTCTACATATATACCCCACTCCGACATGCCAGAGATGATGCCTTGGAAAGTGGTGCCTACAAAATCTTTGATATACTCTACTTGCTTATAACGAATAGAAGCTCTTTCTGCATCAGAAGCTTTCACTTCCATGGCAGATGAATGCTTACATGCCTCCTCGTATTTATCTTGTGGGGCAGATTTATCCCCATGCAAATAATCAAACAATAAACGATGGGTCATCAAATCAGGATAGCGCCTGATGGGTGAAGTGAAATGGGTATAATGCTCAAATGCCAATCCATAGTGGCTTGTCTTTTTGGTGGTATACATAGCCTTTTGCATGGTACGCACTGCTTGGCTTTGCAACACATTCTGTTCTGGCTTGCCTTCCACTTCTTCAAGCAAATGGTTTAATGCCCTTGCCACATTTTTAGGTGATTCAACATTTACCTTATAACCAAAGCGTGCAGCAAAGGTGCTAAACACTTTTAGTTTGTCTTCATTTGGTAAATCGTGTGTACGGTACACAAATGTTTTCGGCTTCTTGCTTTCAATTTGGCTGCTGCCATATTCAGCCACTTTTCTATTGGCAAGTAGCATAAACTCTTCAATCAATTTATGGGCATCTTTGCGTTCTTTTACATACACATCCGTAGGTTTAAAATTTTCATCTAACCTAAACTTTACTTCTTGTGTTTCGAAACTAATGGCACCTTTTTTAAACCTTTGCTCGCGGAGGATTAATGCCAATTTATTAAGGATGTTTATTTCACTAGCCAAATCACCTTCTTTGCTTTCTATTCGTTCTTGGGCTTCTTCATAGCTAAATCTTCTATCAGAATAAATAACCGTTTTACCAATCCATGTATCTAACACTTCGGATTTCTCATTCATTTTAACCACTACCGAGAAAGTCAATTTTTCTTCATGTGGTCGCAATGAGCAAACCCCGTTACTAAGTTTTTCTGGTAACATGGGAATGGTTCTATCTACCAGATAGACTGATGTGGCTCTGTCATAAGCTTCTTTTTCGAGTTGGGTGCCCGGTCTTACAAAATGCGATACATCGGCAATGTGAATACCAATTTCGAAAGTACCATCTTTCATTACTTCATAAGAAATGGCATCATCAAAATCTTTTGCATCTTCAGGGTCTATGGTAAAGGTTAGTACTTTTCTAAAATCCCTGCGTTTGGCTATTTCATCTTTGCCAATTTTATCTGAAATCTTTTCTGCCTCTTTCTCTGTTTCAGGGTTAAATTTTAGAGGAAATCCAAACTCGGCAACGATGGCATTCATCTCTGTTTCATGGTTGCCCGGTTTACCCAGAACATCCACAATTTCACCTACAGGATTATTGTCATCAGGCGTCCATTTAACAATACGTGCAATGGCTTTATCTCCGTTTTTGGCTTTGCCATATTTATCTTGTGGGATAAAAATATCGACATACATCTTCTTATCATCACACACCAAGAAACCATAGCTGGCATTTACTTGAAGGGTTCCAACAAAATCTGTTCTGTTGCGTTCTAATACCTCCACCACTTCAGCGGCTTGTTTGTCACTGATTTTATGTCCCATCATTTGCACCTTTACTTTATCACCATCAAGGGCAGTATTTAAGTAATCAGGGCTGATGTATAAATCTTCAGTGATGTCTTGCCCTTCATCAGGAACAAGATAACCTTGTCCGCGTTGGGTCATATCCACACGACCGGTGATGAATTGGTGCTTCAATCGGGCTACATATTTCCCTGGTTGAATTTCTTCAATCACCCCTTCCCTATCTAATATTTTCAATGCAATAAGAAGTTCATCTCTGCCTTTGTTATCTTCGATACCGAGCTTTGATGCGACTTGTTTGTAGTTTAACAATTTGCGTGCATTTTCAGCAAAGACTCTTTGTATATCGCGGTGTAATTTTTGATTATTCTTTTTCAAATTCTTTTGTTTTTTTAGTTCATGGTTGTTCGGTTCACAGTTTTTCGCTTCACAGTTTACGGTTGATAGTTGTTCGGTTCATCGCTTTAGTCATTTCGAGCAGCCTTTGTCATTTCGAGCGGAGTCGAGAAATAGACAAAAGCACTAAACATTCCTTTGTTCTCGACTCCGCTCGAACTGACAGGATTATCGATCGAACTAACTAACATTTTCTTTACCCAAACCTATTCCTGAATGCATCTGGAACGTTTACTGTTTTCTTTTCTTTATAGTCATAACAAATGATGCCGGTTTTGGCTTCGCATGCTATCTCATTCGTTTTAGTTTTAATAAATCGATAAAATAAATCAAAACTGCGGCTGCCAAATTCTGCTGCTGTTACTTCTATCTTTAACACATCACCATAATGACATTCTTTTTTATACACTATCGCCACATCCCCCATAATTACTGATGCTCCAGCAAGGTCAAATTCGCTATATCCAAAACTTGCAAAGAACCTTAACCTAGCTTCATGCATCAAACTCAAATAGGCATCATTGCTAAGATGATTGCCATAATTAATTTCTGAAATACGAATTTCTAACTCTGTTGAAAATTCAAAATGTGCCGGAAGTTGTAATTTTATGCGTGCCATTTGGATTGCAATTTAACTTCTGAGACAAGAAGAATTAAACAAGTTATACCAAAAACAATATACTAAATAGCTATTGCCAGTTAAACGAAATTAAATTTAGGGGTGATATGTATTATTTTATACAATTTAATTCAAATTTACTTATATATGCCATTGAAAATAAATACGCAATGAAAAAAATATTCATACTTGGATTATTCGTTTTATCATTTGTGATGATAAAAGCACAAGCCCCTCAAGGTATTCCTTATCAGGCAGCGGCTAGATTTGCCAATGGTCAAGCCATTATCAATAAAAATATCATGGTGAGATTTAGCATTTTGAATGCAAGCGCTACAGGCACTGTTTCATATAAAGAGACTCACAATACTAGCACCAATTCATTGGGAATATTTAACCTAAATGTAGGAACAGGTAATCCAATTACGGGAAGTTTTGGAGCAGTTGATTGGGGGAATAGCAGTAAATTTTTAAAGGTTGAGTTAGATACATCAGCCACTGGCAATAATTATATTGATATAGGCACCCAACAAATGATGAGTGTGCCTTATGCCCTATATGCCGGCACTGCGGGAAGTGTAAACCTTAACACCAATGGCCTTTTCACACATTATATTGGCGAACTTTTTGGTGGTGGAATTGTAATAGCGGTTTGGAAAAAAAATGGAACCGAACATGGTTTGATAGCTTCACTTACAGATATTAGCACTGGTGCCACATACAGTAATATTACCTACTTAGCCGTTGGAACAGCACAAAACTCAAGGGATGGGCAGGTGAATACCACTGCTATTGTTAGCCAATCGGGCTGCGTATCTGGTGCGGCTTTTATATGTAATGCATATAGTTCTGGTGGATACAGCGATTGGTATCTTCCATCTGCATGGGAATTAAACCAATGTTATAATGCAGCCACTGTTGTAAATGAAGTGTTGGGTGACGCTAATGGTTTTCAATTTGGAAGTTATTGGAGTTCCAACGAAACGGATGCCTCTTATGCGTGGATGCAATACTTTGCTAGCGGCTATTGTGATGTAAATTTAAAAGGTGGTCAATGCAGGGTTAGGGCTGTTAGAAGATTTTAGGGAACATGAAAAGAACTATTTTAGGCATACTATTCCTTTTTTCGCTTCATGGCGTAAGTGGACAAAATATTAGCAGAAGGGCTATTTCAGCTGGAGGAGGCTATTTTAGTAATTCTAATTTCAATGTAAGTTCAACCTTGGGCGAAACATTTACAGCCACTCTTGGTGGTAGCCTTTTATTAAGTCAAGGTTTTCAGCAAAAAGCCTCTGTGGATTCTGGCGTGTATTTAAATCTTACCGCATTTATTCAAGGTTTTTATATGGGATCAGGGTTCATGTCTTCATCACTTGGCGACCCTTTGATGTCGAATATTGCAGATATCATAACGGTAGAATTGCATGATACAATTGCAGGACACCCCCTTTCATTTACAGGAAAAGGTTCACTGCAAACAGATGGCTCGGCTAGTATTTTGTTCTCGCCCTTATGCATTGGTAAATCATACTACATTGTATTAAAGCACCGTAATTCAGTTGAGACATGGAGTTCTACCCCCGTTTTGATAACCAATAATGGTGCTGAGTATAATTTTAGTGATGGTACAAACAAAGCTGCAGGTGATAACCTTGCAGATTTGGGTGATGGTAATTTTGCTGTTTATAGTGGCGATATCACCCAAGATGGTTCTGTAGATTTTAACGACTATCCTCCCCTCGACATTAGCAGTAATAATGGGGATTTGGGGTATTTCGAATCAGATTTGAATGGAGATACTTCAGTTGATTTTAACGACTACCCTATTTTGGATATCAATAGCAATTTGGGGATTATTGTTTTGGTGCCTTAATTGAAATGGCCCACGCTTGGTGTCATAGCGCAGCTTCACCAACCATGTAAACTTCAATGATAATTAAATAAAATGCACAACATGATCCTGGTTATTAAACCCCTTCGGGGTTCTTCATTGCATTCCTTTATTTTATTTCCCTAGGTTTCACCTACGGCTTTAATTATTTTACCCCTTCGGGGTAATTAATTTTAGAGGAAAAGTATTAATCCATTGAAACCTTTTCCTGAAGAAAAATTCAACGAAAAATTTCAATTCATTAAATCGAAAAATCTACAAATTTTTCTGCCACTCTGTCAGAAAAAAGCCTACATTCGCATTCCAAATTTTATCTAAAGAATGAAAGGCGTAACCGCATCAGTGGAGCCAGAGAATGCTACACGAAACCTATATATAGAAACTTATGGATGTGCCATGAACTTAGCAGACAGCGAGGTAGTGGCAAGTATTATGGCCGACAATGGTTTTAAAACTACTAAAAATATGCTTGATGCAGATGTGGTTTTTGTGAACACATGCGCCATAAGAGACAATGCTGAAAGCCATGTATGGGGCCGATTAAAAGAAATAAAACACACCAAAAAAAGTAATCCAGGAATGATAGTAGGCGTTTTGGGTTGCATGGCAGAGCGCTTAAAGGAAGAGCTAATGGAAAAACAGCAATTGGTAGATATTGTTGTGGGACCTGATGCTTACCGTGATATACCAGCCTTGATAGCCAAAGTGGAAGAGGGCCAAAAAGCCATTAATGTTTTGTTGAGTAGAGAAGAAACGTATGCTGAAATTACTCCGGTAAGATTGAGCAGCAATGGTATCAATGCCTACATTAGCATTATGCGCGGATGCGATAATATGTGTAGCTTCTGTGTAGTACCCTTTACACGAGGCCGTGAGCGTAGTCGCTCTTCAGCATCTATTATAAAAGAAGCGCAAGATTTGTATAACAATGGTTACAAAGAAGTAAGTCTTTTAGGTCAGAATGTAGATAGCTACAAAGAGGAAAACGAACAAGGGAATGTTGTTTGCAATTTTGCCCAATTGCTTGAAAAAGTAGCACTTGTGGCACCTGATTTGAGGGTTCGTTTTTCATCCTCACATCCAAAAGATATTACAGATGAAGTGCTTTATACCATGGTAAAATATCCAAATATTTGCAAGCATATTCACTACCCATTGCAACATGGCAATAGCAGGGTTTTAAGTATGATGAACCGCACTTACGACAGAAAATGGTTTATGAGTAGATTGGATAAAATCCGTGAAATCATGCCTAATTGCGGTATTTCAAGCGATGTAATTGCTGGTTTCTGTAGCGAAACCGAAGAAGAACACCAAGATACGTTGAGCATGTTTGAATATGCCCAATTTGATTTTGCCTATATGTACACCTATAGTGAAAGACCTGGAACCCTTGCCGCACGAAGGTATCCAGACGACATACCAAATGATGTGAAACTTCGCAGGTTACAAGAAATTATCAATGTACAACATAGCATAAGCATAGCTAAAAATAATAAACAAATAGGGAGTACGCATATTGTTTTGATTGAAGGTAACTCAAAGAAATCAGATCAAGATTGGGTGGGTAGAAGCGAAACCAATCATACGGTAATTTTCCCTAAAGATGGCATGTACCAGAAAGGTGACTATGTGGCTGTAAAAATTGAACGCTCTACACAAACCAGTTTAATTGGCAAGGCTATTGATAGGTATAGGTTTTAATTCGAAATTTTAAATGAACATACAAGATATAAAACAAAGGTTTGAGATAATTGGCAATTCGACTTTGCTTAATTATGCTTTGGTTACTGCTACCAAAGTGGCTCCAACCGATATAACCGTTTTAATTAATGGTGAAAGTGGTGTAGGTAAAGAGGCTTTTAGCAAGGTAATTCATTCTTTGAGCAACCGTAAACACGGGCCTTTTATAGCTGTTAACTGCGGGGCCATACCCGAAGGAACCATCGATTCGGAATTATTTGGACATGAGAAAGGTTCTTTCACAGGTGCTTTGGATACCCGTAAAGGTTATTTTGAAACCGTGAATGGCGGAACTATTTTCTTAGATGAAGTAGGTGAACTACCCTTAGAAACACAAGCAAGATTACTTCGTGTACTTGAGAGTGGTGAGTTCATAAAAGTGGGCTCTTCAAAAACCCAAAAAACGGATGTAAGGATTATTGCTGCTACCAATAGAGATTTGTTAGACTATTCAGCTAGTGGCAAATTTAGAGAAGATTTGTATTACAGACTTTCAACAGTGCCGATAAAAGTACCATCGCTTCGTGAAAGAAAGGAAGACATTCATTTATTATTTAGAAAATTCAGTGCTGACTTTGCCGAAAAATACAAATCAAAACCTGTATTGTTAGATACTGAAGCCCAACAATTACTTATCAATTACAGATGGCCAGGTAATATTCGTCAATTAAAGAATGTAGCCGAACAACTTTCAGTTCTTGATGAAGATAAAAATGTGAATGCCCAAGAATTAAGGCAAGTATTGCCAGCAGAAAAATCAGGTATTCCCGCTCTGTTTACGGGCCTGGGTGGCGAACATTCAAATCTAAGCGAGCGTGATATTTTTTATAAAGTTTTGATTGATCTTCGTAAAGATTTGAACGAATTAAAAGGCGTGGTATATGGTATGCTGCAAGGTGGAGCAAACCCAGTTGGCAGCGAATTAATAACCCAAAATCATTTTGCCAGTAACTATCAAGATAATTCCTTCAGTAATCCTTCACCGCAGGTTCAGCCGGTAAACACAGTTGTTGCATCCAATCCAAATATTATTGAGATAACGGAAGCCCAACCGATTCAAGAATCTTTATCACTTGAACAACAAGAGATTGAAATGATTAAAAAGGCCTTGAATAAATACAATGGTAAGCGCAAGAAAGCGGCTAACGAACTGGGTATTTCAGAAAGAACGCTTTATAGAAAAATTAAACAGTACGATTTAGAATAAGCCACCATGAAATTTATTCAAGACATAAAAACTTTTTTTGGTAAACGTAGGCTTAATCTTCAAGCTGCGAATATCCATAAGAAAAACAAACTCGTTTCATTCGACCAAATGAATGAAATTGGTATTGTGTATGATGCAGCCAACAAACAAAATGAAGAGAGTGTGCAGCGCTTTGCAGCCTCATTAAGAGAGCATGGTAAAAAAGTATTCTTAATGGGTTTTGTTGATCAAAAAGTATTACCTCATACGAAGAAAATACATATTCAGTCTGAGTTCTTTTGGCAAGAAAAATTGGATGTTTTCAATCTGCCAGATAAGAGTAAAATTGGAAGATTTTTAAGTACCCATTTTGATTTGATAATAGGAGTTTATTTTGACGACATCCTACCGCTTCATGCCATGAGTGTATATAGCAAAGCGGACTATAAAATTTCAGCCATGCATGAGAATGGGACTCGCTACTTTGATGCCATGATAGACACCAAAAACAACAAAGACATTGTTAACCTTACTCAACAAATATTTCACTACCTTAACGTCATCTAATAATTGAATACAAATCACAAACAAACTTTGCCTGTAATGGAGCATTTTTACACCATACAAGGAGAAGGGTATTTCACGGGAAATGCTGCCTATTTCATTCGATTAGGCGGATGTGATGTGGGTTGCGTTTGGTGTGATGTTAAAGAGAGTTGGGATGCTGACAAACATCCCCAATACGAGCTTAATGAAATCGTATCATGGGTTGAGAAGGCTCGGGCAAAATTAGCGGTGATAACCGGTGGCGAACCTCTTATGCATGATTTAACAGAATTAACGGCTATGTTAAAGTCAAAAGGCATTCAAACCAATATTGAAACTTCAGCGGCTCATCCTATGAGTGGCAGTTGGGATTGGGTATGTGTTTCTCCAAAGAAATTTAAAGCTCCATTTCCTGAAAGTATCATTCATGCAGATGAACTTAAAGTAGTAATCTTTAACAAATCAGATTTTGATTGGGCTAATAAAAATGCCGCATTGGTAAATACAAATTGCAAACTATACCTACAACCAGAATGGGATAAATCAAAAGAAATGTTGCCTTTGATTATTGATTTCGTAAAGGAAAATCCACAATGGAAAATCAGTTTACAAACCCATAAGTTTATGGGCATTGATTAGGTTTGAGAAATTATTTTCAACTTTCTTGGATGCATCAAAATTTCTAAAGAAGTATTCCCTTTTATTTCACCATCAATGTTTACTATTTCTGGTTTTTCAGTTTCAATTTTCAAATGACTTGTTTGAACATACTGTAACAATGGTGAATCCATGTGCTTACCACTAAACACCTTAGGAAACAATCCTAATAATGCCAATCGAGATGCTTTTTTAACAATCAAAAAATCAATCTTTCCATCAGTAAGACTAGCCATAGGAGCCATTTTCATTGCCTTACCTGTATAGCGAGTATTGCATGCAAACAAGAAACAAAACTCAGCATTTAGCTCTTTACCATTTGCAATTACCTTGGCCTTAATAGTAGGATTAGACAGAATTTTAATTAGTGAAGCAACTGTATATCGAGCTGAACCTAGCCACCTCATTTTTTCTGCCAATACATTGATATGAGCAACTAGACCACAGCCAACTATGTTAAAGGACCAAACACTCCCTGCATTTGTTTTCACTTCTGCAATATCTATCAAGGTATCTTTTCCATTCAATAAATGATCAATTACTTTGTCTGAAGTCAAACAATCAAGGTCATAATTAAAGGCATTACCAGTGCCGCAAGGGAAAAGTAGATAAGATAACTTCAACCAAGATTCATCAGTTATCACAGCATTCAATACCTCATGCATAGTGCCATCCCCACCTAATACTGCAACACTGGTAAAGTCAGTGCTATTATACTTTGAGGTGATTTGGGAAATATCCCCCTTAGATTGACTGGTAAACAAGGTAGTCTTAATATTATTCCTATTTAATACTTCCTGAGCATACTGCGATACGGATAAAGCTTTACCTTTGCCAGCATAAGGATTCACGATAAATAATATGTGTTTAATCGAATTCATATTACTCAAATTAACATCACTTTAGTGAAACCATTTTCTTCTTTCTGATATTAAAAAGGTCGTAGAAATTATCAAACTCTTTGCGGTAATATAATCCTAACCCTTGGGTGGTTATGTTTTTATCATAAATAGGATTTAAAGCTTGGCGGTTAAATGCGCGAGCTTTAAAGTTGCCGCTTCTTGAAATATTATATTGGGTAATAATATTATTTTGTGAGTTATCTGTGGCAAATGAGCCCATCACTTCAAGCCTATTATCAAAAAACTTTTTAGATGCCGACAAAAGAAAAGATCTTCCTTTGGTGGGATCTACAGCAATGGCATTCTGCATATCTACACTAAAATCAAAGCCAGGCACTACTTTATTTAAAGCATTGTTAATTTGCGATGATGCCAAATCGGAAAGGGTATTGACTCCAATATTATTGCTTACATTGTTATTCTGGTTTACGTTTGCCAAAGGAGTGAACTTACCAAAAACCAATAAGCTAATTACTTGCTGGGTCATATTCTCAGGTTCCTTTCTAATAGAGGATACAACTGCATTCAAACCATTGGCTTCTGTGCCACTTAGGCTGTTTTCTAAATTGGGGAAATTAATATCAAAACTATAAATAGGGCTGCTCAAATTACCTCTAATATTCATCAAACATTCAACTGGAATTTTAGTATTTGTATTCTGTGTAGAGGCAGTTGTGCTATAAATCTCATTAATGGTAGTTCGCAAAGGATACAAACCCGTTATATTCAACCTTGCATCGAATGGGTCTCCGCCCCAGGTTATCTTACTTCCACTTTGTAACAAGAACTTTTTACTTACTACATTCACTGCACTAAATTGATAATCGCCACTACTTAAAGTTACTTCACCATACATATTAAATGCACCTTGCCTTGTAAGCTCTAATCTTACATCTCCCGTGCCTCTAGCCCTCAACTTGTCATCTGTTTGTTCATCAAAAATAATTTGCATTTCAGCATCAGGTGTAGCCTTAACATTCATATTAAGACTAAACCCACTCAACACATTTTTACGAACTACAATGTCTTTAAAGGTAGTATCATAGTTGACATAGTGAATCAAAGATTCCTCATTATCATCACTATTTCCAAATGGCGTTAAATAGATGAGTGTTCCCTTCTCAGTGCGGGCATTGATGTCTAAAACCATATTATTAAATGGCCCTTTAATAGTAAAATAGCCAGTACCATAAGCAGTGCCATAATACAAAGAATTATCATTGGCAGTAGTATTTAACATCTGAAACTTTTTAAAGTTATGGATATTGATATCAAAAATAAAATTATCGAATCCTTTATGTTTTATTGTTCCCTCTATATCTGCAGTTAAATTATTTACATCATATATTTTGGTAGGCAAAAGCTGAATGCTATTTTCATCAAAAATAATTTTATCGCTAATTCGATAGGTTGTTTTCAAATACTCAATTCGTGTAACAATATTCTTGGCTTCTAAAACCCCATCCACATTAGGTCTGCTTATGGTCCCAGTTATCTTACATTTAAGTGAGGCCAATCCATCATAAATGGCAATGTAATCTTTTACAAAAGCGTTAAATGCCTTTACCTCTGCATTGTCAAAATTTACATCAATATCTAGGGTACTATTTTTCATAAATACGTAGCCTGCGGCCACGAAATTATTCAATTTACCACTTAACGCCTTCCCTATAAAATTTAACCTTTCATTCACTGCGTCATAGTCACTTGTTAGCTGAATAAATCCAATGCTGTCATTATCCAACATCACATCATTCAAATCCAAATTACTATTGATAACCATTTTCTTTTTTACACTTTGCAAAGTAATATTTCCATTTGCTTCTCCATTCACTTTGATATTAAGCCTTGGCATAAAACTATTCAGGTTATCTAAATTGAAATTAACCAAAGTAAATAGCAAACTCTCTTCAGCACCATTCATAGCATAATTGCCATTGATTGCAATTTGCTGCATTTTATTTTGAAAGGAAACATTATTAAATTTAATGATTGAATCATATAAATAGACCATCCCATCAGAGTTTACATTCCAATGCGAATTATTATAATGAAACTCAGAAGTATCAAAACTCATCTGAATCAAATCCTTTTTGAATATAAAATTCGTATTTAGGTTTGAATAAATATAACTGCTTGTATCTTGCATTTTCACCTGCAAATTCCCTTTATTTTGTGCCACAGAACCTTTCACAGCAAATTCATTTATAAGCATGGTATCATTTCGCGAAAGTTGTGATATTCCAAGCAGCAAATCGGCCTTCATGTTACTGCTCACATTAGTTTTAAAGGTCAAATCGCTTACATAATAATTGTTGTACCTAAAAGTTTGTGCATAGCCAATATTGTCAAAAATATTGTTTGAATTATCATATTTGCCTTGAAGTTCAAACTTATCTAAATCAATATTCGGAAAGAACATTTGAGAAATATTATAGGTGTTTTTTACCTTTATATTATATACAAAATTCTGTTTAGGCAAATTCGAAAAACTTTGGGTATAATAAGCAGGTACTAGCTTATTCACTAAATTTTTCATGCTTTTATCAAGGCTCAAAAAATTAAAATCGCCATCAATGGATGCATTTAAAAAATCGGAGTTAATACTCAATTTCTTCCTATTTTCATTCACTGAACTAATATCAATATGGTTAATGGTGTATTCAGATCCTTTGTATTCCAAATAGGTATTAGTAATGTTCAAATTACCACTGTTATGATCAAAATCTTTTATCCTAAAATCTCCATCAATATGGGTTTGGACATTGATATCTTTATCCCAAAAATGCAATTCTTTTAGCTTAAGCGTTTCAATATCGCTTTTGAATATAAACTCTGGAATATCTTTATTAAAATCTGCTTTTCCATTGATGTTAAACTTAACATTTTCGTCATCACAATTCATTTTACCACTAAAATATTTCTTATTCAACAAGCCAATAAAATCAATATTATTGTATTTGTATTGGTTAAAATCAATATAGGCTATTTGTGTATTGATATTGGCATTGATATGCTTTGTATCTAAGCCTTTTCCTTGCACAGACGACTTAAGGGTAGTAAATCCTATTAAATCTCTTTGGTTAATAAGCCCACCTAAATTGAAATCTTTCAAATCCAGATTGCCAGAGTATGATGAACGAGCAGGATCAAAATCAGGAAGCTTCATGTTCAAATCCGTTGTGATTTTGCCATACACAGTCTCAATTTCACCATAACTCACAAAGTCATTAATAAACCCTGTATAATTTCCTTTATACTTTACCAAACCAAGTGAATGAAAAAACTCATCAGGAAGGTTGTAATCAATAATTTTCTCAATCTCATTTTCAATACTACTAGCAAAATCGGTTTGTACATCTATAAAAGTTTGGTCAATATTAGGCAAACCATTGAGAGCTACTTGGCCTTTGAATCGCGTATAATTGCCATACCTCACATCTACATCCTTCAGCTTAAAGTTATCAATGGTACCGCTCAATTTGCTATTTACAATGGCTTTGTAATGAAAAGTATTGAGTAGTGGGGCAAAAAATGCTATATCCTTAATGTCCACTTCACTCTCTCTGATATTCCCTTTCATGTATACATTGCTAATAAAGTTGCTAGCTACTGAATCCCAGCTATCGTATTTCATGCTAGCAAAGTCCTTGATAATGCTATTGTCTGTTTCCAATCGCATTTTATCAAACTCCATCAAGGTAGGACAAATGGTGGTGATGCTTTTCATATTTTGAATAGCAAAACCGCTTCGCTCAACACCACTAAATGACCTCATTTTAAAATGAAGCGAATCTTCGATAATCTTAAAATGCTTTGCCCTAAGGTTGATGTTACTAAAACAAATATTATATGGATCAAACCCCTCCGGAGAAAATTTTTCGGTTGAGTCAATCAAATGAAATCTTGTGTTCTCAGCTGTGATATCATTAAAATACAAATTAAATTTGGGTGCATTTGGATCGATTACCGTATCAAGTGGATCGAAGATATTAAATAACACGTCAATGTTGAAAGTCTTATCAGGATAAGTTACAATTTTGCATAAGGCCCCATTCACACGCACATCATCTAATACAAAACGCATGCTATCAATTTCCATACCCGCAATATCAAACTGCAAGTTCTTTACAAAAAAGAGGGTATCTTTCTTTTGATCGCCCCAATAAATATTATCGATACTGAAATAGGTCCAACCATCATAGTTGATTTTATCAATAGAAATCTCTGTTTTGAAAGCCCCGGAAAGCCATTTATCAACCCTATGAATAATAAAATTTTGGAAAGGCGTACTATTAAAAACAAGGTAAATCAATAGCATGAAGGCGAAGAAAACGCCCATCAACGAATATGATATTTTTACAATTAGCTTTCGCAAACCGAAGCGCAATATAAGATTTGTAAATTTTGAATGCTTAAATTATATAAGCCTTTTGTCTTGGACTGTCCAATGCAGAAACCCATTCCATGCACATTGCCAATTTCGTGCCGTTAATAATCAATGGTAAAAACAATTCTAGAATATAAATTTATTTAAGAATCAGTATCTCAATCGCATGCTCATTTTATAGCCAGAACGCTTGTCTTCTTGGGTATTGACGTAAGTATTCTGATAAAAAATAAGTCCAAAATCCTTTTGATAAACAGCCGTTTTCTCAATTTCTTCAATGGCATTTATGGTGCTGTAAGTAACTGTGGCGGTTTGTTGAAAGGTGCTATCACCTATTGTATAAGGCACACCGACTGATTGGTATTCGTAGGTTTCAGGTGCCAAATTATTAAACAAATTTCCTTTCCATTTACTTCCAATTGATACTGGAAAACTCAGTTTTACAAAATATATCCCATCCTCCACCATTTGAATATTCTCTTTCTTTTGTATCACAAAATAGGACTCTCGCTCTATCCATTCTGTTGAATCATGAGTTCGGACAAAGCGCAATATTCTATAGGTGGTAGGATTATTTGAAATGAGTGTATCAAACTTTTGTAATAACTGAAAACGAAAGGTATCAATCTTACCTGTATTATCATTGTAGGAGATAGAGTCGACCCAAAACACATGACTTGTGCTAGGTTTAATGGGATAATAATAGTAGCCATAGTCCAAATTAGGCTGTTCAGCGTTCTTCTGACAAGCCACCAAGCTAAGCGCTACTATTATCCCAAAGTATAGTTTCATATTTTACACCTCAAAACTAGATTGTATCCATCCACCACCAATCACATCATTGCCGTCATAAAACACGGCTGATTGGCCTGGGGCAATGGCTTTCACATGGTTATTAAACACCACTTTCATTCGATTATCTTCTTGTTCAATTGTGCCAAAACCGCCTGCATCTTTATAGCGGATTTTGGTAAGTGCTTCCATAGGACTGTCAATACTAGCAAATTTACCCATATTCACATTACGCACCCACATACCTTTGCGTTGTAACTCCTCTTCTCTACCCAGCACTACGGTATTGCTTTCAGGTTGAATTTCCAATACAAACATAGGCTCGCCAAAGGCAATTTCTAATCCCTTACGTTGACCAACCGTATAAAATGGATAACCTCTGTGCTTGCCCAAAACCTTGCCTTCGCTTGTTATAAAATTTCCACCATCAAGTCTTTGCTCCAATCCATCTACTTTGCGTTTTAAAAAACCTCGGTAGTCGTTATCTGGAACAAAACAAATCTCGTAGCTCTCGCTTTTATTTACCATTTCAATAAATCCACGGTCTAAGGCCATTTGTCTAATATCGGTTTTGCGAAAACCACCCAAAGGGAAACGCGTGCGAGCAAGACTTTCTTGACTCAATCCCCACAAAACATAGGACTGGTCTTTGTTTTCATCCAAACCTTTTGAGATGACATATCGATTGTTTTCGTTTCGCACTTGGGCATAATGACCCGTGGCAATAAACTCGCAATCCAATTGTTGCGCACGTTTTAGCAATGCCTCCCATTTGATATGCGTATTGCACAATACACATGGATTGGGCGTACGTCCAGCTAAATACTCTTCAATAAAATTATCGATTACAAAATCGCCAAACTCATCTCGGATATCTAAAATCAAATGATGGATGCCATGTTTAACAGCAATGGAACGCGCATCGTTGATGGAATCAAGGCTACAACAGCCTGTTTCTTTTTTGGAACCTCCACTGTTTTCATAGTCCCAGGTTTTCATGGTTACGCCAATTACTTCATAACCTTCTTCGGCAAGCATCACTGCTGCCACGGTACTATCAAGCCCCCCGCTCATGGCCACTAAAATTCTTCCGTGTTTACTCATATTTTCAAAACAAAGCAGGGTAAATAGCCCTCTTGATTGATAAGGCAAAAGTAAGAGCTGAAATGTAATTTACCTAATGAGTAAGAATTTGATAAAATAACGGAATTGAAACTATTAACGACTAGGCATTCCCCTCCTTGGAGGGGCTAGGGGTGGGTAAAAAAGGAAACTTGAAATTTAATTGGAGTTAAATTTAATCCTCAACAATGATATATTTGTATATTAATATGATTCGCCAATATGAGTGATGAAGAAAATATAACAAACGAACCTGCAGCTGTTTATCATACAGAATTGAAAGTATTTAACTCTTTCGAGGAACAAGAGACTTATGAAAGATTGGAGATGGCAAAATTAAGTCCTGAACAAACCCTAGTTCAACTAAGAAAATTTATAAATATTGCCTATGGTATGTATGGTTATAATCCTAACGATTTGCCTTTAAAACATGATATTGAAATACAATGAATATATTCGATACATACACCCACGATTTATTATACCAATTATTTGCCTATGGTTGGTGTTTAGCGCAGCGACACCGACCATATTTTAAATCGAAGGCAAACATCATTTGCTTTTATCAATAGTAATAATTATTTGGTTGTTTAAATATTGACTTGAAGTCATTTCTATTATTTTAACATTTGCAAATTTTTGGTCATAGTCTTCAAAAATGTTTATTAGGTCAATTAGTTTTAATTTCTTGTATCGGGTAGTTCCATCACTATTAAAGCTAAGATGAACATTCTCAGGTTTAATGTTATAGTAATTGAAGCAGTCAATCAGAAAATGAAGCTGTGCTTTAATTTCTGAAGTAAATTTAGATTTTTTCAAAACTAAATTAGATAGAACCAATTTCTTTTGAAAAATTAATGCATTTACAAACTTATTACTTCGTCTTATGAAGTGCTCATAAACCTCCCAATCGAGCTCTTTTCTTTTTGCAGTATTTTTTGTTAATTCTTCTAGGTACTCCTCTTCGATATTGCAATGCCAAAGCGGATATTCCGCTAATGAACCATATTTTGATTGCTTAGGCCAACTTTTATACTTTAGCAATGAAATAAAATCAATAAAATTGACGGAATCCTTTCCCTCTAATATTTTACTTAATGAATCTTCTTTATTTGGCAATATTGATAAGATACTATCAAATTCTTTTCTATAGAGTTGGTCATTAGTATTAATTTTATTCAGACATTCAAAAAACAATCGCTCTTTTTTAGAATAAGTTAGTTGCTGACGTTTTCTTAACTTTTCGATTTGCTTAAGAGCAAAATGTGATTTTTTTATTTGATTAGAAATAATGCTATCATTCATTATTTCTGTTTCAATAGCACAGTTGTTTTTTAACTCATTACAATAATTGACATACTTTGAAGGAAACTGTTTTAATACTTTTACAATATACTTTTCATTCTTAACTAATGAGAAAAGATATAAAGCTTGAATTGAATAATAAGTATTAAGGTCACCTTGTTTCATAGCTAATTTGAAATAAGATTCTGATTGAGAAAGAGAATCTAAATCCATCATAAACATAGCTTTATTTAGAATAACTTTTTGTTTTCTATAAACTGTATAGTTTGAAACTTGAGAAAAGCAGACATAACTCGAGAGTATCACATTTATAAAAAACAAAGAATAGAATTGTGCTTTACTTATCATATTTATGTTAAAACCCTTTTCTTGAATTAATTTATATGAGCATTGTCTTTTGACGAAGATGTTGAAAATATATTTCACAACAATAATTTATATTTTTCGAGATACAAACTTAAAACACAATGCTACTGACAATGCCTTCCCGTCCTTGGAGGGCCTAGAGTTGGGTAGATTTCCATTTGCCTATGGTTGGTGTTTAGCGCAGCGACACCGAATATATATCGAATCTTGCTAGTGTGGTAAATACTAACAACAAACAAATATGGCTATAAGCATTTGCATTCCATTCAACTTTTAAAACTCAAAATCCCTTAAGTCATAACTCGTACTTCTTCCTCCTGCATTTTCTTGCACCAATATATCTTTGCTTATCAAATCTTGTATATCACGCAGGGCTGTATCCGCAGAGCATTTAGCTATCTTAGCCCATTTTGATGAATTTAATTTTCCATCAAAACCATCAAATAACTTGTTTATCATCATCCGTTGTCGGGTATTGATATGCGTATGTTGGTGCTTATCCCAAAATCGAGATTTATTCAATACACCTTTCAAAACCTTATCTGTTTCATTCAAGGCTTTATCCAAACATTTCAAATACCACACAAGCCATTTGGTGATGTCTAATGAGGTTCCATTTTGTATTCTTTCCAGTATATCGTAATAGGCTTTTCGCTCCAATCGTATTTGTGCCGACATGCTATAAAATCTTTGCTGATCACCATCAGACCTTGCTAATTGCATATCTGCTATAGCCCTTGCCATACGGCCATTGCCATCATCAAAAGGGTGTATGGTAACAAACCACAGGTGCGCCACAGCTGATTTTATCACCGCATCCAAATCATCTTTGGCATTAAACCATTTCAGAAAGCTTTTCATTTCTTTCTCCAACACCTTGGCATCAGGGGCTTGATAATGTACCCTTTCTTTGCCCATAGCACCCGACACAACCTGCATGGGACCTTTTTCATTATCACGCCAATCACCTACTGTTATCTTAAACATGCCACTTCGGCCAGTTGGAAACAAAGCCGAATGCCAGGCAAACAAACGATTTTTGCTCAAAGGCTTATTGTATTTTTGGGTGGCATCAAGCATCATCTCCACCACACCATCTACATTTCTACCTGCGGGCATCAAACCTGCTACATCCATACCCAATTTGAGCGCTATAGAGGAACGAACCTGCTCAGGATTGAGCACCTCTCCTTCTATATCTGAACTCTTTAAAACTTCTAAGGTAAGGGCTTGCAAAGTGGTTTCGTTTCTTAAAGCAAAACCCAATACTTCCATATAACCTTTCAATCTTCCCTGTTTATGTCTAACCACAGATAGCAAGGGCAACAAATCATCGTTATTCCAAGTAAAATTGGGCCATCCCTTTATTTGGTATATGTACTTTGCCATATTAATCTCCGCATTTTTGCGGTAAATATATCTCCTATTCTCCGCAAATACAAATTTAATCTCCGCAAATTTGCGGAGATTAAACCCATTATTCACCGCAGAAATAAACCCAATATGCGGAGAAAAAGGAAAAAGAGAATTACTTAACGCCTAATTTATTCAAGGCTCTTTGGTATCGAGCAGCGTTTTTATTGTGTTGGTTTAATGTTTCAGCAAAAGCATGATAACCGCTAAAATCTTCCTTGGCACAGAAATACAAATATTTAGTATTGGCGGCATGAAGAACAGCATCTATGGCAGTGGCTCCAGCCATGCAAATAGGGCCAGGAGGAAGTCCTTTGTTGATGTATGTGTTATATGGCGAATTGATAGCTGTATGCAATCCTGTTACCCTTTTAATGCTATAGTCATTCCAAGCAAAAATAACTGTTGGATCAGCTTGCAATGGCATTCCTACCTTGATACGATTGAGATACACACTGGCAATATTAGGCATTTCATCTGCTTTATTCGATTCCTTTTGCACAATGGAGGCCAAAATACAAACCTCTAAAGGCGATAAACCCTTAGTGATTGCCAATGTACTTCGGTCTTTGTTCCAAAATTTCAGGTACTCAGCATTGAGTTTTTCAAGCACTTTTTCGGGCTTGGTATTCCAATAAAAATTATAGGTATTTGGTACAAATAGGCTGATGAAAGTTTGGTAGCTGAGTTCATACTTCACTTGTGTAGCAGTATCCATAAAGGCTTCCATAAAATGAGCTGAATCCGACTCAAAATATTTTGAAAAGGTCTTGGCTATTTCACCCAAATTGTGGGCATATTTTAAGGTAACATTAACGGTACTTTGCCTCCCCGATTTGAGCAATTTTATCATATCAAAATTACTCATTCCCCCTTCAATTTTGTACCGACCCGCTTTTAGTCTATCGTCTAAATTAAGTAATCTAGACAAGCGTCTGAAACCATCTGCATTCTGCACCAATTGCGAACCTTCAATACGATTGATAAACATATCATAGGATTCGCCTGTATGCACATAGATATAATCCGTTTGACCTTTCTTTAGACTAACATTGGCAGCAAACACATCATCATAAAACCGCCAAGCAGCAAAAAAAAGCAACAAGACCACTCCCAAATAGATATATTTTAATACGGCTCTTTCTCGTGTCATAAATTCGTTTGCAATGAAACGAATATTTTCGAAAGTTTATACATCATGGCTAATCCTTTCGACAATATGCTTTAATTACAATCAATGAACTAGCTGCTTGAAGCACTATACTAAACAACTTCTTCAATTTCATCTTCAATCAACACATCTTTTTCGATGCGAAGGTTATTGATGATAAAGGCCTGACGGTCCATGGTATTTTTACCCATATAATACTCAAGTAGTTTTTGAATGGTGATATCTTGGGTTAACAATACGGGTTGCAAACGAATGTCTTTGCCAATAAACATTCCAAATTCATCTGGTGAGATTTCACCCAATCCTTTAAATCGGGTAATCTCTGGCCGTCCACTAATTTGATGTATGGCTTTTTGTTTCTCGTCCTCGCTGTAGCAATAAATGGTTTTTTGCTTATTACGCACCCTAAACAAAGGCGTTTCAAGAATGTATAAATGTCCGTTTTTAACCAAATCAGGAAAGAACTGTAAGAAGAAAGTCAACATCAATAAACGAATATGCATACCATCCACATCAGCATCGGTAGCTATTACAATCTGATTGTATCGCAAATTTTCAATACCTTCTTCGATGTTTAAGGCATGTTGTAATAAGTTGAACTCCTCATTTTCATACACCACTTTTTTGGTCAAACCATAACAGTTCAAAGGCTTTCCTCTTAAACTAAATACCGCTTGTGTTTCTACATTTCGGCTTTTGGTAATCGAACCACTTGCCGAATCTCCCTCGGTGATAAACAAAGTCGAATCATACCTGCGTTCGTTCTTTTCATCATCCAAATGGAAGCGACAATCTCTTAACTTCTTATTATGAAGGTTGGCTTTTTTAGCACGCTCGTTGGCCAATTTCTTGATGCCCGCCATATCCTTACGCTCACGTTCGCTTTGCAAGATTCGTTTTTGTAAGGCATCTGCTACTTCTGGATGTTTGTGTAAGAAATTATCCAATTCCTTTTTCAAGAAATCGGTTACAAATTGTTTCAAAGAAATATTTCCTTCAGGAGATATGGTTTGTGAACCTAATTTGGTTTTGGTTTGCGATTCAAAAACGGGTTCTTGAATACGCACACTTACTGCAGCTACAATGGAAGCGCGGATATCGGCCAAATCAAAATCTTTTTTATAAAACTCACGAACGGTTTTGGCAAATGCCTCCTTAAAAGCATTCAAGTGCGTTCCACCTTGAGTGGTATGCTGCCCGTTTACAAAGCTGTAATACTCCTCACCGTATTGGTTTTCGTGAGTAATGGCCACTTCAATATCATCACCCTTTAGATGAATGATTGGGTAGCGAAGCTCTTCTTCGTTGGTTTTGCGCTTTAACAAATCAAGCAAACCACCTTTTGAAAAATACTTCTCGTTATTGAAAATGATGGTTAAACCTGCATTTAGGTAGGCATAGTTCCAAATTTGATTTTGGATAAACTCGTTTACATAACGGTAGTTTCTAAAAATCGAATCATCAGCAAAATAAGTAACCAAAGTACCATTAGGCTCCATGGTATCAGTGATTTTGTGGGCTTTCTTTAATTCTCCATATTCAAACTCGGCCAACATTGTTTTGCCATCGCGAAAAGATTGCACTTTAAAACTGCTCGACAAGGCATTTACAGCCTTGGTTCCCACTCCATTCAATCCAACAGACTTTTTAAAGGCCTTTGAATCATATTTACCCCCTGTGTTTATCTGCGAAACGCACTCAATCACTTTGCCCAAAGGAATACCTCGGCCAAAATCCCTTACAGTTACTTTATTATCAACTATCTTTACTTCTATGTTTTTGCCATTCCCCATCACAAATTCGTCTATCGAATTATCCATGATTTCTTTGGCAAGCACGTAAATACCATCATCCATTGATAAACCATCTCCTAGTTTACCAATATACATTCCCGGACGTAACCTGATATGCTCGCGCCAATCGAGCGAGCGAATACTGTCTTCGTTATATATTACTTCCTCTTCTGCCATACTTTTTACTTAAAAACGAATGGCAAATTACAGCATTTTTGTTTTTTGAGGGCTTCAAACTTATCAACTAAATTGTGGATGATACATTTATTGAGGCAATCGGCTTGATCCTATCTATCTGTTTATGATAAGTTTTTGGCAGAATTTAGACTTTTCAGTAGTGATTTCAACCAAATACATGCCTTGTGCTAAGTTACTAATATCCAATTGACTTGAAGTCGTTTCTGGTTTTATTTGAAACAACGTTTCCCCTTGCATATTTTGAATAACTATGTTTGATGGTAATTCAGAACTATTCACATAAAGAAGCTGATTGGCGGGGTTAGGAAATAACTTGAATTTATCTAGAGGAGTTTGATTAAACATACCTGAACTTGCATCACATTTTAATTGATTGATATAGGCCCATAATTCATTGTCGAAAGGCGAAAAAGCAGCTGCCATATCATAAGCTGAGGCCCCCACTCGCACCACTACCATTTTCTGACTTGGAACAACGTATATTTTCTGGTCATTTTTACCCAAAGCAGCAAACATATCCGCAGGGGCATTGCTGAATAAGGGCGCGTTAAAAACAATTTGAGAGGAAGGTGCCATGAAACTGGCCTTTCCATTGAGCCACCACAAGTAACCATATGACAAATTAAAGTTTTGTGAGGTATTATTCATGTTGTGATAATAGTTCGTATCACTTAGTATGGTATCATTGGCCCAAATACCGTTGTTCAAAACAAATAAGCCAAATCGAGCCATAGATCTAGATTTGCTATAATAAACCCCATCATACCATAAACCAGTCATGCCTATGCGACTTCCCAAAACCGAGTTGGTGAACAAGGTGTATGATTGTCCGCTCACTTTACTAAATACTGCTTGTATTTTCCGGTAAGCACCCGTGTGATAAGCCCATCTTGTGCCTGCATCCACCTTATAGGTTAAACAAGTCCTAGCTGTATCTTCATTGTCACATGGAAATTTGGGCGATTCATCCAAGCCACTTGTCATGTTAATCAAATGTTTTAAGCTAATCAAACCTTCTTTGTTGGCAGGTGCGGATGTCCAACCTTGACCTAGGTATTTTGAAACGCTATCGTTTATATTTATGAGTTTCTTTTGTTGGGCAATACCCGTTAAGGTTGCTGTTAAACTCTTTCCGGCAGAAGCCCAATAATGAATTGAATCTGCGGTGAAAGTGCCAAAATATTTTTCTATAACAATCCTACCATCTTTCAATATGATAAATGCTTGGGTATTTCTTGCTTCCAAATAATTATACAAAGAATCAATTCTAGCTTGGCACCATTGTAATCTTACAGGCGAAAGGGTGTCCCAAGCATTGCCGCTCAAAGGCGGAAAATAAAGGCTTTGCGCCTTTCCATTTACAGATACTAAAACCAATAAAAGAAGTATTATTTTTTTCATAATAATGTTCATTGAGTTTTTAAGACTGCTAATGTAGGAATTGGTTTAATCAATACATTGTTATTTCATGCGAAAGGCGTTTTGAAGCTGTATTGAAAACAGTTACAACTCGAGTAAAACATCAAAATACTAGAGTGTTACGCATAGGCTCTAAAATTTCCATTATTTTGCGTGCAATGAGAATTTACCTCCTAACTATATTATGCCTTATTTCCCTTTCTATTTCAGCCCAAGAAAGGTATTTCTTTGTTCAGTTTAAAGACAAAGATACAAGCGTTTTTAAATTATCACAGCCTTATAAATACCTATCCGCAAAGTGCCTTGCTAGAAGAAACAAATACGGAATAAAGACCACTCTTTCTGATATTCCAGTTAATAACGCCTATATCAAACAAGTGCTCGAAAATGGATGTACTTGGCAGGGCGTTTCTAAATGGTTGAATGGCATCAGCATCATTGCAAAAAAGGACAGTATCAAAAATATTTCATCTCTTCCTTTTGTGAGTGGTGTAAAAGAAATTGGTCACGTAAATATCAAAGAAGACGATGACAGCGAAAAAAATGATTTTGCTTTGAGCGATAGGGTGAATATGTTGGAATCAAAATTTAGTAAAGAAGCCCGCGACACCAATTATTATGGCAAATCATACAAACAAACACATTTGATAAATACTGAAGCCTTGCATCGAAAAGGTTTTATGGGAGATCATATCCTCATAGCCGTTTTGGATGCGGGTTTTGCGCAAGCAGATAATCAACCTACGCTAAAAAAATTAATTACCAATCACAGCATTGTTAGCACTTGGGATTTTGTGGAAAGAAATGAAGATGTATATGACAACGACCAACATGGATTGGCTGTGTTGAGTTGCATGGCTGCAAACGAAAAGAATGTGTTGGTGGGCACTGCACCTAATGCGGAATATCTTTTACTACGCAGCGAAGATGCAACAAGTGAATATCCTATTGAAGAATACAATTGGGCCGCAGCTGCCGAATATGCTGATAGCGCAGGGGCAGATATCATCAACTCGTCATTGGGTTACACCAAGTTTGATGAAAGTGCTTATGGACATAAATACAAAGAACTGAATGGTAAAATAACTGTGGTAAGTATAGCCGCAAACATGGCGGTTGAGAAAGGCATCATTGTATTGAACAGCGCAGGCAACGAGGGAAACAACCTTTGGCAAAACATTGCTACTCCTGCTGATGCTGAAAACATCATTGCAGTAGGTGCAACGGATGAAACGGGCGATTATGTTGGTTTTAGCTCTGTAGGCTTAACGGCAGATAAAAGAATAAAACCTGATTTGGCTTGCATGGGTGAAGATGTATATGTAGTTTCAAAATCAGGTAATATTTATAGAGGAAATGGCACCTCATACTCCTGCCCTATTTTAACAGGTGCTACAGCTTGTCTGCTACAAGCCTTCCCAAAAATGACCCCAGCACAACTAAAACAAATTATACAATTAAGTGCCAACCAATATTACGAGCCCGATAAATATCTAGGTGCTGGTATCCCTGATTTTGAATTGGCTTTAAAACTGGCAAAGACATACGATGAAGACACCCTGTTAGATGTGCGAGTTTTGGATAATAAGCAAATGCACATTTCAATGTTCTTGAAACAAGCCCAAAAATATGAGCTTTCAATACATGCACCCATAGAAAATAAAATTTGGAGCGACAACATAAAAAGCAAACAAAGCGGGCCAATAAGAGTGGGAATAAAGCAATACAAGAAACTAAAAAAAGGAGTGTATTTGCTCAAAGTAAAAACTCAAGATGGCTTATATCAATATGAGTTTACCAGAGGGTAAAAGCATGTTTAACCTTTACTAATCAAAAGGCACTAAAGCCTTCCGATGGCATCGTAGCCTTCCAATTCTACATCGGATGAAATATAGTCGGGTTTAACTGGTTCGTCCTTCATTAAATCGGTACTTAAATATTTTTTATTGCTATCACAAAAGATAGTCACTACATTTTTATCCGAGCCATATAAATTTTGTAATTTAACAGCACCAATAAAATTAGCACCTGAAGAGATACCCACTGCAAGTCCTAATTTTGAAGCTAATTTTTTTGCCATTAAAATTGAATCCCCATCAGATGCTTGTATGATGCTATCTAGCTTACTCAAATCAACAATTTCAGGAATAAATTCATCGCTAATACCTTGTATTCTGTGTGCACCTACTTTATATCCGGTTGAGATAGTTGGTGACTCTGATGGTTCAAGTGGATGAACCTTAATGTTGGGATCCTTATCTTTCAAAAAATTTCTAACACCCATCACAGTTCCCCCAGTTCCAACCCCAGCTACAAATGTATCAGGTTTTTTATCAATTGATTTAAGCTGGAACCATATTTCAGGCCCGGTAGTTACCTGATGTGCCATTGCATTAAATTGGTTTTTAAACTGCTGTGGTAAGAATACATTCTCATCCATTTCTGCCATCTTTTCTGACAAAGCAATACTTCCCAAAAATCCACCTTCTTCCCTACTAATTTGTATTACTTCCGCGCCTAAACTACCAATAATATCAAACCTTTCCTTACTAAGCCAATTGGGCATAATAATTTTCACTTGATGACCCAATGCTTTTCCAATGGCTGCAAATGATATTCCCGTATTGCCACTTGTAGCTTCAACTATCACATTACCTGGCTTTATAAGATTTAGCTTATATGACTGCTCCATTATATAGAGAGCCATTCGATCTTTGATACTTCCAGTTAGATTATAGTGTTCGCATTTAACGTAGATTAACCTAGATTCTCCCTTGTAGGTATACTTTATTTCAAGCATGGGTGTATTGCCTACCATGCTCCATAAGTGCTGAAGTTTTTCCGTTTTTCCAAATTGTTTGTGCAAGTGTTTCATACTATAAGATTGATGAACAAATATACCTTAATAAATCAATCCTAAATTGACTTTAAGGCATATTTAGAAATGAGAAATGTCAAACATTTAAGTATCGACTTAATTCCTTAAAACCCTCTCATCATCTCTTCTAACTCAGCCTCCGTATGCACCAATACTTCGCGGGCTTTACTGCCTTTGAAAGGACCTACAATTCCCGCTTTTTCCAATTGGTCAATCAATCGGCCTGCGCGGTTATAACCTAAGTTAAGCTTGCGTTGTATCAAAGATGTTGAACCTTGTTGATGAACCACAATCAAACGTGCCGCTTCTTCAAACAATTCATCTCTATTGCTGCTATCAAAGCTTTCGCCTCCGCCAAAATCTTCACCATCAATTTTCACTTCTGGTAACAAATAAGGCTCATTGCCATTTTGATTGCCTATAAAGCTAGCAATTTTTTCAACTTCAGGTGTATCAACAAAAGCACATTGCAAACGGACCAAATCATTGCCATTGCTATAAAGCATATCTCCTTTTCCTATCAATTGGTCGGCACCATTGGCATCAAGGATGGTACGTGAATCTATTTTTTGTGAAACCCTAAAAGCTATACGTGCAGGGAAATTCGCTTTAATCGTACCTGTAATAATATTTACAGATGGCCTTTGCGTAGCTAATATCAAATGGATACCAACCGCACGAGCCAACTGCGCAATACGTGCCACAGGGTATTCAACTTCTTTGCCTGCAGTCATCATCAAATCAGCCAACTCATCTATTACCACAACAATGTATGGCAAGAAACGATGTTCTATTTTATCAGTAGGCGGCAACCTACGTGAAATAAATTTGGCATTGTATTCCTTTAAATTTCTAACCTGTGCATCCTTCAACAAATCATATCTATTGTCCATCTCCACACACAATGAGTTAAGCGTATTTACCACCAATTTGGTATCAGTGATAATGGCATCTGCATCACCAGGAATTTTGGCTAGAAAATGCCTTTCAATCATTTTGTAAATGCTCAACTCCACCTTTTTTGGATCGACCAAAACAAACTTAATCTGAGAAGGATGTTTTTTGTAAAGCAATGACACCAAAATGGTATTTAAACCAACTGACTTACCTTGACCCGTAGCACCTGCCATCAGCAAGTGTGGCATCTTAGCTAGGTCTGCTACAAACACTTCATTCGAAATGGTTTTACCAAAACCTATAGGCAAATCCATATCAGCATTTTGAAATTTAGCAGAGCTTAATATGGCTCGCATAGGCACCATAGCTGGATTGGTATTAGGCACTTCGATACCAATGGTTCCTCGACCCGGAATAGGTGCAATGATACGAATACCCAAAGCTGCTAAACTTAATGCTATATCATCTTCAAGGTTTTTTATCTTGGCTATTCGAACCCCATCTTGAGGGATGATTTCGTACAAGGTAACTGTAGGACCAACTGTAGCAGATATTTTTTTGATACCGATGCTATAATTTTTCAAGGTATCTTCAATCATCTTGGTCTTCTCGCTCAACTCATCTTGCTCTACTTTGCCTTTGGCTTCGCCATAGTCGTTTAGCAATTCTATGCTAGGGAATTGGTAATTGCTAAAATCCAATGTAGGGTCATACAATTCATCAATGCCATAATGCTCCTTGCGCACTGGTACTTCCTCTTCTGGCACTTCATTCACTTCAAGCACCAAGCCACTTTCAGTTTTTAGTGAACTTGGCTTTTCTTCCACTTTGGCAATAACTGGTGTAACATATGGTTCTTCCTCAGGCTCTTCTATCTTGGGATTAATAGTGATACTACCATGTATTTCTTCAGGCTCAGGCTCTTCAATAACTTGTAAAACAAAATCATCTTCATTCAATTGAATTTCATCAATGGCCTTTGTTTTAGGCACACTTGGCTTGATACTGTTTTTCTTTTCTTCTTCTTGAGGTAAAGGAATATCTTCAACAAGTGATTTTGCTTGATACAACTTGATATTAAAAACCGCAATCGAAAACACCAAGGCATAGGCCAATAAAAGCAGACCAGTTCCCAAGCCACCTAATAATGCCTTTAAGTATAAATATCCGAAATAACCAAAACTACCACCTAAAACAGGGTTTACTTCACCTAACAAAAATCCCATTGTAAGGGATACCCAAACCACTCCAAAAAATGAATAACGAAGTGTCTTTACGATAGGTATAGGCTGGTGTTTAGCCACCAAATAAATACCTAATGACAGAAAAACGATGCTGAATGCAAAGGATGAAATCCCGAATCCTCTATAAACGAAAACATAACCCAACCAAGCTCCTAATTTGCCTAAAACATTCTCAGCTACTTCAGGGTCTATTTGGGTAAACATATACCAACTTAGGTTTTGTACTAAACTTTGGTCGGCTTGCCAGGTAAAAAGAAAAGACAAACAAGCAATGAATAAGTAAAATGCAAACAATACAAACACTACACCCATGGCTCTTTGAAAGCGCTCATCAGCTATGAAGGCAAGGTATTTCTTGTCTTTTTTGATGGGCTTCTCAACAACAGGCTCTCTCTCTTCAAAATCCTGAACATCACCAAACAATATCTTATTTTCTTTTGCTTTCTTAGCCATAATACTCGTAGCGAAAATAAAATCTTTATCCGGCTGAGATTTTTTAAGTTCTGAACAAAAATGTTGATAATCAAATTTAATTAACGGAAGAAAGAAATGCGAATTGGGAAATGACAAAGAAAGGCGAAGTGCGAAATGACAAAAATGCGAAATGATTGTTCAACCACCGCGTCATAGTGAGCGTGCGAATCATAGCGAAACTATCTTTTAAGAATGCAATCAAGTATGATAAAAAATGAAATTTAAGGCCAATAAACCAAAGCTATTCATCAAAAATAATTCTCTTAAAATCAACGGCATATCCAGTAAAGGAACCAATTACCCCATCAATGTTTGATTTAACATTTCCAGGTGTAGCAAACGGTCCACCATTATTCGCAGCTCGTCCAAAACTTTGCCAAAAACGAAATTCTTTTCTTCCAATGGAAGTAAAATAAATATTCAAGGTATCACCTCCTTCAAAGGGCCTAAAAAACTCAAAAGGTATAACTCCATTGTTTACAAACTCGTCATCAAAAGTTCGGTACGAATCAGCATTACCCCAGCCAAAAAGCACAGAATCTGGATTATTGCGTAATGCCATTCTATAGTTATTCTGTCCGGGTGCATCATTAAACCAAAAACTCAAATAGGCATTCTGTTTTCCTGTTTCACCTATGCCATCATACCTTACCTTCATGCTGTCAATAGTTACAACAGGAGGTATATGTGTGCGAGCAGTTATTACCCTGCCGTCCTCCAAACTAACTTCTAGTAAATAACTCGTATTGGCAGAAGCCCTAAACAAAGGATTTAAATACATACCACTGATACTTCTACCAATGCTATCTAGGCCGGGGATATTACCAAGATTACTCAAATCAGCAAAAGTGTAACGATTAGCTTTATCGAACAATGTATCGCTGTTGACAATCTTCCCGGGAGTGATATAAACCGTGGCACCTTTAACCCCATTAAAACTTAAATCAGGTTTAAAATAATCGATGGTATTCGAAATAAACACATAGTTAAGCCATGGTGAATAAGTGTTCACACTCGCTTCAATCACAAGCAGCGGAGTGGTTGGCGGCAAATCAACCTCTATCTCCTTCTCGCAGGCCGATAGGGTGATGATGAGGATGGATAGTATGTATAAAATATGCTTCATCTAAAATTTGAAGTTCCATGCTACGCTTGGCAAAATTGGAAATAAATATACCATGTATGCCTTCACCTCCAACTTATCTAAATCAGGTAAAAAATAAATAAAATAAGGGTTTGCACGGTTGTAAATATTGTAAACACTAAAGTTCCAATTACTTTCCCATTTGTCTGTTTTCTTAGCTAAATAGGTAAACGAAATGTCTGCACGATGATAGGCTGGCAATCTATAGTCATTTATTTTATCATACACATCAATGAATGTTAGCTCAGGTTTGTTTTGCTCCAAATTGTAACCAACCCTATATGCATAGCGAGCAACAGGCAAAGTAACTGCGTTACCTGTACCATATACAAACACAAAATTCATACTCCATTTTTTATTAAAAGTATGGCTTATGACAACTGATATATCATGGGTTCTATCATATCTAAATAAGTAAGCTTGCCCACCATTCAACTCATCGAACTGACGAGTGGTTTTGCTTAATGTATAACCAATCCAGCCAGTTGTTTTGCCCACTTTCTTTTTAATGAATAGTTCAAGTCCATAACTTAATCCTTGTCCAAAAACCATTTCTTCTTCTAAATTTTGGTTTAAAAATAAACGAGAAAAGGGCTTAAACTCAATTTGGTTATACATGGGTTTATAGTAAACCTCAGCTGAAGTTTCCCATTTATTGTTATCAAAATTTCTAAAATAACCGAGCGCATATTGGTAAGCCAATTGAGGTTTAACCCTAAGTGAACTTGGTACCCATAAATCCACAGGGAAAGAAGCGCCTGAGGTGGTAGCTAGATGAATAAATTGATAGGTTTGGGTGAATGATGCTTTTACCGATGACTGCTCATCCACCAAATAGGTTAAGGCCGCACGCGGTTCTAATCTTGGGTAAAAAGCGATGCTTTCATTGGTCTTCCATGATGTTTCAACGCCTGTTGGAAGATTATCATCATTGTACTGTTTTTTGGTGTAAGGTCCCACCATATTATAAAATACCGCCCTCAATCCAGCATTCAATGTAAATCTTTGGTTGATTCGCCATTCATCCATGGCATAAACTGCCAACTCATGAGCGTATTGCTTACTGATTTCTTGATCTAAAATAATGCTACCTGCTTGACCTGTTAAGATACCTGGAGTGAAAGTATGAAAGGTATAATTTAAACCAAACTTAGCTTGGTGTTTATCGTTTATAAACCAAGTATAATCATTCTTAAAATTCCAATCTTGAATGCCGCTTCTTACATTGAAACCTGTTGCTCCAAAATTAAAATCATTAAACAAATCGTAACGGTTATATATAGCACTGGTATTACAAAATAGCCTTGAATTAAATACATGATTCCAGCGCAATGTGGCAGTTGAATTCCCCCATCCTAAGTTAAAGTTTATCGCCCTATTCGTTGGGCTTGTATAATTCAAAATATCTCGACCAAAATATCCTGAGAAAAACAGTTTGTCTTTTTGCCCAAGATTGAAATTCATCTTTAAATTGACATCATAGAAGTAATAACTATTTCCTTTTAAATCGTCTGCTAGAAAAGGCCTTGCAAGCACATCCACATAAGTTCTTCTAACTGCTACAAGAAAACTGCTTCTTCCTTTCTGTATAGGACCCTCAGCAGATAACCTTGAAGCGATTAATCCAACCCCACCATTCACAACATATTTCTGATTATTCCCTTCTCGCAAATTCACATTAAGGATGGATGATAACCTACCTCCATAATTAGCCGGAATGCCACCTTTAATTACATCTATATTTTTAACAGCATCTGTATTAAACACCGATAAAAAACCAAACAAATGCGAAGGGTTATACACCACAGCTTCATCCATTAAGATAAGGTTTTGGTCGGGCCCACCACCACGTACATAAAAACCAGTGCTACCTTCTCCCCCACTCTTTATACCTGGCAAAAGGGTAATAGTTTTCAACACATCTGGCTCACCAAAAATTACGGGTAAGCTTTTTACTTGTTGTCCTGTTATCTCCAATCGACTCATCTCTGTACTCCTCACATTCTTATCCTCGCGTTCACCTGTAATAACAACCTCCTTACTCTCAGTAATTTGTACATCCAACTTTTGATTGATGATGGTGTTTTTATCCAAAACAATGGGAACATTGATGGTTTTAAAACCAAGATAAGAGAATACCAAAGTATATTTACCCTGAGGCAAAGAGAGAGAATAATAACCATATGAATTGGTAGCAGTACCCGTTTTAATTTCATTCACTTTAACGGTAGCGCCAATAAGACTTTCACCCGTGCTCTTATCATTTAAATAGCCACTAATGGTATACCTTTTTTGCGCTGATGTATTGAACACAAAAAGGCATAAACCTAAAAAAATAAAGATATGTTTTAAACTAATTTTCAATCAAGACTAATATTGATAGTTGAAACCAATAGACAGCAAATGTAAGTCAGCATTCAGTCTCGACTCACTTTTTTCTTTCAACAATATTTGAGCAGGTTCACCCATAGGCTCATCACTCAAGTCGAATGTTCCATAATGCATTGGCAAAAAATGATTTGTCCTCATTTCATTGGCAGCCTTCACTGCATTTGATGGTGAGATATGATTGCTTGACATAAACCACTCAGGCTTATAAGCCCCCACACCAATTATACAAAAATCAATGCCACCAAACAAATCACCCACCTCTTTTAAATGGCTACCATAACCCGTATCACCACTGAAAAATATTTTCTTGCCATTGGCTTTAATTACATAACTCCCCCAAAGGTGTTTATTGGTATCAGTCAAACCTCTTCTGCTCCAATGTCTGGCAGGCATAAAATAAATCTCAATTTTACTAGTATCAGTGCTGAACTGTTGATACCACCCTGCCGTTTCAACATTAGGTTTCTTAAGCATTTTATTGAACCAATCATCCATGTTCAATCCCGACAATATTTTCACACCTGGATTATTGGTATAAACCAAATTCAAACTCTTTTCATCCAAATGATCTCGGTGATCGTGGCTAATCAAAATATAATCTAAACCCTTAATTAAATTGACATCAAATGGCAAGGCACTTTTCCTCTTCACTACTGCACTTGCATTGTAAAACACTGGATCAGTAATCATACTCACTCCATTTATGCGGATAAAAAAACTTGCATGGCCCAACCAAATAATCACATTATTTTTGTGACTCAAGAAGCTAGTATCTGTTTCCACTTTTAATTTAAAAGTATCATTTTTCTTTTGTTCCTTTTGCGGATTTGTTTCTCTCTGCCATTTCCAAAGCTCTTTTGCTTCTGGCCAAAACGGGAATTCATGATTGATGAACCGACCATCTTTGTCTAGGGGATTACCGGCCCAAAGCTCTTTCGATTTCAAGCTCTTCAAGGTAGGATTAGACGTGTATGAGTGAATTGGTTGTTTCTGAGCATATAAGCTAATTTGAGCCATGAAAAGCAATAAAAGCGTTAGGTGAATGGATTGGTTTTTTATCATTATAAATAACTTGCAAAATATCATTTGAGGTCAAATCGCCATAGCAATTGTGTTTTACTCACACAAAAATTACACTAGCGGAGAAAATAAATTATAAGAACATACAAATTGAACTTAATATTGTTTGAATAGTCATGTAGATTTCATCATATTTGAAAATTAATCACATATCATGAAAAAGCTACTTGCAATTATTTCTTGTTTATTCTTTGCTTTCGCTTGTTCTAACGACCCAAGGAGCAAAATAGCTCAAACTGGAAATTTTGGTGAAATTATTGAAAATACAAACGACTCTAAAAATGCCATTGCGGCAAATAATACCATTGAACAAACTGGTGCTAGCGAAACTGGAATATTTAGTGGCACCATTGCCAATTACTGCAAAGGGGAAGGCTGTTGGTTGAGTTTAGAAAATGGAAGTAAACAGCCCATTTTGGTGGATATTGAGGACAATGCATTTGTATTGCCCCGAAAAATCGAAGGAAAAAAAGCCTACATAAAAGGCACTATGGTAAAAACCAGTACTGAAATTAAAATACTGGCAAAAGGAATTTTGATTCAATAGACAAATTAAGCCAACTCTTCAGCCGAACTATGCTGTTTGGCGTAATCCAAAATAGTATTCACGCTATGCATTGAAGGTGCTAGCTCTGCTTCCTTTATACCTGCAATGGTTTGAAGCATTTCATCATACAACTTTTTCAAGTTCTCGTTCGACTTCAAATGCAATTCAATTTGAGCATTTTCCGTGGGTGTAGTTTCTTTGTAAATGTAGCGTAAAAGAGTTTCTTCAGTGTAGATTTGATTCATATATTTCGGTTTTAGTATAGTTTTAACGATGTTCTATCTTTTCATATTGCATATTTAAAAAAGATTTCACATAATTCACTATGAATCAATAGAAAATAATAAAAATTTATGGATGCTGCAATTTAAAACGAATTGATAAATGTCACTTACGAAATTTGTCGCTAGTAATAGACAAGTTAATAATTCAACAATGTCCCATAGATTATAGCTTTAACAACTAAGGTGTTTTTAGATTCTTGGTAGGCAATAACCCAATCATTAGTATTAAAACATTTGAGTTTTAGTTTAGCAAAATCCGGATACTTACGAACTGCATATTTTGCATGACTTTTTAGGGCATCCTTTATTTTTGTTAAAAAGCATTCAAATAACGGCTGCCCGCGCCTAAAGTATTTTTAGACTCAACAAATTCGGCAAGTTCTTTTATTGTATCCCAAGCTTCTTTTGAAATTTCAAGCTTTTGTTTCATCTATCAATTCATCCAAATCTATAGTTTCGCTCAGCATATAGCGGTTGAGTTACTCCGCCAATTCCTCATCTGCTGCTGGCCTTCCAATGCCAAATTCAGCATCTTTAGCCGTAAGTTAGGATTATATTTTATTTGATGTTGGTCTAAAAATTCAAATACACTCTTAGCCTTATCTGTCTTTTCATCAATCTCAATTTCACAAGTCATAGCTGTATTTATTTGTTAAACAAGCTTAAAAAATATTCGATAAAAAACAATCAGAAAAATGATGGTTTTTAGATTTGAAGTGGCTTGTTACCAACCTAAGGAATAAGGTAAGATTAGAACATGTTTAGTTTTTAAAAAAACAGTAGTAAAGGTGCATCTTAAGCAAAATCACCCAATTGCGGTCTAATCAATATTTCTTCCACATCCGTATTGGCCGAAAGTTGATGGATATCCCAAATGCTTTGGGCAATATCTTCTGCCTTAATAAATCTTTCTTCGGGTAAATCTGTTCCAGCCCAACTATTAGTAAGAGTAGCACCCGGAAGAACTGCCGTAACCCTCACTCCTGTTGGCATTAGTTCTTCTCTCAAACCTTTGCTAAAACCCAATAAGGCATGTTTGCTAATGCAATAGCTGGCTCCATTGCTGTATGCTTTAATACTAGCCGTACTACAAATATTAAAAATATGACCGCTTTTTTTGGCAATCATCTTTGGTGTAATAACCCTACTCAAATGATAGGCACTTGCTAAATTGGTATTCAACTGTTTTTCAAAAATACCATCCTCTTCATTTAATAAAGAACCTGGTATAAAAACGCCTGCATTATTTACCAGAATATCAATTTTTTCAAATTCATCTGTTACGTCATAAGCAAAAGCCAAGACATCGTTTTTATCGCTCACATCGCATAAAGCAAACAGGAATTTTTGTTCTGGGTATTTGTTCCAAAGTTCAGCTTTAAAAGCATCTAAAGCCTTTTTATCGCGAGCACAGCCCGCTACATTGTATCCGTTTTTTGCAAACAATTCGGCAATAGCACGTCCTATGCCTTTGGTTATTCCAGTAATAAGTATGGTTGGTTTCATGGTTATTAATCATCGCAATTTCAGCATTGCCATGCAATTGCTAATAACAAATAACTCACATGATTGGGTATTAATATCTATTTGATAGACATGCCAATTGCCACATTTCTTGCTATGGTCCACCTACCTCTTTGGGTATAATGTTCACTAGTCCATCTTTTTTCAGTAAAATCTTTGCCCGCAACTGCAGATAAATTATCTATTACTAAAACACCTTTTTCAGTATAGCGTTTGACAAGCATTTGGGCATTTTCTTTCATCACATTCGTTAAAGTCTCTCCCACTAAGGAGTCAGCATACTCCATGTTCTCTGCTAAAAGATTATAAATTAATTTAAGTTTTTTTCTTCTAGCTATTTCTACTATTTCATCAAAATCTTTTATTCTTGGATTTGAACTTGGATCAATGGTAAAAGCATAAGTCTTGATATAACTGGTGGAAAGCTCAATACGAGGCATATCCCAATCCCCATTGGCTGTTTTAAAATTCAATACATTGCCACCACCTACTGCATCATCCCAAGCCCTGACATTTTTGTATGGAAAACTATCAGGCAAATGAATATAATCATGTCGCCAATGGTCTTCCATTACACGACCTCTCATTTGATCATTTTGGTTATCAAACCCATTAAATGCTAGCTTTATTCTCTTGGCTATAGGAGGAATTTGTTCATACATCACATTGGCTTTCATCAAGGCTGTTTCCATTTTCGAGTGTATCCAATTAGCACCAAATGAACGCATATTCAATGTCACAATAAGCGTTTTCACCTTAGCGTCCTCCTTAATATTTTCAATTAAGCTTTTGTAGGTTTTGGCATGTATAGCTCCATGATCAATTGCAACAACATTATCTGTGCTCAAACTATCAATCATTTGGGCAATAGTCAACACACATGTATCATCATTGGCAAGTGTGGCATTAGAAGATTCAGCAAAATATAGCGCATCACTAATGTACTGCAAAGAATCGAGTTTCAAAAGCATCTCTGCATCCGAGTCTTTTAAATCTTGCCTATAAAAGTATTTTTCGTAAATAAGATTGGACAATGGCATACATATTAACAGCATCAAAAAAGCACATCCCAATTTAAATAGTATTTTCTTCATGGCTAAAATTGAAAATAAATAAATGGAATACTTTTGATACCGCTAAATAGCAATAAACACATCACAAGCACCGAATAAATTGCCCAACGAAAAGAAATTTGTTTTGATGCCAACCAATTATCAAAACGCGAGTTTATGATGGCTGCCTCAAGCAAGACAAATATTCCTAACATCGCTATTGGTATCCAAGATACCTGCAAATGTTTGTTGGCTTCAAAGCCATAACTAATACTTTGTTTCATTATGGCCAATGAACTTGTTAAATCTTTTGCCCTAAAGAATACCCAAATAATAACAACTAGAAGAAAAGTGACAAGCATACTTATTATTGAATACACTTTTAGCTGCTTTATACGGGATGGTAAAATACTAGAAATCCCCTTATCTAATAAATAGGCTATACCATGTAATAGACCCCAAATGATAAAGGTGTAATTAGCCCCATGCCAAAATCCGCTTACAGCAAACAAAAACAATACATTGATGATCCAACGGAAAGTTTTCACCCTGCTTCCCCCAAAACTAAAAAAAACATAATCACGAAACCAAGTGCTTAATGAAATGTGCCAACGTTTCCAAAAGTCTTGTATTCCCTTTGCAAAATAAGGTTGTTTAAAATTATCCATTAGATGAATACCAAGCATTCTGGCAGCTCCCAAAGCCACTGTTGAGTAACCATAAAAATCAGCATAAATTTGAATGGCAAAAGCAATCATAGCCAGCCAAACTGATAAAGAATAATAACTTTCAGGTGCTTGATAAAGCTCATCCACCATAGGTGCTAGATTATCGGCAATGCACATTTTTACAAATAATCCATATAATATCAAACGCAAACCATGACTAAAATTTTCATAGGTTAATTGTTGAGAAATCCTGAGTTCTTTTCCCAATCTCTCATATCGCTCAATTGGGCCAGCCACCATTTGAGGGAAAAACAATACATAATTGGCAAAATAACCTATATGCTTTTCTGCTTTCTGTTTCTTTCTATAAACTTCAATGGTATAACTTAATGACTGAAAAGTATGGAATGAAAGACCAATTGGTAAAATGATATCCAAATTCCTAATATGTTTTGATATATGAACCAATGGAGCTGTTTTATTAAATATATCAATAAAGAAATTGGAATACTTAAAATAACTTAGTAATCCAATATTGCTTATAATACTAATAACCAACCACCACCAACGTCTTCGTCCTTCACTATTTTCGATAAGCAATCCGCATACATAATCAATAATGATAACAGCATAAAGGATAAATACATAAGGAAGATAAAATACTGAATAAAAATAGGTACTCGCTATGAATAATAGAATCCATCTGTATTTGTGAGCCAGGAGATAATACAGTAATATAACTATAGGTAGAAAAAATATAAAATGTAGAGAATTAAAAAGCATTTCTTATCTGTTCGCTAAGAAACAAATTAAACAAAAAGAAATGAATGAACATATGCATTTACTTAAATTCAATTTCATTTGATTTTAAAGCAACATCTATTTCAATCCAAATAACGTTTAAATGGTAACTTGTATAGCAAATAGCAATTCGCCTGATTTTGCCCTCCTCTTCCACTTCTTGCAAAGCAGCAATTTTATACTTTCTATTTGACATGATGCAAGGTAATCTTTTACCCTCTATACTGCTATTTCCATCAAAAAAGGCCTCATAGAAACCATCACCTGTTATTGAGTCAACATGCGACTTAATAATGGAAGTAGTTCTACTATAGATATCAATTCCATTAAAATCCTCATGCTCAGGTTTACATGGCTTTACATAAATATAATCTCCTACCCTAATGTTTTTTTTCACCTGTGCAAATGCCATTGGGTAACCTCCGAGTAGTATAAAAAGTAAAATTAATTTAATCGAATTTTTGTCCATTTCTGTATCTATCTATTCCTATCAGCTTTCCTTCGTCACTATATCTTTTCCATATACTATCTGGCTTTTCATAATGAAAATAGCCACTGCATTCAAGTCTTCCATTTGGGTGATACTTCAAATATGGTCCATGCTTTACATATACTATTGTATCAAAATCAACCCCATCTCGTATACCAAATTTCATTTGTCTGAGATGATGAAAGATTTCCTTTACTTGCTTTTTATCGTTATCAAAATAATAGTAAGTTTTGCCATTCTCATCATCTATAACTTGACTTTTGACCTCGCACAAAAATGCAAAACTTAGAATGAATATGAGACTTAATTTTTTCATAAATTTACAAGCTTATTTTCACAATTCCATTAATGATTTGCCCCACTCTTGCATTTCATTTTCGTTCCATAATTCAGGATAGAAAATTCGTTTTTGAATACGAGGAGGCAAGTATTTTTGCCAATTAGTGCCACCTGTAGCAGCAATATCTTCAGTTGATTTTTGCAAATATCTTACCGCAGATTTATAATGCATCAAAGGCCAGTTTACATTTACACAAGCATCAAAATCTTTTAATTGTTTTATTAACTCCTCATTCTTTTGATCTGCTTCAGTCATTGATTTATAGACAGCCCATAGATTTTTATTCTCATAGTCTTTAGCTAATCTCAACAATGAATCTTGGTACTTCTCTTCAAATTGTGTAAGTGTTAAAGTCTTCTGACCTGTAGCCAATTCGGTAGCACCAGCTTGCCAATAAATGTATTTGTATTGCTCATCCAAACTTGCATTTGACATATTATCTCTATATTCTTTATCGACCATGCGAATAAAGTCTGTAGCGCAAATTTCAATACTTCTATATTGAGCCGATTGAAAACCACTAGCTGGCAACAAACTCATGCGAAACTGCAAAAATTGCTTTGGTTCCATACCCTCTACCATTATCTCAAAAGAATTGATAAGGTTTTTAAAATAGCCGGTCATTCTTTTTACACGAGCCGCAAAAAAAATGGGGTCTATACCATCCTTTTTACTCGAAATTTGTTCCATTTCGTGCAGAGTAAGTTTGAAATAAAGTTCCGTAATTTGATGATACATTATAAATATCATCTCATCAGGGATAGCTGTTCTGGGCTTTTGCAGAGACAACAAAGTATCCGTATGAATATAATCCCAATAGCTAAGGTAGTTTTGATGCAACAAACCCTCTAAATAGGCTTTCCAATCTTGGCCCGAAGCATCATATTTTTCTTTTAACTTCGTTAAGAGATTTTGTATTTCATTGTCAAATTCCATAAAAATAATTTTTGAGTGAGTACTTTTGTTTCAGAGTTTAAAAGGGACTTACAAATGTATGAAATGTTAGCAGTTCTTGATCTTTTGTACTGATAATAGGTGTATTTGTTTGCCACTTAATATTCAAATCAGGATCATTCCAAAGAATTCCACCTTCATAGGCTTTATTATATAAATTGGTACATTTATACTGAAAAATGGTATTGTCAGCTAATGTTTCAAAACCATGCGCAAAACCTGCCGGGATATAAAACATCAACATATTTTCTCCAGTCAGTTCTATATCAAAATGCTGTCCGTACGTAGCAGAGTTTTTCCTTATATCTACCACCACATCAAAAACAGCACCTTGCACCACCCTCACCAATTTACCTTGTTCAAAAGGCGCTGCTTGAAAATGTAAACCTCTGATAGCTCCTTTTTGGGAAAGAGATTGGTTATCCTGGATAAAATTTTCATGAATACCGGCATCTTTAAATTTATCGATATTATAACTTTCGTAAAAATATCCTCTTTCATCTTTAAAAACCTGTGGTTCAATTATAAGTAATCCCTGAATGGGGCTTGTAGTAATTTTCATATAGGGCAAAAGTAAAAAAAGACAGCGTATTGCAAGTATTTATTGCCATATATATCAACACTGTGGATAGGAATTCGTTTATTTATATGTGAATGTATTATTTTTGCCATTGTATGGAAGAAAATAAAAAACGTAATCGATTTGCCTTATTTTTACCTTGGACCTTGGTGGCTATATTAACTGCCTTAAACGGCTTTTTTGTATTCAACTATTTCCAAACTGATAAAAAGTTAGTTGTTACCGAAGAAAGACTTTTTTCTACAGATTCGGCAAAAGTTGCGTTGGATAAGTTATTAGGTGAAACTGAAGCTGAATTGACACAATACAAAGGCAAAAATGAGGAGTTGGATAATTTCTTAAAAGAAAAGAATGAGCAGTTGCAAGACTATGCAGAGCGTATACAAGGTTTATTAAAACTACAAAAATTAAATAAGGGAGAATTAGACAAAGCCCTTGAAGAAATTGACCAATTAAGATTTTACAGACGAAAATATATTGCTCAAATCGACTCACTTTCACTTCAAATTGAAAGTTTGCATATCGAAAACAATAACCTGAAAGGGGATGTAAAATCTCAAAAACGTAAAAATGAAGATTTAACAATGGAAAATGTTGGGTTGAAAAACAAAGTTGCTATCGGAGCTAAGCTCAACACAACCAATATTTTTGTGACAGGTGTCAAGTTTAGAACCAATGGTAAAGAAAAGGAAACCATCAAAACATCTCAATTAGAACAACTGAAAATCACATTTAATATTGCTGAAAACTATGTGGCTGAAAAAGGTCCTAAGGACATTTACCTTAAAGTGGTTGGACCTGATGGCACTACAGTCTATAACAATAGTGCTGGATCTGGCACTTTCAAATTCCAAAACGAAGAGTCTATTTATTCTAGCAAGAAAACCATTGATTTCACGCAAGATGCACAACAAATAAATTTCTATTGGAACAAAGGAAGTGATTGGCAAAAAGGAAAATACAAAGCAGAACTTTTTGCAGATGGCTTCAAAATTGGATATTCTGAGTTTGAACTAAAATAGTTCAATACGCTTTTAGTTTCTACTAACCATATCAAAAGCCTCATCGGGTATTTCATCTACATTAACGATTAAAAAACCGTCCAAGGCGTCATTGAACTTAGGGTCAATGTTAAACGCTACAATTTTGGCATTTAACTTCAAATATTTTTTCACTAATACAGGTATCTTTAATTGATTGTTTTCAATTTCACCTATAAGATTATCCAATTGCTTGATATCATCCGCATGTGCTTTTAAAAGAGCCTTCTCATCATCGTCATACTTATATTTAAATTTCTTTCTTGGCGTAATCAAACTTGCCCAGTTTCTATCGTAATGATGAAGTCTAATATATGATACTAAAAGCTCTTTAGATAATCTAGAAAACTGATTACTGATACTTACCGGACCAATCATGTATTTATATATACCTTTGTTCCTCTTAAGAAACTCATTAATACCTTTCCAAAGCAACATTAAACTTAAGGGCCGTCTCTGATAATCCTTTACAACGAATGATCGGCCCATTTCAATTGATTGTTGTAGAATAGGATAAAATCCCTTTTTAATTTTAAACAATTGATACAGATAAAATCCACGTTTTCCTAATGCATTAAAGAGTTCATCGCCCAAACCTATGCGATATGCACCTGCAATTCGTTGTTCCTTTTCATCCCAAACAAACAAATGCTTGTAATAAAAATCAAACTCGTCACTATCATAGCTGCGATTGGTTCCCTCTCCCACTTCTCTAAATGTAATTTCACGCAACCTAGATATCTCTCTCAAAATACTTGGTATATGAGTAGCATCAGACATATACACCTTAAAGTTTTCATAGGAATAAAGTAAATCATTTCCCAATAATGAAATCTCATCTGACAAAATACTTTTATTGGTTTCTTCAATGATATCTTTAGGTTTTAACAATCCCTTCAATGTAGAACTTAACTTAATATTCTTTCTCACTTGATTAGCTCCGAGGGCATAAGTCATTGCCCTTAAGTAACGCATCAATTCATCATTATTAGCAAAATCAATTATGGTTTTCGGATTAATTGGTTTTCCTATTCTAACCTTTATTTTTTCATGTTTATTAAATAACTCTGAAGGTAATTTTATGGTTCTAATATTAGGATTAATCAAACCCAGTAAATTAAAAGCTAAACTATTGTGACCACTGAAATACACAGGAACAACTTTTACACCTGATTTGGCAACTATTTTACCAACATTAGGAGACCATTTTTTATCTTCAATTTTAAAATTTTTCAATTTTAATGCAGAAACTTCACCTGCTGGAAATACTCCTATTGGAGAGGTTTTCAAATGCGTAAGTAACTCTTTTGTACCAGAAAGATTCATGGCATTATCACCCACATTTTCAAAGGGGTTTACAGCAATAATGTGCTCTTTTAGTGGCTCAATCTGTCTTAATAAAAAATTTGCCATCAACTTGGCATCTGGTCGCAGTTTTCCAAGTATTGAAATCAGAATTAAACCATCAATTCCACCATATGGATGATTGGCAATTAATATAAATGGTTCTGCT
>CAMBSD010000019.1 GCA_945870425.1 Chitinophaga pinensis | reverse complement strand
CTTCAGATGTTTTAGGAATTTCACTGCCTATTTGCCCTTCATGATGAAAACAATACCGACTTGTATTGTGTGTCATTATTTTACATCTTTCTCCCTTTTTTGTCATTCCATTACATCGGACTGATTCGGTACTTTTACTATCATTGATTGAAGATTTTGATTTGACAATATTCCAAGACCAACAATTCAGACATAGCGTTTTTTCAATTTCATTTTCCTGCCTATTTTCTAATAAGTTAAAGAAATCTATGCCTGTTACACTTTCAACGCTATCAATTGACAATGCGAAGTTTTCTAAATTCTCTTTTGACCCTTCATTAGGGAGAATAAATCCTATTCCTTTGATACCAGGTTCGGTATAATCCAAAATTACTTTATAATAATATTTAGGAACAGAAACTTTATCAGGCCCAATTGTTTCTAATCCTTTGGTTAATATGGGTCCTGTTACCACATAAATACTATTGTTTTCTATTGCCCAAGTTCTAACCAATGCCTCTAATTTCTTCCAAATTCCTCTATTGAAACTTGGAACTTGAGGACTCATGTTACTATAGTAAAATGATTCTGTCATGGTAATTGATGAATATCCCATATCTGAAGCTGGTGCCAAATGGCCTCTGTCATAACCATAACCTTGATAATCTTCATCTCGAGCGCTGCCTGTCTTGATGAGTGGATCAGGCATGAACTTATTAGTTCTTTCAAAAATTTTACTAGTTTCTTCTTTTGTCAATTCATAAGCCACCCAGTTAGCTTGCTCATGTGCTTCATTATACAATAGTGAGTATCCTGTATGAGAAATTATTTCATCTTTTGAGGAGATTTTAGGAATCTCTAGATTATTTATTTTTGAAACATTTAGGTGATGAGTAGTAAGGCTATCCTTATAAATCCATGTTCCATCCTCATAAAGTATAACTATCCTTGCGTTGTCGGTTTTTGCATTTTGGGTTTGACTTGTAGCTATTGTTAAAGAAAAAATGGTTATGAATAAACAGAATATATATTTTTGCATTAAGGCATTTTTTTAATAAAGTGTGCAAACATCGTTGTTATATAACAAATGTATTCATTTAAAGAACTCAAGCAATATTAATCTCATAATAATTTCTTTGACCCTCGTTTGTATTAAGCAAAGCAACTCTATAATCTAAATTTCTACGTATTATAGAGTGTTTTCAGTTCAGGCTGATAATAAAACAACTTTAAATGAGGCGTCAGCCTATTTTTCGAATCCGCTCCAAAATGACAGAAATAAGAAAACCTCCTAAGGTGTTGTAATGGAATAGGGGTATTGGGGTTTAAAAGAGAGTAACGAAAAGATAGGATTTATTCGTCCTTGGTTTGTGTCCCCAAAAACCAAATCTATTCTGATGTATGGAAGGATTGTTGCGTACATCAAGATTGGACAAAATAGAAGTATTTTACATTGGAAAGAGCGACATATTCGCACCAGCCTAGTGGCATACCTTTATTATTTTTCAGATTGTAATTTAACACTATTAAGTTTTAAATATTCCATTATTTGTTCAGCTGACATGTTCATTAAGTCATTGGAAATTTTTTCTTTTATTTCTCTAAAAGTTTTTACGGTGTCGAATTCTTTTTCTTTTGTTTTATTTTCAGTTTTCATATTCTAGTATTTCTTTAGGAGAGCGTATTTCCAATGATGTATAATTCATTCGTAAGTTAATAGAGTTGTAACCTCTTATTCTGTATACATTTACTATATGTTTAAAATTCCAACTTACTAAAATGTCGGCTTTATTTATGGTTGCAGTTGCAATGTGTAAACAGTCATCAAAACTTGTTTTTCCAACAACATTTTCTTCTGTATATCTTGATGCAAGTTCAATTATCTCTGTATTGATAATTAATCTTTCCGTTTGTTCTTTTGGTAAATTCTTGAAGAATTTTTTTACATTTACAGGCGCTTTTAAAAGTTCAGTTTCAGTTAAGTCAGAATATAAACAAATTATAAACTATATAATGGACTTGGAGATTATTATCATAGTGTTTTATCCACTTTTGGAAATAAATGGTTAGTTAGTTCAGACAGCCTTTTAGAATTAATAAAATGTAATTACAAAAAGGTGATAGATTTAGGACAAGCTGATTTTAAAACATATTTTGAGGTTGGCGGATCTTACTTTAGTCAAAATAATTATGAGGCTGCTATTCCATTCTTTTTAAAATCAATTGAGTTAAAAAAAAACAATGGAGATGCTCATTATAATTTAGGGGAATCTTATCTTTACATAGATAGTATTGAAAGTGCATTGAAATATTCTAAAAATGCTATAGAACTTTATGATAATAAATCATATAAAAGCGATGCTGCTAGAATGGTTGGAATAATTTATGATAAAACAAACGATAAAGAAAATGCATTAAAGTATTATGAATTGGCAAATAAATTAGACCCCAATAATTTCAATAATTTGAAAGTACTTTTAGATAATTATTTAAAATATAACAATTCAAAATCAAATGAAATATTGTCTCAAATTTATAATTTAGATCCAACTGAACCAAATATATTTAATGAACTAGTTAATATATACAAAGAATATAATAAAAATGAAATATTGATTTCATTTTTTAAAACCAAACTATCTGAAAAGAATAAAAATATTGTGGATGGTAATCTGTATTTATGTTTAGGTAGAATTTATTTTGATATTGATAAGAAAATATCTAAAATATATTTAATTAAGGCGAAAGAAACATTTAGTTTGCTTTTTGAAAAAGACCATATGGTATTTGAGTTAATTGATGATTTGGTTAATAAGATTGATAAATAACAATATCTGCTTTTTATTTAATTTTTTTTAAAAGTACTTAAAGCTTCAAATTAAATACTTAAAGTATATATAGAAACTATAAAGAAAATTGAGTGATGAAAAAATTTACTTTTAATAAAAAATTTAATGCTCTAGCCAAAAGGATCTAAATCTTATTAATCAATCCCTCAATGTATTTTCTACTTTTCATTTTTTTAATTTCCGATTCTCTCTTAACTGCATCCGCCCGAGATGGGAAAATTTCACTGTAAACCAATACCCAATCATTCGCTTTTTTAGTTGATTTACTTCTTGAATTTCTATGTTGTTGCAATCTTTCTTCAATATTTTGTGTTTGTCCCACATAATATTGATTAATAGTTTCAGAATAAATTATGTAAACGTAATAGGTCATAAAAAAAGACGATTGATATCGTCTATATTTTAATTTGTGGAGGATATCGGATTCGAACCGACCACCTCTTGCATGCCATGCAAGCGCTCTAGCCAAATGAGCTAATCCCCCAATAATATTTTGTCACCGACCATCTTCCCGATTCAAAGGCATCGGGACGCTCTAGCCTTCCGAAACATCGGAAGAGCTAATCCACCAATTATATTTATTACTCGACCACCTTCCCGATGCAAAGGCACCGGGACGCTCTAGCCTTCCGAAACATCGGAAGAGCTAATCCCCATTAAATCGAGTGCGAATATAATTTTTTTCAAATACCTGTCAATTTTTTATTCATCTACTACTTATTAACTCAAGTTTTTCAACCAACTGTGAATTTGTTTTGAACCTGCCGAAATATTATAAGTTACTTTGCGTTTGTAATTTAGCTGATGAAGAAACTGTTCAAAATACTATCTATTTTTATCCTAATTGTGATCCTTTTGTTTGCAGGACTATTTACATATATGTATGTAAATCAAGATGCTATCAAACAATATGCCTTAAGGCAGTTGAATGCCCAACTAAAAAGTGAGATAAGCGCTAGCCAAATTGATATTACTGTTTTCTCTATTTTCCCCAATGTGGGCCTCGACCTTAAGGATTTTAGATTAAGCGAGCCTTATCACTCAGAAAAAAATTTACTCAGGGCTAGTCATCTGTATTTGGGATTTAATATTCAGAATATTTTGAGCAAAAACTACAAAATAAATATGCTCAGTATTGATAGTGGCTTTTGTCACTTATCTATCGATAAAAAAGGAAAAAGCAATTTTGATATTTTATTAGAAACTAAAGATACGGACAAGTCAGAACCTTTTTGGCTTGAGATGGAGCAAGTGAAATTGAATAATGTATTTTTTATCTTCAATAATGAACAAAGCAAAATGCACTATCGATTGAATATTGAAAATACAACTCTATCTGGGAAGTTTGTAGATAAGGTTTTCGATCTAACTTGCTCTGCCAATGCCTTTGTGCAAGATATCACCGCTAATAAGTTAGCAATCGTTAAAGACAAAAAACTGAGTATTGAAACGGTATTAAATATCAATAGTCAAAAGAATTTGTATACCATTAAACAATGTGATTTGGCTATTGAAGATTTGAAATTAGCCTTGGTTGGAGATGTGAATAGCAGCAAAAATACAAGTGATATTAATCTGAAGTTTAAAGCAAAGGAGATATCGATTGCTAGTTTACTTTCCATCATGCCAATAACATTACCCGAAAAAGTAAAGCAATACAAAAGCCAAGGCGATGTTTATTTCTCAGGCTCGGTAACAGGAGAAGTAACCGACAAAAAATCCCCAAGTATTCAAGTTGATTTTGGTATTAAAAATGGTTCATTGCAAGCAGATAACAATATTGAATTGAAGAACATATCACTTAAAGGTTGGTTTAATAATGGGTATGCCCATAATATGGTCAGTTCTGAGCTTATATTGGATAACATTAAAGCGAATTTGGGCTCAGGTAGTCTGAGCGGTCTTTTTAAATTGAACAACTTCGAGAGCAAGAATTTTTCAAGCAATTTGCAATCGCAGTTTGAAATTAGCGATTTCTTAAAAATCTTTCCAATTGCTACCATTCAATCTGCGAGTGGCAATATGAAAGTAGATTTGCAATTAAGCGGCAGCTTATCAAATACAAATTCTGTGCTTCATAATCCAGCTAATTCAGGTTCTTTGTCGCTTGAATTTCCTAGTTTAAAACTAAAGCAAGCTGATAAGGAAATACATAACCTAAAAGCCGAATTTAGTTTGCAACAAGGCGACCTTCAAATCAAGTCATGTAATGCTGAAATTGAGCAGTCTGATGTTAAAATATCTGGAAGTATTGATAATGCTTTGGCTTATATGATAGATGATAAAGCACAGCTAAATGCTAATATTAACTATGCTTCAGATTTTGTGGATGTGCAACACCTATACATCCCTCAAAAAGGGAATGAAGAAAATGACAAAGCTACTGATAAGGGTTTTAGTTTGCCAGATAGAATTAATTTGACTTTAAATGCTACTATCAAAAAGTTGGTGTATTTTGATTTTACAGCAATTCATGTGATTTCGAACATGAAAATGGAGGGCAAGAAAATAAACTTTGAACAGTTGTCTTTTGGGGCGATGGGAGGAAGTATTAAACTTAATGGAACGGTGAACAATGCAAGCAATGGAGATTTTTTTGTGAGCACTTCTTCTATTTTGTCGAATATTGATATTGCAGAAATGTTTAGGCAAATGAATAATTTTGATCAAGCCAATATCATTGACAAAAATCTGAAGGGGAAATTATCGGGGAGTGTCGATTTTGCAGGTGTATGGAAGAATGATTTGAGCTGTTTAATGGATAAGTTATATTTGTATGCAGATGTGAAAGTTAACAATGGAGAATTAATCAATTATAAGCCATTACAATCATTGAGTAAATACATCAGCTTGGATGATTTAAGAAACATCAAGTTTGCTAGTCTTTCTAATGTGATTGAGATTAAAAATAAGAACATTCTTATTTCTCAAATGGAAATTAAGAACAACGCGTTAAATGTTTCTCTGAGTGGCAAGCAAAGTTTTGATAATATGCTTGACTATAAATTGAAATTAAGTCTGTCTGAATTGCTAAAGAAAAAGCGCAAGCCTAAAGAAAATGAATTTGGTGAAGAAGATGAAAAGACTGGGGGTTTGAATTTATTTGTTAGTATTTCAGGTCCAATTAATAATCTTAAATTCTCGTATGACAAAATAGGAGTGAAGAACAAAATCAAACAAGATATCAAGATTGAAAAGGAGAATATCAAGGAGATATTTAAGAAGGAACTTGGCGTTGATAAGCCAAATGAGTTAAAACTAAAAGAAAAGAAAAAAGATGATGAAGAAATGGAATTTGAAAACAACTAAGCCTTTTGTGGTCCTTTTGTTATCTGTGGTATGCAGCAATCATTTATTGGCACAAAGTAAAACCAAGTTAAGTATAGGGGCATCGATCAGCCCAACAATAACGGGCAGTTTGAATACTTCCTCTTCAGATGCCATTGTTTCTAACACGGGTCAAACCTATACCAAATACAATGATTCAATCTCAAACAAAGAGAACTACCGAGTAAGCTATGGTGCAAGTGTTTGGATAATTTATGCGCTAACTAAAAACATCGATTTACAAACTGGATTAACATATCTAGATGTAGGATTTCAAAGGCAGTTAACCAATTTGAAGTATCAAGATGCTACCTATCCTGGTATAGGAACAGGTTTTGGAAGTGGTATTATTGTAGAAAATTCAGACTCCAAAAAAAGTATAGACTTAAACTATCGTTATCAATATCTACAAATACCTATTCTAGCCAATTTTGATTTAAAACGTACAAGGGATTTGAAATTTGAGTTTGATATGAATGCTGGAATTGGACTGAATTTTTTGTTAAACCATGAGTTGCAAGCCAAGATGGTTGATTCTTATAAAATAGAAGGTAAAGGCGAATACAACTTTGATTCGACAGGCTATTCACCTCGCAAATTTGCTTTGAATGTAATGGTGGGTGGCACTATGAAGTACAGATACGAAAAGAATATTTATCTTTTTGCTCAACCTATTATTGGTTTTTATCCATTGTCAGTAAGTGCTGGTGAGATCAGCTCATATCCTTATTACTTCTCGCTTAATTTAGGTTTGATATATTCTTTGAAAAAATAATTATGTCGAACATTGATAGGTTTAACATTCGTGTGTATGGCATTTTAATAAACCCCAATGATGAGGTTTTGTTGATACATGAGCGCATGGGTGATTTTGAATTTACTAAGTTCCCAGGAGGTGGCATGGAGTTTGGCGAAGGAACCCGAGATTGTTTGAAAAGAGAGTTTATGGAAGAAGCACAGTTAGATGTAGAAATAGTAGAACATATCTATACCACCGATTTCTATCAGCAGAGTGCATTTAGAAAATCGGACCAATTAATTTCCATTTATTATAAAGTAAAGCCAAAGGATTTTCCAATACAAATTAATTTAGCAGAATTTGAGGTAATAGAACATGGCAAGCCCGAATATTTGAGGTTCTTTTGGGTGAAAAGAAGTGATTTGAAACCCGAAATGCTAACCTTTCCTATTGACAAGAAAGTGTGCGAAATGATTAGCTAATATGTCTGCAATAGCATAAAACATAATTGTCAATATTATCAATTTGCAATTCTAATTGATGTTCTTCTTCTTCTTTACGTACGAGCCCTTTGATGTTTTTTTGATTTATTTTAAAAGCTTCAACATTCATATGCTTTTTAAAATCCAATTCCTTTTTACCATAAATTTTGTACATCGTTTCCTTGGCAGACCAGATGATGGTTTGGAATTGGTTCAAATCTTCTGGAGATACTTTTGAGATATAGGTTTGCTCTTCCTCATTTATAAACTTATGAGCCACCCTGCCTATGCGCGTGTCTATTCTCTCTAAATCCAAACCCACTTCATGGATATCGCTAATCATCACGGCTGCATATTCATAGGAATGTGTAATGGCAATAAAATAAGGCTTGCTATCTATCACTAGACTGGGTTTATTATTCATGTCTTTATGAACCTCAACCTTTTGTTTATCGAATAACTGCAATAGTAAAGCCCTACTAGCAAGCCAATGTTTTCCAACGCTGTCATGTACATTTTTAGGCTTAGAAATTTCATGAAGCCGTTCATCAATCAATAGAAGTAAATCTTCTTTACTTTCTTCAATTTTCCATATAGCAAGAATGCTGTTTGGGTCGGGGGATATTTTTTTGAATAATGGCACGATTCGATTACGAAAATACGAATTTCGATGAGTAGCTTGCAAACTTTTTAGAAACATAGAACAGTATGATTCAAATTCAGAAATTGGGACAGTTTGCAGGACATAAAGATTGCATATATGCCATAGGTAAATCTCAAAAGGACAATCATTTTTATACAGGTGCAGCGGATGGATACATTGTGGAATGGTCGCATAATGACAAGGCCGATGGAGTGCTGATTAGTAGAGTTTCTCGACCTGTTTATTCGTTTTTATTAAATAGTGAAAAGATGCAATTGCTTGCTGGAACAGCCCAAGGCAGCTTGCATTGTATTGATTTAAATCAACAAGCTGAAACTCGAAACATTGAAGCACATACGTTAGGATTGTATGATTTGAGAGCTTATAATAACCGTTTGATAAGCGTGGGAGGAGATGGTATAATCAATATATGGGATTTAGATACTTTGCAATTGATCAGCAGAATAAAAGGCTCTGATAAAAGTGGACGCTGTATAGCAATGCACCCAAGTGAAAATGAATTTGCCGTAGGCTTCAGCGATTTTTCTATTAAAATATATGATGCTGAAACCTATCAATTGAAACGAACATTGAATCTACATAGAAATTCGGTGTTTTCACTCAGTTATTCTAAAGATGGCAAATACCTTGTTACTGGCGGCCGAGACGCCATGCTGAAGGTATTGAATATTGAAAATGATTTTGAATTATTACATGATATAGCAGCGCATAACTTACACATCAATACCATTGTGTTTAACCCCGAAAATACTTTGCTTGCCACAGGAAGCATGGACAAAACTATTAAAATATGGGATGCCCATACCTTTAAATTACTGAAGGTTATTGACAAAGCCCGCAATCAATCTCATAGCACATCTGTAAACAAACTCTTGTGGCTGGATAATCAAAATTTGGCTTCTGTTAGTGATGATAAAATGATCATGCTTTGGGAAGTGAAAAACAACTGATACTATTAATAGTTGATTAAGTAATTTGAATCTATTAACAGAATAAAAGGATTCAGATCCTTTTTATCTATTATTCGACATGCGCTTTACTTCATTTTCGTGTAACATATAAAAAATGAATTACATCCCCCAACCCCCTTCGAAGGCGGAATGCACCCGTTTTCAAAATGAATTTTCTGATGTATGTATTCTCTATCGAAAACTTTTATCAGGACAAGATAAAATAAAAACTACTTCATCAACAGCTTTTTAAAATTATCTACATGCAATATGCCATCAGCCATATCATATTCATTTCTTTGGTTGCTTGATATAAGTATAGTGCGCTTGTGGTGCTGCGATAACAATAAACTGCGGTACCAATTGATTCCTTTATCATCAAAATTGGTGCAAGGCTCGTCAAGCAATAGGAGCGGGGTGTCACTATAAAAGGCAAGTATCAATTTTATCCTTTGTTTCATGCCACTCGAAAAGAATTTGATAGCTTTTTTTTGATTGCCATCAAGGCCACAATTTTTTATGATTTCATCAAATGAAATACCTTTTATACAAGGTTTAAAACTAAAGTGAAACTCGAGCATTTCCATTAATGTAAACTCTTCCATCAACTCTAAATAAGGTGCCGCAAAGGTTACATATTTATGAAGGTCTTCTTCTTCTATTTTCTTGGCATCAATTTCATAGGTAATGGCGCCTTCACTTGAGGTTTGAAAGGCATAAATTACTTGCAGTAGTGTTGATTTGCCACTTCCATTATTGCCAGTGAGGGCATAGGTTTTGTGGCTTTCAAATTCAAAATCAATATGGCGAAATATCCAATCACGGTTGTATTTTTTGCCAATATCTGCGAGTTTAATTTTCAAATGGGTATATTTATTTTTTGCTATAACCCTTCATGATTCCTCTTTCTGAGGAACGAATGAAGCGAATGATATCATCTCTCACATCTGACGGTGGCATGGTTTCTTCAACAATACTTACCCCTTTGCTTACATTTTTGTTATGAATAAAAACAATGCGGTATATATCTTGAATTTCGTTTATGGTTTCATTTGAATAGCCTGCGCGATGCAAGCCAATTGAATTTAAGCCTTCATAACTTAGAGGATAACGACCTGCTTTTACAAAATGAGGAACGTCTTTGGTAACCATACTACCACCTTCTATCATCACGTTTTTACCAATTTTTACAAATTGATGTATGGCTGAAAGTCCACCGATACGAGCATAATTGTCAATAGTTACATGACCTGCCACCTGAACCCCATTGGCTATAATTACTCCATTGCCAATAATGCAATCATGGGCAAGGTGGACGTAAGCCATTAAGAGACAATTGTTACCAACTTCTGTTTTAAATTTGTCTTTAGTACCTCTATTTAAGGTGACACATTCGCGAATAGTGGTATTATCTCCCACTATCACAAAAGTCTCTTCGCCATCAAATTTTAAATCTTGCGGAACAGCAGAAATCACAGCGCCTGGGTATATTTTGCAGTTTTTTCCAATGCGAGCACCAGAGTATATAGTAACATTTGAACCAATCCAAGTGCCTTCTCCTATCTCTACATTGTTGTATATGGCAGTGAATGGATCAACGCTCACATTTTTATCTAATCTAGCTTCCGGATGTATGTATGATAAATTTGAAATCATTCTTTATTATTTGTATTGTTCTGTATGCTGAATGAATATAATTATGCTGTTATATTTAATTTAAAAATAATGAAAGGTTAAAATAAAATAAAAACTCAACAGATTAACTCTTTTTGGCTACTTGAGCCATTAACTCAGCTTCGCATACCAATTTTTCGCCCACAAATGCAGAGCCTTTCATGATACAAACACCCCGTCTGATAGGAGAAGTTAAATCCAATCTGAACACCAAAGTATCACCTGGAACCACTTTTTCTTTAAATTTGGCATTGTCAATTTTCATGAAATAGGTATTGTAGTTTTCAGGGTCTTCTACCTGACTTAATACCAAAACTCCACCCGCTTGTGCCATCGCTTCTATGATTAAAACACCCGGCATCACTGGGTTATTGGGGAAATGTCCTGGGAAGAAAGGCTCATTGAAGGTAACGTTTTTCACAGCCACCAAATGATTCTTACCCATTTCAAGTACTTTATCAACCAATAAAAACGGACTACGATGCGGCAACATTTTAGCTACATCTTGTATGTTGTATAATGGCGTTTTGTTAGGATCGTATTTTGGAACATTAACCTGGCTACGTGTTTTTTTGATTAAAGCTTTTATCTTTTTGCCAAAGGCCACATTAGCTGCATGACCCGGTCTTGCTGCCATAATTTGAGCTTTGATTGGAGTACCTATCAAGGCTAAATCGCCAATTAAATCAAGCAGTTTGTGACGAGCAGGTTCGTTATGAAAACGCAATTCAACATTGTTTAATATACCTTCTTTTTTTACCTCTACTTTTGGCTTGTTAAACATTTTTGCCAAATGATCTAACTCATCATCTTTAATAACCCTATCAACAATGACGATGGCATTATTTAAATCCCCACCTCTGATAAGGTTGTTATTGTATAACATTTCTAACTCATGTAAGAAACAGAATGTTCGGCAAGAAGCAATCTCTGATTCAAACTCTTTTAAACTAGTAATTGATGCATGTTGGCTTCCCAATACAGGTGAATTGTAATCTACCATTACTGTTAAACGATAGTCGTCTAAAGGCATAGCTATCATTTCTACCTCACGCTCATCTTCGGTATAATATATGTTTTGTGGGATAGAGAAATACTCTCGTTCAGCAGTTAGTTCTTTAATTCCTGCATCTTTCAATGCATTAAAAAAGAATATTGAACTTCCATCCATAATAGGGGTTTCGTCCGCATTGATATGAATAAGACAGTTGTCTATTTCCAATGCAGCAAGGGCTGCCATGGTATGTTCAACTGTGGCTACCTTACCTCCGTTTTGCTCTAAGGTTGTTCCTCTAGAAAGGTCAGTAACATTGTCAACATCAGCATCAATAATGGGTTGACCTGGTAAATCTACACGTTGAAATTTAATTCCGTGGTTATCGGCAGCAGGATTAAATATCATAGTTACATTCTGTCCAGTGTGCAATCCTACACCATTAACTTCTACTGATTTTTTTATGGTCGTTTGTTTCATTCTATTTTTTGATATGAGAATGGAAGTCTTTTATTACTTCAATTCCTAATTTATAATTCTTACTTATTCTTTTCTAACTCAGCCAACTTCTTTTCCAACTCTTGCAAGCGCTTCATCATGTCAGGTAATTTGCGGTAAATCACACTTGATTTGAGTGAATCGCTATATTCAAAAGCTGGTGAGCCAAACCATTTTTGGTTTTCAGCTTTGATAGTCGAATTTATCCCACTTTGAGCTCCTATAGTAGTGCCATCCGCAACGGTAATATGTCCAACAACACCCACTTGACCGGCTATGATACAATGCTTGCCAATTTTGGTACTTCCTGCAATGCCGGTTTGTCCAGCAATAACCGTATGTTCTCCGATTTCTACATTATGTGCGATTTGTATCAAATTGTCTAATTTAACACCCTTGCGAATAATGGTGCTACCCATAGTGGCCCTGTCGATGCTGCAATTAGATCCAATCTCTACATCGTTTTCTACTATCACATTACCCGTTTGAGGTATTTTTTTGTATGACCTGTCTGCTTGAGGTGCAAAACCAAATCCATCACTACCTATAACGGTACCTGCATGAATAATGCAATTGTCTCCAATTAGACAATCATTATAAATTTTCACCCCGGCAAAAAGGACACAATTGTTACCTATTTTAGCATTGTCTCCAACAAAAACTTGAGGGTAAATTTTCGTATTATTACCTACACTTGCCCCATCAGCTATATAGGCTGTTGAGGCCACGTACACATTAGTTCCAACATTACTATTATCTGAAATGTAAGATCCTGGTTCAATGCCAGTTTTTTGCGTTGCTGCAGCAGCAAATTGTTCTAATAAAAAAGTAAAAGCCGAGTAGGCATCATCCACTTTGATAAGCGTTGTTGTAAGTTCCTGACTTGGTTCAAATGTTTTGTTAACCAAAACTGCCGTTGAGCCTGTTGTGTAAATATAGCTTTCGTATTTGGGATTGGCTAAGAAAGAAAGGGCTTCTGGTTTACCTTCTTCAATTTTTGCCACTGTGCTTAAAATGGCATCTGGATTTCCAACAACTTCTCCATTAAGAAGTATGCTTAAGTCTTTTACTGTAATTTGCATCTTTTTATATTATTAATGAGCCTTATCTCCTTTCTGAGGGAGCATATTTGGTATCATCCAAATCTTATACATTGCTATTAGCGCAAAGCGGGCTGTTACAAATTTTCGCCTATACCTCTCAACATGAATGGATAAGCATTTGATTATGGCTTGCAAAATATGCGATTTTGATGAAAGAAAAAAATAGGGGTGTGGGTAAGATTATGTTGTTCTCTTTTATTTTGATTTTCAGTATTTTGAATGTAGAAAAATTCTCTTGTTAATAGTAAATATTAAAACGATAACTTAGAAATAGAATTTCTTGTGTGCTAAAGAATACCTCATTATGGGTTTGTCATTATTTATTGAATAGTTTTCTTTTTACATTACCTTGTTTTAGTATGGATAAAAGCCATCTACGTTTGTTTAGATTAAAAAGCCTAATGAAAATTAAGATTGAAAAAATTTAATATGTAGGATTAATGGCAATGCTATTAATATTCCTATACATGAAGGTGGACAAATCTATATTGGTTTTGTAAATTCATCAGGAAGTGAATCGGTTGCAAAATCAAGCATAAGCTATGCTTTCCAAAGTAAAAGGTTTAATGATAAAATTATTGGAAATGGTTATCATTTTGGTGCCAAATATTATTTTCTTCATAACGATTTAAAAGATTATTACGTAGGATTTGAAGCAACCTATAATACTTATGATTTTAAATTGAATGATTATAGCTATTTTTCTTACACAGATGATGGCCTTCAATTTTATGAATACCGTTTGGGTGAAATTAGCGCCAAATCCAGTCAAATGAACTATAGCACCAGTATAGGAATCACCCAAAAATACAGAAGAGTCCTTTTAAATTTTTGGGTAGGCTTGGCATATATACAAGCATCGACTAGTGAAAATTTTCATTTATACAGAAAATATGATACCTTTTATTGGAGCTATGCTTTTAGTGGATGGAGCCCAAATGTGGGTCTAAAAGTTGGATACTTATTATTCTAATCAAAAAAAAGCCCTTACTGCAATTCAATGAGGGCCTTTTTTTAAAAGTATAATTTATTATTTCTTTGGCAGTAAAATAATATCTGCACTCACGTCTAAGGTTTCTGCAATTTTAGATACAACCAATTTAGGTATTTGAATTTTATGATCTGCATTTTTTACAGGGAAGTTAGAAACCAATCTTATTTCCCCATTTTTAACAGTGATGTTTCCAGGTATGGTTCTTTCAACTTCTACACCATGTATGTTGAGTTTACCAGTAACAGTTACTTTATACTCCCCATCTTTTGATAAATCTACTACTTCGTTTATTTTACCTTTGAAGGTGCTGGTTGGGAACTTATCACTTTGCATATACTTTTCATTAAAATGTTCCTCCATTAATTTGTTAGGAAAACTAAAGGTAGTATTGGTAATGATAATAGCCATTTCATTCTTAGCGGCATTCAAAACGGCTAAAACACTGAGACTGGTTCCATCAATATCTTCGATAGGTGTTTTGGAGAAGAAGCCCACTTTGCCTGTTTGGGTTGAAAACAATTGTGCTTGGGCAAACATTCCGATTACCATAGCTAGTGCTAATGTGATTGACTTTTTCATCTTACTTTTATTTAATGGTTACTATTTTTTATCTTTTGAACTGCCCATTGAAAAGGTACGAGATAGGTTAAACCCTAATCTTATGCCCATATCACTCCATGTGGTTGTAGTTTGCGCAATAGCAGCTTGCTCATACATGCCCGTAGCATTGCAAAACATCATTTGGAAAACGTGTCCACCGGTTTCTATATCAAATCCTAGGCCAAGATAATCATAAGTACTTTGAGTTTTTGCGACATCCAAAAAATCATCTCTTCCATTCAATCTTGGATAGTATTCAATGTTGAAACGAGTGCTTCTTGTTATTTTTACGGATGCCCCCACACCAACTGAAAATATTGTGTTTGCGTCTTTATTATAAGTAACCAAGTTTTTATGCACCATACTAGGGGCCAATAAAACCGAGAATGCATCATTGAATTTCTTTGTAAATAAGATTTGATTAAAATAGGTTAGCCTAGATGTAAAATAATTATCGATAGTTTTATCAGAAAATTCACTTGTGTTTAAGGCCATATTGCCATAATAAGTAATCCCAATAGGAGAGCCACCTAAAGCTTGTTTAATGATTTTCCATTTCACATTGCCATCATATACTTTGCTGGGGCTACTTCGACCTATTCCAATTTGTATATTGTCTGTTAGGCCATAGTCAAATGCCAAACGCATATAAGCTTGATCCATGCCCCATAATTCATAAGCACCTTTATTTACTTCACCAAAACGATGTAAAATTACAAAATTCAAATGTTTTTTTGCTACTGTTTCATTGCTTTGCATGGTAATTAATCGAGTGGCTTTGAATGTAGCAAAAACAGGAATGGGTTTTTTAGGTTGTTCGCTGTTAAGCATATTAAGCAAGTCATCTTGCGCACTTACTATCAATGAAATCAATATAAAGCTTAGTGTAAATATTATTTTTTTCATCTTTTATTCTTAATTGTTTTTTGCACCTTGGTCTAACCATCTCTGTAAAATACTGATATTTGATGAACTTAATCCAGAAGAAGGCATATCTTTTTTGTCTATAGCTCTCGCTTTAATCCTGTCTTTTTTCGCAAAAACTTCAGTGTAGTTTGTAAGCTTCACATTCCCCGATGCACTTGCATCGTGACATCCACTAGTCGCACATTTACTATCAATCAAAGGTTTTACAAGTGAGATATAACTGACTGTGCTAGTATCAGACAACTTTACAAAATTGTTAGGATACAATGTTTCTTCTTTATCATAATAGCAGGCACTAAAATTTAGTCCTAGTATTACAATAACTATTATTTTTATTTTGTTCATATTATTTAAATACTCTTCAATTTTTATTGAAGACAATATTGTCTAATATTTTATGAATTGGTATGAAATTTTAATTAATTGAGATTAAAACTCACTAGCTTTCATAAAAGTTAAAAACTCTTCATTTCCCGAATCTCTAATTCGCTCTTTGTTTCCTTCCCACCATTTTTGACCTTGGTAGATAAAGGCAATATTATCTCCAATTTCAAATAAGCTCTTCATATCGTGGGTATTAATGATGGTAGTGATATCGTATTCCTCGGTAATTTCTTTAATTAAATAGTCTATAACCCTTGATGTTAAAGGATCTAGACCTGAATTTGGTTCATCGCAGAATAAATATTTGGGTTGAAGTGCGATGGCCCTGGCAATTCCCACACGTTTCTTTTGCCCGCCACTAATATTAGAAGGGAAGAGTTTATTGGAATTGGTTAAATTAACGCGGCTTAAACAAAAATTAACACGCTCAATAATTTGCTCTTCTGACCAATCGGTGAACATACGCAAAGGGAAGGCCACATTGTCCTCTACATTCAATGAGTCGAACAAGGCAGTGCCTTGAAAAAGCATACCTATTTCTTTCCTTACTTCCTTTTTTTGATAATAATCCATGCTTACAAAGTCGCGCTTATCAAAGGTTATTTCACCTGATTCAGGGGTGAGTAATCCCACCATACACTTCATTAATACAGATTTTCCACCACCACTGGCACCAATAATAAAATTGCATTTTCCTTTTTCGAAACTGGCACTGATGTTTTTCAATACATGCTTTTCGCCAAATGTTTTGTTGATGTTTCTTACTTCAATCATCCTATCTAAAAAGCATTAATTGTGAAATAATATAATCGAAGAAAATAATAGCCATACAGCTATAGACTACCGCTTTGGTACTGCTTTCACCTACTTCTAAAGCTCCCCCTTCTGTACGATATCCTTGGTAGGATGATACCGAAGTAATTAAAAAAGCAAATGTGAATGCTTTTACCATACAGAAGATAACCGAATATGTTTCAAAATCGGAGCGCAAACCTTTAACAAAAAAATCAACACTGATAATACCAGACAAATGCCCTGAAACAGCACCCCCCAATAAACTTAACATCATGGCATATACCACCAAAGCGGGTATGGTAAAAAAACCTGCAATGATTTTGGCCAAAGCCACATAGCTTGAAGAATTAACACCCATTATTTCCAATGCATCCACTTGCTCTGTTACTTTCATGGTGCCTATTTCTGATGAAATATTTGAACCTACTTTGCCCGCCAATACCAAACAAGTGATGGTAGGTGAGAATTCTAGAATATTAGAATCGCGTACAATCCTACCAATAAGGTATTCGGGAACCAATCCACTTACCAATTGGTAGCCAATTTGAATGGTAGATACAGCACCTGTAAAACCAGAAATAAGTGATATAATGTTAAATGAACCTACGCCAATATTATTGGCCTCAATAATGATTTGTTTCCAAAGTATTTTCCATTTTTCAGGCTTGCTGAATACGGTACTTAGAAACAATATGTACCCCCCAAAGTGTTGAAAAAATCTCATAATTCGGTTGTAAATATAAATGTTTAGCTGATTTTACAAGGTCAGTTTTTTTAAGAAATAGTACACTTAATTATTTGTGTATGTACGGGTTTAAAAATTATATTCGTCCGATAAATATCCTCATTCATGATATTAACGGCTAAGAATATCCATAAATCCTATACCAATCATGTTGCTTTACATGATGTTAGTATTGAAATACCTGAGCAAAGCATATTTGGCTTATTAGGTCCAAACGGTGCAGGTAAAACATCACTGATACGCATATTAACACAAATAGTACAAGCCGATTCGGGTGAGGTGCGATTTGGAGGAGAGCTGTTACAACCCAAGCATATTTTTAATATGGGTTATTTGCCCGAAGAGCGTGGCTTGTATAAAAAAATGAAAGTAGGGGAGCAGTTATTATATTTTGCAGAACTTAAAGGTTTGAATACTAGAGAAGCTAAACAAAAACTGAAATATTGGATAGATAAATTTGAAATACAAGGTTGGCTTGGGAAGAAGGTTGAAGAACTTTCCAAAGGTATGCAGCAAAAGGTGCAATTTATTGCCACTGTTCTTCATGATCCTAAATTGATTATTTTGGATGAACCGTTCTCTGGTTTCGATCCTATTAATGCGCAGTTGTTGGTGGAGGAGATTTCTCTATTAAAGAAAAATGGTGCAAGCATTATTTTCTCAACACACCGCATGGATTCGGTAGATCAGCTTTGTGACCATATTTCCCTCATAAATAAATCCCATGTGGTGCTTGATGGTGCTGTGAGTGAAGTGAAAAATAAATATAAGCAAAACAAATTTTCTGTCGTTCATAAGAGCTCATTTAATATTCCTCCTCAGTCATTTGAGCAGATTGAAAGCAACTCCAAAACTGATGGTGTGTATGAAACCATTATCAAATTGCATGATGGGGTAAATTCTAACACAGCATTATTCGAATTTTTACAAAATAATGAAGTGCTATCTTTCAATGAGGTGATACCTAGTATGGAAGACATCTTCATTTTGGCTGTTGAAAACAGCAAATAAAACAAAGCTTTTCAACAAGATTAAAAACATTAATTATATTAGTTGTCAAACTCAATCAAAATAATATTTTTGTCGATGTTAAATACATGGCAGTTTTCAACCCGAATAAGCCTCTTGAATTAAAACTAAAAACAATTAACTAAATAGAAATGAGCGATTTTCAATTAGTAATGCCAAAAATGGGCGAGAGTATTGCAGAAGCAACCATCATCCGTTGGACTAAAAATGTTGGCGATAAAATTTCAGCTGACGAAACGGTATTAGAAATAGCTACTGATAAAGTAGATTCAGAAGTACCTTCCCCAAAAGGTGGAGTGTTGAAACAAATACTTTTCAAAGAAGGTGATGTTGTAGCCGTAAATGCGGTTATCGCAATTATTGATATGGAGGGTTCGGCTGTTTCTGCTACTGCCGCAATAGTTGCACCAGTCATTCAAGCCCCAATTAAGGAAGCCGTAACTCATATCGAAAACACTGTAGTAGCTGCAAGCACGCATGCATCGCCAGTTATGGGTGGAAATAGATTTTACTCCCCATTGGTATTAAACATTGCACGCGAAGAAAAAGTGAGCATGACTGAATTAGAAACCATTCCAGGTAGTGGAAATGAAGGTCGTGTTACCAAAAGAGATATATTGAACTATGTGGCAAATCGTTCAGGTGCTCCTCTAGCTCCTACTTCACCCCATGTGAGTGTGTCTGCACCAGCTGCCCCAGTGTTTGAACATAAAACTACCCCTCAAGTGTTGGAAGCACCAAAAACTTCGGTACCCGCACAAGGCAAACAAAGCATTAGCCTCAGCGGTGGAGATGAGGTGATTGAAATGGATAGAATGCGAAAGCTTATTGCTGACCATATGGTGATGAGTAAACATACTAGCCCACATGTAACTAGTTTTGTTGAAGCAGATGTAACCAATATGGTTATATGGCGCGATAAAATGAAGAAGGTGGTTGAAAAACGCGAAGGTGAAAAAATGACATTCACCCCAATATTTATAGAGTGTGTGGTGAAAGCTATAAAAGATTACCCAATGATAAATGTATCAGTAGATGGTACTAATATTATCAAACGTAAAGCTATCAATATTGGTATGGCTGCTGCTTTGCCTAGTGGTAACTTAATTGTTCCTGTTATCAAAAATGCAGATGGTATGAACCTATTGGGTTTAACCAAATCAGTGAATGATTATGCTAACCGTGCTCGTGCCAACCAATTGAAACCTGATGAGATTTCAGGTGGTACTTTCACTTTAACCAATGTGGGTGGTTTTGGTAATATCATGGGAACGCCAATTATCAACCAACCGCAAGTGGCTATAATGGCTACAGGTGCTATCAAGAAAAAACCTGCTGTGTTAGAAACCGAGCATGGTGATGTGATTGCAATCCGTCATATGATGTTCTTGTCATTGAGCTATGACCACCGTGTAGTAGATGGATCTTTGGGTGGCAGTTTCTTGCGCAAAGTTGCTGACTATATGGAACAATGGGATGTGAATAGAGAGATGTAAAATTGATTTATTTAATCAATAGTTTTCAAAGTAATTAATACCTTAAAGGCTGTCGAAAGATGGCCTTTTTTTATTTTGGTTTAAATAATATTTAACTAGTTTGTTAATATAAAATTCTAAAAAAGCTAATAATTGGATTTATAGTTAAAGTTAAAATGGTCCTACTTACAAAATTTCGAGAATTTCAAGCCTCAATTATTTCCAAAATAAATTGACCATTTGGAAAATTAATTTATATTATTGGCAATTTAAATAATGAATAGTAGATGAATTGATTGAAATTAAGGTTAACTTTTTTATTAATCAATTTTAACTTTAAAAAAACAAGTGCTTTTTTGTAAGGCTATTTCATCTTTACATATATTAACGAAATTTCTATTAATGGAAGATTAATTATTAGTTATCCTTTTAAAATTTTTTTCCTAAGCATATCCATTGCCATAAGTCCAGTTCTATGAATTGTGCGTTCTCTGTTATCTCCAAAATTAAATACTTGTGCAAGGGTCTCTTTTTCGCTAGCTATAGCTATCCATACAGTTCCTAAGGGCTTGTCATTAGTTCCTCCATCGGGTCCTGCAATGCCACTGCACGAAATGCCAAATGTGGTATTCATTTTTAATCTAACTGCTTGTGCCATTTGCATTACACATTCTTCACTTACTGCACCATTATTTCGCAATATGTCTTCACTTACACCTAGCTCTTGTGTTTTAATTTTATTAGCATAGCAAACAATACTACCCATAAAATAAGATGAACTTCCAGGTACAGAAGTTAACTGATGTGCTATGTATCCTCCTGTGCAACTTTCAGCAGTTGAAATGGTTTGTTTTCTTTCCTTTAATAAATTACCTAGTGTCTGGGTTAAACTTGCATCACCTTCTCCATAAATATGATCTGATATTTTTTCATATACTTGTTTTACATATTCCTCAACTTCCTTTTCTAAACTAATTTTATCTTCACCATAAGCGCTAAATCTTAATCTTACTGCACCAACTGATGGCAGGTATGCTAGTTTAATATATGAAGGTAAACTGTTTTCAATATCTTCAATTTTTTTTGCTAAAAAACTTTCTCCTATTGATACAGTTTGAAGTGTTCTATGAAATATGGATGGTAATTTAAATTTTGAATTTATTTTAGGTACAGCTTCTTCTTCGAAAATAGTTTTCATTTCAAATGGTACACCTGGTAAACTAATAAATATTTTATCATTCACATCAAACCACATTCCCGGAGCTGTACCATTTTTATTCCATAATATTTCACAGTTTGCTGGAACCAGTGCTTGCATATTATTTACATCTAGCATAGGCATTTTTCTGAATCGAAAAATACTTTGAACCCACTCTAATACTTTATCGTTTTGAACAAGACTTGTATTGAAGTATTCGCATATGGTAACTTTGGTTATATCGTCTTTAGTGGGACCGAGTCCTCCCGTAAGAATGATTATATCACTTCTTAACTCTGCATCCTTTAGGGCATTTAGTATGGCTACTTTATTATCTGATATAGATGACTTGTAACATAGTTTAATACCTAATCCACTTAGTTGTTGTCCAAGCCAAGCAGAGTTAGTATCTATTACTTGACCTATTAATAATTCATCCCCTATGGTTATTATTTCAGCATTCATTTTATAAAAGTATATCAATATCTTGTTTCAATATTACACATATTACTTATTGTTTTGTAAAATGTCTTTTATAAAATGAATGCAACGATAATTTTTATTTTAAATATAATATCAAATTGATGGGTTGTATAATTTTCTATACTCATTTTTGTCAATTTGAAACAAATAAACATTCTTTATATTGATTTGAAAAAAAAGTTTTTCAAACGATTTTATACTTTACGATTTGTGAAATATTATTTGGTTGATGGCTGTGAGTTATAATAAAATCAATACTTGTAGCGATTTCATTATTTTAATTTATATTGATGTTGTATGTTGAATGATACTTGTAATAAATATTTTTCATCCCAATCTTGTTAATTAATTTTATATATTTAATCACATATTTTATAAATTTAAAATCCTTTAAACTATTAGTTAAATCAATAGTTAACAAGGATGACTTGCAGTTATCAACATAAAAAAGTTATCATTTTTTATACTTGATATACAGGCACTACTTGAATATTATTTTTATGCGCATAAATTTGTTTTCGTAATCAATCAAATTTTTAAAACAAATGGCAACAACTAAAAAAACAAAAAAAGCTGCAGCTCCAACTAAGAGTGCTGCTCCTAAAAAAGCCGCTCCTAAAAAAGCAGCTCCAAAAAAAGCCGCTAAAAAAGCCGCTCCTAAGAAAGCTGCTCCTAAGAAAGCTGCTGCTAAGAAAGCTGCTCCTAAAAAAGCCGCTAAAAAAGCTACAAAAAAATAATTTAGTCAAGGTACTAAAAATAAAAGGCTCTGAAATATCAGGGCCTTTTTATTTATATTTGAATCATGAAATCAAAAACACTTATTATTATTCTCTCGCTATGCTTAGCTTTTACATATATTCAATGTAAACCAAAAAAATGTGCCAACTTCGAAGAAAATAGTAAGCCTGCAAAATATGATAGACATGGCCGTATCAAAAAATAAAAAGTATATGGTCTAAATCTATATATTTTAATAATAGGTACAGATCCCCAAAAGTTAAATAATCTGTTTATTAGTTTGATTTTTTTGAAAAGGATTATTCTTTTATAAGCGCTTCATTATGCTTCTTATTTGCCAACTGACCGCAAGCAGCATCAATATCCTTACCTCTGCTTCTCCTAACGGTAGCTCTCACATTATGCGCTTCTAGGTAGTCCCTAAATGCATCTATTTTATTTGATTCAGCTTTTTCAAATTCACCATCACCAGTTGGGTTGTATTCGATGATGTTTACTTTAGCTGGAATCTTTTTGCAAAATGCTAATAGGTTTTTGGCATCAGCTAAACTATCATTAAAATCTTTGAAGGCAATGTATTCAAATGTTATTTTGCTTTTTGTGTTCTTACTAAAATATTGCAATGCCTCTGATAATACTTCTAAACTATTACTTTCGTTAATAGGCATGATCATGTTGCGTTTTTCATCCGTGGCAGCATGCAATGATAAAGCTAAGTTAAATCTGACCTTGTCATCGGCTAATTTTTTTATCATCTTTGATATGCCTGCTGTAGATACGGTGATTCTATCTGCAGCCATACCCAAGCCTTCAGGTGATGTGATTTTATCTATCGCAGCCAACACATTGTTATAGTTTAATAGTGGTTCACCCATACCCATAAATACAATATTGGTCAAAGGTTTTTTATGGTGGGTATTTGCCCAATCTCTGATATGCACAACTTGGTCATATATCTCATCAGGATTTAAATTTCTTTCTCTATTTAGTTTTCCTGTAGCACAAAACTTACAAGTCAAGCTGCAACCCACTTGCGATGATACGCAGGCAGTCATTCTTTCATCAGCAGGTATCAAAACACCTTCTACCAAATTTTTATCATGTAAACGAAAACCACTTTTTATGGTTCCATCATTGCTTATTTGTTTGTCTTCAACCTTTATATGATTGATTACAAAATTTTCGTTTAAGAATTCTCTCGTGGCTTTGGGTAGATTACTCATTTCATCAAAACTGTTGCAAGATTTCTTCCACAACCATTCATATACTTGCTTACCTCTAAAAACAGCCTCACCCTTTTCTTTGAAAAAATCTTTCAATTCATCCAAACTAAATGCCCTTATGTCTTGTAACTTTTTGTCCATTGTTTGCTTGCAAAGGTAAAAGGTTTTTGGCATTTCAGTTATCTGCTTACTTTTGTAATATGATAATTATTGAAAATACCTTGGTTTCAGAGGATATATTAGAGAAAAATTTTATTTGTGATATTGAAAAATGTAAGGGTGCCTGCTGCATTGAGGGTGATGCTGGAGCGCCTCTTAATAATGATGAATTGATAATTATTGAATCACAATTTGAAAATATTAAACCTTATTTATCAGTTGATGCTTTAAAAGATATTGAGCAAAGAGGTTTTTATGAAAAAGATAAAGATGGAGATTTTGTTACCACATGCCAACCAAACGGACTTTGCAATTTTGCTAACATTGATAAGCAAGGCATTTTAGCTTGCGGAATAGAGCAAGCTTTTGTAGATGGAAAAACAACATTTAAAAAACCAATTTCTTGTCATTTATATCCCATCCGTATTTCTCAGGTTGGGCAATACGAAGCCATAAACTACCACAGTTGGGATATTTGTAAAGCTGCATGCGCCTTGGGGGAGAAAAATAAAACACCAGTGTATGCTTTTCTTAAAGATGCTTTAATTAGAAAGTTTGGAGAAGATTGGTATAATACACTTGACGAAATTGCTGATGATTGGAATGAGCAAATGAATGGTGATTAGTAATAAAATAATGAAGTTTGTAACTAGATTATCTTAAATGAATAGTTTGTATCTTATTTTTTTAGATCTCTTTCATTAACATCTTAGCTAGTTTTATATTAAAATTGATTTTGTTTTTACCAAGTGAAGCAGTGAAATTAGTATCGAATTCTTCAAAAGCTATTATAGCCACTTTGTTTACTTTTTTTCTTTTTCAGTTAACGCAATTGTTTTGGAGCTATTATATTTTGGGTGTTCTTGATTTTTATTGTAGCCTTTGTTTCACAATGATTAGTTAAATTAAATAATCAATGGGCCTATTTTCGTATGCTCGGATTACTTTGATTGTGTTGCTTCAACTATAAATATAGTCAATCAATATGTACCAGTTGAAAAAACATTTCATGGGTCTGATAATCCAAATGCTTTTATACCTTATATACTTTTACTCATGCAATGATTAGAAAATTACTATACTTAGAATCCAAAACTGCCATTAGCACTTTCAAACACAAATAATTTATTCATAGTTTTAAATTACTTGAATATGTAACTTGAAATTTCATTTCTAGTGGCATTCTATTAAGTTTGCCTTGTACTAATAGTTTTATACTTTCAAGGTAAATTAAATTTTCAATTTGTATGATGGTGCTCCATTAATTTCTTGTAAGCTTTGTTAGCCTTATTTTTTTCCAACAGAAATTTTTTATAATACATGAAATTTTTATTTTATATGTATTGATTAATTCGATTTTCAGGGCACATGCCATATGTTTTAATAAATTTTAATACAATAGCGTACATTTGAATTCAATATACATGATTAATATTTCTAGTAATTGGCCAAACACATATTTTCCAAAGGGTTTATTGCTTTGGTGTATATTACTTTTATTTTCATTATTAAGTTTTGGGCAAAAAACTGATACCTTGAAATATGAAATAGAGCTGGGTAAAATGGGGAATATTATATACAACAGGAAAATTAGCTTTCACAATATTGGCATATTTAGTTCCCCATTTAAAAGAATTTATTTTAAAGAGAGTAAGTTCGATGAATTTAAATCTGTTGGATTCTTAGGAAGGAAAATCAAACCTTTTATCCAAGAAAATCCTCTTGCACTTATCGAGTTTAAAAAGTATCAAAATTATAAATTAGCAAGTTATACCACACTTATATCAGCCCCAATCATTACATTGTTTTGGTTTGCATCTGCTAATTATTATAACAGAAGAGGGCTTATGACCAGAAGACGTGGTCCTATAAATTTAGTTCCCGATGGTGCATTTTATCTCTTTCCATTTTCAATTGCTGGTATGTTTTTGAGTTCAATTTTGTTAAATCAACAAGCAGATCACCATTTGCTTATGTCTACTGAAATTTTGAATCGAAAAATTAAAACATTAAGGCCTAAAAATTAGTTTAAATGTTTTATTTACAGGGGTTTTCTTCTAATGTTTTCTTACTTTTAAAAACTCCTAAATTAGCCTACATTTGCCAACGTATTAAAAAATGGAACACATAAGAAATTTTTGCATTATAGCACATATTGATCACGGTAAATCAACATTAGCAGACAGACTTTTAGAATATACCCAAACCATTAACAAGCGAGACATGCAAGCGCAGCTTCTTGATGATATGGATTTGGAAAGAGAACGCGGTATTACCATTAAGAGCCACGCTATTCAGATGAATTATGAATTGGATGGTCAGAAATACATTTTAAATTTGATTGATACCCCTGGTCACGTTGATTTTAGTTATGAAGTTTCTCGTTCTATTGCAGCCTGTGATGGAGCCTTACTAATTGTGGATAGTAGTCAAGGTATAGAAGCCCAAACCATCTCTAATCTATACCTTGCTATCGACCAAGGATTAGAAATTATTCCTGTTTTAAACAAAATAGACTTGCCTAGCTCAATGCCTGAAGAGGTAAGTGATCAAATTATAGATTTGATTGGTTGCAAATATGAAGATATCATGCGAGCCAGCGGAAAGACAGGTGCGGGTGTGCATGAAATATTAGCGGCTATCGTTAAGCGTGTTCCAGCTCCTAAAGGTAATCCTGATGCGCCATTGAAGGCTCTGATTTTCGATTCGATGTACGATTCTTTTAGAGGTATTATTGCATACTACAGAATCATTGATGGTAAAATTACTAAGAATGACAAGATAAAATTCATGGCCACTGGAAATAATTATTTTGCGGACGAAGTAGGTGTATTAAAACTTAGTAAGGAACAAAAACAATCTATTCATGCGGGAGATGTAGGTTATGTAATTACGGGTATAAAAGATGCCAAGGAAGTAAAAGTAGGGGATACTATCACATTGCTTGAGAATCCCACGGCCGAGCGTGTGGATGGTTTTGAGGATGTAAAACCTATGGTATTTGCAGGTATTTATCCAGTAGATACCGAAGATTTTGAAGAACTTCGTGAGTCAATGGGGAAACTTCAATTAAATGATGCTTCATTGACATTTGAACCTGAAAGTTCAGCAGCATTGGGATTCGGTTTTAGATGTGGTTTCTTAGGAATGCTTCACATGGAGATTATCCAAGAGCGTTTGGAACGTGAGTTTGGAATGACTGTTATCACTACTGTGCCAAACGTAAGTTACCATGCATACATGACCAATGATGAAATGGTTATCGTTAACAACCCAAGTGATTTGCCCGATGTGAGTAGAATTGATAGATTGGAAGAACCCTTTATCTCAGCTCAGATAATAACGCGTACTGAATATATTGGTGCCATCATGAGTTTGTGTTTAAATAAAAGAGGAATATTAATCAATCAGAATTATTTGACAACAGATAGGATTGAGTTGATGTTTGAATTGCCGCTAGCAGAGGTGGTTTTTGATTTCTTTGATAAATTGAAAACGGTTTCTAGAGGTTATGCATCATTTGATTATCATCCTATAGAATACCGTGAATCCTATTTGGTTAAACTTGATATTCTGTTGAACAAAGATATAGTGGATGCATTGTCGGCCATTATTCACCGAGATAGAGCTTACGATTGGGGTAAAAAGATATGTGAAAAATTGAAAGACCTTATTCCAAGACATCAATTTGAAATTCCTATTCAAGCTTCGGTTGGAACCAAAGTAATTGCTCGAGAAACCATTCGCGCTCTGAGAAAAGATGTAACAGCAAAATGTTATGGAGGTGATATTAGTAGAAAACGTAAATTGTTAGAGAAACAAAAAGAAGGAAAGAAACGTATGCGTCAAGTAGGAAGTGTCGAAATTCCTCAATCAGCTTTTATGGCTGTTCTTAAACTTGATTAATAAAATACTTCATATTCTATTTAATTTTAAAGTAAAAAAAATGAAATCGATATATTCTCCAGAAGCACTCGAAGAAATTTTATTAAGAATAAACAAACTGACTCCTAACTCAAAATCTTTGTGGGGTAAAATGAATGCTGCACAAATGTTAGCTCATTGTGTTGAACCATTAAAAATTGCAACAGGCAAGATAAATGAGCCTAGAATGTTAATTGGAATTTTGTTAGCACCTTTCTTGAAAAAGGGATATTACAATGATAAGCCATGGCCAAAGAACTCACCTACTGCTCCTAAATTTATAATGGCTTATGAAAAGGACTTTGAAAAAGAAAAAGCCAATTTAAAAGCCATTGTTACTGAATTTTCAGAAGGTGGTGAAGCAAAATGTACAAGACATCCAAACCCATTTTATGGCAAGCTTAGCCCTGCCCAACATGGACTAGGCCAATATAAACACCTAGATCATCATTTGCAACAATTTGGTGTTTAAATAAATCAATAATTCATAAATCCATGAACTTGTTAAACGGAAACGAAGTATCTCAAGTAATCAGACTACAGATTAAAGATGAAGTTTCGAAAATTAAATCAGAAGGTAAAAAAGTACCCCACTTGGCGGCTATTTTAGTTGGCGAAGATGGAGCTAGCAAAACTTATGTGGCAGCTAAAGAAAGAGACTGTCAGGAAGTAGGTTTTGATAGCACAGTTCTTAGGTTTGATGTAAGCATAACCGAGACTGAACTATTAATAGAGATTGAAAAAATAAACAACAATCCTGAAATAGATGGGCTGATTGTGCAATTGCCATTACCAAAGCACATTAACGAGAAAAAAATAACTGAATCAATTAGTTATAAAAAAGATGTGGATGGTTTTCATCCGTATAATGTAGGATTAATGTTCAAGGGTCTTCCTACTTTTTTACCTGCTACTCCCTATGGAATTATTAAATTGTTAGAACACTTTCAAATTGAAACGATCGGTAAACATTGTGTAGTAATAGGAAGAAGTGATATTGTAGGTAAACCTATGAGTGCATTGATGCTACAAAAGAATTGCACAGTTACTGTTTGTCACAGTCGTACAATTGATTTGTCAAAATACACCTTAGATGCAGATATTGTAATAGCAGCAATTGGTAGTCCTAAATTTTTAAAAGCCAATATGATTAAAGAAGGTGCTGTTGTGATTGATGTGGGTATAACTAGAGTTGATGATGCCAATAGCAAAAAAGGCTTTAGACTTTTGGGCGATGTTGATTTTGAAGATTTAAGTGAGAAAGTAAGTTGGATTACACCTGTGCCAGGTGGTGTAGGGCCCATGACCAGAGTAGGTTTGTTATTGAATACTTTAGAGGCATTAGGTAGGAAATAATCCTAAACGCCCATCATTTCTTTTGCTGTTAGTAATACTTGCTCTGAAGGCTTGTTTCCTGCAAGCATAACTGCTATCTCATATTGTCGTTCAGTATCATTTAATTTACGAATATTCGTTCGTGTAATATTATTCTCAAGACTTTTATACACATTGAAATGACTATCTGCCTTGGCGGCAATTTGAGGCAAATGTGTAATAGCTAGTACTTGATGTTTTTTAGCATGCTCCTTCATTACATTGCCAACCTTAAGCGCTGCTTCACCTGAAATACCTGTATCAATCTCATCAAATACAATACTTGGTAAGCTAATCTTGTCACTAATTAATGATTTTATACATAACATAAGTCTACTTAATTCACCTCCAGAAGCAACTTTGTTAATCGCTTGCATTTGACTGCCTTTGTTAGCTGCAAAGTAGAACTCAATTATGTCTGTTCCAGTTTGATTTATATTGTCATTATCTAAAGAGGTATGTTTCACCTTTAGTTCAGCATCGGGCATGGCTACTTGCGCTAAGAGTTTAGAAATGTTTTTTTCTATTAATGGTATAGAATTTTTTCGCTTATCAGAAAGAACCTTGGCTTTGCTTAAAACACTTTCATGATGGTTTTTCAATTCAAACTCTTTTTGCTCAATTTCTTTGGAAATACTGCTTATCTCAAGAATGTCATTTTCTAATTTTCTTTGAAAATCAATTAATTCAAGGTTGTTATTTAATCGATGTTTCTTTTGCAAATTAAACAACAATTGAAGGCGATTATCAACTCTTTCAAGTTCGGATGGATTGGCATGTGATAAGTTGGAAATGTTTTCAAATTCAGCAGCAATGTCTTTCAGTTCAATGGTACTTTGTTCTAATCTTACACCCAATTCTTCAATGCCTTTATTGTGTTTTTGTGCACTTGTTAGATTTGACTTAACTACTCTCAATTGGTCAATTAATGAATTTTCAGTTCCATCTAATAAACAAAATGCAGTATAGGAAGCTTGTTGAATGGTTTCAGCGTGGCTTAACAAATTCAAAGTATTTTCAAGTTCTTCTTGTTCATTATCCTGAATTTTGGCTTCAGTTAGTTCGTTTAAAATGAATTTAAAATAGTCTTCATCTTGTTTTGCTTTGGCTTCTTTTTGATTTAATTCCTGAAGTTGCTTTAAACAGTTTTTATATTGGTTGTAGGTGTTTTTATAATCCTCTAATAACTCAAGGTTTTCAGCTATAGCATCAATAATCTCTAATTGAAATTCAGCTTCATTTAGCTCTAATGTTTCGTGTTGACTTACAATATCAACCAACTTAGCTCCTAAATCTTTTAATAGATTTAGTGTAACGGGAGTATCATTAATAAATGCTCGTGACTTACCACTATTAGTTATTTCTCTTCTTATGATACATAAGTCCTCATAATCCAATTCATTTTGTTTAAAGAATGGTTTTAGTTTATCCTTTTTGATATCAAAACTACATTCAATAATACATTTCTCATTTTGGTTCATTAAAGATTTTACATCAGCTCTTTCTCCTAAAATCAAGCCTAAAGCACCCATCATAATTGATTTTCCAGCACCTGTTTCACCTGTTATGATATTTAGTTTGGCCCCAAATTCAATTTCAACCTCTTTTATGATAGCGTAGTTTTTTATTTTTAATGAAGTAATCACAATCGTTAAATTTTGTGCAAAATAAACTTGTCAATCGAATTGATGAAATAATGATTTTAAAAGTCAAAAAAAAAGCTGCCTCAAGGGCAGCTTTTTAATAAACTTATACTAAAAATTATTCAGCAATAATCAATTTTTGAGTTTGACTAGCAGCACCAGTTGTCATCGAGTACAAATAAACACCAGCTTTTAAGTTACCCAAGTTAGCATTAACCGTATGTTCTCCAGTTGTGAAAGTACCGTTAGCAACTTCAGCCACTTTTGCACCTAACAAATTGTAAACACTGATGTTTACATTGTCATTAGATTTCATTCTGAAAGAAATGCTAACTTCACCATTTGAAGGATTAGGAAAAGCATTACCCAATACGAAGTTGTTAGTTTTTTCTTGTAATCCTACATTTGTTGAAGTTAAGAAAGCACCAAAACTAGAGTATACATAGTTTTCATAACCATAACCTGGATACCAACCTGTCCAACCTAGGCTACTTTTCTCATATGAGAATGCACCTGGTGAACTTAAGTAGCTATTAAAAAATACTTCGTTTTCAATAGCTGGACCTGTATTTGAACTAACTGTACCGCTGAAATAATTAACCCATTTAGTGTCAGTAGGTATTTGGGTTGCATCTCTTCTGTCTTCCAACACGTATGAAGTATCGTAAGCCATTCCGGCTTTAAATTTAATTGCGTATGCAATCAAAGAGTTTCTGCTTGTACCATTAGCCGTATTAACAGATACTGGAGTTTTTACTTTCCATCTCATTAAAGAACCATCCCATCCATTAGCATCTGGGAGTTTAGTAGCAAATGATTTGTCCAATAAGATTGTATCTATACCGATATAATTATCAGGCGTACGAGATACAAAGTTCCAACCTAACATACCAAACTTGGTAGTTTTAGTTTCACCTGCTTTTACTAAAGCATTCGAAGTGTTAATTTGTGTTCCTTTGAAATAGTATACAAATAGTGTATCTACCACAGAGGCATTGTCAACAGAATCAACTCTTCTTACGTAAGCGTATTGAAATGCTATTGAGTCAACAGTGAAATTAGTAAATTTACTTAGTTTTGGAACTTGGCTAGTAGACATTAAATCAATGTTATCATCTTTAGGGTCAATTACTTGAGCCATTGCGCCATCAACAGCACTACCATATCTGATAGTTCCATCAGTATTAATCCATTTTGCAGAAGTATCTCCCATCAAAACATTGATTGACGATTGGTAAGTTGCCTGATCTGCAATGAAATCAGAAGGAAAATACCAATTTGAAGTTGGATCAGCTTTTCTCAACTCCTTATTGTTTAAATTCGAAAACGAACGCTTTACAGGGTTGATTTCTTTTTTAAGGTTCATGTTTGTTTGAGCAAACGCTGACGCTGCCAATAAAGAAGCAGCTAAAACTGAATAAAATTTTCTCATTTTTTGTTATTTATATAAAATTTAATGGGCGAAAATTAGTAATTAATTAACAATTACAAATACATAGACTTAATTTTTTACCAAATGGTTGCAATATTTTTAAGAAAAAAGGGGTAAATTCTTTCGAAATTATTGCTATTTAATTCTATTGATTACCAATAATATGAGCCTTTAATTTTTGTTGAGTGTCCTTATGTTTAAAACTAAACTATTTATTTAAGAAATGGCTAATAAATACCTGAAATTTTTGTGCAGCGCATAATTGCATTATATTGCAGGCCTATATGATAAATATTACCCTACCAGACGGTTCCGTTCGTTCGTATGAGCGGGGCATCACCGCCTTAGATGTGGCAAAATCAATAAGTGAAGGATTGGCCAGAAATGTGTTAGCAGCTAAAGTTAACGGAAACGTTGTTGATGCTACAAGAAGTTTACATGAAAATTGTCATTTGACTCTTCTAACTTGGAATGATAAAGAAGCCAAACAAACCATGTGGCATTCATCAGCCCATCTAATGGCTGAAGCAATTGAAGTTTTGTATCCAAATACTAAATTTGGTATCGGACCAGCTATTGAAAATGGTTTTTACTACGATGTTGATTTTAACGGGCAAAGTTTTAGTACCGATGACCTAGCTAAAGTTGAAGCTAAAATGTCTGAATTGGCCAAACAGTCAAATGCCTTCAGTCGCACAGAAGTTTCCAAATCGGATGCATTTAATTATTTTACCAAAAAGGGAGATGAATACAAATTAGAATTGATTGATGGATTGGAAGATGGTCAAATTACTTTCTATAAACAAGGAAATTTTACGGATTTATGCCGCGGTCCTCATATACCAAATACTGGGTTTATTAAGGCCATTAAATTAACCTCTGTGGCAGGTGCCTACTGGCGTGGAGACGAAAAAAATAAGCAATTAACTCGTATTTATGGCATAACCTTTCCTAAAAAATCCGAATTGGATGAGTACTTGCTTATGCTCGAAGAAGCCAAAAAGCGCGATCATCGTAAACTAGGCAAGGAATTGGAATTGTTTACCTTCTCAGAAAAAGTGGGAATGGGTTTGCCATTATGGTTGCCAAAAGGTGCTGCACTTCGTGAGAAACTAGTGCAATTTTTGCAAAAAGCCCAAGTAGCTGCAGGTTACATGCCGGTTATTACACCGCACATAGGACACAAAAATCTATATGTTACTTCTGGACACTATGAAAAATACGGTGCAGATTCCTTTCAACCTATTCAAACGCCACGTGAGGGTGAGGAGTTTTTCTTAAAACCAATGAATTGCCCTCATCATTGTGAAATATACAAATCATCACCAAAATCATACAAAGACTTACCAGTTCGATATGCAGAGTTTGGTACAGTTTACAGATATGAGCAAGCAGGAGAATTGCATGGTTTAACCCGTGTGCGCGGATTTACTCAAGATGATGCGCATTTGTTTTGCCGTCCTGATCAAGTAAAAGAAGAATTTTGTAAGGTAATTGACCTAGTGCTATATGTATTTAAAGCACTTGATTTTAAAGACTTTACTGCTCAGATTTCCTTACGCGACCCGGAGAATAAAACCAAGTATATTGGCTCTGATGAAAATTGGGTTTTAGCTGAAAATGCTATCATAGAATCCGCAGCTGAAAAAGGATTAAATACTGTGGTTGAGCTAGGCGAGGCTGCATTTTATGGACCTAAATTAGACTTTATGGTTAGAGATGCAATTGGTCGTAAATGGCAATTGGGCACCATTCAAGTAGATTATAACCTACCTGAGAGGTTTGAGTTAGAGTATACAGGAAGCGATAACCAAAAACACAGACCTGTAATGATTCATAGAGCACCATTTGGGTCTTTGGAAAGATTTGTGGCTGTGTTAATTGAGCATTGTGCAGGTAATTTCCCTCTTTGGCTTACTCCAGAGCCAATTATCTTATTACCCATAAGTGAAAAGTACAATGAGTATTCACAAAAAGTTTTAGATTTGTTGAAAATTAATGATATTCGTGGACATTTTGATGAGAGAAACGAGAAGATTGGTAAGAAAATTCGTGATGCAGAGACCAAAAAAGTTCCATATATGTTAATCATTGGGGAGCAAGAAATGTTTGAAGAGAGTGTTTCGATTCGTAAGCACGGAGGTGAAGACCTCGGCAAAATGAAAGTAGAAGATTTTATAAACTATTTTAAACAAGAATTAACCATAAATCAATAAATAATTGGCAGCACCATTACCACCAAACAAACCAACTACACCAGGAACTGGTAGTACTCCACCCCCTCGTCCGGCTTTTAACAGAGGACGTAGAAATATGGAGCCTGAGCATAACATTAACAACAGAATTAGAGCAGCTGAGGTTAGGTTAGTAGGCGATAATGTTGAAAATGGAGTTTATAAATTGAGTCAGGCATTGGAAATGGCTGATGAACAAGAGTTAGACCTTGTTGAAATTACCGCTAATGCTGTTCCTCCCGTGTGTAGAATAGTTGATTACAAAAAGTTTTTGTATGAGCGTAAAAAGAAAGCTAAAGAAGTAAAAGCCAACACAGTTAAGCAGGAAGTTAAAGAAATTCGTTTCGGGCCTAATACCGATGAGCATGATTTTGAATTTAAATTGAAACATGCTGAGAAGTTTTTAAGTGAAGGAAACAAGGTAAGGGCTTTTGTACTTTTCAGAGGTCGTGCCATCGTATATAAAGAAAGAGGAGAGGTTTTGTTGTTGCAATTTGCTCAACGCCTTTCAGAGTTAGGAAAAGTAGAAATGCTACCTAAGTTAGAAGGAAAGAAAATGATTTTACAACTGAGCCCAAAAGGCAAGGGTAGTAAATAGTTTGATGAATAATATCGTTAACTAAAGTATAAAGAACAAGGAAAAGCAATTATGCCAAAAGTAAAAACAAACAGTTCAGCTAAGAAGCGCTTTAAAGTTACCCCTAGTGGTAAAATTAAAAGAGCTCAGGCTTTCAAAAATCACATTTTGACCAAAAAAACAACTAAGCAAAAACGCGGATTAACCAAAATGGTTACCGTGAGTGAGCCAGATATGAGTTTGGTTAAAAGTTTATTAGGAATTGGGAAATAATTAGTAATTAAGGATTTAAAATTAAGAATTGACAATTCGTAATTCCTAATTGATAATTCGAAATTAAAAATTAATAATTCTCAAAATCGGTTCAGTTTTAAAAATTAATTAACCCGAGCTAGAGCACCAAAGAGTCAAAAAAACCGATTGACCGCTTACGTTCAAAAAAACAAAAATTAAATTATGCCACGTTCAGTCAACTCCGTAGCCTCTCGCAGGCGCAGAAAAAAACTCCTAAAAATGGCCAAAGGCTATTGGGGAGCTCGTAAAAATGTATTAACAGTAGCCAAACATACCATAGATAAAGGTTTAGGCTATGCATACCGCGATCGTAAAACCAAAAAACGTAACTTCCGTGCTTTATGGATAGTTCGTATTAATGCTGCTACTCGCGAGTATGGCTTTAGCTATTCACAATTTATAGGTATGGTACATAAAAAAGGTTTAGGTTTAAACCGTAAGGTTTTAGCCGATATGGCCATGAATCATCCTGAAACATTTAAAGCCATTGTAGAATCTGTAAAATAGAATCTGCTCTTTAGTAACGATATCAAAATGCCTCGAAAGAAATTTCGGGGCATTTTTTTATTAGTAAAGAAATATCCTACAATAAAACATGGTTAAAATATCATCACATTTGTCTTTTACCTGAACTGAATAGTGTATAAAATTCTTAATTAGTTATCGTTTCCTCTTTTATACCTCCTTTGAGAACCTTTACTTGCAAGGAATTCCTCGTAGCAATTGCGGATTGCAAGCACGAGATCATAGTCGTTAGAATTTAGTATAAAATAATTGGGTAGGTTACAGAAACGCTTGTACTCTAATATTTGCTTTTCTTCTATTCCTGTTGAGCGTTTTATAATATCATTGGTATACCTCTCATCAACTGCTTGTTGCTCGCGATAAAGATCGATAAGATGCTGTAATTTTTCATATTCTTGAAGTTTTTTGTTGCTTGCCGCAAATAAACCAGTAAGAGGAGAACCAGTGCTACCACTAATCCAACTCTGAATGTGCGAATAATCGTTCAATAATGGGTCTGTTTTAAGCCTAGTGGCTGCCTTGCGAGCCATACTATCTTGGCGGTTTTTGTTAGCATTTATATTTACTCCCTTTAGTCTGTAGGTGGTAGGTCTTAATCTAACCTTAATGGGTATTTCATTGTCTACTTTAGAATATTTAGCCACAGCAAGCTCCAGAGTTTGGTAACCAATAACTGAAAATACAAGAGTGTCTTTGATCTCAACATTTATCCCGAATGCCCCATATCTATTGCTCACATATCGGTCTCCTGTGGTTTTGTTTAAAATATTTGCAAGAGGTATGGTATTACTAGTGTCAGCACCTATCACGAAGCCTTTTAAAAATATTTTTTCTGTTTGTGATTGTGCATGAAATGTACCGCTAGTTGCGATAAAAAGAAGGACTGTCAATTGCCTGATACATTTCATGTCGCAATAAAATAAAATGTTTCCAAGATACTTCGACAGAAAAGTAACATATTTGCCACAAAATCGAATAAATTGAATAAAATAGTTTTAAAAAGTGGTCGCGAACGTTCTATTATAAACCGCCACCCATGGATATTTTCTGGTGCTGTGAAGCAGATGCCTCAAGCCGATAATGGAGAGATAGTGCAAGTGGTAACTAATAATGATGAGCATCTGGGTTATGGTTTTTTTTCGCCCAATAGCCAAATAACTTGTCGCCTATTTAGTTTTGCTAATGTCGATGAGCAGATAGATTTTAACTTTTGGCGCGATAAAATAAACAATGCCTATCGCTTACGTAAAAGTGTAATCGATTTTGAAAACACCAATATTTTTAGGTTAATATGCGCTGAGGGTGATTTCTTTCCCGGATTAATAGTTGATGTTTATAATGAAGTAGCAGTGGTTCAAATCTTGATTAAAGGAGTTGAACGTATTTCCAGTCATATTTTTAAAGCCATAAACGAATTGGGTTATCATTACATTTATTTGAAGACTAAACAAAACACGCAGTTATTAGAAGGTGTTTTGGGTGGTAATAATTGGATCGATGCAAGGCCCGAACATCAAGTTATGGCAACTGAGCATGGTGTAAATTTTGCTGTGGATGTAGAACATGGTCAAAAGACAGGTTTTTTTATTGACCAACGTGAAAATAGAAAATTGGTTGGTCAGTTTAGTAAAGGTAAAAAAGTGTTAAATACATTTTGCTACAGCGGTGGTTTTAGTCTTTATGCTTTAGAAGGTGGTGCTAGCTTGGTTCATTCTGTAGATAGCTCAAAAGACGCGATTCAACTTTGCGAGCAGAATGTTGGTATCATAAACCGAAAAGATGCTCATAAAAGTTATGTAGAAGATTGTTTCGACTTTCTTAAAACATGTGATGATAATTATGATATTATCATTTTAGATCCTCCAGCATTTGCCAAAACTGCAAGAGCAGTTGATAATGCTGCGCGTGGATATAAAAACCTGAATTTGTTAGGCATTAAAAAAGTGGCACCAGGAGGCATGATTTTTACTTTTAGCTGCTCACAACATATTGACAAAGATTTGTTCCGCAAGATTGTATTCTCAGCTGCAGCTGATGCTCAAAGAAATGTTAGGATTATTAAACAACTAAGTCAACCTGAAGACCATCCAATTAATATTTACCATCCTGAAGGTGAATATTTGAAGGGCTTGATGTTGCAAGTGGATTAATAATTAGGAATAAAAGTTTCAAATTGGGAAAGCTACTCAGTCAGAATTTTTATTTAATTAACTGATATTTAGTTAGATATATTTTTGGATTAAATTTAGATAAAGTGAGAAAAAGATAAATACTCACATTATGAAATTTTTAATCAAGTACCTAATTGCCATGTATGGGTCGATGTTCTTATTTATTAATAATGAACTCTCATTTGTTGATGTTATGAAAAGCACCTTGAATCCTGACACAGGAGTAGTAAGAAGTCATACAAAAACAATAGATAAAAGCACCAGCTATGCTATTAGCAAACTTTTAACAGTTAAAGTTCTCCCTATTACAAATGAAAAAGGCAGTGACTTTGATGAATTGGGTTTACCAATACAGCTTATGGATGATACCTATAAAATATTAATGACAGCCAATACAGATAGCGGTTCTGTGATGTTTGATTTGAATCAACTTGAATCGATTCCTGAAAAATTAATCGTTTTATCACCTGCTACAGCTAATGAAATAGATATTACCTCAGACGCAGGGTATGTTGAATTGATGGTAGATGTGGAGGAGCAATTACCTTTACAAATAACTTCAAAATACCTTGCAGAAAAATAGTTATCTTTATGTTCCGAAACACAAGAAGCCCGCAGCAATTGCGGACTTTTTTTATTACAATAAATAAATTAGACTTGGTATGGCAAAACTCCATTCCAACATACTTCGTTTGTATTTTTTTAAAAAAGGCAAGTTTTGATATTTATAAATCAATAGATGTATTACACTAATGAATGACAATGAAAGGCTAAATTCTTTGATGAAAAAATCATTAAAGAATAAACTTCCAATATAGCCTGAAAAGCTTATTAAATAGAACAATTTAAGCAGTCGCTCTGAATGCAAAATACCCACTTTTTGACCAAATGAATTTTCGGAATTCGTTTCATCTTCATCCCATTCAAAAAGGTTGTTGCAAATTAGGTTAATAAATGTGCAAATGGATATACCCATCATTAGAAAAAGAATTTCGAAGAATTTGTTGTTAGTCATGTTAAAGTAAAAAGGTATAAGGCAAATACCCATAGAATAAATAATTGCAGTAAGTATTTCTTTAGGGATTATTTTAAGTTTAATGTTGTTATAAAAATAAATAAGCACAACCACACACAACCCTAATCCATTTAAAAGCGCACTTGTATTTAGAAATAAAAGGCAGAGATAAATGTTAGTTAGGAATAAAAAGGCTAAAACCAGCATAAATAGTTTTAAATATTCTTTAATAAAGCGATGCCTTTCCGAAAGTATTAGTGTTTTCTTTAGAATAACATCAAAAATATGATCTGATATATAAATGATTTGAACGCTTACAGCAAGGATAAGAACCCAATTATATTGTGGGCAATAGTATTGAGCCAAAGGCCAAGCTAATAGGGCTGAACAGATGCTTACATCCAAGCTACTGTAATGTATTAATCTATAAATAATATGTAATAACTTTGACATTTAAATATATTGCAAACTTGAACATGAAAAACTATATATCCATACTTTTTATTTTATTCTTTTTGTCATCATCACTTTTGGCTCAAGATGAAAGCTATATGGCTGATAACTATCTGGCGCCACAAGGCTTAAATAATTGGTATGTTGAATTTGGTGGAGCTGGGCTTTTCTATTCAATAAACTATGAAAAATACTTGTTCAGAAATAACAATGAAAACATTACTTGGTTGGGTAGGGTAGGACTTGGTTTCAATCCCATTGAAGGTAAGTTTCTTAATAAGATATATTTAGAACAAGGAACCTTAATGTTTCCATTTGCAACAAGTGTTTTGTATGGAGCAAATAAAGAGAAATTAGAATTAGGCTTTGGTTATACATTGCTATCAAAAAGTAATGCAACTAACGAAATTTTACCAACGGGAATACTTGGTTTTAGAGTGATGGAACGAAATGGAGTTTGTTTTAGAATTAGCTATACTCCTCATATTAGAGAAGGTGCTTACATAAATTGGTATGGTGTGAGTTTGGGTAAAAATTTCAATTTCAAAAAAGGTAAAAGAAGATAGGAATTACAGGCCTTCTGAACATTTTTTTAACGATTCAATTAGGTCGTAATCGTTAGCTTTAATAATGAAATCATTACTCAGTTTACAGTTATCTAGTATCTTTTTCGCTAAAGCTTCATTACAAGCCAAACCAACAATAATAAAGTCTAATGTAAGTCTTTCATTGGCCTTCATTTCTTGTTTGTATAGGTCTAGTAAGTGCAGTGTCTTTTGCATTTCTTTGCCTCTATCTGAGTATTTGTACCACAAGGAACTAATTACTCCCGTTATTGCACATCCATTTGTAGGAACCTCATATGCACCATTAAAAGTTGTAATAGATCCAATATGTATTGTCGTAAACTCCACTTTTTTACCTGGCCATTTCTTTATCCTATAATAGTTATTTAGAAGTGGGTCCGTTTTTAAAGTATGGGCAGCTTTGATGGCAAACGAATCACGGTCGGCAAATTTTCTTTTGGGCGCAGGATTTTCTTTTTGTCTTTTCAAAACAATTCGTAGTAAAGTATCATTTTTGAAATTAATAGGAATGCTAATACTTCGATAACTAATGGCACTTATTTGAATGGTATCGCCAGGCATGGCTTTGAAAACAAAAGCTCCGAAATTATTGGTATTGTATGCTTTTCCTGATGGCTTTACAACAATATTGGCAAAGAGTATGGCCTTATTGCTTTCGTTGGTAATAATACCTTTTATATTAATTTCTTGGGCCAACAAGCTCTTTGACCATAAGCCAAACAAAATGATACAAATGAATTGGATACCTTTTTTGCCCATCTTTCTATTTATACTTTACTAAATCGCTTAATGGAAATTTCATTTTCAAGTTCCGTATTATTTTCCATGTACGAGATTAACTCTTTTACCAAATATGGTGCTTGCATCACCCCTTTAGTTCCTAGGCCATTCAAGATATACATTCTTTTTTGCTCAGGATGCTCGCCAATAATGGCTCTGCGGTCTTTGGTGGTGGGGCGTATACCAGCTATATGATTCACAATTTCGTATTCAGTATCTAATAATTCGTTTAGTTTTTCTGTTAAAAATTGGCGGCCTTTTTCGCTTGGTACCTCCGATAAATCATTCCACTCATAAGTAGCACCTACTTTAAAAATCCCTTCTCCAATGGACACCAAATAGATTCCTTTCTTTACGATTTTCTTATCTGTGATGTTACATTTTATAATCAAAACATCTCCTTTGCAGAGAACAAATGGCAACCAATTGAAAAAGGTATTATCAATGTTTTTATAACCTTCACAAAAAACAATTTTTTCTGATACAAAGTTCTTATAATTCCATTTCTCATTCTCGTATCTTAAATCCGTATAGTCGAAAGCTTCATTGAGAAGGCTATTCTTCTCTTTCAAAATTTGGGCATATCCTTCCAATAAATTTTGAAGGTTTACCCAACCTGAACCAATGATTTCAAAAGCCGAAAAGGCCTGTTTTACATTTGCTTCTTCTTTCACTTCCATACTAACATATTGAGCAAAAGCAGCATCTTCTATGCGCACACTCAAATCGTTTTGCTCTTTTACCGAACCAAAAACATTGTAAATATTTTGTATGTGAAATAAGGGTTTGTTTAATATGCCTTCAAGTTCAGTATAGGTTTTTTGAGAAGTTTCTAATAGCTCAGATGTTTTCCATCCAATCACCATGCGTTTGCCACTTATGGGGTTAAACATGCCTGCTGCTACTTTGGATGAGATAAATTCCTTTTCTTGATTAACTACAAGTATGCTTTTTCCAATTTTGGATAGTTCGTATGCTAATAATGTTCCCGCCAATCCTTGACCTACTATTAGGTAGTCTATATGGGTTGATTGATTTTGTGAGTTCAATTTTACTTGTGCTTTGGGTTTGCTTTTCAAATGTAAGGCATCAAAAGTAAGATATGGCTAATATGAGTAAATTCATTTTAGGTGTTTTATTATTTATTTATATATGATGTAGGTTATCTATCCCCAAAAAAATCAGCCCTTTTCCAATTTCTATTAACCTTTAAAAGCTATAGCCTTCCTATTCAATCTGCGCATAATTTATGATAAAGCGGGTGGAGGTTTTACTTTTGGAATATTTGAATATAATTGAAATTTTAACGAACGGCACACTCGTGTCATCATTGGGCAATAAAGTTAGGTGTTTATTCAATCAACAATCGCAATCAAAGACAAATAAGCTGTTTTTAGTTGAAAACTTTTTTAGAACTTGCTACCTATCAAGGCTGCCTTTTTAATTTTTCAACATAAGCATACATTAATATGTCCATGGCTTATTTTTGAGATTGAAAAAACCGAAACCAAAACACGCTCAAACGAATTTATAGATAATGCAATTTTCTCATTTACATGTTCATACCCAGTTCTCTTTGCTTGATGGTGCTGCTGATATTAAAAAGCTATACAAAAAAGCCTTGGCAGACAATATGCCTGCCATTGCCATCACCGATCATGGGAATATGTATGGTGCATTTGAATTTGTGGCCGAAGCCTATAAACACAAAAATGAGGATGGCAGCCTAAAAGTAAAACCCATTGTGGGCTGTGAGTTTTATGTGGTATCAGACCGCACCAAAAGGCAATTTACCAAAGACGATAAAGATGTACGTTATCACCAACTCTTGTTGGCCAAAAATGCTGAGGGTTACCAAAACCTAATTAAGCTTTGTTCGCTAGGTTTTACGGAAGGTTCGTATGGCAAATACCCAAGGATAGATAAAGAATTGGTGATGAAACACCACAAGGGTTTGATAGCAACCACTTGTTGTTTAGGTGCTCTGGTGCCTCGCACAATTCTGAAAAAAGGGGAGGCAGAAGGAGAAGCTGAATTCAAATGGTGGTTGGATATTTTTGGTGAAGATTACTACATTGAATTGCAGCGCCATGATATTGAAGACCAAAACAAGGTGAATGAGGTATTACTAAAATTTGCAGCCAAGTACAATGTGAAAGTGATTGCTAGTAATGACTCTCATTATGTGGACCAAAAAGATGCGAATGCCCATGATATTTTGCTTTGCGTGAACACAGGCGAAAAGCAATCAACTCCAAAAATGAGCGATTTTTCGGATGATGATGTGAACATAAAAGGAAAGCGTTTTGCCTTTGCAAATGATCAGTTTTTTTTCAAAACCACTGAGCAGATGTCGCAACTTTTTAACGATATTCCTCAAGCTATTGATAATACAAACGATATTGTAGGGAAAATAGAAACCCTAGATTTAAAACGAGATATTTTACTACCCAATTTTGAGATTCCATTAGGCTTTGCTACCCAAGATGAATACCTTCATCATATCACTTATTTGGGTGCTAAGGAAAGGTATAAAGACATTGGCCCAGAGGTGGAAGAACGCATAAACTTTGAGCTACACACCATTAAAACCATGGGTTTTGCAGGTTACTTTTTGATTGTAGCAGATTTCATCAAAGCAGGTCGTGATTTGGGTGTATGGGTTGGTCCTGGTCGTGGTTCGGCAGCTGGAAGTGCTGTGGCCTATTGCATAGGCATTACCAATATTGACCCAATAAAGTATGAGCTACTTTTTGAGAGGTTTTTGAATCCAGATAGAAAGTCGATGCCCGATATTGATACAGATTTTGAGGATAGTGGTAGGCAAAAGGTAATAGATTACGTAATAAATAAATATGGTAGAAACCAAGTAGCGCAAATTGTTACCTATGGCACTATGGCTGCCAAAAGTAGCATCAAGGATGTGGCACGTGTGTTGGATTTACCGCTGAATGATGCAAATGCCTTGGTGAAATTGATTCCAAGCAAGCCTGGAACTGAGTTGGGGCGTGTGTTACAAGCTCCTCTAGAGGGTGATAATAGCTTAAAAGAAAAGGAACAGTACGAGGCCGAGGATATTGAAAATGTGAAGAAGGTGAGAGAGCTTTATGCGGGCACAGACTTGATAGCAGAGGTTTTGAAGCAAGCCGAGATTTTAGAAGGCTCGATTAGAGGAACGGGGGTGCACGCAGCAGGATTGATTATTGCACCCAAAGATTTGATGGAGATTGTGCCTGTGGCAACAGCCAAAGACTCTGACTTGGTGGTTACGCAATATGAAGGAAAAATAATTGAAGATGCTGGTGTTATTAAAATGGACTTTTTAGGTTTAAAAAACTTAACCATTCTTAAAAACACTTTGCGATTTATAAAGCAAAATCATGACATTGACTTATTGTTAGAAGAAATTCCACTGGATGATAAGTTGACCTATGAAAAGATATTTCAAAGGGGTGAAACCAATGGTGTGTTTCAGTTTGAGAGTCCAGGTATGCAAAAGCATTTGAAGGATTTGAAACCCGATAAGTTTGATGATTTGATTGCGATGAATGCCTTGTATAGGCCAGGTCCTATAGCTTATATCCCCACTTTTATCAAGCGTAAAAATGGTCTTGAAAATGTGGTGTATGACTTGCAGGAAATGGAAGAATACCTAAAGCCAACGTATGGGGTTACGGTGTATCAAGAGCAGGTGATGCTGTTATCGCAAAAGTTAGGTAATTTTAGTAAGGGAGATGCGGATGTGTTGCGAAAAGCCATGGGCAAGAAAGACCGCAAGACCTTGGATAAAATGAAGAGTAAATTTATGGAGGGAGGCGAATCTAATGGTCACCCTGCTGATAAATTAGAGAAAATTTGGAAGGATTGGGAGGCATTTGCGCAGTATGCATTTAACAAATCTCATTCGGTTTGTTATGCCTATATAGCCTTTCATACAGCTTATTTAAAAACACATTATCCTGCAGAATTTATGGCGGCTACGCTTGATAATTCCTCAAGGAATATTGAGGAGGTGTCTTTCTTTATGGATGAATGCAAGCGCATGGGGATGAATGTATTGGGTCCCGATATTAATAAATCAGAGGTAACTTTCTCTGTTAACAAAGAAGGTGAGTTACGATTTGGCTTAATGGCTATAAAAGGAGCAGGTGAGGGCGCTTTGGAACTTATAGTAGAAGAACGTAAAGCCAATGGCTTGTACAAAAATATATTTGATTTAACCAAGCGTAATTCGGGAAAGGCATCTAACAAAAAAATAATCGAAAGTTTGGCCTATGCAGGAGCCTTCGATTGTTTTGAAGGAACTCATAGGGCTCAGTATTTTCAACCCGGTCCAGATGATGCCTCATTATTAGAAAAAGCCATAAGATATGGCAATGCTATGCAACAAAATGAGTCCGCTTCGCAACATAGTTTGTTTGGTGGAGAATCAAGTATATCCATTCCTGAACCTCCTATTCCACCTGCTGAAGAGTGGTCGTTGATGCATAAATTGAAAGCAGAAAAAGAGGTGATTGGTATTTATTTGTCGGGTCATCCTTTAGATCCTTATAAATTAGAAATAGAAAGGTTGACCACCCATCAGCTTTCGGAATTGATGGATATCAAGTCTTTGGCCAATAAAGAAATAAAGTTTGCTGGTGTGGTATCATCGGTGAATCATCGGGTGTCACAAAAGGGAAATCCATTTGGTAGTTTTGTGCTTGAAGATTTTAGCGGAACCAATGAGATGACCTTGTTTGGAAATGATTACTTGAATTTTAGAAAATACCTTGAGTTGGGTTATTTTCTATACATAAAGGCTCGTATTCAAAACCGTTGGGGTAAAGATGATGATTTTGAAATCAAGATTAACTCTATTGAAATGTTGCCAGATATTCGAGAGAAATACATTAAATATTTGGCTATAGATTTAAGCGTGAATGATTTGAACGCAGATATTTTGCAGTTTATTCAGGAACAAGTAAAATCAAATACTGGAAATGCCTTGTTAAGTTTTAGAATAACTGACACGAACGATGCCATGGCTGTCAATATGGTATCATCTAAATTTAAGATTAGTTTGTCAAATGATTTGCTGAAAAGTCTTGATGATTTTGGACTTAACTATAAATTAAACTAATAATATACATTAAAAATGTTTTACTTTCATAAAATGTGTTTAAATTAGTATGACAATTTTTTGGTTTAGAGTAAATGGATTATAAATTGCGCTAATAAATAATAATAACAATAAAAAAATGGCATTAGAAATAACAGACAATAACTTTGAGGAGTTAGTTTTAAAATCAGACAAACCTGTACTTTTAGATTTTTGGGCAGAATGGTGTGGCCCCTGTCGCATGGTTGGTCCAGTGGTAGATGAATTACATAAAGAATATGATGGTAAAGCAGTTGTAGGAAAATTAAACGTTGACGAAAACCCTAGAGTTGCTACAGAGTATGGTATCATGAGTATTCCAGCCTTGTTGTATTTTAAAAATGGCCAAGTAGTAGACAAGCAAGTAGGCGCAGTACCTAAACATATTCTTGCTAACAAGCTAGATGCACAATTGGCTTAAAAGAAATTTAATTTTTTTTAGAATTAAAGACGCGAACATTCGCGTCTTTTTTGTTTATTTACATTTGAATTGAAAAGTCAAATTACAGAACAAGATTTATTACAAACTGGCAACCTTGAATTTTTAGCAAAACAGGTTGTTGAAGGTTTTGTAACCGGGCTTCATAAGAGTCCCTTTCATGGTTTTAGTGTGGAGTTTGCCGAACATAGGCAATACAATACAGGTGAGAGTATCAAGCATATTGATTGGAAGCTTTTTGCAAGAACTGAAAAGCTTTATACCAAAAGGTTTGAAGAAGAAACAAACCTTAGGTGTCATATCATTATTGATAGGTCTTCATCCATGTATTTCCCTGAAGAAGGTTTTAATAAAATTAGATTTTCAGTTTATGCTGCTGCTTCATTAATTTATTTGATGAAAAAGCAAAGAGATGCCGTTGCTTTAAGTGTTTTTAGTGATGAGGTTGAATTTGTTTCACAAGCCAAATCGAGCATGGTACATGCTAAGATGTTATTCAATAAACTAGAACAGATTTTGGCTAGTCAACAAAAGAATGTCAATAGCAATATTTCAAAAGCATTGCATCAAATTGCCGAAACCATTCATCAACGTTCTCTGGTAATTGTTTTTAGCGATTTTATGCAAAGTGGGAACGATGATTTGAATGCGGCCCTACAGCATCTTAAATACAATAAACATGAAGTTATTTTGTTTGATGTGAAAGATAAAAATGCTGAGTTGCTTTTTGATTTTAAAAATAGACCCTACCAATTTATCGATAGTGAATCAGGAGAAAAATTGAAGCTTCATCCAAATGTTGTAAAAGATAATTATTTGAAAGCTCTTGAGGAATATGAAGCACAACTGAAATTGAAATGCACCCAATACCATATTGAATTGGTTAAAGCATCACTCTCGAACAATTTTACCCAAATTTTATTACCTTTTTTGATGAAAAGAAATAAAATAAAATAGCGACAAAAATTTTATTTTTTGAGGGAATTGTCGTATTTTTGTGGGGATTATGGCAACAACATATAAATCAACTCGAAAAAAAAATAAAGAATTTATCCCTCTAGAGGCTGATTCTACTATTAGTTTGGTTGAAGATTCAGCCTTGAAATACTATTCAGATTCTAGTAATTATCTTAAGGTAATGTTAGGAATCAATGCGTCCATAATGAATGAAATGGATTATATAGATATTGCTCGTAAAGGCCTTAAAAAGGATTCAGTTGTTAGGGTTTCTCAAAAGTTGGATATATCTCAAGAAAAAATGAGCAGCCTATTGCATATGAGTGCACGCACTTTTCAAAGATTAAACGATAACGAGCCTCTAGATATATACACTACAGAGCAAACTATAGAAATGGCAAGAGTAATTGTTAGAGCGCATCAGGTTTTTGAAGATGAAACGATAGCTATTCAATGGCTTAAAAGCCCACTCAAGGTTTTGGGTGGCGTATCACCAATTGATTTATTTGATACCAGTTTTGGTGTTCAAATGGTTTTGGATGTATTGGGTCGCATTGAGCAAGGTGTATATTCATAGTTATGCTGCTATATAGATTTAGTAAGCTTGAATATATTAACGATATTAGTGGTAATGGGGCCAAATTATTTGGAGGACGTTGGAATAGCAAAGGTCTACCAATGCTCTATACTTCTGAAAGTGTATCTTTAGCTTTGATAGAACTGCTTTGTAATGCAGGTAATGGATTTTCATTGAATAAAACAGGATTTATTATTTTGGATATTCCAACGAGAAATACCATTATTGAATTACAAAAAAATGAATTACCCCTGAATTGGCAGGCTTATCCCTCACCAGATAGCTTAAAAAAAATTGGGGATTTGTGGTTGCAAAATAAAAACTCTTTGGCCTTGAAAGTGCCATCGGCAGTGGTGGATGTAGAATATAATGTATTGCTAAATCCATTGCATAAAGATTTTAATAAAGTAAAATTGATAGGAATGAAGCCTTATCAAATAGATAAAAGATTATTAGATTAAATGATATCATTTCCGTGTTGTAAAATAAATTTAGGACTTCATGTTATAAATAAACGTGAGGATGGATTTCATAACTTGGAAACCATTTTTTATCCTGTTCAATGGTGCGACATGCTTGAAATTGTTCGGGATAATGAATCTGCAAAGGGCCAAGTGAAATTTACTTCGGATGGATTAATCATAGAGGGAAATATTGAAAACAATTTAGTAGTAAAAGCATATAACTTATTGCATCAAAAGTATGATTTGGTTGCAGTGAAAGTTTTTTTATATAAGAAAATACCAATGGGGGCAGGTTTAGGTGGGGGTAGTAGTAATGCAGCCTGTGCTCTCATTCTTTTGAATGAATTGTTTTCACTTCGATTGACAACTTTTGAGTTGGAAAAATATGCTACACAACTTGGAAGTGATTGTGCTTACTTTATTAAAAGAGGTGCACAATTTGCTAAAGGAAGAGGTGAAATATTAGAGCCAATTAGCCTGAACTTGAAGAATTATTTTTTGTGTTTGATTAAGCCTGATATACACGTTAGCACCATACAAGCCTTTTCAGGTGTAAAGAAAAGAGGAGAGTCGAGTGCTTCACTAAAAGATTTGATTCAATTGCCAATGAATGAATGGAAAAATGTTATCCAAAATGATTTTGAAGAAAGTGTTTTTAAAAACTATCCCGAATTGGAAGATATAAAAAATAAACTATATGATATGGGGGCAGAGTATGCTGCAATGAGCGGCAGTGGCTCAACTTTATTGGGTTTGTTTAAGGCCTTACCGGATTTATCTGAGGTGAAAAAAAACTACACTGTATTTACTTGTCAGTTATAATTAGGTTATTGATCTGAATCGCTTTCAATAACACCATCTCTAAGGCGAACTATTCTTTTGGCTCTTTTTGCAATGTCTTCTTCATGGGTAACAATAATTACTGTATTTCCTTTTTTATGGATTTCTTCCAATAAATCCATTATTTCGTGAGAGGTTTTTGAATCTAAATTTCCTGTGGGTTCATCTGCTAAGATAATTGCAGGTTGATTTACTAAGGCTCTAGCAATGGCAACTCTTTGTCTTTGACCACCTGATAACTCGTTGGGTCTATGTTCCATTCTATCTCCAAGCCCAACACTAGCCAGTGCTTTAGCGGCTTTGTCGCTTCGCTCCTTTTTACTTACCCCTGCATAAACCAAAGGCAATGCCACGTTGTCTAATGAGGTGTTTCTAGCTAAAAGGTTAAAGGTCTGAAAAATGAAGCCAATTTCCTTGTTTCTAATTTCGGCCAATTCATTGTCAGTCATGTTGCTCACATCGGTTCCATTTAATTTATAACTTCCGCGTGATGGTGTATCCAAGCAACCTAAAATATTCATTAAGGTAGATTTGCCTGAGCCTGATGGACCCATCAAGGCGACATATTCACCTTTGTTTATTTGTAAATCAACAGATAGAAGCGCATTAACTTCTTGCGTTCCTATTCGGTAGGTTTTTCCTATTTTTTGTATATCGATTACTTTCTGAGCCATGCTGCAATGTAGCTTTTAGATAATGAGGCTAAATGAGTTTTATTTGAGTGGTAATTTAGCCTTATTTATCCAAGACTTTCGGAACACGAAAATAGTCAGAGTCTTTAGCGGGCGCATTAAGAAGAGCCTCTTGCTTGCTTGTGTTTTGTAATACCACATCTTCTCTGAGTCTATTAAATTCGTCTGTCATGAAAATGAGGGGTTCAACATTATCTGTATTTACTTCATTTAATTTCTCGAAATAGGAGATAATGCTATTCAGGTCTTTTTTCAAACTTTCCTTCTCGGTTGTGTTGAATTCTAGTTTGGCTAATTCTGCTAATCTATCTATAGTTTCGTTATTAATATCCATATTCTTTTAATTTATTATTGATGATATTATATACTTGGTTTTTCAGGGTATCCAAGTCATTTAGTGTCATACCTTTTGTTGATATGGGTTTGTGAACATATTGAATAACTGTTCCTGGTTGGCCCTCAAATACACCTTGATCAGGCAAAACAAGGTGATTTCCTAGAATTGTAACCGGTAAAATGTCTACCTGAGTCTCAATGGCAAGTCTAAATGGACCATCTTTAAACTTTATAAGTTTCGGTGTTTGGTTTGAAATTGTTCCTTCCGGGAAGATCACCATACTTCTTCCTTTTTCAATATAGGTTACTGTTTTTAGGTACGCTTCACTCGCTCTTCTCACATTTTTTCTGTCAACTGCAATATCAATTGTTCGGAACCATATACCGAAAAGAGGAATTTTTTCTAGTTCAGCTTTTGCAAGAAAACTAAAATCTAATTGATTTAATTTTACAGTCAAGGTAATGATATCAAGCTGTGAAGTGTGATTGGGTGTTATCACATAGGCTTTATTCGGATCTATTGGTTCTTCATAAATTTGCTTTACACGAATGAAGCCTGTGAGTAACAAGAATTTGCCCCAAACCCTGCGAATTCGATGTCCCCAAGTATATCTTTTTGGGTTGCTTAGGGTGTAATAAATAGCTGGGTATAGAATTAAAAACATAACTAATGTGCATAGTCCGAACCATGCTGCATATATTGTTTTTAATGGGTTTTTACTTATTTTCACTAGTTAAATTTCAAATATTATTGTCTCCAAGCAGATGGATTATTTCTCCACTCTGCCAGAAGCTCCAATTGATTTTCTTTTACAATATTGTTTGCCACAGCTACACTTAATAGTGTGTTATAGTTGCACAATGACACGTATTCACAATTGGCATCAGAGAAAGCCTTTACTGCTTCATCAAAACCATAGGTAAATATGCTTGCCATACCAATTACATGAGCACCAAAATCTTTCAGTGAGTTTACCGCTTGCAAACTACTTTTACCTGTACTTACTAAATCTTCAATTACTAAAATTTTTTGACCTTGTTTAATATCACCTTCTACTTGTTTTGCCATACCATGTTTTTTTGCCTCAGAGCGAACATAACCAAAGGGTAGAGACAATTCGTCCGCAACTAATACACCAGGGGCAATCCCTGCAGTGGCTACTCCAACGATGGCTTCAGTTTGGGGGAATTTGGCTATAATTAAGCGTGAAAGTTCCTTTTTAATAAAATTTCTAACTTCGGGGTGAGATAACGATAGTCGGTTATCGCTATAAATCGGACTTTTCCAACCACTAGCCCAAGTAAATGGATTTTCGGGTTGAAGTTTAATCGCATGTATTTGTAACAAATATTCTGCTATTTTTGCCGATACAGATTTACTTACTTCCATATTCAGCAAATGTATAAAATTTTTATAAACGATAAGCCCCTAATATTTACGAAAAGTCAAATATCTGTTGGTATTTATGCATCATTGCCTGTTCATGAGTTTTCAGCCCAATCTCTTATGGGTATTGTGAGAGAAGTCGAGGAGCTACATCACAAAGGTGCTGTTATTATTTGTGAAGATTTTGAAATGGCATGGACTGAATTTAATCAATATTTTAAATCAATAGTGGCTGCGGGCGGTTTGGTTTATAATACTGAAGGACAACTTTTGCTTATTAAAAGGCTTGGAAAATGGGATTTGCCAAAGGGTAAAATTGATGCAGGTGAGACCATTGAAGAGGCCGCTATTCGTGAGGTAGAGGAAGAATGTGGAATTAACCAACTAAGTATTATTAGTAAAGTTACAACTAGTTATCACTCATACAAATTACACGGTCATAGATTTATAAAAGTTACCCATTGGTTTAAAATGAAAACACTTTTCGGTGGAGTACTTATTCCGCAAGCTGAGGAGAGTATAACAGAAGCAATTTGGACTAATGTAAAGGACATTAAACCAATGGAAATAGATACATACACCTCTATTAGAGATATATTATTAGAAATTTAGTTTATCCAATTTGCAACAAAATAGGCGGAACTAGCTGCTAGCGCTCCGATAAATAGAATTTTAAAGGCACCTTGCAAGGGTGGTTGACCTATTATTTTGGTTTTAAAATATCCGAAAATAAACAAACAAATGGCCGTAACTATGCAAGAGTAGAAGAATCCATCTTGGGAGTTAGAAGTGAAAAAAGGGAAATAGCTTGATAGTGGTACAATTCCCCCAACAATGTATGAAATACCTATAGTCAACGCACTTTGGCGAGCTCTATTGATATCTGGTTTTTCAAGGCCTAACTCAAAACGCATCATAAAGTTTACCCATTTGTCTTTGTCTTTGGCTAATTCTTCTACAATTAAATGTTGAGATTCGGGACTTAATCCATATTCTTCAAAAACCTCACGTACTTCTTCACGCTCTTTTTCAGGAAAAAGTTCTACTTCTTCATATTCTCTACTAAGTTCACTATCGTAATGATCTATTTCTGTTTTACCTGCCAAATAGCCTCCTAGCCCCATAGCTATGGATCCTGCAATAATTTCAGCCAAACCTGCTGTAACGATAATTCCATTTCCCTGAGCTGCGCCCGTAAGACCTGCTGCAAGAGCAAAAGGAACGGTTAGTCCATCGCTCATGCCAATTACAATATCGCGAACAATTTCGCTACCTCCAAAATGTTTTTCTTCGTGACTCATGATTATCCTATAAATTCAATTTTACGATGACTACCATCGCAGAATGGTTTGTTTGCCGAGGCTCCACAACGACAAAATGCAGTTGTTTTTTCTTTGTTTTCAATTCTTCCATCTGCATGCTTAATATCAATTCGACCGATAACCATGAGCGGTCCGTTTGGGCTAACTATAACATTACAATCTGAGTTGGGTTTGGTTTCTTCCATTGATGTTTGGTTTTTTTAGAATATCTTAATGCCTTAAGGGTATTTGTTAATTTGATCTTTGATGTTTTTAGAATTTAATGAATCAAGTTTGATTCCAAGTTTTTAGTTGGGGGATGAAAACTTCGGATAATCCTTTCCAATAATCTGTAGAATGGGAACATTGCACTGTTTTCCAGACTACTGTTTTTTCTTCATTTGAATTGTGTTTGGTGATACCATTCATGTTTAAAACGATAATAAATCAAAATTAGAATTTTAATTGATACTTGCAACCAAAAAGCTATAATCCAAGCGAAATATATTTTTTGTTTGATAGGGCATTGGTAAGAAAAATACTTTCCGCGTTTAGTAAATCTACCATTTTACAAGCCTTTTCAATTACCATTTCTTTTGACATGATTTCTTCACGCATAACCCCTGCAATGCAACCTTCACTTAGTGGTGGGGTATAACAAATATTATCTTTAGTCCAAAATATATTTGCCCTTGTACTCTCAATTATATTACCTAAATCGTTTAACAATAGAGCATCATCTAAGCTATGTTGTTTGGCCCAAATACTGGCCAAAACATAAATGAGTGCATTTCCTGATTTAATGTTGGATAATGGACCTCTGGATTTGTAATTTTCTCTGTATATTCCAATATTTAACGAACCATCACTCATGTTAGTTGTATCTTCAAATACATCGATAAAGTATTGACTTTTATTGGAAAGCGGGAGGTAAAACCCATCACCAGTTCTGTGCAGTGTATATCGTATCCGACAGTTTTTTTTCTCCTTGATTTGAGATTGTTGAATTGCTTTTTTTATTTGTTTTACAAACTCATTGATATTGAAATTCGAGTTAAGTTCATATTTCAAAATCGCTGCGCATTTGATAAGTCTATTGAAATGCCTATCCACTAGCATTATTTCGCCATTTTTTATCGAAATGCTCTCGAACAATAAGTCTCCGTAGTAAAACGCTCTTTGCATGTTTGCGAATTTTATAATAAGAATTAGGTAAAACAAATATTAATAACCATAGCTTATAATTTATTTTTTTTATTGTGGATAATATCATAACATTGTAGTGTAATTAATAGTGCATGGAAAAAACATCTACTGCTAATCTTCATTATTCATTGCGTCTCACAAAAGTTAAAAACATCATCATATACTCGTATCTTTTTCTGAAAGATGCAATGATGATTTCGTATGTAATTGTTACTACGATATTGGTATTATTCGCAATTTTCGAGATTAAATATAGTTTTTCTATAGATTTAATTCCAGGTGTTAATTTTTTATTTGACGATTATTATCGTGAAATGAAGGATGACATAATGAAATAATTCATCCACTTCATTTCTGAATTAATTTTGGTTGACGATAGTATAATTATTATACATTTGTACACCAAAATATAAATAAATGAAAACCGTTTACATCGTTTCTACAGCCCGCACTCCAATTGGTTCTTTCAATGGTGCATTGGCTACATTATCAGCACCACAATTGGGTGCGCACGCCATAAAATCGGCAATTGAAAAAGCAAACATACATGCTGACATGGTTCAGGAAGTATTTATGGGAAATGTTATCTCAGCAAATTTAGGTCAAGCTCCAGCTACACAAGCCATGATAGCTGCTGGTATTCCTAACTCAGTTCCATCAACAACCATAAATAAAGTTTGTGCCTCAGGTTCAAAAGCAATCATGTTGGCAGCTCAAAGTATTATGTTGGGAATTAATGATGTGGTTGTTGCAGGTGGAATGGAGAGTATGAGTAATATACCCTATTATTTAGACAAAGCAAGAAATGGATACCGTTTGGGTCATGGACAAATAATTGATGGATTAGTCAAAGATGGATTATGGGATGTATACAAAGACTTTCATATGGGCAGTGCTGCAGAGATCTGTGCAAGAGAGTATAAATTTAGCCGTGAAGATCAGGATAATTTTGCTATTGAAAGTTATACCAGAGCTAAAGCGGCTGTTGAAGGAGGGAAATTTGTAAGTGAAATAGCTCCTATCCAAGTGCCAGTAAGAGGTAAAGATCCAATTACTGTTAGCGTGGATGAGGACTACAATAAAATCAATTTTGATAAATTAAAGACTTTAAAGCCTGCCTTTGAAAAAGACGGTACTATTACAGCTGCCAATGCTTCAAACATTAATGATGGTGCTACTGCATTGGTATTGATGAGTGAAGAAAAAGTGAAAGAATTAGGTGTGAAGCCAATAGCTAAAATTCTTGCATTTGCTGATGCCGCGCATGCTCCAGAGTGGTTTACTACGGCACCATCACTTGCTATTCCTAAGGCTTTGAAATGGGCGGGATTAGAATTGAATGAGATCGACTATTTTGAGTTGAATGAGGCATTTGCTGTGGTTGGTTTGGTTAACAATAAAATACTAGGCTTAGACGATAAGAAAGTAAACGTATATGGCGGTGCGGTTGCCCTTGGTCACCCAATTGGAAACAGTGGTGCTAGAATTGTCTCTACCTTGGCTACGGTTTTAAAACAAGAGGGTGGACGTTATGGTGTAACTGGCATTTGCAATGGCGGTGGAGGTGCTTCAGCTATAGTTATTGAATCAATTTAATTACATTTTACTTCGCCTATTTTAAGGCAAATATTGTACTGAAAACATCTGCACCTTCATTGGTTGTAGATGTTTTTCTATTATAAGATACACTAAATGTATAACTTCTTTTTTTACACATAAAAACGTAATTCCCATTTTGTTACTTTGTGCCAAATAAACATGAATTTGCAAATATGGCTTCAAAAGATACATACGAAATTTTTGTCGTAGAAGATGATAAGTGGTATAATAACTTTTTGCAGTATGTTATTTCACTTAATCCTGAGTATTCGGTTAGAACTTTTTTTAATGCTAAAGACTGTCTTGATAATCTGCATCTTAAACCAAAGCTAATAACGGTTGACTATTCTATGCCAGACATGAATGGAACCGAATTAATTAGGAAAATAAAAGATGCCAGTGTCGATTCTCAAATAATTGTTATTTCAGGGCAAGAAGATGTTTCAACTGCAGTAGAGCTACTAAAACTAGGCGTTTTTGATTATATTTTAAAAGATGAAGATACCAAGAATCGATTGCTTAATTCTATTCAAAATGCCAGAAGCAACCAAGTTTTAAGAGAAGAAATTTTAGATTTGAGGGAAGAGGTTGCTAAAAAATATGACTTTAGTAACAGCATTATTGGTAATAGTGATGCCATAAAAAAAACATATTCATTGATTGAAAAAGCTGCCGGAAGTAAAATCACAGTTAGTGTTACGGGTGAAACCGGAACAGGTAAAGAACTTGTAGCAAAAGCGATTCATTATAATAGTGATAGAAAAAAACTTCCATTTGTTGCAGTAAATGTGGCCGCTATTCCTAAAGAATTGATTGAGTCAGAATTATTTGGTCACGAAAAAGGTGCCTTTACAGGCGCAGACGCTCGCAGAATTGGAAAATTTGAACAAGCAAATAAAGGAACTATTTTCTTAGACGAGATTGGTGAGATGGACATAAACATTCAAGCAAAATTATTACGTGTATTGCAAGAGAAAGAAGTGACAAGGGTAGGAGGAAATCAAACTATACCTATAGATGTTAGGATAATTGTTGCTACTCACAAAGATTTGAATGAAGAAGTTCAAGGCTCAAGATTTAGAGAAGATTTGTATTACAGGTTGCTTGGTTTGCCCATAAGCTTGCCACCATTAAGGGATAGAGGCAATGATATCATACTAATAACAAAACATATTATTGATGAGTTTTGCAAGGAAAATACAATCAAAAAAGTTAATTTAAGTAGCGAGGCTCAAAAAAAGCTATTAGGATATAATTTCCTTGGAAATGTAAGAGAATTAAAAGCCATAGTTGAGTTGGCATGTGTGATGTGTGATAATTCAGTTATTGAGCCTGAAAACATTACATTTAATAGTGGAAAATCATTAAATAATTTGTTGATGCAAGAGATGTCATTGGATGATTATACCAATCTAATCATTAAAACATACCTAGATAAATATGATGACAATGTTATATCGGTTGCCAAGAAACTTAATATTGGGAAATCGACTATTTATAGAATATTAAAAAGTGAATCTTATCAAAATTTAACAAAATAACCTATGATGAAAAAGACTCTTATTGCAGTAGATGATGAACCATGTATTTTGAAAGTACTTGACTTTTACTTCGGGAAAACATACAATGTTGTTTCAAAGCAAAATGGAAAAGATGCTTTGGAGTGGATGCAACAAGGTGTAGTTCCAGATATTATTATTGCAGATGTAAATATGCCAGATGTAGGCGGAATTGAATTTATTATGCAAATCCGTTCAAGTGGGTTCTTCAGAGATGTACCCTTAATTATGTTAAGTGGAAATGAAAAAAGTGAAGATAAAATTAAAAGTTTGAAAGCTGGAGCTGATGATTATATGACCAAGCCCTTTAATCCTGAGGAGCTTGAAGCTAGAATTGACAATATATTCAGACGTATTAAAAGAGTTTAGTTATGGATACGAATAACGAACGCATTGCATTTATTAGTAATAATGCAGATATCATATTGAATTTTAGTCAGACCTTTAAACACCATTATCAAATTTTTAATTTTGATAATATTTATGATTTTGTTCAATGGACTAATAAGAATGAGCCCGTAAAGCTTATTGTTACCCACACTGACTTAAATGATATTAATGGTATTACCCTGAGAAGAAACTGCAAGAATATTGCTCATACAGCAAATGTTCCATTTGTAATTTTAGTTGAAAGATTATCTGACCAAGTTAAAAATGTGGCTTTAAGGGAGCAGTTTGCTGATATTTATGAGCATCCTGCCGATATCAATGATTTTATTACCAGGGCTGATTATTTAATAAAAAATCCACCAAGGTTTCATAAATCTATTTTTGAAGACCAACATGATTTTCCTAAATATTACATGCCAATTTCGAAGCGATTGTTTGATATTCTTGTTTCACTATCGGCATTGATTGTTCTTCTACCCGTATTCTTAATTGTATCAATAATAATTAGATTAGAGAGTAAAGGTCCTGTATTCTATTATTCAAAGCGAGTTGGTACGGGTTATCAGATGTTCAAGTTTTATAAATTTAGATCGATGAGGCAAGGCGCTGATGCTATGCTTAAAGATTTACAGCATTTAAACCAATATTCAGCAAAAGTTAGCAAAGAGTCTAATAGAGAGTTTATGAAGTCGTATAAGTGCGAGTCTTGTATTGCGAATAATACAGAGTGCCAAAACTTAATGTATATGGATGGCGATAAAGTATGTGAGAAAATTGTTGCTGAAACCCGTAAACAAGCTACTAGAGCTACATTTACAAAAATTGAAAACGATCCGAGGATTACTAAATTTGGTAAAATTATTCGTAACACAAGTATTGATGAATTGCCGCAATTATTTAATGTCTTGAAAGGCGATATGAGTATTGTTGGAAATAGACCACTGCCATTATATGAGGCGGAGAAAATTACTACTGACCAATTTGCTCTGAGATTTCTTGCTCCAGCTGGTATTGCAGGATTGTGGCAAGTTACCATGCGAGGTAAAGGAGGTGCTATGAGCGAAGAAGAGCGCATGGAGTTGGATAATGACTATGCAAAAGATTATTCTTTTGGTCGTGATATAAAACTCATATTAAAAACAATTCCTGCCTTGTTTCAAAAAGAAAATGTGTAGAATTAAAATTCATGGAAGATTTCCCTCAAATTGAAAGATTTGGGGGATTTTTTTTCTGTTTTAGAATCCTCTTTATACATGATTTTGATCAGAGTTGATTACGAATACAACAACGCTTTTCATCGTATTGACTATAAGTTTGACGCCAATCATGAATTGTTTTTGTTGTGAAGTTAGAATTACAGTAGCTATTCAATAATGATATCATGATGCTGCAGCAACCCTACTAAACCTTGGCTAGAAAATTTCGCTTTTTTTATTCTGTTTCTCTCTGGTGAAATGCTGTAATTAAAAGCTGTCCTTAAATCTACTTTTTCAAGGTTGGTGCTGTCGAAATTAGCCATGCTCAGGTCGCAATTTTCGAATGTAGAATTACTAAGGTCTGCCTCACTAAAATCTACTTCATGAAGTGTACAATCAATAAATAGTGTTTTCTTGATATTTCTATTGTAAAAGGAGGATAGATTTAGGATACAATTTTCAAATTTTACTGCAAACAAAAACGCATTACAATTCTCAAATCTTAATCCAAGCAACTTACAATCTTTGAAGAAAACTTCCCTGAAAGCAGTTTTGTTGAGTTTTGCAAGACTTAAATTGCATGCGTTGAATACACAATCACTAAAAATATTTTGTGATAAATCAATGCCTGAAAAATTACAATAACTAAAATTGCAATTTTCAAATTCTCCTTTTTCAAATCGATTTTGGGTATAGTCGATGTTATTATAGTTCTTATTAATAGTCATTTTTAAGTTATTTTATTTTATTTTTTGAGGTTCAATTATTATTCCGGCAAAGAAAAGCCATGTTGTGAATGTTCTTAATGTCTGAATAAATATTTAGGAAAAATTCTTTTATTTACCCGCTAATCAATTTAGATGTTTGAACTAATTATTTTTCAGAACATCGGTTGTTTAGTGGAATAGAAATTGAAATGGCAAAAAAATCAAAAGAAGGAGAAGATAATGAAACACCGCTGATGCGGCAATACAACCAAATCAAGGCGAAGTACCCTGGTGCATTGTTGTTGTTTCGTGTGGGAGATTTCTATGAAACTTTTGGGCAAGATGCTGTAACAGCCTCTGGTATTTTGGGCATTGTGCTAACTAAAAGGGCTAATGGTTCTGCCTCTCATATTGAATTGGCTGGGTTTCCTCATCATTCATTGGATACTTATTTACCTAAATTGGTTAGGGCTGGGCAGAGGGTGGCTATTTGCGACCAACTTGAAGATCCTAAAATGACCAAGACCATTGTTAAGAGAGGAGTTACCGAGCTCATTACGCCTGGTGTATCTTACAATGATAAAATCTTAGATAATAAATCTAATAATTATTTATGTGCCGTATGTATTGCTGATAATAATGATAATGGCATTGCTTTTCTTGATATTTCAACGGGTGAGTTCATGGCTTCACAGGGCTCGTTTGGGTATATTGATAAACTTATTCAAAGTTTTAAGCCATCAGAAATACTTATTTCAAAGAAATTCTATAAAGATTTTACAGCCAAGCTAAACGATCGATTTTATTGCTATCAATTGGATGAATGGGTCTTTCAATATCAATTCGCATTTGATAAATTAACCAATCATTTTGGCACTCACAACCTGAAAGGATTTGGTTTACAAGAGATGCCTTTGTCTATCACAGCAGCTGGGGTTTGTTTGCATTATTTAAGCGAAACGCATCATGAGCAAGTTGGCCATATTCAAGCTTTATCAAGAATTGATGAAGAAAAATATGTATGGCTTGATAGGTTTACGATTCGCAATTTAGAGCTTATATCATCTCCCAATGAAAATGGCGTTTCTCTCATATCGGTGCTTGATAAAACAGTCACACCTATGGGTGCAAGGCTCCTTAAAAAGTGGATGGTTTTACCTTTAAAAGAACTATCGCTTATCAATGAAAGACTTGATATTGTTGACTATGCCAAGCAACAAACCGAACTAAGAAATCAAATAGTTGAATTGTTGAAGCAGGTTGGTGATATGGAAAGATTGGTTTCTAAAGTTGCCATGAAACGCATCAGTCCGCGTGAATTGCAACAATTGAATAGGTCTTTGAAATTGCTTGAACCTGTAAAAAGCTATTTTAACAAAGAGAAACATACTTTATTATCCAAACTTTCTGATCAACTTAATCCTTGCCTTTGGGTGGTTGAAAAATTGAGTAAAGAGCTACAAGCAGAAGCACCTGCTATAGCCAACAAAGGCAATGTGATTTGCGAAGGGGTAAATGCTGAGTTGGACGAATTGCGAAAGATTGCATTTGGTGGTAAAGATTACTTGTTGCAATTGCAACAGCAAGAACAGCAAAGAACGGGTATTACAAGCCTTAAGATTTCGTTTAACAATGTTTTTGGTTACTATATTGAAGTTACTAATGTTCACAAAGAAAAAGTGCCTCCTGAGTGGATTAGAAAGCAAACCTTGACCAATGCTGAGCGCTATATCACTGAAGAATTAAAGCATTACGAGGAAAAGATTTTAGGTGCCGAAGAAAAGATATCGAGCATTGAAGAACGCTTGTATAATGAGCTTGTAAATGCATTGCAGGATTATGTTTTACCTATTCAACAAAATGCCATTGTTCTTGGTCGAATTGATTGTTTATTTTCTTTTGCTGAATTGGCCGACAGCAATCATTACTGCAAACCCGAGTTGAACGAAAGCTCTGAGTTAATACTTAAAGATGCCAGACATCCTGTTATTGAAAAGCAATTGCCAATTGGTGATACTTACATTGCCAATGATATATTTTTAGATAAAGAAAAGCAGCAAATTATTATCCTTACTGGACCCAATATGAGTGGTAAGTCGGCCATATTGCGTCAAACAGCTTTGTGCGTATTGATGGCACAGATAGGGTGCTTTGTGCCCGCTTCATATGCTCGTCTTGGCCTGGTAGATAAAGTCTTTACCCGCGTGGGAGCAAGCGATAATCTAAGTGCAGGCGAATCTACTTTTATGGTGGAGATGACTGAAACCGCAAGTATCTTGAATAACCTATCGCCCAAAAGTCTTATTTTGTTGGATGAAATAGGTCGTGGTACTGCTACGTATGATGGAGTGTCCATTGCATGGTCGATTGCTGAATATTTGAATAAGCATCCTTATAAGCCTAAAACATTATTTGCCACACACTATCATGAATTGAACGAGTTGGAGCAAGCAGATAATGGCATTAAGAATTATCATATTGAAATAAAAGAGGCCGATAAGCAAATTATTTTCTTACGTAGGTTGGTATTAGGCGGAAGTGAACATAGTTTTGGTATACATGTGGCTCGCATGGCTGGTATACCTAAAACGGTTTTGCAGAGGGCCGATGAAATTTTGAAAGAACTGGAGAAAGAAAAATCATCTATACATAATCAACAAATTGCAGATCATAATCGCCAAACATTATCCAAAGTGAAAAGCTCAAATATTCAGTTAAGCATGTTTCAAATGGATGACCCAATTATGCAGGGCATTAAAGATGAATTGTCAAGCATGGATTTAAATACCATTTCACCTATTGAAGCTTTGATGAAGTTGAATGAGTTGAAGAATAAATTGAAGTAAACAGGCTTTAGGTAGCTTAAATTTAAATGTCGTTTGCTTTTGTTTTAATTAGTTTCAGTAGCATTGTTGTTCAAGCGCGAAACCAAGAAAATAGGCCAAAAATTAGGCGTGCGTTGGGCTGAAAAATCCCGATTAATCGAAACGGGCCGTGCATCAGGCTAGAGGGTAGAAGCATATTTTTTTCTAGCTTTTTTGTGACTTTTTCAGCAATGGAAAAAGTTAGAGAAAGAAATTGTTGTATGATTGAAATTACTTCTAAGTTAAAATTGTAGAACATCCCCCTACCCCCTTCAAAGAGGGAATAACCAGCGCTTATAGCCTTCAGCTAGTAGTTAAAATCAACCAAATTGCATAAAATTAATTGACTGATTTTTTTGAGTAAACGTTCTTAGGTAAGTAGTTTGTTGATTTTTCCCTTAACTAAAATTTATATTCCTTCAGTTTCTTAGCCTTGATTTGTGTATAGGCAACAATGCCCATGGTCATGCATCCACCAAAAATAACAGACGAAACAGTCCCTAATAGTTTAGCTGCTAATCCACTTTCAAAAGCTCCTATTTCGTTTGATGAACCAATGAAAATGGTATTTGCCGCTGATACCCTTCCTCTCATATCATCAGGGGTTTCTAGTTGAAGAATGTTACCTCTTACTACCACGCTAACACTATCAAATACCCCACTTAAAAATAGGATGACCAGTGATAAATAAAAATTTGTACTGATGCCGAATAGTAACATACAAATGCCAAATCCTCCTACTGCTCTTATAAGTGTTGAACCTGGCTTATTCATTTGAGGCAAAATCGCAATTACTATCATGGTAAGTGCTGAGCCCAGAGATGGTGCAGCTCTCAGAAAGCCTAGGCCTTGTGGGCCTACATGTAAAATTTCATCGGCAAATACAGGTAATAAGGCCACAGCCCCTCCAAATAATACCGAGAACATATCCAAAGAAAGGGCCGACAAAATAACTTTATTGTTATACACATAACTCAACCCCGCTTTTAAACTTTTAATCATGCCTTCACTAGGTTTTAAATCTGAAACAGGTTTGGATTGAATACGTAAAATGGAAATAAAGGATAAACCTATTAGGGCTGATACGATGATAAAAGTAATGCTAATTCCTGCGTCAGCATATAAAAATCCAGCACTTGCCGGACCTGCCACGGCTGCTATTTGCCAAACAGAACTATTGATGGTACTTGCTTGTGGGAGTTTACTTCTATCAATGATTTGAGAAAGAAAAGCAAATGCTGTTGGAGAATAAAAGCCCCTTGCAACTCCACTTAAAAAGATAAAGAAGTAAAGAAAGTTGACAATGCTTGTTTGGCTATACATATTCCTTATAGTTGGATGTGTGATATACAATACCCCCAAAGCACCTAAGAACATGGTACCTAATGCAAAAAGTAAGATGTTTCTACGATTGTACACATCAGCTGCATGTCCAGCAAATAGTGCTACTGTAAGCGCGGGAATGGCCTCTGCCAATCCTATTAAGCCTAAGGAAAGTACATCATGCGTGATACTATATATTTCCCAACCAATAGCTACAGCTTGTATCTGCAATGCCACTGTCAGCAAGAATCTTGTGCTGATAAAAAATCGGTATTCTTTTTCTTTTAATAGTGCTAGTACCAAGATAGTTGTTTGTTGTCAGTTGATGGTTGTCAGTTGAAAGTCAAAAGTGCAAAAAGGGTTATGTGGATAGTTAAAAAACACTTATACCTAATCCCTCTTGCCTCAATCCTCTGTGCATTATCCTATTGCTTAATGCCTATCCATTTAATCAAATCTTTATAGCTTGGTTTTTTGCCATACATCAAGATGCCAATTCTGTATATTCTTCCTGCAATCCAAACTACGGTTACAAAACCTGCTATCATACACAACATAGATAAGCCCAACTGCCAAGCAGGCACGCCAAATGGAAGCCGCACCATCATTACTATAGGGGAGGTAAGTGGTATCATACTTAACCAAAAACTGATATTGCCATTGGGAGAAGAAGTAACCACACTTTGTGCCACCACCAATGAAAATACCAATGGAATGGTTATGGGTAACATAAATTGCTGCGTATCCGTTTCGCTATCTACTGCAGAACCAACGGCTGCGAATAAGGCACCATAGAACAAATAGCCTGAAACGAAATAAAAGATAAACATGCCAATGATAAGTGTGAAATTGTATTGCGATAAATCAGATAAGAAGTTTAAAACGCCATTTTGTTTTACTTGTGCAGCACCTTGCTGTGTAGCAGCCGACATGGATTGAATGGCATCAGGAGGCAAATCCATAAAGGATAATATGAGTTTGCTAACCATTGGGCTCAGCACAATTACCAAAAGCGCCCATAAAATAAACTGTGTTAAACCTACCAAGGCAATGCCAATTATCTTACCCATCATCAGTTGAAATGGTTTCACTGAAGAAATGATTACTTCCACAATGCGATTGGTTTTTTCTTCTATCACACCACGCATCACTTGCACCCCATATAGGAAAATGAAAAGATAAATGAGAAAGGCAGAGAAGTATCCTATGGCTGTGGTTACACCCGTGTTTCCTTTTTCTAAACCTTCATCTGTTAGTTTAACCGTATTGATGGATACACTCGTTTCATTTACCTTGTCTAAAAGCTCTTTTTCTATACCAAATTTACCTAGTTTAATATTCTTCAATACGTTTTCAATTTGGTCTTCCATATAGGATTGGGTAGATAAGCTTGGTTGTTCTTTTGAAATGAAGGTTACCTTTTCTAGGCTATCTCCAGATGATTGTGAAATGATAAGAATGCCATAGTCATCACCTTGCTTTAGGTAGTTTTCTTCATTGCCTTTGATGCTTCCATTGTAATTGAATACAATTGTTTTGCTGTCTTTAAGTTTGTTAGTGAACAAACCACTTTCATCACAAACAGTAATATTCTTTTTGTCTTCAGTTAAATCTTTATTGAAGGAGAAAAAGAAAATCAAACCATAAAACAATATGATTAGTAGGGGAGAAAGTATAGTCATCACAATGAATGATTTTTTCTTTACCCTCGATAGGTATTCTCGTTTGGTGATTAAAAGTATTTTATTCATAAAATGAGCATGGATTCGAAAATGTATGGCGAATATAAGAGAATTTGAAACAGATAAATGGGTGTGTGCTTAGTTCCTTAACAAAAATAGAGCAGGAATGTTGAAACGCTTTCTCCAAGCTTGCTCTGAGTGGTTTTCGCCCATAAATTTTTTTGTCATCCAGCTTTTGCTGTCATATCCCCTTGATTGGATAATACTGTCCACCTGCATTTGAAAGGGTTCATACATGGCATCCAAGGTTTCTGTGCCAAAATCAAAGTAAATTTTATGATTTATTGGTGAAGGTAGTTTTGCCTTCATATAGCTCATAAAAGCGGCTGGAATAGGGTTGTTTTCTGTATAAAAAATGCCTGGCCAATGGGCAGATAGACAAGCAGCACCGCCAAATACCACAGGGTACTCGCAGATGGCATACATTGATATAAGCCCACCCATGCTTGAGCCTGCTACAAAGGTATTTGCTCTATCTTTTTTAGTCGCATAGCTGCTATCAATAAAAGGTTTGAGTTCAGTTACTAAAAATCGCAAATAGGCATCTGATTGCACCTTGCCTGAAAATACCGAATTGCCATTGCCTCTTTTGGCACTGTATAATGAGTCTTGCTTTTCTGGATCTATTGATTCAAAAGGTTTTTGAGGGAAATAGTCGATATGGCGGTTTTTACCGCTGTTCCAAATGCCCACCACAATACAATCTCTGATTTTTTTTTCTTTCATTAATTGAGCGAGTGTTTCATCAATGCCCCATTCCTGTTTGTTCCAAGTAGTGGTTGAATCAAATAACATTTGTCCATCATGCATATAAAGCACTGCATATTTCTTGCTTGTTTGATAGTCTTCCTGTAACCACACATCCACATTTCGGGCATCTACATATTTGGATGAAAATAGCGAATGCCTTATTACCTTTCCTGATGACACCTGAACATCTTGCGCCCAAACTGAGAGGCATAATAACAATTGGAAAAGGAGCAAATATTTTTTCATCCTCAATGCTAATGATTTTTTTTGAATTCAATGAATAGAATTGATACCAAAATTTATTGATAGGTTTTTGTATGTTTTAATTTACCATGTATTAAAAATTCAACTATCAATTTTTAACCTTATCCATAGATTAGATATCACAAATCATTAGATTGAAACATGCATTCGCTTTTGATTCTATATTACTTCTTTCTCTCTCCAATTTGTTGTCTCCACATGGCATAATACAAGCCTTTTTCGGCTAATAGTTCCTCATGTTTACCAGTTTCAATAATCTCGCCTTTTTCTAATACATATATACTATCAGCATGCATGATGGTTGAAAGTCTATGGGCGATAAGAACTGTTATATGCTCTTTTTTGTCGGCAATGTCCTTAATGGTATTTGAAATTTCCTCTTCTGTTATTGAGTCTAAAGCAGATGTAGCTTCGTCAAATACCAATAAACGCGGCTTTCTAATTAATGCTCGGGCAATAGATAATCTTTGTTTTTCACCACCACTTAATTTCATTCCACCCTCACCAATAATGGTTTCTACACCATTTTCACTTCTTTCCAATAAATTACGACAACTAGCTTGGTCAAGGGACAGGTTGATTTCATCTTCGGTAGCGTTGGGTTTTACAAAAAGTAAATTCTCTCTAATACTTCCAGAAAATAACTGAGTGTCTTGGGTTACAAATCCAAGTTGATGCCTTAGTTCATCAATATCCATTTCCTTGGAGTTGATATCGTTGTAATAAATATTACCTTCTGGAGCAGCATATAATCCTACAAGGAGTTTTACCAATGTGCTCTTTCCCGCACCACTTGGTCCAACAAAAGCAATGGTTTGGCCTTTGCTTACCTCAAAAGAAATATTGCTTAATGCATTGTAGTTTGACGATTTGTGTTTGAAAGTAACCGCATCAAATTTAAGCCTATCAATTTCATTTATTTTAATAGGCGCATCTGGTTTTACTTCTATAGGTGTGTTGATGATGATTTGGAAATTATTTAATGATGCTTCAGCTTCACGGTAATTTAAAATCACATTGCCCATCTCTTGTAATGGTCCAAAAATAAAGAAAGAATAGAATTGGAGAGTAATGATTTGACCAACGCTTAATTTACCTTGAAAAACTAGATAAATTAATAGGAATAAAATACTTTGGCGGAGCAAATTCACCATGGTACCTTGAATAAAACTGATACTACGAATATCGCGAACTTTCTTCAATTCTAGTTGAAGGATTTTTCTTGTTGTTACATTCAAGCGTTGTGTTTCTTGATGTGTTAAGCCTAAACTTTTTACCAATTCAATGTTTCTTAAACTTTCTGTAGTGCTACCTGCCAATTGTTTGGTTTCCGCAACAATCTTCGTTTGCACAATTTTTATTTTCTTAGATAAGAAACTTGTGATAATACTCAATCCCACTACAGCTAATAGGTAAACCACTATTAATGCGCCATGCACGTTAACTGTATATACAATTACAAACACCAATCCTACCAAGGCAAAAAATAAGATATTGATGAAACTAGAAATGAATTTCTCAGTATCGTTTCTAACTTTTTGCAGAATGTTTAATGTTTCACCACTTCTTTGGTCTTCAAATTCATTGAAGGGTATTTTTAGCGTATGTTTTAGGCCATCTGTGTATATATCAGCACCAAGTTTTTGAATAACCAAACTTGTGAAATAATCTTGGAAGGCTTTAGTAATGCGACTCACCATAGCAACACCAACAGCTGCTGCAATAAGTGTTAAAACACCTTTAATAAACTCACTTTCGGTAAAGTCCTTTGGATGAGAAACAAAACGGTCGATTATTTTTCCATATATAAATGGATCCAACAAAGAGAAAGTTTGATTGACAGTTGCTAAAAGAAGTGCTATAAAGACGAGGTTTTTGTAACGTCTTAAATAGGATAATAATAATTTCATTTTTTTCTGTTTTTAACCACCTAAGAAACCTAAGAACATCTAAGTTTATCTTAGTTTAATTAAGATGTCTAAGGTGGTTTGTTTATTTTTTAATTCACCACCTAAGAAACCTAAGAGCATCTAAGTTTATCTTAGCTCAACTAAGGTGCCTAAGGTGGTTTATTTGTTTTTAATTCACCACCTAAGAAACCTAAGAACATATGGGTTTATCTTAGCTTAGCCAAGGTGCCTAAGGTGGTTTAATCTTTTAAATATCTTTCTTTATATATTTCATTTACAAAAGATTTCTTGCCAATTTGAACAATACTTGTTGCATTGAAATTAACCAAGAGCCCTTTGGGAATTTTTAATAATTTCATATAAGTAAGAATCTGTGCTTCATGTATTGGATGAACCGCATCTACTGCTTTTAGTTCAAGTACTAAAATATCCTCAATTAAAAAGTCACAACGCAACTCTGCTTCAACTTCTAAACCTTTATAATTTACGGGAACAATAACTTCGGACTTATAATTAATTTTTCGAAGGTGCAGTTCATGTTTCAAACATTTATGATAAACACTTTCTAGCAAACCTGGACCTAAAGCCTTATGAACCTCAATGCAAGCCCCAGTAACTATATATTCCAAATCATCTAAATCTTCTTTAGTCATATTGTTTGTTTTTCACCACCTAAGAAACCTAAGAACATCTAAGTTTATCTTAGCTTAGCTAAGGTGTCTAAGGTGGTTTATTTGTTTTAAATTCACCACCTAAGAAACCTAAGAGCATCTAAGTTTATCTTAGCTCAACTAAGGTGTCTAAGGTGGTTTATTTGTTTTTAATTCACCACCTAAGAAACCTAAGAGCATCTAAGTTTATCTTAGCTCAACTAAGGTGCCTAAGGTGGTTTATTTGTTTTTAATTCACCACCTAAGAAACCTAAGGACATCTGAACTTTTTCTTAGGTTAACTAAGTTGTCTGAGGTGGTTTAACTACTATATCTTCACATTTCCAAGACTTCTTAATTTAATTTGAGTTAGTCTTCTTTTGGTATCTAATGCAAAATCATTGTCCATCATCCATTGGTAGTATGAAGATTCTAATCTAAGTATGTCAACTACCACTTTCCCTTTATGTTTACCGAAGTTGAATGTTTCTCGACCTTTATCGTCAAAAACCATTCGGCCCGCTAAATCCACATTTTTGCTTTGACCTGAGAATTTATGGAGGAAATCAATATTATTTTCTAGTTCATCATACTTGTTAATTTGAGCCTTTAGTACTTCCCAAGTGGCAATGGTGTCGGCTTCAGCACTATGAGCATTTTCTAGTGATTTATCACAATAAAATTTATAGGCCGCAGCTAGGTTTCTTTGCTCCATGGTATGATAAATTCTTTGGGCATCCACAAATTTTCGATTCTCCGAATCAAAATCCACATCAGCTCTCAAAAATTCTTCCACCAACATGGGGAAATCAAATCGATTGGAGTTAAAGCCACCAAAGTCGCAGCCTTCAAGGTATTTAGCCAATTCTTTAGCTTTTTCAGCAAAGGTAGGTTTATCTTTCACATCTTCATCAAAAATACCATGAATAGCAGAAACCTCTGCAGGGATTGGTATCAATGGGTTGAACCTCTGTGTCCGTGTTTCTTCTGTACCATCAGGCATTATTTTAATGGTACATATTTCTACAATCCTATCTTTTGATATGCTAATCCCGGTTGATTCTAAATCGAAAATAACAAGGGGACGTTTTAAATTTAAGTTCATTGATTGGTAAAGAATGGAATGTGATTAATAGTGCGAAAGTCAGAAAAGCTTGTGTAGGATCCAGAATTGGGCAGACCTAATTATTATTCAATGAAGGAATTTTCATCAGCCCCTTCTTCAGCTTCATCTTCAAAAAGGCCATGCTCATCTGCTTCATCATCTGAAATTTCGCCACCCAGATCATCTGTTTTGTTCAGGTAGTTTTTGGTTATCTCGTCAAACTCATTGTCGTCAATCACCCCAAATCTTTGCACCTTATCATGTTGTTTTGGAGCTAGGCCTGCGGTTTTGGTAATTCTAGGATATTCAACGCCTGCTTTTTCTTTCACATCTATGCCTGTCATTTCAAGGTGCATGGTCCACAATTCGATGAAATCATAGATATAAATAATTTTTTGATGAGGGTCGTTGATGCGATCACAAAGTCTTGTTTTTTTCATTTCAAACTTTGGTTTTTCAGGATCATCGCTCATGTCCTCCAAAGTTATTTCATCAAATTTTTTCCAAGTATCATTACTCATATAAAATGAAGCCAATTGCTTTTCATCAAAGTTAATTGACTTCAAAATGATTTTATGTAAATCTAAAAAAGTGTTGGTAGATTGTATTTCAATTACACGGTAAATGTCTTCGTAGTCTTCAAAAGAAAGTTTGAATTTGTAAATAGATGCCATTAATAATATTGTTTCGTTTTTTGGAAGGCGAATTTCGGATAAATAAATCTTAAAGCAAGAAAAAAAATGGCTAATTCTTGGTTAATATTTTGTTCCTTGATTATTTAGTAATTAGTATATTTTCGCTCCCAATTATGTGGAAAAACAATGTACTTGAAACCATAGGAAATACGCCCTTGGTGAAACTAAATAGAATAGTGAAAGACCTGCCTTGCACTGTTTTAGCCAAAATAGAAACCACCAATCCTGGCAATAGTATTAAGGATAGAATGGCCCTGAAAATGATTGAAGATGCTGAGAAAGACGGTCGTTTGAAGCCAGGAGGAACCATCATAGAAGGTACAAGCGGAAACACAGGTATGGGATTGGCCATAGCCGCTGTTATCAAAGGATACAAGTGTATATTTACCACCACTGACAAACAAAGCAAGGAAAAAGTAGATGCCTTGAAAGCCTTTGGTGCTGAGGTAATCGTTTGTCCCACAGACGTTGAGCCAGAAGATCCTCGTAGTTATTACTCAGTATCATCAAAACTTATTGCCGAAGTCCCTAATAGCTGGAAACCCAACCAATATGATAATTTATCCAACTCTCAAGCGCATTATGAGCAAACAGGTCCCGAGATTTGGGAACAAACCGAAGGCAAAATTACCCACCTAGTTGTGGGTGTTGGTACCGGTGGTACTATATGCGGAACAGCTAAATACCTAAAAGAGAAAAACCCAAATATAAAAGCATTAGGTATAGATACCTATGGATCGGTATTTAAAAAATACAAAGAGACGGGCATTTTTGATAAGAACGAAATCTACCCATACATCACCGAGGGTATTGGAGAGGATTTTCTTCCAGCCAATGTTGATTTTAGCTTAATCGATCATTTTGAAAAAGTAACAGATAAAGATGCTGCTATGATGACCCGCAGGATACCTCGTGAAGAGGCCATTTTTGCGGGAAACTCAGCGGGTTCGGCTATGGCAGGTCTGCTGCAAATGAAAGATATGTTTAAAGAGGGTGATGTGGTGGTGGTTATTTTCCATGATCATGGTACTCGCTACCTTGGCAAGATGTTTAATGAAGATTGGATGCGCGACAGAGGCTTCTTGATGAACGAACAAACCAAAGCCATTAACCTTATTGAAGGGCACAAACACTTGAAATTGGTAACAGCCAAAACAACTGATAAAGTTGGTGAGGCCGTTCAATTGATGAAGAAATTCTCCATTTCACAATTGCCTGTAACCAATGAAGCCGGTGAATATGTTGGTTCATTAAACGATACCAATTTATACAGTATGTTGATTGAGAACCATGAACTAAAACAAAAGCATGTGGCAGATGTGATGAGCCCATGTTTTCCATTTGTTCATCCGCAATCAAGCATGGAAGATGTATCAAAAATGATAACCAAAGACAATGCAGCAGTATTGGTAAGGGATTTTATGGGTCAGGTGCATATCATCACCAAGCAAGACCTAATAGAATCAATCAGTTAGAGACGTTTAATTAAACGTCTAAAAAAAACCGTAAAGACGTTTTATAAAACGTCTAAAAATGGAAAACACAAAAACGATTAATAAAATGTCATTGTAAAACATGGCGATCAAAACCGAGCGTCATCCTGAACGCAGCGAAGGAACAGCTGTTGGCACCGTGCATATTTCGTAGAGACGTTTAATTAAACGTCTAAAAAAAACCGCAGAGACGTTTTATAAAACGTCTCATCAAAAACAAAAATGCCAATTAGGTGGGCGAAAAATGTTTCGCCCCAAAAAAAATTATTTTAACAATATATAAAAACAAATACATTTGTATGAAAAATAATATAAAAATGTAAAAAAGCGATACATAAAATATTTTGCGTTAAGCTGATTCTCGGTATAGAAAACTGGTAATTTTTAAAACGAACGAGAAAGGTAAAACGCTCACGTCATGCGTGGGCTTTCCTTTATTCGTTCGTGGGTATACCAGTACCTCTATATCGGATAAATAGAAATGACCCACGCTATTTTTTTATGTTATAATTAATCATCACCATGAAAATAAAAAATTTACTATTAGCTGCCACTGCAATTGTAGCATTTGCAATGACTGTAACAGCGCAAACAATTCCATCTTACATACCCACAAACGGCTTGGTGGGCTGGTGGCCATTTAATGGCAATGCCAATGACGAAAGTGGCAATGGAAATCATGGAATAGTGAATGGAGCGACATTGACAACGGATAGGAATGGAGTTGCAGGGAAGGCTTATAGTTTTAATGGGTTGAGTAACTGGATTGATGCTATAAATGCAGGTCCAACTGGAACTGGTATTACTTTATCTTATTGGTTCAAATCAAATCAAACTAGTCTTGGTGGTATATTTTGCTATGGTGGAAATAATTGGGGAACACAATTTGAAATATTACACAATTATTGGTCAGCACAAACTACCGGGCCATGTCATGGGCCTGCGCTTCATAATTCAGGTTCATTAGTATCATTTAATTCAAATCAGTTTTTAAATAATAACTTTCATCATGTTGTTATGATACTTCCACAAAACGCATCAAGTGTAAACTCTTTATATACATACATAGATGGTAGTTTAATTAATAATTATTGTTCGTTTGCCAATTATGGTGCTCCTGCTCCAAATATCGGAAGTGATTATCCAATTAGAATTGGTAAAAATATTAATTATGGAAATGGAACGGTATATTTTAATGGCACATTAGACGACATCG
>CAMBSD010000018.1 GCA_945870425.1 Chitinophaga pinensis | reverse complement strand
CAAGCGAAATTCTTGATAAATTGGATTTGATTTAGGAATAGCTTTTAAGTATTCTGTCCTTTCAATTTCAATACCATCTTTATCTTTTGATTTATATTTTCTAAATTCTAAAGTACAATTACTAATAGATGATTTTTTACTTTTTAAAGGTCTTTGATAAAAAATTATATCTTCTAAAAACAAATGCACAAAATCTTTTTTTTCTAAAGTTAATTGATGAGATTCATTGTTTCTGTATAATTCTCTAACAGCAATATTGTATGTATCTTCATTTTGAAGTTCTGGGTAAAATTCTATTTGTTTTTTAAGAATTTGTTTCAGTTCATCTTTATAAAATTTCCTTTCAATAGTTCTAACCAATTTACCATTTATTTTTTGATTTGGTTTTTTAAGTAAAGTGTCATAAATATATTTACCAACAGTTTTATTTGATTGGTCTATCTCTTGTTCTGTTTTCTTTTTTACTAATGTCCAATCATCATCTTTTGGTGCTCTGAAACTTCTTTTCTCAACACCTTCTTTATCTTTTTTTATAGTTCCATCATCATTTAAATCTGTGGTAACAATAAAATCCCTAACTTTATCTTTCCAATCAAATAAAGGTGTTTTGCTTGCCCGCCTATAAATCCAACCATTTTCCAAAATTAAAGAGTACCAAATTTCTGGTTTACCTTTTTGTGGCTCATCTGATCTAACTTCTACTATTTTTAAAGAGTGGAATTCTAATAGTTTATTAGGGTTTTCTTCCTCTTCTTCACCTCTCAATTGATAATATCCTCTTTTTTGATTAAAGTTCAATAGAATCCATGCCAACTCTTCTTTTTCAATTTTATGCGTTAGTGCTTTTTTTCTTAAATAATAGATAGTCCAATCATAAGGCACTAAATTTTTCTTACCTTTTTCACTTATTAATACTTGAGGTTGAAACTTTTTAAAATCCTCTAACATTTCTTCAAATGATTTTTTGAATATAAATTCATTTTTTCTATAAACTAATTTAGGCTCTGTGTCTGAAAAGAATTGTCCTAATCTGTTTTCAAAATCAATTTGATTTGCAAAATGTTCGGGTAAAAAACCTAAAACATTCAAAACACGATGGAGTCGTTCTCTTCGCAACAAAAAACGTTCTCTAACACGTCTAATACCTCTAAATTTCGTTCTTTCTGCAGTTTGAGAAATGGAATTTCCCTTTCCAAATTCACCTAAAACTTCTTGGCTCATAGGAATAATTCGACTTCCTAAACCAAGTATCTTTTTATCATCTAAATCAACTAAAGCCCATCCAATAGAGTTGGTTCCTAAATCTAATCCCAATATTTTTTTCATAGGTTAATTATTTATTTGCAATTACGTAAATTACTTCTATTATTGCACTACACATTTTGAAGCAAATCACAATAAGGATTATTCCGTTGTGAAAACATTTAAGGCGGGGCAACTCGCCTTTTTCTTTTTTTAAATCTTCCAATTGCCGCACAGGTATTTTTGCTTCTTATTCATTTTCCCCCTTAAGCAACTGCCAATGAACATTTCATCAAAAAATTCAATGTAAATCACTTAAAATTATGCCTTATAGTACATTATAGTCTACGATTCTATCATCAAAATTTCTATTAAACAAAACATTGACCTTATTTGTCAATAATAATTAAAATGCCATGCTCTTTCAAGTCTTAAGCGAAGCAATACTTGGAAGGCAAGATAAAAAGAGCCTATATAACTTAATCGCAACTGAAAAAGTAATGATTCTTTTTAAATCGTTCATTTGCCCTACTTCGGTGGATACTTTTCAATGCTCCTTTCCAAAAAATTTAATTATTCTTATTTTCTATTTTTTTTTTAGAACAACTCCAACTGCTGCAAAGGTGTTTGCACTTCTTGTTCCTTTTTTCCATAAAATATTTCCATCATTCCAAATTGTTTATCCGTAACGCACATAATACCTATATGCCCCTTACTGGGTAGTTTATCCTTGGTGCGTTTAATATGAACTTCTGCATTTTCGCGGCTTGCACAATGCCTCAGGTAAATACTAAATTGAAACATGGTAAATCCATCTTGCATAATCTCTTTTCTAAATTTAGAAGCAATCTTTCGCTCTTCCGAAGTTTCGGTTGGCAAATCGAAAAATATCAATACCCACATAATTCTATATTCGTTTAAGCGGTTCATGGTTGTTAGTTCACAGTTTGTCGGTTCACAGTCTATCAGTTAATGGTTCACGGTTAATGGTAATTTCTTTTTAGATAATTATGCGTAACTCAACATTCAAAACAACACCTAATGCCATGTTGAGCTTATCAAATTCATGCACTTATTCTTTTATTACGTTCACCCATTCGACATGCTCAGGGTGACATCAGGTCAAGGGAAATAAATATGTATTCAATTTAACATTCATAATTTACCTAATCCCTGTTGCTTAGTCTCTCCCTCCTCAAAGCTCTGGGTACAAAATGCGTTTACTTTCTCCCATGTAACATTTAGCGAGGCTTGCGGTGGTCCTTTGTAAACCCACCATCAATGGGCTTCTATTTTTGTCTATGTTAATTTCAACTGCCGGTAAAGCCAATATTTTCGTTTTGATATCTTTGTTTAAGTCTTGCTCATTGGGGAAGTTTTTCACCAAATCAAAAACCACATCATCTGCATAAGCCCTGTAGGGTTCCATGATATCATCAGCCAAACAATAGGCATTGTATTTATTCCGGTGATGAATGCCCAAGGTAGGCAAGAGACCGCTTGCTACAAGGCCACGGGCAACAGTGGCCCTGATAATGGCATAGGCATAGTTTAATAAATTATTAGGGTAGGCACCTTCCCTATCGCGTATAAACAAATGTGTATTAGGAGCTAACAAAGGAGTTAAGCTTTTCCAATAGAAAGCAGCTGCGCGTCCTTCAAGGTTTAAAGTATCTCCGCTATTCACGTCATTTGCCCATTGCAGCATGGCCGCATTTTCAAAGCCGTACTTTTGTAAAACATAAGCTTGGTTTCGTATCTTGGTTTTTATGGTTTGTTGCCAAAGTTGTTTCTTCAAAGGTTGGCTCGCCTCAATTTGGTATTTGAACCTTTCTGTTTGAAGGGTATTGGTATCTAAAGGAAGTTGTAGCGAAATCGGATGATGGCTTTCGTTACATACTATAAAAGCAATGTTAAAATGCGCTGTTTTTTGAAGCACAGCATGGGTCATCGTAATTTGATGATGGTCTAAAATTAGAATCCCAATATCTTCCAATGGAATGGTGTTTCCTACCAATTTATCCATGCCTTGTGCGTGTGGCACATTCAAAACCAATTGCTCATTTCTTACACTAAGATGCAAAGGATTGCCCACATATATGGTTCGCTTTATCATGCTTTCATAGAATTTAAATATGAGCCATTTGCACAAATCATGCCATACAGATTAAAATAAAACACAGCAAAAAAAGCCATTGACCTAGGTTGTCAATAATAAATAAAAATGATAAGGAATGATTAAAACCGAGAAGCTTTTTAGCAAAGGGACGGTGTATGGATAAAGCATGGCAAAGGCATAGATAAAGCATGGATAGTGCATGGGAGTGTATGAAAAGCATAAATCCACCATAAACCAAAAACAATTTAGTACGATTTCATGAATGTTGGATGGAATGCAATCCGATTGCGAAGCGATTTTCGCATAGTTAGAATAAACTAAATCTAAATTTTCACTTGAAAATCAAAACTCTTTTTCCCGATTCATCGGGATTTTGGAGTTATCAAAAGGTAGAATGAAAAATAATTAGTTAAAGGTTGTTTAGACACAAATCAAAAAATACAACCCACCCCTAACCCCTCCGAGGAGGGGAACAAGCTCCTCAAGACATTAAACCACTAAAAACCATTGGCTTTAATACCCTATATTTGCACCACAAATAGAAGTAATGATAAGCATATACCACAACAACCGATGCAGCAAAAGCCGCGACTCGCTTGCCATATTAAACGAACAAAATATTGATTTTAAAGTAATCGAATACCTGCAGAATCCCCCTACTGCAAAGCAACTTAAAACAATTCTAAAAAAGCTGAAACTAAAACCTTACGAACTGATAAGAAAAAGTGAAGTGCTATTTAAAACTGAATATAAAGGCAAAGACTTGAGAGATGATGAATGGATTGAAGTGATGGTAAACAACCCTGTACTTATTGAAAGACCTATCATTGTAAATGGAAACAAAGCGGTGATTGGTCGGCCGCCTGAAAAGGTTTTGGAAATTCTATAAAGGCTTTCTACCGGGCATATTTATCACTATGAAATTCGCATCTATTCCTCTTCGCTTGGATAATCATCCACACCCGTGATGTTATCAAAATGACTAATATCCGGCTCGCCTAATAGAAATAGTAGCTCTTGGATTTCTTTTTGCTTTTGGGTTTTGGCAAGCTTTTCATAAGCTCCAGTGAGGTTGCGCAACACACGTTTTACGATATCCAAATTACTACAAGGTTCAAAGAATTCAACCTTAGCTTCAATGGATATTTGTTTAAGGAATTGCTCTAAATTGAGCTTTGAAAATATAGCTCCTCCATTAAAAGCATTGATATAAAACAACACCGTTCCTTCTTTAGGATTAAGGGCTTTTTGCACTTGATTGAAGCGGTTGTTAAAGTCAGGATCTGCCTCTACTTCTTTATAGGCCAACACAAAATGTTGAGGTAAATTCACCCCGAAGATAGGAAGGTTTAGTCTTTGAGCTACCAACATATACACTACTGCCAACATAATGGGATTGCCCCGTTTTGATTCTAGTACTTGATTGATAAATGAATTGGAAGGGTCATGGTAGTTATCGGTATTACCTTTATAGGCATTGACTTGATACATCACATAATTGATGATACGTGTCTTTTCAAATGGTGTGAAATCATATTGCATCTCAAGCCAAATATCCATGCGGATTTTGTCAATCTCATTGGATAATGTTTGTTTATCTAATATAGGAAATCTATATTTAGCAATCAAATACACGCCATGAAGTAAGTCTTGGTCTTCGCTATGCAGCCAAACTTTAAACTCCTCTTTTAATTTACGAAATTGAATACGATGGATAACATTCTCAATCCTTTGCTGGTGCGTGACATCTTTGCTAAACTCCCATTGATTTTCGAGCACTGGTATAACCTCAGCACCCAATTCGAGCAGCTTACCCTCAACATGGGTTACAATCTCACGGTCATCATCTTCCAATAAGGCAATAAGTGATATAAGCTCTGTCGAATTCAAGTCTGATTTGAATTTTTATAGGTGCAATATAAAATTATTATTTAGCAGATTTTTTAGCAGCGGTCTTCTTTACAGCTGTTTTTTTAGCTGCCGTTTTCTTGGTAGCCGTTTTCTTAGCCGCTACTTTTTTAGGAGCTGTTTTATTGGCAGCTTTGGATGCACTTGGCACTTTCACCAATTTCATAGCCGATTCAAAAGTGATGTCTTCAGCTTTAGATCCTTTAGGTAATTTATAATTGTCTTTTCCATAAGCCAAATAGATTCCCCAACGGCCATTCAATACTTTTAGGTTTTCGTCTTCAGGAAATACTTTCACCAATTTGTTAGCTTCAACAATTCGCTTCTCATCTATCAACACAATGGCTCTATCTAAATCAATGGAGAACACATCATCTGTTTTAGGTATGCTCACAAACTTGCTATCGTGTATCAAATACGGTCCAAACTTACCAATAGATGCCTTGATATCTTTGTCTTCATATTGCCCTACTATACGTGGCAATTTGAATAACTCAAGTGCTTCTTCAAGGGTAATGGTTTCAGTTAACTGACCACTGCGAAGGCCTGCATATCTTGGTTTTTCAGGATTCTCATCGGTAGCATTTTCACCTATTTGGGCAAATGGTCCATAACGACCTACCCTAACACTTACATTTTTACCTGTAACAGGGTCAACACCCAATAGTCTTTCTGCATTTTGACGTTCTGCAGTTTCGTTGGTTTTGGTTACTTCACTATGGAATGGAGAATAGAATTTTGCTATCATCTTATTCCATACCAATTGACCACGGGCTATCTTATCAAACTCCTCCTCTACACTAGCTGTAAAGTTATAGTCCATGATATTTTCAAAGTGTTTAGATAAAAAATCTGTTACCACCATGCCAATATCACTTGGGAAAAGTTTTGATTTTTCAGTTCCGTATTTTTCTGTTTTTACTTCTTTACTAATTTCGTTTTTAGCCAAAGTAAGCACAGTGAAATTTCTTTCTTTTCCATCTCTGTCTTCTTTGATTACATATCCACGTTTTTGCACAGTGCCAATGGTTGGCGCATACGTTGAAGGACGGCCAATGCCTAGTTCCTCAAGCTTCTTTACCAAACTTGCTTCCGTGTATCTTGCAGAGGCTTTGGTATATCTTTGTGTGGCTTCAATTTCGTTCAACAATAAGTTTTCACCTACTTTTAAAGGTGGTAACATTTTGCTGTTTTCTTCATCTCCATCCTCATCAGTGCTCTCTAAATACACTTTCAAAAATCCATCAAACTTTAGTACTTCACCTGAAGCCACAAGTACATCAGGCAAGGTGCTAATAGTTATAGTAGCAATGGTTCTTTCCAATTGTGCTTTACTCATTTGACTGGCAATGGCACGTTTCCATATCAAATCATACAAGCGTTTTTCTTGAGGTGTACCTTCTACTTCATTGTTTTCAAAATAGGTGGGACGAATGGCCTCATGTGCTTCTTGTGCACTGTCGTTTTTAGTGGTGTATCTGCGTGGATTGCTGTAATTGCCACCATAGTTTTGGGTGATGGTTTCTTTAGCGTTAGTAATGGCCAACTCACTTAAGTTTACCGAGTCGGTACGCATATATGTGATAAATCCATGTTCGTATAATTTTTGAGCAATGCTCATAGTGGTAGTTACACCATATCCTAGTTTCCTACTAGCTTCTTGTTGTAAGGTAGAGGTGGTAAATGGCGGTGCAGGAGATTTTTCAGCAGGTTTTACTTCCAAGTTTTTGATGGTAAAATCAGCACCTTTACATTTCTCCAAAAAGGCTTGCGCCTCAGCTTCTGTGGCAAATCTTTTTCCTAATTCACCCTCCATAGTCTTGCCACCCACATTAAACTTTGCAACTATTTTATAAGCCGAAGTCACATTGAATGAATTGATTTCTCTCTCTCTATCAACAATTAAACGCACCGCTACCGACTGCACTCGACCTGCTGAAAGGCTTGGTTTTACTTTGCGCCACAACACAGGGCTCAATTCAAAACCCACTAATCTATCCAATACCCTGCGGGCTTGCTGAGCATCCACAAGGTGCTTGTCTATGTTTCTTGGATTATCCACTGCTCTTAAAATAGCAGGTTTGGTAATTTCATGAAAAACAATGCGCTTGGTCTTTTTTGCATCCAATCCCAATGCCTCGCTAAGATGCCAACTAATGGCTTCCCCCTCGCGGTCCTCATCGGATGCTAACCAAACCATTTCTGCTTCCTTGCTTAGTTTTTTAAGTTCGCTAACAACGGCTTTCTTATCTTCGCTTATCTCATAATGCGGTTGAAAATTATTCTTAATATCTATGGCATCATCCCCTTTTGCTAAATCGCGGATATGTCCATAGCATGACCTAACGGTAAAATCTTTTCCCAAAAATTTCTCTATTGTTTTCGCCTTCGCTGGTGACTCTACTATTACTAAATTCTTTGTCATGTTGCAATTATAAGTTCTTAAAAACTAAATTTGTTAGCGCTGCAAAAGTGTAAATTAATTTCAAAAACAACGAGATTATTTACAAACAGTTGATTTTTAGTGTTTTTATTACAATTAACAATCTTCTTTGGTTGTCAAAAGTAATTTCAAAGCCCTTTTTACAGTGAAAAAAATTAACATCAAATATCTATCTCATGGCTTGCACAAAACGGGCGGATACCGCTATGAGCAATTTTTGTTTGATGAAATTTGCCAACATTACCAAAACGAAAATTACCAAGTACAAGCTCACTCAATACGAAAAGTAAAATTCTACAAAAGTTTTTTTCAACATCTTTATTTATTCTTTTGGGCAAATGTTAAGGCACATGCCAACATAAATATAGTTGTTTCAAGATTGGCACTGCCTTCCTTGCTTAGAAATCTTTTTACCCATAGAACGGTATTTATTGTATGGCACAACTATGACGAAAATGAAGCCAAGTCATTTACATTGAAATGCTATTATAAATGTTTGTTTGGAATACTTAGAAATTTTCATTTAAAAAATATTCAGATTATCACGGGTGCAAATTATTGGGTTGATTTCTTTAGCAAAAAAATCAATCACAAAAACAAAGTCAGCTATTTCCCCAATTTGTTTGATACCCATTTTTACAGGGCATTTCAAACAAAGCAAAAGAGTAATCAAATTCACCTAGGACAATGGCATCCTAAAAACGACCCTGCCATATTTCAATTGGCAGTGAAACTCCATCATAATGGTTTTACTTGTTACTTCAGCAGTTTAGATGCCTCTCAAGCTAGACAAGAGACTTACTATTCAATCAAGCATTTTGAAAGCTTTGAAAACTATTTACAATGTATGGCTGAGAGTGAATATACCCTTGCCTTTACGCAATTAAATGAAGGTTGGAACCGCCTAGCACATGAGAGTATTTTGGTTGGCACAAGTGTAATAGGATTTAACAAGGCAGGTTTAGGAGAATTGCTTCAATTATCAAATAGCTTCATCGTAAACTCAATGAATGAAGCCTTCGATATCATTATCAAAAAACAACACAATCAAGTCCATGATGATTTTATTCAAAGTTTTGATAAAGGAAAAAGTGAAGTATATTTAACAAAACTGATTTGAAATACATATTTTGTTTCAGTTATTGGCAAGCACTTTCAAACACAAAACAGATGTCCTTAGCACGAGGGCCGTCACCCTAGGCGCAGCCAAAGGGTCTGAGTTGGATAACGAGAATACCGGAGGAAATATTTGAGATTAGTGATAGTTTACTCAATGTAACTAAATGCCTTGTTGCAATCACTTTCAACATTGGGTCGTTCTCGACTCCGCTCGAACTGACAACAGGTGCTTTCAAAAACTGAATTTATTCCGCCTGCGAAGCCCGATTTTCGCAGTGCTGTGCAAAAAGATTTCAAGCTTGGGTTTGTACAGCCTTTTAGGTTTTGCCTTGTGAAGTGGGATAAGCCCCTTTACTATCCGCAGAGTTAGCTTAGCGCTCTTCGGATTCATTATGAATTTGTAGTGTCTCCGACACTGGTTAGTTTAGAAAATCAATTTCAATTAATCCTTTTACATTGGCATATTATTCAATTCCACTTAAATACACGCAGTCAACTTCATTGTAAGCTCCACAAAATAGACTATCCACTCAAAGTAATAAAACGAACGGCAAAGTGATTTCGTATTTGTTATCCTGCTTCAGACATTAATCAATTATAATTGAATACAAGCGCGACATAAGCTCTTTTTTTAATTTAAATCCGAAGGCAGTCCGTGCTATTTTAAAGTTCAGAAAACTAGAGATTGTTACACAAATAAAATTTGAATTCGTAAGTGCTCTATAGGATTGAAACTAGTTATAAGTTGATACCTTGTAAATGAAAATGGAAGCTATATATTTGAAAAATTATAAGCAACAAAGGTTCGCCAAAAAGGAAATTAGTTGCAAGCGCATCGGACAAAACAACCGACAACATAATTGGGTATGAGAGAGTAAATAAATTAATAAATAGTCAATGAAACAGTTCAACGTTCAAATTATTGAAACCATAATAATATTTGGTTCCTATATCATTTTGTATTTTATATTCAAAACAGTTATCAATAATTTTCTCAAAAGAACTCGATTAGAAAGGAGCAGGAGAAAAATGGCAATACGAGCTGTGCAGCTGTTTACAACAATGACTGCAATTATTCTTCTAACAGGAGTTTGGGGTTTCAAACAAAATGAAATAGCCATGTTTGTAAGTACAATATTGACAGTTTTGGGTATTGCATTTTTTGCTCAATGGTCTTTACTTTCAAATATCACTTCGAGTATCTTGATATTTTTTAATCATCCAGTGAAATTGGGAGATTACGTAAAAGTATTACACAAAGATTACCATTTTGAAGGTGAAGTAACAGAAATGAACTACTTTTTTGTTCATCTCAAAACTAACGATAGCGAAATAATTACAATACCCAATTCTCATTTTTTCGATAAATCATTTTCAGTTGCAGAAAAAAAACAAAAACATAGTGAGGATAGTAAATGAGGGTATTTTTTCTAACAATAATTATGCTGTATTTTTCAATAAATACTGTATCTGCACAGACTATTGACATTGGCAGTTGGAATATTCTGAATGTAAAATTTAATCTTGACGATAAATTAAGTTTTTTTGGTGAAGGACAATTGCGTTCATTAAAATTTTACAGCAACTTTCACTATTACGAATACAAGGGCGGTATTAACTTCAAAGTTCATAAAAATGCAAAGCTGACTTTAGGTGCAGGCAGTTATCAAACATACAAAGAAGGCGGAGATTTTGTTGTTCCAAAAAATAATGATGAATTTAGAATTTGGCCTCAGGTTATTCTTTTTCAATCAATCGGTAAATTAAAAATAGAACAACGTTATCGTTCAGAATTTAGATTTACAAGCAATGGCTACTTCAACCGTTTTCGATACAGATTTGGGGCTTCTTATCCTTTTGGAAAAGAACGAAATGAATACAAACTCTTTCAAATTAGTGCAAGTAATGAAATATTTTTTACGGACAAGGAACCTTATTTTGAACGAAACAGAATGTTATTTGCATTTAATTACAAACCATCAAAAGCAACAACTATACAAGTAGGTTATTTACATCAGTTCGACTACAAAATAAATGATGAAACTGGTCGTGACTTTTTTCAAATAGGTTATTTTATAGAAATATTCCACAAGACATCAAAAAACACAACTATTGACAGCGATATAAAAGACAATTAAACAAACTAAATGAGAATACAAGTTATGATAGGCTTCGTGTGAAAAGAACGCCAACACTCAATAGATTGGAGGTTAAGTGGTTACATGAAGTTTTGTATCCGTTAGCTAATAAATATAGTGATGATAGAAAACTTACATAACCGAAATCGCCAACTTGTTACGGCAATGCACTATAGGAAAGGCTATTATATTTGAATCTAATAATCACAAAACAAACGATTATAAAGTAAAAAATGAAAATCAAATTAACACTACTGCTTCTTACAGTAATTTCAATTAATGATTTATTAGCACAAGACACACTAAGAGTTCTTTTTTTAGGGAATAGTTATACATCATATAACAATTTGCCACAACTTGTTCAAAGCCTTTCTAGTTCTGCTGGAAAAACACTAATCATTGAATCAAATATGCCTGGCGGATACCCCATATCAAGTCATCTCAATGATACAACAACTATTTCAAAGATAAGTCAAGGTAACTGGGATTATGTTGTCATTCAAGAACAAAGTCAAATACCAAGTATTGATTATTATCGATACAACAGTATGTATCCCTCACTAACTGATTTAAAAGCTTTAGTTAAGCAGTTTAATCCTTGCGCTAGAATTATCGCCTATATGACATGGGGCAGACGATTTGGTGGTCAGCAATGTGATCCAACAAACACCAATTGCAGTCCAGTATTTGTTGATTTTAACCATATGCAGGATTCATTGATAAGTGCTTATAGTGAAATCAGTGATATTCTCAACATTCAATGTGCTCCAGTTGGAGTCACTTGGCAAAATATTTTGAATGACACAACATTGATTCTACATAGCAATGATAATAGCCATCCAAATATAGACGGTAGTTATGTTGCAGCGCTAACCATTTACAGTTCAATTTGGAAAAAGCCCTCAAGCGGAATTGCGTTCAATGCTGGATTAACCCAGTCTCGTGCATTATATTATCAACAGATGTCTGATAAAACGACATTTAATAGCCAAAATGATTGGAACTTAAAAATGAATAATCCGCTTGCAAACTTTAGTTATTCGACAAATGGCAACTCTGTATCATTTAACAATACATCTTCTTCTAACCTGAATAGCCCACTGTATTATTTCTGGGATTTTGGGGACGGGTACACATCAGTTTTAAAAAACCCAAACCACTCCTTTTCCTCAACGGGAATTTACACCGTAAATTTAGTGGCAATGGATTGTATTTTTTCGGACACGGTAAGCTATACTATTCAATTAGGCACAACTGGTATTAATAAAAATGAAAATTATCAAATACGAATCTATCCTAATCCTTCAAACAACTATGTAAATTTTGATTATGGCAAACTCAATGTCATGGCTGGTTATAATTTGATTATAAAAAATGCCTTGGGGCAACAAATCTTCAATAAAAATATAACTTCACAAACTGATTATTTGATTTCCTCAAATTGGGGTGGGAACGGACTTTACTTTGCTCAAGTCATTGACAAGCAAGGGAACATCATCGAATTAAGAAAAATCATCCTACAATAGACTATCCCACAAGAACAAATTTGATATATGACGGGTTTATTTGTAAATGATATATTCTGTATGTAATAAAAATTAGAAGTAAATGGAAGATATTGTCCATAATTTCGCCACATCGTAAATCTGTAAACCATCAGCACTAACAATAAAAGAAAGACAAGTGAACAAAATACAAACGACCTTGAAACTTAATTTTTATCTAATAATTACACTACTCATTTTACGTCTAACTGCTCACGGACAGATAGACAGCAGTGTGTGGGCACAAAAACCAGAAATTTCATATTCGGGCTATGTAGATATATTTTACGCATACGATTTTAATCAGCCGAAAACCAATTACAGACAGCCTTTCTTATACAATCACAACCGACAAAACGAATTCAATCTAAATCTTGGATTAATCAGAGTAAGTGCAAAACATTTAAAATACAGAGCGAATATTGCAATGCAAGCAGGTACTTACGTAATGGATAATTACGCAAGCGAGCAGTCAGCTTTGCAATACATATATGAAGGCAACGCAGGAATTTCACTAAATAAGAAAAATAACTTGTGGATTGATGCAGGAATTTTCGCATCTCACATCGGTTTTGAAAGCGCCATTTCAAAGGATAGCTGGACATTGACACGTTCCCTTCTTGCCGAAAATTCTCCATACTATTTATCTGGGGCAAAACTTACTTATAATCCAAATGAACAATGGGAATTGGCTGCACTAGTATGCAATGGCTGGCAACGAATAAATAAAGTTTACGGAAATTCCCTGCCCGCTTTCTGCACACAAATCAAATATATCAAGGGCGATAGACTAAGTTTCAATTGGAGTACGTTCATCGGCACAGTTGACCCTGACACGACCAGAAGATTGCGCTACTTCAATAATGTTTATATTCAATCTCAACTCACAAAAAAGTTCGGTTTCATTGCAGGCTTTGACATCGGTGGACAGCAAATAAAAAAGGGCAACGCAGACTATTATATTTGGTTTAGTCCTGTTATTATTATTCGCTACATGTGGAAAGACAAATGGTCTTCTGCTATGCGGGCAGAGTATTACCAAGATAAGGATGGAGTAATCATTGTTACAGGGACACCAAACGGTTTTAAAACAAACGGACTTTCTCTTAACCTTGACTACTCACCAGTTAAAAATATAGCGTGGCGAATCGAAGGACGTTGGTTTAATAGCACAGACAAAATATTTCTAAGACAAGATAAAAATGTCAACGACAATTTCTCAATCGTTAGTTCAATCGCTATTTCATTTTGACAACTATATATAAGACAAAAAACACATAGCATTAATAAAGGGCTCAAGAATTGTTGGTTCATTGATTAAATGAAGTTTGATTGCCTTACCCAACGAAATCAATAACAGAAGAGGGTTTGCCCCAATATCCATAGATAGCAAAGCGCTCTAAGAATTTATAATGCATGAAGTGAACCCTTTCAGGGTTCTGTCATGCTTTTCACACATTTTACATCAGGTTTCAAACTCTTTTTTCATTTCAAATCCATAATCACCCAAGCTATTAACTAACTCTCAAGACTATAGATAGTTGAGGAAAGCATCGCCAACAGTGCAACTATTAACACAGTGATAAAAGTTTTTAAAGCATGGAAAGTAGAAATAAATTTCAATGTAAAACTTGATGATTATTACATGACCCTAGCTTAGCAAAATCCGAAGTTCTGACTCCTATCTGCCACAAGCGGCACTTTCTTACCAAGCTTTTTACATGCCTTTTCTAGTCTTTTAGCGCCTCATTTATATTTTAGAATATTTGAAAAAACTAAAACCTAAAAAAACTACCTTTGCACCCCATGAGTGAAAGACCTTTAATTTTAGTGTCAAATGACGATGGTATTACCGCACCCGGTATTCGTACTTTAGTGGATGCCGTTAAACATCTTGGCGAAGTAATAGTAGTAGCTCCCGATAGCCCGCAAAGCGCTATGGGGCATGCCGTAACCATAAGCCGCCCTCTGCGTTTAGAGAAAACCAACCTATATGGCGATATTGTTTCATACCAATGTAGTGGCACCCCTGCTGATTGTGTAAAATTAGCCGTAGATAAAGTGATGCACCGCAAACCCGATTTATTGGTTTCTGGAATCAACCATGGCTCAAACTCATCCATCAATGTGATATACAGTGGCACCATGAGTGCTGCAGTAGAAGGGGCCATTGAAGGCATTCCAGCTGTAGGTTTCTCCCTATGTGATTTTTCGTATGATGCTGATTTTACGCTAGCCAAGAGAGTTGCCAGAAAAATTGCGTCCGATATTTTAACCAATGGTTTGCCTAAAGGCGTTTTGCTAAATGTGAATGTGCCTAAAATAGACGAATCAGAATGGCAAGGTTTTAAAGTGTGTCGCCAAGCCAATGCCAAGTGGCAAGAAGAGTTTGATGAAAGACAAGACCCTAATGGCCGCAAATACTATTGGCTCACGGGCAAATTTGTAAACTACGACCAAGGTGAAGATACTGACGAATGGGCTTTGGCCAATAAATATGCATCGGTGGTGCCTGTTCAGTTTGACCTTACCGCACACCATGCTATTTCATACCTAAACACTTGGAATTTTACTGATGAAAATTAAGTTAGATAATTTTGGGCTAGGTGTTTTTTTAGGCTTGGTGGCTCCAAGTATTGGCATACTTATCTTTTATTTGGTTAACTATTCGCTTCAAAATATTTCAAGTTTTTTGGAGTTGGCGGTAAAAGAAAAAATGCTCTCTCCCCTATTGAGTTTGTGTGTGGTTATTAATTTAGGGGTTTTCTACCTCTTCATCCATTTTGAAAAATACTTGACTGCACGTGGTATCATTTTATCAACCTTTACCTACGGGCTTGCCATAGTGGTGTTAAAGTTCTTCTATTAAAAAATAGCCTATGCCATCTATTCAAGTATTAGATCGAAACTTTGACATATTTATCCAAGAAGATAAGATATTGAACAGGGTGAAAACCCTTGCTGAATCTATTAACCATGACTATGCGGGTAAGCCAGTAGTTTTTGTAGCTGTACTAAATGGTTCGTTTATGTTGGCTTCCGACTTAATGAAACAAATCAATCTTGCGTGTAGAATAGAGTTTATCAAAGCTTCGAGTTATGCGGGCATACAAAGCACGGGTAGCATCAAAGAATTGATAGGTCTCAAGGGAGATATTGCAGGTCATCATGTAGTGATTATTGAAGACATCATAGACACAGGCCTTACCATAGATTATATCATCCATCTTTTAAAGGAGAAAAACCCTTTAAGTATTGAGGTTTGTTCGCTCTTATTAAAACCTGAAGCCTTGAAAGTGGATTTGCAACCTAAATACATTGGTTTTGAAGTGGAGAATAAATTTTTATTGGGTTACGGCCTAGATTACGATGGTTTTGGCCGCAACTTGAAGCATATTTACGTAGAAAAAACTTAATTCATGTCCAACTCATAGTTAAAATTAAAATATTTGATTTTATTCGCCATCAATTATTAACAAGTCATCATGCTAAACATTGTACTATTTGGCCCTCCGGGCGCAGGAAAAGGCACGCAGAGTGCCAAACTTATCGAAAAGTATCATTTGGTACACCTTTCAACGGGAGATATTTTTAGGGCAAATATTAAGTCGGCCACCGAATTGGGGTTATTGGCTAAAAGCTATATAGACAAAGGACAATTGGTGCCAGATGAAGTAACCATTGGTATGTTGGCAGGTGAGGTAAATAAAAACCCAGATGCCAAAGGCTTCATTTTTGATGGATTTCCTCGAACCCAAGCACAAGCTAAAGCACTTGATGAATTATTGGCATCAAAAGCTACAAGTATCACGATGATGTTGGCCCTTGAAGTGGAAGAAGAAGAGCTTCGCAAACGTCTTTTATTAAGAGGTAAAGACAGTGGCCGCGCGGATGACCAAGACCCAGCCGTTATTCAAAAAAGAATTGATGTGTATAATGGTGAGACCATGCCTGTGAAGGAGTTTTACCAATTGCAAAATAAATATAAAGGTATTGATGGTATTGGTGAAATTGAAGCTATCTTCAATGCACTTTGTGCTGAAATTGATTAATCATACGATCGCATTACGCAACCCAGAGAAGGTTTGAAAATGAATTTTCAAACCTTTTTTTGTTTTTGGATTCCCCCTTTGAAGTGGGTTAGGGGGATGTTTCCCCTCCTTCCGCCCTTTTCATGCGTCCTCGCCTGCAAGCAACTCTAAGCATATAGATGACTCATTAGTATATTTTACTAACCTTCGGCTAAATCATCATCTATCTAATTATTTCACTTTTTCCTTTTAAGGCATCAAAATCCCGATATGTCGGGACTGTATAGTCCTGAAATAGGTTGACTCCAAAAATGATAAAAAGTCAACTAAAAACAGGACAAAATGGAAAGAAAAAAACCAACCAATTACAGTGAAAAATTTAAAGCAACTGTAGTAAACGATGTATTATTAGGAAAATACACAAAGGAAGAAGCACGAAGACTTTATGGAATAAAGGCAAAATGTGCAGTATTGTATCGGATGCGAAAGTTTAACGGAGAGAAAAACTATCGACAACCAATGAATGAAAATACTAAATTTGAATTGATGAATGATAATAAAGAACTTCAAGAGTTAAAGGAAAAAGTGGCAAGGCTAGAAGAAGAAAAACGAATAGCTGAGTTAAAGGCAGATCTTTATAATACCATGATAGATGTTGCAGAAAGTAAGCTAGGAATTGTTATAAGAAAAAAGTCTGGAGCCCAACGATTAAAGCCTTAAAAGCAAACCGCCCTAAAGTCAATACAAAAGAACGCTATCGATTAAGTTTTCAAAACCATCACTATCTCAAATGCTCCTTCCAATATTATCGATATCTTACCCAGACCCTTCGTTACGCTCTGGTTGACGGCCCGCACACTTAGAAAATCATTTTATACTATAAAGGATTAAGCAATAATCTTCAATCACACCTCAACTTATGATAAACTTTTTACAATTCCTCAATCAATGCCAAGCTTTGTCAGAGTAATAGAGAAGCCACAACAGTCGTTAAAAAATATTAATGTGTCATAAATCTGTCATAAAGCCCAATAATGACACCTATCATTTGTATGCCCTAAATCCATAGGTTTCTTTGTATCGTTAATTAATTAAAAAATTAAACAAAATGAAAAGAAACATAGTAAGCATTATTTTATTAGCACTTGCCGCTGCTGTATCAGCGCAAAACACGAGAGTAGATTCAGTTTCAATGGGTACAGGAACTCCACCTTATCCCTATGATGTGTTTTATAATTTGACAACAGGAGATAAAGATACAGTAGTTAATACAAATTGGCATTTGGCTTTTGCCATGAGACCTGCTCTTCCTCCTGCAAACGTGATGCGTTCAACCACCGTTCGTATCAATGCTTCAAGAAATGTAACTTTATACAAAAGCAATTTCACAAGTAACCAATGGAGTAGTTTTGACACCGCAGGCTTTACAACTTGGCGTGTAATGGCTAATGGAGATAGCTCATGGGATGTAGCAGCATTTAATGCTGATTACGATGCAAGTAACCCATTCGACTATGGTTGGGGACAATACAGTATGAACAGTCACAATGTAGAAGGAACAAAAATGTATCTTTTGGCAGTTGGATCAGGTCAAGCTAAAACCTACAAAAAAATCACTATTCAAAAATTAGCGTATGATACTTTGTGGTTTTTTACTTTCAGTAATTTAGATGGAACTGATAGCACTACCCAAACCATTAGCAAACCAACCTACAAAGGCAAATTGTTTGCTTATTACAACATCTTAACAAAAACGGTTATTGATCGTGAGCCAAACCGAAATTGGGATTTAGTTTTCACTCACTATCGCACCAATGCTACTTTCCCTGGATTTCCTACATCTGCTTTCAACTTTGCAGGTGTGTTACAAGCCCCACAATTGAATGTTGCTAGAGTAACTAATGTTGCTAAACCAATATCTGATACTAGTGATATTACTATTTACTCTAAAAGAATAGGTACCATCGGTTGGGATTGGAAAGTAACACCATTAGGTCCTCCCCCTTCGGGTCCATGGAATTTAACAGATTCATTAACTTATTTTATCAAGCGTGATAAAGATTCAGTTACTTACAAATTGACATTTGATAAATTCTCGAATGTTCCATCTCAAATCATCGTGTTCAATATCAAAACCATTTCACCTAAAATGAATACAGGTATTTCAAACTTATCTAATTTGAATCTTGAAGTATCAATATACCCTAATCCTGCAAAACAAATAGTAAATGTGTCCATCCCATCCATTTCAGGAAAAGAGCAGGTGGTTGTTTCGATCATCGATATGACAGGAAAAGTAGTGAGCACAACAACCATCGTTGGAAATAATACACAACTTGATTTATCAAGTTTCAACAAAGGCTTATACTTCATCAACTTAAATATTAATGGGGTTAGTGTAACTAAAAAATTAATCGTAGAATAATTATTTTCTGCTAAGAATAATTTGAATTTAAATAAGCAATATCTAATAGTACCCATAAGCATCGCATTAATGTTTATGGGTACTACTTTGCTTAAAGCCCAGAATAAATCGGCTGATACTAGCCAGCTTAACAAACTGCAACACCTGAGCGAACTAGTGGTAACAGGTCAATATGGAGAAAGTAGTACAAGCAAGTCAATTTATAAGGTTAAACTTATTGATAACAAACGAATACAAGCCCAAGGCGCTGTTAATCTTAAAGATGTGTTAAGCAATGAGCTTAACATCAGAATCAACCAAGACCCACTGTTAGGAAGCAGCATCAGCCTGCAAGGCGTGAGCGGTCAGAGCATAAAAATATTATTTGATGGCGTTCCTATAATAGGTCGCGAAGGGGGTAGCATAGATTTATCTCAAATCAACATGAACAATGTTGAGCGTATTGAAATAGTGGAAGGCCCCATGAGTGTAAACTTTGGTACTGATGCTCTAGGTGGAGTTTTAAATATTATCACCAAAAAGCCTAAGCAAAACGAACTAAAGGCTAACTTAAACACCTATTACGAAAGCGTTGGTGCATACAATGCAGATTTAGGTTTAGGCCTGGCCAACAAAAAATGGAATTCACAATTGAATTTAGGAAGAAATTTTTTCCAAGGATATAGTATGGATGAAAATAGCCGAGTGATGCTTTGGAAGCCGCGCGAGCAATATTTTGGAGATATTAATTTTGGAAAGATCATTAAGGATGGAAGTATTAAATTTCAAAACAATATTTTCAATGAAAAAATAAGTAACAAAGGTGAGGTAAACATCAATATCCCTTTGCAAAAAGCTTATGCAAATGATTCATATTATTTCACAAGAAGAATAACCAGCTCATTGTTTTATGACAAGAAAGTAACTGCAAACAGGCATATAAATATGCTCGTTTCATATAGTAACTACAGGCGTATGTTACATACCTATTATAAAAACATGCTCAATTTAACTGAGTCATTAATTCCTGAAGCCGACCTTCAAGATACTAATTACTTTAATCAATACATGAGCAGAGCTACTTATAGCTATAATAACATAAATAGCAAAATCAATTATCAATTGGGTTACGATGTTAATTATGAAACAGCTGAAGGAAATAAGATACAAGGCTCTTATAGAGGCATGGGTGATTACAGTTTATTTGCTAGTACTGAAGTTAAAGTAAGTAAGAAATTTACTGCTCGTCCAGGTATGAGATTGACATATAACACTCTTTATGCCGCGCCTATAAACCCATCATTGAATATAAAATACGATGTAAGTGAGCGTGTTTTCCTACGTATGTCGTATGCAAGAGGATTTAGAACACCATCTTTAAAAGAATTGTATTTGAACTTTGTTGACCCAAGTCATAATATTCAAGGAAATATAAACCTACAAGCAGAAACTTCTAACAACCTGCAAGCGTTTCTTACTTATCAATACAAAACAGACAAAAAGTTACTCAGACTTGAACCTTCAGTATTTTATAATAAAATCGATAATATGATAGACCTAGCCCGCACTGACTCTATCAACCTGAAGATGAAATATGTGAATGTGAACCAATTTGAAAGCATCGGATTGAACATAAATACTGAATATAAAACTTCAAAAATAAATGTATCGGTGGGCTATGCATACATGGGGGTTAAAAACATTCTATTAAACACACCAACAAGCAATGAATTTTTCTTTAACCACCAAGGAAGAGTAAATGCTAGTTATACTTTTAAAAATGAATTGAACCTATCTTTGTTCTGCAAATTGAATGGTTTTTACCAAGCCTATCAATACGATAATATAAGCAATAAAGTAAAAATTACTTACTATGATGCATTTAGTATTTTTGATGCAACTGCGAGTAAAAACTTTTTCAAAAAACACCTCTCAATAACTGGTGGAATTAAAAATATTTTCAATGTGGTGAATGTGAATGCAAGCTATATGTCGGGTTACCATTCAACTCAAAACAATTCAGCTATGACAGGGGTTGGAAGATCCTTATTTATAGCTATAAGATATCAAATAAACAAAATAAATTGAAGAACATACAAGTATACTTAGTTTCACTATTATTCATTAGCAGCATAGCTCTTACTTCTTGTGAAAAAGAAGATGTTAGGGTTATGATTCCTAAGCAGGATACAACTACTACTATTTTCTCCTGCTACCTTGGACCTGATTACAGAAACCAAGTATTTGTGAACCTAAGCGATAGCTCACAGCTAAACTTTCCTCAAATGATTTGGGATCTAAGTTTCAGTTGTGATACCAATACCTTTGATATAACTCTAAATGGCGGAAACGCAGCCTTCATTGCCAACGCAGGCTTAGGTAAATTAAAAAGCAATATTGATGGAAACAAACTTAAATGGAGATGGGATGAAGCCTCAGGTGTTAGTGATTCTTTGGCTTTAAAAGGCTGGTATAACAAAAGTACTAAATTGGTTACCGACTCCGTATATGTTATTGATAGAGGCTCAAACTGCCCTCCACAAGAAAGGTATATGCAGTTCAAAATCATTGATGTAAATGTAAAGGAATATACCATAGCCTATACAGACATCTATGCTCAAAGGCCTTTAGTCATTGCACATATACCAAGGTTAGCAGAGAAACTTAATGTGTATTTTAACTTTGATAAAGGAGGTATTATTTTAGATATTGAGCCCAATAAAAATGATTGGGATTTTTGCTTTGTTCGTTACCGAACGGTTTATTATGAATTAAATCCACCCTTTCCATATTTGGTGAATGGAATACATATAAACACATTTAAAAACGAAGCAGCAGTTGATAGTACTTTAAATTTCTATAAAATCGACCTTAGCACAGCCTTATCTTTAAATTTCAAAACACAACGCGATGTAATCGGATTTGATTGGAAAGTATATGATTTCAATAACCAACATTACAAGGCCCGCGATTATGTTAATTATGTCATCAAGCCAAAAGGAAATATACCAGGTATTGTTTGGAAAATGCGCTTCACCGACTTTTATAACCACCGAGGACAAAAAGGATTTCCTGTGTTTGAGGTAAAGAAATTGAATTAGTTTCGAAGCTAAAGGAATTGGTTTCAGAATTGTTTAATTTTGTTATTCAATCTTAACAAGACATTCGAATGGGAATTAGCTAACACTTTAACCTTACACCTCCAGTTGAAGATATTATTGACCTCTATAAAAGTTCAGGTATTAATAGACCTATTGATGACATCTACAGAATAGGTCAGATGTATGAAAACTCAAACCTAGTGGTTTCGGCTTGGGATGAAGATAAACTTGTAGGTATAGCACGTTCACTTTCCGATTTTTGTTATTGCTGCTATCTATCAGACTTGGCAGTAAGGCAAGAATATAAGAAACTAGGAATTGGCAAAAAACTCATTGCACTTACTAAAGAAAAAATAGGAGATCAAAGCATGCTATTCTTACTATCAGCTCCTTCGGCAATGGACTATTATCCCAAAATCAATTTCGAAAAAGTAGAAAATGGGTTTATTATTAATAGGACTAGGTAATGAAATGATTAAGTTCAGGCGGGACGCCTGCAACGGCAGAACAGGAAACCGCTCTTAGTGATGTTCCGTAGGACATTTCGAAGCATAGACAAAGACAGATTTACAATCGATAAGAAAATCACTATCAAATAATGTGCACCACAACCGCTCATCCAAGCATACAAACAAATGACAATAATATTTTTATGCTTTTAAGGGATGTTATATCTTCGCCACATTATAATTAACAGCTAACATGAAAAAATTCTTAAAGTGGTTTTTATTCTTATTTTTATTCATTCTGTTTGCCGCCATTATTCTGCCTTTTGCTTTTAAAGGCAAAATCTTACAAATAGCCAAAGAACAAGCCAATAATAACATCAATGCTATTGTTAATTTCAGTGATGATATGGGTTTGAGTTTAATAAAGTCTTTCCCTAACTTCACCTTAGAAATCAAAGACCTATCAGTAGTTGGTATCAATGAATTTGAAGGAGACACGCTTTTTGAATCCAAAGAAATATCAGCCACACTTGATATTATGAGCGTAATCAGTGGTGATAAAATAAAAATACGCTCCATCCTATTAGACCAAGCTCGTATAAATGCCATCGTTCTTAAGGATGGTAAAAGCAATTGGGATATAGCCAAAGCCTCTGCAGATAGCAGTCAAAGCCAAGCCCCTGCTAGTGAATCGAAGTTTAATATTTCACTAAAGAAGTTTGAAATCAGAAACAGTTATATCAAATACGATGACAAACAGGGCAATATGAGCAGTGAATTGGTGAATATGAATTATACCCTAACAGGTGATTTCAACCAAGACTTGTTCTTAATGAAAAACCTATTGAGCATTGATCAAATGAGTGTTAGCTATGGAGGCATTAAGTATTTTAACAAAGTGGCAGCTAAAGGAAATGCAGAAATAGATGCCAATATGAAGGATATGCACTTTACCTTTAAGAACAATGAATTCGGACTAAATGATTTGGCTTTGGGTATGGATGGTACTTTTCAAATGAAAGGAGACGACATGCTAATGGATATTAAATATGCCGCTAAGCGGAATGACTTTAAAGATTTCCTTTCATTGATTCCTGCTATGTATGCTTCTAATTTCAAAGACCTACAAAGCAAAGGTAAATTGGCTTTTGATGGTATTGTGAAAGGCACATTCAATGATAAAAGCATGCCTTCTTTTGCCTTAAATATTTTGGTTGATAATGGTTGGTTTAAATACCCAGCATTACCTGCACCTGTTGAAAATCTAGGAATAGCTTTGCATGTAACCAATCCTGATGGAAATTTGGACAATACAAAAATCAACTTAAGCAAATTGCATTTTGAATTGCAAGGCGACCCATTTGATGCCAAATTATTGGCTACAAACCCAATCAAAGACCCTTATATAGATGCTGCTATTAAAGGCCGATTGAACCTTGATAATGTAGTAAAAATTGTTGCCATGCCAGAGGGCACGAAACTGGGAGGCCTTATTATTTCTGATTTTGCGGCCAAAGGAAAAGTGAACGCTATTGAAAAACAACAGTATGAAAACTTTGATGCAAGTGGTAGCATACAAGCTACTAATGTAAACTATGTCTCAAAAGAATTGCCTCTAGGCATGCAAATGAAAAATGCTGTCTTGACTTTCAATCCAAAAACCGTGGCCTTAAATGGATTTGATGCAGTTATTGGTAATAGTGATATGCAAATGAATGGTTCATTAACCAACTTCTTTCCATATTTCTTTGGAAAAGGTACGCTGCAAGCTGCACTTGATTTTAAAAGCAATATGATGGATGCTAATCAGTTTTTAAGCAAAGATGAAAAGGCAACTGAAACTGCAAGTAATGATACAACAGGCATGGCAGTGGTTGAAATTCCTGCAAACATTGACTTTACATTGACTAGCTCAATTAACAAATTGCTTTATACCAATATGGAAATTACCAATTTTAAAGGTATGGTAAAAGTGGCTGAACAAAAATTGAATTTCAATAATGTTTCACTTAATACCCTTGGTTCAAGCATGAAATTGGATGGCTTTTACGAAACCACCAATCCTAAAAAGCCAAATGTAGATATGAAGTTCGGCATTCAAAACCTAGATATCCAAAAGGCATTTGCGACTTTCAATACCATCAAAAAGATTGCTCCTATTGCAGAAAAAATGCAAGGAATGTTTAGCACCACTTTCAGCATGAAAACTGCCTTGAATAGCAAAATGAAACCTATTTATGAAGACCTATTTGCTGATGGGGTATTGCAAGTTTCGCAAGCATCAGTAAGCAATGTAGGAGTATTTAACAAAATAGCTGATGTATTGAAAAAAGACGATTTGCGTAAATTTGAGATGAAAGACGTAGCTATCAAATATGAAGTTAAAAATGGTAGGGTTTATACCAAACCATTTGATATCAAAGTAGCAGGAAAAACCATGAACCTTTCAGGTTCAACTGGTTTGGACCAAAGCATTGACTATATGGGAACAACACAAGTGGCTATGAAAGAATTAGGTTCTGCAAATACAGCCCTTAATTCAGTCTTAGCACAATTGAACCAAAAAGCTGGTAGCAATATTAAGATGGCAGACAATATCAATGTAGGATTGAAGATTAGTGGCACATTCACCAGTCCAATTGTATCAACTAATTTAGCCGATATTGCCAAAAGCCAAGCCAATTCGTTACAGGGTCAAGCAAGCGATTTTGCAAAACAAAAAGCCAAAGAACTTGAAGCGCAAGCCCGTGCTGAAGCTGATAGATTAAAGAAAGAAGCAGAAGATAAATTAAAATCTGAAGCTGATCGCTTAAAAAAAGAAGCTGAAGCCAAAGCAAAAAACGAATTAGATAATTTGAAAAAGAAGGCTGAAGAAGAAGCTAAGAAAAGGCTTAAAGGTTTGTTTGGAAACTAAACCTATAAACATATAAATAACAAAGGCTGTCTCAAAACGACAGCCTTTGTTGTTTGATAAGCTATTTGAAAGTTTGAAAACGAATGCATTCCCCTTCCGTTAGCCAACGGAGGTTAGGGGTGGGTTATTAAACATTGAATTGCAAACGTAATTTACTTTTTGTGATGTTGTATTTAATAATCAGCTTTCTAATTGTTTTTCAATTTCCTATTGAGGCATCAAAATCCCGATATGTCGTGACAAAATGCTTCTTCCGTTCCGGATGCATCGGAATCGGAATCAAGGTGCCATATGGTCGGGGAGCGGAGTCGAAACGCCATTTCAACTCTACTCAGGGTGACGGCCAACACACTAAGAAAATAGGCTTCGCATTCGGATTACTTTTGCAAACAACTTATATCAAAAACAAAAAAGCGGAAACCAAATCAAGTTTAGTTTCCGCTTTTCATAGATTTATCGTTTTCTATAAAATCATTCTTAATATATAATAAAGTAGTCCTGATACAGTGATGCACACAGGCAAAGTTAAAATCCATGCAATGGCAATGTTTCTTATGGTGCCACCTTGTAGGTTTTTGATTCCCTTGCTTGCAACCATACTACCTGCAATACCTGATGACAAAACTTGCGTGGTACTTACAGGTAATCCCAAATAGGTAGATAAAGTAATGGTACCTGCAGCTACTATTTCACTTGAAGCACCTTGAGCATAGGTTAAATGTTGTTTACCAATTTTTTCACCAATGGTAACTACAATACGTTTCCAGCCAATCATAGTTCCTAAACCCAATGAAATGGATATCATTAAAATTACCCAATAAGGCGCGTAATCTGTTAATGACTTTAAAGCGGTAACCTCATGTTTAAGTGCTTTTTTATCCATTACACTTAAATTAATTGATTCACTGTCTAATAATTTTTTAGTTGATTTGCCTAAAACTATCAAATCCTTACGAATATTATATTTTGATGTGACATCAATGGCATTAAAATCTTTAGTGGTATCCATCTGAACTTTCAATTCACCAACGTATCTTTTCACCTTCACATATTCGAAACTATCAGATAAATCCAAATAAGCAGGATTTACTTTATTCAAAACATACTCAATACTCGAAATATTCTTTTTAAACTCATATGGCTCGCGAGAAGTGTCAATGGTAAAATAGGTAGGCACAATGGCTATTAAAATCAACATCATTAAACCCACACCTTTTTGTCCATCATTGCTACCATGAGAGAAGCTTACACTCGTACAAGTCAGCAATAAAATAAGTCTAATCCAAAATGGAGGAGGATTGTTCCCATCCGGCTCTTTAAATATAGTTTTCTTTTTTAATACTTGTCTTAAGGTGTACATTAATAGTATAGCTAAACTAAAGCCGAACAAAGGAGATATAAACAATGACATGCCTATTTCGCTTGCTTTAGCCCAATTTACATAATTACCTGGCTTTTCAGCTATGAAGGAATAGGTTAAACCTACTCCTAAAATTGAACCAACCAATGTATGTGAACTTGAGCAAGGAATACCGAAATACCAAGTTCCAAGATTCCACATAATGGCAGTTAGTAATAGCGAAATTATGAGAGCTACATTATGGTATATATTCGTGTCTGTGAGAATCTCAACTGGAAGTAAATTACTGATACCCATAGCAACAGCAATACCTCCGGCAAAAACTCCTATGGCATTCCAAATACCACTCCAAACTACAGCAACATGAGGTTTTAATGAATTTGTATAGATGACCGTAGCAACAGCGTTGGCAGTATCATGGAATCCATTAATGAACTCAAAGATACAAGCCGCTAAAAGACAGACTATTAATAAAATTGTTAGTGATGTGTCTAATCCAAACATAATATTAGTTTTCAAGAGCAAAGCTAATCTATTGGCTTTACAAGGCAATGTTAAGGAATTGTTAAAATATTATAAACGGATTTTCAAATTAGTATCCAACCGCTCTTCAAATATTTATTTCCATTTCTAATAAATACTTACTTTCGTCAACTTAAAAAAATCAAAAATAGAAATGAAAAAATTTATTTACAGCGTTTTAGCATTATTAATGAGTGGATTGGTGCATGCCGATGAGGGAATGTGGTTACCCATTTTATTAAAAAAGTACAACTACGAAGCCATGAAGGCTAAGGGATTAAAATTAACCTCAGAACAACTATATGATGTAAACACTAGTAGTTTAAAGGATGCAGTGGTATGGTTTGGTGGTGGATGTACTGCTGAAATCATTTCTGATAAAGGTCTAGTGCTTACAAATCACCACTGTGGATATGATGCCATTGCAGGTAAATCTAGCCCACAAGACAACATTTTAGATAATGGTTTTTGGGCAAAAAACATGAGTGAAGAAAAAGCCATAGAAGGTTTAACTATAGCCATTGTGCAGCGCATGGAAGATGTGACTGACAAAGTTTTAGCTGAAATAAAAGGCATGGATGAAAAAACCCGCGCAGCTAAACTACCTGAAATATATAGAAAGATAGTTAAAGCAGCTACCGAAGGAACTAATCAAGAAGGCTTGGTTCGCGAAATGTTTAAAGGAAATGCTTACTACCTATTTGTTTTAGAAAGATATACCGATATCCGTTTAGTAGGAACCCCTCCTCAAAGTATTGGTAAATTTGGTGGCGAAACCGACAATTGGATGTGGCCACGTCATACAGGTGATTTCAGTATGTTTCGTATTTATGCAAATAAAGATAATAAGCCAGCCGCATATTCTGTTGAAAACAAACCTTATACCCCAAAACACTTTTTACCAATAAATATCAAAGGTGTAAACAAAGGTGATTTCGCTATGATTATGGGATTTCCTGGTCGCACCAACCGTTATGAATTTAGCCAAGGTGTTCAAATTGCTACTGACATAGTAGATCCAGCTATCGTGGCTTTGCGTGATGTAAGATTAAATGCATGGAAAGAGCAAATGAATAAAGACGTTGATACCCGTTTGAAATTATCTTCTGACTTTGCAAGTGTGGCTAACTACTGGAAGTATTTTAGAGGTGAGGCTGAGCAATTGAAAAGAAATAAGGTATTTGAACAAAAACAAAAAGAAGAAGCTGCTTTTGCAAAATGGTCTGCTAACAAGGCTGAATACAAAAACCTTTTAGGTGATGTAAAAACAACTTTTGAAGCATACAAACCATATGGTTTGCAACGCACTTATTTAAACGAAGGTATTCTTGCCCCTACCCTTTCCAAATTTATTGGAATGGCCATGAGTATGGACGAAACATTTGAAAAAGGTGATGAGAAAGCCATTTCAAAAATGAAGGAGCAAATGATTGAAGGCTTAAAAGACTTACCATACAACCCGATGATTGTTGCTGCTGATAAACGTATGTTTGATAGTATTTTGGTTTTATATTACAATAATATTCCTAAAGACCAACAACCGGCCTATATGAATGATGTGGTTTTGAAATACAATACAGATAACCCCAGAGCAGCTATTGCTGCTTTTACGAACGATGTATTCAACAACAGTATTTTTGCTGATGAAAACATGGCTTCGGCTTGGTTCCATAACCCACGTCCTGCATTATTGAGAAACGATATCGCTTATAAGTTTATCAAAGCCATGAGAGAGAATTACATGAGCAAATTCAAATCTAAAGTAGATGCTTTCACTGAAACTTCGCAAGCTTTAGGTCGTACCTATATCAAAGGTTTGATGGAAATGAATCCCAGCAAAACCTATTATCCTGATGCAAATTCTTCATTACGTTTAACATACGGTACTGTAAAGCCTTATATGAAGTACCAAATGATTACCAATTTGGATGAGGTGATTGCTAAAAATAAAAAATTCCCTACCAATCCTGAATATAATGTACCTCAAAGATTAATCGACTTGTATAATGCTAAAGATTATGGAAGATATGCTATGAAAGATGGCAAACTGCCTGTAGCTTTCTTGAGTGATAACGACATTACCGGTGGAAACAGCGGAAGCCCAGTTATTGATGGAGAAGGAAATATCATCGGTTTGGCTTTTGACGGAAACTGGGAAGCGATGAGTGGTAATATCCATTTCGACCCTGCCAACAAACGTACCATTAATGTTGATATTCGCTATGTACTTTGGTTAATTGAAAAATATGGCCAAGCGCCACAAATCGTAAACGAAATGAAATTGATTAAATAATACCTATTTTAGATATCTATTTAGAAAAGGAAATCCTGAGGATTTCCTTTTCTTTTTTATAAAGACTGATAATTATCCGCAAAAAATCCCAATCGGGTATTTTTATCCATAAACTAATTTTTATATTCGCGGACAAATAATAATAACACAAAATGAAAAAATTATTAATACTTCTTGCTTTTACATCTGTTTTAGCTGCTTGTCACTATGGTGTTGAAGAAGCTGATAAAACTTTAAAAGCAAATGATGAGTATAAATCAGGTGCTGGTTCTGAATACTCAACCAATAGAGGTAATGATGGTGTTTTACCTAACAGTGAAGTTACTTCGCCCGCTGATACAACGGCTTCTATTGCCGATACAACCAAAAAATAATTCCCTTGCAAGAGCTACAATTAAAGGCCAATTCAAACAAGGAAGAAAACTATAAAAATTTGCTTCCTCAAATTGAGGCTTTGGTTTTGAGCGAAAAAGATTTGATTGCAAATCTTGCCAACATAAGTGCGGCCTTAAAATCTGCATTCAATTGGTGGTGGGTAGGCTTCTATTTAGTTAAACAAAACGAATTGATATTAGGACCCTTTCAGGGTCCCGTTGCTTGCACACGCATTGGCATAGGAAGAGGGGTTTGTGGAAGCGCTTGGCAACAGGCCCAGACCATCATCGTTGCTGATGTCGAAAAATTCCCAGGACATATTGCCTGCAGCAGTGCATCTAAATCAGAAATCGTTATTCCCATAATAACCAACCAACAAGTCATTGGTGTTTTAGATGTTGATAGTGAATTGCTTAATCACTTTGATGCAACAGACCAATTGTATTTAGAAAAACTTATAAGGAATATCTCTTCTATATTCTAGTTAATAAAACCCAATTTTTTCAAATCAGAAAACGCATGTCAGTTCGAGCGGAGTCGAGAACTGGTTTGGCGATAACTCGGTATTACTAATGTAACAAAACAAAAAAGGCTGCCCAATGGACAGCCTTAGTATATCTTATGTATTTTGATTAGTAATTATTTAACATCATTGGCATCACCAACATCAACACTTCTTCGCCTTCATCAGTGGTTTCAGGGACTAAAACACCAGCTCGGTTTGGCATTGACAATTCTAAATGAACATTAGGAGAATCAATAGCAGATAGCATTTCGCTCAAATATTTTGAGTTAAAGCCTATTTCCATATCCTCGCCCACATAAGTACAGGCTAATTTCTCTTGCGACTCATTTTCAAAATCCAAATCCTCAGCACTAATAGCTAGGTCGCTACCTGCAATTTTCAAACGAATTTGGTGTGTGGTTTTGTTAGATGTAATAGATACACGTTTTACAGATGAGTTAAACTCAGCTTTATCAATAGTCATCTTATTAGGATTGTCTGTAGGAATTACTGCTTTATAGTCAGGGTATTTTTCGTCAATCAAACGACAAATTAAACTTACATCTCCAAATGAGAAATAGGCATTTGATTTGTTGAAGTTGATTGTAACCTCAGTATCATTGTTTGGCAAAGCATTTTTCAAAAGGTTCAATGCTTTTTTAGGTAGAATAAAAGATTCTTCAACGCCTGGTTGAACATCATTTCTTGTATATCTTACCAAACGATTTGCATCTGTGGCAACAAAAACGATGTTTTTGTTGAACAACTGAACGAATACGCCAGTTAAATTTAATCTTAAATCATCATTACTAGTTGCAAATACCGATTTAGCAATGGCTTTTTGCAAAACACCTGCATGTATTTTAAACGATTTGTCACCATCCACTTCAGGGTTTTTGGGAAACTCATCTGCATTTTGAGCAGTTAACTTAAAACGACCTGTTGAATATTTAATTTCAAGTGAACCTTTTTCAACATTGATGGTAAAAGCCAATGGTTGATCGGGCAATGATTTTAAGAGTTCAATTGTAGTCTTTGAAGGAATAGCAATCGCTACATCTTCTTTTGCATCCACTTTGATGCTGGTTGTCATAGTAGTTTCTAAATCGGTTGACGAAATAGTTAGGTTACCATCTTTAATATCGAACAAAAAATTATTCAATATAGGTATGATTGGTTTTGATACCACTACGCCATCTATCATAGATAGATGTTTTAATAAAACGGTGCTGTTTACAATAAACTTCATAATACGAATGTATGAAGCAAAAATATAGGCATAAGCCCCACAATAAAACACAAGTTATGCACAGATAAATGTCAAAATACCAATGCTGTATTGCTTAAGCTATTAGGTAAAATTTCTCAAATTCCTAACCACTCTTTAGCTGTTCTAAAGAGCAATTTTTCTTTGGTATCTTGGTCCAAATCTTTCATCATTTCTATAAATCGTCCGTGCTCCAAATCGCCAAGTGGAAAAGGAAAATCACTGCCCATGGCAATTTTTTCGGGTCCAAAAAGATTAAGCAAATATTTGAATGTTTCGTCATCATGCACTAAACTATCCACGTAAAATTTGTTCACGTACTCTCTTGGATCTTTTACTTTGTTAACATTGCACAAATCAGGGCGGGCAAGATAGGTATGAGATATTCGACCAAGTGTTTGAGGAAAGCAACCACCACCATGAGCAAACAATACCCTAAGCTTAGGAAATTTATCAAAAATACCACCGAATATTAAAGAGGTAATGGCCAATGAAGTTTCGGCAGGCATACCCACTATCCAAGGTAACATGTAATTAGGCATGCGCTCCTGCCCCATCATATCCCAAGGGTGAACAAATAGACACATGCCAAGCTTTTCAGCTGTCTCATAAAAAGGATAAAAACGCTCATCATCTAAATTTTTATCATTGATATGGGTAGCAATTTCAACCCCTGGTAAATTTAACTCATGCTTACACCTACTTAGCTCCTGAATAGCCAAATCTACATCTTGCATTGGCAATGTGCCCAAACCAACAAACCTATCAGGATAGGTGTGTTGAATTTTAGCTAAGTGGTTATTAATAAACTGACTCCATTCATAGGTATGTTGGGCTTCGGCCCAATAATAAAACAAAACCGGAACAGTGGACAATGCCATGAGTTGAACCCCATGTTTATCCATATGTTCCAATATGGTTTCAGGATTCCAGCATAATTCATCAATGGCTCTAAAAAAAGTACCATCTGCCTTCATCATATTCGCCCTTCCTGGCTGATAATGGTCGAGGTAAATAAAATCATTTCCATAGCCATACTTTTCTTTCAGGTTAGGCATAAAATCTGGAAGTATATGAGCGTGAACGTCAATCTTGTTCATGGGTAAAAATCTTTCTTAAGATATATTTAGTGATAGGTTATTACTTGACTTATTATTTTACAAAATGGTATTATCTATAATTAAGACAATTGGCATTTGAAAAGAGTTATTTGTTATGTATTAAAGTCTGTCATTTTGAGCGAAGTCGAAAAATAGACAGACTCTCTCGGATCATAGCCAGTTCTCGACTCCGCTCGAACTGACAATACAATCGAGCTGACAATTCGCTTTAACTAACAATTCGAAATGATTCATTACAAATTGATACTTATAATTGCGCTTAGCTCTATTAAAAAGCACCATGCACCTCGCACAAATATCCGTGTTACACTTTTTCCATCATATGACCGCAACTTTTGCAAGTGCGCAAGTCCTCAGAGGCATAGTAGGCATTAAAGTGGGTTTTAAAATCGTTTTCGATATCATTCAATTCGAAAAAGGCTTCATGTAATTTGTGATTGCATTTTTCGCAGAACCACATCAATCCATCCGTAAAACCTTTACCAGCTCTCACTCTTTCAATCACAAGTCCTATTGAACCTTCACTACGACCAGGAGAATGCGGGGTTTTAGCAGGTAATAAAAACATATCACCCGCTTTTAAAGGCACTTTTACGGCTTTGCCATCCTCTTGAATGGTTACGCATATTTCACCTTCTAATTGATAAAACAACTCCTCAGTTTCGTTGTAATGATAGTCTTTTCGGGCATTAGGACCCGCCACTACCATCACAATAAAGTCTTCTCCCAAGGGGTAAACACTTTTATTTCCAACAGGTGGTTTCAACAAGTGACGGTTTTCATCAATCCATTGGTTTAGGTTAAAAGGTCTTTGTATCATAGATGTAATTTTTTAGGCAATTTAATATTTATGAATTTGGAAGCAAGGTTTGATAATAAGAAATTTACTACTTTTTCATATCCTCCTCTTAGATTTCAAAGATATTTCGGCTGCTAAGCGAAGTCGAAAGTGCTATTATATAGTATATTACGGCCTATAATTACTTTCCTTCAATATCTTGTCCCAATTGCTTTCAAGCATGATTTGTTCTAAGCTAGCACCACTCTCTTCAACATATTTTTGAATGATTTGATAGGCTGTATAAATTCCGATAGCAGGAGCACTTTCCTGCGGAACACCTTCTGCTGTGGTAAATGGACCATCATTTAAATAGCGCATGTATTTGGCAGGTTCATCACAATAAAGCATTTTCTTTTCAATAAAATGTGACCATACATCGTGGGCATTCTCTTTGCTCCATTCCACTTGCTTTTCGGTGTAACCCAATATGATTGAATCAGGTAATTCAGGCATTAGCTTTTTCATAAAATAGCGCACCTTGCCTTCAAATAACATAAAGGCCAAGAAACGCTTGTCTTTGGTTTGGTATTCGTAATTTGATATGGCCAAAGCCTTGATAGCATTAGATGCGACATACTCTTTACAAAGTTTATTGCTCATGTATTTTGGAAACTCTATAATTGGATAAATGGGATAATCTTTACCCAAATACATATCCAGCCCTATGCCAATGATAGTATCATAAGTGATGTTAGCAAAGCCAAACTCAGAAATAAAACTCACAAAATAAGGCACTTTATTTTTAGGAAACTCCTTTTTGTAGTTTTTCATGGCCTCTTTCAATTGGACTTCGATAGGCTCTAAATCAAGATACACACTGTCCACATCATGTTTTAAATGCAATAAGCTAGGGTGATGAGTAAAATCAGTCAATTCCTTACTATGAAGCGTATCTTGTCTGTTTTCATGTATTTCTAAAATATCATTACAGAAACCAAAGAAAAATTCTTTGTATTTACTTGCCATCATCATAAAATGAGGAGCGCCTTCACCTGAAAACAAATCGCGCTCAAATCGGTGAATATTAATTTTTGTTTCTTCGTCTGTATTGGTTTTAGTATTATCGCCACAAGCTGCCAACAATAAGATGAAAACATAAATGAAGGTTTTGTAAGTGTATTTTATAAATTTGTCCATATTTTTTATTTTTCAAATGTATGACTAGAAATTATGTAATGGTAATTGCCTTGGCAATAATGAGTGTTTCAAATGGTTTTTCACAAATAATCAGCGATGAAAATAAATATGAATTTGGATTGCGTATAGCACCCAATATCAGTTGGGTTACCCCAGATAGCAAAAGTATTGATGCCAATGGCATTAGCTTAGATTGGAATTATGGCTTCACAGTATCGAGATACATCAATGAAAGATATGCCTTTGGTACCGAAATCAATGTAGTGAATGTAACTTCAAAAATCAAATACGACAGAGTATATCTTTACAAAAGTGATGTTGTACAAGGTTATTCAGATGACTTAAGTATGACCTACAACCTGCGCTATTTGCAAATTCCCATTTTGTTTAAAATGAGAACCAATCCAATTAACGGAGGTAAACTCAGAGTATTTGGCGAGTTTGGAATGGGTTTGGGCTTGTTAATCCGTAGTAAAATAGATGTGAGTTCAAGTGTGGTGCAAGTGGATAATATAGATGCCAAAAACCCTGATGCTGCAGATAAATTTGATATCAGAGCTGACTCAACAAGTGCAGCATATGACAAAAGTGTTAGCTTCTTCAATCCTTCTTTTATTATAGGTGGTGGGATTCAATATGATTTGTTTTCAAACACAAAAGTATATACCGGTTTAAGGTACAATGGTGGTTTGGTAGACATGCTTTCTGAAGACAAATGGACAGCTACCAATAGTTTCACATCACTTAGCTTTGGTATCATTTTCTAATTTTTGTTTGAATAATTCACTTTCAATTTATTGCATTGAAAATAGCTTTAGCACAACTCAATTATCATACGGGTAATTTCGATCATAATACTTCTAAAATGATTGAGGCTTTGAATAAAGCCAAAAGCAATGGAGTAGATTTAATTGTTTTTTCTGAATTGGCAGTTTGCGGTTATCCAGCCCGCGACTTTCTTGAATTTAAAGATTTCATTGAGCTTTGCAGAGAAAATGTAGAGAAAATAGCCCATCATTGTTTAGATGGAATAGCCGCGATTGTAGGTTCACCGAGGGTAAACCCAGTAGTAGAAGGCAAAGACTTATATAACTCGGCTTACTTTTTAGCCGATGGAAAAGTGCAACACATAACGGATAAAACACTCCTTCCAAATTATGATGTGTTTGATGAATATAGATATTTTGAGCCCAATAGACAATTCAATGTGATTGAATATAAAGGCAGCAAAATAGCATTAACCATCTGCGAAGACCTTTGGAATTTGAATGAAAATCCGCTTTACATCCAAACTCCCATGGATGAATTGATTAAACAAAATCCTAATTTCATTATCAATATAGCGGCTTCGCCATTTAGCAAAACACAGATACAAACCCGTCAAGAAGTTTTGCGTAACAACGCACTCAAATACCATCTACCTGTATTGTATGTAAACCATATTGGTGGACAAACACACATGATTTTTGATGGTGGCAGTTGTATTACAGATGCAGAAGGAAAGCTGATTGCAGAGGCCAAGTACTTTGAAGAAGACTTATTGGAGTGCGAAATGCGAAATGGGGAATGCGAAGTTTTAAATAACATTGTCATCTCGAGCGGAGTCGAGAGACTTCATTCGAAATTTGAAAATATTGAATCAGCATTGGTACTTGGGATAAGAGAGTATTTCCACAAACTAGGATTTACCAAAGCCATCCTTGGTTTATCAGGTGGTATTGATTCTGCATTGGTGCTATACCTTGCTTCAAAAGCCTTAGGACCTGAAAATGTGAAAGCAGTTTTATTACCTTCTGAATTTTCTTCTGATCATTCTATCAGCGATTCAGTAGCACTTGCTAAAAACCTAGGTGTTTCATACGAAACCATCTCTATTGAAAATACTTTTAATGCTCTGCAAAATACTTTAGCTTCACACTTTAAGGACACACCATTTGGTTTGACTGAAGAGAATATGCAATCACGTTCAAGAGGCATTATATTAATGGCCATGAGCAATAAGTTTGGTTATATTTTGCTTAACACCACCAATAAAAGTGAATTGGCTGTAGGATATGGCACTTTGTATGGCGATATGTGTGGAGGCTTATCCGTAATTGGTGATTTATACAAAACAGAAGTGTTTGAACTTTGCAGATTTATTAACAGTGAGAAAGAAATAATTCCAAGCAATATATTAACCAAAGAACCATCGGCAGAATTAAGACCCAATCAAAAAGATTCAGATTCCCTGCCTGATTATGATATACTGGATAAAATATTATTCCTATATGTAGAAGAGCGAAAAGGGCCAAAAGAGATTATAGCAGCTGGCTTTGACGAGGCTTTGGTAAAACGTATACTTCGCATGGTGAACATGAATGAGTGGAAACGTTGGCAAGCACCTCCTGTCATTCGTATCTCAAGCAAGGCATTTGGTTATGGAAGAAGAGTTCCAATAGCAGGTAAATACCTGAATTAGGTTTAGCAAAAAAGTCAATGTTATTAAACCACAGAGACATACAGAATTTACAACATAGGGTTCACTAAGTAGTATTAATTTATTATTTGTAATGTTTGTTATCCTACGCGAAGTTAAATGGCAGTATAGAAAACCCTAATGCCTCTTGCCTAAATCCTCTATCCTCCAATTCTAGTATTTCTCCACTTTACTCCTAAATATCTTGAGCATTTGGTTTTTGGTATGTTCTGTGAATTTGGAATTGAATATGAGCTTGTATTGTTTGCCCATTTCTATTGAATCATAAATTTCAACTTTGATACTGCGTGTGTGAAAAATGGCAATCAATTCGCTTTTGAAAAACACCATCAATATGCGAGGAGTTTCAGATTGACTTATAAAATCAGGTTCGGTGATGAGATAGGAAACATAATCATTTTCTTCATAGAAATTTTTAAAACCAAACCTATTTAAAAACACTTGAAAAGTATCAATCTTAGCATTCTTTTGGATTTGTAATAAGATCTTGCTTAACTCCAATTCGGGTATAGACTGTAAATCAATACAGTCTTTTTCCAAGTAGCCATATATCATCATGTACACTTGAGAATCATTTTCAGAAATGCTTTTAGTCGGTGTAAAGTCAATACTGGCGATGGCTAGCACCTTCCCTGCGCTATCTCTCAACCTGGCATTGCGATAAATCTGCACATCTTCATACATATTCGCTTTGTCTACCCAAGCTTTTACCGCCACCCTAACCCATGATGCATTCACATCCACTGATTCAAAATAAGTATTAGGATTGAGCTCTAGAAAGTTGCGCCCATTGACCGCGTCTTTCAAACTACAATGACCAGGATTGCGTTCAGCATTTGCTTTTTGAAGGTAAAAAAATAAAGCAAAAAAGAGAAAAAAGCTATAATATGAATTTCTACTATTTAGCAAGTTTGTGTTTGATAAACTGAAACACTACAGGCAACAATGATGCCGCAACGATTCCCAATACCACTTTTTCGAAATTATGCTGTATCCACTCGTTGCTACCCAAGAAGTAACCAGCCAATGTGATAGAGCCCACCCAAAGAATGGCACCCATAATACAATATGAAATATAACGTGTGTATTGCATGCTTCCAATACCTGCCACAAAAGGGGCAAATGTTCGAACAATCGGAACGAAGCGAGCTAAGATGATGGTTTTTGAACCATGTTTTTCATAGAAAGATTCTGTTTTTTCAAGGTATTCTTTTTTGATGGTAAATATGCCAAACAATTTTCCACCCTCACCTTTTTTAGCCAAATATCGTCCAATAAAGTAATTGGTATTATCCCCTAGCAAGGCTGCAATAATTAATAAAATAATGATGGCAAACACATTCAGATTGTTGTTTGCATTACCAGCCAAAACGCCTGCGGTAAACAACAAAGAATCACCAGGAAGCAAAGGCAATACCACTAAACCTGTTTCGCAAAACACAATTAAAAAAAGTAAAGCATATAGCCACATGCCATGATCGCTTACAAATTGCTCTAAAAATCCTTTGGTATTTGTAAGTAATTCCTTTAATATTTCTAATAATTCCATGCTATTAATTTTATTTGCAATGTTAATTGATAGCCAATTAGAAAAAAACTAATTTGTTAACAGCATTTTGACAGAACACTACATCAATATACATACACATCGTAAGGCACCCTATGAGGACGAGATATCCATCAGAAATGCCTACCACAGGCATACTGACACGCAGTATCCCGTTTCGTGTGGTCTCCATCCTTGGCTTATTGATAGGTATTATAGCCCTGAGTTGATGAGCCAAATAGAACTGAATTTAAAGCAAGAAAACGTTTGGGCCATTGGCGAATGTGGATTAGACAAAGCCATACAAACTGACCTTGAGCTTCAAAAAAGCGTTCTTCAGACACATGTAAATTGGGCTGAAATGACGGGTAAGCCCCTCGTCATTCATTGTGTAAGGGCTTATAATGAATTGCAGCCCTTCATTAAAAGCAGCCAAGCCATATTTTTACTACATGGTTATAAAGGCAGCGAAGAACAAAGCAAGCAATTGTTAAAATATGATAATGTATTTTTCTCCTTTGGCAAGCATTTGTTTCAAACTGATGAGGCTTATGTAAAAAGCATCAAAACCATTCCTTTAGAACGCACACTGCTTGAAACGGACAATTCAAACTATACCATAAAAGAGATTTATAAGCAATATGCTTTATTTAAACAGTTGGATGAAGAGGTGATAAAAAAGCAATTGTACATTACATTCGCAGACATTTTCAAATTAAACTTGAGATAAAATATGAAGGAAGTTAAGCCTTGGATGGGCCGCACAGAGTTATTACTAGGCCCTGATAAATTAAACAAATTGGTTAATTCAAATGTATTGGTAGTAGGCCTTGGCGGTGTGGGTGGCATTGCTGCCGAAATGATTGCACGCAGTGGTGTTGGCAAAATGACCATAGTGGATGCAGATACCGTTGATCCAACCAATAGAAATCGTCAATTGGCTGCGCTAAGTAGCACAGAGCAAAAAATAAAAGCAGAGGTTTTAGGCCAAAGATTATTAGACATAAATCCCGATTTAGATTTAACAGTTCTGCCTATTTACATCAAGGACGAAATGACCAAGAAGATAGTGGAAGAAGGCAATTTTGATTATGCCCTTGATTGCATTGATACTTTATCTCCAAAGGTGTATTTTATTAAAGCTTGTATCGATAGAAATGTACCTATCATTAGCTCCATGGGCGCGGGTTCAAAGGTGGACCCAACACAATTACGTGTGGCTGATATTAGCGAAAGTTACAATTGTCATTTGGCTAAATATGTACGTAAATACTTGCACCGATTGGGCATATATAAAGGATTAAAGGTGGTTTTCTCACCCGAGGAAGCCAAACCACAATACCAAGTGGTAAGAACACCCAATGATACCAAAAAGAAATCAGTGGTGGGCACCATAAGCTATATGCCTACCGTATTTGGCTGCACGGTGGCATCAGTGGCTATAAGGGATTTGTATGATAGGGATTAATTAGATTTTTGTTTAATTCAATATTTTAAAACATATCTTGACAGTGTACGTATTTTTTCAGTACATTTGTTTAAACATTTAAATTTATGAGCATTGCCATAAAAGATATATCCCGATTTGATGCCAGACTTCCAAAGGAACAAAAGCTTTTGTTTGAAAAGGCCGCAATTTTGGGTGGGTATAGAAATCTAACAGACTTTATCATTCTTACCGTGCAAGAAAAAGCAAAGAAAATTATCCAAGAAAATGAACTAATCATCGCTACTGAAAATGATGCCGAGATTTTTTTTAATGCTATCACTAAAGCTAAAAAGCCTTCAACAAGTCTCAAAAATGCATTGAAAGATTACGAAGATTTCACTTCAAAATCTCATTAGAATGAAAATTGAAATATTGGACAAAAAGCACAGAAGGGATGACTTTGATTGTGGAAATGACCAATTAAACAATTATCTGAAACATCAAGCAGGACAAGACATGAAAAGGAAGTTATCTGCTTGCTTCATTATAGCTGATAGTTCTACAAATCAAATATTGGGATATTATACACTCTCAAATAATAGCATTTCACTAAATAGTTTTACAGAAGAAATTCAAAAGAAATTGCCTAAGTCATATAAATCAATACCAACCACCCTGCTAGGAAGGTTAGCAATAAATAAAGAACAACAAGGTAAAGGCATAGGCAAAATATTGCTAATAGACGCTTTAAAAAGAAGCCATGAACTTTCGAAGGAAATGGGCTCTTTTGCTGTGGTTGTTGACCCAATTGACCATGCTGCAGAAATGTTTTATAAAAAATACGATTTCATAAAATTACCAGATAGCGGGAAAATGTTTATTGCCATCAAAACACTTGACCAATTGTTTAATTGAGAATAAAATCAAAAAACGATTTTATCCAATCAAATACATTTCAGCATTTGCTTCAAATAAATAGACAAGTTGAACTACATCCCTCCTCCATTTCTTTACAAAATTATCCGCCTAATTTTTGCTTTATTTGAAAAAACGCTTTCAAATGTTCGGTACAAGTGCTTCTGGCATTTGAATTGACTTAGTAAGAGACTTTAGATTTGCAAAAGGACGTATGGAAAATGATAATTATTTGATAACATCTATGTTACATGATGATGCGGGGGAGCCGGATTTTATTTCGCTACTCAGCGAAGAACAAGAAGAAGAGATAAATAAGGAAGATTTGCCAGAAAGTCTGCCAATATTACCGCTAAAAAACACAGTGCTTTTTCCGGGTGTTGTCATACCTATCACAGTTGGAAGAGATAAATCGATTCGATTGATTAGAGATGCCAATAAAGGCGATAAAACCATTGGAACAGTGGCTCAACTGGATCAACAAGTGGAAGATCCTCAAGAGGCTGATATTTACAAAGTGGGTACGGTGGCTAAAATCATTCGTATGATTAAAATGCCTGATGGAAGCACCACCGCTATTCTTCAAGGAAAACGCAGATTTAGATTGGGCGAGGTAATTAGCACTGAACCATATATCAAAGCCAAAATACATGAGTTTGAAAACAATAATACAGCAGAAGACAAGGAAACCATTGCTTTGATGGATACCATAAAAGACACCGCTTCAGCAATTATTGAGTTAAATCCCTACTTACCCTCAGAGGCCATTAGTGCAGTAAAAAGCATCAAGAGTCCTGAATACTTGCTCAACTTTGTGTCGTCAAACATGAATGCCGAAAGCAAGGTGAAGCAGCAAATGCTCGAAATTGTGGATTTGAAAATGCGTGCCATGATGCTTATAGAGGAGTTGAACAAGGAAAAGCAAATGCTTGAATTGAAAAACCAAATTCAAAGCAAAGTGCGTGGAGACATGGACAAACAGCAACGTGAGTTCTTTCTTCAGCAGCAAATCAGAGCCATTCAAGAGGAATTGGGAGGCGACTCTCCCGAGCGCGATATTGAAAACTTAGCTTTAGCCGCCAAAGCAAAAAACTGGGATAAAAATGTGTCAGAATCTTTCAACAAAGAACTTGACAAGTTGCGCAGAATTAATCCAATGGCCCCAGATTATTCGATGCAGATAAGCTATATGCAATTATTGCTCGACTTGCCCTGGAATGATGTAACAACTGATAATTTCGACTTAGCCGAAGCTGAAAACATATTGAATGAAGACCATTTTGGACTTGAAAAAATTAAGCAACGTATCCTTGAATACCTTGCTGTGTTAAAGCTTAAAGGCGATATGAAAAGCCCTATTCTTTGCTTGTATGGCCCTCCGGGCGTAGGTAAAACAAGTTTGGGTAAATCGGTTGCGAAGGCTTTGGGTCGCAAGTATGCCCGTATAGCTTTAGGCGGCTTGCATGATGAAAGTGAAGTAAGAGGCCACCGTAGAACCTATATTGGTGCTATGCCTGGTCGTATCATCCAAAATTTAAAGAAAGTAAAAACAAACAATCCTGTTTTTGTATTAGACGAGATTGATAAAATACAAACGAGTTTCCGTGGCGACCCTTCGAGTGCTTTGTTAGAGGTGCTAGATCCTGAACAAAATGCCAGTTTTTATGATAATTACGTAGAAATTGAATATGATTTATCAAGGGTGATGTTTATCGCCACTGCCAATAATTTAGATACCATTCAACCTGCTTTGCTTGATAGGATGGAGATTATTGAAATCAATGGATATACCATGGAAGAAAAGGTTCAAATAGCTAAAAAATATTTGATTCCGAAACAAAAAGCAAACCATGGTTTAGCGGACAAAGATTTTGATTTATCTGATGCAGCCATAGAAAAAATCATTGAAGGTTATACCCGTGAAAGCGGAGTGAGAGCCTTAGAAAAACAAATAGCAAGCGTTTCCCGACATATAGCCAAGGAAAAAGTAAGCAAGAAAAAAATCAAGAAGAAATTAAGTCCTGATGATATCAAGACCATTTTGGGTGTTGAAAGAGTTGAAAAAGAAATTTACCAAGGTAATGAAGTGGCTGGTGTAGTTACTGGTTTAGCCTGGACAAGTGTGGGAGGTGAAATTCTTTTTGTTGAAAGTAGTCTGATTAGAGGAAAAGGCAAACTTACATTAACCGGTCATCTTGGGGATGTAATGAAAGAATCTGCTGTAACGGCCCTTACTTTCTTAAAGGCCAATGCCCAATATTTGGATATAGATGAACGAGTTTTTGATGCATTCGACATTCATATCCATGTACCTGCAGGTGCGGTGCCTAAAGACGGACCATCAGCGGGTATTACTATGCTGACATCATTGGCATCTGCCTTCACCCAAAGGAAAATCAAGCCTAAATTGGCTATGACGGGTGAGATTACTTTGCGTGGTAAAGTATTGCCAATTGGAGGGGTAAAGGAAAAGATTTTAGCCGCAAAACGCGCAGGTATTACCGATATCATTTTATGTGAAGCCAACCGCAAAGATATTAGTGAAATCAACATGTCGTACCTTGGAGATTTAAATTTCCATTACGTAAAAAACATGCTTGAAGTATTGGATATTGCTTTACTCGAAGAAAAAGTAGAGAAGCCGGTTGATCTTGCTATCAAAGAAGAAAAGAAAGACAAATAAAGGTATAATTGAAACGTTCATTGAGCGTTGTCTAAATGGCATTTCGGCTCCGCTCAATAAACGCTAAATAATGTAAACTTGATTCTTACTAAACAAGTTTTCGTTTTAACCTCTCCAAATCTACCATTCACCTAAATTTTGAAATGTTTAGCAGAATTTAAGATGTTGCATTTGGCTTATAAAATAAGTTTGTTCATTCGAGATACTATATTTCTATTGACAAAATTTTTGTTCAAATGCTTAACCATAGAACGTATTTTTGTTCAGATATTAATTACAATTAACCCAAATCATTTAGACGATTTTTATATACATGGCAGGACCTAGACACAACAGCAACGGCTCAAATAAACCCGAAGTTGAAAAAGCTAAAATCACCGAAGAATCCTTAAGTCAGGCATTAATACTTTTCAAATATTTAAAACCTTATCGCAGCAAGTTTATCTTGGCATTGGTGTTCATTGCTCTTTCGGCATTTACCACCATGCTCTTTCCATTTCTTTTGGGTAAGATGATTGATGCAGCCTCACCAGGAGCTAAGCTTAATTTACCTCAAAGTGCAAGTAATTTTGGCTTTGATATCAAAACCATACAGTGGAGTTTAAATACTATTATTTTATTAATTTTTGCTCAATTGAGTGTGCAGATGATCTTCTCTTTCATGCGCATTTATCTGTTGACTGAAGTGGGCGAAAAATCTTTGGCTGATATGCGAAAAGACTTGTACAGCAAGTTACTTAGCATGCCAATGAGTTTCTATACAGAGCAACGTGTGGGTGAATTGAGCAGCCGTATTTCATCTGATTTATCGCAAATACAAGATGCCATTTCTTTCACCTTGGCTGAATTCCTAAGAGGTATTTTTACCCTCATGATTGGCCTATCATTCATCTTTGTTATTTCTACCAAACTTGCCTTAGTCATGTTATCAATTGTGCCTCTGGTGGCAGTGGTAGCAGTAGTTTTCGGAATGAAAATACGAAAGATGAGCCGCAAGGCGCAAGACCAATTGGCTGATAGTGGCAATATCGTAAATGAAACTTTTTCAGGTATCTCAGTAGTAAAAGCCTTTACCAGTGAAGCCTACGAAATTGCACGTTACCGCAAGAGCATTTTCTCTGTTGTAGATACAGCCATAAGTAATGCTCGCTACCGTGGGGCATTTGTAAGCATGATGATATTTAGTGTGTTTGGAACCATCGCCTTTGTCATGTGGTATGGTGCTAACATGATTAACCAAGGTCAATTAAGTACCGGTGATTTAACCATGTTTGTTATCTTCTCTGGATTTGTAGGTGGTACTTTTGCAGGCTTTGCTGATATGTTTAGTCAATTGCAAAAAACCCTGGGAGCTACCCAACGTGTAAGAGAAATATTGAGAGAAACAGGCGAAGATGTATCGCTTGAAATGGTTGAAGTGAGCAATCACAATCTAGTTAAAGGAAATGTACGTTTTGAAAATATTGCCTTTCATTACCCAAGTAGAACCGATGTGCAAGTACTGAAAAACCTAAGCCTGAGCGCCAATTCAGGGGAACAAATAGCCATTGTGGGACCAAGTGGTGCAGGTAAAAGTACCATTGCTTCACTCTTACTCCAATTTTATAAACCCAGTGCAGGCGATATCTTATTTGATGATAAAAAGGCAAATGATATTCCATTGAGTCAACTACGCAAACAAATGGCTTATGTGCCCCAGGATGTGATGTTGTTTGGTGGCAGTATCAAAGAAAATATTGCTTATGGTAAACCAAATGCCAGCGATGATGAAATTATGCAAGCAGCCATCAAAGCCAATGCACATGAGTTTATCAATAAGTTTCCAGAAGCCTATGATACCATTGTGGGTGAAAGAGGTGTTAAGCTGAGTGGTGGACAAAGACAGAGGGTTGCCATTGCCCGCGCTATACTTAAGAATCCTGCCATATTAATTTTAGACGAAGCCACCAGTTCATTGGATAGCGAAAGCGAACAATTGGTGCAAGAAGCCTTAGAAAATTTGATGAAAAACAGAACCTCTTTCGTGATTGCTCACCGACTTTCTACCATTAAAAATGCAGATAAAATTGTGGTTATTGACAAAGGAACAGTGCAAGAACAAGGCTCACATGATCAATTGATGCAAATGCCAAATGGACTCTACAAAAAATTGGTTGACATGCAGTGGGAATGGAAAAGTTAGCTTAGTAAGGATTTAGGATAGAGGATTTAGGCAAGAGAAGTAAGTCATAAAACATAATACGAAACGAATTGCCTTAATTTGTATTGTATTCGAAAATAAAAGGACAATTTATTAGACCTATCCTTCCAAAAAAGTAGGGATTGTTTTCATTTTATGAGATATATATATACAAGTCCTTTAGAATAAAACTAAATTAACCTCTGCAGCACACCTTGCACATTGAGGTCTTTGCGTACAAGCTAATGCATTTTATGTGTTGTCGAGAATTACTTCTCGACATAATTCTATAATCCAGTAAAACATAACCACATGAAAATTTCAAACTAAAAACAAACGACTACCCTTTCATAGAACAGCCTTATTGCATTTTGTTTATACTCATTCGATTTATTGGTATCGAAGCACTAAAACTTCAATTCCAGCTCTTCTACAATTTGGTTATTTACCACATGTCGCTCAACGATTTTCTCAACATCATCAATGCTTACATTGCCATAGTATGTGCCATCAGGATAAATAACCATCGATGGACCAAAACTACAAGCGTCTAAACAGCCTGCTCTTTGCGCTCTTACAGAAGTTTGCAGACCTTTGGCCTTTAATACTTCCCTAAATTTCTCAACCAATTCCATGCCTTTGGCTTCTCCGCAGCATTTTTTGCCTTCGGCTTTTTGGTTGGCACATATAAAAATATGTTTATCGTATTTCATGTTTCTTATTCAGCTATAATTAAAAAGTAATTCTTTTTGCCTTTTTGGGCAATCAGGTATTTGTTATTGATAAGTTGCGAAGCATTTACTTTGGCCTCCACATCCATTAGTTTCTCTTTGTTAATGCTCACTCCACCTGCGGCAATCATTTTTCTGGCTTCACCTTTTGAAGGAAATATTTGGGTCTTTTCAGCCATCATTTCTACCAATCCCAAACCAGATTCAAGCTCTGATTTGTCAATGGTAAACTGAGGTACACCATCAAAAATATCCAAGAAGGTTTCTTCACTCAAAGAAGCAAAGGCTTCAGCAGTTGAATTACCAAACAAGATGCCCGATGCTTCAACAGCTGCTTTATAATCTTCAGCACTGTGAACACGGGTAGTAATCTCTTCAGCAAGGGCTTTTTGCAATACCCTTAGATGAGGTGCTTGTGCATGTTCAGACTCTAAAGCTTCAATCTCTTCGCGGCTTTTAAGCGAAAATATTTTGATAAAAGTGCTTACATCCGCATCACTTCCATTCATCCAAAACTGGTAGAATTTGTATGGTGAAGTTTTTTTAGGGTCAAGCCACACATTGCCACTTTCGGTCTTACCAAATTTGGTTCCATCGGCTTTTTTTATTAGTGGGGTTGTTAATGCAAAAGCATCATCCACTCCCGATTTTCTTCTAAGCAATTCAGTACCTGTAACGATATTGCCCCACTGGTCGCTGCCCCCCATTTGTATCTTACAATTTTTGTTATGATACAAATGGTAAAAATCAAAACCTTGAACCAATTGATAAGTAAACTCTGTAAAACTCATGCCTGTTTCCAAGCGGTTTTTCACAGAGTCTTTAGCCATCATGTAATTGATAGAAATATGCTTTCCGACCTCACGGATAAAATCAAGGAAAGAAATGTCTTTGAACCAATCGTAATTATTAACCAATTCAGCTGAGTTGGCACCACAATTAAAATCTAAAAATTTCTCTAATTGCTTTTTTTGACATGCTACATTTTGATTTAGCACATCTTCATTTAGCAGGTTTCTTTCTGCGCTTTTACCGCTTGGATCGCCCACCATTCCTGTGGCACCACCAATAAGGGCAACAGGTTTATGCCCTGATTTTTGAAAATGCAACAAGGTCATGATTTGCACCAAATTACCCACTCCTAGTGAATCAGAAGTTGGATCAAAACCAATATAACCACTCACCATACCTTTATTCAACATCTCCTCCGTTCCGGGCATCACATCGTGTAACATGCCTCTCCATTTCAATTCTTCTACAAAGTTTTTCATAAAAATTTAAAAGTGTGCGAAAATAGCCAAATAGTGTATTGAAATATGTGTTAATTTGAAAATTAATCCATCTTGAACTACTTATCTCATTTTTATATCGACCAAAAGCCAGAGAATCATTATTTCAATGTAGGCTTGTTACTGCCTGATTTTGCTAGAAACCATGTGACGAGTTTTTCAAAATCTGCTCTATTCGACAAGGAAGAACATAGCCAAATTCATGCAGGTTGTATGGCGCATTATGCAGCCGATAAAAAATTTCACAGTTCTGATTTTTTCGAACATTATACCGAGGCATTTCGAAACCATTTAAAGGCAGCACCCTTCTCAGACAGTTTCCAAAGGCGTTGGTTTTTAGCGCATATCCTATTCGAGATGATGATTGATAGGCTATTGGTTAAACACATTAATGGGCTTTGCAAAAACTATTACCATAGCCTTGATAAAATTGAGCCAATCGTATTGGGTGAATTCTTACAATTGAACCAAGCTAAAAACCCTGATGAATTATTGCAAAATTTTAACCATTTTCGCAACGCAAAGTATATTTTCCAATATATTGACAATAATACACTTGTGTATTCGTTAAGCAGGGTGCTGCAATACGTAGGAGTAAGCGTGATGTCAATTGAGGATAAATTGGTTCTTCGTCAATGTATTATTGAATTAGAAGAAAGTATATTTAAGAATGCGTTGCAAATAATAACAGAAGTAAAAAGTATATTTTAAAAAATGATATTGATAAAAAGGATTTTAGTATTCATAAGTATCTGTTCTCCTCTAATTGGCTTAGCGCAAACGGCTAAGTATAGCAACGAGTTTTTATCATTGGGTGTGGGTGCTCGTAACTTGGCTATGGGAGATGCAGTGGTGTCAAGCACTGAGGATGTCACTAGCTTATATTACAACCCAGCAGCCCTTTGTAAAATAAAAGACAAGATACAAATTGTGGGTATGCACAACGAGCAATTTGCAGGCATATCTAAACATGATTTTGGTGCTATTTCTTTAAAACTAAACGATAAAAGCGCGATTGGCTTAGGCTTTGTCAGACTGGGTGTTGACAATATCCCAAACACATTATACTTAATAAACAACGGCCAAATAGATTATTCTAAAATTACCAATTTCTCGGCTGTGGATTATGCATTTATTGGCAGTTACTCAACCCAAACTAAAATACCAGGATTGCTCATAGGTGGAAATGTGAAAGTCATAAGAAGAGTAATAGGCGATTTCGCATCGGCTTGGGGATTTGGCTTGGATGTGTCGGCTATGTATGAAAAAAACAATTGGCGATTTGGTGGCATAGTGCGTGATGTAACTTCTACTTTCAATGCCTGGTCGTATAATTTTAGCGAAGCCGACAAACAAAAATTATTAGAAAGCAACAATAAACTACCAAGCAATAGCCTTGAAATAACATTGCCTTTGGCCACTTTTGGGGCTAGTAAAACTTTTCTTGTATACAAGAAAATGGTCAGCATTTTACCCGAACTTAATTTTGATATCAATACAGATGGTCAAAGAAATGTATTGATAAGCAGCTCATGGCTCAACATCAACCCAAGAGCGGGATTGGAGCTAGGGTACAAAGATTTTGTATACTTAAGAGGTGGTTATTCAAACCTGCAACGTGTAAAAGATATTACTGGCTCTCAAAGTTTTAATGGTATGCCTTCAGTGGGTGTTGGATTGAAATTGAACAAAATCGCATTTGATTATGCTCTGGGAAATGCCTTTAACCAAGGGTTATTGGGTGCAAGTAATATCATTAGTGTCAAAATAATGATTAACAAGAAATAACATTTCTAAGTCTTAGTTGTTAAAAACTCAAAACAATTTGTGCTTTTCAATTCTCAATTATTTCTCTAAAAATGCTATAAATCAGCTAGTACGAAAAGTGAGAAAAATGTTCTGAAAAATTCATTTATTATAATACTTTCGCCTCCTCAAATAAATTCATAAAAGATGAATATTCACGAATATCAGGCAAAACAGATTTTAAAATCATTTGGCGTGGCTGTGCAAGAAGGCATAGTAGCTACAACAGCTGACGAAGCGCATTCAGCAGCCCTAAAACTTAAAGAACAATATGGTAGCGACTTTGTAGTTATTAAAGCACAAATACACGCAGGTGGTCGCGGTAAAGGCAGCATCATAGGTAAAGAACAACGTGGTGTGGCTGTTGCAAAAAATGCAGATAAAGCAAAAGAAATTGCTAGCAACTTAATAGGTGGCACTTTGGTTACTATCCAAACAGGCCCTAAAGGTAAATTGGTTAGCAAAGTTTTAGTTGCCCAAGATGTTTACTATCCTGGTTCAAGTGAGCCAAAAGAATACTACATGAGCGTGATGTTAGACAGAAGTCAAAGCAAAAACATTATTGTGTATAGCACTGAAGGTGGTATGGACATTGAACATGTTGCAGAACATACGCCTCACTTAATTCACAAAGAAACCATTGATCCTAAAGTAGGATTACAAGCTTTCCAAGCTCGTAAAATTGCTTTCAACTTAGGATGCGAAGGAGAGGCTTTCAAACAAATGGTAAAATTTGTGACTGCCCTTTATACTGCCTACGACAAAGCAGATGCAGCTATGTTTGAAATCAACCCAGTTTTGAAAACCAGTGATGACAAAATCATTGCGGTTGATGGAAAAGTGGATATTGATGACAATGCATTATACCGTCATGCTGATTACATGGCTATGAGAGATACAGCTGAAGAAGATCCAACTGAAGTAGAAGCTAAAGAATTCAACCTTAACTATGTTAAACTTGACGGAAACGTTGGTTGTATGGTAAATGGTGCAGGTTTAGCTATGGCTACTATGGATATCATCAAATTATCTGGTGGAGATCCTGCTAACTTCCTAGATGTGGGAGGAAGTGCCAATGCTACAACCGTAGAAGCTGGTTTCCGTATTATTTTAAAAGACCCTAACGTAAAAGCTATCTTGATTAACATCTTTGGAGGTATCGTTCGTTGCGACAGGGTTGCTCAAGGTGTGGTTGATGCCTACAAATCTATTGGTAACATTCCAGTGCCCATTATCGTTCGTTTGCAAGGTACCAATGCTGAGGCTGCTAAAAAACTAATTGACGAAAGCGGATTGAAAGTATATTCAGCCATCGTGTTAAAAGAAGCTGCTGAACTGGTGCAAAAAGCAGTTGCTGGTAATATATAATCGTTACATAAAACTAATTGAAGGCCAACTGAAAATTATTACAGTTGGCCTTTTTTATGGAAAGATTAATACAAATCATTCTTAAAATTTGAATGTCTTTTATATAAAAATGAACATTTGAGATGATATAATTAACTTTTCCTTGTTGTCCTAAAACCTATCAACAAAAACATTACAGCAGCTATTATAAAGAAGAAAACCAATTTTATATCCTTTTGCTTGTTATAAAAATCAAAAGCAAGATATAAGGCCACCGTTGCAGCTAAAATCATTTTAAGCCATGTCATTTGATTAGGACTTAATTTCATTTTAGGCAGTAATACATACACTACAATTACCGCAGAAAGAAGTAAAACAAATATTAAGGGTAGGTTCATTTTATATTCAATAATTTCTTGAACTTGTAATGAATTTCAGTATTTTCATAAATACCTGAAAATAACTCAGCACCTGGACCATATGCGAAAACTGGCACCATGATACCAGAGTGTCCACCCGAGCTGTAGTTAACTTTAAATGTACTTTTATTTTCTTTGTTTTCAATCAAAGACAAACCACCTGTTTCATGATCTGCAGTAACTACCACCAAGGTATTTCCATCTTTGGCAGCATAATCCAAAACGGCATTCAAAGTTTGGTTAAAGTCCAACAACTCTGATTTCATGTATTGAAAATCATTGGCATGTCCGCCCCAATCAATTTGGCTTCCTTCAACCATCAAGAAATATCCTTCTTCGTTTCTAGACAAATTATTTATAGCAATTTCAGTGGCTTTCTTTAGGTAATCACCTCTACCTTCTGATTCCTTTTTCATACCATCATTGGCTAGAAGATATATTAATTTCTTAGCTTCTACTGACTTAATTTCACTACTATCTACAATGGTCGTATAACCCTTTTCCTTAAGTTCTTCAAGCAAATCGCGTTTATCTTTTCTATCTTTAAAGTACTTGATACCTCCACCAATGGCTATATCACAATGGTTGCGAATGAGAAATTCAGCTATTTCATCTTCCGATTTACGAGAACCCACATGAGCATAAAATGCTGCAGGCGTTGCATGAGTGATAGATGAAGTTACTACAACACCTGTGCCCCAGCCTTTATCTTTCAGCATTTCAAACAATCCATCATATTCTTTGCCTGCAGAATCAACACCTATGGCTCCATTGTATGATTTTTTGCCAATCGAAAATACGGTCGCTCCAGCTCCACTATCGGTAACAAAATTATCCGATGATTTAGTTTTGCTTAAACCAATTATTGGAAATCTTTCAAAAGCATTGATTGCTGTATTATCGGCCATAGCACCTGTTATTTGTGCCAAGCCCATGCCATCTCCAATTAAAAAGATAACCTTCTTAGGCTTTTTATATTTTGGTTTTTTGGGCTTGGCATTGGCCACATGCAATCCCAAAAGCACAGTAAACAAACTAATCCATATTTTTTTCATACTATTTTTCATCAAATCATTTCAAAAAATTTACCCGGCAATGAGCGCACAATACTTTTAAATTCTAATTGTAGTAACCTCATCAAAACCTCTCCTTGATTCATTTGCAAATCAAACGAAATATCATCAATACCAATCTTATTTTTTTGTTTAATGTAATTTACAATCAACAAATCATCAGGTTCTAAATCTAAAGTTAAGGTTTGTTGCTTGGGCTTGTTGGCATTTGTCGTATGCCAATTCATCAACTCCAATAAATCTTGGGCACATGTAATGACAGATGCTTTGTTAACCCGAATCAAATGATTACAACCAGTTGAATATTCATCATTCACTCGTCCAGGCAAAGCCATGATATCTTTGTTATAGCTATTAGCAATTTCAGCAGTAATTCGCGAGCCTCCTTTCAAAGCGGTTTCAACCACCACAAGCACATCACACATACCCGCCACAATGCGATTACGCTTAGGAAAATTAGGCGCATCTGGGATGGTTCCGCTTGGAAATTCAGTTAATAATCCGCCTTTTTCAACCATTTGTGCGGCTAGTTTCTTATGTGTGGCAGGATAGATTCTATCCAATCCATGAGCGAGCACTCCCACTGTGGGTAAATTATTTTTAACAGCAGCTCTATGGGCATAGCCATCTATGCCCAATGCTAAACCGCTTAGTATTAAACAATTTTGTTCAGTCAAATCTGCCACAAGGTTTTCAGTAAATGCTTTTCCATAATCACTGGCTTTGCGAGTACCTACAATAGAAACTATTTTCAAAGTATTTAAATCGGCACCCCCAAAATAATACATTAAGCATGGCGAATCGTTAATATCTTTCAAACGGAAAGGATATGATTCGTCAAGGTAAAACAGGGTTTTTATCTTATGTTTTTCAATAAACTTTAACTCCTCTTCGGCTCTTTCAAATGATTTAAAACTAGAAATACAATCAGCTGAAAACTCTCCAATACCAGGTATTTTCAAGAGTTTAGCTTTTTTCTCTTTAAACACAGCCTCTACACCACCACAATAACTTACAAGGTTTTTAGCTAACACATCACCAATGTTTGGTATTAGGGTTAAGGCAATTTGATAAATAAGTTGCTGTTCCGACTTCATTTATTTACAAATAACTTCTAAGGTTTTAACAATAGCATTCTCAATGGTTTTGGCACCTTGCTTACTAAATTTGTTAGTTATACGGTTAGCCATTATGGCATTAACCGAAATCGCATCAAACCCAAATAAAGCGCTCAATCCATAAATAGCAGAGGTTTCCATTTCAAAGTTTGTAACACGTAATCCACTCAATTCAGGCTTACTCCCTATGTTTGAAAAATTTAATTTTGAAAGCCTTTGTACTAAATCATCACTTACAATATTTTTTCTAATCATGCGCCCTTGAGGAGCATAAAATCCGCAACAAGTAGCAGTAACACCTCGCAAAAAACTTTCATCAAATTTATCTATCAAAGCAATTGAACCATAACTAAGATATGGCGCAATAAAATCATATCCTAATTGGGAATAAATTTGATTTTCAATATCCAAATCCTTTCTGTTTTGATAATAATTCATTACCCCATCTAGACCAATGGCGTGAGTTGTAATAATGAAAGAATCTACAGATACATCTGCCTGCAAAGCACCAGAAGTGCCCACACGGTATATTCTACATTTGCTCAATTCCTTTTTCTCCTGTCTCGATACTAAATCTATGTTTTTTAGCATATCAATTTCGTTCAGAACAATATCGATATTATCTGTTCCGATGCCCGTTGAAAGCACACTAATTCGCTTAGAACCAATATAACCAGTATGAGTTATAAACTCTCTTTTTTCTTTCTTCATCTCAATCCTGTCAAAATGGGCAGAAACCTTTTCAACCCTGTCAGGATCGCCCACAAAAATGATATCATCTGCAAGATCAGGAGGCAGTAAATTCAGATGATAAACAGAGCCATCCTCGTTTAATATAAGCTCTGATTCAGGTATAACATGTAACATAAGGTTTTTATAATTTTATTAGGGAGGGCAATATCGTTAAAAAGTTTACCTTTGCAGACAAATTAATAAAAACTATTTCATGGAAAACATTCAAAAAAAGAAAAATATCATGTTGGTTCCCGTTGATTTTTCGGAAATCTCATTAAACGCTCTTAATCACGCAGCACTAGTGGCTAAACACTTTGATAATGACTTGGTATTAGTAAATATTTTAGAAGATGATTTTTTAAGTTTTGTATTTAATTTTAGTAAAAACTACACAAAAGATGAATTAGCCAAAGAGGCATTACTGCATAAATTAAACGAAAAAGCCACTGAAATTAAAGCCAAGTATGGAGTTGATTGTTTGACAACCGCAAAATCTGGAAAGATTTATAAAACCATAATTGATACAGCTACTGAATATGGTTGCGATTGTATCATCATGGGAACTCATGGTGCAAGTGGAGTTGAGCGTATCATTGGCAGCAATGCATCCCGTGTTATCAGCTATTCAACGGTTCCAGTTATTGTTGTTAAAAATGACAAAAACCCAAATGCCTACAAAAACATAGTATTCCCTCTAGATCTTACTTCAGAGTCGAAACAAAAAGTAAAATGGGCATTGCACTTAGCCAAAGCCTATAAATCTACAATCCACATTTTGACTTATCGCATGAACGATGAGTTTTTGAACAACAAAATGATGGCTAATTTAAACCAAATCAAAACTTTATTGTCTGAAAATGGAGTGGCTTATGATGAAAAAATAATGGACAACAGTGATGTTTTTGCATCGGTTACATTAAATTATGCAGAAGCCATTGGTGCTGACTTGATTATGATTATGACCCAATCTGAAGATAAATCAATCAGAGAATATATTATTGAAACATACCCTCAACAGATTGTAAATGATTCAGGAATCGTTCCTATTTTCTGCGTAAATCCAAATCACGAAACATTCAAATCTGAATTTATTATTTAATACTTTAAACGATATAGTAAAAAGCGACCCGAAAATTCGGGTCGCTTTTTGTTTATTAATATTTAGAATTAAACAGACTTGTTGATTAATATTACATTTAAATCATTGTGATGTAAACTAATACCTTTTCTTTGCCTTTTATTATTTCAAAGTAATTTCATGAACAAAAAATCCTTACTATTTATCCTCTTAACAAGCATTTTATTTATTAACGCTGAGGCTCAGTCCTATTCAATTAATGGAAGAATATCAGATGCAAGTGATAAAATGTATTTACCAGGAGTCAGTATTACCCTTATACACATTCCTGATACAAGCAAGAAATCAAATACAATTAGTAATTCAGATGGTACTTATACTTTTGAAGGATTAGCAAATGGATATTACATAGTTAAATACAATTACTTAGGCTATAACACATATATAAAAAGAGTAGGAATAAGTGATAAAAACGAAGTTTTAAATGTACAAATGACAAGTAAAACTGAAAAGCTAAAAGATTTAAATATTGATGCCAAACAAATTCGAGTTGAACAAAAAGGAGACACCATTCAATATAATGCGGCTGCCTATAAAACACATAAAGATGCAAGCGTTGAAGACTTAGTTACTAAAATGCCAGGAGTCACAAATGAAAACGGAACAGTAAAAGCTCAAGGTGAACAAGTGCAAAAAGTACTATTAGATGGTAAAGAGTTTTTCGGTGATGACCCATCTATGTCCCTCAGAAATTTACCTGCAGAAATGGTAGATAAAATTCAAGTATTTGATAGAATGAGCGACCAAGCCCGCTTTACTGGGGTTGATGATGGCAATGCACAAAAGACCATTAACATCACATCAAAAAGAGGAAAAACAGAAGGTCAATTTGGAAAATTTTATGGGGGATTAGGGTATTTCAATAAACCTGCTGACATCTTCAATTCGGGATTCAACTACAATTATTTCAAAGGTGAAAGAAGGATTTCGATGCTTGGTTTCAGCAATAATATCAACCAACAAAACTTTAGCATGCAAGATTTGATGGGAGTTATGGGCGGTGGCATGGGTGGCGGAAACAGAGGTGGTGGAGGTGGCATGCGTGGCATGGGTGGAATGGGTGGAAACATGCCCCCTGGTGCAGCAAACTACATGATGCAAAGCAGCGGTCTGGGTAATTTTATGGTTAATCAACAAAATGGAATTGCTACAAGTCATGCGATTGGTATCAATTATACCGATGAGTGGACAAAACAAATAAAAGTGACAGGAAGTTATTTCTTCAATCAAATAAACAATGAGAGTAATAGCGATTTAAAAAGAACCTACTTTAACTCAAAGGATAGTGGGATGGTGTATAATGAAAACAGTCCAATCAACAACTCTACCAATACAAATAATAGAATTAATTTCAGGTTGGAATACAACCCTGATACAAACAATGCTGTAATACTAACACCTCGATTGAGTTTTCAAAACTACAGTGCAAATTCAATAATAAATGCAGGAAACAGTATTGCAGGCAAATCTATAATTAGCACAGAAAACTTTAATACAACTGAAAATGATGGTTATTCATTCAAAAACGAAATTTTGTATCGTCATAAATTTCTAAAATTTGGAAGAACCATTTCATTTACCTACGGAACAGACATTAATCATAAATGGGGCTATAATCAGTTAAATTCAACATCATTGTTTTTTAATTCCGTATCAAACGATACAGACACACTATCGAATTTTCAGAATGCTACGCAAAATACATTTGGATATAGTCATTCAGGAAATATAAGTTATACCGAACCACTTGGTAAATATAGCCAAGTTCAAATTAGTTATAACCCTTCATATAATTATAACATAAGTGATAAAATCACTAAAAGATATGACAGTACAGAAAAAGCATATACCAAATTAGATACAAGCCTTTCAAATAAATACAACTTTGATTACACAGTTCAAAGAGGTGGATTAAGTTATGTTTTCAATTACAAAAATACAAACCTAACAGCAACTGTAAATGTCCAGCAATCTCTTTTACAAGGCACTCAACAATACCCATTTGATTTTAAAACAGAAAAAACATTTGAAAATATTTTACCGCAATTGCAATTGAATCACAAATTCTCAACTTCAACCAATCTGCGTTTCAACTATAGAACATCCGCCAATGCGCCAAGTATTTCACAACTACAAACAGTTGTAAACAATAGTAACCCAGTTTTGCTTTCAATGGGTAATGCCGACCTAAAACAAGATTACACCCACTTTGCTATGGCCAGATTCGGACATACCAATATGGCCAAAGGAACTAGCTTCTTCATGTTTTTAAATGGCCAAATGACACAAGATTATATAGCTAACCAAACCATCTTACCAGCATCAAGTGATACAATTGATAACATTATTGTTAAAAGAGGTTCTCAGTTAACTAGGCCAATTAACATTGATGGATATTGGAATGCTAGGGCATACTTGCTGTATGGCTTTCCTTTAAAATCAATTAAGAGTAATATCAATGTGAATGCAGGCGTTAGTTATAGCAGAACACCAGGTTTAATAAATAACATAACCAATTATGCAAATACCTACAATTTAAATCAAGGCCTAACCATTGCTAGCAATGTGAGCGAAAAACTTGATTTTACCATAAGTTATAACAGTACTTATAACATTGTTGAAAATACCATTCAAAAAGGTGCCAATAACAATTACTTTAATCATACTGCTGGATTGAAACTAAACTATGTAATTTTTAAAAAGATTGTGTTTAACACCAATATTACTCAAACTTTATACACTGGCTTAAGCCAAGGATACAATCAAAATTTTACCTTGTGTAATGCATCTATTGCATACAAATTCTTGAAAAGTCAAGCACTTGAAGCCAAGTTAAGTGTCTATGATTTATTGAATCAAAACAACAATATAAGTCGTAATGTAACTGAAACCTATGTTGAGGATACAAGAAGTAACATACTTAATCAGTATTTTATGATAACTCTCACATACAGTTTACGTAAATTCAAAATGTAGAATTACAGCATCCTAATTGCCATGTTTCTTGAAACAGAGGATAGGATTGAATCATTTTATTTTGGATGTATTATAACCGAATTTCCTAAATAATAGATTTGGGTAGGAGTTACAAGGGCAGCGTTATGGATAATACTTACTATCATTGCGCCAAATGTATTGGCGTAGTTATCCCGATTTAATTAGACGAGGTTGTTCTATAAATATTTATTTTTAATAAATAAAATTCAAATCAAATGAACAAACATGAGTCGGCAATTAACACCACGTACTTCAGTATCGTTGGGAATGCAAGTTTAGCACTTATTAAGTGGCTTGCAGGTTATTTTGGAAATTCATACGCGTTAATAGCTGATGCTATTGAGTCAACAGCAGATATTTTTTCCTCTTTTCTTGTGCTGCTTGGTATCAAATATGCAAGCAGACCTGCTGACAAAAACCATCCTTATGGACATGGCCGGGTTGAACCATTGATTACATTTTTAGTTGTAGGTTTTTTAATTACCTCTGCAACTATTATTGCACATGATAGTATTGTCAATATTAATACGCCTCACGAATTACCTAAACCCTTTACATTAATAGTGCTCGGCTTGATCATTATTTGGAAAGAAATATCTTACCGAATTGTCATCAAAAAAAGCATTCAAACAAATAGTTCATCCCTCAAAGCAGATGCTTGGCATCACCGAAGTGATGCCATAACTTCAGTTAGCGCATTTATTGGTATTTCCATCGCTTTGTTTTTTGGTAAAGGCTATGAATCTGCCGATGATTGGGCAGCACTTTTTGGATCAGCTTTTATTTTATACAATAGCTATTTAATTTTCAGACCTGCATTAAGTGAAATCATGGATGAGCATATATATGACGACACGATTGAACTCATTCGTTTTAATTCACTGAAAGTAAAAGGAGTAATTGATACTGAAAAATGCCATGTCAGAAAAATAGGAATGAGCTATCATGTTGACCTACATGCAATAGTTGATAGAAACATTACGGTGAGAGATGGACATGAGATAGCACACCAACTAAAAAACAAAATATTGGAAGAGCTGCCAGATATAGCCGATGTATTCATCCATATTGAACCTAATTAAGCTGATTAATATACCTTTCTAACCCTTTTACATCTATCAAAAACACATTTCTATGTAATTCGTTTCTCAGATTTGTAGTATAAAATTTCAAAGTTGAATAATAGAAATAATTTTACTTATCCTTGCTATTTAAGTTCAATTACTCAAATTTAAGATGCTTCACCGACTCACCCGATTGACTCAATTCAATAAGGGCATCAATGCCGATTTCTAGGTGTTTCTGCACAAATTTTTCAGTAACACTCTTATCGCTTTTAGATGTCTTAACCCCTTCTGGAACCATAGGGTTATCGCTTACCAAAAGCAAAGCACCCTTAGGTATACTGTTTACAAAACCCACTATAAATATGGTAGCTGTTTCCATATCAATAGCCATAGCCCTGGTTTTTTGCAAATAGTCTTTGAACTCATCATCATGCTCCCAAACCCTTCTATTTGTAGTGTAAACAGTACCTGTCCAATAATCCATATCATGCTTCACAATAGCTGAAGAAATGACCTTTTGCATCCTGAATGAAGGCAGTGCAGGAATCTCGGGCATAATATAATCATTGCTTGTACCTTCACCCCTTATGGCGGCTATAGGCAATATCATATCACCTAATTTGGTTACCTTTTTCAGACCACCACATTTTCCTAAAAACAATACAGCCTTAGGCTCAATGGCCGAAAGCAAATCCATAACCGTAGCTGCCATCGCACTTCCCATTCCAAAATTAATAATGGTAATATTGTTTGCTGTGGCCGACCTCATTGGCTTATCATCACCTCTAACTTCTGCACCAAAACGTTCGGCAAACATGTCTACATAGTTTTGAAAATTTGTAAGCAATATATACTGACCAAACTCAGATAATTCAATGCCTGTGTATCTGGGTAACCAATCTTTTACGATGTCTTCTTTGGTTTTCATAATGTATTTAAGTGTGTAGGTTTTTAGCTAATTATTAAAACTGAAATTTTACCAATAGGCAATCAATTTCTTTGAGCGTGAAAATAAATATTTTATATGAAACTCCTAATTTTCATCCATATCCCCTGCCCTACCTGCTCTTACATCAAACATGCTACTCATTAAATCTTTAAACTCAAATCCGCTTTGCAAAGGATGTTTACTTAACTGACTAAATTCCGATAATCCATGTAATACAAACTCCATCATCAATAATTTATCGGCTTTGGCGAGCTTAGGAAATGTAGTTTCAACCAAGGCAGACAAACCTTCTACTTTATTCAATTCTTCTTCATATCCTCTGTTACTAGCTATATTCAATAAACTGATTGCATATCCATCATTAAACCAATTTAACACTTCAGCATAAGGATTTGGCTTTTTGGATTTTTTAGCTTTTTCTGGATTTGGAAATTTATCGATAAACAAAGTTCTGATTGCCTTACCCAATAATGTTTGAGCAACATTACTGGCACCCTCCAATTCGCCCTCATATACCAATTCAACCTTACCTGTTATGCTTGGTAATACGCCAAACAAATCAGCAATACGAGCTTCTGTCTTTTTATCTTTGCTTAGGAGCATTCTTCGCTCTGCAGCACTGTATAGGTTTTCTAAGGCAGAAATGGTCAAACGGGCTGAAACACCACTTTTCTGATCCACCAATTCACTTGCTCTAGCTTCAAACGAAACCTGTTCTATTAAATCCAGTAATAACTCATTCACTATAATGTCTTGCCTTTGATTTGGCATTACATGCGCCTCTTGCGAAGTTATGGCTTTAGATATATCTGTAGTTTTTGGATAATGCGTCAATATCTGACTGTCTATCCTATCTTTTAATGGGGTAACAATGCTACCTCTATTGGTATAATCTTCTGGATTGGCAGTAAACACAAACTGAATATCCAAGGGCAACCGAAGCTTAAATCCCCTTATTTGCATATCACCTTCTTGCAAAATATTAAACAATGATACTTGTATTCGCGCCTGTAAATCGGGTAACTCGTTTATAACAAATATGCAACGATGACTGCGTGGTATGAGGCCATAATGAATCACTCTTTCATCATTGTAATTTAATTTCAATGATGCTGCTTTGATAGGATCAATATCACCCACCAAATCAGCAATACTTACATCAGGTGTAGCTAGTTTTTCTGTATATCGCTCATCCCTATGCACCCAATGAATTGGGGTATCATCACCCTTTTCCTCTATCAATTTTCTTGCATAATAGGAGATGGGCTGCAAAGGGTCATCATTAATCTCTGATCCTTCAACTATGGGCATATACTCATCTAAAAGGTGCAACATCATACGTGCAATACGTGTTTTGGCTTGACCTCGCAAACCCAACAAAATAATATTATGACGAGATAAAATGGCTGTTTGTAGTTGAGGAATTACGGTATCATCATACCCTTTAATTTCTGTAAATACATTCTTACCCTCCTTAAGCATGCTGATGAGGTTAACACGCATTTCATGCTTAACGGATTTAGGTTTATAACCCGACTTCTTTAATTCTCCTAGTGTTTTTATTTTGTTCATCTTTTTTTTTGTTACAATCAGAAATTTTGAAGATTTGATCAAAAGCCTAATTCATTCTATTTCTTCCTAATTTTTAATTCTTAATTCCTAATTCTAAATTACCTAACATTCTTCCTTCTATTCTTTTCAAAATCTTCAAACACAAAATCTCCCAATCCATTTAATCCACTGTAATAAGCCTTGCCATTATTAACTTTTGTAAACTCTCTCACAAACTCTTGCAAATAAGGATCACTAGCTATCATAAATGTTGTAATTGGCACCTTTAGTTTTCGTGCTTGTGCAGCCATAGTAAGTGTTTTATTGATTACCTTTCTATCCAAACCGAAACTATTTTGGTAATACCCATTTCCTTCTTTTAAACAGGTAGGTTTACCATCTGTAATCATAAATATTTGTTTATTACTCACCTTCCTTTTTCTCAAAATATCCATCGCTAATTCAAGGCCAGCATAAGTATTGGTATGATATGGACCCACTTGTAAAAATGGCAAATCCTTAATTTCAATAGGCCATGCATCATTGCCAAAAACTATAATATCTAAAGTATCTTTAGGGTATTTTGTATTAATTAACTCAGCCAAGGCCATAGCTACCTTTTTAGCAGGTGTAATGCGGTCTTCACCATACAATATCATGCTGTGTGAAATGTCTATCATCAACACAGTACTTGTTTGACTTTTATGGTCACGCTCCTTTATTTCTAAGTCATTTTCGGTGAGGTTAAAACTATCAATACCATGATTTACTTGGGCATTGTGTATAGATGCAGTCATGTCAATTTGATCCACACTGTCACCAAAACTAAATTGCCTCAAATCACTTGTCACTTCATCTCCAACTCCTATAAAATTGGTCTTATGATTACCTTGACCAGTTTTTTTCAATTTACCAAAAACCTCTTCCAAAGACTTTTGCCTAATGGTTTGATTGGTTTTAGATGTAACATCAAAATTACCGTTTGAGGGGTTTTCTTTTATGTAGCCTTTGTCTTTTAGGTCTTGAACAAAATTACCCATACCATATTTATTGTCCGTAAGCTTGTATTCACGGTCAATTTGGTTCATCCAATCCATCGCCTCGGTCACATCTCCATTGGTGTATTGCAACAACTGCATGAAAAGGTTTAGCATTTGCTGAAACTTATCTTCACCATTGGGCGAAGGAAGGTATTTTGTAAAATTAAATCCTATCATTCTTTGCTGCTAATTACGTTATTAAAACCAATAAGTTTTCATCTTAACCAATAAATAATCTGTATAATTTACAACTTAACTATTTACTTTGCCCTCATGAAAAGAATATTTTTTGCGCTTGTGCTAAACCTTACCATTATTAACAGCTATGCCCAACAAAAAGTTTGCGTAGCCTTCTACAACCAAGAAAATTTATTTGATACCATCAACGACCCTGATAAAAATGATGAGGAGTTTCTACCAGAGGGCAAATACAAATGGAATACAGAAAGATACTATGCCAAATTGAACAATATGGCTAAAGTAATCTCCGCTTTAAACCCTGATTTTTTGGGTATGTGCGAGGTTGAAAGCATTCATTCATTGACTGATTTGATTAACAATAAACAGTTAATTGCAAGCAATTTCCAGCCTGTATTTTTTGAAGGGCCAGATGAAAGAGGTATTGACAATGCATTAATTTTCAAAAAAAACATTGTAAAAGAAGCAAAAGGTAAACTATTCACCATTAATCCTGATGGTTTAGGTGGTGATAAAACACGAGGCATCTTGTTTGCAAATATCACATTGAATAACAATGAGCATATTTATTTCCTAGTAAACCATTTCCCTAGCCGCAGAGAAGGCGAAAAAGAATCAGAACCTAAAAGGTTATATGTGGCAGGAGTTGTAAAACATATATGTGATAGCCTTTATAAAAAAGATGCTAAAGCCAATATCATTGTGATGGGTGATTTTAATGATTACCCCAATAATGCTAGCATAAAAGACGTGATTGGCGCTACAGGTGATGTAAAAACTATTCAAGCTAATGGTTTCTTCAACCCTATGTATGGACTTATGGAACAAGGCAAAGGTAGTTATAGACATAAAGGAGAATGGAACTTTTTGGATCAAATTATGCTAAGTAATAATTTGGTTAATTGTAAAACCAAAATATGGTACAAGGCTAATTCAACAGATATTTTCAAACAGGAGTGGATGCTTGAAACAGAAGAAAAATACAAAGGAAATCCTCTTCGCACATTTGGTGGTATGAAATTCCTAAATGGCTACAGCGACCACTTGCCGGTGATGTTGTATTTAGACATCAAATAAGATGACTGAAACATTCGGAAACCCTCAATTACAATTAACCAAAGATGGTTCTCATACCCTATTTAATGCCCAAATAAACGAAAGCTACCATTCAACAAATGGTGCTTTACAAGAAAGTTTGCATGTTTTTATTGAAGCTGGTTTGAAAGCACAATTAGAAAAAAATGTAAACAATCGCATACAGATTTTAGAGCTTGGATTTGGAACAGGTTTAAATGCGATATTAAGTTATATTGAATGTAATAAGCAACAGGTGGATTGCGATTATACAGGCATTGAAGCCTTCCCACTTGATTTGCCATTGATAGAACAATTGAATTATTCCGATTGGATGAATGAGGATGAGAAGGATATATTCAACCAAATTCATACCAGTGAATGGAACAAAAAAAACGATTTGAATACGCAGTTCTCTTTGCAAAAATTTCATTCCAAAATTGAAGACATAGCCAAGCATCCCCTTAGCAAAACGACCAATCATTTTGATTTAGTTTACATGGATGCATTCGACCCTGCCAAGCAACCTGAACTGTGGACAGTTGAGATTTTTTCTACACTTTACCAAATCATGAAAGATGGGGCAAGCCTTTTGACCTATTCGAGTAAAGGAGATGTAAAAAGAGCCATGCGTGCAGCCGGATTTAAAGTAGAACGTCTCCCAGGTCCAATAGGAAAAAGACATATGCTTAGGGGAAGGAAATGAGAAGTGTCAATTCAAAACCCCTAAGATGTCTAACACTTACCATCAAAGAAAAGCAAATATCTAAGTATGAAAAAAGAAATCAAGTATAGGCTAGCCAACATTAGTGATGTAAAAAAACTATCCATACTATTCAAACAGGTTTATATCCAAACCTATGGAACGGAAGGCGTTTCAGATGAATATGCCAATTTTATAACAAAACAGTTTTCAGAAGAAAGACTCCAAGAATTAATAATTCAGCATTCAGATTGTTTGATACTGGCCGAATACAAAGGAAATCTGGTGGGTGTAGCAGAGATTGAATTTAATAAAAAAAGCCCTGTTGGTAATATTACAGCAACAGAGTTAAACAAACTCTATATCCTTGAATGGTTTTGCGGCCAAGGTATTGGCTATCATTTATTATTAGAAGCAGAGAAAATTGTTAAGTCAAAAGGACTGCACGAAATGTGGCTTTGGGTATATGAAGAAAACTATAGAGCTATTCAATTCTATGAAAGACAAAACTATATTTGTATTGGTAATGCCCCATTTCAAAGGGAAATAAACAGATACGATAACAAAGTAATGTTAAAGAAATGGTAAGTATACGACCTTATTTGGCGCAAGACAGACAAGCCTGCCTTGCTATTTTCGAGAGTAATTGCCCTAAATATTTTGATGCCGATGAAATAGTAGGATTAGAAAATTAGTTGAATGGGCAGGATAGCGGTCAAATTACTTATCAAACTTCATCAGCGGATTACTTCTACGTATTAGAAGAAAACTTGGAAATCCAAGCTTGTGGTGGCTTTTATATTGTGAAAGACAAACCCAATGTCAATATGGTGTGGGGAATGGTAAATCAAAATCATCACAAAAAAGGTTATGGCAGCTTGTTATTTCAACACAGAATAAATCAAATCAAGATGTTATATTCTGAATATAAGATTGTGCTTGACACCTCTCAGCATACCTATTCCTTTTTCGAAAAATTCGGTTTCAAAATACACAAAATAACTAAAGACGAATACGGACCTGGACTTGATAGGTATGATATGAGTTTTTGAAAAAATAGGATACAAACAAATCAAAGAAGAAATTACCTGATTTATTGAGGCATACAAAATACTAGCGTGTCAGACTTTTCGAACCACAGAAATCGCTAGCGTCCCGCTAGTGAACTTATTGATTAGCCTCTGGCTGTTTTCAAAATTTTGCCTCAAGCTGTTTAAAGCCCATCACTAAAAGTAAAAAACGGCCTCAAACCCTTTTCTTTCTTAAATTTATAAACGAAATTTGGAAGCAAAGACTTTAGAAGCTTATTATTGTGTTATGCAATTTGTTTATCCTGGATTTTTATTTGCCTTATTTGCCATATCCATACCTATTATTATCCATCTGTTTAATTTCAGAAGGTATAAAAAAATAGTATTTAGCGACATTCGTTTCTTAAAACAAGTAATTGAGAAAAACCAAAAACAACAGAACATAAAAAACTGGTTGGTATTACTATGCAGGATTTTGGCCATATCCTTTTTAGTGATTGCATTTGCACAACCCTATCTTCCATATCAAAAAAATAAAAGCATTCAAAAAGATAAAACAGTAAGCATATTTGTAGACAATAGTTTTAGCATGAGTGCTATTGGCAAGGATGGCGAACTGCTTGAAACTGCCAAAAATAAAGCCCGTCAAATAGTAGATGTATATAAAAGCGATTGTCAATTTCAATTGCTAAGCAACGATTTTGAAGGCAAACACCAAAGATTGGTGAATAAACAAGATTTTCTAAACATGCTTGATGAAATAAAACTAAGCGCTTCAAGCAAAAACTTAAGTCAAATTTTATCCCGTCAATCACAAGCTTTAAGTCAGAATAACACCGAGCGAATCTCATATATCATCAGTGATTTTCAGCAGAAACAATTGAATGCTAGTAATAACGAATTGGATTCAAACTTATCAGTAAAATTCATACCCATTGAAGCAGAAAAACAACAAAACCTTTTCATTGATTCAGCTTGGCTTTTAACACCATTGGTAAAACCGAATTCACCAGTTACTATAAAGGTTAGACTAAGAAATGAAAGCGATGAAAAATCTGAAAATCTACCTTTGGTATTATCCATAAATAAAGTACAAAAAGGCTTACAAAATTTTACTTGTGAGAGTCATTCTTATATAGATATAAACCTTACATTTACATGTGGCACTGAGGCATTTCAAAATGCCGAGTTAAGTATCATTGATAACCCTATCACTTTTGACGACAAATTGTATTTTACCATTTCACCAAGCTACAATGCAGAAGTATTAATTATAAATGATAAGAAAGAAAATGTATATTTAAAACAAGTATTGAAGGTGGATGGCTATTACCAAAGCAGCACACAAAATATTAAACAACTCGACTTTTCTTCATTTAAAAAAAAGCAACTTATTATCCTTAATGAACCTGAAAATATTTCATCAGGCTTTATAGAAGAACTAAAAAAACATGTATTGAATGGAGGCTATTTACTCATTATTCCTCCATCAAACAGTTCTCAAATCCAAGGTTTAAATGTACTATCATCTGGTTTATCAAACATTCAATATACAGAGTTAACCAAGCAAGAATTAAAGATTGATAAGATAAACACACAAGATGATTTGTTTAAAGGTGTCTTCAATAAACTTCCGCAAAACATGGATGCCCCTAGTTTATTTGCCTATTATCCTTTTAATATTTCATCAAACACCAGAGGTTCAGAAATATTTTCTTTGGACAATGGCGCACCATTTATTTTCAAATCGAATTTTGGAAAGGGAAAAATATTTTATGCCGCTTCTCCATTTAGTGATGATTTTAGCTCATTTCAAAAACATGCCTTCTTTGTTCCTTTCATACTAAAAATTGCTTTAGGAAAGCAAATAGCACCTGAATTATATTATACTATTGGCAAGGATAAGTTAGTAAAATTCAAGTCGGAAAGTGAGGATAAAATTGGATATATCAGCAAAGATAAATTTGAAATGGTTGCCGATATCCAAAACAATCAAGATGAAAAGACAATTTTTGTTGATGATCAAATAAAAGAAGCTGGCTTATATCAAATTAAAGGAGATAAATCCAAGATTCTAGCTTCTGTGTCATTCAACTATAATAGAGTGGAATCGTATATGGTTAACTTCACCAATAGCGAATTAGAGAAGATTAACCCTTCTGCTGAAATCATTAAAGAAGACATGAGCACAATGAAGAAAAAAATAGAATTGGAAGAGTATGGGACCTCGTATTGGAAATATGCTCTTTTTGCAGCTTTGGCCTTTATCCTTCTTGAAATACTATTGCTTCGTTTGATGAAGTAGTTTTTGGGTCTGAATAAACTTAATAGGAATTAGATTGAATTTGAAGCTAATTGCAGTATGACGGCAGTTAGAATGAACATTTCAACTTTTATTGCCTAATTAAGCACATCAACATTGGCAGAGTAGCAAATTTCTTCTATTTCCGGAATACTATCAATTATACTAAACTGTTTAAGTTTAGCTAATATATCATTCATATAGGCTTCACTGATCTGAGGCCTTGCAGCATACTCAAGTTCTGAAAACCATTGCATCGCATCAGCCAATTTTATTTGGTATCTCCAAGCAATTAAATCAACCGCTTCTTGATTACTTTTCAAATCATGGCAAGACTGATTGATGATATCTAATACTTCATGTAAGGATTCGTTTTGGTTATTTATAAATTCATCAGTGGCAACCACAACAAAACAAGGCCAAGGGGTTCTACATTCACCCAGAAATTTAAACTCACCGCTATCAACAAAAGGTTTAGTAGTAAATTTTTCCCACATAAATAAATCAGCTTGCTGGCTTGCCAAGGCTTTTCGTGCACCTTCCAAATTTCCAATGATAACAAAATCATCTTCAATAATTTTTATACCCAAACGAGCAGCATTAACATAAGCCATCAAATGCGATCCAGATTTAAACCTGCTAATAGCATATTTTCTACCTTCAATGTTTTCAAGATTTTGCAATTCATTATTAGCACCTGTATAGATGCCCCATCTCAAAGGAGAATTTACAAAAAACTGTACAATCTTACTAGGATTACCATGAATTATATCGGAAATAACACCTTCTGTCAAGGCTATGGCCATATCAATATCACCATTACGTAGCATCTGACACATGGCCCCAGTTCCTCCTGGCACATTCACCCATTCAATATCAATTCCGCACCTATCAAAACTACCTTCTTCTATAGCCAAGTGCCAAGCTATGTTGAAATGCTCTGGCACACCACCTACTCTAACTTTTCTTCTCATAACCTTAACAAATAAACAAGCGTTTGTAATAAAAGTTTCTAATTATTGTTTGATTCGTCATGGGGTATATCGAGGAATATTATTTTGTTTTGTCTCTGTCTGCGAGCAATGTTTTTATTCTCTTGCTTGGCAGCCAAATCAATGGCAACATTCAATTCATAACCTAAAAGCAAAATATACATATTGATGTAGATAAGCATCATGATAACAATTAGGACACCTATCGAACCATATACTTTGTTGTAGGTATTGAAATAATTAACATAGTATGAAAAACCAGTTGTAGTGACCAAAATGCTAATACATGCAAATATAGCTCCCGCTGAAAAGAACTTCCACATGCGATGCTTTGCTGGGGCATAGTAATATATAGCACCAACAATTGCAAAACAGATGAGTGCCACAATCAAATAATTAAGTGTGTTTAAAGCAAAGGCTGAGCCACCATTAGGCAACCAATGATTTTTGCTAAGCCACTTTATGGTGATATTACCTATTGTTATCATCAAAACAGAAAGTAGAATTAAAACCGATGCAAAAAAAGTTAAACCAAAAGCCACAAGTCTTTGCTTCCAAAAAGGTCTGTTCTCTTCGGTTCCACTGTATTTATTGAGCGAATTCATTAATGAATGAAAGCCATTGGTAGAAAAGTATAATGCTGAAAAAAAACCTATTGAAAGTAATCCTCTTCTCTGTGTTTTCAGAATATCCTCAAGAGTTTCACTAATGGTTTCATAAGCACTTTTAGGCATCATTTCAGATATAAAAAACAATATCTTAGCATGATCTTGTTTTACCGGCAAATAGGCAATTAAAGTAAAAAAGAAAATAGCGGATGGAAACAATGCTAAAAAAAAGGTGAAGGATAGCGCAGAGCTTCTCATCTGAAGATCTTTTTTTGAAACGGTTCTAACAAAAAACTCCATTACGGCATACATGCTTAAGTTTTTGTTGCCAGGGAAACCCATCTTTTGGGTCACTCTATATAGCCACTTAATCGGTTTTGAATGAAGTAATTTTGCTTTTTTCATTAAATGAATCACAAATATACAAAAGCCTAAAGCAAAATTGCTACCAATAAATCGTTACAAAATACTGATTATTGTAGCGGATAAAATGGACTAATCATGATATAAACCACTACACCAGTAATGGTAACATAGAGCCATATTGGAAAAGAATAACGAACTAATTTTTTGTGCTTATCTACATCAAGTTGCAAACCGCTATAAAATGATAATAACACCAAGGGAAGAACTATAGCTGCTAAAACAATATGTGAAATAAGAATGAAATAGTAAATAGACTTGGATGAAGCAACGGCTAGTGATTCAGCTTCACTCAATAAACCATCGTGATCCATATCTCCGTATACAGTTTCTTTAGATAACCAATGGTATAAGATATAACATACCAAAAACAAACTAGAAAGCACAAAGGCAATTAGGTTAATTTGTTTGTGTATCTCAATATTTCTTCTTTTAATAAAATATAATGAGACCAATAAAAGAATGCTACACGTGCCATTAATAATAGCATTTATCATAGGTAGTATATAAGTCCATGATGGGATTGCACTCGGTTTTGGTAAAATTTGTTTATTTAGAACTACTACTGTAAAAAAAACAAAAAGGGATAAACCAATAACAACTTTTAGAACTAATTTATCTTTACTTTCCAGGTTGGTGGTACTCATATAATAATACTTTTAATTCGTCATTTAAGCGTTTCATATCTTCTTCATCGAAACTATTGTAAACGCCTCTAATATGTTTTTCTTTATCTATTAAAATTAACTGCTGACTATGGTCAATTGTTTTATCCTCTTTTGAAATTGGCAATAAAAATCCTTGCCCTATTTTACTAGTAGCATCTAAATTGGTATTTACAAAATGCCAAATCTTTGGGTCTGCATTATATTTTTTTGAATATTCAAATAATACCGAAGTACTATCATTTTCAGGATCAACTGTGAATGAAACAAACTCGATTTCAGAAAATTCTTTAAATTTATCATAAACAACTGCCAACTTTTTGTTCATGGCAGGGCAAACCTCCTGACAAGAGGCAAAGAAGAAATTAGCCACAAATATTTTGTTTTGAAAACTTGCATGGTTTAATTTTTTGCCTTTTTGATCTGTGACCTCAAAATCAGGAATAGAATAAAAAATCGTATCCTTTTGGTTGATACCGTCAGGGGCAATTCTCTCACCTAAATATGGAAGTCTTTTAAAACTAGTGTTTCCAGCTTTTAAAAGAAAATAAACTAAAACGGGGATTAAAATAACCCCCGCTGCTATGTAGAATGATTTTTTCACTAGATTTTTATCTCAAATCAAAAGTATAGCCTCCTTCAATAAGTACAAGCCAAATAAGGACTAACACTAGCATAAAAGGAAGTATAATTATACCTGCCAAAGCCTTGCGCTCAAATTTCATATGCATAAAAACGGCAACGATATAAAAAGCTTTAACAACGCCTAGTAGAATAAATAATGTATTTTTCCACATTGAATGATAAGAAAGCAATGCAAAATACAATACGATATCAATAACGGTAAGAAATGATAAAATCCAAAATGTCCTCCAAATTTGCTTTTTAATATCAGCTGGAGACTCGGTATGTTCTAAATGTTCTGTATGTTCCATGTTATTTGTTAGAATAAATTATGTGTAAATGATAAAAATTAAATCAAATAGAAGAATGTGAATACAAACACCCAAACTAAATCTACAAAGTGCCAATATAAACCCACTTTTTCAACCATCTCATAATGACCACGTCTTTCGTAGGTACCATCTAAAACGTTTACATAAATAATAAAATTGAGCACCACACCTGAGAAAACGTGGAAACCATGGAAACCTGTCACTATAAAAAATAGGGCTGCAAATGCTGTTGGCCCAAAAGGATTACCATGAAGTGAAGCTCCTTCAGTAATAAATTGTGTCCATTCCCAAGCTTGGCAACCTAAAAAGGCAAGACCACCAAAAATGGTAAGAAGCATATAAAATGCAACTTCCTTTTTAGCATTTCTATGTCCAGCTTCAACGGCCAATACCATTGTAACAGAACTAAAGATAAGCACAAATGTCATTAAACTTACAAAGAATAAGGGCAAATGCAAACCATGCAAAAAAGGGAAATGATTAAAAACTAGTTCAGGTAATGGCCAATGTTCAGGTGAAAATAAATGAGCCTCTCTCATGGCCTCAACAAAATTTTCGGCTGTATGAGACAAAGGTTTAACTATTTCATTAGCTCCAGAAGCTGGAAAAGTAAATCTAATAAAGCCGTAAGTAACTAACAAAGATGAGAATGAAAACGCATCTGAAAGTAAAAAAATCCACATCATTAGTTTACCATAACTTACCGTGAAGGGAGATTTTCCTCCGCCCCAAGTAATTTTTTTTTCGGCCTCGAGTGTAGTAGTGTTTGCCATTTTTATATTCTGTTTAATTAATGTTTCAATTATAAAATTCTATCTGTACATTTTAAAGAAAATAAATAAATATGCCCACAAAATACCTACGAAATGCCAATAGGTAGTGCACATGCTTAAATATAATATACTCTTCTTGTGAACTTTGTATCTGAATGTTTGTAATAACATGATGGATACAAATACCAATCCACCTATCACGTGCAACATATGCACCCCTGAAATCACATAAATAAATGAACCAGAAGGATTACCGACCAAATAAACGCTGTTTTTGACCAACTCTTTCCAGCCTTGGTATTGCATGAAGCAAAACACAACTCCCAATACCATAGTTAATAGTAATGTTAATTTTGTTTTAGAAATCTCATCCTTTCTAGCAAAAACAAACGCCATTTGCATGAAAATACTGCTTAGTATAATTGTTATCAAATTATACGCAAATACAGCTGGTAAATCAAATAACTCCCAATTTCCTTCTCCCCTTCTAACAATATAAGCACTTGTGAAAGCAGCAAAAAGCATAACACTTGCAACAATAATCAACCACAAACCAAATTTCTTCGGATTGATAAAATCATTTTCACGTTCGTCCGTTTTGCTTAATTCATTAATCATATCTGCTTTCATTTCCTTTATATTTTATCTAACCAAAATGCCAATTGCACCAAAGGCAAATAAATAAATGCCGAAAACATTAATCTCTTTGCGGATGCAATGTCGCACGATTTAAACAACAAATAGGCATTGTAGCTCATCCAAATACCTCCTGATAAAGCAATAATAGTCGAAATTATGCCAGCAAATCCCAAATACGCAGGTAACATTCCAAAAGGTATTAATACCAATGTAAATGCCAATGTTTGCAAAGCAGTCCCTTTATCGCGACCAGGTGTAGATGGAAGCATTTTAAAACCAGCACGTTTGTAATCATCATCAAGCAACCAAGCTACACTCCAAAAATGTGGGAACTGCCAGAAAAATTGAATGCCAAAAAACACCAAAGCTTCAATACCAATAGTGCCTGTGAAAGCAACCCAACCCAACATGGCAGGCACTGCTCCAGGGAAAGCACCCACCAATACAGATATTGGAGAGACCCTTTTTAGCGGGGTATATATAAAAGCATATGATAGCAATGAAGCTAAGGCCAACAAACTACTTGTTTTATTTAAGTAAAACCCTATGAGCGCTATACCTATTATACCCAAAAGTGCACAAAAAACGGCTGCTTCCACGATAGAGATTCTATTGGTAGCCAATGGTCGATTGGCCGTTCTATGCATTAATTTATCAAAATCTTTCTCAATTATTTGATTGATACCATTAGCAGAACCCGTAACAAAAAAACCACCTAACGCTAATATCGATAACTCAAACCAATTAATGGAATGACCCATAGCAGCAGTTAAATAAGTAACTACTGAAGAAAAAACAACTAAAAGGCTAAGTCTTAACTTAACCAATAACAAATAGTCTTTGAACTTTGCACTTATTGATTCTGACTTTACTAAGTTTATTTCTAATGTTTCTTTCACTCTGTTTTGTTATTGTTTTTTTGTTTAAAAACCATACACATATGTGGACAGTTGTTAAACTATATTTTTTTTAGTTTTATAAAACACCAGGATAAAAATAAACATCTGTAATCCTGCTGTTAGGCTACCGAGTGTTAAATGAACACTTTGTAAGTAGCCTGGAAAACCAAAAAGACTAAGTACTTTTCCTGTGAATGCCTGAACAGCCATTAACAGAATCAATGCTAAACCTGATCTATATATTAAGGAATTTCTGTCGAAGGCTTTTTTATATTGCAACATTAATACAATCGATACAAGTAAATTTAATACAGACCAACTTCTATGAAATTTAAACACATACCCTAATTCTTCTATCCATAGAAATCTGTTGTCAATTCGCTTTGCTACCTCATCAACGATTTCTCTCACTTGAGTTCCGCTAATAATTTGGACGATTGAAACAAAAATAGCAAAAATCAAAAGGGGGTTAATCCATTTGTTTTCTTGTAATTGTTCAATTACAAAACTTTGGGAACTTGTGATGGTGTATATTAACAACCCTACTATAGCCAAAGCCAATAACATGTGAATGCTTATTAAACTTACAGCTAAATCAGTAGCTACAACTTTTGATCCAATCCAACCTTCAAAACCTACCAAAATAAAGGCTAAAAAACTCAACCAAAATATCTTTCTGTTTTGTGTTTTAAGATAGGGGTAGGCAAAAACGATTGTTAATAAAATCAAAATGCCAATAACCACTCCAACCAAGCGATTGACATATTCAGTCCATGTTTTGAAAGCATCAAAATCAGCTATCTCTTTTCCATTTACTGCGAAATGTATTTTATAATCAATTGGTAATTGAGAAATGTTTGTGGGCGGTACATATTGTCCAAAACATTTTGGCCAATCAGGACAACCCATTCCACTTCCGGTACTTCTTACCAGTCCTCCGACAAATATTAAAAAGAACACTGCGGCTATGGTAGCTATACCAAATTTTCTAAACCGCCTCTCATATTTTTTTTCTTCTATCAATGAATTATCCTGCAAAACCAAACAACCTTCTCAAGCCAGAAAACATTACAACCTCTTTAACTTGCGATTGCATAGGGGGGGCTTCAGTATGGTGAGGAACAGCAGGAGCTTTTGGCTCTACCATAGGATCTCCATTTTGAGACTCATCTGGTATGTTTTGAGGAATAAAATCACTTTCTTCACCTGGTTTGCTATAGTCATATGGCCAACGATATACATGAGGAATTTCTCCTGGCCAGTTGCCATGTAAGTGCTCAACTGGGGCTGTCCATTCCAATGTATTTGAGTCCCAAGGATTTTTTGGTGAGCGTTTTCCATTTCTTATACTATAGAAGAAATTGAACAAGAATACCAATTGTGCAATACCACCTAAAATGGCGGCAATGGTGATAAATTGATTCATGTCAATAAACACATTGAATTGATCATAGGCAGTATTTGCATAATATCTTCTAGGTACACCAGCTAAACCCATAAAGTGCATTGGAAAAAATACACAATAAGCTGAAATGAAAGTTAACCAGAAGTGAATATATCCTAGAGATTTACTCATCATGGTTCCAAACATTTTTGGATACCAATGGTAAATACCGCTCATCATACCAAAAATAGCAGCACTACCCATTACCAAATGGAAGTGAGCAACTACAAAGTATGTATCATGCAAATTAATATCTAATGCAGCATTACCTAAGTATATACCTGTTAAACCACCAGAGATAAAGAATGAAACCAAACCAATAGCAAACAACATAGCAGGGGTAAGTTTGATATTGCCTTTCCAAAGAGTGGCTAGGTAGTTAAAGGTTTTAACTGCCGAAGGCACAGCAATAATTAAGGTTCCTAACATAAATACTGAACCTAAGAATGGATTCATACCAGTCATAAACATATGGTGACCCCAAACAATAAACGAAAGGAATGCGATGGCAAGTATTGAAATAATCATGGCTCTGTAGCCAAAGATTGGTTTACGAGAGTTAGTAGCAATTACTTCTGAAGTGATACCCAAAGCAGGTAATAAAATAATATAAACCTCTGGGTGACCTAAGAACCAAAATAAATGTTGGAATAATACTGGAGAACCACCCGTTCTTTCAATACCACCAGCTAATTCAGCAACAATTTCGTTTAAATAGAAAGAAGTTCCAAAACTTCTATCAAATACAAGTAATAATGAACCACCTAATAATACTGGAAATGACAACAAACCTAAAACAGCAGTGATTAAGAAAGCCCATATAGTTAAAGGCATTCTTGTCATTTTCATTCCTTTAGTACGCATGTTCAATACAGTAGTGATATAGTTGATACCTCCTAACAAGGCAGAAACTATAAACAATACCATTGCCACTAACCACAATGTCATACCTGCACCTGAACCTGGAATGGCTTTTGGTAAAGCTGACAAAGGCGGGTAAACTGTCCAACCTGCTGAAGCTGGCCCACCCTCTACAAATAATGAGCATAATAATACAATAGAAGAAATAAAGAAAAACCAATATGAAAGCATATTCATAAAAGGTGATGCCATATCCCTTGCTCCAACTTGAAGTGGAATTAATAAATTAGAAAAAGTGCCACTCAAACCAGCAGTTAAAACATAAAACACCATGATGGTGCCATGAATTGTTATTAATGCTAGATAAAAATTAGGATCAAGCTTTCCATCCTTTCCCCAATGACCTAAAATCGACTCAAAAAAAGCAAATTTTGTATCTGGGTAGGCAAGTTGAAGACGAAAAACAAGTGACATTAACATACCGATGGTTCCCATTATGATTCCAGTTATTAAAAACTGTTTTGCAATCATCTTGTGGTCCATACTGAAAATGTACTTGCTTACAAAATTCTCTTCATGATGCGCATGTTCATCGTGGTGTCCTACTGCTTCATGATTGTCATGTGTGTTACTCATATAAAACTTTTATTTAATTATTTTTACTAATGAATTAATTTAAAGCTACTTCTTTTTTATCCTTTTTCTTGCTGTCTGCAGTAGGTGTAGCAACTTCTTCTACTTTTGGAGCAGCTGCCTTATTGACAAGAGCCGGTTGTTCTTTCATCCATTTTTCGTATTCGGCTTGACTCTCGATAACAATTTTCATTTTCATTCTATAGTGAGCTGAACCACAGATTTTATTGCACAAAAGAGCGTAATCAAAAGTCGGTTGATTTAATTTTGCTCTCATATCAGCAGTAGTAACTGTTGGTATAAACTCTAATTGTGTTGGTAAACCCGGAACTACATTCATTTGAGCTCTAAAGTGAGGGAAATAAGCACCATGAATTACATCCTTAGCTCTAAAATGAAAATGAACAGGCACACCAACTGGTAAATGTAACTCATTTGTTACAACATCATCAAAGGCCTTTTCATCAGTAGTATCAACACCCAAAGGATTAATAACACCCACTGTTCTAAAATCATGAAAACCTAATTTGTTATCAGTACCAGCATATCTAACATTCCATCCAAATTGATATCCGAAAATTTCGACATTGATGGCTTTTTCGTCTTTTTGATACATGATTTTATTCCAAGTAATTAAACCACGCACTACTAAAACAGTAAGTACAATGGCTGGAACAATGGTCCAAATATATTCTAACTTATGGTTATCAGGGTAATATAAAGCTTTCCTATTTGGATTATGTTTATATTTTGCACTATACCAAAATAATAATACTTGAGTGATAACAAAAACAACGCCTGTTAATGCCAAAGTTATCATAAACATATTATCGTAAATAGCACCATGTTCTGAAGCAGAACCTTGTTCAAACAATGTTAATTTACCGTGAGCATAAAACTCCCAAACGGTTGCGATTAAACCCAACACTAAAAATAAAATTAATAGAATTGAATTGATTTTGCTCCAATTTAATAGCGTTTTACCTTGAATTTTAGCCGTTTTCTCAAGGATATCGAATACTACTCCAATAACAGCTACCAATAAAATAGCAACTATAATGAGCAACCAATTAATACCTGAAGTGCTTGTTGCATCAACACCTGCGGACATTGGGGAAACCTGAGCCGTAATTAATTGAGTTGGATTTTGCAAATCCATTCTAATTTCTGTCATCAATGATTTCAATTCAAAAGATGGTTTAGCAACTAAAGTAGTGGCTTTGTTTGAGGTTAAGGCAAATACATTCAATGAAAACATGAACAATACAGCCGCGAAAAATGTTTTGTTTAGTAGGTTTTTTAAAATCATCGTGTCAATTGGTTTTTTATAAAAAACGCTGCAATATAATAATGTCTGACACTAGTAGATATATGTTTTTTAACATTTTTTTTACTTTTGAATATTAGATAGTGCAGGTCAAAAGTAATTTTCTGAAAATCAAGACATATTATCGAAGGAAAAACAGTTAATAATTAAAAAGTATAAGGAATATCAGATAATATTGGTGAGAATTCACAAATATTATCCTTTGTTTTTATTATTAACTCAGAAAAACCTAGCTCAATTGGGAACCTTTTGTTCAAGGGAAACTAATATGATTTCTCCATTTACATTTTCCCAAAGTAGTAAGTTTAAATTCAAAATTTAATTGTTCCATTTCAAGATGTTGGGATTTGTTTCCCGAAAGTATTGTTCTCATAATGAAGTCAGGTTGAAACATCCGACTTCACTAAAAACAATAAGATACAGCCGCAAAATCTTAACCATACAACTTAGCAAACTTGTGTTGTTAATAGCTGCGGTATCTATTGACAATACCGAACAGTTTAATAGTTACTTCAACTTTGGTTTATTAGAAGTGGATAATAATAAAACACCCACAGAAGTAGAACCTAATCCTGAAGTTGAATTACCCCCTTTAACAACCTAATATTTACCAAAGCATACTCAATTAAATAAAACAAAAATTCCGAAGTGAACGCTTCGGGATTTTTTGTTTTTAATGGGCAAAAACTTATTCGCCCCCTACAATTTTATCTAATCACACTCATGGTCTTGGTTAGTTTCACTGTACCATCCACTATTAGCGAATAGTAATACAAACCATCATGCAGCGCAGAACCATCTATTTGAACTTTGTCCATAGGTCTGTTTAGTTTTTGGATATAAACTTCTTGACCTAAAACATTGGTAATTCTCAATTCTGCTTTGCTAAATGTTTGCCAAATCTCATAATCAATTATGGTTGACTGGTCGAATGGATTTGGATAGTTGCTTAGTTGGTAGTTGTTTGTTGTCGGTTGATGGTTATTGCTCGCCTTCGTCATGCTGAGGGACGAAGCATCTTGAGTTCCTAGGCTGCGCACAGGATTACGTGTAGCTATTACTTTAAAACTACCACCTATATGCATGCTATCAATCCAAACAGTATCGCAATAGGTATAGCTTCCGCATTTGTTTGTGGCTGTTAAACACACCACATAATTGCTATCAAAGGCAGGGAATGTATGGAATGGATTTACATCT
>CAMBSD010000017.1 GCA_945870425.1 Chitinophaga pinensis | reverse complement strand
GGGGTCTTTCCGTCCCGATGCGATTAACCGGCGTCTTCACCGATACCACAATTTCACCGAGCTCACGGTTGAGACAGTGCCCAGATCGTTACACCATTCGTGCAGGTCGGAACTTACCCGACAAGGAATTTCGCTACCTTAGGACCGTTATAGTTACGGCCGCCGTTTACTGGGGCTTCGATTCAATGCTTCGCCTTACGACTAACATCCCCTCTTAACCTTCCAGCACCGGGCAGGTGTCAGGCCATATACTTTATCTTTCGATTTTGCATAGCCATGTGTTTTTGATAAACAGTCGCCTGGGCCATTTTACTGCGGCCCCACAAATGTGGGGCACCCCTTATCCCGAAGTTACAGGGTTATTTTGCCGAGTTCCTTAACCGTGGATCACTCGAGCTCCTTAGAATATTCATCGCGGCTACCTGTGTCGGTTTGCGGTACGGGTTAATGCTGGAGCTTTTCTAGGAAGAGATTTTATAATTTCGCTTTGCCCGAAGGCTCAGCTCAACGTACATTTCCGTCAGTACGTAATTACCACGTCTCTCCGTCCCTCTCAGCTAGTTCAGGAATATTAACCTGATGTCCATCGACTACGCTAAATCGCTTCGCCTTAGGTCCCGACTAACCCTGATCCGATTAACGTTGATCAGGAAACCTTAGCCTTTCGGAGTGAGGGTTTCTCACCCTCATTATCGTTACTTATGCCTACATTGGCTTTTCTAACCGCTCCAGCAAAGCTCACGCTTCACCTTCAACGCTGTTAGAATGCTCCTCTACCACTCAAAAGAGTCCATAGCTTCGGTATTAGGTTTGATGCCCGTTCATCATCCACGCTCAATCGCTCGACTAGTGAGCTGTTACGCACTCTTTAAATGAATGGCTGCTTCCAAGCAAACATCCTAGCTGTCTTTGCGATTGAACCACGTTAGTTCAACTTAACCTAAATTTAGAGACCTTAGCTGATGGTCTGGGTTCTTTCCCTCTCGCCCTCGGACCTTAGCACCCAAGGGCTCACTCCCGAGAAACATGTCGTCAGTATTCGGAGTTTATCTGAGCTCGGTAGGCTTTGACACCCCCTCACCCAATTAGTAGCTCTACCTCTGCGACACTTATACTCGAGGCTGTTCCAAAAAACATTTCGAGGAGTACGAGCTATCTCCCAGTTTGATTAGCCTTTCACCCCTTTCCACAGGTCATCCCGTAGCTTTTCAACGCTAATGAGTTCGGACCTCCATGACGTGTTACCGTCACTTCATCCTGCCCATGGAAAGATCACTCAGGTTTCGCGTCTACCCCCACTAACTATACGCCCTATTCAGACTTGCTTTCGCTTCGGCTGCGTTCCATAAGAACTTAACCTTGCTAGTGAGGAGTAACTCGTAGGCTCATTATGCAAAAGGCACGCTGTCATCCCAATAGGGACTCCAACCGCTTGTAAGCGTATGGTTTCAGGTTCTATTTTACTTCTCTGTTCGAGATTCTTTTCACCTTTCCTTCACAGTACTAGTTCGCTATCGGTCTCTCAGTAGTATTTAGCCTTACCAGATGGTGCTGGTAGATTCACGCAAGGCGTCTCCGACCCCGCGCTACTCAGGATACTGCTATGTTTATAATGTGTACGTATACGAGGCTATCACTCTATACTGCCCAACTTTCCAGAAGGTTCTACTTAAATTATAATACAATGTTGCAGTCCTACAACCCCGATGATGCCGAAACATAATCGGTTTGGGCTCTTCCCGTTTCGCTCGCCACTACTCAGGGAATCACTATTGTTTTCTCTTCCTCCGCTTACTTAGATGTTTCAGTTCAGCGGGTTGTCCTTAGACCACATAAATGTGGTGGGTTTCCCCATTCGGAAATCTACGAATCAAAAGTTGTTGGCACTTCCTCGTAGCTTATCGCAGCTTACCACGTCCTTCTTCGTCTCTGAGAGCCAAGGCATCCCCCATACGCCCTTAGTAACTTAATTAATAATATTTTTTTAAAATTGTGTTTATGTTTTCTTTCAATATGTCAAAGAACTTTTCCGCAAAGCGGATTGTGGAGAATAACGGATTCGAACCGTTGACCCCCTGCGTGCAAGGCAGGTGCTCTAGCCAGCTGAGCTAATTCCCCAATAGCGAATATTTTGTAGTCCCGCCCAGATTTGAACTGGGGACCTCTACATTATCAGTGTAGCGCTCTAACCAACTGAGCTACGAGACTATAATTGGTCTACAACTCAGAAGGTGAAGCCTCCTGATATTAAGCTATTGGAAATCCTACAGCAAAGTATTATTAAAGAACAATAATTGAAGTTTATTGAAATAGTGAACATAAAGTCCTAACTCTAGAAAGGAGGTGGTCCAACCACACCTTCCGGTACGGTTACCTTGTTACGACTTAGCCCTAGTTATCGGTATTGCCCTAGGTTGCTCCTTGCGGTTACAAACTTCAGGCACTCCCAACTTCCATGGCTTGACGGGCGGTGTGTACAAGGCCCGGGAACGTATTCACCGGATCATTGCTGATATCCGATTACTAGCGAATCCAACTTCATGGAGTCGAGTTGCAGACTCCAATCCGAACTGAGCTCACTTTTTAGGGATTAGCTTTACATCGCTGTATTGCAACCCTTTGTAGTGAGCATTGTAGCACGTGTGTAGCCCTGGACGTAAGGGCCATGATGACTTGACGTCATCCCCACCTTCCTCACTACTTGCGTAGGCAGTCTCTTTAGAGTCCCCAGCATAACCTGATGGCAACTAAAGATAGGGGTTGCGCTCGTTGCGGGACTTAACCCAACACCTCACGGCACGAGCTGACGACAGCCATGCAGCACCTTGTTTTGTGCCCCGAAGGGAAGCCACCTTTCGGCAGCGGTCACTCACATTCAAGCCCAGGTAAGGTTCCTCGCGTATCATCGAATTAAACCACATGCTCCTCCGCTTGTGCGGGCCCCCGTCAATTCCTTTGAGTTTCATTCTTGCGAACGTACTTCCCAGGTGGCATACTTACCGCTTTCGCTAAGACCCTAACTATATATCGCTAAGATCGAGTATGCAACGTTTAGGGCGTGGACTACCAGGGTATCTAATCCTGTTTGATCCCCACGCTTTCGTGCCTCAGTGTCAGTTATGGCTTAGTTACCTGCCTTCGCAATTGGTGTTCTATATCATATCTAAGCATTTCACCGCTACATGATATATTCCAGTAACCTCAACCATACTCGAGACGAACAGTTTCAATGGCAATTCTACAGTTAAGCTGCAGGCTTTCACCACTGACTTATTAGTCCACCTACGCACCCTTTAAACCCAGTAAATCCGGACAACGCTTGGATCCTTCGTATTACCGCGGCTGCTGGCACGAAGTTAGCCGATCCTTATTCTCACGGTACCGTCAACTTACTACACGTAGTAAGGTTTCTTCCCGTACAAAAGCAGTTTACAACCCATAGGGCAGTCTTCCTGCACGCGGCATGGCTGGTTCAGAGTTGCCTCCATTGACCAATATTCCCTACTGCTGCCTCCCGTAGGAGTCTGGTCCGTATCTCAGTACCAGTGTGGGGGGACATCCTCTCAGACCCCCTACTGATCGTAGCCTTGGTAGGCCGTTACCCTACCAACTAGCTAATCAGCCGCATGCCCATCCATATCCGCCTGAGCTTTCACAATATTAAGATGCCTTAACATTGTGGTATGGGGTATTAATCTCTCTTTCGAGAGGCTATTCCCCAGATATGGGCAGGTTGCATACGTGTTACGCACCCGTGCGCCACTTTCAAAGTCATATTGCTACAACTTATCTCGTTCAACTTGCATGTATTATGCCTGCCGCTAGCGTTAATCCTGAGCCAGGATCAAACTCTTCATAGTAAAAGATTTATTTGATATTGACTATTATCAAGGACTTTATTTTTTCTTTGTGTTAAACAAAGGTTCACTATTTCAATTCTTCAAAGAACTTTATATCTGTTTCCGCAAACGGAAGATATTTCATAATTATTTCTTTCAGAACTTTCATTCTGAAAGGGGGTGCAAATTTAAGACTTTATTCTGTTTTGTCAAGTTTTATTTAAAAAACTTTTTGTCTCAATTTGCTTTTATTTAAAAGAACAACTTCTCTATTAAGAAGCGGGGTGCAAATGTAATATTTATTTAAATACTGTCAAGTTTTATTTTAAAAAACTTTTTTCAATATTTGCTTTTCTCATTACTTAATAGAACTAATTTCTTTGTTATAAACTAGGCTACAAAGGTAAGTAGATTTAATTTATTTACAAGCATTATTTTTATTTTATTCATTCTATATTTCTAATGAAATCAACACTTAGAATGAGTAATTCGCTTTCGACACTTAAAGAACTTTTCCCTTTTTTCTTATTGTTAAGGGGATGCAAATGTAGGTGTATTCTCGAGAAAGTAAAGTACTACCGTGTAAAATAATCGTAATATGCTGTGTACTTAGCGGTTATTTTTTCATTTCTAAAAAAATGGGCATCGTGTGTAAAAGCTCAATTTTACTAACAGTTGGGGTATTTTATGCTCAAAGTGATTATTTACTAGTGTGTTATATGCTTTTGTATGCTAAATGAACGTTTACAGCCTATTTAAAGACTTTTTAAAAAACACTTCTTAGTAATGGGCTATTGATTATTTTCGCTCCAAATAAATCAGTACATATATATATGAAAAAGTCTTTTGCTTTGCTAATACTATTAACTCCCATTCTAAAGGGCTATTCACAAAATGATAGTTCTATTATATTGAAAACCTTTAACCCAGAAAGTCAACATACATTTTCTTTTCAGATAATTGGACAATCATTAAATGCTTACCACTATGGCAAGGTTGCCATAGATGATAAACTATCGGGACAGTTATTGGATAATTACTTCAACCACCTTGATCCACTAAAGGTATATTTTACCAAATCAGATAGTGCTTCGTTTGAAAAATATAGGAATCAACTAGACGAGGACTTGGTGCAAGGAAATTGTAATGCTGGGTTTGAAATATATAACGTATACCAAAGTAAGGCTGAAGAAAGAATTAAGTTTGCTTTAGACTTATTGAAGCCTGGAATGGACTTTAATAAAATAGATTCTTTTCAAACAAATAGAGAAAAAGCTGCTTATGTGTCGAATATAAAGGAGCTAGACGATTTGTGGAAACGTAAAATTAAGTATGAAGTGTTAACCCTAAAGGCGGACGGCAAGAGCGATACGGTGTGCGTTGACATTATTAAAAAGCGTTACACCAACCTATTAAAACAAATGAGCAAGACTAAAAACGAGGATGTTTTTAGTTTTTATGTAAATGCATTAACTGAAATAGCAGATCCTCATACCAATTACTTCTCACCTCGCATGGCGGAGGATTTCAATATGCAAATGAGTTTGAATTTAGAAGGTATAGGTGCTACCCTACAAACAGAGAATGAATATACTAAAGTAAGAGAAGTTGTGAAAGGTGGACCTGCTGACAAAAGCAAGAAAATTTCGGCTAATGATAAGATAGTAGCTGTGGGGCAAGGTAAAGATGGAGAAATGGTGAATATTCTTGATTGGAGAATTGATGATGTGGTAGCCTTGATTCGTGGTAAAAAAGGAACAACTGTTAGACTTGAAATAATCCCGCATGATGCTACTGATAGTAAGACAAGGATAATTGAGATTGTAAGAGACAAAATTGTATTGGAAGATCAAGCATCAAAATGTAGTATTAAGGAGTTTAAACATAATGGAGTAAAAAATAAATATGGTATCATTAATATACCCACCTTCTACCTTGATTTTGCCGCTGCTCAGCGAGGAGATAGAAATTTTAAAAGCACTACAAGGGACGTGAGACGCTTATTAGATTCACTTAAGGGAGAGAAAATAAATGGTTTAATCATCGATTTAAGGAATAATGGAGGAGGATCTTTACAGGAAGCTATTGAATTAACGGGTCTATTTATTAAAAAGGGCCCTGTGGTGCAGGTTAAAGACGCTAATGATTATACGAAAGTAGAAGAAGACAGAGATAGCGATGTGTTATGGGATGGTCCTATGGTAGTGCTAGTGAATAGATTCAGTGCTTCGGCAAGTGAAATTTTTGCAGCTGCATTGCAAGATTATGGTAGGGCTATTATTATAGGTGAGCAAACTTATGGCAAAGGAACTGTTCAGAATATGGTTGACATGAATTCATTTATGCAAATGGACAATAAAAAGATGGGGCAGTTAAAGATGACCATTGCTAAGTTTTATAGAATTTCAGGTGGTAGCACACAACATAAAGGTGTGATACCTGATATTAGTTTTCCAAGCGCCTTTGCTGATGCAGAGTTTGGAGAAGATGCGAGTAAGTTTTCTTTACCATATGATGAGATTAAACCTGCTGATTATTCAATTGTAGGAAATATCAAACCTGCATTAGCCGAACTTGATGCCAAACATCAAGAAAGATTGAAAACCAATGATGAGTATAAATACCTTGTGGAAGATATTGCTTTGATTGAAAAAAATAGAAACAAAGAATATGTAACCCTAAATGAGGATTTATATAAAAAAGAAACCAAGGAAAACGAAGCTAGAAACAAAGAAAGAACCGAAGCTAGAAAAAAATCGAAAGATAAAAATGGCGAAAACGCTGATTTGATATTAGATGAAGCTAAATTGATTCTTTCAGATTATACCAATAAAAAATAATTGGAGGTGTGATTATTCTCAATATCAACCAATGAACCACATATTAGTATAGTTTTGTGACATGAAAGCAATTAAAATTTTAGTTTTATGTATAGCCTTGATGCTAGTGGCTGATGCTTTGCAGGCACAATGCCCAATGTGCAAAACGGCTTTGGTTAAGGCACGCGAAAGTGGTGAAACACAAGTGGGTAATACCCTAAATGATGGCATTCTTTACTTATTTGCTTTCCCCTATATAGTAGCTGGGGTTTTTGGTTATATCTATTACAAAAAATACAAACAACACAAGGCTTCAAAAGCAATATAAAATATACATGAGCGAAAAATATGTTCCTTCTAAAACCTTAGCTGTTTTAAAGTGTAAATGCCCACAATGCCAAAGTGGTGATATGTTTGTTTATCCTATTTACGACTTTAAGCGATTTTATGACATGTATCGCTCGTGTTCGGTGTGTGGCTTGGAATACGAAATTGAGCCGGGTTTCTTTTGGGGTGCCATGTATGTTAGTTATGCACTAACCGTAATCATGATGCTTGTAATAGGTGGTGCAGTTTTGTTTATTTCTAATGGAAAGGCTGATTTTTGGACTTATATCATTCCCATCATTTCAGTTGTGCTATTGTCCTCGCCTTATACATACAGGTTATCAAGGGTATTGATGTTACATTTTCTTTCCCCTGTTCGTTTTGATATTAAATTAATTAAAAAGTAAAATCTTCTTTATGATTTTAGGAATTATTCCTGCTCGCTATGCTTCGAGCCGTTTTCCGGGCAAGCCGCTTATCGAAATTTTGGGCAAAACCATGATTCAAAGGGTATATGAGCAAGCCAGTCAATCAAAATTATTAGACAAAGTGGTAGTGGCTACTGATGATGAGCGCATATATAATCATGTGTTGAGTTTTGGTGGCAAGGCTGTTATGACTAAGGAAGAACACCCAAGTGGCACAGATCGCTGCTTTGAAGCTTTGCAAAAAACTGAAGGAAAATATACCTATGTGTTAAACATACAAGGCGATGAACCTTTTGTGAATGCTGACCAAATAGATGAATTGACGCAAGTATGCGATGGCAATACTGAATTGGCTACACAAATGATTGCAGTGGATAGCCATGAAGTTTTGTTTGACAAAGGCGAGGTAAAAATTGTACTTAACGATTCCCACGAGGCTTTATTCTTTAGCCGCATGGTTATTCCTTTTATTAAAGGAGTGGATGAAAAAGACTGGCACAAGCACCATACTTACTACAGACATGTGGGCATGTATGCCTACCGCACAGATATTTTAGAAGCCATAACAAAACTTGCCCCTTCGGCATTAGAAAAAGCCGAGTCATTAGAACAATTGCGTTGGCTTGAGGCTGGCTACAAAATAAAATTAGCTACTACTGCCTACGATAGCCATTGCATTGATACACCTGAGGATGTGGCGAAGGTGATTGCGTTGATGGGGTTGTAGTTCACAGTTTGACAGTTCACAGTTTAACGGATTTCTGAGAACCGTTCAATGGTGAACCGTGAACCAAGCAACCAATAAAATAACTTGCTTTTATCGCCTTATTAAATTTTATTACATGTTAGATGGATAAGTTATTGCATAACTGAAATAATCAGTCGATTTTGTTGTATTGAACAATCAAATTTTAGAGCGCTTCAGACAAAAACACTTAATTATGAAAGAAATATACCCACAAATCAAAATAATATTAGCCCTGTTAGTAATTAATTCTATCTCTTATAAAGCTAGCTCACAATTTACCTATAAAAAGCCAATTATGCAGCAAAGTGGGTTAAATGCGGAAATATTGGGCAATGGTCTTTTGTACTCATTAAATTACGAAAGTAGGATGAAACTTACTGATGTCAGGTGGACAAATATAAGGGTAGGTATTGAGTTATTCAATTCAGATATCATTATTCCTATAGAATACGATTGGATGTGGGGTAAAAATATAAAATATTTTGAAGTTGGCGGGGGATTAACAATATCCCCGAATGATATAGGAAGTCCTCTTGGATCAATTAGAATTGGTTATAGAAGAATGCCATCAGATGGCGGGTTTATGTTTAGAGCAGGCGTTTGTGGATTATTAATGCCAAACACAAAGCTTTTCGGAACACCCATATTACCTTGGCCAGCAATTAGTTTTGGCTATGCATTCAAAGCAAAGAAGTTAAAGTTTTAAGTGAAGTTGGGTATTTCTTCCTAACCAACTAAATAAAATCAAAAAACATTTCGCCTCTAAAATACCAAACAAAAAATCCCGCATGGCGGGATTTTTTGTTTTAAGGTAACTGGTTCTCAGTATATCAGTTCACAGTTTGACTGATTACCGTAAAATGTAAAACCGTGAACCGTTAAACTATTTCCTACTAAAATAAGCTGTAATCTCCTCCACATTCATGGCGTTTAGGCAATGCTCTTTTGTTAGTCCGCCTTTGCGGGCCACTAGGGTACCAAAATACATATCGGCAAAACCGTCTAAATCGTGGGCATCAGGGTTTATGCTTAGCATAGCGCCTTTGTTTAGGGCATAGTCTATCCATCGCCAATCTAAATCCAATCGGTATGGGTTGGCATTAATTTCTATTACCACCCGATTGGCCACACAGGCATCAATCATTTTTTTATGGTCGATGGGATACCCTTCACGCATTAGCAATAAGCGCCCAGTTGGGTGGCCTAATATGGTGGTATAGGGGTTTTCAATGGCTCCTATCAATCGCTGCATGGCTTTTTCTTCGGTCATTTTTAATATGCTATGCACAGAGGCCACTACATAATCAAATGAAGCAAGCACATCATTTTCATAGTCCATGCTGCCATCGTATAAGATATCGCACTCAATGCCTTTAAAAATTTTGAAGGCAGGGTATTTAGCATTTAAAGCATCTATTTCTTTGTGTTGTTCAATTATCTGAAACTCCTTCATTCCATTGGCATAAAAGGCGCTTTTAGAGTGGTCGCCCATGCCAAGGTATTGGTAGCCTTTGCTTATGCAATGTTTTGCCATTTCTTCAATGGTAAACAAACCATCACTCCATTTAGAGTGGTTGTGCAATGGCCCTTTTAAATCGCTTAGTTCAATAAGTTTAGGTAGTGAATGGCTTTTGGCTTTTTCCACTTCTCCCCTACCCTCACGCATCTCGGGTTCAATGTATTGCATGTTGAGTGCTGCATACATTTCATTTTCATTCGTAAGATTTTGTATGCTATGTGGTAGTGAACCTAATTGTGCTAAATGTTCTTGCGTGGCAGTATTTAAAAATAATTGATAAGCAAACTCGCTATCATCACACATCATCAAATCAAAAGGGTATCCTCCATAATTACCTGAAAGTCCATTGTCATTGGATAGAACAGATGAAAACAATGGCTGTTGACTTATACTCTCAATAGCTTCTTCCTTATTAGCCACTGATGCTGTTATTTGAATTCTTTCAATCACTTCACAGCGTCTGCGCATATCTCCACTTATCGAGATTTGATTAATACCAGTGATGTGTTTTTGTAAATCGTTTATTAATAAATTGGCAATGGGTTCGAGTTTGGCATAGTGAAACTTATTAGCACTGGCAAAAATAAATTCAATCTCTTTGATAACATTCAACTGACTTTTTAGTCCGAACCCTTTTGCTTGTGCCAAGCGGTTTTCTTTACATGCATATAGCAATTCACCAATACTTTCAATACCCAGCTCTTTCCATATATGCGCTACTTTTTTAGGACCAATGCCCTTAATACGCATAATTTGAATGATTCCTTCAGGTGTATTTGCCAATAAATCATTTAAGTCTGCAAAGCTACCTATATTACAAATCTCAAAAATTTTGGCAGCTAGTCCCTTGTTCAATCCTTCTGTTTTTTCAAGCTCTTCACTGCTTTTACCAAATAGGGTCACTCCCATTTTATCTACCCTAAAAGATGCACTGGCAAATTGTTTCACCTTAAATGGGTTGCCGTCATGCAATTCGTATAGGTCGGCATAATGTTTTAAAATATCGGCTATATCTGAGTTGGTCATTGTTATTTGTTAAATCGTTATTGGTTAATGCGTTATTTCGTTATTGGGTTATACGTTAGTTATTTATAGGTTACTCCTAATTCGTAATTATTAATTCTCATTTCGTAATTAATTAGCTTCTTTTATTGGTTCGGAGCAAATGTAATAAACTGCATCTTACAATATCTCCCATGCTGCGTGCTTTCAAAAATCTATCGCTTTGGTAATGTGCTGCTAGTTCTTGTTTTAGGTTGTTAATATTTTCATTAGGTGCAATATCATCATGACTCATGGCTTTTAATAAGTCGAAAATAACTTTTTTTGATGACCGCATTCTGCTTACCATCACTGCTCTTTCTTCACGTTGGTATTGTCTTATACTTTCAAGGCTGATATGCTTTTGAACCAATTCGATATAGGCTTTGTTTTGCTTATAATACTGTGGCAAATAAATATTTTTTCTGCCTTCATAGGCTTGTTGGTCAAAATCGATGGAGCGTATGCGGTAATTGGTTTCTTCAAAATCAGGAGTAATTTGAATTACAAAATTGCTTGAATGCATATCGCCCAAAAGAATGATAAGGCATCGCTCATTAAATTTCACAAACTCCTTAGATAATCGAATGGGATTGAAATTTTCTTTATCAAAATAATTTCTAACAAAATCATCTCCTGGAATACCCGCAATATGCTCTTCTATTAAGGTATTGCCACTCACAAGGTAATGAATACGATTAGGGGAAAGCAGATGCTCTAGCTCCAAACCGTATATCCTTGAGGCATCTGCATTTTTCACATAGAAATAATCAAAATTATCGTTCAATTTATTTACCACGCGCACCCTGAATGGGGCGGTATTTCCATACAAACAATTGTCAATACGTTCGATATACAAGTGTTTCATCACTTCCACATCTCCGCCTACTTTTAGCAAGGCATAAATCTGAATCAAATCGTTATGGATATGTTCAATATCAGAAGGGGCATATATGCAGGTTTCCCATAGTGTGTCTTTTCCTTTCTTATCATATAAGGCAACACTTTCTTTGAAGTTTTTCAAGTCAGCATATTGCAGAGGAATATTGGTGGCACGGCCGCAAGAGTCGAGGTATTTTCGCAAATGGTGGCTAATGCCAAAGCTAACTTTTTTCTTACTTATATGTGGCAAGGCGGGATAGTTTTTGATTGATAGATGATGGTAATGATTTTATCAGTATGCAAAATAGCATTTTTAACCAATAAATGAATTTGAATCAACGATGAAATGAGTTCTGAAAGCGTTGTTACATTTCGAAAATTCAAAAACCAAAAAATAATTAATAACCTTCCTATGCATATGCTGCTTGCATTTGCAGCATTGTCTTGGCCAATAAATATAAATACCCAAAACAACAAGTATAGAAATGATAATACCTGTATAAAATATATTTCCATTCCAATTTGAGCAACATCCAAATATAATAATCAAAACAGACAAAAGGAAAAGAGACATAATTAGAATTTTTCTTTCTTGTTTAATTTGGTTTGATTTTATTGAATCCATTTTGAAAATTATTCTTTTTATAAATTTCAGTTGGCTTTAGCCAACTGCACAAATCAAATACTCCGATTGGCTTTAGCCAAATATTAAATATGGCTAAAGCCCATTTGCTATTTATTTTTGTTCCATGAGCTAAAGCTCATGGTAATAGATAAAATGCTTCTTTATTTCTTTTTTAGCTAAAGCTCATGGTAAGGATAAAATCCTTTTTTATTTCTTTTTAGCTAAATCTCATGGCAATAGATTATACCCTTTAAAGAATATCAGTTCTCAGAATTGCTACAATTATATTTTTCTATAAACTCATTTATTTCTGTAGTAAAAGATTTTTTAGCATGATGAATTTCTTGGTTGTGAATGTATCTTCTCACCCTTTCTACTTGACTTTCGCTGACACCAACAGCCCAGTAATCATCTTGCCACATGAAATAATTTTCAGTCAGTTTATTCTTATTGACCCAAAAGGAAGATTCGCCTTTAATTAATTGAACCACTTTACTAATTGTTTGATCTCTTTTCAATGAAATTAAACAATGAGCATGTTCGCTATAACCATTTACACAATCAAGCCAATTATCTTTATCGAGTGCATTTTGTTTTATGTGTTGAAAAACCTGCTTTCTAAGTTCGACAGAATTTAGAAAAGGCTCTCTGTTCTTTGTAGTAAAGACAATATGTATATAAACTCTTACCCAGCTCATATATTTAAAGGGTGATTTTTGTTCTGCCTATTTTTGACATTTTCGTTGGCTTAAGTCAACGAAAATGCCAAATGAATGATTTGTATATTATTCAACAATCATTTTCTTATAAATGCTGCCTTTTTCGGTTTCAATTTGAACTATGTATATACCAGTTTCTAGTGAATTTACCTTCAATTGATGAATCCTATTTTCCTTTTGCATTTCTTCACTAAAAACCTGCTTACCTGAAATATCATACACTTTAATTGCATTCATTATAAGTTCGCTCTCAGTCTCAATGGTAAAAGTCCCTTTGTTAGGATTTGGATAAAGCTTCACTGATTTCTCACTCAAGGTTTCATCCATTCTAGTAGTTTGTTTAGGAGGTGGAGGAAGTTTAAAAGATTCAATACCATCCTTAATGTCAAGGGAAGATCCTTGATCAGCACCATATCCTAAACCTCTGCGAGCAAAGGCTTTCCATAGCAAATCTTTATTTGCAAAATTATTCAAAAGAGAATCTGCTAGCAAAATAGCATCCCTTGCATCAATAAATCCTGGAGAACAAGGCTGCAGCTTAAGACCTTCCATCACCAATTTCATAGCTTTATTGTTTCCACCATTGCCATTGTAAATATCATTACTAAATCCATATTTATCAGACATATCCCAAAATATATCATACAACATTGAACACCAAACAAAACCAATATAGTGTACCTCGCTACTTTCTCTGCGTTTGATGCTATCATAAGTAACAGGATTGATGTCTAAACTTCGACTATACCTATAGGATCTAATTCCTAAACCCGTTGTATCTTCACCACGTAAATACATTCCTATTCCTCTACCCATTTGAGGGTTATCATAAGAGTGAGAAGTTAAAGCCAATGCAAAAAAATCACTCCAACCTTCTCCTCCTTGTTCTGCATTGCTTAAGCAACTAGTATTACCAGCACCACCCGTTAATCTGTTTGATAGTCCATGTGTATATTCATGTACAATCACTCCATTATCGAAATCACTATCAGTAAATTTTGGGCCAAGCGAATCTGAGATGCTTGCATTAATAGCTACTGAATTCTGTAAATATTGTTTTAAAGAATCACCCAAATCTTTGCTAATCATAATAGATGGAATATTGATTAATGCATCTTTGTCTGTGCTAGATGTACCCATTGAAAAGGAAGGACCGGGCACATTATTAATTATTATGGCAGCTTTTGCACCTGCAAGCTGAGCGTTGTATACCTTATCTACAAACAAACATGAACCCCTATCTATTACTGCTATTTTACCATACACATCATTCACAATAGACTCGCAAGCAAGGCTAGGATTGGCCGTAGCATCTTGAGCGATTACCAAATCTGCCTTAACGCCAGGCATCATTGGATAAGGACCAAAACTAGCCAATGAGGAAGTAAATCTTCCTTTCAAAAAACTTGGGCTATTGACATGAAACACATTGGTATCAGAACCTATTTGCCACACATACATTTGCATTCTAGGATTAGATCCATCAGGTGGTGTGCCAAAGTTTGCATTGTTTTTGCCACTTCCATCTTGTGCATCTGCGAACACAAAATCATTACCTAATCCTATTTGCTTATAATTGGTTTGTTGAAAATTTCCAGACTCTTCATCAAAACCATATTGGTAAAAAACATCATGAATTACATTATTCCAATAAAACAAGTTGGTAATAGCCGCTTTTAGATTTGTTCTTGGGTTAACTCCTAGTTTAGAATCATAAGAATAATCAAAATCTAATGTTGTCCCACCATCTGGGGCGAATCCAGTTGCGTCATTTGTATTGAGCGTGTCTTCCATTGCCCAGACGTTATTTCCGCGTGTGATGGTATAATCGGCACCTGCCAATCCATCTACATCATGCCAACCAAATGGTGAAGCAGTTGCATTGGCTGGATTGTTCACTATTTGGTGGGCAGCCTTTTGCGGGCTCTCAGCAGGAATAGGAAAAACTTTATAAGAACCATTTCCTGTTTTCATTAGGGTTTCCTTGTCTTCAAAAACGAAGCTAAATTTATCGTTTTTTTTTATCCTTTTACTGGTTTGTTTCACATCGCACTGAGTGGTCCAATTATTTTCATCAATTATTTTACCTGTATTCACATCCACACGTTTGTTCCACCAATCACCTGTTTTATCTAAAAAAAACTCAATATTCCATACTTGTCTTATCTCTTTGTCCAACAACAAATAATACAATTTGGCTTTGATGTCTTGACTAGAAGCTTTCTTATCTAAAACAATGTATTCATTGGTTTGGGAATTGGTTTTATTTACAGAGAAATTAACGCTTAATCCCAATTGCTTGGCAACTATTTCAATCGCTTTATTGTAAGAAGTGTTGTTATTTGAAACAACTAGCTTGCTTTTGGCTGACTTTATAAAAGCATTGCTAAAACTAAACACATTGCCATTTTTATCAAAATGCAGGGCAGGATTGCCATTAAATATTTCAATACCATTGATTGTTTGACGCAAATACACATGACTTACACCTATGTCTTTGGAGCTTGATTGCGAGGTAATATTATAGGCATCATTTTCTGATGGATCAAGGCCTTTGGCTTGAAGAGCTGCATCTATTTGTGTTTTACTAATTTGTGAAAAAGCAATACTGCTTATCAAACTAGCGATGGCTATTAAAAGTATTTTTTTCATGTCCTTGGTTTATCAAAAATAAACAAAAGGATAGGCTATGCAAATGCTTAGAAAGAAAGTTTGACGAAAAGAAGATAATACAAATAAAGAGGGCTAATTACATATTATGAAAACTCTTATCTGTGAGCGTTTTCAAATACTGGTGAGAGCACGCATATGTTTAAAAAAAGATAAATTGATTAAATATTAGACTAGTCAAGCTAATTCTTATTCAATATTTATCTAAAATAAATAGAAAAGGCTTCTCGTTGAGAAGCCTTTTCTATTTATGCTAATATCCAATTAAATTTAAATTCGGTATCAGGAATGCGCATTCTTTCAGAAAGACGTGTTAATCTATCTGGCAGTCTCATCAGATAATCACGGGCTTTTTCGCCTTGTTCGTTTAGTCCACGAATGCCATCAATTTCCCATTCTTCAATTAAGGATTTTAAAATATCGACATAGTCTAATGAGGTATAAACTCCAATTCTTTGTGCCGCATCACTAAAGTTTGAAAAGGTATTAATCTTATCACCCATCTCTCTCAAATATTGCGCAGGCATAGCAATTTTCTGTCTCATCATATCCTCAAATGCCAACATCATTTCGTTAGAATCAATTTCAAATATTTTAGTCACAAAAGTTTTGTATGCCTTAGCATGACGGGCTTCATCAGCTGCCACTAGTCCACACAGTTTTGAAAGAATATTGCTTCCTTCTTGCTTGGCTATAGTGGCTACCCTGCGGTGCGAAATATTGGTAGCCATTTCTTGGAAACTGGTATAAACAAAATTTCGATAAGGGTCACTTCCCGCGCCATTATTGAATCCATCGGCAATCAAAAACTGGGTAGATGCTTCAAACTCTTTCATGTTGATGCGTCCGCATAAGTATAAATAACGGTTTAACACATCTCCATGACGATTTTCTTCAGCAGTCCATCCTCTTAACCATTTCATCCATCCATTGTTATTATGTTGGTCGATACCATTTACGCCTGCCAACCATGTTTCATAAGTAGGTAAAGCTTCTTCAGTAATGGTGTCAGCCACAAGCACCGCAAGTAAATCGTATGATAATCCTTCCGCTTGTTCTTGTATAACTTTCAAGTCAGCAATAAAGGCACTATCAGATGTCAGTGGCAACAATTCAGATGCTTGCCAATTAGATTCTATCGGTTTTAAAAATTCAGAAGTGTATTGGTCCACATCTTTTCCGATGTGTAACATTACTTCGCTTCTTGTTAATGATTTTGTTGAATTCATTTAATTTTATTGATACTCCAAATATAATACTTCTATAAAGTCGAATTAAGCCAAAATTGTTTGTTTGCAAGCTTGCAAAACAGCATTGGCTTTCTCTTCAGTTGAAGATTCACTGTAAACCCTTAGAACTGGCTCTGTTCCGCTTGCGCGAATCATTACCCATTCTCCGTTTCCAAAATGGAATTTAAATCCATCTAAGTCTTCAGTTTTTTCAATTGAATAGTTGCCAAAGGTAGTGTATTTACCTGACTTACAATTGGCCAAAACATTTTGTTTAATTTCTTCGGTAATATGTAAGTCTATTCTTCCCATAGAGAAGCTTCCAACCACATCATATACTTCTTGTATTAATTCATCCAAACTTTTACCTGTTTTGGCCATAAACTCCCATAAAGTAAGGCCTATCCATATACCATCACGCTCCGGAATAAATCCTTTAATAGCAATTCCACCACTCTCTTCCCCACCTACTAACACGTTTTCGGTAACCATTTTTTCGCAGATGTATTTGAAACCAATCTTGGTAATTTCAATTGGTAATCCATAAGCTTCAGCTAATTTGGTGATTTTTGATGTGGCACTGAAAGTGGTAATTACTTTTCCATCCAAACCTTTGTATTTATGAAGGTAATGCACCAATAACAAAATAATGTGATGTGAATCTACAAATTTACCCGCTTTATTATAAAGCCCTATCCTATCCGCGTCTCCATCCGTAACCAATCCGCAATCGATGTTTTTACTCGCTTCGATTAATGCACTAAATTCTTTTAAGTTTTTATGAATAGGTTCAGGTGCTTGTCCTCTAAAACTTGGATTATAATCGCAGTGCAATAAGGTAATTTCCGGGAAAATGTTTTTCATAACATTTTGACCCGCTCCATACATGGCATCATAACCCCATTTTTTGCCACACTCTTTAATGGCGTTTAAATCAAAACCACTTTTAACCTCGTCAATATAAAGAGTTTCTAAATCAACATAAGTAATCATGCCTTCATTTATCAATTCTTCCATTGATTTCAGATTGGCATTAACTGTTTCAGGTATGGCTTTTTCCACTTCATCAATAGTAGAAGGGCTAGAAGGACCGCCATAATGAGCTTTTAATTTAAAACCGTTGTATTCAGGGGGATTGTGACTAGCAGTTATAATGACTCCTAAAGCGGCTTTGTGTTTAACAGCACCTAAACTTATCATAGGTGTGCTAACAAAATTTTTGGCCAATTTTACTTTAATACCGTTGGCACACATTACTTTGGCAGTAGTTTCGGCAAACAACTCACCTGCAAAACGACAATCATGGCCCAGCACAATGCTTAAGTTATCAGAATGTTTATTTTTAATGTATTGGGCTGTACCCTGTGCTACACGTTTAACATTTTCAACTGTAAATTCATCGGCAATGATTCCTCGCCAGCCGTCTGTTCCAAATTTAATGGTATACATAGTTATTTGTTTGTAAGGTTTATTTCTTGGTATATGCTTTAGCAAATAAAACAATAAAAAACGAAAGGAAATAATGACTCTGACTGACTTTTATAAACACTGCAATTGAATAAGTTTTGCATTAAACGTTATAAGGCAAATCCAATTTAAGCCTTAGCTTCTATAATCTCTACTTCTTCTTTTTTAATCATATCAAAACCGCCCCACACATTTTTCACATTGCGGATGCCTTTTGATTTCATAAAACTAGCGGCCACCATGCTTCTGTATCCACCTGCACAATGAATCAAATATTCGCCTGATTTATCAAGGCTTTCAACTTGTTGGGGCAATTCAGCCAAAGAAATATTTTCAGCTACTTTTACATGAGCTGTCTTGAACTCGGTAGGTTTTCTCACATCCACTATCTTTGCATTGGGATTATGTTTTGAGTCCAGAGCCAACTCTTCAGCAGATATGGAAATCACCATATCATATTTTTTGTCAGCACCAACCCAAGCTTCAAAACCACCATCTAGGTATCCAATGATATTATCAAAACCAACACGGGTTAAGCGTTCTAGTGATTCTTTTTCAGTGCCCGGTTTGGCAACCAATAAAATGGGAGCATGTATATCAAGGATGGTAGCAGCCCATATGGCGTATTGTCCATTCAATCCAAAATTAATTGCTCCTGGTATGAAGCCTAATTCAAAATTATCTGGCAATCGGGTATCAATAATATTAGCACCTTTTTTTATTGCTTCATCAAATTCAACTGCACTTAAGGCTTTAGAACCTCTTTCAATCACTTCTTCAAAACTGACATAACCTTGTTTGTTCAATTTAGCATCCTTGAAGAAATAGGCAGGTGCAGGAGAGATACCATCAGTTACAATATCAATAAACTCGCTTTCAGTCATAGGTTGTAAAGCATAATTATTTCCCTTTTGTTGACCGATGGTACTAAAAGTTTCTTTACCAATGTTTTTACCACACGCACTTCCGGAACCATGAGCGGGATAAACAATTACCTCGTCAGCTAAGGCTATAAGTTTTTTCAATGAATGATACATCATCCCTGCCAACTGCTCTTTGGTCATAATTCCATCTAACAAATCTGGCCTTCCAACATCACCTACAAAAAGGGTATCACCCGTAAAAACGCTATGGTCTTTACCCTTTTCATCAATCAATAAAAAAGAGGAACTTTCAGGTGTGTGTCCGGGTGTATGAAGTACCTTTATTTTTATTTTACCCAAAGGCAATAATTCCCCATCCTCAGCTACATGAATTGGATAACTGGTTTGCGTGGTGGGTCCATAAACTATTTTAGCACCCGTTTTATTAGCCAAATCGATATGTCCACTTACAAAGTCAGCATGAAAATGTGTTTCAAAAATATATTTAATGGTTGCCCCATCTGCAGCCGCTTTATCAATATACATCTGGTAATCGCGCAATGGATCAATGATAGCTACCTCTCCATCTGACTCAATATAGTAAGCTGCTTGTGCTAAGCAGTTTGTATACAATTGTTCTATTTTCATACTCAATTAATTGGCTTCAAAAATGGACACTTTTGAGGGATTTATCAAATAAATTTCTCAGAGCTAATTGCCATCAATTTTATCTCGTTCCAAATATAGAGCTCCCAACTCTAACCATATTGCTTCCCGCTTCCACAGCCAGCATATAATCGCTGCTCATCCCCATGCTTAGGATTGAGAGTTCGAAGTTAGCGCTGCGATGTTCTTTCAATCTATCAAAAAAGATTTTTAGACCTTTGAATTCTGCTGTTATTTTGGTCTCGTCATCTGTATTAGTTGCCATACCCATCAAACCAACAATCTTAATGTTTGCCATTTGCTCAAAAGCAGTGCTATGCACCAATTCTTCGGCCTCTGCTTCAGACAAACCAAATTTGGTTTCTTCATCAGCAATGAAAATCTGCAACAAGCAATTGATAACACGGTTATTTTTAAGAGCTTCTTTATTAATCACCTCCAATAGCTTAAATCCATCTACCGAATGAATTAAATACACAAAAGGTGCAATCGGCTTAACCTTATTGCTTTGCAAATGACCAATCAAATGCCACTCCACATCGGCAGGCATTTCGGCTTGCTTAGCCAATAGCTCTTGCACCTTATTTTCACCAAATGCTCTCTGCCCTGCCTGATAGGCCTCCATTAGCATTGGCAGGGGCTTTGTTTTACTTACAGCAATTAGTTGCACACCCATGCCTATTTGTTGCTTTATTTTATCAATATTTGCAGCTATCATACTGTGCGAAATTAAAATGCTTATGTTGAATAATAACAAAATATTTCTGTCATTGATTTTATCGGCTTTTTTGATGGGGCTCTTCGCTTGTCAGGATGGAAAACAAAACACAGCCGAAAAACCAAACAACTTGGTATCACCTGAAAAAATGCAACAGATGCTAAGTGAATTACATTTTGTGGATGCGCTTATTAACCAAAAAAATTTAGCGGCTGATTCTGCAAAAAAACTTTCAAGCGATTATTATGATTTCATTTATAGGAAATATGCTGTGACAGCCAATGATTTCAATAACACTTTTCAATACTACTTAAACAACCCTGCCGATATGGATAGCATCTATGTAAAAGTGCTAGAGAACTTGAATATGGAAGACCTCAAACTCAAAAAATATATGGTCGACTCTTTGCCACACTCTGCCGTTATTAGTGTGGACACAAACTACATCCAAAGCTCAAAATTAAATTCGGTTAAATAATGATACTCGAACTGCACTCAAAAAATCCAAACCCCCGAGATTTGAAAAAGGTAATCGACATCTTGAATAAAGATGGGGTGATTATTTTTCCAACGGATACCATTTATGCCATGGGCTGCAGACTAGATAGCAAAAAAGCCATTGAGCGCATGTGTAAGATTACGGGCAAAAAGGTTGAGAAAGTAAATTTCTCTTTGATTTGTGAGAGTTTATCGCACATTGCAGAATATACAGCCGTGCTTGACAAGGCTGTTTTCAGGTTGATGAAAAACAACCTACCTGGTGCATTCACTTTTATTTTGAAAGCAAACAACAACGTAACTAAATATTTTGCAGGTAACAAGAAAACCATTGGTATCCGTGTGCCCAACAATGCCATAGCCCAAGCCATTATTAGCGAATTAGGCGTTCCACTTGTGGCTACCACCATTCATCACGATGATGTGATAGTAGATTATATGACCGACCCTACTGAAATTCATGATAAATTTGAATACCAAGTGGATTGTGTGATTGATGGCGGAGTGGGTGATATTGTTCCATCCACCATAGTTGATTGCACCGAAGAAGAAATTGTAGTGGTGAGAGAAGGAAAAGGGGTTTTGGGCTAGCTGCTCGCTTATATTTTTTGGTCAGGAGACACAACAACTGACAACTCAACCAAAATAAATTTGTATACCCACTCTCACATTCTCAAATACACACATTCACACATCTGTGCATTCACACATTTTCAAATCGTAACTATTTCTTCACTTCAAACAATTCTTCACGGCTCACTTTTTTTAGTTTGTCGCCATGCTTCAAAGTTTTTGAAACAATATTGAAAGGACCGCTAATTACTTCATCTTTCTCAGTCAATCCCTCTTTTACTTCAATCCATTTATCGTCTTGAATACCTGTGGATACAGATCTGATGCTGGCTTTGTTGGTATTGTTCAAAAACACCACTTCCAAATCGTTTTTAGTTGATTCAGTGTTTTTACTGCTTGTTGTTTCATTGCTTGTGGTATCCAAAGCTTCTTTGTTTCGCACCGTCACTGCTTCAATAGGGACGGCTATCACATCTTTGGCAATTTCAGTTTGAATATCCACACTGGCAGTCATGCCTGGTTTAAAAACTCCATTCTTTTTTTGTTTCATCAAATCAGCATAGCTTGAACGAAGTATGCGAATTTTAACAACAAAATTGGTTACTTGGTCGCTCGTACTTGCAGCACTTGAGGTGGCCGAATTGGCAATCTCTGTCACCACACCCTTAAACTTTCTATTACCATAAGCATCTACCTCCACCATGGTGGTATCACCAATGCTTACTTTTACGATATCATTCTCGTTCACATCCACACTCACCTCCATATCATTCAGGTTGGCTATGCGCATCATTTCTGTTCCAGCCATTTGAGATGTTCCCACCACACGCTCTCCTTTTTCTACATTCAATTTGGAAACGATGCCGCTGTTAGGTGCAAATATTTCAGTACGAGTTAAGTTTTTGCGAGCTTCTTTCAATCCTGCTTCAAAACTCTTAACATTAAACTCAGCTCCTACAATGGTTTGTCTTGATGCTTCAACATCAGCCTTAGCTGTTAGGTATGCAGATTTAGAAGCATCAAACTCTGCATCTGAAATCAGCTTTTGGTCGTGCATGTTTTTATTACGGCTGTATGACTTTTCTATCTCAGAAAACTTAGCCTCCGACTGCAGCAAACGAGCTTTGGCATTGGCATTGTTGGCTTTTGCATTATTCAGAGATGCCTCTGCCCTATCCAAAGATGATTGATACAACTCAGGATCGATGCGGGCTAGCAATTGTCCTGCATAAACAGAATCACCTTCGTGTATATACAATTCTTTTATCTCACCACTCACATCAGAACTAATCTTGATTTCAATTTCGGGCTGCACCTTGCCATTAGCAGATACAGTCTCAATGATGGTCTTTTTCTCCACCTTAGCCATGCTTACTTTTGTGCCTTCATCTCCACCAACCCAGCCTGCTTTACGGGCGACCACAGCAATGACTATCAAAACAACGACACCAGTCAACAAGTATATTAACTTTTTATTCTTTTTCATTTTTTTAATTTTTAATTAAAAGTTTATGTTTACAATTTGTTTAAACCCACCCCTAACCTCCGTTAGCTAACGGAAGGGGAATACCCAATCAACAATTCAATATTTATTTTAATGGTTTTCCTTCATAAAAATCAAGGACTTTACGCCTAAACACCACTTCGTATTTGGCTTGTAAATAATCGTTTTGAGATTTATTAAAACTGTTTTTCGATGAAATATAATCGCTTATGTTCAAAGCACCTAATTCAAATTGCTTTTCACTGATTTCATAAGCCTCTTTATTGGCATCCATAGTTTCTTGAGAAGCTTCATAACGCTTGATAGCATTTTTAAAATTTAAATACGATTGGTTGACATTTTTATAAACATTCAACTTCACTTGTTTTTCGTTGAGCTTGGCATTCATCTGTTGGATATTTGCCTTTTGTATATTGGTATTTACATTCCATCCATTGAAAATGGGAACACTTAAAGTTAACCCCAAACTCGTTCCAAAATTCTTTTTAAATTGATCAGCAAAAGGAGTTTCAACACTGCTTACAGGAATACTGAAAGATGAAGTTGAAAACACACTTTGTTTTGCCCCAGTCCCGTCAAGATAATAGCCAATAGGAGGATTATTTATGGTTGCAAATTGACTTGTAACTCCTAATGTCGTATAAAATGAACTCGCAGTTCCAGTAACACTTAACCTCACACTACGACCACCAAGGGCCACATAGTGCTGCAAATCAGCTGAACGCAAACGATGTTGTGCAGCCACCACATCAGGACTGCGTTTTTCAAATTCATTATAAATTGCATCTACAGTTTTCACCTCGTCTTTCACATCAAGTGTCATTTGGTTTGGCTTTTCGATGCTATTTTTATCATTAGGTTCAACATTTATCAGTTGCCATAGATTAAGGTAAGCTTGATTCAAATTAGCTTGGTTATTAATGATGGCATACTCTTCGTTCGACAATTGGGCTTTCAATTGTAATAGTTTACTGCGATTCAAGCCACCTAAATCATACAGTTTTTGTTGTCTTTCTAATATTTTTCTGGTGGCATCAGCTTGCGAGCTAGAGGCAGCCAAAATCTCTGTTTGTTGCAAAGCTGATAGATATGCATTGGCTACATTTAAACTTATTGTATTTTTAGTATTCTCCAATTCAAACTGGCTGGCTTTATAATCACTTTCCTTCAAGCGCATATTATTTACAGTTTGAAAACCATTAAACAAAGGCATATTAGCCGAAGCTCCAAATGAATTGGTTCTAAAAGCTAGATTTTCTTCAGGTAAATTGGTCTTAGGATTGATATTGAAACCCGTTTGCCAATTGTTGGCAGCCGAGCCATTAATACTCGGAGCAGCTTGTAATTTACTTTGTAACACATCAGCTTTGGCGCTTTGGGTTAGTAGCGCTTGCTGTTGAATTTGTATGTTGCTGCTGATGGCCTGATTAATGCACTCCTCCAAAGTCCATGATTTCTGGGCTTGTAAGCTGGTACTGATAATAAGAGCAAAAGCGCTAATGCTAATTTTGATAAATGTTTTCAAAGTTTTATTTTTATTTTAATGGCTAAAACTATTTTTGCTTAACGTTAACAAAAATAATGTTTCGATACACAATACCACAATTAGTTCAACTAATGGGCAAATCTTGCACATGGAAGGTAAAAACCAATGATAAGAAATTGTACTTTACTTTTGATGATGGACCACATCCTGACATAACAGCATGGGTTTTGGATGAATTGGCTAAATACCAAGCCAAAGCAAGCTTTTTTTGTGTAGGAGATAATGTCAGTAAATACCCTGAAACTTATAAGCGAATATTGGATGAAGGGCATGCTGTTGGCAATCACACCTTCAATCATATCAACGGTTGGAAGCATAACCATAAAAGTTATTTCGAAAACATATATTTATGTGCCAAGTATATTGACTCTTCTCTATTTAGACCACCATTTGGAAAGCTAAGCCTTACACAACTAAATCACATTAAAAAAACTTATCAGATTATTATGTGGGACAAGCTGAGTCGAGATTTTGACCCCAAGCTTGATATCAATGAAAGCCTAGATGCCATGAAAAAAAATGTAAGTACGGGTCATATTTTTGTTTTCCACGACAGTGAAAAGGCAGAAAAAAATTTAAAAATTCTATTGCCACAATTGCTCATGCATTTTAGCGAGCTTGGTTATACGTTTGATAGTTTAGGCAAGAAATAAGCATGCTATACATAGAACTCATCGCTATTTTTTTTGTATATGTATTTGTTTTAATACAAGTTACACTTTGTATTACCTTGCAAAACCATGAAGAGAAACAAAAAAAGAAGTATGTAACAAACGATGATTTAAATAAGCTGCCTTTTGTAAGCATCCTCATTCCTGCAAGGAATGAAGCACATCAAATACATAGATGTATCGAAAGTATTTTTGAGTTGAACTACCCACAAAACAAATTTGAAGTATTGATAGGTGATGACTCTTCAACTGACAAATCCGCTGAAATAGTTCAAAATTTGATTCAATCAAGAACCAATTTCAAACTCATTCCAATTACAGAAAACTTGGGCAAAGCAAAGGCTAAGGCCAATGTCTTAGCTAATTTAGCGCATTTTGCTAAAGGGGAAATATTTGCAGTAACAGATGCAGATATAGCGGTTAAACCAGATTGGTTAATGACTTTAGTAAATGAATTTGACAATCCAAATATTGCCATTGTCTCGGGCACTACCATCGTGAAGGGGGAAACTCTTTTTGAGAGAATGCAGGGTCTTGAATGGCTCTATTCATCAGGATTATTAATAGCATTCGATAAATTGGGTTTGAAAGGTACCGCAGTTGGCAATAATATGTCATATACAAGAGAAGCTTATTTCAGTGTGGGTGGCTATGAAAACATAGATTTTTCGGTGACTGAAGATTTCAAGTTGTTCGACACATTTCGCAAAGCAGGTTATCAAACTAAAAACACTTTAAAAGTTGAAAGTTTAAATTTTTCAAATGCCCAAACCCAATTCAATCAATTCTTACATCAGCGCAAGCGTTGGCTCATTGGCGCAAGAGAGTTAAACTTAATTTGGAAGTTTATTTTCGTGGTATTTGGATCATTCTATCTAATGGTTTTTATTTTGGCCTTCTTCTCTTTGCAGTCTGCCTTGGTGATGTGGTCTTTGAAATTTTTGCTTCAATCATTTATAATTATATTACTTAACAGTAGGCTTAAACTTAAAACCAGATACTTGGATTTATTGCTATTAGAACCCTATTATATTATTAGCAGCAGCGCTGTACTTGCTTTCTATTTTTCTGCAAAAAAAATGGATTGGAAAAACAGAAATTACTAGATTTTTTTGACAAACTATTCTCAATTAAATGAATTAAAAAAGCCCATTTGAAAATTTTCAAATGGGCTTTTTTATGCTTGGGCGTATTATACAGCTTCAGCTACAACCTCTTTCACTTCAGGAATCATGCGGGTTAGCATGCCTTCAATTCCGCGTTTCAGCGTAACAGTTGAAGATGGGCAACCACTACACGAACCTTTCATTTGTACAGTAACCACACCGTCCTCAAACGACTTAAAACTGATCATACCTCCATCTGTTTCAACCGCAGGCTTCACATAGGTATCCAAAATATCTAAAATTTGAGCCACAATAATATTATCCGCACCCGGAATGCTTGACCTATCTGTTTTATGCACAATGGTTTCGTCAGCTTCCACATAGGCTTTCAAAAATTCTTTTATTATTGGAATAATTTCTTCCCATTCGGATCCGGCCACCCTGGTTATGGTAATGAAATTATTCATAATAAAAACGCCATTTACAAAACTGAATTCAAATAAACTTTTGGCTAAAGGAGAAACCTGTGCTGCTTTTTGATTCGGAAAATCTAGAGCATCATCTGGCAAAATCATTTTATTAAAAACAAACTTCATCGTCTCGGGATTAGGAGTTTGCTCAGCATATACATTCAAAAAATCTTTTTCTTCATTCATCTTGTTTAGTATTATTCTACAAAAGTAATTATTTTAAACTTTCGTAGAGAAATTAGTTGAAATTAGCCTGATAAATTACTTGAGTTAATCTTTTATGTTAAATACTCTAGATATTTAATAAACAAACATTTATGAAATTTTTATGTGAAATTTTTAACAATTTGAAATAAAATCAATTCTAAGTCCCTAGTTTTACCCCTAATTATAGCTATGTCTATTAATTGCTATATTTTAAATTTGTATGATTAACAACGAAACAAATGCAAAAGTACCCTAAACCTGTTGGAATTATTGAAGATAACACCTCACTGAGAACGAATATCGCAGATTACATTTATCTTTCTGATAATTATTTTAGTGTTTTTGATGTATCATCAATTGAAAATTTAAACAATTTAAAATTAAGCATAAAGCCGGAAATTATTTTATTAGATATTCATCTAAAAGGGGAAAATAGCCTAGATAACTTAGAAAGCTTACAACAAAAATTTCCTGATACCTACATATTAATTATGACGGGAGATTTGAATGAAAAAAACATATTAAAAGCATTAGAAAATGGTGCTAAAGGCTATGTTAACAAACCATTCGAAATGGAAGGATTGATTAAGGCGATGAATAAAACCTTTGAAGATGGAAGCTTCCTATCCCCAGTGGCCACCACATCACTGCTTAACTTAATAAATAATAGCAGGAAGCCAAGCAGTTCAATTAAAACGACCTATTCTTTCACCATGAAAGAAAGCGAAATTGTTGAACTTCTTAGACAAGGCATGTCTTATAATGAAATAGCCGAAAAACTAAAAATATCATATCACACAGTAAATCATCATATCAAAAACATATACCATAAAATGGATGTTAATTCAAAATCAAAACTGATTGCAGAAATAAATAATTCCTTTAAAATTTCATAGAAAACCTCCTATGAATTATAGCTATGCTAATTTACAACCCAATTTTGTTCCAATAAAAAATAAAATGTCTGACATAAATGGAAATCAGCAGCATCAATAAAATATTTGATATTTCTGGTATGGGGCTATTGGTTGAGGATGCTAATAGGAAGATTAAATTTACCAATCAAAAGTTTGTTGAATTTATGCAAATTGATTCAAAACCAGAAGATATGGTAGGACTCGATTGTGCATTGACTGCAAAATATGCAAAGCATTTATTTGCCGACCCTGATAAATTTGAATTCGACATAATCGATATCCCAAAAAAATGTTTGCCAACAGATGAAATCATTCAAATGGCGAATGGCAGCTATTTTAAAAGAATGTACTCGGCTTTTTTTTTAGAAAATGGATCCTATGATAATGTTTGGGTCTACCAAGATGTTACAATTACTGTTGAAAAATCGCTTGAAATTGAGCGACAAAAAGAATTTTACTTAAATATTCTAAACGAAATACCCGCAGATATTGCAATCTTTAACGACAAGCACAAATACTTATACTTAAATCGAATTGCAGTTGAAAATGAAGAAACTAGAAATTGGTTGATAGGTAAAGATGATTTTGAATACTGTGAGCATAAAAATATTGACTCCAAACTTGCAAATTTGAGAAGATCTTGGTTCAATGAAGCTTTAAATAATCACAAACCTTTTCAAAAGGTAGATGAAGTTAAAAAACCTAATGGTACTATAAAATATGTATTAAGAATTTTTCATCCTATCTATAATAAACAAAATGAATTGACTTATGTGGTTGGCTATGGTATTGATATAACTGACCAGTATGAGACTGCCATATTTATCGAAAATCAAAATCTTAGGTTTAAAAAACTTATCAATGGATTAACAGATGGGGTTTTCCAAATAGGCGTTGACGGCAAACTCATTTTTTATAATCATGCCATATTAAATATCATAAAAAGTGATGTTAATAATTTATTGGGTTATTTTGATTTTAAAACTATTAGTAATTTAACAAACAAAAGTATTGATAACCTATACAGGTTATTTAAAAAAGTAGCTGCTAACCAAGCAAGTGAAAATGGAATCCTTGCATTTGAATTTAAAGATAAAAGTATAAAATACATCGATTACTACTTTTGGTTTTCTAGCAACCCTGTAGATGGCGATTGTGTAATTGGCAGAATATCGGACGTTACTCTTCAAAAATTGCGTGAAAATGACTTAAACAGCATTATTCATAAAGAAAAAGAGCTCAATAATTTAAAATCACATTTTATAAATATCACATCACACGAATTAAGGACGCCACTAGCTGTTATCATGTCGTCAGCAGAAATAATCGACATGATTCTTAGTAAGCCTAATTTGGACCAAAAAATAAAACCTGAAAACTATACCAATAAAATTCTTGCAGAAGTAAACAGAATAACTGACATCCTCAACGATTTGTTAATTGTAGGTCAGATTGAATCTGGCAAAATAAAGTTCAAACCAGAACCAGTCAATATAAAAGAATACATCGAAAAAATTGTTACGGAGAATTATTCTACCTATAAAGATGGAAGAAGTATTGATTATCGGGTGCAAGAGGACGGTAGAAAAGTTCAACTTGATAAAAATTTAATGAGGCATGTGATTCTAAACTTGATTGAAAATGCCTTTAAATATTCACCAAATAAGCCTGCCCCTATTTTAGAAGTTTTACAAACTGCAAATGAATTAAAAATAAGTGTGAAAGACTATGGCATCGGGATTCCTAAAAAAGATATGGAAAATCTTTTTCAAACATTTTATCGGGCAAGTAATGTAGGCAATATTTCAGGAACTGGTGTGGGACTTATGATTGTTAAGCATGCCATACAAACCCACAATGGAAGGATTGAACTAGATAGCAAAGTGGGTGAAGGAACAACAATCACCACTTATATACCTATTAATAATGTTAACGATACAAAACATGCAGACACCAAAGGATGAACTAGTTTTGGTAATTGAGGATGATCCGGGAATTGCACATGTATTGGAAACCATTCTTAATTTAAATAACATAAATGTTATTGTAGCAAACAATGGCGTATTGGGCTTACAATATATCAAAGAGAAAAAACCACAAATAATCTTATGTGATATCATGTTGCCAGATATGTTGGGTTATGATATATTGAAAATTGTTAAAGATGATAATGAAAAATATAAGATTCCATTTATTTTCTTAACTGCATTTGCTGACCCTTCAGATGTTAGAAGAGGAATGAATGAAGGTGCAGATGATTATATTACGAAACCCTTTACATCTGAAACCATTATCAAAGCTATTCAATCAAGGTTGGAAATACAAAGAAATATTGAATCTAGACGCATATCAGATTTGGCAGTATAGTACCAAGCTTATTATCATACAATTTCAAAAACAAATATTTAGACCCACTTAATGGGTTTATTGACAAAGCAAATATTTTAATTAACGACCAAAATGAATTAAGCCGGGAAACAGCTAGGATTGTTTCAACTGAACTTTCAACATCAAGTTATTCATTGATAAAAAATATTCAAAAGTTGATGATATACGCCAAATTGAAATTTATTCTCAAGTACAATCAGATTGAATGCAAAGTTACAGCCGATGAAATTTCAAGCGTGAAGGGAAATTTTGAACTAATCAAATATGTGTTTGATGAACTCATTGGTAATTCAATGAAATATGGAACAAGCACAATCAAGGTAAGCCTTACAAAAAATCAAAGTGGTGCCATGTTTTTTGAAGTATCAAACAAATGCAATAACATAAGTAGATTTGAAACCAAGGACATTAGAGCTTATAAAAATTCCATAAGGAGATTGAAAATAGTTTGGGAATTGGACTCTTTAATTGTAAAAAAATTGCCACAATTACGACTATGAATTCAATGTGCAATGTGAAACCAATTTATTCTATGCAAGTATTTGCAGACCAATTAAGTACTTTACAAAACCTACCTAAAAATAATTTACCTAGCAACTGTCTTATTATTTAATTGCTCGTAAATTCCATCCCATAATTGAATTCTCTTTTGCAAAGATTGAATAGCTATGCTTTCAACTTCTTGCCATAGGATATTATCCTCACCACATAAATTATCAACCATGCGCAAGGCTAGTAATCCATGATGTCCTCCATCAACTTCTATATGTCGTTCCAAATAATATTTAAATATGGAAATTTTATTAGGACTTATTTTATCAATATCTGCCACGATCGAATAAAACATATCAGGGATTAAGTCTTCACGGCCAAAAGTAAATACAGAGGCCAATAGATGATTTTTAAAACTGGCAATGGTATTGAAAGTAAAATTAACAAACTCTTCAGCAGCATGAGGCACATTGCATAATTGAATGGATTGCTTTACACTCTTATTTTCTCTTATGCTATCAATAAACTTTGAAATTGTTTCTGTATTAGCTCCTGCTTGGTTCATCGCATCCATATACAATTCAAAATGGCTTTTTCGATTTCCATCCATGTCCACATCCGACTCCTCTCCTACCACAATTTCATTAATTAAAAATCGGGTTTCGGCATCCCCAATAGGAACCCAAGGGGTGCTTGTACAAGTTAAATTATTCTGCAGTGATTTGAGCAAGGACATGAAATCCCATACCGCAAAAACATGAAATTCCATGAACACATGCAAATCTTCAATTGTCTTGATTGAATTATATAGTTTATGATTTACAATTTGTTGCTTTAAAGGCGCTAGCAAGTTATTTATTCGATTTATACGTTCATTCATACGAAAGATTTAACTATGATTTTGCGAAAAAGTTTTTACAAACCAATTGAGGGGTGCATTAAATAGAAAACGGAGTTATAAAATAACTCCGTTTAACCTAACTATGAAAAAATGTAATTGCTGTGTCTTACACTTCGCTACGAAGATATGGATTGGATATATCTTATGCCTACCTATAACTAGGCATTTTATTTTTTTGCTAAGAATTCATACTATTTTTTAATGCCCAATGTAATAAAGCATTTTTCTCCTTGGGTAATCCTAGTTTTTCAATAATATTTCTTCTGTGCCATTCAACTGTTTTTTCAGCAATAAAAAGTAGTTTCGCAATTTGCTTGGTATTGTATTGCCTACCCACCATTTCTAATACTTTTTTTTCTGTTAAGGTTAGAATTGAATATACATCATCATTCTTTTCAAGGGTATCGAAAACAAGTTCATTACTTATTAAAGGACTTATGTATTGTTTATTGTTGATAACAGATTGAATACATCGTTCTAACTCACTTTCTGAATGATTTTTTAATAAATATCCATACACACCAATTTCATTTGCTCTTTTATATATGCTTACTTCACGGTGCATGGTAAGTAATATAACTTTAGTACGCATTTTACTTTGATACATTTTTTCAAGTAATTCCAAGCCATCCATACCTGGCATATTTATATCCAAAATCGCAAGGCTGAAATTTTTAGTACAAAGGTTGTTGTATGCCGCTATGCCATTTGAACAGATACAATCCACTTTATAGCCTATTGATTCAACATAGTTTTTTGTTCCCAATAATGTCAGCGGGTGATCATCTGCGATTAAAATAGTCATTATTATTTTTTAGGTATGGATATGTTTATTTTTGTTCCCAAGGAATTTGATTCAACATGAATTTTACCTCCAAGTAATTTTGTTCTTAATATGATATTATGTATTCCATAGGAATTGTTATCATTTAATTTTTGGCTCACATTAAATCCTTTTCCATTGTCTTCTATAATTATATTTACTATTTTCTGCTCATCAATTATTGAAACCCTGCCAGCAACGGCCATCGAATGTTTTATCATATTGCTGCAAGCTTCCTGTATAATACGAAATAATTGTAATTCTGTATTGTTATCCAAGCTGCAATTATATGATATATCGGATGTAATCAAGAATTGATCTGTGCTTTGAATCTTCCCCACTAACTGTTCTATTGTGGTTTTAAGTCCAACTCTTTCAAACATTACAGGATGTAAATTTCTGCTTATGCTTCTTATATTTTCAATTGTGGTATCTATATCGCTTTCCAGATGGTTAGGTAATTCCTGTTTGGTTTTTTTGAGAGAAATCAAATCATTAATTATACCATCATGTAGGTCGCTTGCTATTCTTTTTCTTTCTTCTTCTATCTTCTCAAAAAGCTGCTTAGTAAATTGCATACGTTGTTGACGTTTGAACTTACTCTTTCTCATTTCATAATAAAATATAAATAAAATGGTGATGCAAATTATGATTAAGGTATAAATGACTAAATTATTTGTATGTATTTTATTTTGTAAAATGATGTTATTTTGTTTATCAATGATTTCTTTTATTGCCTTTTCTTTAAGTTGAATATCAACATCTTTCAGTTTTTGTATATTTTCATTAGTTTTAAAAATAAAATTCATACTGTCCCATGCTTTCGAATAATATATAGCCTTTTCAAAATAGCCATTCTTACGATAAAAATAATACATGTTTTGGGTACACATCATTTTATATTTTAATATTCCGCAACTTTCAGCGCTAGCCATCCCCATTCTATAACATTCTTCCATCTTGTCAAATTGCCTCGTAGCCTCATAAAATTGTATTTTATTTGCATAAACTATTGGCAATTCACAAGGGCAATTTTGCTGCATAAAAATTTCTGCAACTTTATACATCTCAGCAGCCTCATCATATTTATTTTTGCGCAGAAGTAAAAATGCCTTTTGTATCATCAATGTACCTTTATCCTCATTTTCTAAATACTTGTAGTTATTTGCTATTAATGGTTTCATCAGGCTGTCGGCATTAGAGAAATCACTTATGTCAAAATAAGCAAATGATTTTTGGCAGTAATATAAGGCTAGAAAAAAATCTTTATTTTTGGTTTGTATGCCATACCTGATAGCTTTATCTAAGTATTTATTCACTTGCGCATAATCTTGCAATCTTTTGTATATAAAAGACATGAATAAGTTAGCATAAAACTTATTTTGATTGCTACTATTATTTTGATTTATAAACTTATTAATAGCTAGGATTGCTGAGTCATACTGAAGTCCATTGTTATATCTATAAACAATTTCCTTTAATTCCTTTTCAGCTTTTGTTTGAGCTTTTACATTATCAACATATAATAGCAAACTAAAAATACCAAGTATAAAATACTTAACAACACATTTTGGGTTGTGAAAAATACTATTCATTATATTCAAAACTATTTATTTTTATTGCAATTACAACACTAAAAACAGGGCTATTGAAATACAAGGGTTAACCCTTGTAGTCCACATAATATGTTTTGACCATTTTTGTAGCCTAAATTAATACCAAAACTAAAAAATGAAATCAAACTTTAAAACCATTTGGATAGTAGTCATGCTGTTCCTCTTTGGCACATTTGCCAAGGCTCAAACACCACCGACTATAACGGGAAGTGCCACTACAACTTCTGCTATTTGTTCGGGGACCGGTAGCATAACAATTAATACTGCAACAAGTGCAGCCCCTTACAATTTAGTAAATTCCGATTTATCTTCTTTGCCTGTGGGTGCAGTAGTGGGAGGGGTGAACTATACGCCAGCATTCACTCCTGGTGCGTCTCACTGGTTGCAGCTAACACCAAATTCAAATGACAAAAGAGGGTTTATCACATTTGCTGAAACAGCATTGAAACCCGTTAATTTTATTGCCAACTTTAACATATATATAGGTGGTGGCTCTGGTGCAGATGGCACTAGCTTTAACTATGGTAAAGTAAACACTAGTAGTGGAAACTATGGAGAATTTGGCATGATAGATAGTGGCTTGGCTATTGGTTTTAATGATTATAGTAACAAAATAATAATTTATTATAACAAAGTTCAACTTACATCTTATAATGTAAATGGCACTCTAAATAATAGTGGCTGGAAATCAGTTAGCATAGAAATTACCGGAAGCGGACAACTTACGCTTTCCCATGGTGGCAACGTTTATTGCACCAACTATCAGTTACCGGCTGCTTATATTACCGATAATAAAACCAACTGGCAATATGGCTTTGCTGCACGATGCGGTGCATTAAATAATTATCACTCCATAAATGATGTAGTCATAAAAGATCGCACACCTTGGGAATATAGTTTAGATGGTACCAATTTTACTACAAATAATAATTTTTCTGGTTTAAACCCTGGTACTTATGGCTCTTATGCCAGAATTGGTAATGCTGCTTATAATGCTAATGGTTATAATTCAACAGCTAGTATAGGTACACAAACTATTACTAGTTTATCTGTTGCTGCAACTATAACCCCTAATAATCCTACTACTTGCACAAGTACTGGTACTATTGCTATTAGCAATGTAACGCATAATTTTGTTCCATACGATTTAGTAAATCTTAGTCTAACTAACAATCAACTTGGTGGTGCTTATATTGGTAATTTGGGTACTTGTTGTAACCCTTATTGGGGTAATGGTGATATAGTGCTTACACCAAATACTAGCAATAGGGCTGGCTTTATTGCTTTTGGTACAAATGAAGCCCAACCCAATGCTTTTTCTGCCAACTATGATGTATTTGTAGGAGGAGGAAACGGAGGAGATGGTTTAAGCTTTAACTATGGGGTATTAAATACTGTAGGTACTGCAGGTGCCGCTGAATCTGGAATGGTAAACAGTGGTTTGGCTATTGGCTTTAGCGAATATAGCAATACCATTAAAATTTATTATAATAAAATTGAGCTTCAGTCTTATAGTGCAACCCTAAATACAGGTAGTTATAAATCAGTTGCTATAACGGTAACACAAGATGGAAAAATAACCATTGTGCATGGTGGTATTACTATTTGTAGCAACTACCAATTACCAGCAGCTTATGTTGCTGACAACAAATCTAATTGGCAATATGCTCTTGCTGCAAGATGCGGAGCAGGGGCAAACAATTACCATTCTGTAAAAAATGTAGTCATTAAAGACAACGATATTCAATATTTTTTAGGTAATGGTAATTTTACTTCAGCTACAACATTAACTGGTGTAGCCCCTGGGCAGTATACCGTGTTTGCTCGTAAAAGCAATGGGGTTCATTGCTCAAATACTTTTCAAATAGGAACTGCAACAATTACTTATACACCAGATATTACGGGAACTCTAGCTTCTACTAGCCCAACTACTTGTACAACTACAGGTGGTACTGTTACTATTAGCAATGTATCTCACGGTCTATCATCACCCTACGATTTAGTAAATATTAGTTTGACTAATCAACAACTAGGTGCTGCTACTATTGGCAATTTGGGTACTTGTTGTAACCCTATATGGGGGGGATTTGGCGATTTAGTGCTTACACCAAATACTAGCAACAGGGCTGGTTATATTGCTTTTAATTCAACGGTAGCTAAACCCAATGCTTTTGCTGCCAACTATGATGTATTTGTAGGAGGAGGAAACGGAGGAGATGGAATTAGTTTTAACTATGGAAATTTAAATACTGCCGGTACTGCAGGTGCGGCAGAATCTGGAATGGTAAACAGTGGTTTGGCTATTGGCTTTATCGAATATTTCAATACCATTAAAATTTATTATAATAAAATTGAGCTTCAGTCTTATAGTGCAACCCTAAATACAAATAGTTATAAATCAGTTGCTATATCTGTAACATACGATGGAAAACTAACCATTGTGCACGGTGATACTACTATTTGTAGCAATTACCAATTGCCAGCAGCTTATACTACCGATAACAAATCTAGTTGGCAATATGCTCTTGCTGCAAGATGCGGAGGAGGGGCAAACAATTACCATTCTGTAAAAAATGTAGTCATTAAAGACAATAGTATCCAATACACTATCAATGGTCAATATTATACCGAAGATCCTCATTTTACCAATGTGTATCCAGCTACTTATAATGTGCGTGCACGTATTAGTAATGGAACTCATTGTTCAATTTTAAGCAGTTTAGGTTCGGTAACAATTACACCGCCACCGGGTATGGTAGCTATTACAGGGCAGCCTGATACTACAACTCGTTCACTAAGACTTAATGCAACTGCTACTACTTTATCAGTAACTGCAACAGGTGCAGGCACTTTAAGCTATCAGTGGTATAGCAACACTACTGCAAACATTAATGGTGGTCCTATTCTTGGTGCCACTAGTGCAAGCTATACACCAGCTACTACTGAAGGTGGAACGCTTTATTACTATTGTAAAGTAAGCAATGCTTGCAGCAATGTAACTAGTGCTATATCGGGTGGTATTACTATTAGAACAACCTTTTCTGAAAGCTGTATTCAAGCCGTTAGTGCAGGTACATATGCAAGCATTGTCATAAAAACTGATAGCAGTTTATGGGCTTGGGGTTATAATAATTGGGGACAATTGGGAGATGGCACTCAAACCACCAGAAACAGCCCTGTGAAAATAGGCACAGCCACCAATTGGAATTGGAAAACCGTTGTGGGTGGGAATGATTATAGCATGGCCATAAAAAATGATGGCACATTATGGGCTTGGGGTAAAAATTTTAACGGACAATTGGGTGATGGAACCACTACCCTAAGAAACAGCCCAGTGCAAATAGGCACTGCCACCAATTGGAAAACAATTATTTGTGGTATTTCTGAACATACCATGGCCCTTAAAACCGATGGCACATTATGGGCTTGGGGTAAAAATTTAAACGGACAATTGGGTGATGGAACCACTACCCAAAGAAACAGCCCTGTGCAAATAGGCACTGCGACCGATTGGAAAAGCATTAGTGTAGGATATAGTAGTACCGTAGCCACAAAAACCGATGGCACATTATGGGCTTGGGGCTATAATGGATTTGGGCAATTGGGCGATGGAACTACTACCCAAAGAAACAGCCCTGTGCAAATTGGCACTGCCACCAATTGGAAAAGCGTTGATGCAGGTGGAATGCACAATGTTGCCGTTAAAAACGATGGCACATTATGGGCTTGGGGATTAAATACTGATGGACAATTGGGCGATGGAACTACTACCGATAGACACAGCCCTGTGCAAATAACCACTGCAACAAATTGGGCTAGCACTAGTGCAGGTGGGTATTATACCACGGCAAAAAAAACTGATGGCAGTTTATGGGCTTGGGGTGTAAATTATCAAGGGCAATTGGGCGATGGAACTACTACCGGTAGACACACCCCCGTGCAAATAGGCACTGCCACCAATTGGGCAAGCATTAGTGCAGGTTATGATCATAGCCTAGCCATTAAAACCGATGGCAGTTTATGGGTTTGGGGGGCTAATTTCGCGGGAGCAGCATTAGGTATTGGTACTGCTGGCAATAAAACCAGCCCTATGCAATTATCTAGTTGTGTTGTTTGCACACCAACGGTGTCAATTTTCACGGATACTGCTTGTGGCAGCTACACTTGGGTAGCCAAAGGCAATAAAGTATATACTGCAAGTAATAACACAGATACAATATTATTAACGAATGCAGCAGGTTGCGATAGTGTGGTAACATTAAATTTAACCGTTACACAAGCACCTAATGCTTTTAGCTATAATACACCTAATGTATTCACACAAAATAGCAGCATAACGCCACTAAGCCCAAGCAATGTTTCTACAATTACATCAGGTTACGATCCTTATGGTGTTGCCGTAGACACTGCAGGCAATGTGTTTGTTTCTGACTATGACAACGACGTAATTAAAAAAATAGATAAAAATGGTAATGAAACCACTTTTTATAGCACAGGTATAGAAAAAGCAAGAGGCCTTGCTACCGATAAAGCAGGTAATGTATATGTTACAAATCAATACTACAATAAAGTATTAAAAATTTCGCCAAATGGTAATTTGTTAAATACCTATACTGGTTTTAATAACCCAAGGGCTGTTGCAGTTGATGCTGCAGGTAATATTTATGTAACAGATAACTTTAATAATAAAGTTAAAAAAATAAATACCAGTGGAATTATAACAGTTATAGGTTCAGGATTTGTTTATCCAGAAGCCATAGCTGTAGATGCAACAGGTAATATTTATGTAGGAGATTATTCTGGTACTGGTTTCGGAGGAGTATTAAAAAAGATGACTACCAATGGCGCTATATCTGTTTTAGCCACAGGCTTTGATGATATGAGTTCTATTGCTGTAGATGCTAATGATAATGTTTATGTGGCTGATGGTGCAAATTCAAATGGTGTTATCAAAGTGGTTGCTCCAAACGGAAATATTAGCAGTATCGGTTCTGGTTTTAGTGCACCTAGGGGTGTTGCATTAGATGCAGCAGGTAATGTGTATGTGGCTGATGACGATAACTCTGAAGTTTATAAAATTGATATGAGCGGTGGAGCGGTAAGTAGTTATAGCGTAACCCCTAGCTTACCAGCAGGTTTAAGTTTAAACACTACTACAGGTGTTATTAGTGGCACGCCAACTGTTGCTTCGGTTGCAACAAACTATACCGTTACTGCAAATAATTGTGGTGGTACTAACAACGCCATTGTTAATATAACTGTAGTTTCAGTTTGCACACCAACCACATCAAGTAATAACGTAACTATATACTCAAACCAGTTGCCTTACAATTGGAACGGTTTAACCTTTAATGCAGCAGGAACACAAACTGCACATTTAACCAATGCAGCAGGTTGTGATAGTGCGGCTACTTTAACTCTTAATGTAATTGCAGCTTCGGCACAATTAAACTTGAAATTATATTTACAAGGCTTATACCTGGGCAATGGCGCAATGATAGCTGCCCCATTTAGTGCAGATGGAATTAGCCCAAGCACTATAGCAGATACCATAACAATTGAATTGCATGATACCACCAGCAGCCATACTTTAATTGCTACTAACAAATCATCTGTTTCTACTTCAGGTATGGTTTCAAGCAGTTTCTCAGGAACCTTGATGGGTAATGCTTATTTTGTAGTAATCAAACATAGAAACTCAATAACCACTTGGTCAGCAAATCCAATTGTATTAGGTCAAACAAATAATTATGATTTCTCAAATGCAGCAAGTAAAGCTTTTGGAAGCAATATGGCTGATGATGGAAATGGTGTATTCATTATGTATACTGGAGATATCAACCAAGATGGTTCGGTTGACTTTAATGATTATCCTGATTTAGATATTAGCAGTAACAATGGAGATTTAGGATATTATGTAACCGACTTAAATGGCGATGCCTCTGTTGATTTTAGTGATTATCCATTGTTAGATATCAACAGTAATCTTGGAACATTGACAATGACACCATAAATAAATAATCAATCACATTATTGGTATTACTAGTAATGTGATTGATTTTTAAGTTAATTCAATTAATTAAAAGTTAAAAAACATGAAAAGAATCATTACCACAATTGCATTATTAATGACGCTAGGCGCGACATTATATGCGCAGCTACCAACCTTTGAGTGGAGGTTAGAGAATGAGCAATTAGTAAGCTCAAAGGTATACAGTTTAGATGTATACTTGTACAACACAGGAGCAAGTTCATTTGAGCTACGAGGAGGCACGATAGCCTTCTTAGTAAACACAGCATGGACGAGTGGCGGAACCTTAACGGTAGCAACACCATCAAGCGGTTTGGTAGCAGGCCAACGAGCAAGTACAGCGAGTTTTTCAGCAACCGCCCCAGCTTATTTCAGAAAGATTATCACTTCAGTAGGAAGTGGAACAGGAACAAGTATTCCAGCAGGATCACGCGTAAAATGTTTCACCATCACTTTAACAAACACAGTAGATTACTCAACCACATCAACACCAAACTTTGCATGGAAATTCAACGCAGCTCCAGCAGCAGGATTTAACTATGACAATGGAGGAGCCAACGTTTCAGTAGTATCAAATACAGGAACAGCAGCAGTACTAGCCAACCAAGCATTTTGTTATACACCAACCTATTGGACAGGCAGTGCATGGAATACAGGTTCAAGAACAGCAGGATCAGTAAGTACAGCAGCTCCAACTTCAAGTCAAGATGTAAATATTTTTGCAGCAGGAACATTAACTCAATCAGGTAACTTGTCTTGCAGAGCATACAAATCATTGTCAGGCACAAGCCACGATTTAGGTTCAAATACATTGAGCGTAGGTGGAGATATGACAGTAGATGGAACATTCACAAGTAGCTCAGCCACATTAAACTTAACAGGCTCAGGTAGCCAAACAGTAGGAGGTTCATTGTCATCATTGTCAGTTACAAACTTAGGATTTGCATCAAGTGGAACAAAAACATTAAGCATGCCAGCAGTAGTAACAGGCGCAGTAAGCCAAACAGGAACAGCTATTTTAGCAACAAATGGTTTGACATTAAAATCAACAGCAGCAGGAACAGCAAGAATCGATCAATTAAGTTCAGGTTCAGCAGTAACAGGAACCATCACCGCAGAGCGTTATATTCCAGCAAACGGACGTAGATGGAGATTCTTAGCCTCACCAGTATCAGGAGGAACAACTCTACAATGGAGAGACAATGCAGGAAGTACTTCAGGTATCGGAACTCACATCACAGGTGCAACAGGAACTGTAGATGCATCATCAAATAATTCATCATCAGCCTATGGATATAACGAATCATCAGCAGTAGGTGGAAGCAACATCAACGCTAAATGGGAAGCTATTGATGGAAATTCAGCTTTAGCAAATGGTAGAGGTTACCGTGTGTTTGTGAGAGGCGATAGAAGCATATCATTAACTACAGTAAATACAACCAATAACGCAACTACTTTATGGGTAAGCGGAAGCAATCCATCAAGCCCAGTGAGCATGCCAGTAACTTACAATGCAAGTTTAGGTAATGGTTGGAACTTGGTAGGAAATCCTTACCCATCTCCAATTGATTGGAGCGCTTCTACAGGATGGACAAAAACCAATGTAGGAGGAACTATTTGGGTTTGGAACCCAATCACAAATTCATATGGATCATTTGATGGAACAACACCAACAAACAGTGTAACTCGTTACTTAGCAAGCGGACAAGCATTCTTTGTACAAGCTACAGGTTCATCACCAGCATTAAGCGCAGGCGAATCAGTAAAAGTAAGCAATACGCCATCGAACATGTTTAAAGCAGCAGAAAGAAATTCATTAAGAATGACTTTAGTAAAAGATGCAACAGAAAGCGATGAAGCAGTAGTACGTTTTATGGATAACAAATCAGATGAATTTAACTATTCAGATGATGTTGCAAAACCAATGATGAACCCAAGTGTAAACATTAGCTCATACTTTGGCACAGACAAATATGCGATTGTAAACTATATGAATACAAAGAGCATGGATGCAAAAGTAATTCCATTAGGCGCATCAGTAGCAGAAGAAGGAACGTATGACCTAAACTTCAATCAAGTAGACGGATTTGATGCCAACATCAATATCTATTTGAAAGATAATTACAGCAATACCATCACAGACTTACGTCAAAACAACAAATATGCATTCACAGTAGATTCAAAACCAGCATCAACTATGGATGGTAGATTAGAGTTAATATTTGTAAACAAAACCAGCTCAATCGAAAGCGTATTGGCAGGTAGAACAGCAAATATGACTGTATATCCAAACCCAGCAGTAGATGTATTGAACGTAGAGATTACCAATGCAAACTTCAAACAATCAGAAGTATCAATCTTCAGCGTATCAGGTGTAGAAGTGATGAACAACAACATGATGGGTAACAAAAAGAGCTTAGACATACAGAAATTGAGCAGTGGTGTTTACTTCGTAAGAGTAAGCAACATGGAAACAGGCTTTGTAAACACAGTTAAATTTGTGAAATAAGCTAAAAACAAAAAATAGTAACAACAACAAAAAATAACAAAAACAAAACGAATATGAAAACAGCAAGAAACATACTAAGTGCAGCCATCATGTTGATGTTAGCTGTAGCAGCACAAGCACAACCAGGTGGAGGCGGAGGAGGATTTGGCGATGATCCAATCGATGTACCCGTAGATGGTGGCTTGTCGATTTTAGCAGTAGCAGGTATCGGATACGGTATCAAAAAGCTAAAAGAGAGAAACAAAAAATAATCGAAAGATTATCAATCAAAAACATAAGACAAAAGCCCGTTTAACGCAAGTTAAACGGGCTTTGTTTTTGTTGAAATTCTATATGATATTAAGTTAACATTCTTATTTTGCGGACGCATAGTTACAAGCTAAAGCCTTATTTTATTAACTTTATGTTTCTCTAATTTTATTCACAAAAAACTTTATGAGAGGCATTCTTGATTTGTTTAATTAATCTTAAATTAACATTCTTTACATTTTCTTAAACGCCAATTTAATATTTCGTGATTATTTGTTAATCTCAAGAGTGCGATTCGTTAATACGATTTAGGTTTCTTTGTCGCACTAATTTCTTAAGAATAATGAAAAAAACAATTTACAAATTTTTATGTGCCCTGCTTTTATTATCTGTAGGTTCACAAATTAAAGCGCAAATCAATGCGCAACTCCTTGGAAGGTACTCCATAGGAACTTACAACCAAGATGGAGGAGTAGCTGAAATTTCGGCTTACGACCCAAGTTCAAAAAGAATGTTTGTTACAAACGGTCCAGACAATTCTTTGAGGATTGTAAACATGGCTAATCCTGCTAGCCCAGCTCAAATTAGTTCTATTTCAATGGCTCCTTATGGAAGTGACATTACTTCGGTAGCTTGTAACAAAAAAGGAATTATTGCTGCTGCCATTTTAGATTCGAATGGTAAAACAAACGCAAGTAGCATCGTATTTTTAGACATCAATGGAAACTTTATTAGTAAAGTAAAAGTGGGTGCTAATGCCGACAATGTGGTTTTCACACCAAATGGAAACAAAGTTTTAGTAGCTAACGAAGGTGAGCCAAACAATGGTTACACCATCGATCCAGAAGGTTCGGTTTCAATTATTGATGTTTCAGGTGGTTTTGCTGGATTAACTCAATCTAATGTGCAAACTGCTGGTTTTACTGCATTTAATGCTCCTACTGTAATTGACTCAAAAATTCGTATTTTCGGAAAAATTCAATCAGGTGGATCATTTTTAAGGAACTCAACTGTTGCAGAAGATTTGGAACCAGAATACATAAGTATCTCTGATGATAACAATACTGCATGGGTAACTTGTCAAGAAAACAATTGTGTTGCTGTTGTAGATATAAATACAGCTACTATTACATCTTTATTGCCTTTAGGTTATAAAAATCATGCTTTATTGGAAAATGCTTTTGATGGTTCTGATAGAGATGGTGCTTCAAATGCGGCTTTAGCCAAAATTGATACTTTCCCAGTTTTAGGAATGTATTTACCTGATGGTATTTCTTCTTATAAAGTTGGAAACCAAACTTATTTTGTTACCGCTAATGAAGGTGATGCAAGAGCAGATTGGGGTGCAGCTAACAATGAAGAAACTTCAGTTGGTTCTGGTTCATATAATTTAGATCCAACTAATTTTGGAGGTGCAGCTAGGGTAACAGCCTTAAAAGCAAATACAGGAATTGGAAGATTAACTGTTACTAAATTATTTGGTGATAATAATGCTGACGGTTTATTCGATACCATTTTTGCATTTGGTGGTCGTTCGTTTTCTATTTGGAATGGTTCAACTGGTTCATTAGTTTGGGATAGTAAAGATGAGTTTGAAAGAAAAACTTTAGCTGCTTATCCTTCAAACTTTAATGCAAATCATTCTTCTAATGCATTAGATAATAGGAGTGATAACAAAGGTCCTGAACCAGAGTCAGTAACTATCGGTAAAATATTAGACAGTACTTATGCTTTTGTAGCATTAGAAAGAATTGGTGGTATTATGATTTACAATATCACAAATCCAAATAGCCCATATTTTGTGCAATACATAAATACAAGAAATTTTGCTGTTAGTCCAAGTCAAGCTAATTTGGCTACAGTTGGTGACTTAGGTCCAGAGGGAATTGTATTCATACCACGTAATGAAAGTCCAAATGGAAAAGATTTGATTTTATTATCTAATGAAGTAAGTGGAACAGTTGCTGTATTTCAAGTAAACTCTCGTAGTGCATTCCAAATGCAAGTATTACACGCTTCGGATATGGAAAGCGGAATTGATGCTCCCATAGATGCACCAAACTTTGCTGCTGTATTAGATACTTTAGAAGGTACTTACCCTAATACTGTAAAGTTAGCTTCTGGTGATTGTTATATTCCTAGTCCGTTTTTAAGCGCTGGTGAAGATGCTAGTATGCAAACTCCTTTACGTAATACGGCTAGCAGTTATTATGCAGGAACACAATCAATCAGACCAGCCATTGGTAGAACAGATATTGCTATGATGAATATTATGGGTTTCCAGGGTTCGGCTTTTGGTAACCACGAGTTTGATTTAGGAACTCCTGAGGTAAATAGTATCATAGGTGTTGATATTAGAAGTAATGGTGCTGATAAACGTTGGATTGGTGCTCAATTTCCATATTTAAGTGCTAACTTAAACTTTGCAAACGATATTAATTTAAGTTACTTAACTACTAACCAACGTTTGCTTGTTGATAGTTTTAAAACTCCTGTAAACATTACTGCAAACAGCCAAAAGAAAGGTATTGCACCTTCAGCTATTATTGCAATGAATGGCGAAAGAGTAGGTATTGTTGGTGCTACTACGCAAGTATTAGCTTCTATTTCATCTCCAGGTGCTACTACAGTAATTGGTGCTAACGTAAATGATATGCCTGCTTTAGCTGCAGTATTACAACCAGTTATTGATTCTTTAAGAACAATGGGAATCAACAAAATTATTGTTATGAGTCATTTACAACAATTGGCTAACGAAAAAGCTTTGGCTCCCTTATTAAAAGGTGTTGATATTATTATTGCTGGTGGTTCACATTCATTATGTGCTGATGGCAATGACAGATTAAGAGCAGGCATTCCAGTGGCTGATACGTATCCAATTTTAACTGTAAACAACGACAACGAGCCATTAGCTATTTTAAATACAACTGCTGAATGGAAATATGTGGGTCGTTTTGTTTGCGATTTCGATTCTTTAGGAAGATTATTACCAAACTTTTTAGATTCTACTATCAACGGTGCTTATGCAGCTGATACAGCTATGGTTACTACTTTATATGGTACTTATACTGCTGGTTTTACTAATGGAAGTAAAGGTGCAAATGTTAGAACTTTAACTTCACAAATTGCTACAGTTATAAATAATAAAGACGGTAACAAATTTGGAAAAACAAATGTATTCTTAGAAGGAAGAAGAAATTTTGTTAGAACTGAAGAAACAAATTTCGGTAACTTAACTGCTGATGCTAACTTATGGTATGCTAAATTGGCAGATTCTGGAGTAAAAGTTTCTATCAAAAATGGCGGTGGTATCCGCTCTGCAATTGGAAATATCAATGCAGTTGGAAACACTACAATCTTAGAAAATACACTTGCAAATCCTTCTGCTGGCAAAGCTAAAGGTGATATCTCTCAATTAGACATTGAAAACTCTTTAAGATTCAACAATGGATTAGTTGTTGCTAGAACAAATGCTGCAGGATTAAAAAGAATTTTAGAACATGGAATTTCTGCTACTACTGCTGGTGCAACTCCAGGTCAATTCCCACAAGTTGGTGGTGTTATGTTCAGTTACAATGTGAACCTAAGTGCTGGAAACAGAATTCGTTCAATGGTTTTAGTTGATTCTTTAGGAAACAGATTAGATACTATTGTTAAAAATGGTGCTTTGGTTGGCGATACTAGTAGAATCATCAAATTTGTAACTTTAGACTTCTTATTTACTGGTGGTGATAATTATCCTTTCCCTGCAAATGCTACAAATAGAGTTAATTTAGATACCGCAATTAAATCTACAGGTATTGCAACTTTTTCTACAACTGGTAAAGAGCAAGATGCTTTCGCGGAATACATGGGTAACTTCTACACAAGTACTCCATATAATTTAAGAGATACTTCTATTAAAGGTGATATAAGAATTCAATCATTAAGCAATAGACTTGATGCTGTTATTGTTCCAAATGCTGGTGCTAATAGTTCACAATCACCTTATTTATTGCCAGTTGCTTCTGGAGTAACAACTACTGCGATATTAACAGCAGGCGATAAAGTAGGAAATTACATGATGGCTGGAACACCAGATGGAACAGGTGCTTACGACAATGGTAACGGTACTTTTACGTTTTTAGTAAGTCATGAGTTTGGTAATACCTTAGGAGTAAACAGAGCACATGGTGCTAAGGGTGCATTTGTTTCTAAATGGGTAATCAACAAATCTGATTTAAGCGTAGTTAGTGGTTCAGATTTGATTCAAAAAGTTAATTTATGGAATGGAACAGGTTATACTTTATATAACCCTGCAGATACTGCAAGCAAAAAAGCATTCAACCGTTTCTGCTCTTCTGATTTACCACCAGTAAGTGCATTCTATAATGCAACAAGCGGATTAGGAACACAAGAAAGAATCTTTATGAATGGTGAAGAAGCAGGCGCTGAAGGACGTGCTTTTGGTCATATTGTAACAGGAGCAAATGCAGGAACTACTTATGAATTGCCTTACTTAGGTAAATTCTCATGGGAAAATTCAATTGCCTCACCAGTTGCTCAAAACAAAACAATCGTTGTGGGTACAGATGATGCAACTCCAGGTCAGGTTTATTTCTACATTGGAACCAAAACCAATACAGGAACAGAAATTGAGAAAGCTGGTTTAAGCAATGGTCGTTTATATGGAGTTGCAGTAACAGGTTTAACAACAGAAGTTAGTGCTTCAATTCCTGGTGCCAATACGGCCTTTACTATGGTTGATTTAGGTATTGTAAGAGATTCTTCAGGAGCAGCTTTAAATACAAAAAGTAATGCTTTGGGAGTAACTAATTTCTTACGTCCAGAAGATGGTCATTGGGATCCAAGTAATCCGAACGATTTCTATTTTGTAACTACTAATTCATTCACTGCACCAAGTCGTTTATGGAGATTGCGCCTTTCGGATATCAATACTCCAGAATCAGGTGGAACTATCACCGCAGTCTTAGATGGAACTGAAGGTCCAAAGATGATGGACAATATGACTATTGATAATTATGGTCATGTCTTATTGCAAGAGGATGTAGGAAACAATGTTCATTTAGGAAAAATTTGGCAGTACACTACTGCCACGGATGAATTAAAATTAATCGCTACCCATGATTCAACCAGATTTATCAATGGCGCGGCAAACTACTTAACACAAGATGAAGAAGCTTCTGGTATCATAGACATGCAATCAATCTTAGGAGCAGGTATGTTTTTAATGGTAGACCAAGCACATTATGGCGTTGGTGGCGAGCAAGTAGAAGGTGGACAAATTTTATCAATGTATAATCCAGATACCTATAACTCATTTTTAACTTCAGGAACAACATTAAATTTAACGGCATTTTTACAAGGATTAAACATTGGAAATGGTAATATGATTGCTTCTCCCAAAGCAGCAACTGTATCTGGATTATCAAATATTGCTGATACCATAGTTGTAGAATTGCATTCGTCAATAACACCTTTTAACTCTATTTATACATGTAAATCAGTAATCAATATTGAAGGAAATGGTAATTTTCAGTTCCCTAGTTCAATTATTGGTAACTCTTATTATGTAGTTGTTAAACACCGCAATTCAATTGAAACGTGGAGTGCAAATCCAATTACTTTTAGTTCAAATAATGTTTCATATAATTTTACTACTAGTGCATCAAAAGCATTTGGTAATAATTTGGTCGATAACGGATCAGGTATTTTTATGATTTATACTGGAGATATAAACCAAGATGGTTCAGTTGATTTTAATGATTATCCAGCATTAGATATTTCAAGTAACATTGGAGACTTAGGATATTTTGTAACCGATTTGAATGGAGATGCATCAGTTGATTTTAATGATTATCCAATATTGGATAGTAATAGCTCATTAGGAGTTTTAACAATAAAACCTTAAAACTCAAAACAAAAGGCAAATATGTAAGTCTTCAAAGATTATGAATTAAAGAAGATTTATATATTTGCCTTATTGCAAAAAACTAAACCAAACAATAATTTGCCTATGCTCGACTTTTAGCGCAGAGTTACCAAACAAATGTGTACCAGTTGCTCGCTCTTTTTTTTAAAAAATCACTGATTTTAAAATTGTGTAATCTGCTCAAAAGCCATTTCTAGGTAATCTTCGTTTTGCAATTCGGTATATCTTTCAAAATTGGTTTTATCAAAGATGCGGAAGCTCATTCTATCTAAGCTCATAAATTCTAAGGCTTGCACACTTTCTTCAATCTTGCCATTTACACTGAGTCCAATCTTAAATTGTTTTACAGTTTGTCCCACACAATAGTTTTTATTAGCCAAAACAGGTTTGTTAAAGTGGGCAGCCTTGGTCAGCATATTGTTTGAACTGATATAGTTATAGAAATACAAATAGCTAATATCAATTGATTTGTAAAGCGTGTTTATTTCCTCTTCAGACAGTTCTTTAATGATGAACAAGGCATTGTCTTGGTTGAGTTGGATAAAGCTTTCAATTTCCTCACGCTGTGTATCGTCAAACTCACTCATATCGATTTTGCCTGCAAACACAAAGAAGTACTTTTCTTCCTCCACCAATTTTATCAAGCGGATGAGTGCCAATATACCTTCGTTTTTTTCTACTCCTAAAAGACCTACAATGACCCTTCCAAGCGCTTGTTTATGAATTTCTTGGGGGTAGTGCATGCCATTGTCTGATATACTCAGGTTGCTTAATTCTGGGAATACCACCACTTTTTTATAAACCCTGCTACGAACCGAATCCAAAATAAACCTATCAAGGATGCAAACCCCGACACAATTTTCTGACCTGAACAAATAATCAGGGTCGCTAAATTTAGGATCCACATTTAATTTCAGTTGATTGAGTTTGTAGGGTTCTGGATTTAAATACAGTCCGCTCCATTTATAGTTAAAATTCCAATTCAGTAAACTTAAATTTACAGAATTGCGCAGCATATTGTCGATAGGGCAGAACAAAACAAATTCCACTTTGGCGCCAATTCCTTTCTCGGCTACCTGAATTTGCTTGCTCACATAATTCCATCTTCCAATGGTATTGATAATGCTGGGTTTGTTATCCTCAAACTCCTCACTGTCAATGGGGCGACAAAGTACATTGTTGGCGAATTTTGGAACATTTCTTCTTAGTGTGAATTCCATTTCGTCAAAATCGGGGCATAGCACCACCACTTTTTTGCCAAGTTTCATTAGCATTTCTGCATAAAATTGGGCATAGGTAAATAACCTATTTTCCGTGTTGGGCACCACCAAAGCTATACAGTATAAATCGCTGAGCATAATCTTGAGCAAAATTTGTCAATTAAAACGGGCTTATCTGAAAACTATATGCACACAAACTTGTATAAGTATAAAGGGTTGAATAGTAAAGAGAACAATTATTTTTAATTTTTTTTTCGAAACCTCTTTACAAATTATCAAAAATTTATATTTTTGCAGCCCTATAAATTGTCTGATGGTGTAACTGGCAACACGACTGATTTTGGTTCAGTAGAGTCTAGGTTCGAGCCCTAGTCGGACAACAAAATAAATTTGAAAGAGTTAATACGTTTGTTTTAAACGTTTTATATCTTAAGTAATTGAAAAACAAATGTCAATAACTAACGAAGTAAAGCTATTCTCTGGCACAAATTCAAAATATTTGTCTGAGAAAATAGCGGAAGCATTTGGTAAGCCGTTAGGTGATTTATCAATAAGTAAGTTTAGTGATGGCGAATTTCAACCAAATTTTAACGAATCGGTTAGGGGCTGTGATATTTTTTTAATACAGTCTACTTTTCCTAGTTCTGACAATTTAGTTGAATTACTTTTAATGATTGATGCGGCCAAAAGAGCATCGGCACACTATATAACAGCTGTTATTCCTTATTACGGAATGGCACGCCAAGATAGAAAAGACAAGCCGAGGGTTTCAATTGGTTCTAGGGTGGTGGCAGATTTGCTTACTACAGTAGGTGCAAGTAGGGTAATTACCATGGATTTGCACGCGCCTCAAATTCAAGGGTTTTTTCAAATTCCAGTCGATCACTTAGATCCATCTGTAATTTTTATCCCTTACATTAAAAGTTTAAAAATTGGTGCTGATCTTATCATAGCATCACCTGATATGGGTTCATCTGCAAGAGCAAGAACGTATGCCAAGGCTTTGAGTTGTGATATGGTGGTAGTTGATAAAGAAAGAAGAAGAGCGAATGAAATCGCTTCGATGACTTTGATAGGGGATGTGAAAGGTAGACATGTGGTGATGGTGGATGATATTATCGACACAGGTAATACTCTAGCTAAAGCTGCTGCTCTTTTACTTGAAAAAGGTGCGTTAAGCGTAAGAGCCATGTGTACACATCCAGTTCTTTCGGGCAAGGCTTATGAAACCATTGAAAATTCAGTATTAACTGAATTAGTAGTGTGTGATACTTTGCCTTTAAGAAAAGAGTCTAATAAAATAAAACAACTTAGTACGGCTACGTTATTTGCCGATGCTATAGTAAACATAACCGAACATGGATCTATTAGTTCACTGTTCGAAATTAAAGATAACAATTAAACAAAGGAAGAAATGAAAACAATAGCAATGTTTGGCAACAAGCGCGAAGGATTAGGTAAAGCATTAACTAAGACTGTGCGTAACGAAGGAAAAGTACCTTGTGTGCTTTATGGGGCTAAAAACCATATTCACTTTAGCATATACCGCGAAGATTTCAAAATGTTAGTTTACACTCCAAATACTTACAGAGTGCAACTAGACATTGATGGAACTATATACAAAGCTATTCTTCAAGATATGCAGTTTCACCCAGTGAATGATACCATCACTCATGCTGATTTCTTCGAAATTGATGAAACACAAAATGTTGAAATCGATATCCCTGTAAAATTCGTTGGTAATTCAATAGGTGTTCGTCAAGGTGGTAAGTTGATTGTTAAATCACAAAAACTACGTGTAAGAGCATTGCCTAAAAACTTACCAGATAGTATCGATATCAATATCGAAACCCTAGAGATTGGTAAATCAGTAAAAGTGGCTGACATTACAGTTGAAAACATGATATTGTTGGATTCTCCTAACAATCCAATTGTAGCTGTTAAAACTACTCGTGCAGCAGCAGAAGCAGCAACAGCTGCAGCTAAAGATGCAAAAGGTAAAAAATAATTTATCTAATTTATAAACTTAAAACCTTGAAGCAATTGCTTTAAGGTTTTTTTTTGTATAAAATTTCACAAGCATTTGTCTTAAAATTGTAGAGTATGAAATATTTGATAGTAGGTCTTGGAAACATTGGCGATGAATATGCCCATACCCGACACAATATTGGTTTTGATATAGCTGACGAGTTGGCCAAAAATCATAATGCAAGTTTTGAAACACAGCGCCATGCTGATTATACCCATATAAGTATAAAGGGACGCCAATTGCATATTATCAAGCCCAATACTTATATGAACTTAAGTGGAAAAGCAGTTCGTTATTGGATGAATGAACTTGATATTAAAGTGGATAGTATTTTTGTTTTGGTTGATGATCTTGCTATTGATTTTGGAAAACTTCGTATTCGTGGCAATGGCAGTGATGCTGGACATAATGGACTGAAGAATATTAACGAGTTGCTGCAAACCCAAAACTATCCGCGTCTAAGATTTGGGATTGGAAACAACTATCCCAAAGGTCGTCAGGTAGATTATGTATTAGGGAAATTCAATAGTGAAGAGCAAAAATTCTTACCCGAATTGATTGACAAATCGGTTAAATCCATTGAAAGCTTTGCTCTTAGAGGACTTGCCAATACCATGAATGAGTTTAATAAATAGATGGGAATTGCGAATCTTCAATCAAATTAAGATTGACTTGCTTCTTGCAAATAAAAAAATATCTCAATTTATACATAACTAGTAAACCAATAACGAACTAACGATTTAACAAAACAGCGGGTTAACGTTTTTTTCTAAAAAGTTTAAAGATTTCAAATACCCCTAAAGCCATTGCCCAAAATCCAATAAGGTCGCCATTTTGGGTAAAGAATGTTTCTTCTTTATGCAAAGGCACTTTAGCCCTGAGAACAGCTTCCTTCCACCATTCAGATTGACTTACAATATTGCCTTCATCATCTATGAAACCTGAGATACCCGTATTGGCGCTGCGGGCTACCCATCTGCGGTTTTCAATGGCTCGTAATCGAGCGAAGTCGAAATGTTGACGATAGCCAGGCGTATTGCCCCACCAACCATCATTGGTAATAATGCAGATAATGTCAGCACCTTTTTTTACATAACTGGCCACATAATTAGGAAAAACAGATTCGAAGCAGATAACTGGAGCTAATTTTGTTTTTTGATAAGTATAAAACACCTTGGCTTCTTTGTCGCTAGCAAGGCTACCGCTTGTACCTCCTAAATTGATAGAAATTTTTTCTAAGAAACCAAATATTTCAGGATACGGCATACGCTCAACACCAGGCACCAATTTGCTTTTGTGGTAAATCTGCAAAGAGTCAAATTTGCTTATATATAGAGCAGTATTATAAACATCATAAAACAAGGCATCGCTGTACTTTCTTGCAGTTAATGAAGGCTTAACACTACCTTGATAAAAACGATAAGTATCAGCACCTGAAAGCAAGCCAATATTGGGGTGCTTTTCTAAAAAGACTAATACTTTTTGATATACTCCGGCATTTTGCAAATTGCCTTCCTCAAGACTGCCAAGCAAGGCTGTTTCGGGCATCATTACAAATTGGGTTAGGCTATCAATTTGTGTTTCTGCAAGGGCTAAAATCTTGTCCGTTTGTGCCTCGGGTGTCATTCCTTCAAACTTATCTTTATAGGGGTCGATATTGGGCTGCACCAATACCACATCTGCCATTTGTCGTTTTGCACTTGCTTCCTTTTCTTGTCTGTCATCAGCAATGTATAAAGATAAAAAGATAGGCGTGAACAAATAAAAGAAAGTTAGGTTAAATACTTTTCCATAGTTGTCGGATGGAGTTCTTTCTTTCCAAGTGCTAATAAGTGTGTACAATTTATAATTGACCAATAACACCCATAGCGAGCCTCCTGCAACACCTGTATATTCGTACCATTGCACCAAAACAGGAATGTATGAAAATGCATTACCTAAGCTTAACCAAGGGAAAGAAAGTTGCCAATTGGTATGCAGCCATTCATAGGATAGCCACAGAAAAATGAACGACCACATTTTGTTGCTGTTTCCTTCTCTTGTTTGAATAATGTGGAATATGAATAGGGGCAAAGTCATCATGAGCGTATTGATGATGAATGCAGATATGGCTCCTTCTGGAGAGGCATTCCAAATCCAATAAATAGTACTCGAATTAAATAGCATTAATGAAAAGAAAGCATATGCAAAAAAGAGTAGTCTGGAGGAATGAGGGTAATTTCTGCGAATCTCTGCCTCTAAATAAAACAAGGGAATTAAGCCAAAAAATAGGAATGGCAAAACCTTAAAAGGTTGCCAAGCCAAAGTCATAAGTATGGCTGAAGTGCCGCTTAAAATAAAGTACTTTAAATGCTTATTTTTTACCTGCGATAACAATGACGAATTCTCCTTTAATAGTTCCGTTGGTGAAATGTTCTAGTATTTGTTGAAGGCTGCCATTAACAGTTTCTTCAAATACCTTAGTAAGCTCTCTGCTAATGCTTGCTTGTCTATCGGCACCAAAAAACTCAATAAGTTGGGCAATGGTTTTGAGTATGCGATGAGGTGACTCGTAAAATACCACTGTTCTTTCTTCTTCAGCCAATTTTTTTAGCATGGTTTGTCTACCCTTTTTTTCAGGCAAAAAACCTTCAAAGCAAAAGCTATCGCATGGGAGACCGCTTTTTACCAAAGCGGGCACAAAGGCAGTGGCACCCGGAAGACAATCAACTGCAATACCCTCTTTTACACACTCGCGAATGATTAAGAAACCGGGGTCGCTTATACCAGGTGTTCCCGCATCGCTTACAAGGGCAATCTGTTTACCACTTTTTAGCTCTGAAACTAAGTTTTGAAACACTTTATGCTCGTTGTGTTGGTGGTAAGATTGAAGTGGTTTTTGAATTTGATAATGTTGAAATAGTTTCACTGTTTGGCGGGTGTCTTCAGCCAAAACCAAATCTACTTCTTTAAGTATTCGAAGTGCCCTAATTGTAATGTCTTCAAGATTGCCAATGGGCGTTGGAACGATGTATAATTTGCCTTCAACCATACGTTATTTGTTCTCTAATTGTTCAGCTTTTTTTCTTATTTGTTCCTTGCGCCAAGTATTCGCAATTGGTATCGTAGTTACAGCAATAAAGGCAATTACAATCCAATTCAAATAATCCAAAGCATTGGGTACAAATTGACCAACAAAATAGCCTGCTGTTACAATTACACTTGGCCAAAGTAATGCGCCTACAATATTATACAAGAAGAAAATTTGCGGGCGAACTTTTACAACTCCAGCAAGAATAGGAGCGAAGGTGCGCACAATGGGTAAGAACCTACCTAGAATCAATGCCAATCCACCATATTTTTTATAGAAAACCTCTGCTGTTTCAATATATTTTCGTTTGAAGAAAAAGGTATCTTTTTTTTTATAAATAGCCTCTCCCGTTCGATGCCCGAACCAAAAGCCAAAATAATAACCACAAATGGCGGCAATACCAATCCCAAAAATAAGGTTTTCAATTTCAATGTGTAAAACTTGACTAGCTGAAGGATACGCGAGGAGGCCAGCTGTAAATAACAATGAATCACCGGGTAAGAAAAAGCCAAAGAAAACCCCATTCTCTAAAAAGATAATGATGAGAATTAAAGCCAATCCGCCAAATTCTATAAGTTCCTGTGGTTTAAATAAATCCCAAAAGCTGTTCAATGTTTTTAGTTTTATTGAATACGAAGTAAAGGCTTTAGCTTGAATTAACAACGCATTTCAGTTTAAATGATATAAGTTATCTCTTAAAATAGAAATCACCTCCTTCATATTCCATAGCTTCTGCCACTGATATTTGAAACAAATTTTCGTTCTTAAGTTTGAATATTTCATAGCCCAATGGCATCAAAATGTTAAACATCTTTTGGCGGTTTTCTTCCCCCGAAATTTCGATCTGAATTATCGGGTAATGCTTTTTGAGAGTATTAATTAAATGCGGGAATACAAATATTTCATAACCCTCTACATCACATTTAATGAAGTCGATTTTTTCAATAGGAGCGAACAATTCATCAGGAATTCGCATATCCGTTTCATATGTGTGCATTTTGCCTGCTTCCTTGTTATCATCAGAAAGTACCTTTGTTAAACCATGTCTGAAAACCCCGTTAATGGTAGGTGTTCCCATCATTATCTTTTTGCTCTCGGCACCAAGGGCTGTTTGATAAAGGGTGATATTATTATAGGCGTGCTTGTAAGTATTTTTAAGAAATACTTTGGCAAATAATGGCACAGGTTCAATGGAATATACCCTGCCAGATACCCCCGCATATTTTGAGAGAAATACGGAGTAGTAGCCAACATTGGCTCCAATGTCCACACAAGTATAGCCTGGCTTTATGAGGTTTTGTAAGTAAAACAATTCAGGGTATTTGTCCTTCAGCATTCCTCCTTTAATAAGTCGTATGTATATATCACTTACCCATGATAAATATGACTGGTAACCTAAAACTTTAAATAGTATCGAACGAATGGTTTTTTCCATCTTGTTATTTTATTTCCTCAAAATCCACATATTCACCAATGTTTTTATCTTTATTTACAGATTTATTGTTATCGCTTTTGTTAACATTCAGTTCTGCATCGTTTTCGAAATTTGATTGTTGATCCTTGTTTTGGTTATAATGGTAAGCTTTCACTTTAAATAAATTTCCAATCAAGAACTTGAATACAAAATAAAACAATGCTAGGTAAAGTATAAACTTCATTTTTTAATAGTTATCGGTTGCAAGTAAACAAAGTTGGTGCTAATTTCTAAATATGACATAATTGCATACAGTATTTTTTTAGTTTTGGGTGTATCAAAATTAGACATTGGTGCTAGTGTTGTTTGTAAATGGGAATTTTGCCCAAAATAGAAATTAATTAATAGTCTTTAAATCAGTGATTTAAATAAAAGGATTAAGTTTTGATAATGATATGGCACAGGCGGGATGAAATCTGCCCTTAAATTAGTACCCTAAAAAATATGTTTAAATTCGTAAAAAAATGGCTGGTAAACTTAAAAATAAGCACAAGAACTGCGCTTAGTTTTTTTGCCATTATTTTTACAGCACTGATAACAAGTATTTCGGCAATACTATTACTTCAATATGCCAAGCAAATTGACTTTAAGTTGTCAAATAATTTTGAACCTGCCATTACTGCTACTAGAGACATAGAGTTCATTATTTCTGAAACGGGCAGATACACCTATGATTGGATTAACAATCCATCTAAAGATAAAAAATTAAAGCTGCAGAAAATTTTAGATAAACAGTATAGAAAGAGAAAAATATTTTTAATTGAATTATTGCAACAACCTGAACTTGAGCAATCAAGACGAAGGTTGGTGAAGGTGGATGGCGACTTCCTGAAAATAATTGAAAAGGAAAGAAAAGTAATGTCGATCCTGCAAAAAGATGCCGATTATAAAGACACTATTAAATTCGATGCTGCCAATAAGATATATAAAGAGATAGAAAGTGATCTAAAAAAATTGGATGTTAATGTTGAAGAGGTTGAATTGATGGTGATTGCCTCTTCAAGAAAATTAAGTCAAAAGAAATATGCAAGTTATAGCACACTATCTTCTTTGCTTGTAATCATGCTTATTGGTTTGGTTGTGGTAAGTATTATTTCATTAATGATAACGAATAGTACTGTTATTAAACCAGTAAGTGAACTGAGTGAGGTGCTAGATGCAGTCGGGCGAGGGCAAATCATTAATTATGAAATGCAAATTCAACGCAAAGATGAAATTGGTATTATTCAACAATCTACTGTTACATTGATAAGAGGGCTGAAAGCCAAGGCAGATATTGCCAATGCCATCGGAAAAGGTAATTATGATATAGAACTGAAACTTCAAGGTAAAAATGACAAATTGGGCAAAGCTTTGATTGAAATGCGTAATAATCTGAAAAATTCAATGTTGAAGGAGATTGAGTCTAAGAAATCATTAGAAAAATATACACTTAGTTTAGAGAAGAAAAATAAGGAATTGGACCAGTTTGCATATATTACCTCACATGATTTAAAGAGTCCCCTTCGAGGAATTAATAACCTTTCAGAGTGGATTGAAGAAGATATGGGTAGCTTAATGACTGATGATAGTAAAGGCTACTTCAAATTAATGCGTGGTAGAATCCTCCGTCTTGAATCACTTATCAATTCTTTATTGAAATACAGCCGATCGGGTAAACTGGGTGGTGAAAAAGAATGGGTTGATTCGCGTGATTTAGTGTTGAATTTACTTCGTATAATCAACCCACCGAGCAAACATGTCATATACTTTGATGATGCTCTGCCAATTGTGAATGCGGTGCGAAAAGATATAGAGGATGTGTTTTATGAATTGTTGACCAACTCTATAAAATATGCTAATGTCATTAAGCCGATCATCAACATTACTTATCAACATGTGGATGGGAAACACAAATTTTGTATTGCTGATAATGGTTTAGGTATAGCTACAGAATACCACAGTAAAATTTTCACTATTTTTCAAACCCTTGAAGCCCGCGATAAGCTTGAAAGCGTAGGGGCAGGGCTCGCCATTGCTAAAAAAATTGTGGAGGAAAACAATGGTGAAATATGGGTGGAATCTGAGAAAGGTAAAGGAGCGAAATTTTACTTTACATGGCAAGATTCAGTTGAAAAATAACTAAAATTAGCCACATTCTGATTTTGCGTATTTAACACTTTGATTTACTCAAAATGGAAATATATATTGCATCTGAAAAATGATTATGATGAAAGAGAAAATTATAAAAATTCTTTTAGTAGAAGACGATGAAGTAGATGTAATGAATGTTAAAAGGGCTTTCAAGAAAAATAATGTTACCAACCCTTTGTACATTGCTGGAAACGGAATTGAAGCACTTGAATTTTTAAATTCTGAATACAAGACCAATCCTCATGATTACCCTCGTATTGTGCTACTTGATTTGAATATGCCTAAAATGGGTGGTATTGAGTTTTTAAGAGAATTAAGAAATAACGATCATCTGAAAAATATTAGTGTTTTCGTGATGACTACATCCAACGAAGACAACGATAAAATTGATGCATATAACTTAAACGTAGCGGGTTATATACTCAAACCACTTTCTATGGACCAGTTTATGAGCGTAGTTTCGACTCTTAGCAATTACTGGAAACTTTGTGAATTCCCTGTTTAATGCTTACCTATGTTGTAAATAATGGATAGTCAAGCATCATTTAAACTACTACTTATTGATGATGACGAAGTTGACATCATGCAATTTGAAAGAGCTCTGAAAAAAACAGGACTCGTATACAATTTACATATTTGTAAAAATGCCCAAGAAACCCTTGAAGTTATAAGTAAAGAGGTTTTTGATTGTATTTTTCTTGACTACCAATTACCAGGTATTGATGGTCTTCAATTACTAAAGAAAATAAGAGACAAAGATGTTCTTACACCTGTTGCTGTTCTAACTTCTCAGGGAGATGAAAAAGTGGCAGTGAAAATGATTAAGAGCGGTGCTTTTGACTATTTCGCTAAATCTGATATCACACCAGATAGTATTCAAAAAGTGGTGATTTCGGGCATTCGCTTGTGGGAAGTTGAGAACCAACGCAAACGTGCTGAAGAAGAAATCAATGTTAATAATTATAAACTTAATGCGATTCTTGAGAGCACTACCAGCATAATATATGCTGTTGACAAGCAATTGAATTTATTGTCATTTAACTCAACTTTCAAAAACAGTATACAATCTAGAACAAATACTGATGTTAAAGAGGGGATGAATTTTGCTATGATAAACTTCAAAAACTCTGAGCGGGAAAATATTGTTGCGAGTATTGATAGAAGTTTGCAAGGAGAACAGTTTACGCAAGTAGAAGAGTTTGAAGTGGGGGGCAATGCGGTTTATATTGAAACTACTTACAATCCCATTTATGTTGCTAATAACGAGATAACAGGTGTGGCAGTTTATTCACAAGATATTACCGAAAAGAAAAAATTTGAACACGATTTGTTGCAGGCTCGTAATGATGCTATTGCTGCAGCCAAAGCTAAGTCGGATTTTCTTTCAAACATGAGTCACGAGATTCGTACACCTATGAATGCGATTTTAGGTTTAACAGAATTGTTGTTAGAAGAGAATTTTACAGGGGGAAATTTAGAGAACTTAAAGTCTATAAAATATTCTGCTGATAACCTTTTGGTAATTATAAATGATATCCTTGATTTTAGTAAGATAGAAGCAGGTAAAATTACCTTTGAGAACATCAACTTTGATTTGCGCCTTCGAATGGCTGAATTGAAGAAAACTTTTGATTATAGGGCAAAGGAAAAAGGCCTTGAATTTAATGTAACCGTGCCTGAAAATATTCCGCATTATATTAAAGGGGATCCTTACCGCCTAAATCAAATACTCTTTAACTTAGTGGGCAATGCCATTAAGTTTACATCGAAAGGTTTTGTAGAAGTTAAAACATCTATAAATGAAAGCGAAGAATCAGATAAAATAAATCTTGTATTTGAAATAGTAGACAGTGGAATAGGAGTGCCCGAACACAAGCAAAACAAGATTTTTGAGAGCTTTACCCAAGCCTATACCGATACTACACGTAAGTTCGGTGGAACTGGTTTAGGATTGGCCATTACCAAGAACTTAACCGCGCTGCAAGGTGGTTATATAAATATTAAAAGTAAAGTAGGCAGCGGTACAACTTTTACTGTTGAAATTCCGTTTGAAGTTGGGAATGCTGACGCTATAGAAAAACAAGATAAAACAGAGAAAGATTTGATCCTTGATTTATCTGAAATCAAAATTCTTTTGGTAGAAGATAATTTGATGAATCAGTTTGTGGCTAAACAGTTTTTTAAAAAATGGAATAATGAAATTTCTATTGCCAATAATGGTTTAGAGGCTATAGAAATATTGGTAAAAGACGATAGTTTTGATTTAGTTTTGATGGATTTGCAAATGCCTGAATTAAGTGGTTTTGAAGCCACTGAAGTAATCAGGGCTGAGCATACCAAAGTAAAGAATAGGAATATCCCAATTATAGCCCTGTCTGCTGACGCCTTCCAAGAAACAAGAAGAAAGGTTTTAGAAGCAGGTATGAATGATTTTGTTACCAAGCCATTTAAGCCAGAGGAATTGTACCACAAAATAGTAAAGTACAAGCCCCTGAAAGGAAACAAATAGTCATTCACTTTTTTAGAAATCCATATCTATTCCAAAACGTAAGAACCAATCATTACTGCCTCCTATGGATGTTACTTTTCCTGCATCTACCCTTAATAAGGTTAAGATATTGCTTAAGCCAAAATACAACTCGTTGTAGGTAAGGTTGGGTGTATATAGGAAATTTACTCCCGCTACTTCGTATGCGTGAATCATACGTAATAATGGTACTTTACCTATTAAGAAACCTTTAAAATTTTGCATGGCATGTGCCTCAATAAACTTATCGTTGGTGCTAAATTGATAATAGTTCAAGGCATGAAATCCTGTTAATCTAACCCTTGTTTCCTCACCCGTAGCATTCAAGTTTTTAGGGTTATGCAAAAACATGGTTTGGTTGCCATTGAAATGCTTGTAATCGGCAAATAGCATGTTGTCTGTTGACAGAAATATTCCTGCATTCACATCAAATTTCAATTCTCCCAATAATTTTAGGTTAATGTCTTTTCCAGTACCTGCCTCCAAATACATATAATTGAATTTGCTCATATTGTTGTTGCTGGCCGTCATGATGGCATTTTTGAAACTGAAATATAAATCAGGGTATTTTGATTCAAGAACATTCTTAAAGTTTGGAAACATTTCATATTTCTGTTTGATAACATACCGCAAAGAGATGCCATATTCTAAGGTAGAGTGAGAGTTGAACGCAGGTGCGTCACTATATGTATTACTAGGGTTATTAGAACTATAAGCTCTTTTGTCTTTGTCAGAAAAAGAATAATCGGTATGGTTTACCATGGCTTCTCTTTGATAAAATTGCACATTTGCTTTGGCATATAAGCCATTGCTCAATTCTTTTCTACCTGTAATAGATATCACATCTTTCTGCAATACTTTCATGTAATTGATTCTATCAAACAAAGTGTAGCCAGCATTCACAATTTTACTAATGGGTTCTGCTTGGTTGTATTGCTCAATAAATCGTCCAACTTTGAATGAGATGCTTGTACTTGTCCTATTGTCTATGGTTTTGAAATATTGTATACCAGGAGCTAAGTTTTGGTTTGCAAATCCATACCTTAAGGTGGTAGTGAGATAGGTTCTATCTCTTCCTAAATAGTACTCTTCACTGCTGCCTGAAAATAATCTGTAACTAATATTGAAATTCGTGTATAAACCTTCAACTGTATTGAATCCAAAAGCAAATAACAATGGGTCAAATGATAAGGATTTGCTAAGGGTATCATTACGCTTGCTAAAGGTATATCCGCTCAAAAATATTTTATCAAATGTGATTTTATTTCTGACCCTCGACACAGAATCTAAATAGTGAGGTGTATGTTGTGCTTGGTAAATACTATCTGATTTACCATAGTGTTTTTCCTCTTCGGAAGTAAGCATAATGGTTCGAGTAGTTTTCCAATACATACTGTCTTTGCGGTTGGCATTTCTATCTATTTTGAAAGTTTCGTTGCTAAAGAAACCTGGAGGAAAACTACGATTGAGATTGTAGTTGCTCATGCTTGCCATGTTCACATCATTGGCACCAAATCCAAATACTTTAATATGACTATAAATTTTCATTTGCATCGGTACCCAAGTATTATTGATGTTAACCATTTCCTGTTGTAAATTCACTGTATCTACAAATTGTATTTGTGCATCCTTTGTGGCTCGTAAATCCGCACCATATATTTGGTAATCGTTTGATGTAATGTAAATATAACCTTGAAACAATGGGTCACCCTTGCGAAGGGGAATGATTTCTATTTTGTTTACCTCCTTGTTATCTATATAAAAACTGCCTTTGAATTTATATTTATAACTAAGAGATGCCAAAGGTGCAATAGGGGATACAAATGGCCTTTCGCTGTAATAGCTTAGGTCTATGGTAGGTTCATACAAATTGAAGAATACATCTTTTACCCTGTTCCAACTAAAGCCTTGCTTCTGTCCAGCTACTTTGCTTGCCATCATTTCCTCTTTGTTATTGTCAGGTTTTTCAAAGTAATATTTTGCAGAAGATTCTGATAAATATACAAGCCCTAAATCGTTTGAATCAATCACTTCACCGTTGGCAACTAGCTTCAAAAAGAAAGGCATGTTTTTGGGTACTTCCAATAGTTTTACATTCGATTTCATATACACATCCGATGAGAATGATTTCACTCTATCGTAGTTTTCTTTACGCTTTTTGATGGCTTGCTTGATGATGCCCAAAGCTGGGTCAACTGCATTGGCAACAACCGTTACCGTTTTCATCTGAATGTTTTCAGATTTCATTTTAATGACCAAGTTTTGTATTCTTGTTCTTAGTCCAAGTTTGATTTTTTGTTTTTCATAGGTCAATGATTGAACCACCAAAGTAGCATTGTTAAACTCTTTTACTTTTAATTCAAACTCTCCATTTTGATTGCTTGTTGTACCTATTTTACTTTCCTCTAAATACACATTGGCATAAATAACAGGTTCATTATATTCATCTACCACTTTACCTTTTAGGCTGATGTAGTTTTCTTTCACTCCCAAACATTGCATAACAAAAGCTGTGCGGTAAGCTTGTTCTATAAGTTTATTGTACCTACCAGAAGAGCCGCCATGTCCGCCTTCCATCACGGTTTTGAATAAAAGCATATTAGTATCGGTTTTCAATTCCCTTAACTTAGCTACCCATTTGGCAGGCTCCCAATAGCCCACTTGGGCATCGTTGTAGCCTGCAGTTATAAGCATGTGAGGATATGTCTTAGGTTCCACGTTATCATAAGGTGAATAGGATTTCATGTAGTCATAGTATTTCTTATTTTTCGGATTTCCCCATTCTTCAAACTCACCTGTAGTCAAAGGAATACTCTCATCTAACATGGTATTGATTACATCCACAAAGGGCACACTGGCTATCACACATTTGAATAAATCAGTTCGCATATTGGTAACAGCCCCCATCAACAAACCTCCAGCAGAACCACCTTCTACTGCTAGTTTAGCTGTGCTAGTATATTTTTCTGCTATCAAATGTTCAGCACAAGTAATAAAATCGGTGAAGGTATTTTTCTTATACAACATGCGTCCATCGTCATACCATTCCTGACCCATTTCTCTACCACCTCTGATGTGCGCAGTGGCCACTATAAAACCCCTGTCAAGTAAGCTAATATTGAGTTGGTTGAAATCGGGCATAGAGCTAACTCCATAGCTACCATAGCCACTAAGAAGTAATGGATTGTTGCCATTTTTAAGCATTCCTTTTTTATAAGCCAAGGTAATGGGTATCATCACACCATCTTTGGCTTTGGCCCAAACCCTTTCGCTAGCATACAAGCTTGGGTTATACTTCCCATTGATACTATCCATATTATAAAAAGTTTGCTTTTTTGTGTTTAAATCATAGTTATACTCTTCAGATGGTGTAACCATGGTTTCTGCGCTGTACCTTATTTCATTGGTTTTTTCGTAATCATAATCTTCAATACTGAAAGACATGCTACCTAATGTTATTTTAGATTTTAGAGTGTCAATTTGATTGGTTTTTCTTTGTTTAATCAAAATTCTTTGTTCTACATTTTGTTGCTCGCTCCAAATAAGGTAGTTCTTCAATAAACTATAACCAGAAAACAAAACCCCACTTCGGTGTGGAATTACCACTTGCCATTCTTTGCAAGACTTGGCATTAATTGGGGCTTTCATCAATTGTTGGTTAAGGGCATTGTAATTGGTTTGTATATAAAACTCATCTCCTTCATAGTGATTGATATCGTATAGCAAAGCGGCTTCTCTTTTCTTAAACAAAAGGGGTTTTGCACGCACATCATCTGCGCTCCAATACCAAGCTTCGCTGCTTTGGCTTTTGCTTGCTTCCATGATAATGAATTTTTTTGATGAAGAGCGTTTAAGTCCTATTTCGTATGTTTTATCAGGCTCTTCATATAGCAACTCATCTTCCAATGGGTTGCTGCCAAGCGTGTGTTTGTAAAGCCTATAGCTACGTTTGGTTTTGGCTTCGGCTTTTGTATAATAAATGGTTTTATTGTCGTTAGCCCAACTTACACTTAATACGCTATCAATTTTTTCATTCTTCAGGGTAGAATCAATATCCAATATTTTAAAATACATGGTGGATACCAAACTTCCTTTGGTGTCAACACCATAGGCTATGATGGATTGGTCGGGGCTATAGTTTAAAAACTGTAAGGAGAAATAGAAATATTCTTTTGATAGTTCGTTCAAGTCAAGCACCACCTGTTCTTTGGCACTTAAACTGTCTTTTTTGCGGTATAAGGCAGGATAATCTTTATCTGCTACATTTCGGGTATAGTAGTAATAGCCTTCATTTTTCTGTGGTTTGCTGTCAAAGGTTTCTTTCACCCGACTTCTGTATTCGTCAAACAATACCTTTTGAAGGGTGCTGCTCGCCTTCATTTTGTTATCTGCGTAAGCATTGTTGGCATATAGGTAGTTGATAACCTCTGGGCTGTTTTTATCCCTTAGCCAAAAATAATTATCTCGCAGTGTATCGCCATGTATGATGGTTTGATGCAGAATCTTTTCGGCTTTAGGAGTGCCATTTTCTTGCGCTGTGGCAATACTTAGCAATAATAAGGATAGAACAGAAAGGAGGAGTATTTTTTTTATCATAATGAGCAGATTTCAGACTAATACGATAAGCAATATAAAAAAGTTACAGCGATTGGGTTTGAAAATGTGATGGATGGCCAAAACTGAGTTGTTTTGGTTGAGAACTTCATACTAAATTTAAGTTTATTTGTTATGAAAAATTGTTTATTGACTAAGCTCTCACAAGTGTTAAGCGCAGTGTCAATTGCGAGGATAGATAAGCAAAGTTTTTAACTTTGTAATATTGTAAAATCAGCCAGAGGCATATCAATACACTCACCAGCGGGACGCTAGCGAGTGCGGATTATTGTTATTAAGCGATAGCAAAGAATGAATGCCATATTGTGATATAAGTGCTTAAGTTTGTATACAAACATTTCAAAATGAAAAATACTGTTTTTAGAAATACGCTTCAGTTACTTCGTATTCCATTTTCACTGCTGTTAATGCCTTTATTTATTTTGGCATTGAGTCAGTCTACAGTTAATATTTACACTTCGCTATTTAGTTTTATCATTATTCATCTATTGGTTTACCCTGCAAGCAATGGCTATAATAGTTATATTGACAGAGATGAAGGCAGTATTGGTGGAATAGAAAAGCCTCCTGCACCCACTATTCATTTGTTTTACCTTACTTTAGTTCTAGATGTATTGGCTATAATATTGGCTTTTTCCTTAGTAAATAGACTTTTTTCATTGTGCATACTTGTTTATATTTTGGCTTCAAGGGCTTATAGTTCCAAACAAGTTAGATTAAAAAAATATCCCATCATTGGATTTTTAACAGTGGTTATTTTTCAAGGAGGCTTTACCTATATCATGAGCGTTATAGGAATTACAAATGATTCGTTCGCGTTTTCAAGTGCTAATATTTCATTGCTTTTAGCTTGTAGTTTTCAAATAGCAGGTGCTTATCCATTAACACAAATTTATCAGCATGAAGCAGATTTAGGGGATGGTGTAAAAACATTAAGCTATCAATTAGGATACAGAGGAACCTTTGTTTTTACTGCACTCATGTTTGGAATCTGTAATGTGTTTTATTATTTATATTTTGAACAAATAGGTAATACAAATAATTTTTTTTTGATACAACTTTTATTCTTACCAATTGTTGGGTACTTTGCATGGTGGTTTGTAAGAACCATTAAAAATGAAAAAGCGGCTAATTTTAAAAATACCATGCGTATGAATTTAATAGCTGCCTTTTGCATGAACATTTGTTTTATTATTTTATTCTTAACCAAGCATTTATTTTGAGTTATTTAACAGCCATTGAAATTGCAGTTCCTGCTTACCAATATCATCAAAACGAATTGGCTGCTTTTTTTCAAAATACTGCAGAGGATGTTACCATAAAACGCAAAATGAACATGGTAGCTGCTAAATCAGGCATTCAAACACGTTATTCTGTTTTAGCTGATTTTGGCAAACAGCCATCTGATTTTACTTTTTTTGAAAAGAATTGGGATTTATCTCCGCCTGTTTCATTAACCAAGCGCATGGAGATTTATAAAACAAATGCCTTGCAACTTTCTCTTTCTGCTATTCGAAAGATAGCAAATTTTGAATCCATTAAAAGTAGCATCACACATATCATTACTGTTACTTGCACCGGACTTTTTGCTCCCGGCTTGGATATTGAGTTGATTCAAGCACTAAATTTAAATCCGAAAACCCAACGAAGTAGTATTAATTTTATGGGTTGCAATGCTGCTATAATTGCACTGAATCAAGCCAATTCTATTTGCAATAGCCTCCCAAACGCTAAGGTTTTAATTGTTTGTACAGAGTTATGTACCATTCATATTCAAAACAGTTTTACAGATGATTATTTGCTTTCTAATTCGCTTTTCAGCGATGGATGCGCAGCAGCCATTGTGAGTTCCAAACCTCAAAATTTGCCTGAATATAATGACTTGGCAATTACTTCATTTAATTCGTTAATCATTCACGAAGGTCAAAACGATATGGCTTGGCAACTTTCTGAAAATGGTTTTTTGATGAGTTTATCGGCTTATATTTCCAATTTGATCAATGGGAATATTTCAAAAATGTTGAGTGATTTAAACATTCAAAAAGATAAGATAAACTTTTGGGCCATTCATCCTGGGGGTAAAAAAATTCTGGATGATTTTGTGAAAGTGTTTGATTTGGAAAATAATGAATTGGCCTCTGCTTATAATGTTTTAAAGAATTATGGTAACATGTCTTCACCCACCATATTATTTGTGTTGAAAGAATTGATTGGGAATAATGAAAAGAAAACGAGCGGAAATACTATATTCACTGCCGCTTTTGGTCCAGGTTTAACAATTGAAACCATGCAATTGGCTTATGTTTAAAAATAGAAGTACCAAAAAAGAATTATTAGATGCGGAGCAAATTCCTGAGACTGATTTATTCCAGAATTTAAAAGAATTACATGTCATCAATTCTTTATTGGGTGGCTATCAAATTTCACTAAACGCACTAAAGAAAATCGAGTTTAATAATCAACCACTCACATTGGTAGATATCGGAAGTGGTGGAGGAGATACTTTAAAAACAATCTTTAATTGGTCGAAAAAAAACAATAAAGAAATCAAGTTATATGGGATAGATTTAAAAAAAACATGTGTTGATTATTCCAATCATAACGAACCCAATGAATCTTTGAATTTTATTTGTGATGATTACCGAAATATCCATTTACATGTGAACGAAGTAAATATTATTCATGCAAGTTTATTTTGTCATCACCTTACTACCAATCAGATTATTGAACTCTTGCAGTTTACCATCAAACACAAAGCCATTTTAATCATTAACGATTTGGAGCGAAATAGATTTGCTTATTACTCCATCAAATTTTTAACAATGCTTTTTTCAAAATCATATTTGGTAAAAAACGATGCGCCTCTTTCTGTCCTGAGAGGCTTTAAAAACAATGAATGGCTTGATATGATTCAGCAAGCTGGAGCAAAAGAATATACGGTTAAAAACAAATGGGCATTTAGACACGAAGTAGTTGTTTATGGATAATCAATCTTTTCTATATGATTGTGCTATTATTGGTGGTGGATTGGCAGGTCTAAGTTTGTCGATTCAATTGGCACAAAAAGGGCACCAAGTTATTTTGTTTGAAAAAAATAAGTACCCATTTCATAAAGTTTGTGGTGAGTATATTTCATTAGAAAGTTGGGATTTTTTAAACAGTTTAGGTTTGTCTTTGGAAAAACTATCCTTGCCAATTATCGATACCATTCATGTTTCTGCGCCAAATGGTTATGTAATAAAATCACCATTAGATTTGGGCGGATTTGGTATTAGCCGATTTTCACTAGATGATTTATTGTGCAAAAAGGCGAAAGAGGTGGGTGTTACTATTTTTGATAATACCAAGGTTCTGGATGTAAAGCTACATGATGAAATCTATCAAATAACATCCAATTCAAACACTTTTCAATCAAAATTGGTTTGTGGCAGTTTTGGGAAAATAAACCCACCGTTTATAGCGCAAAAAAAGGCAACCGAAAAAGGAAAGTACATAGGGGTAAAATATCATATCAAAACAGATTTACCTTTTAATATTATTGAATTGCATAATTTTAAGGATGGCTATTGTGGCGTTTCAAAGGTTGATAACGATACGTATTGCCTTTGTTATTTAACAACTGCTAAAAACTTGAGATTAAATCAAAATGATATTAAGCTTATGGAGCAAAATATTCTTTATGAAAATCCACATTTGAAAAAATACTTTACTGAATCATCTTTTTTGTTTGAAAAACCAGTTGTAATTAGTCAAATTAGTTTTGAGAAAAAACAAGCTTTTAATCATGGTATTATTATGCTAGGTGATGCTGCTGGTGCCATTGCACCGCTCTGCGGAAATGGGATGAGCATTGCCTTGCGTGCCTCCAAAATATTGGCCAATCATGTTCATTTGTTTTTTGAAAATAAAATTTCTAAAGACGAATTAATCAAAAATTATACGAACGAATGGAATCAAAATTTTTCAAATAGAATAAAAATTGCTTTTTATCTTCAACGCTTATTTGGTAAAAGATTAACCACTTTGTGGAGCTTAAAATTATTAAATTATACTCCTTCATTGTTAAAGCAAATTATTTCTTTGACTCATGGGAAAAAGTTTTAAAATATTGAGTTTACGCTAAAATGAATAAGGCCAAAGATTTCTCCTTGATCTGTTTCATAATACTATTTTAATTTATAATTTGCCGCTTTATATTTGTTTTGCCTTAATTGACTCAAATAGTGTTTGGAAGTTTCTTCGGCAACTTAATTTATGTTTTTGGCAAAATGTTAATCTTTTTAAAGTCGTTATTGTAGAGTTTATTTTTTGCTGCTGATTTAAAAACCAATACCTCTTTTTTTGCGTTTATATAAATATGAGAAATAGTAAAACAATTTACCTTTTACATCTGTCCATATTATTGTTGACATTTGTAACGGCCTGTGGTCAAAGAAATAGTCAAAAAAAAATAACCCAAACAACGAATAATATGACAAACGAAGTAAATAACAATGAATTAGATACAGCTCTTTTCGGTGCTGGCTGTTTTTGGTGCGTAGAAGCCATGTTTCAGCTCTTAGATGGTGTGGTTAAGGTTGAAAGTGGTTATGCTGGTGGACATATGGTGAGCCCTACCTATAAAGATGTATGCACTGGAACTACTGGTCATGCTGAGGTATGCAGAATTACCTTTGATCCTAAAATGGTTTCTTATGAAACTTTGTTATCTATTTTTTGGCAAACCCATGATCCAACTACATTAAATCGTCAGGGTAATGATGTTGGAACACAATATCGTTCGGCCATATTTTATTATAACGATATTCAAATGCAATTAGCAGAAAAGTATAAGTCTGAGTTAAATGCAAGTGGCGCATTTAGTAATCCAATTGTTACTGAGATAACAGCAATAAATAATTATTACTCTGCTGAAGATTATCATCAGAATTATTATAACCAAAATAGCGAACAATCGTATTGTCAATTTGTGATTGCCCCTAAAGTTGAGAAACTTGAGAAGGTTTTTAAAGACAAATTAAAATTAAAGGGCAGTCATTAATATTATTTACTCTATTTATTTATAAGGCTTTAGTTGGAAACAGCTAGAGCCTTTTTAATTTTAATTTAATGTTAATACGAGATTTACAATTGATTTGACGCAGTTTGAACTACCATACTATTTTTGATTCCAAATGGGAAAAATGACCATATTTGGGATTTAATTTCTTTTTGGGTTTATGTTAATTTTCTGATAATTAGATGTTTGTTCGCTTGGTATGGATTTAGGGTAAATGGTCTTAGCTATCATTAAGATCATGAAAAAAATAATAACAATTGCCATTGCTTTATCATTGCTTGCATCTTGCCGCAAGGAATTAAGTTTATCAGGAACCGATGGTAATGTAATTAATCCATTAGCCGATGTATCCAATGTTACCGAAATTAAAGTTCCTACTGGATTTCAATACAAAACTACCCAGGAAACTAACTTTGAAATTAGCATTTTAGGTACAAACAACGATCCTGTTAAATTTACTAAAGTTACTTTGAGCACAGGTAGTAAAGAAAACGGAGGCGAAGTTGTTGCCATAGGTGCTACGGATGAAAATGGTTTGTTTAAAACTAATATTTCATTGGCTACCTGTTTAAAGCAGGTAACACTAAACACTAGTTATATTGGTATACCAACAGATATTATTTTAGATATCAATAGTCCCAAGATATATGCGCAACTAGGAGGCAAAAATCCATTGAAGGTTAAAACTGCAACTTCAAATCATGGTTATACCTCTGCCTTAGGCAAAACAGTGAATAAACTTTCTTATCGCCTAGGTGGATGGAATTCATTGGGTGTGCCAAACAATGTTCTTGTACCTAATGATATAGTGAGCACCCAAATGCTAACTAATATAAATACTTTATTGCCATCTGCTCAATCAGTAGCAGTTCGTAATCCTCAATTGTTGGATGATAACGCCTGTACAAGAACTCTGCTAATAAATCAAACCTGTGACTTATGGGTAACCTTTGTTACAGAAGGTGCAAATAATAGGAGTACGCTTTTCTATTATAAGTACCATAAGAATTTTCCACCACAAACACCATCTGATATTGATTCGATGATTGTGGTTTTTGCAAATTCGTCATTCCTTAATTCAGGTGGAGGATTGGCCACAGGTAATAAAGTGTATATTGGACAGGTGGGTGCTGATACCGTTATTGCTTATGGTATAATATCAAATGGCTTTAATAACACCAACGCTACAATTGGTAATGGTCAATATACTCTATTTGCTAATAAAGACCTTAACCCAGAAAGTAACCCTGCTCTGCGCCAACACATGGTTTTAGTTAATGATTTGGCAACAAATAGATTAGTAATGGGATTTGAAGATATAAGAAGAGATTATCCTAATTGTGATCATGATTTCAACGATGTGATGTTTTACACAACTTCCAATCCCGTTGCTGCTATAACCACATCTGGAATTTCTACACTTCCCATTTCAAACGATACAGATGGTGATGGTATTAAGGATTCTGATGATGAATACCCCACAGATCCTTTAAGAGCATTTAATAATTATTACCCTTCAGTTAGCGGTAAAGCATCTGTTGCTTTTGAAGATTTGTGGCCGTACAAAGGAGATTATGATTTGAATGATGTGGTAGTAGATTATAAGTATAGAATAGTCACTAATGCTGTAAATAGAGTGAAAGATGTAAATGCTAATTTTACACTCAGAGCAAGTGGTGGTATGATTCAAAATTCCTTTGCTGTTGAGTTTCCAACTCTTAGAAGCAATGTAGTTGGTCTAACTGGTGCAATATTAGAACCAGGTCAAAACAATGCTGTAATTAGTGTTTTTTCAAATAGCCGAACAGAAATGCAGGATTGGAATACTTTTCAAAATATAAATTCAACTGATACTGTAAATTATAATGTAAACTTCACCCTTACTACGCCTGTCAATCTATCAAGTTTTGGCTTGAATGAATATAATCCGTTTATATGGGGAAATAGTCATGGAAAAGACAGAGGATACGAGATTCACTTGGCAGGTAAAAATTGTACAGGCTTGGTTAATACAACTCTGCTAGGCACGGGTCATGATGACACAAAATTAAATGGAAGCAAAACCTATTTAACCCTAAATAATCTGCCGTTTGCGATCAACATTCCAGAGCGCTTTGCTTATCCTATTGAAAGTGCGGACATAACCTCGGCACATTTGAAATTTGCTGCATGGGCTCAATCAGGCGGTACATTATTCCCTGATTGGTACAAAAACCTATCTGGAAACAGAAATAGTAGCAATATCTATAATAGGCTAAACTAATAAATTTTCTAAACCTTATAATTAAATAATATGTATGGATTAATTGTAAATGCTCAACTCACCTATCATAGCCTAATTCGGCTGTTTACAGTGAAACTAAAATCGGTTTACTCAATCATTTTTTAGTAATCAAAAAGAAATGGCCTCCTCCTAATGATAGCTCATAGGGGGGGGCTTTTCTTTTTATATGAGGCTGTGGAAGTTTTGACTTATTTAGTTTTCAATTCTAACTTGTTTGAATTGCAATCCCTGAGTGCCCTTAATGTTTAGGTTGATTTCTTTGCCCGCCACTTTTATAATAATATTGTTGTCAATTTCATTTTGCAAGGGTATACGCATATAGCTAACTTGTGCGGATATGCTAAGCCAATTCCTTACATCTACATGCGGATTTGTTATTGGTTTGGAATAATTGTTGTAACTGTTGTTTGATGTAGAAGTAGAAAAGTTGCTCCCCAAATTTTTTTGATTAGTCATTTTGTTATCAGCTTTCAATGTTGTTTTTGTATCAGACTTCTGCTCTAAAACTGAAGTACTTTGTTTGTTTTGCTTATCTTGAATAGCTTTACTATTGCTTGGTTGTTTTGAAAAATAACTATCAGAAATCTGTTGTTTATTAGATGGATTATTGTCATAAACTTTTGGTTTATTTATCACAGAATTTTCAGTTTTTGATTTTGCAGAAGGCATTGGTTTAGGCTGTGTTGTGTTTTGGACTGTTTGATATGCTCTAGCTCGTACCATTTCTTGTTCTTTTCTTGCAGCCAACATTCTTTGATAATTCGTTTTTAAAGTATTGTCAAATGAGGCGATAAGGTTTGTACGTTCTTTTTCTACCCTGCTATTGAGTGTGATCATCACTACATGAATATTGTTTCTAATGGTCGTTGGTTTTAAAGAAGTGTTGTATGTATTAACTGAGATATATCTTTCCTGATAATGATTTTGATAGGTAGGAAGGAATAATTTATTTCCAGATCCATTTACGGTATTATCGATGCTAGATTTCGATATCGTGTCAAAAATAAAATACTTGGTTTCTTCACTTCTGCTAGGTATGGTTCCATCTTCAATAAATAGAATAAGCTCAGATGAATTGTTTTTTTGCTCATACTTTTTACCAAACAGATTTTGGTAGTATTCTAATTTGTCATTGTAGCCAAGTTTGTATGCTAATCTTAGAAGGTCTATCTGCAATTGTTCGGGTGTTTTAATACCATATACTTTTTCAGTACCATTTTCACTATAGCATTTGTAAGCGTTTTCATAGGATACAAATGCATTTGAATAATCACTATTCCATTCGAAAATCATACCAGCAAATAATTCTGGAAAAGGGTCTTTTACATAAGTTTTGTTATTAGATTCAATGACATTTAAATCACCTAGCTGCTGCGATAGTAATAATAATCTTTTTGCTTCCACCAAAGTTTCGTCCTTTTTACTCATATTAATATAACTAATGGCTTTGGTATAGTTTATCATCATTCGCTCGTAGTGCTCACTATTGTATTTTAAAAATCTTGGTTCAAAAGTTATTTGACTAAATCCGAACTGAGTATTTTTTAACGATTTTAAATCGGATATCCCCATTATTCCTGAAGCGGGTCTTAGCTTTAGGTTAGTCCAACCCTCTGCTAATTCATCCGCTTCATTTAATAGTTTTGCCGACTTTTCATTTTCTCCAATTAGCTGTAACAATCTACCTTTCTCCAATAGATACAATTGCTTATTATACTTAGCCCTTAAGTATTTGATTTTGTCTAGTTCGTTCAAAGCCAATTGATAATTACCATTTTTGTAAGCAGTGTAAAAATTTTCTCTAGTTTGTAAATAGGTTTTGGAATCAAACATGCCTGCACAGCTTGACAATATTGCTAGGCAGCTTATTTGGATAATTAGCTTTTTCATAAATGCTTTAATGTGGGCGGAATATAAAAAAATCCCTAAATACAGTATAGTAGTTAATTATGTTCATTCCACATATCTGCTGTATAAAACAATGATGTTATTCTCCTTAATATTCAAAAATTTGCAATTCTAATTATAGATTCACATGAAATACATATTGTCGTTTGTTTTGACCTTGGTTGTAAGTAGTAATTTGCTAGCACAAATAGGTGAGCCTAAAGGCGCTTATAAAACCCCAAAAGGTTTCAAGCAAAAATCGCATAACCTATTTATGAGTGATAGGTTAAAGAAATCTACGGCTCAACGTGATTCATTGTATGATTTAGCTATTCAATACGCAAAGGATACTACTGAGCGCGGTATTGCACATCGTAAATTGACCAATGAGTTTAATGATTTGACTACCCGTTACAATGATTTAGATAGAAAACACAAAGGCTTACAAGTTGATTATGCTGAGATGAATATACGATATACGGATTTGCTAAAATCATCTTTGAGCAAAACTGAACAGCTAAATATGGCATTGAAACAAAAAGGCGAAGAATTGGCGCAACGTGAAAAAAGATTAGTAGAATTAGAGGCTTATATCCGCAGACAAGACTCAATTACCAATGCCTTGAATGACATCGTGAAAAGGGCTTTGTTGAGTTTTAATTCTGATGAACTAACAGTTGAAATGAAAAATGGTAAAGTATATGTTTCTTTATCAGATAAGTTATTATTCAAATCAGGTAGCGCTGATGTGGAGGAGAAAGGTAAAGATGCCATCAAAAAAGTGGCTGAAATTTTAAATAAGAACCCTGATATTGATGTACTTATAGAAGGTCATACCGACAATAAACCAATCAAAACAGATAAGTTTGCTGACAATTGGGATTTAAGTACTGCTCGTGCTAGTAATATTGTTAGGCTATTGAGCGATGAAAACAAAGTAAATGCTAAAAGACTTACTGCCGCTGGTCGTGGAGAGTATATGCCTAAAGTTAGCAACGACTCCCCTGAGGGTCGCGCCAAAAATCGCAGAACAGAGATTATCCTCTCGCCTAAACTTGACGAACTATATAAAATGATTGATAAAAATTAACGAGTTCAAATCGTGTTGAAATTGTTGTTTAAGGCTCTTGGGGTATTGTTGATGCTAATTGCCCCGATTATCAGTGGCAGGGCATTTTACGAATATGCCCAAGTCAAGTGGATGGGACATAAACCGTCATACCCATTTGGTCATTTTTTGAGCAAAGCCATGCACTCTGCTCAGATTGACTTTTTAAGTTCTTACCAAAATGAAATGCTAAGTATTGGGCTTGCCTTTCTTGTCATCACCATTTTGGCTTATATATCTATGCTTATTAAAACTATGTTCAACTTGGTTAAACTAGCCATAGTCTTCGCAATTGTTTACTTTGTTTACATGAGCATTTAAATCTTTTATTGGTCCTTCCACTTATTAAGTCTGACAAATAGACATTTGTTAGTCAGTTTTCAAATTTTTGATTCCTCTAAATATGCCATTGTTTATCATAAAAACTGACAAAACAAGGATGGTATTATCATTGCAGACTCATTGTAAAGAAAAATTATGAGCAAAATTATAGGAATAGACTTAGGAACAACCAACTCATGTGTTGCCGTTATGGAGGGCAATGAGCCAGTGGTTATTGCTAACAGTGAAGGACGCAGAACAACTCCTTCTATTGTAGCTTTTATTAAAGATGGCGAACGTAAAATTGGTGACCCTGCCAAACGTCAAGCCGTTACAAATCCAAAAAACACCCTTTCATCTATCAAAAGATTTATGGGTAACACCTTCGATCAGGTGGCAACTGAAATCAGTAGAATGTCTTATACTGTAAAAAAAGGGGATAACAATACGCCACGTGTAGATATTGATGGAAGATTATATTCTCCCCAAGAAATATCAGCCATGATACTTCAAAAAATGAAGAAAACAGCTGAAGATTATCTTGGTTATGAAGTGAAAGAAGCTGTAATCACTGTTCCTGCATACTTCAATGATGCACAACGTCAAGCCACAAAGGAAGCAGGGGAAATTGCTGGTTTAACTGTTAAACGTATTATCAATGAGCCTACAGCTGCGGCTTTGGCATATGGATTAGATAAAAAACACCATGATTCTAAAATAGTAGTTTTCGACTGCGGTGGAGGTACTCATGACGTATCAGTACTTGAATTAGGTGATGGAGTATTTGAAGTGAAAAGTACGGATGGTGATACCCACCTAGGAGGAGACGATTTTGACCAAGTGATTATCGATTGGATGGCTGATGAATTTAAATCAGATGAAGGTGTTGACTTGCGCAAAGATCCAATGGCATTGCAACGTTTGAAAGAAGCTGCTGAAAAAGCCAAGATTGAATTATCAAGCAGCACTCAAACTGAAATCAATTTACCTTATATCATCCCAGTTGATGGTATCCCGAAACATTTAGTTAAAACTTTAACCCGTGCTAAGTTTGAGCAATTGGCTGATAGCCTGATCAAACGTACCATTGAGCCTTGTAAATCAGCATTGAAAAATGCAGGTCTAACAATCAATGATATTAACGAAATTATTTTAGTAGGTGGTTCAACTCGTATCCCTGCTATTCAAGAAGCGGTTGAGAAATTCTTCGGAAAAGCTGCCTCTAAAGGTGTTAATCCTGATGAAGTAGTGGCTTTAGGAGCTGCTATCCAAGGTGGTGTGCTAACAGGTGAAGTGAAAGATGTATTGTTGTTAGATGTAACCCCACTTAGCTTAGGCATCGAAACCATGGGTGGTGTGTTTACAAGATTAATCGAATCTAACACCACGATTCCTACAAAGAAATCTGAGACTTTTAGTACTGCTAGCGATAACCAACCAAGTGTTGAAATACATGTATTGCAAGGTGAGCGCCCAATGGCAAATCAAAACCGTTCATTAGGTCGTTTCCATTTAGATGGTATTCCTCCTGCACCTCGTGGTGTACCTCAGGTTGAAGTTGTTTTTGATATTGATGCCAATGGTATCTTGCATGTAAGTGCTAAAGATAAAGGAACAGGCAAAGAGCAAAAAATACGTATCGAGGCTTCATCAGGATTGAGCGATGCAGACATTGAGCGCATGAAACGCGAAGCTGAAACCAATGCAGAAGCAGATAGATTGGCAAAAGAAGAAGCAGAAAAAGTGAATATGGCTGATTGCCTAATCTTCCAAACTGAAAAACAGTTGACAGAGTATGGCGATAAATTACCTGCTGACAAGAAAACCATTATTGAAAATGGCTTGAACGACTTGAAAGAAGCGCATGCTGCTAAAGATTTAGCTAGAATTGATTCTGCTATGAATGCATTAAATGCTGCTTGGCAAGAAGCAAGTCAAGATTTATACAACACTACACAAGGAGCGGGCGAACCAACAGCAGATGCTGGAAATCCAAATCCATCAGGCGATTCTGATACCCAAGATGCTACTTACGAAGAAGTGAAGTAAGATTTTAAGGAGTAAAAGGATAGAGGCAAGGGGATATAAAAAAAGCCGATTCAAACATTGAATCGGCTTTTCTTTTATTGAATATTTCTATTCTAGTTATACTTAGTATCTGTACATTTCAGCTTTGAAAGGACCTTCAACTTTTACACCAATATAGTCTGCTTGTTCAGTATCTAATATAGTAAGTTTAGCGCCAATATGAGCTAAGTGTAAGTATGCTACTTTTTCATCTAAATGTTTAGGTAACACATATACTTTGTTTTCGTAGTTAGCACTGTGGTTCCATAATTCTATTTGAGCCAAAGTTTGGTTTGAGAATGAGTTACTCATAACAAAACTAGGGTGACCCATCGCGCAACCTAAGTTAACCAAACGACCTTCAGCAAGAATGATGATTTCGTTTCCATCTACATGGTAAATATCAACTTGTGGTTTCAATGTATTTTTAGTTGAACCATAGTTGCTATTCATCCATGCCATATCAATTTCATTATCGAAGTGACCGATGTTACAAACGATAGATTTATCGCGCATTGCTTTGAAGTGACGTTCAGTGATGATTTTAACATTACCCGTAGCTGTAACGAAGATGTTTGCACGAGAACAAGCTTCTTCCATAGTTACTACTTCAAAACCATCCATTGCAGCTTGTAAAGCACAAATTGGATCGATTTCTGTAATCAATACACGAGCACCAGCACCGCGTAAAGACTCAGCAGAACCTTTTCCTACATCACCATAACCAGCTACAACGGCTACTTTACCAGCCATCATAATGTCAGTAGCTCTGCGGATAGCATCCACTAAACTTTCTTTACATCCGTATTTGTTATCAAATTTAGATTTAGTTACAGAATCGTTTACGTTGATAGCAGGTATTAACAAAGTACCTTTTTTCATACGCTCATACAAACGGTGAACACCTGTTGTAGTTTCTTCTGATAAACCTTTAATGTCGCTAGCTAATTCAGGGTAACGATCGAAAACCATATTGGTTAAATCTCCACCATCATCCAAAATCATGTTAAGTGATTTACCACCTTCGAAGGCAGATAAAGTTTGCTCGATACACCAGTCAAATTCCTCTTCGTTTTGACCTTTCCATGCGTAAACAGGGATACCTGCAGCAGCAATAGCAGCAGCAGCATGATCTTGAGTAGAGAAAATATTACATGAACTCCATGTAACTTCTGCTCCTAAGTGTTTTAATGTTTCGATTAAAACGGCTGTTTGAATAGTCATATGTAAGCATCCGGCAATACGCGCACCTTTAAGAGGTTGTTGCGGGCCATATTCTTTACGAATTGACATTAATCCTGGCATTTCTGCTTCAGCCAAACGGATTTCTTTGCGGCCCCACTCGGCCAGCGAAATGTCCTTAACTTTGTAAGGTACTGTGGTTTTTGATGTTGTTGACATGTTTTATTTATATTAAATACACCGCAAAAGTATAAAGTATCACCTATTTATAAAATTTTTTTATTGAATGGCATTTCAATCTTACATTTGCATCACAGACAAAATGCCATTAACTTACAAATGGCTCAATGCTTGTAAATTATAAACCGAATTAAAACTGATAATAATTATGTATCCAGAAATGTTAGTAGCGCCTATGCGCCAACAGTTAGAAAGTGTAGGCTTCAAGAGTTTAATGACTCCTTCAGATGTTGAAACTGAAATGAATAATACAGAAGGTACCAAGCTTTTGGTATTTAACTCTGTGTGCGGATGTGCTGCTGGTACAGCTCGTCCAGGTGTGATGAAAGCCGTTCAGGAAGCTTCTAAAAAACCAAGTAGCCTTGTTACAGTGTTTGCTGGTCAAGAAGCCTCTGCCGTGGCCAAAGCGCGTGAGTTTACAGCTCCTTTTCCACCATCAAGCCCAAGCATCGCATTGTATAAAAATGGCGAATTGGTTCACTTTATCGAACGCCACAATATTGAAGGTCGTTCGGCTGAGATGATTGCTGAAAACCTAAAAGCTGCTTTTGATGAGTTTTGCTAGTCATTAAAATCTATTAAAAAACAGAGGCTGTCCAATTGGGTAGCCTTTATTTTTATTTACAATGAATGTTCTGAGTTATAGATTTAATAAGAATTTCCGTATCAATATTGATAGCTATTCATTAGCTCCTCATATTATCAAACTGAAGAGGTAATTCAAAATCTTGTGTCCTAAGTTTACCAATGGTTTCTTGTAAATCATCTATTTTCTTGCCTGTCACTCGCACTTGGTCATCCATAATGCTGGCTTGCACTTTAAGGCCTATTGTTTTAATGTAATTCACCACTTTCTTAGCCACTTCCTTATCTAATCCCTCCTTAACAGGAATATCCAAAAGCATCAATTTGCCACTTGGTCTTGATTC
>CAMBSD010000016.1 GCA_945870425.1 Chitinophaga pinensis | reverse complement strand
GTATTGGTATTAGTTGTGAGCACAATGGAATTGTTAGGACAAATTTGAGGAGGTAAAGTAAAATCACCGCTTGGTCTAGGATTTACTGTAACAAGTAATGAATCTATACCACTACATCCAGTTCCAGCAGTAAAATTATAAAACAATTTAAATATACCCGCACCAGCAATACCCGGATCGAATATTCCTCCACTTTTGATGGCAGGTCCACTCCAACTGCCTCCAGATGATGGTGTAAAACCGCTTAGCTGAAATGCTGCTTCATTCTGACAGACTGAAATATTATTGCCAGCATCTACATTTGGTATGGCAATCACATTAATCAAAGTGGTATCGCGGTTGGTGCAACCATTTGCATTGGTAAAAGTATAAACCAAAGTATAAGTACCCAATGGCATGGCAGATGGATTGAAAGTATTATTAAGTACTCCTATTCCCGACCAAGTGCCCCCTGCTGGACTTCCATTTAAATTGTAAGTGGTTTGATTCTGACATTTTGAAGAATCATTACCAGCATTTACAATGGGTAATGGGTTGATGGTGATCGTGACTGTATTACTAAGAGAAGCTTGTAACCCATTACAAAAACTGCTGCTTACAATTCTTCTAAAAACTGTTGTGTTTAATAAAATACCAGGATTATAATCTTTTAAAGTATCTGTCAACCCTGCATTTATCCAATTAGCACCATTGTATTTTTGCCATTGGTAAGTGTATGTTGAATTCCCACCATTAGGTATTGAGCCTATCAGAGTAGGGGAGTTGCCCCCTATGCAAATGGCAGCATTGGGTGTAATGGTATTGTTTGAAATGGATGGAAGGACTTGTATGTAAACAAGGTTACTTGTTTGGTTGCACACGTTTGAAACTACTTTTCTTCTATACCAAGTGCTACTTGTAAGGGTGCTTGGTTGATAGTCTTTATTGGTTGCCGAAACAATATCAACCCAATTGATTCCATCTATACTCGATTGCCATTGGTAAATATAAATGCCATTTCCCCCAGTGGGTATGGTTCCTATTAAAGTTGTTGGCGCTTGCCCACTGCATATTACCTGACTATCCGAAATGCTGGATTGAATAGGTGGGTAAACCACCAAGTTTAAGGTATCTTTTGATGATGGACATTTACCATTGCTTACTTGCCACAGAATAAAATGTGTACCAATAGCAAGATTATTTATAGCACTTGTTGATGCACTTGGGCTTACAATAGTTGGGGCATTTGGACCAGATAAATTAGTCCACAAACCTGTTCCTATTGAAATTGGATTTGCCACCAAAAAATCATCTGTTCCAAGTGTTAATGAAGTGGCACAAATTTGTTTATTAGGCGCAATTGCAGCCGATGGTAATGCATCTACTTGTATCCTAACACTATCTGAAATGGCTAAAGGACAAACACCATTTTGAACCAAAACCCTAAACCAAGTGGTTTGGGTTAAATTAGCATAGCTATAAGGATTTACAGCAGTAGTTCCAATATTATTCCATGTTGGTAATGCTGCACTCAATTGCCAATTCACAATAGTTCCTCTTTTATTAATTAAGGTTAAGAGACCACTGTTTATGCCAGTACAAACGGTGTCGGTGCCAGTTAAATTACCAGCAATTGATACTGAATCTACAGTAATAATTACGGGTAGGGTATTTACAGTTGGGCATAATCCACCACTTTGAATGACTGCCCTGTACCATGTTGTTTGAGTAAGATTCAAATAGTTTTGAGTGGCACCTACGTTATTAATAATACTCCAATTTGTAAAAGGGGCCACACTTAGTTCCCATCTAACCACCGCACCTGTATTGCCACTTAGGTTTAATGTTCCAGCATTTGATCCACTACAAACTGTTGCTGCAGAACCAACAGTTCCTGCAATCACACCTGGATAAACGGTAACTTCATGTAACAATGAATCGCCTTTACAAGCATTTGCAATAGGTGTTATATAATACCTAACTACCGCATTGGTGCTGCCAATATTGGTTATTACTTGCGATATGGGACTTAAGGTATCTGTTGTTTTGCTGTAAAATCCACTGGTATTTGTGCCTGATAACAGGGTGGCATTATATTGATACAGTGTGCCTGCAACTCCCGAATTTAAAACAATATTGGTTTGAGAACCTGAACAAATGTTGCTTGCAGATGTGACGGTTAATATGGGTTTTGGTTTAACAATTACATCAAAATTAACAGGCTGACCTATACATAATGTTGGCGAGGGGCCCCTTGGTGTAATGGTATATCTGACTAAGGCATTTGTATTGCCGGTATTGGTAAGTGCTTGGCTTATGGAGCCATTTCCATTTGAAAATCCAGTGGCATTGCCATTGATGAGACTTGCAGTATACGTAAAGCTTGTACCAAAAACCAAACTAGATGGCGTAAATTTAGCGGTGTCTGATGAACAGATACTGGCTGAACCCCCAAGGGCTGAAGGGATGGGGGATACCGTAACTTTAATAATAGTATCGGGCGATACACACCCATTGGCAATGGCTCTAATGGTGTATATAACGGTGTCTCCAGAAGCACTCGCATTCACTAGTGTGTTAATGATTGGTCCGCTTACTGCATTGCTGGTATCTCTGAATCCGGTGGTAGCACCTTTGGCAATGGCAGTCCAGGTAAATAAGGTGCCGGCAACATTGGATGATAAGGCAATATTGGTTTGAGCACCTGAACAAATGTTTTGGGCACTGGCAAACACCCTTGGTATTGGATAAACTGTAATAATGATACTTGTTGAATCTCCCAAACAGCCTGTGAGTGTATCTTTTGCTACAATTCTGTATAACACCGTTTCATTCACACTTCCCGTATTGATTAATGTTTGAATAATGGGTCCCGAAACGCCTATGAGTTGATCAGCAAAGCCACTTATTTTGTTTGAACTTGGATAAGCCCGCCATGTATACCTGACAACTGAACTTAGGTTATTACTTAAAACTATATTGCTTGTGCCACCAGAACAAAAAGCCAATTTTGATGGGATGGCACTTGCAGTGGCCTGCGGCCTTGGGTTGATGGTGATTTGTTGACTTGCAATATTAGATACACCACATTCATTGGTGGCTGTTAAAGTTACAGTATATGTTATCGGTAAGGTAGTGGTATTTGGAAAAGATATAGTAGGATTTGCACTACTTGCTGTTCCTGAGGTAAATGAAGAACCTGCTGGACTTACCGACCAACTATAAGCACTGATAGTTCCATAATTGGGGTTAAATGAAGGAGCATGGTTAACATTTGCACTGCTAAAAATAATGGTTTGCGCATCGCAATAAGCTTTGGCACTTGGGAGGCTAACAATGGGTTTATCTTTGATAATTATAAATGTATCTTTAGCTACCGTTCCACAAATATTTGTTACTTCCAACCTTATTTTATAAATACCTGATTGGGTAAATAAAAATACGGGATTGATGCTATCTGGCCTACTTGGTGTTACATAAGAAAACCTTGTTCCTGGTGAAATTATTGCATTGTTGTTTAAACTGTCTAAAATAGTCCAATTATAAGTAGTAGTGCCACAACTAGTTAATGTGTTGGATGTATTGATAATTCTTAATGTATTATTGGTACAACGGTTTGACTGACTGTTTGTAAATGTAAAACTAGGTTTAGGTGTTGGTTGAACACAAATGGTTTGAATTGTAGAATCGTCAATGCATCTTCCATTTTGAAGCAATGTATTAGGTTTTTTAATTTTAAGTTTAATGGTATATATACCATTTGTATTAAAATTTATTGTAATAGAATTACTTCCATTAATTGAACTTGCATTTGGAATCAAAGTACCAGCAGAAATATTCCATCCTGTATTCGGTAAAATTTCCCAATATTTTTCAAAAGTAGTTAAACAAGTACCACCATTAAAATAGTTACCAATTGAAGTATTATTAAATGATACAGTAGTGTTATTACAAATTATATTAGAAGTTGAAATACTAAATGAAGCTATAGGTTTTTGAGCTGGCCTTACGGTTCCTACTACTGTTGGATTTGAATCACATGGGTTTCTTGAAACAAATTCAACTTTAAATGAATTACCTGGAAGGAAATTACAAGAAGACGTTGTAAAAGTATGAGAAATTGTAAGTGGCAAATTTGATTGTGTATAATAAATTGGTTGTGAACCATCATTAACTCTAAAAATGTAATTTGTTCCAGGTGCATTTGGATTAGTAGTTGTTGTATCTACAGGCCAGGTAAGTGTGTAAGGTACGCAATCATTAACATTTGGAATACTTATTAAATTGCCTGATGGCGAGTTGCCATTAAAAAATTGGTATGATTTATTCGATTGACATCCGTTATTTCCTAACAATTCAATATTTATATTGAACAATCCTAGTGAAGTATAAGAATGAGCAGTTGTTGTAAATGCTGAAAATGTAGAGTTTAAAGTACCATCTCCCCAACTTATTGTATAGTTGGTATTTGTTGAAATTGTTGAACTCGAATTCCCAATTGAAAAAAGAAAAGTGGGATCTAATCTAGTAGCAGAACAGTTTTTAAATAGATTTAAAATAGGATCAAATAATGCAGTTGATGTTAAATTTGTTGTATCTAACCTTGCATCAGGTTTCTGTTTTACATCAACATTATTTGCAATACTATTTGTACACCCATATCCATTTGTTACAGTTAAAATAACGGGATACGAAATTGTATCCCCGCCCAATGCAGGGTTAAAACTAACTGTTGGGTTTGTAGCGCTTTCGGAATTTGGGGCACCCGCAGCTGGATTACCAAAATCCCAACTATAACTTAAAGGTGATGCACCTATCGAAGAATTAGTAAAACTTACATTAGAGCCAGCACAAGTATTATTGTTTGTGATGGTAAAATTAGGTATGGGTTTTTGCCTAATGATAACGGTATCTTTTACTGTATTTGTGCATCCATAAGCATCGGTAGCCGTTAAAGTAATACTGTAATTAATAGTACCACTTCCATTGGCAGGGTTGAAAGAAACTATTGGGCTTGCATTGGTATTAGGTGAACTAGGTGCTCCTGCGGTGGTGCTAAAATTCCAGCTAAAACTTGATATGCCAACCCCATTACCAATAGACGAATTGGTGAAAATTACATTAGTTCCTGCACAGGCATATTTACTAAAAGAAAAAGCGGGAGAAGGCGCTGTGATGGTTAAGTTAGCAATGGTATCACAAGCTACTAATGTAGTGGAACTATTAACTACCAATCTATAATTATTGGAAAGAGGTCTGCCACTAGGAATAGTAATGGTAATAGAATTGGTAGAGCTATTTCCAACAATTAGTGTATCAGGTGCCGTAAATGAGCCACTTGCGTTTGAAAGTTTAGCGCGAAAGGTAGCAGAAGGAAATAAACCATTCGTTGTAAAAGTAACTGTATAGGTTCCTCCCAAACAAAAGTGAGTATTATTAATTTGAGTACTCGAAATGCTTTGTGCATGAACTAATTTAAAAGCACAAAACAGAAGCAGTAACAGTATGTTTTTATGGCTCAGTACTGCACAAAAAGGAGGTATTTTCCCATTAAAACGCATTGTTTTTATAGTTCTCATTGTTACTTGGTATTAATTAATAATTTTAGCTCGGTTCTTCTGTTTTGTTGGTGTTCCTCATCGGTGCAGGGCACATTGTCAGAGCAGGGGTTTACTAATTTGCTTTCTCCGTATCCTTTGGCTATAATATGTGTGGCATCTATTCCTTTACTTATGATATAATCAATACAACTTTGAGAACGGTTATTAGATAAGGTAATGTTATAATCATACTCGCCTCTAGAGTCGGTATGGGATGATAATTCTACAATCAACTCGGGCCTTGCTTTCATGTATTTTACCAATTTTTCGAGTTCAAATTTTCCTTCAGGTCTTAGAAAATATTTATCAAAATCATACAATATCAAATCCAAATTGATGAATTCATCCGCTTGTTTTTTTATAAAAGTAAGGGGTATAAGCAAGGTATCGTTACAGCGGTCTTTGCCAGCTTTTGGAATTTTTATTGACACATCATTGTGGTTGATAAAGTTGGCATACACCGAATCTTTTAATTCTTGTCCCACATTTGTCCAGGCATATTGTCCATTGGCAGGCGTCAACACTTTAAGCACAGGTATTTTTTTGTTATAAAAATTTAGCATAACACCTTCAAGTGGTTTCAGTTTTTCGTCTTGCACCAATAGGCTAGTCACTTGGTTTTTCAAACGTATTTTTAGATTCTTCTCATACCTGCCATTGGTTTTGGCATGGTACAATAATGAATCGGGGTAGCTATACTCATTGCCTTCAAAGCTTATTAAATAGTCGCGGCCTTTTTGCATTTTTATAATGGCAGCACCATTCTCATCCGTAGTAACTTGTTGGCTGGTGTTTTTGGATTTATCGGTAATAGTTAATGGAATATTACTCACAGTATTTTCATTACATGTAATGGTATTAACTTGCAGTTCTATGCCTTCTACTATTTTCTGTACACTGTATATTTGGTCTTTTCTCTTATTTCTATTCGATGATAAGTAACCGCTATTATTAATTTCATTGATATAAAAGGCAAAATCATCATCGTTTGAATTAATGGGTATTCCTAAATGCGAAAGAGATGAATCTTTTGTGTTCCATTTGAAGATATCAAGTCCACCTATACCCGGCCAACCGTTAGAAGCAAAATATAAATTGCCTTTGTTAGACACAAAAGGAAACATTTCGTTTAGGGCAGTATTAATGCTAGGTCCCATATTAACTGGACTGCCCCAATGATCGTTTTTCCAGATACATTTATATAAGTCTACCCCACCAAATCCACCTGGCCTGTCAGAAGCAAAAATTAAATTTTTATCAGCATCTAAAACAGCATGTCCAGTTGAAAAATCGGGGCTGTTCCAATCAAAAGTTTTATCCTCTTTCCATCCATCTGCAGTTAGGCTGTATATTTTTAATTGTAAACGCGAAAACTTAATGCTATTGTTCTCATTAGTGGTAGTTTGGTTGCTTGTAACAAAAGCTTGTTTATAATCTTTTGAGAAAGAAATAGGCCCGTCATGCGTTTTGGTAGGTGGGATTTCAGTCCATAAATCTTTATTTTTTATTTGTTCCCAAAAGCCATTTGCTACACTTGGATTTTTAGCATCTTCAATCAAACCAATATTGCTATAATTTTGTCCTGTGCGTCCGTAAGTTGTATTTACAAAACCAGTATTGTATTCATTGCTTACATACAATAAAGCCCTTTTGTAAGGCACAGCACCATATTCTTCACCTTTAGCTTCTGGTCTGATTGGAGTCACTTCATAATTTGTTTTATTGTTTAATAGACCCAAAACAAGGGGCGCTTTTTGTTTCCATATTTGAATGAGGCTATCCTTTGGAAAAACCAACAAAGCACTGTCGATATATGGGTTTAGTAAAGCATGTTTATTGTTTAAACATAAAAGGTCAAAAAACACAATCATGTCTTTGGCAGTGGCTTGTTTTTTAGCTACTAAAATACTGTCCCAATAAAATGATTTTTCAAATTGTTCGGATTTGTATGCAGCCTCAACTGCCATTCGTAAGTAGTTCCATTTACCTTTTTGCTTGTTCATTAAAGTAGCAGAAAGCTCCGCCCAAACGGGGTAAGCTTCTACAAATTCAAGTCGATTGCTAAGTTGTGTCGCATAAGATTCTTTAAATCCTTGGGCGTATGCAAAACGAATAATACCTAACAATATGAGTACAATTTTTATTTTCATTTTTTAAAAATATCGAGGGCTGATGAATGCATTTTTCTTGTTGAATAAATTGATTGAAATGACCAATTCATGGTTTCCAAATTGACTTAACCTCATTCCATTAATGGGATAATCAAAGGCATAGCCAAACATTATATTGTTTGGTAATTGATACGAGCTATTAAAACCAATGGATTCGTTCATTCTACACATAAGGCCCAGCCAAACTTGCTTGTAGAAGAAAGCTGATACATTTAAATCTGTGGTTATAGGGGCATTTGCAGTATATTTTACTAGCATGGATGGCTTTAAGTCAACAACACTATTGATAGGAAACACATATCCGCCCATGACATACAAATGTGGCTGATTAATGGCATTGCCAATTTGGTTATCAATGGATTGTTTAAGCATTTTGGGAATTGAAAATCCCGCATAGAATTTCTTTCCGTATAAGTATGTACCAAAGCCAAAATTAGGTGAAAGGGTATTGCTTGCTAATAAATAATTGGGATCTGTAGGGTCGTTTACAATTAAACCAGAAAACCCAAACGAATTTTGAGAAAAACCTGCTGATAGCCCTAATGAGAGTCTTACATTATCTTCATTTAATTGAATATGATAGGCAAAATTAGCCATTGTATTTAAAGCTGACCTTGCACCAATTTTATCATAACTTATGGTGGCACCTAGGCCGATTTTTTTTCGAGCAATGGGGGCTTGAATGGAAAGGAATTGCGTTTTTGGAGCGCCATCCCATCCCACATATTGCACCCTAGAAACGCCCGTAATATTGCATACGCCATTGCTTCCAGCATAAGCAGGATTGAAAAATAAAGGATTATTAAAATAAAATGAATGTTGCGGATCTTGCTGCGCAAAAACCGATAGTGATAACAAAAATATGGGTATGCTAAGTATATATTTCATATCTAATTAAGGTTGGATTTCTAAAAAACCTTTAAAGGGTTCTTGTGATTTTTTATTGGTTTCAATTAAATAAAAATAGGTAGCTGCCGGCATGGTTTCGCTACTTCCCTCTTGACGCCCATTCCAATTATTTAGGTATGGTGAAGCTGAATAAACTAAATTTCCCCATCGGTTGAATATTTGCACGTTGTTATTTGGATATAATTCTAAATGCTCAATTACCCATAAGTCATTCTTGTTGTCATTATTAGGTGAAATAAATTGAGGGATAACCAATGGAACCAATGGTCTACAGTTTAGCATGAAAGTATCAACTACCAAGCATCCTGCTTTGTCTCTTACGTTCACAATGTAAGAACCTCCATTTAATTCATAAATGTGATTGCCAGATTTGCCATTATTCCATACATAAGTAAAACCACTTTTTCCTCCTGTGGCTTCGATGTGAATACTTCCATTTTCCTCACCGCATTCACCTGTAAGGGTGTCTAAAAGGTTTACTTGAATAACATCGGGTTGATTTATTATGACTGTGTTACTGTCTCTGCAGCCATCGGTGTTGTTCACTATCACTTGATAGGTTCCTATACGTAAATTTTCAGCTTGATTTTTAATGGATACATTTGGGTTCCATGTATAATTTACATCTTTTGCTGGGTTATCTGTCGATACAACAATACTACCATCAGATCCATTATAACAGCTAACATCTGTTTTATTAATGTTTGTTATGTTTATGGGTGTGGGAGGACTTACTAATACGCTATCTTTAACGGTACATCCAGTGCTGTTGTCTATTATGTTCACCCTGTATAGGCCGGCTGCACCTACTTCTGGATTTAATGTAGAATCCCCAGAAAGCAGAAGTGGACCTGTCCAAAATGCTTTGCAATTTGTTGGAATTGTACTGCCATTTATTCTACCCTTATTGCTAATACAATCCAAACCTGATGGGGGGTTGAGGATGGCATTAAACTTCGGACTAGGGTTAATAATCACTTTGAATTTTGAGCTTGTGGTAGGGCAATTATTCAGAGCAGCTGTCAGAGTTATCTCACCTGTAATGGCAGTGCTTCCATTATTTAAAGGAGCATACCATGGATTGATGTTACCGCTTCCAGTATTAGCCAAACCAATGGCGGTATTTGAGTTTGCCCAAGTAAAATTGGCTCCACTTGGAGTCGATGAGAATGTATCAGGTTTAATGAATGATCCAGAACAAGCTGAAATATCTGCAAGGTTTTTTATGCTAAGTGGAGGTTGAACAATAACAATTACATCTATTTTAGGTCCTGGACAATTTACACCAATAATAGAAATGGTGTATTTCACGGTATCTATTTTGTTGCCATTGTTAACAAGGGTTTGAGCAATTTTATTGCCAGTACCTGCTGCTGCTCCTGTTATAGAAATGGGTGCTACTACGGTCCATGAAAAATTTCCTATGTTCAAGCTGCTAAGCAGGTTGATATTGCTTGCCGTGCCGCTGCAAATAAAAGATTGCTTTGGGCTAGCGATAATTTGTGCGATGGGATTTACATAAATGGTATGAAAAGTTTTAGGCACATTTGTACAACCAACGGTAGCACTAATTTTTACATAGCCTTGCTGTAGACTATTATTGAATAATCGCATGGGTTTAAAATCTAAGGGACTGTTTCCATCTCCTTTTTGAATGGGTAATTTATCTATATTGAGAGTGTCGCTTACTTCCCAACTTATACGGTATCCAGTGATGGTAGAGGTTAAAGTAAATGCGCTTGAACTGTCTCCACTACAAATAGTTTGGTTGGCCATTGAAATATTTACACTGGCAGTGGGTTTAATTATAATTTCTTTCATGGTAGAGTCAATTCCACATGAATTGGCAGTATACAGCCAAACCTGATAGGTAGCTGGGGTATCAAATTTTAAAGACAAGGCATTGCTACCATTGGTCCATTTGGTATGGTCATAATTGCTTGCAGTAAAACCATTGGTACTTCCCATATTCCCATTCATAATGGAGTATCCTGAAGTTTGAACAACTTTCCAATAAAACGAATAGCCAGAATCGCAGCCTGATGATGAAATTGATACTCCTTTATTAGTTTGATTAATAAAATTTACAGTCTCATTCTGACAAATAGGTGAATTTGGGGCATAGCTGAACGCTGCTTTTGTTTTAGTAGAAATAGAAATGGGTCCGATTGTTAAAACTGTCGGTATGCCATTAAGTGAACAGAAATTTTGAGCAATGATGGTTGCTGAAAAGGCATTTTTAATAGGAGGTAAACTAGGCGCAATTTGATAATCTACACCGCACGATGAAGAATTAAATACATGTGAAACAGTAGTGTCTGAAACGGTGGCAAAATTGTTTGCAGCGGTTCCATCAGAAAATGAAACTTGGTAAGATATGGGTACTTTATTTGAAACTAATTGAAAAGAATAGGGCAGTGGTAGGCAAGTATTTTGACTAGAGCCCGATACTGTTACTATAGGGGCATTTCCATTAAATACAATGTAATCTTTGCTTTGGCTGCAACCATTTGCAAAAGTAATGCGATGAGTTAATAAATTTTGTCCTATGGCATACCAGTGTTTTATTTGATTTCCAGTCAGCGAATCTTGATTGGCAATTGCACCATCACCCCAGGTAAAATTTTGTAAAAAAACATTGTTATAATTTGATTGAAAAGTAAATAATGTAGAGTCGGAGGCATTACACTTTTTGAAAACGGTATTGCCATTTTGGGTAGTTGTAGAAAATCCATTTCCAGAGCTACTAAGTGTTAATATTGAATTTGGTGATTGTTTTACCACTACCACCACATTGTAATTGGTAATACCACTGCCATTGTTATTATTTACAACAAGGCTTGCTGTGATTGAATTAGAAGGAAGGGTGTATTTTACCGTAATAGGACCCATTAAGTTACTGCTTATAGGATTGGCACCTATGCCAAAGCTCCAAGCATAAGTAGTTCCAACTATAGTGGAGGTACTTGTATTGATAAATGTAATACTTTGGCCAGCGCATATGGTAATGGTATCATTTACTTGTATGGGAAGAGAAGTAAATGAAGCAATAGGGGATTGAGCCTGCACTATACCGATACTTATTAATAAGTGAGAAATGATGTAAATGATTTTTTTCAATGGTTTTGTAGTTACGTGGATAGAATTATAGATACATTTTTTTTAATTACTCATAATTGTTTTCAGGTTATACCCTGATTTTTATAGTGGATTCTGGAGCGCACTTTTATTTACTTTTAAATTTTTCTAATTCTCTTTTCACTATATCCCTATGCAAATAAAGTAAAAATTACTATTAAATTAAAACTATTTATATCTGCAAATAAAAACAGCTAGATTGATAATATTTTGTGCTATCGCAATATTGCATAAGCCTCAAAACCCCACCTTATTCTTTCCGGCTCCATTTCTTCTCATGGTTTCTTCTTCGCAAAATTGAACGGACCTTGAGCGGAGCAGAAACGGTAGTAATGAAAGATAATTTGAATAGCAATGGGTGCTTCGACTCCGCTCAGCAGCCCATTGCTCTGCTCAGCAACCGATAGATGAACGGACCTTGAGCGGAGCAGAAACGGTAGTTACTGAATGATAATTTGAAAATCTCCCGCTCGGGATTTGAAATCTCGAGCCAATTAGATGCGGATTTTTAATCCCCTTTACCCTATAATTTTTTAAATATAAACATGGATTGAAAATCCATAGCTATTCTATTCGGGATTGCAAATCCCGAATGACTAATAATTTGAAAAGCAATGGGTGCTTAGGCTCCGCTCATTCTTGTATTACCATTTTGCTGGTGAATTGAATTCAACAATATCAGCCGTTACTGTGCATCTATTAGTACTAACAAAGAAAATAAATGATTGCTTAAAATTAACAGTTATGTTGACTAGTGTTTGGTTAGGTTTTAATCGATTTTTTTCTAGTAAATCCATTTTGGCTTCATTTACCAATGCCATCTTTTCATTTCCGCCTAAACCAAATACGTATGTTGCCATTGCAGTTCCTTGAGCATTGTTTTTTACATATTGGAAATTATTTGAACTTAAAGATGCAGAGTTGGACATATAGCCTCCATGAAAGGCACAGCTTTGTAGCACTACTAGTAGTATAATGGGGATAATTACTTTTAAGTTTAGTTGTTTCATATTTTTAGTTTATATCTTTCTTACTCATCAGGCTTTTCAGATTACGCCTCGTCTTTTATAGTGTATTCTGGACTCTACTTTTGTTTATCAATTTAAAAATATCCTTTATAAACTATCATAGTTATCCTTTGGTGGTTCTCTCGTCAGTTATTTTACGTCTGTTTGTCTTTTCATAAACTTGCCCATAACGTTTTCGGGCTTGGCGAAGGTGGCGATTTTCACCATCCCGATAGCTATCGGAATTGATGCGGAGTCCGCTAGCTAGCGGATGATTAACCTCCGCCAATTGGCGGACTGCGGAGCACTGAACCGCCACTTTTGCCAAACCCTGTTATGGGCTGGTTTTATTCAGAAACCACTTCTTTATCTTTAATCAAAAAAGTAAAAATTGGCAATGCAATACCTGCTAAAACCACTAAATATAGTCCGAATTCAATTGAAACAGTAGCTCCAAGTGCTTTAGCAAAAGGATTATCTCCAATGTTTGACATTTTAGAGTTAAAGTCGATTATTTTCCAGACACCTATTGCACCTGCAACAAGACTTGGAATAATTGCACCATAAAGTAGTCCACCTTTTAATGCCTTTGTTTTATCATTTAACAAGGAAATTACTAATGGTACAGCAAATAATACTAAGGTAATCCATCCATCACCTTTTGTTCCATTGATTGTACCCACAATAGGTGCTTTTACCCAAGGCATGAATGTAGCTAAGGCTCCAAGTCCTGCTAAAATTAGAATTGCTAATCTTTGTTTGTTCATTTTCTTTTGAATTTAAATTTTGTACCTACTCATTTGGCTTTTCAGATTATGCCCCGTTTTTTATAGTGGGTTCTGGACTCCACTTTTAATTTAAATGGTCTTTAATTAACTTTTTTATAAATTATCATACATGCTGCTGCTAGCTTCAGCTCGTTTCATTAATGAAAAGGCAACGGCTTTGATGACTTAGGACTTATTACTGAATAATAGTTTGCAACTCTGTTTGATAAAAAAACATAAGCATATTTGGTGAGTTGTGTTAAAAACCAGCCTAGGCAAATAGTATCATGGATTTTAGTAAATTGTTTTTCATGGTATAATAAATTACTTATTACCAATTTATATAGTGGCATCATCTTTAGGATTATGCCCATATTCATTAATTCCTGTTTGTCCGTCTTGAAAAAGTAACCATAAAGGATAAAAAGGAATTATTTGCCACCAACCGTTATTTCCTAAATCATGGCATCGTTTAGCCCCTTGTGCTGTAATAAACCAAAACATAGGAATATAGGCTATAGCAAAGATTCCCATACCTCTACCACTTATTATTAATACATTAATTACTGCAGCTACTATCATATAAACTATAGAGCTTATACCGTATTCAGTTCTTCTGATACGCCCGTCAAATGAAAATGGATTTTTAAACATATTATTTGATTTTAAATGATTGTTTGTGATTATTTATTTTAGCACATGATGTGCTAATACCTTTTGTACATCATATACATTGACTGATTTATTGAACTGCTTTTTTATACTAGGTTGTACTTCACTTGATATCCAAATTTTCAATTCAGCATCTAAATCAAATGTACCTGCGGTTTCTATGCTAAATCTAGAAATGCTTTTATAGGTAATAGTTTTGTACTCTGTTTTATTGCCAGTAATACCTTGAACATCAATTAATATAAGTCTTTTGTTTGTAAAGATAAAAGTATCTCGAACTAGCTTAAATCCTAACTCTATATCTTCCCCTTCGGTTAGTAATTGTGCATACTTTTTAGTTAATTCTTCTTGACTTACTGCACCTGCATTACCAAGTAAAGCTGAAAATAATCCCATTTTTTATATTTTTAAGTTTGTTCTTACTCATCAGGCTTTTCAGATTACGCCCCGTTTTTTTAAGTGGGTTCTGGACTTCACTTTTAATAATGTTGTTTTCTAAGCCTTACATTAATTTCCTTTTTAAAGAAATTTACGCGAATTGGCAAAACAGATAGCAACATACTTTACTCACTTGCAGCATATAATACTTTGCGGTGTTGATTGTTTAATTTAATCTAAAAGTAGCTCCTAAACCAATGATACCCTCCGATCCAACTCCAAGTTTTGCATGCAAGCCTAACCAATTATTAAAATAGTATTTGGCATCTATTGCTGTAATATGCAATGCCAATCCGCCTGCATTTGCTAAATTAGGTTGCGTAAAAGTAGAAGGAGTTACAGTTGTTTTACATTAGCTATGGCAGTGCCTAATCCAATTCCACTGCTTAAATTCCATTTGTCATTAGCTATATAATTATAGTTTGCATGCATTAAAAAAGCAATTAAACTTAAATCGTATGTATAAGAAAATTGGTAATTTCCAGTATTATCATAAACATCTTTGGCTTTAGTTGTAGCACTTGATACATTTAAACCAGCTGAAATTGATATTTTATCACTAATAAAATAACCAATATTTAATTGATTGGCAGAACTTGCATTATCAATAGTGTAGTTTAGATTTTTTAAAACTGTTTCAGTGTAGTTAGGAAAAGTGTATCCTGCTTCAATCAAGAATTTTCCTTTTTGTGCATTTGCTGTTATCCCGCAAATAATAGTTGTTAATGTGATAATTGTTTTTTTCATGTATATTAATTGTTTTATTTCTTTCCTACTCATCAGGCTTTTCAGATTTCACCGCGTTTTTTTAAGTGGGTTCTGGACTCCACTTTCTATTTACATTTATACTTTTCTCATTCACTTCTCACTATATCACTATGCAAATAAAGAAAAAAATATTATTAAATTAAAACTATTTATATCTTTAAACAATTATTGGTATATTTATGATATTTATGCTATCGCAATATTGCATAAGCCTCAAAACCCCACCTTATTCCTTCCGGCTCCATTTCTTCTCATGGTTTCTTCTTCGCAAAATTGGATGATGGTTTCAAGGTCTATCTTTTGTTGGTATAGAATATCTGATATTTCAATTTTGCGGATGATGTTGTCAATCTCGCCTCCAGAAAATTCATAGCGACTGGCAAGCAAGGCATAATCTGAGGATTTCAGCTTTTTAACCTTCAATTGCCATAAGCCTTCTCTTAATGCTTGGTCGGGTTTGGGTAAGCACAGTTTAAACAAAAAACGTCTATCAAAAGCAGTATCAAAATTATCGATGATATTGGTGGTGGCAAATAGAATGCCTTCAAACTTCTCCATCTCTTCAAGCAAGATGTTTTGAATTTCGTTTTCAGTTTGCGATACGTTGCTAAAATCAGCATCCTTGCGTTTTGAAAATAGGGCATCAGCTTCATTTATGAATAGGATAGGGCATAGCTTCGACTTTTTCATCAATCTGTTATACTTGGTAAAAATCTGCTTAATTATCTTTTGACTTTCTCCAAACCATGCCGATTTTGTTTCACTTATATCCACTTTCAATAAAGGTCTGCCTGTGGCCTTAGCCATTTGAAGTAACGTTTCGGTTTTGCCTGTGCCAGGGTGTCCATGCAACAGCACGCTGAGGCCTTTGGGCAGTCCTTTGCTTTCAAGTCTTGCTTGTATTTTCTTAAACTCAGTTGGTTTCAACGAAGATTCAATTAAGTTGAATTGTTTTTGTTCAGGTTCATTAAAGAGGAGCTTTTTCTTTTTGATGTCTTTAGGCTCTATAAAGTCTTTTTTATCAAAGCTAAGGTCAATAACCTTTAGTCCTGCCTCTTCTAAAAAGGATAATGATTTTTCTGTTAAACTTACGTTTACATCCACATAAAATCGTTCAGGTTTAATGTCTAGTAAATTCAGTTTAATCAGGTCATTGCGTTTATTTATAAATCCTTGTAGTTCCTTAAACTGTGTGGATTTGCTGTTGTACAACTTCTTGAGTACTTCATTTAATGAGGTGTATTCTCTTCCCATCATGGTTTCCCAGCTTACCATGAAAAAGAGGATTAAATCAAAAAAATCTACAAGTAGTTTTTTCGAGCGACTTACAAAAGGTATGGTTGAATGTTGTTCTATTAAATTAAATGCATGTATTAAATCTATTTCTTTGTTACCTGTAGATTCAAGGAGTTCATTAAGTTGCTCAAGAAATTCAAATACTTCAAGTTCTTTTTTTACCACTTCCATATTTTCTAATGCTTGTCCCTTGGCAATTCTATCTATGGTTTCTTTTGTTAGAATAAAATCATGGTTTGATTTGGCATCATAATAGGTATGTCCTTTCTGGGCGATGATTTTTCTTTTAATTAATACCTCGAAATCTGGTAAATGAGGTATTATTTTAACAATGTCACAGGCAAGATAATGTGATAAATCGCTTAGGTCTATCGTATTGTTTTTAAAAGAAAGTACATACAGAACGCTAACCCAAAGGCACTGCATAGGGCTTACGCCCATTTGTTCACTGAGCTGTTCTAGGGTGGGCTTTAGTTTGTTGATTGTTCTGCTATGCAGCTTCGAGTTGTTAGCTGTTTCAGCTACAAAGCAGACCGTTTCAATTCTATTTAGTTGTGTTTCCATGTAGCGTATATTTTTTTGCAAATCCGTATTTGCATGATGTCAAACATTGTTGTAATTGATTTTATTATTATTTTTTATAACCCCAAAAACTGCCTATTTAATTTGTTATAAACCTCATCATTGTATCCCTTCACATAGGCGATATGTTGAATTTTTCCTTTAATCTTTAAATAGAATTTGCTTTTCAAGTGCTCCTCATTGATTTTGTTTCCTTCAAGTTGAAAGTGCTTACTGTATGCCTTGTCCCATCCATTTGTCTTTATGTCGTAGAGTATAGCTCTTAGGTTTCTTACATAGGTTCTGTTTACATTTAGTTTCTGATTTACTTTAATACCAGTAACCCATTGCGATGTATGCTTAGACTGTAGCCGTATTTTCTTTTCATTTATTGTAAAACCTTCTATTTCGATAATGCCTTTAATTGCCTGCATCTGTTGGGAGTTAAATGAAGTCGATGACGAAAAGCTTATATCATCTGCATAGCGTGTGTAATTTATTTTTTGAGCGAAGCTCCATTTCATAAACAAGGCATCCATTTGTAAGCATACCAAATTTGAAATTACAGGTGAAGTGCAGGCTCCCATAGGTAATTTGCGATCATAGCAGCATAGCAAAGCCAGTGCGGTTGAAACTTCATGGTCAAAATAAAAAGGTGAATTGGCAAATAGGCTGCGGACCCTTTTGGTACTTATGCTGTGAAAAAAGTCTTTGATATCAATATTTAAAAGATAGGGCATGCCCAAATGAACCTGCGCATTGGCCTTGATGTGATGGCTTGCTTTGGCTTCTTGCTTAGGAATAAATCCATGCACGCAATTGGGGTGTACACTCTGATAATAGTCCTTTAAACAGTCATACAATTTGCTTTGTAATTTTCTAGTGAGGGGATCGGGGGAGCTAATAAGCCTTGTGCCTCCGGTCTTTTTAGGTATCTCGAATAATTTATAGTTTACATTTTCTATGGCTGATGCAAAACCATCTAAACTCATGCCCAAAATCAGGCTAAGTTCATTAACCGATTGAAGGCTCATAAATCTATTTTTACTATTCTCTTTCATGGTTTTAGGATGAAGCAAGCATTGTTACCTTATTGATCTCAAAATTATACTCATCTCGAGTTCGCTCGAGATGCACTTACGGAGTAAACCACTATCCAACTTCACTGTGGCCGCAGGTACAACAGCCAAAAGATTTTCCGTTCTATCTTCATCAATTTTATAGGTAACAATGTTGCTTCTCATTCATTTTTATATTTTTTATACATCATCAAACTCATTCATACGACTTGCAGGCACTTCGAATAGGGGCTTTCCATAATTGGATGCATAGGTATTATCTTCTTCGAAGAGCATACATTCCTTCCTGAAATTCATCCTGATGCTAGCTTGTGGACCTGTTCTATTTTTTGCAATTATTACATCTGCTTTGCCTTTGGTACTTGTTCCATCTTCAAACTCATTCAATGCATAGTATTCTGGGCGATTCAGAAAAATTACTTTGTCAGCATCTTGTTCTATGCTGCCTCCTTCTCGCAAATCGCTTAGTAGGGGAGTGACATTGAAACCTCTGCGCTCAACGGAGCGACTTAGTTGGGAGGATACCATTATGGGTATGTTCAATTCGCGTGCAATTAATTTCAGTGTTTTGGTTATCATACTTATTTCCTGCTCACGTGTGCTAAAGCGTTTCGATGTTTGCACCAATTGCAAATAGTCAATCATGATGAGTTTAATGTCATGTGATAGTTTGTATTGTTTAAAAATACTACGTAGTTCAAATATACTCAACCTTGAGTTGTCTAAAAGATAGATGGGTGCTTCTTTAAGCCTATTATAAGATGCTGCCAAGGTTTGGTTCTCGGTTTCATTGAATGCCTCGTTTTTAATTATTTTACTCAAAGAAAGTTTACCTAATTGAGCCAATAATCTTTTCATCACTGCATCGGCACTTAGTTCCATGCTCACAAAGAGCACAGCTTGTTTACATTCAATGGCTGCATGCAAGGTTTGCGACAACATAAAGGCAGATTTACCCATACCTGGCCTGCCTCCCACCACAAGCATATCTCCTGGGGCCATGGCACCCAACTTCATATTCATGGCTGCCGAAAACCAAGGGACACAGTTTTCATCAGGTTTCAAAAAATCCTTCACCCATCCATTCATCAAACTTGACATGCGTTTTATGTAGCTTTGGTTTTTTAGCTTTGCTAAATAGCTTAAAGTCTTTTCGGTTTCTTTGTATAATTCATCAATGGGTGTGGCGTAATCATAACTATACGCCAATAGTTGATTGCCTAATAGTTCAAATTGCTTTCTCTCGTGGGCTTCTTTTAAAATATATACATACACTTCTTTGCGTTCATCATTCAATAGTTCGTTAGGCAATTGGTTGATATAGCCAATTTCAATCTCAGAACAAGCCTTGTTGCGCAGTTTTTGTTTTAATATATGTACATCCAAGGCCGAACCAGATTGGTCTATCTCAAACATGGTTTGGATAATTACTTGATGAAAGGGCTCTTGAAATAAGGCAGGCTGAATCTCTACCGATAATTGCAGAAAGCTATCAGGATGATAGATAACATAGCCGATAAGGGCTTGTTCTATGGATAATATTTCTTGTAGCAGATGCATTGTATTGTTAAAAGGGGCTGTAAAGGTATGTGGCATTTTTACTGTAGTATTTACAAAAGAAATACACAAAATTGAAGATAGGCTTTGCTTATGACTTCGCATTTTTGGCAGAAAATATTTGCCCATTTATCAGGTCTTTTGCTCTTGTTCATATCTTTCTACTTAGCCTAGTCAAGTTTGCCGTGAAGCAGAAAAATTGGCACTTGTTTTTACCATAAAAAGTCTAGGTTTTGATTCATATAAACATGTTTTTATTGGTTAAAAAATGTATTTAGATTTAATCTTCATTCAATCAAACTAAGATGTAAATCCTAATAGGTACTTTTTACATGATAAAATGAATAGATTTTACATAATTAATAGTTTCTTGGAACTGGAATTTTATATCCAATTGAAAATGTGAAATAATTTAAGGTGGAATTTGTAGCTTTGATATAAAACTTATTTATTTCATAAATTCCACCATAACTAAGTCCATAAAAAGATTCGTTGGAGTAATCAACAACATAATTTCCCGAATTACCCAAAATATATAGTTTATCAAAATATTTCCAATAAGTTTTTTTGCTTAAATAAGCTATACCTGCCACTAATGAAAAGTTTTTTACCACGCTATAGTTAAAGTCAACATTGATACCTAGATTGTTTTCCATTTCGCCAGTTTTTGTATCGCCATAAGTATTCTGTGCAGTTTGCCATGATATATTTGACATGTATTCTTGTGTACTGGGGGATCGACCACTTAAGCTTAAATCAAGGGAGAAGCCAAATTTATGATTCAGTTTAGCATCAATTGGTACATTAAATCCAATTTGATTATTAATAGTCGCAATACCTAAACCTATACCAAAAAAACCAATTGGCTTTTCCGTGATTTGTGCATTTAGATCTATGAAAACAAAAAAACTTAGCAACAATGTAATATTTATATTTTTCATAATTATTTTTTTAAATTATTTGTTTAACTGATTTGAGTTTTAATTGTATTTTTAGAAATGTTATTACTTCTTATTCATCAGGCCATTCAGAATATGCCCCGATTTTTTTGTGGGTACTAGACTCCACTTTTTTATTAGTTTTCAAAAAGAGCTATATTTATTGTCAATTTGGGTCAATACTTTGGTACATAAATTTTTATTGCCCTTATTTGTCAAACTATTTTTTTAAGGTATGCTCAATCAACATAAAATTTTAAGGGTGTTCAAACTCATTTCTTTATTGAAAAAAGCCCCTGCAAAATCTACTAGAAACATTGCATTGATGATTGATACAACAGAACGCACTGTTTATAGGTATATTGATTTGATAAACGAAATAGGATTTGAAGTGCGCAAAGACAAAAACAACAAATATTCAATAAAACATGATGATGAAGGTGCCAATGAATGCTTCACGATAGAAGAGGCTTCACTTATAAAAGAATTATTATTAACCAGTGCCAAGAATAGCGTTTTAAAAGAAGGAATTATTAAAAAACTATTTGTGAAATCGGAAATGGATATGGAGGCTAATCATCTTATAAATGCAAACAATAGCAAAATAGTGGCGCAGATAAATGAAGCTATATTGCATCAAAAACAAGTGGTACTACAAAAGTATTTTTCGGCTAATTCAAATAACATCAGTAATAGAGTGATAGAACCCATTCAATTTACTAACAATTACCAAATGCTTTGCGCTTATGAAATAGCAAGCCAAAAAAATAAATTTTTTTCAGTTGAACGAATGAGTGCTGTTGTACCAACGAAAAATAGTTTCAAATACACAGCATTGCATCGATTCGAAAAACCTGATGCTTTCGGCTTTGCAAATATTGATAACAAGAAATTAAAAGTAGATTTAATGTTAAATCTTAGGGCTTATGTAATTTTAAAAGAAGAATACCATATGGTTATTCCCCACATAAAATTAGATAATAAAAATAAAACGTATCGCTTAGTTTTAGAGGTAAACAACCCTAAGCCTATTACGCGCTTTGTTTTAGGCTTACTCGATGAAATTACCATACTAGGTTCAGAAGAGTTTTTGAATCATTTGAGAAACTCTGTAGGCCAACTCATCCAAAACAATAAAGTGATAAGCCCTAAATTGAAAAAAAAATAATGGTATATGAAAATAGGCGCATAACATGCTAAAGTAGCTACTTTTCATCTTGCTTTACCTGATGTTGAATGCTTACTTTATTCATGAAGCTAGTATTGATTAGCTATAAATAGCTGATATTTATATGTTTGCCTTTTTTTTTCTAGTGGCTTTTTGACATCGAAATGAAACCTTTGATTTACATTTTATTTATTTTAAAAAGCCTCTTTTACACTTCGCAAATTCTATTACTTTTGCGCCCTCATACATTATGGATAGAAATACACTGGTTGGCTTCGGGCTAATATTTGCCATTATTATTGGATTTGCTTACTTCAATCAACCTTCTGATCAAGAAGTGCAAGCTTTAAAACGTGAGCGTGACTCCATTGCATTGGTTAAACAACGCAATGATAGCATGGAGGTTGCATTGGCCTCAGATGTTCAAAAATCGGAAGAGATGAAAGTTGTTGATTCGGCTACCATGAGCTCAGCTTTTGGCGGATTTTCATCTTTTGTAAATGGTAAAGAGGAGTTTAGCACATTAGAAAACGAAAACTTAAAAATAGTTCTTACCAACAAAGGTGGCAGGATTTATAGTGTTGAGTTGAAAAAATACAAACGCTGCGACCAATCTCCCTTGGTTTTGTTTGATGGTTCGGGCAACGAATTTGCTTACAGTTTTGCTACCGCTGATGCCAAAGCCATATCTAGTAAGGATTTATACTTTACACCCCAAGTTTCGAGTACGGGTAAAAGCCTATCCATGTTTGTGAAATTGGCCGAAAACAAGTACATCGAACAACGATATACCTTGAATGACGAAACGGGTTTAGTTGATTATAAACTGAATTTAGTTGGCTTGCAGCAAGTGATTGCGCCTAATACCAACTACATTGACTTGAATTGGAATAGCAAATTGTTGCAACAAGAGAAAGCCCATGAAGCTGAAGAAAGAGTAGCAACGGTATACTATCGCTATGCTGATGATGAGCCTTCAAAAATCAGTGAAACCAGCGAGGGAAAAGAGGATCTAAAAACGCCTGTTAGTTGGATTTGTTTCAAACAACAATACTTTAACTCAACCCTTATTGCACCAAAAAACTTTGAGAGTGCTGTAGTCGAAAGTAAAAAAGATGAAACCAAAACGTATGTAAAAAAACTATCTGCAACCATTACTTTGCCATATAACCATGGGGAAAACGAGAGTTTTGATATGCAGTTTTACTTCGGACCAAACCATTATAAAACCTTATCAAAATACAATGTCGAATTGCAGAAGATTGTGACGATGGGTTGGGGTATTTTCGGTTGGGTAAACAAGTATTTGGTAGTAAATGTATTTTATTTCTTAAACCAGTTTATCAGCAGTTTTGGTTTAATCATTTTGTTACTAACTATTATTGTTAAGACCATATTGTTCCCGCTTGTTTACAAGAGTTACCTATCAGGTGCCAAAATGCGAATTTTAAAACCTGAAATTGATGAGATAAAAGAGAAATACGGTAATGACATGACCCGCATTCAGCAGGAGAATATGAAACTATATCGAAAAGCTGGGGTAAACCCGCTTGGAGGTTGCGTGCCAATGTTGCTTCAATTGCCTATTTTATTTGCCATGTTCCAATTTTTCCCATCAGCGTTTGAATTGAGACAACAAAGTTTCCTTTGGGCAACAGATTTATCAAGCTATGACTCGATTTTAGATTTTAGCTTTAGCATTCCTTTCTATGGAAACCACGTGAGTTTATTTACGATTTTAATGACTGTTTCAACTTTGGTATATACCTATTTCAATAACCAATTGACTACTGTTAATGACCAAATGAAGTGGATTAGTTATATCATGCCTGTTGTTTTTTTAGGATTCTTTAACAACTATGCAGCAGGATTAACTTACTATTACTTCCTTTCAAACCTTGCTACCATTGGTCAACAATTATTGATCCGTCAGTTTGTTGATGACAAGGCCCTTCACGCGCAAATGCAAGAGAACAAAAAGAAACCAGTTACCAAGTCGAAGTTTCAAGCTAAATTGGAAGAAATGGCTAAGAAACGTGGTTTTGATGTAGATAATATGAATGGTAGCAACAATGCAAATAAAAAGAAATAACTTACATAATTGATTAAAGAAAGGCCACCTATTGGGTGGCTTTTTTGTTGATGCATTGCGTAATAATATGCCGAACATTTAGACAAATAAATCTGTTGTTGAATTTATTTGATAATCAAATGCGGCACGCATTCACAAGATATTCCTTCTTGGAAGTTATTAAGCAGTTTTCATTTTTTAACCCCATATACATGATGGATACACCTTAATCTAATCAAAATAAACTTACATTTGTCCTGATGAGTTTATACTTAAAATCAGATTTGAATGATACCATTTGTGCCCTTGCTACAGCGGGTGGAGTGGGTGCAATTGGCGTCATTCGTGTGAGTGGTGAAAATGCCATTAAAATGGTGAATGCCATATTTAAAGGGAAGAACCTTGAAAAGCAAAATACCCATACCGTTCATTTCGGTAAGATTGTGGATGAGGCTGTGGTGTTGGATGAAGTTTTAGCGACCTTATTCGTATCGCCCAAGAGCTATTCGGGCGAAAATACTGTTGAGTTGAGCTGTCATGGCTCTCCATTTATACAACAAAAAATATTACAACTTTTAGTAAAACAAGGTGCTCGCATGGCTAAGCCGGGAGAGTTTACCTTAAGGGCATTTTTAAATAAAAAATTAGATTTAAGTCAGGCAGAAGCGGTGGCAGATTTAATTGCCAGTCATAGCGAGAGTAGCCATCAGACAGCTATGCAACAAATGCGCGGAGGTTTCAGTCTACAGATAGCAGCATTGCGCGAAAGACTTGTCAACTTTGCATCTCTCATCGAACTTGAATTGGATTTTGGAGAAGAAGATGTGGAGTTTGCCAAACGTGATGATTTACAAAGAACCGTAAGAGAGATTTTGACAGTGGTTACTGATTTGTCTGCATCTTTTAAATATGGAAATGCCATCAAAAATGGTATTCCTACGGTGATAGTAGGGAAGCCCAATGCAGGTAAATCTACTTTGCTCAATGCTTTGGTACATGAGGAACGAGCGATAGTGAGCGATATAGCTGGTACCACACGTGATACCATTGAAGAAGCGTTTGTAATTGATGGTATAACCTTTAGGTTGATAGATACTGCGGGCATTAGGACACATACCACCGATACCATAGAAAGCATTGGCATCGAGAGGACTTTTGAGAAAATAAACCAAGCCAGTATCATCATTTATTTGTTTGATGCTTCTACAACCACTGAGGCCGATTTAGAGCATGAACTTAAGCAGTTTGAAAGTAGCAGTGCCACAATGATTGCAGTTGCCAATAAAGTGGATTTACTTAATGGAATCTCCAACACTTTACAGGCGCATAAAAATGTCATCCAAATGTCTTCTTTGCAAAAAACGGGTTTGGACACCTTAACCGCAAGGCTTAAAAATTTAATTGATTCAGATGCGATAAAAAGTGATGTGGTGGTTAGTAATTTAAGGCATTATGAGGCTTTGATGTTAACTGCCGAATCCTTAACAAGTGTTTTAGAAAGCATGGAAATGCAACAAAGCGGAGAGCTATTGGCCTTCGATATTCGCAAAGCTATTTACCACCTAGGGGAGATAGTTGGAGAAATAACAACTGATGATCTATTAACCAATATTTTCTCTAAGTTCTGTATTGGGAAGTAATATAAATAATTTATAATCAATTAAATGAGTTAATAAGTAACCTCAATATGCATAATTGAAAGTGCATAAATTAATCAATTATGCATTTCATAATGTGCAAAAAAGTATTAAAATTGCACAAAAAAATGTGCATATGAATACACTACTTGAACAATCTGAATATTTATTAAGTAATACAATGCTTGATTTTAAGCGTTTCCTGTTTAATGAAATAAAGTGGAACAATCGCTTAATTGGAATTAAAGGAGCCAGGGGAACCGGTAAAACTACTTTGACATTACAATGGTTGAAGCAACAAGATTTACCGGTAACAAAAGCGGCCTATTTTTCATTGGATGATCTCTATTTTACCAATCATAGTTTAAAAGAAACGATTGCTCAGTTTCACAAACAAGGAGGTAAAATGCTCGTATTGGATGAAGTTCACAAATACAAAAACTGGTCCACTGAAATAAAAAATATTTATGACATTTACACAGATATAAAAATAATTTTCACAGGCTCATCAATTATTGATATCGGCAGACAAGAAGGAGATTTGAGTAGAAGGGCAATTATTTACGAATTACCTGGTTTGTCATACCGTGAGTTTCTTTCATTAAAATATAATATACAGCTACCTGTGTTTTCTTTGAATGAGATTTTGAAAGATGCTTCTGCTTTAAAGAAACAACTGCCCAATTCTTTTCGCCCCTTAGAGTATTTTAATGAGTATTTACAAACTGGTTATTATCCGTTTATGATGGAGGATAAAGAAACAGTTCATCAAAAAATAAACCAGTTAATAAGAACGATTGTTGAATATGATATGGCAGAGTTGAAGGACTTTGATATTCGTAATGCAAAAAAAATATTGCAATTGATGTATGTGATTTCACAGCAGGTTCCTTTTAAACCAAATCTGGTTAAATTGGCAGAAAAAACAAACATACATAGGAACTCGCTTAATAATTATCTTCATTACTTAGAACAGGCAAAACTAATTTCATTGTTGCAGCCTTCAGGTAAAAGTACTGCAGTCTTACAGAAGCCAGAAAAAATTTATTTGAACAATACAAATCTATTATATGCTTTGGCTGAACAACAAGTAGATAAAGGGAACCTTCGCGAAACATTTTTCCTATCGCAATTAAATGTATTGAGTAAAATGGCTATGCCAAAACAGGGCGACTTTTTCGTTGATAATACCTATACTTTTGAAATAGGGGGTAAGGATAAATCAATAAAACAGATTTCAGGAATAAAAAATGCATGGGTGGTTAAAGATGATCTTGAATTTCCAATTGGAAATGAATTGCCATTGTGGATGTTTGGGTTTTTGTATTGATAGTTTTAAACTGTAAAGGATTCCTTGATAATTGAATTTCAGCTGTTGGAAAATTGACTTATACCGACCTTGAAATATTAAGTGATGCCGAAAAGAAACAATTTAAACAGCACCTTAACAAAATTGCAGAGGGGTTAAGCGGTATTGAATACGATAATTTGTTTGATAAAATTGAACTTATAGTTGATGCCGAAACAAGAAATTCACGCTGGGGATATCGGAGCAGCAAAGCTCTATTTTAATGTTACGGGGCACTTGCAGCCCACCCCCACAAACACAATGATACAGAACCAAAACAACTATATACAAATAAATGGGACTGTGTTAAGTCAGGAAAGCATTAAGAGCCTAAACCCTGAACAGCTTAATTCGATTGAAAGTATTTTGAAAACAGCTATGTTGAAATAAGAAATGAAAAAATTAGATATATTATTCGACTGGTTCATCAACTATATAAGATACGCTACCTTTATTGTTTACATAAGCTGTTCCTAAATCATTATATAGTCTAACAGTTCCCCCTTTTGACATTGCCCAATACCAAATATTTACTTTGTATTCAGTATCCAAATATGTAATAAACGATTGTTTTGTAAATAAATCAATATCGCTGCTCCCTTCATAAATAAAGCTATCATTTAAGTTATTACTTTTTTTATAGAATATAGTATAGTAAGCATATTGAGTATCATAAACTAATTTATTTATTTTATATAGTTTATCTTTTTGAAGCCCTATTCCTAACAAATTTTCAACTTTTACATTGAAATATTTTGGCTTTTCGTGAATTTCTACTTTATCAATGTTTGCACCATAAGCAATATTTACAGATTTTCCTTTAAAGGTTAATTCTAATGTTATTTTTTCTGTTTTGTAGTATTTAGGAAATTCAAGCCCATTTTTAGATTGATTAATTACATAGTTTTTTACTTTAGTTTTTTCGTCAACCTTTGTTTGAGCAAAACTTTGAATTGAAGCAATTAAAATAAAAATTGAGATAATTAGTTTGTTCATATTATATTTTGATTAAGATTAAACTCCTATTTGAAAGTTTTAACAATTTTAATAATTTGTTATTATTTTTAACAAATGTATTTAATATTGGATAAAACCCAGCATAAATAAAATAATACTTTTAATGCCATTAAGAACGAATGATTAAATGTTGCCTAGAAAGTTTAGTATTTCCCAAACTGGAAAGTAATAGCAAGTTGTTCGTTGATAGTTGTTTATTTATTTTGTAATAATAGGTCTAAAGATAGAAATTGTTAATTCATCGAAAGATTCTTATTGATGTTAAACCCCTTCGGGGTTCTGCTGTCTTTATTATATATCTCCGTAGGTTTCACCTACGGATATTATTGTTTTACCCCTTTGGGGTAAACTAATACTTAGGTTTGGTGAAGTTATGAATGAGATTCTCAAAAACTTAAACCTTGTCCCTCAACCCTAAACCCTGATAGAAACCTGAAAAGCCCATCACACTCATGCCTCATGCCTAAATCCTTTTTCCTCTAAACTAGGGTGGAAATTAATTTTAAATAAGCTTTTGTATAAATAGCATTTTACTTTACGTTTGTAATGTATGAAGTTTTTAAAAGCCACCGCTTTAAATATTTTTTTAATTTTTGTATTTCTATATGTAATTGCTTGGGCGGCAAGCAGTATGCTTAATGCTTATACCCGTCATGGTCAGTCACTTACCTTGCCCAATTTAAAAGGACTTAAGTTTGAAGAGGCCGAGCAGTTGCTTAAATCTAAAAACCTCAGATACATCATCACAGACACAGCTTTTGTGGACGAATTTCCTAAAAATGCGATTGTAGAGCAAAATCCTGAGCCCAATACCAAAGTGAAAGAAGGGCGAATTATTTATATTACCCTTAACTCAAACTCAGCCTTGGCCATTGAGATGCCTAATCTAATTAATAGCTCTCAACGTTATGCCGAATCGGTTTTGGAGAGTGTGGGATTGAAACTTGGCTCAGTGATATACCGACCAGATATTGCAACAGGTGCGGTGTTGGACATGTTGTACAAAAACAAAAGCATTCAGCCAAACACCAAAATACCTAAAGGAGCCATTATTGATTTGATAGTGGCAGATGGCACTGGAAGTACCATGGTGTCCATGCCTAATTTAGCTGGATTGAGTTTAGCAGATGCCAAAAGTGTTTTACAATCATCTCAATTGAGCATAGGGGCTATTGTGTATGAAGGCGAAATTAAAGATACTGTGAACACCAAAGTGAAAAGACAAAATCCAGAGTTTGTTACAGATGGTACCATCCGCTCGGGTGAGAGTGTTGACTTATTTTTATCAGCAGAATAAATTTAGAATGAAAGAAAAACGAAGCGTACTTAGATACATATTTACCTTATTGGCTCTTTTTTCCTTGGCTTTTGTTTATGCCCAAGAATATGAAACACCCCTTTATCAAAACTGGCAGTTGAAGCAATACGATAATGGATTGAAACCAAATGTCGATATCACTAAATCGAACAGCAATAGTCTGAATAAAATCTACAGCAATACTCGTTTCCCATTAATTGATAATTTTGATACCAGTAGCAGCATTTATCCTGACACAGCCGCATGGCTTGACAATCATGTGAGTATCATTAATCGTTATGCCATTTTTGATGCGCAAGAGGCAAATGGAATCACTTATCAGAATACAGATGGAGTGGCTGATATCCTTACATCAAATTATATCAATACAAGCAATATTACTTTTTATACATTCATGTCATTTGTTTACAGCACAGGTAGCACCTGGCAAACAGGTGATTCTTTGGTATTGCAAATTAAAAATCCAGACCAAACTTGGAAGAGTATATGGCAAGCACCAACCCTAGCTGTTTCCTATAGAGAGGTGCTTATTGATGTGAACCTGGTTGGCTATAAATACAAAGATTTTCAGTTTCGATTTGTTAATTATAGTAAGTTAAATAGTGGCAATACCGAAAATTACTTATTAGGTAAAATTGTTTTCACAGCCAAGGGACAATTGGGTTTTCATGATTCATTTAAGAACTACAATAAACAAGATTCCACACCAACTGGTTTTAATTGGGCCTATCACCAAAACAAAATTAAATTCTCTGAAGATGTAAATTATGTGTTTGGCAATGCAGTCATATTTGATTCCCAAAATGCAAAGGGACAAACCTACTCAAATAGCAGTGGTGGTTATGGAGGAGCAGATACACTTGTATCCGTTCCCTTCGATTTGGCTAATGCAGCAAATGGTAATGATTCCATTACGCTTTCGTTTTCATACAGAGCCATGCCCAATGCCAAAAGCAGCGATTCGTTGATATTGGAATTTCGTAATCGTTTTAATAATTGGGTAAGGGCTTGGGCAGTGGTAGCAAGTCCACCGAATGCGTATAGTTTATTTACCCGTAGCATCAATGTGGGCAATAACAGGCATCGTTTTTTTCAGTTTAGGTTGATTAACAAAAGCAATTACAATAACAGCGATAGCTTGAAATGGGCTGTTAGTGGATTCAAATTACAACGCAGTATTTTCCTGCCTTTCTTTGATGATTTTAGTTCAAGTAAGGATTACCCAAGACAAGACATTTGGGTAGATAAAAATGTATTTGTAAACAATGATTTTCCAACCAAGCAACCAAGTATCAATGTAGCTACATTTGATGGTTTGAATGAGTTTGGCAATGCTTATTCAACATTGCCTATTAAGGACGCGGCTGATAAATTAACTACAGCATCTTTAAATATTGCAAGATATCAACCCAAAGATTCATTGTATTTGAGTTTTCAATACCAATACCAATTGCAAGGTAATCCCAATTCAATTTTTCCAGATGATTCATTAATGGTATTTTTTAGAAGTGATGCCAATGATGTAGATGCTTTTGAACCTGTATTACTTATTTCGGCTGAAGAGGCCATTGCCAATGAGTTTAAGCAAGTGGTATTACCTATTAAAGATTCATTTTATTTTCATAATGATTTTCAAATTAGGTTTGTCAACCGTGGCAGTTTAACGGGTAATTTAGGTCAATGGCATATTGATTACGTTCGCTTGGGAACAGGTAGAAGTTTTGCTGATTCAAATATAAATGATGTAGCCTTAACCAATACCCCAACTAGCTTGTTGACCAAATACCACTCTATGCCTTATGCACATTATAGTTTAAACCCAAATACATACTTAGCCGACACCCAAAGTTTTAATATTTACAACAACAATATCATTCCTTATCCTGTCGATTACAAGCGGAGAATTTTTGGCCCGGAAGGAAATCAGAATTTCTTGAATGCCTCTGTTCAACCTACCTTGTTTGGTAAAAGTGATACTGCCATTAAATTGGTTAATAAAGCTAGTCCTGTCATTAATTTTAATACAAGTCTAAAGCTAGATTCTCTAGTTTTTACAAGCACCTATAAAATTAGTAATAGTACCCTTGCCAACGACCAAGTGCCAAGCAATGACACTTGTTCGGTTCAAACCATTTTTAGTAATTATTTTGCTTACGATGATGGTACGGCTGAAAGTGGTTACGCCATCAGAGGCAAGAACAATGCGGGAGGGGCTTTGGCTTATGATTTAGAAAAGCCAGACTCGCTTTATGGAATGTATGTGTTTTTTAACCAAGCTGAAACCAATGTGAGCGCTCAAACATTCAACTTGTATATTTGGCAAAACCTAAGTGGTATTGATGGTTATAACCCCGCTTCAACAAATGTGGAGTTATACAAAATTGCAAATGCCAAGCCTATTTATGCCAACAAGAAAAATGGATTTGCTTATTTTAAATTCGACTCAGCAGTGGCTGTTTCTAATAGGTTTTATATGGGTTGGACTCAAATTTCACCTTATTTACTCAACATTGGATTGGATAAAAACTATACCATCGATGGGCAAGCTGCAGTTAATCCTAATATGTTTAGTTTCTATGATGGAGTTTGGAACAAAAGTACCATCAAAGGTGCCATGATGATGAGGCCTATTGTGGGTAAGTGGCTTGAACCAACTGCTAAAGTAAGCGAAGTGACTAATGTTGAAAAAACTATTTCAGTTTATCCAAATCCAGCCTCAAATATCATACAAGTTGAAAACACATTAGGGGATGTATTTGAACTAAGTTTATATGATTTAACAGGTAAAGAAATATTGCGCCAATATTCATCAAATACCATGGATATTCGAGCGATAAGCGATGGTTTGTATATTCTTAGAATTAGTAATACAGAAAAATCAATTTATAATACAGAAAAAATAATCATAAAAAAATAAATCCTATGGAAGACATTACCATTGAAGAATTGAAGCAACGTATGGATGCAGGTGAAAAGATGAACGTATTTGATGTGCGTGAATTACATGAGTATGAAGAGTACAATATTGGTGCTACCTTGATTCCTTTAGCCACTTTGCCAAGTAAAATGGATGAATTGGCTGCTCTTAAAAACGAAGAAATTATACTGCATTGCAGAAGCGGTGCAAGAAGTGGCAATGCTAAAATGTTCATGCTTGATTCGGGCTTTACCAATGTGCGCAACCTGTTGGGTGGCATGTTGGCTTGGAAAGAGAAATATTAATCATATAGGTCTATTCTTCAGAAATCAATATCTTCGGTAATTAATTTTAAAATTAAACATGAAAAAAATTAACCTTTTGGCAGTATTTTTGTTTGCCATGAATTTTTTTGGAAACCATATAATGGCTCAATTACCAAAGGTTTTTTTGCCTATGCTTGAAACCATCAATTTGAAAAAAGACTTTCAATATTCGACTAGTAAATTGTTAAAAAGCTATATTGAAAACGCCAATAGATACCAAGTGGTAATGCAAGAGATATCTGATTCTGCTGTGGTTTTGTCAGATCAATTAGAATTGGTTAAAGCCAAAGCGAAAGAGAAAGGCGCCACTTATTTTATTACAGGCTCATTAAATAGATTAGGAGAGACTGTGATTGTAAACATAAATTTATATGAAACTGAAAGTTTACGTAAAGTTTGGTTTGATCAATTAAAAGCATTTACCCCTGATGATTTAGACCCAGTTCTTCAAAGATTTGGTGCAAATATTGGCAGTGTTAACAAGGCTGCCACCAATGACGATATTTATTCGGTGACAGCACAAGAAAGTAAAACACTCCAAAAGAAAGAAACCAATAATTATTTTGGTGTGGGTTTGAGTGGGGCAGCATTGTTTGAATCCAATTTACCTTTGATGTCAGGATTAAGTGCTGCATGGAGTTTTGATGCCCGTAATTATATTTTTGATATTCGTCCATCTTGGAGTTTCTCAAATATTAGAGATGTATACAGTTTATCATTAGAAATGGCTAAGCCAATAAAAAATACGGGAAATACTCCTTTTTATGGAGGTGGCTTGTCATTTTCAAGAACGGCACATTCTTATGATCCAAACAATTATACATCCTCATATTCTGGTAGTACTTCTGCTTCAGGTTATGGTTTGATGTTGTTAGTGGGTGGAGGTTATATATTCAATCGAACTTCATCTGTTTCATTAAGGGTTTCTGCCAATTATTTCCAAGGATTCTATGATGTAAAATCACCAGGTAGTTATTATTACAATCCTTCCACTAGCACTTATATTCTTAGCGATGCTAAAAACTATGGCACAACGCAAGGTGCATTGGTTCGACTTGAAATACTTTTTGGTAGACGATGAGAATGCTGAATGCTATTTGGATTTATTCCTCTTGTTTACTTTGGTTTCTTGTGGTAAAATAGTCAACAGTCTCTCGTAAGGGACATTGTTGAATTGAAAAGTCTGTGGCAGTAAGTGATGCCGGTATATCTATTAGAATTAACCTATATTAAAAAATTATCTGCTATTTTTAATTTATGGCTTTTAAGCTAATAGCTATCTAGAACAAGACCAAAATTAGTCTATGGACTTATTTGAAAAAGAAAAATACATATATTTGGCTCAACATTTTATTACATCATGGAAAATCAAAACCAAATCAACATAGAACTTAGCGAAGAAATCGCAGAAGGAACATACTCAAACTTAGCCATCATTACCCATTCTAATAGTGAGTTTGTGGTAGATTTTATTAGACTAATGCCAGGCGTTCCAAAGGCTAAAGTAAAAGCCCGCATAGTTTTAACACCTGAGCATGCCAAGCGTTTGTTGCTCGCCCTTTCTGATAATATCAATAAATACGAAGATATGAATGGCGAGATAACGGTGTTGGATAATATGCCTGCTATGCCGTTAAATTTTGGTGGAACTACAGGTCAAGCTTAATTCTATTTTAGGTATTTGGTTTGCAAAACTTGTAATGTTGTTTAAAATTGCCTGATTATTCTTTTAATGGCATTAGATTGCCAGCAAGGACAATAATAAATCCAGCTTATCAGAATAGAATTTATAGGATGCAGGATTAGCCTTTCCATTTCGCCTTTGTCCTTGCCTCCAAATCTTGATTAGTTTTTTGTTGATTAAGGGTTGAATAGTAATTAATGTTTCATGCAGAAACTCCTGCAACTGCAACTATGTTATGTTATGTTATTCAACCTATCTGCCTGTGTTTAAATAAATCTGTTGAAACATCTGCTTACCTCTACCATTTTTGCTGTCCATTAATCCATTCACTTAACCAAGTTATTCCCTTACTTGTGGTTTAAATCTTGCCAAGAAGAATATCGTATCTCATAGCTTTGTATATCTCTTAAAACACATTTTTTATAATGATTACAAAGCGATTAGCTATAAAAATAGCCCTGTTTTTCTTGTTGCTTCAAACAGCAAAAGCACAGCGCACCATGATTTATGACGATGATATTCGTTACTATAACCGCGGCCTTGAACTATTTGATAAAGAAAAATTTGCTGTAGCCCAAAAGCATTTTACTTGGTTTGCGGGCTTCACTACCGATCGCAGTTACAAAGCCAGAGCTGAATATTATGCTGCCACTTGCGCCATGGAACTATTCAATGCCAATGCGGTATCGATGCTAAAAGGGATTATTCAAAATTACCCTGATTTACCTGTATCAAAATTGGCCATGTACCAATTAGGTAGGTTGTATTACCGCAATAAAAACAACAAAGAAGCCGTGCATTATTTTGATCGAGTGGATGCCGATTATTTAGCTGAAAATGATGTAAGGGAATATTATTTCGATAAAGGTTATTGCCTATTCAAAGTAGATAGTTTCGAAAAGTCGAAGGCATCCTTGAAACCTATCAAAGACGAAAAGACCAAGTATTATGATGCTACCAATTATTACTATGGTTATGTGTGCTACAAAAACGCTGATTATGATGAAGCATTGGATCATTTTGCTAGGGTAAAACGCCACAAAACATTTGGACCCTTATCAAATATTTATGTAGCCCAAATTTACTTCAGTCGCAAGCAATACCAAGATGTGATTGCCTATTGTGATACCATCACCAATAATGAAGTGGCTACTGATATTTCAGGTATGTTAGGTCAGTCGCATTATAATCTAGGAAATTACCAAAAGGCTCTGCCATACCTTGAGAAGTTTACCAATGAAGCACTAGTGGCTCCTAACAACAATGATGTTTACAGATTGGCTTATAGCTATTTTAAGAATAACCAATACGAAAAAGCCATAGATCAGTTCTTGAAAATAGCCGAAAATACAGATACTTTAACCCAATATGCATTATACAATTTAGGTAAATCTTATATTGAAGTAAACAAAAAACCGAATGCCCGCACAGCTTTCAACAAAGCAGCGGAGATTGACTATAACAAAGTAATTTCAGAATGGTCCATTTTCAATTCAGCTAAATTGGCCAATGAATTATTGCTTAACTCAGCAGCCATTTTCAATTACAAAAAGTTCATAGAAAAATTTCCTGAATCTGATTTGATTGATGAAGCCAAGAGCAATTTGAGTCAATTGCTCCTATCTTCAAAAAACTATAAAGAGGCCATCAACTTTTTAGAAAGTATTATCAAGCCAAGTGATAAGGATTTATTGGGATTGCAGAGGGTTTACTACTACCAAGCTGAGCAATATTATTTGAATAATGATTATGAAAATGCAGCCATTTACTTTAACAAAGCAGCTGAAACTTCCTACGATAAAAGAATACTTAGCTTGAGTTATTTTTGGTTGGGAGAGATTGAATACAAAAACAATGCTTACCAAAATGCCATTGCTAATTACAAAAAGGCCTTAACATTTGATGAGTTAAAGAAAACAAGATTTTATTTTCTGAGTGTATATAACCTAGGTTATGCTCAGTTGAAGGCAGAAGAATACAACAATGCCATTGAGCAATTTAAAAAATATGTGTTGTTAGATGCAGCGGTTAGCAACCCTGAGATATACACGGATGCAGTTATCAGAACGGCTGATTGTTATTTTGTGCAAAGAAGCTATGATAAAGCCATTGAATACTATAACCTAGTTATCGACAAAAAGTTGAATGGCGCTGATTATGCCATGTACCAAAAGTCATTGGTGCAAGGTGTTGTGAATAGAAATAATGATAAGATTACAAGTTTACGTTCACTAATCAATCAATTTCCAAAATCAGTTTTTATTGATGATGCCTTGTTTGACATTGCCAAAGTGCATCTACAAAACGAAGAATATGCCACAGCCGTTTCAGAGTTTGATAACATCATCACCAATTACCCAAGAAGTATATACATCCGCAAGGCTATGTTAAATAAGGGTCTTGCTTTGTTTAACCAAGACAAAGATGATGATGCCTTAACAACAATCAAAACTTTAATTAAAACCTACCCACAAACAGATGAAAGCCGTGAGGCATTGGTCTTGGTGAGAAACATATTGGTGAACAAAGGTGAAAGCGAAAAGCTTGAAGATATGTACCGCAATTTGCCAAACATAAGCATCGCACCTAGCACACAAGATTCAATTACGTATGAAGCAGCATTCAATAATTATAAAAACAATGATTGTGCTAAAGCCAGCAAGGGATTTGCTAATTATATCAGTCATTTCCCTGGGGGGTATTTTATGTTGAAGGCAAATTATTTTAAAGCTGAATGTGATTATAAATTGAAAAACAATGATGATGCATTGGCTTGTTATGAATATGTGGTTAGCAATACACGTAGCGACTATACCGAGCGCAGCACCAGGCAAGCAGCCATTTTGTATTTTGGCAAAAAGAACTACGAGAAAGCTTATGAATACTATGCAGCTCTTGAAAGGATAGCAGGTAATAAAGACAATTTGCATGTATCCTTACTGGGTCAAATGCGTTGTGCAGGTTTGATGCAAAAAACAGATACGGCTGCTACAGCATCTTTCAAATACATCAATTCGGGTATAGCACAAAAAGATGGTTTGGTTGAAGCGCGTTACAATACAGGTAAGTTCTATATCAGTCGCAATAAGCCTGATTCAGCCATGCCTGATTTTCAATTTGTATTGAAAGAAAGCAAAAATGTATTGGCAGCAGAGTCTAAATACAATATTGCTTACATACAGTTTTTACGCAAAGAGTTTAAAGGTGCTACCAAAACCATTACTGAGCTTAGTAATCAGTTTACAGATTATGATTATTGGGTAGCAAAGGGCTTTATCCTTTGGTCGGATATTTATGTAAAAATGAATGACCTTTTCCAAGCTAAGGCCACCTTACAAAGTGTGCTTGAAGGCTACGAAGGAGATGGAGACATCAAACAAATTGCCCAAGAGAAGTTGAACAAAGTGATAGAACTTGAAAGCAAAAACAAATCTGAACAAAAGAAAAAAATAGAAGACAGAATAGATAAAGAAAATTAGTTGATAGTTGTCTGATGACAGTTGATAGGATTTATCTATGAACTGTGAAACCAAATAACTGTGAACCATTAAACCTGAACTAAAATGAAAAAAATACTATTTATAATTTGCTTGATACTTGTAGTTCTAAATGTATCTGCGCAGCAAAAAGATTCTTTGATAAAGGCCAATGAAATAGAGGTAATCAAAACCTTTAAGCCTACCTTGTCGGATGCTATCAAAATACCGGTGAATCCCAATCCAGAGACACCTGAGAGCACCATGCCTGAGTTTAAATACAAGCAACCTGAGCAGCAATACCAAACCTTGCCTACCATGTATGCCATTAAACCCATCAGTTTGGGAACAGCCTTATTGCCTAAGTTAAAAAACAACTATACCCGCATGGGTTTTGGAAACTATGTCACACCCATGTTTGAGATGTATTTGACTTCTTTGAGAAATAAAAACTGGCAAGGTGGTGTGTTTGCTAAACATCTTTCTTCAAAGGGAGATGAGGCCTTTAATAATTTTAGCAACAATACTTTGTATGCCTTTGGTAAGCGGTTCTTTGATGCAGGTAGTATCTCTGCTGATGCCTACTATTACCGCAATGTGGCTTATTTGTATGGCTATCCAAAGGAGGTTAAGCCAACGGAAGATACTTCTAAGTTGGTGTATAATACCATTGATGTAAAATTGGCTTACGAAAACAAAGTGAAAGATAGCAATGACTTATCGTTGAAGATAAATGCCAACTACTATAACTACAACAACAACAGAGAAGTAACAGACAATGATTTTTTAGCGGCAGGTATTTTTAGCAAAAGGTATGTGGGTGTTTTGTTCGATTTGAAAACCGCTATTAACATCAACAATACAGGCTATAAAGACTTTTCATACAACAGAACTTATTTCGATTTTAATCCAAGGGTAACTTTAAACGATGTTGACTTTTACTTAAAAGGAGGTTTTAATTTAACCTATATGAGTGATAGCAATAAATCGGAACAATCGGGTGTTTTCTTTTATCCAGTGGCTGAAGCGGGCTATCATATCATCAAAGAAAAACTAACTACCTATGCTGGATTAACGGGCGACTACAAGAAAAATACTTTCCGCAGCATTAGTAGCGAAAATCCTTTTACCTTGGGTAGAAGTGATTCTGCCTTGCATGGCATATATAATACCAACAAACAAATTGAATTCTATTTAGGATTGAAAGGCAGCCTTGGCAAACGTACTTTCTTTAGCATCTATGGTTCGGTGGCCAATTACGAAAACATGTTGTTCTTTGGTTATGAATCAGGAAGGTATTCTCAATTGCCTTTGTATGATACTGGCAGGGTAACCCTTACCACCATGCAGTTAGAATTGAACCACCATTTTGGCGAAAAATTCAGAACGGGTTTAACACTTACCAATTATGGATATAGCATGGAAAAATTAGGTCAACCCTATTCTAAACCAAGCTTCGAGGCTAAGTGGAACAACTGTCTGAACTTAGCTGAAAAATTCCTATTCAGATTGGATTTGTTTTATATGAATGAAAGAACCGCGTTTAACTACACAGATAAAAAAGAGGTAAAACTAAATGCCATGGTTGATGCCAATTTTGCCATTGATTATAGGTATAACAAACATGTATCTGCTTTCTTAAACATAAACAACTTTGCAAACAACCAATACCAACGTTGGTTAAACTACAATGTGTATGGCTTTAATTTGTTGGGTGGAATGACTTTTACTTTTTAGTTGGCAGTTGTTGGTTGATAGTAATACACTCGTATGTGTGATGCCTGAGCGATTGTAATTTCACATTTTCACTGCCCTTGCAGGCGTCTAGCCTGCAAGATTTATATATAATACTAAATCACCTATTAAACCCGTGTCTGAGACACTACATTTCATTTTAAATCCTTATTGCGCTTTGCAAACTCTAAGGATAGTGAGGGCAGTTATTTTTTCATTAGTCGTTTATTCGGGACTCAATATCCATTTGCTGATGAAGTATTCTGATGATTTCAATTTCCTTTTTCTTTAAATTGATTCTATAGAAAATAAAATGAGACTTAACCCTTGTTCTAAAGTATCCTTTTCTCACTTCACTAAAATCTTTGCCAGATTTAGGGTCTTTAGTAATGTTTTCTATTTCATCAATAATTAAATTGAAGTATCTATCTGCTTGTTCTATTGACCAGTTTTCGAATGTATAAAGCCATATTTTTTCTAAATCTTTCGAGGCTTCTTTGCTGATTATGTATTTCATTTTTCAGCAGCATGTTTGTTATGCATACTTTTAAGAAAAGACTCACGTTTGAAATTTTCAATGAACCCAGATTTTTCGCCTTTTTTTAGCTCATTAATCAGTTCAGCCTTTTTGCTTTCTTCATATTCAAACATTCTTAAGGCTGCGCGAACAACCTCACTTGCCGAGGAGAACTTACCAGATTTCACTTGTTCATTAATAAAGCTATCAAAATAATCCCCTAGTAAAATGGATGTGTTCTTTGCCATAATATGTATGATTTTAGATTCAAATATACCAAGTCTTGGTATTTATTCAATTTTTTTTTCTTTAAATGGAATGCTGAATTGGCCAAGAATAAGATATAACTGCGAATCCCGGTATTTACAAAAGCTGCAGATAAAGTTAGAAAACAACAAAGATAAATAATATATTGCTTATTGGACCGCTGCCAAAGACACTGCATTTCATTTCAAATCCTTAGAGTGCTTTGCTAACTCTAAGGATAGAGGAGATCCCAGGCTTTTTTCTGTTTTTAGTTCTGTGGTTATAAGTTTTGAAGAACATTTGATAAGTGTAACAAAACCCATTACCTTTGTATTCAGAAATGAAATTTTACGATAAATATCCGAAACTAAAAGATAAAAGTTTCTTGGCTCAAGTGCTTACCAACACTGTCTTCTCAACGATGTCGTTAGAGAACCAACAAGTGTCAATGCTTAAGGTTGAAGAAATTGTTTTGTCATTGTTGAAGGAACAAGAATTAAAAGGGGCTCAATTCTTTTCTAATCAAAGTCTTTAAGGGTTCAAAGTTTCCTTTGTCAGCTAGCTTCATTGCATCAATATAAACTTTCCTGCTGTCACCTTCACGGTGATAAAGTTCAAGTGGCCTATAACCAAACTTCAAAGCTATAAGGTTCATTATTATGCGTCCTGTCCTCCCGTTGCCATTGTTGAATGGGTGAATACGAATAAATTCATAGTGCGCATAAGTAAGGCAATCCAAATGTTCTTGTGAAGTCTTTGAATTATTGATTTTGTAATTTAAGTTGTCAATAAACTGATACATGAGTTGTAAAACCATTGTCGGTTCAGGTGGCGTAAACTGTCCAACTACGACTTGTGTTGTCCTCCATTTACCAGCCCAATCGTAAAGTTCAGAAAATGCAACGCTATGAATTGCTAAAAGAAGTTGGGTTGAAAATGGTAGATCGCTGTCAAGTCCAAAAACGAAAAGTTCGGCAGTAGCAATACCTTTTGCTTCAAACTCATTAATGAGGTTTTTGTCAGTAAGGTATAATTTATTTTCATCTGGTGAAGTTGTCCAACTTGTTTCATCATCCATATTCCAAAGATAGATTTTTAGTTATTTGTTTTAAACAAAACTATATTGATTAAACAATCGCCAAAAATACCGCCAACCAAAGACTGTGGATTCAGGTGGAATATTATCATCAAAATTCAACTTGGCTTTCTCTGCCCTTGCAGGCGTCCCACCTCCATGATTGATTATAATGCTAAATCACTTTTTAAACCCGTGTCTGAGACACTACATTTCATTTTAAATCCTTAGAGTGCTTTGCTAGCACTTAGAAAGTGGAGATTTATGGAATCATTATTTTTTTGACTTTTTAAAATATCTATATTGCCTTTAATTTATTTGAAAAATGACACATCTAAAATATTTAGCTGTTACTATTGTAATTGTAAGTTTATTCTTAGTTTCTTGTTCTAAAGAAGAATCCAGTTCTACTGTTGTGCTTCCAGAGCCAGAGCCATCTGCAACACAACAAGCAACTGTGTTTTATTTCGGTGGAACTTGGTGTGGACCTTGTGGCTCTCTTGGAAAACCTGCTAAAGAGGCTTTGAAAAAGGAACTTGGAGAATCAAAAGTTTCCATTATTACATGCCAACAAGCTGACCCAATGAATATCCCTGACGGCAATGATCTGGCAAAATTGTTCAATGCAGATCGTGTACCTTATATGTACGTTGGGGGATCTGATGAACCATCTGATAGAGTTCTAGTTTTATCATCAATGTCAGAAGATGCAGTTTCAAAGGCTAGTGCATACCTAAATAGAACTCCCACAGCAAATATCCTTGCTTCATTTTACCTTAATAGCAAGGGTTTATTGCAGGTTGATAGTAAAATAAAATTTTTTAAAGATGTTACTAGTGAATACTATGCTGCTACTTATGTAATTGAAGACGGTATTTTTGAGACCCAAACTTCTGATTCAAGTGTTGAAAAAAATATTCACAATTCTGTTTTAAGAAGTAAAATGGGAACGAGTATTACAGGAGATATTATCTCTGAAAGTAGCATTAAAAAAGACATGGTTTTCAAAAAAACTTTTGAAGCAGTGCTGGATCCTAAATTCAAGAAAGAAAAGTTAAAAGCTGTTGTATTAGTTTGGGTGAAGAATTCTGATGGATCTTATTTTATTTCAAATTCAATTGTAACTCCAATAAAAAATTAGTAAGATAGTTTTACTATAAATGAAACGATACTTATACCCATACAGGAGTTTTGTCTGCACTTTAGTTTGTAATCCATTTTCATAGTCACTACATTCATAATTTATCCTTGAAGCACTTTACTAACTCAAAGGATAATGTGGTTTGAGAACTAAAATTTTTCTTACCCTGAAAGGGTTAAATGGAAGAAGTTAATGCAGAACCCCGAAGGAGATCAATAATACAAACAATGTTTTGAACTTAATTAGTAGAAAGTCGATTGATGTCAAGACTTACTTTTTTAGTGTCAGTCGATAATCATTAATTTCTCTACTGCGATAGTTTTGTTTTCTTCGGTAAGCCAAATGAAATACAAGCCACTTGGAAGATTATCTCGGGTTAAAGTCAAGGTATTCCCTGAAATATTTTTAAGTTCCTTAAAAGTTTGCCCATACGAGTTGCAAATTGTTAGGCTAGCATTTTTGAGTTTGCCAATTGTTTTTATAGTTGTTGAGGAACTGAAAGGATTAGGAAAGATAGAAAATGTTTGCTTATCTATACTTTCATTTATACCTGAAATGCTTTGCCCTGTTTGAATACAGGTATTAGGAGTGCTTTGGTAGGCATAATCTTTTATGGTGAAGGAAGAGGATGTTGCCAGTAAATCTAGACGTGCCCAACCATAGTAGGTGTTTGTTCCCACAATAAGTTTGAGTGCTAAATATTTATTGGTTACTCCTGGCCAATATCCAATGTTTGTTCCCATTGCCAATGTGCCCGGCTTGCTTGAATCAAACCAAGTTACTAGCGTGTCACAAATACTTTTTGATGCAGAAAATGCCCAAGGAAAATATGCGGCACCAATAAATTCTCCTGCATACGCATTGTCATTATAAGGGGCACACATCACGCCTGCTATTCCAGCACCTCCTCCATAGTAAATTAAGAAATCAACAATGGCATCATTGTTTAAATCTAAATAATAAGATGCGTTGGGAGTAGCGTCAGGTATGATGTCAGTATATATAATTTGTGAATATAACTTACTGTTGACATTGAATATTGTCAATAAGCAGAATAGGAGTGCTACTTTTTTTGGGAATGTAATTTTTGTTTTCATTGTTATCAGTCATGATTATTGTAATAGCTTCTGATTATTAAATGTAAAGTTAAAATTCTATTGCAGCATTTGTTTTTTAGAAAGGAGATGAACTTGTTAATTAGCTTGATTGGTGTTTGGCTTTATATGATAAAACTATTTTTTTATTTGCTTATCTAAGTCATCACAGGTTTTTTTGTCTTTCTAGCTTTTCTTCTTATAGGCTTGCTCTCCTGCAAGATTGATTCAGCAGATTCCTAATTAACTTTTGAAACATGATTGCTATTTATTAATGGCCGCAATGATAATAGGATCATCTGGTTGCATATCGTTTGGAAACATTTGTATATATTTTCCGTTTGTATCAATCAAATATTTTTGAAAATTCCAAGCAACAGTGGTGCTTGCAACTCCATTGAAGCTTTTTTCTGTAAGCCAAACATAAACTGAATCGCGTTTAGTTCCCATAACATCAATTTTTGTTGAAAGTGGGAACGTTACTCCATATCGGCTAGTACAAAATGTGTAAATACTAGAATCTGCACTTGGCTCTTGAGAACTAAATTGGTTACAAGGGAAACCTACAATCACCAATTTGTTACTATAGTTTGAATACAAGGATTGCAGCTTAGCATATTGAGGGGTGTTGCCACAAAGAGATGCAGTATTTACAAACATTATCTTTTTACCTCTATAAGTGGATAGTTTTACTTCTTTGCCGTCATCTATCGATTTATAAGAGTAATGATAAATTTCATTAGGTGAGTATATAGTTTCAGTCATTGGATTTTTAGTGGGATAGCTTGTTGAAGCACTTTCTTTTTCACATGCACTAATTAAGACCAACAAAGACATAAGAAATGTAAAGAGTTTAAATTGGTTTTTTATGTATTTCATTTGATTGATTTTTGAAAACTAAGGTATTCATATCAAACAAATAAAAAGTGATACTGTTTTTTTTGTAACTATGAAATTTTTGTATGCAAACCATTCGCTAACAAGATTTATGAAATCAGGTATAACTAGTTTCTACTAAATTTATATTTCTAGATTTAAGTGCCTGACTATACTAAAAAAGGCTTCATTAATACTAAGATGTTATTATAAAAACTTACTTCTTGCCTTCTGCCTCCGCATTGCTGGCATTGATGTTCTTAATCTTATCTACTTTACTTATACCCGAAACGACTTCAATATTAATCCCATCACTTAGTCCTGTTTGGATAAAGCGTTTTTCAAACACTTGTGAAGTAGTTTCTACTTCCACAAATGTTTTTCCATTTTCAAACTGCAAAACACCCTCAGGCAAGGCCATTACCTTATCACGCTTGGCAAGCACAATATCAGCGGTGCTGCTATAGCCCGCTCTTAGGAACACATCTTTTTGCAAATTAACTTTGGCCTTAATTTGAAATTGAATAGCTCCATTTTCTTTTACACCTTTAGGTGCAATGTATTCAAGACTAGCATCAAACTTAACAGTGTCAAGTGCACCTATGGTCAGTATCAATGGCATATTGGGTCTAATTTTTCCTACTTCACTTTCATCTACCTTGCCATCAAAAATCATTTCACCCATATCTGCTATGCTAGCAATGGTGGTTCCTTCATTAAAATTATTGCTTTCAATCACACTGCCACCTTCTTTTACAGGGATATCTAAAATCATTCCATCAATGGTGCTGCGCACTATGGTATTGGTTACTTTTCCACTTGCTTTACTCACACCTTCTTTAATCAAAGCAATATTGTTTTCGGCAGCTTCTAATTCCTCTTTAGAATTTTTGAAGTTAAGCGCATAAGGTTGGTATTCTTGCAAGGAAACCATTTTTTGTTCATACAATTTTTGGTAGCGATCAAAGTCTATTTTGGCATTGTCCAAAGCAATCTTAGCACGCGAGATTCTGCTTTCAGCATTCGCAAGGTTCAACATGTTTGGGATGATTTTGATACGAGCAATCATATCACCCTTTTTTACCTTGGTACCTGCTACCACAAATATTTTTTCGATGATACCTGAAACTTGGGGTTTGATATTGATTTCCCTGCGAGGAACTATGCTGCCTGTTGCCAATGTTTTTTTGACAATATCCGTTTCCGACATATTGATGGTTTTATACACCACAGGTTTTTGTTGGTTCTTGTTATACAGATAATAAATCGTGTAAATAAACAATGCCCCTAAAGCAACAAACAGACTTATTCTTATTATTTTTTTCATATTATATTTGCAACTAACTGTGAGCTTTTCGCAGCTAGTCTATTAATTTTAAATTTTTTCAACCCACCCCTAACCCCTCCCAAGAGGGGAAATTCAACATTTCTTATTCATTTCTCAATGCTTCTACAGGACTAATTCCAACTGCTTTTCTTGCAGGTATAATGCCTGCCAAGGCACCTGAAATGATAAGGATTATTAATGCCTTTACAGCCACTTCTATATCCACTCCAGGGTTTTGAAACATTCCTGTTTCTTGACCTTGTAAGGCTGCATTAATACCTTCAAGCAAAAACACCCCAACCACCAAACCTACATAACCAGCAATGGATGTTAATACAATGCTCTCAGCCACCACTTGACTCATGATATTGAGAGGTGTAGCACCAATGGCCCTGCGCACCCCAATCTCTTTGGTTCTTTCTTTTACAATGATAAGCATGATATTACTTACACCAATAACTCCTGCTAACAAGGTGCCAACACCCACAATCCAAACAAGCATTTCAATGCCACGAAATAATCCCATGAGTTTTTGAAATTCTTTTTCGCTGTTCCAACTGCCAATGGCTCGCTCATCATCGGGGGCAATGGAATGCCTTTGCTTTAATATTGTTTTGATTTTGTTCTCCACCACCGATGCAGGGATATTGTCTTTTGCTGTTAGTGTAAACCAACCAATTTTACCTCCAAAATTGAAAGCATTCTGAAAAGTAGTGAAAGGCATATATATGGTTTGCATTTTTTCCATTGCATCATCGCTTGTATTGTCGGCCTTAATGCAGCCTATTACTTTAAAATAAACCCCATTTATTTGAATGTATTTCTCAATCGGATTTTCATTTTTAGGAAACAATATTTCCTCCACCCTTTGCGCAATCACACATACTTTCCTTGATTCTATAATGTCGAGTTCATTTAAAAATCTTCCTTGTTTTATTTTAAAAGTTTGCACTTTACGAGTATCTGGAAAATCTCCTCTAACCGTGAAGGCTCCTGTAAATTTGCCTCTATTTACATTATTCTCTCCTCTATAACCACCCAACTGTGCAGCAGGGGCAATCACTCCCAATTCAGGCACATTGTCTTTGATGGCTTTCACATCATCAATCAAAAAGTTGAATCCTCTACCTCTAGGCAAGCCTTTGTAAGCAATGGAGGTTTGTTGTGCCCAAATATAAACAGCATTTTTAGCAGAACCCCCAAACATACGACCTACGCCATTTTCCAAACCATGACCAGCACCCAGCATGATGATAAGCATAAGGATGCCCCAAAACACACCAAAAGCGGTGAGTACGGTTCTTAGCTTGTTCTTGCTGAGGGTCTGGTATATTTCGTTTATACGATCCATTAATTTTGAATGTGGAGTGCGGAATGACAAAAATGCGAAGTATGTATTTTATTGCAATTTTTTATTTTCACTTCTTCTTTTATAATTTGTTCTGTTTTAAATCTTTTTATTTCATTTCGCATTTTTGTCACTCCGCATTTCGAATTTATTCCGCTCTCAATGCCTCAATAGGTTCTATTTTGGCTGCTTTTCTAGCGGGAAAAAATCCTGCTAAGAAACCAGCAAAAATCAAAACTGCCAATGCCTCCAAGACTACTGTTAAATCTACTTCTGGTTTCCTGAAATAGTCACTGTCGGGCATATACGTTTGCGCCAACTCAAGCAAACCAATTCCGAGCATCATACCCACATACCCAGATATAGCAGTAATAAAAACACTTTCTTGAATAATAAGAGAAATGATACTGGCAGGAGTAGCACCTAAAGCTTTACGAATGCCAATTTCTTTGGTTCGTTCTTTCACCACTATCATCATGATATTGCTTACACCTACAATTCCTGCTATTAAAGTGCCGATGCCAATGATCCAAATAAACAAACGTATGCCATCAATCAAACCCATGATGCGCTTAAATTCTAACAGGTTATTCCATAGAAAAACGGCCTTCTTATCTTCAGGGTTGAAATGGTGACGCTGGGCTAATAACTTATACACTTCATCACTTATCACCTCACTGTTTTCCATGTCACTTTCAGGTAAGGTAAAGATGATTTGATCTAATTTGTTGTCATTCCCAAATACCCTTTGCGAAGTGCTGATAGGGATATATGCCCTGCGGTTATCATCTGGTCCGCCACCATCTTTAAACACACCAATCACTTTAAAAGGAATGCTATTGATATTGATTAGTTTGTCGATAGGTTCTTCGCCTTTAAACATTTCATCAACCACTTGCTGCCCAATGGCACACACTTTCCTACATTCTTTGATGTCCAATTCGTTTACAAAACGACCTTTCAATACCTCAATTTTTTCAGCAAATATCATATCGTAGTTGCAGCCTTTGGTGCTGAAACTACCATATTTATTTTTATAATTAAATTGGTTCACATCATACAGTTGCAAACGAGGAGAAAGATGTTCAATGCTTTTTACATTTTGTCGTATAGCTTGATAATCCTCATTGGTTAAGCGGATATCCCTGCCAGGTTGCATACCATCATAAGCAACAGATGTTCTTCCATTGTTAAACCAAACACTATTAACTGCATCTCTAGCAAACTGACTTTTTACTCCATTACCAAGGCCATTGCCAGTGCCCAACAAAACAATAAGCATGAAAATTCCCCAAGCCACACTAAAGCCTGTAAGAACTGTGCGCAGCCTATTTTTGCTAATGGTAGCAAATATTTCTTGCCATTTGTCTATGTCAAACATGTCTTAATCTAATTGCGGAATGTGAAGTGACAAAAATGCGAAATCTTCTTTTTGATATCTTTTTCAATCATTCAATATTATTTCTTTTGAACGGATTCTTTTGCTGTCTTTCCTGAAGCAGTAAAAATAGCAGTTAATTCAGATGCTTCTTTTCTCAAAATAGCCACATCTTTTGAATTTAAAGTTTCAGACAGTTCAATTAATTCTAACCAATAAACACATTCATCGACCTCTTCTTCAACTATCGTTATTTTAGAAATAAAATCTGCTTTTGACCTTGCTCTGCATGCTGACCTGTAGTTTGCACCAACAGATGTGCCTGCCCTCAAAAGTTGATTTCCTAATACTTTTGATACTTGATCTCCACTCATTTGCTTGGTCAGATTGATAATGCCTAAGGCAAACTTTTGTGTTCTCGATTTTAGATTTTCAAAATCACTATTCATAATTTTAAATGCGAATTGCGAAGTGACAAAATTTCGAAATCAAATTTTTAGCACCACTTTATTAATTTCAATTTTATACTTTTATTGTTACTTTTATTTATACTTTACCTTATTCCGCATTCCGCACTACACAATCAGTCCGTCTTTCAAACGAATCGTTCTGTCTGTCATTTCAGCTATATCATGTTCGTGTGTTACAATCACTACTGTAATACCACTTTTATTTATTTCTTTAAGCAAACTCATTACTTCGTAGCTAGTCTGTGTGTCCAGTGCTCCAGTAGGTTCATCTGCTAATATGATTTTTGGTTGAGCAATTAAGGCCCTTGCTATGGCTACTCTTTGCTTTTGTCCACCACTCATTTCATTGGGCATGTGTTCTGCCCATTGTTTCAATCCCACTTTATCCAAATACTCAAGTGCAATTTGGTTACGTTTTTTGCGACTCACTTTTTGGTAATACAAAGGAAGCGATACGTTTTCCAAGGCATTTTTGAATGAAATGAGGTTGAATGATTGAAAGACAAAGCCAATGTATTGATTACGTAATTGCGCTGCTTTTGTTTCATTCAAGTGCTGAATTAAATTTCCACCAAGCTTGTAATGGCCAGCATCGTAGCTATCGAGAATGCCTAGAATATTGAGTAGGGTTGATTTTCCACTTCCCGAGGAGCCCATGATAGAAACCATTTCACCCTCGTGTATTTTTAGGTCAATGCCCTTAAGAACCTGAAGTTTGTTGTCGCCAACGGTATATGACTTTTGGATGTTGCTTAGCTCTATCATTTGAAGCCACTAAAGTAATCATATCGTGTCAGATTAGAAATAGCTTTACACAAACGGACAATAAGGGGTATGCAAAGCAGGAGAGGGATTTGGGAAAAAAATGAATCAAATAAACTACCCTGATGCTTGGTTATAAAAACTTATTATGAAATATTATCGTGAAGTAATTACCTAAATCATACAAAAACCTTGGCAATCCTTTAATCCCTTTAATCGTGTCCTGACAATTAACTAAAACGTCAAACTCACTTGCTGCATTTTACCCTCTCTCAAAAAGTCAATCGTGGTGCTTTCTCCTTTTTTAAATTGACCTAAGGCTTTCATGTAATCATAGATATTGTCAATCTTAATACTTCCAATTTGCATAATGATATCGCCTGCTTTGAGTCCAGCTTTTTCTGCAGGTTTGCCATCGTTTACATTGTCTACCCTCAAACCTTTGCCTTCAAAAGTATAATCAGGCATGATGCCTAAGGTTACTTTAAAACTTACTTTTTGGCTTTCAGGTTGCTTGGTTTTGGTGAAGTTAAGTTTAGGTTCATTACAAATTTTTTCAGCTATTTGGATGATTAAATCCAATACCATAATCTCACCTTTAAAGTTTACCTTTTCTGTATCATCACTTGACTTGTGGTAATCCGAATGTTGCCCTGTGAAGAAATGCAATACTGGAATGTCCTTTAAGTAAAAAGAGGTTTGATCTGACGGGCCAATTCCTGCTGAGTCATAGCCAAGTTTTAGAGGAGTGTTTAAGTTTGAAAAAATCGAACTGTAATTAGTGCTTGTGCCTACTCCATACACCATCAATTTAAGGGTACTGTCATTCAAACGTCCAATCATGTCCATGTTTAACATGCATTGTACATCTTTCAAATCAATGGTAGGGTTGTTTGCAAAATATTTTGAACCAATCAAACCATCTTCTTCACCCGAAAAACAAATGAATAAAAAATTGCATTTTTCTTTGATATTGTTTTGGCTAAAATATTTAGCTAAAGCAATCACCCCCGCAGTACCCGAAGCATTGTCATCAGCACCATTATGTATAAGCTTTTTGTTTTTGTCTAAGGAAGATGGGTGTTCATGATATCCCAAATGGTCGAAATGCCCACCAATGATGATGGTATAAGCTGCTTGATTATCAAGATAGCCCACCACATTGCTACCATTTTTTTTCTTTCCTTGACCAATGGTGTCATGCGGACTGGCAAGGGTTTTATATTCAAAATGCTGTAAATATCCCTTGCTTCCTTTGGGCTTTAGCCCAATTTCTTCAAACTGCTTTTGAATGTATTTGTAGGCTAATTTTTCTCCTTTGGTGCCAGGCTCGCGGCCTTGCAATTTGTCGTCAGCCAAATAGCTGATATGACTTTTGATATCAACCTCTTGCACTTGTGCTAAAGACAATTTGCTTGAGATGAGAAGCAGTAGGACGATGTTTCTTAGTTTCATTTTTTGTTTGATTTTATGATACTGCCTTTCAAGGCAGTTTAAATGAATTGCTTATTCTATCTATTCCCAAGCCTTTCAAGGCTCGGGAATTATTTGTATCTATTTCCGGGTCTTTTAAGGCCCGGCTATTATTTTTATCTATTACCATGCCTTGAAAGGCATGGTAATAGATAAAGCCTATTAATATTTTATTCTACCCAATCGGCCAAAAACAGATTGGTGTCTCGGGTGCCATGGTTGTTGCGATTTGACGAAAATACCAATTTTTTGCCATCAGGAGAAAACATAGGGAAGGCGTTAAACATACTTTCGTTGGTGATGCGCTCTAAATTCTTGCCATCTGCATCAATCATATATAACTGAAAATCGTAACCTTTTGTTGAATGGTGATTGCTCGAGAAAATAATTTTCTTGCCGTTGGGGTGAAAGAAAGGTGCCCAATTGGCTTTGCCCAAATGCGTTACTTGTTTTAGGTTACTACCATCAATATTACAAGTGTATATCTCCATATTGGTAGGGGCTACAAGGCCTTTTGAAAGGTAATCTTTGTATTCTTTTATCTCCTCTTCGGTTTGTGGACGAGAGGCTCTGAACACCAATTGCTTCCCGTCAGGTGAGAAAAAAGCACCCCCATCATAACCTAAACCAAAAGTGATTTGCTTATGATTTTTGCCATCAATATCCATAATCCATAGGTCAAGGTCGCCACCGCGGGTGGAGGTGAAAACAATTTTGTCTCCCTTGGGAGATACTGTAGCTTCTGCATCATAGCCAGGGCTGTTGGTTAATTGTTTGGTGATTTTTCCATTAAAGTCAGACACGAAAATGTCGAAACTTTCATAGATCGCCCATAGGTATTTAGCGCCACGTGGTGGCTCTGCAGGACAATCGTTGGATGCCAAATGGGTGGAGGCAAAAAGGATGGATTTGTTACCCGGCATAAAATAACTGCAAGTGGTGCGACCAAGTCCAGTGCTAATCAGTGGCGGACGATAATTGGTATCTTTCTTAGCTTCTTCAATATTCAAATTGAATATTTGGTCACATTGTAAGCCCCAAGCCTTGTTATTGCTCTGAAAACTCAGGTTTTTATTGTCGAAACTCCAATAAGCTTCAGCATTATCACCACCATAGGTGAGTTGTTTCAGGTTTTTGAAATGCTTTTCAGTGGTTTGGGCCATGCCATGCAGGGCCATAAGGGAGAGTATAAGGATGAATGTCTTTTTCATGTATGTTTTGTTTTGACGATTGCAAGATGCAACAAAGGCAAATGTAAGAAGAATATACCATGTCAAATAATGGTCAGCTTATAACCCATAAAAATCACAAAATTTCAGTTTTGCCGACTATTTGACAGCCAATTGTCTTTAGGAACGTCATTTGTCTATTGAAATTGAAATAACAATTAGGAACAAATTTTCAATTAACCCATTTTCAAATTTTTCAATTATGTCAGAAAAAGGAACCATATCGGTACATACCGAAAACATCTTTCCCATCATCAAAAAATTTTTGTACAGCGACCATGAAATCTTTTTACGTGAGTTGGTCTCAAATGCAGTAGATGCTACCCAAAAGTTGAAAACCCTAGCCTCAATGGGCGAAATGAAAGGCGAATTGGGTGAAACCAAAATAGTAGTGAAGTTAGACAAAGACAATAAGACCCTTCACATTATTGATAGAGGTATTGGTTTAACTGAAGAAGAAGTAAAAAAATACATCAACCAAGTGGCCTTTAGTAGTGCCGAAGAGTTTTTAGAAAAATATAAAGACAATGCCAACCAAATCATTGGTCATTTTGGATTAGGTTTTTACTCTGCCTTTATGGTGGCCAAAAAAGTAGAGTTGGTTTCCTTGTCATACAAAGAAGGTTCTAAGGCAGTTAGATGGACATGCGAAGGCAGCACTGAATTTGAAATAATGGATGATGACAAAACCGACAGAGGAACAGAAATCATCCTTCACTTGGCAGATGATGCTTTAGAATTCAATGATAATTTTAGAATCAAAAATATTTTAGATAAGCATTGTAAATTCTTACCTATCGAGATTGAGTTTGAAGAGAAAATCATAAACAATACCCAACCTCTTTGGACAAAAGCTCCAGCTGATTTGAAAAAAGAAGACTACGAGCAATTCTACCGCGAATTGTATCCAATGAGCGAACCTCCTTTGTTCTGGATTCATTTGAATGTAGATTATCCTTTCAATCTTACGGGAATATTATATTTCCCTAAGATTAAAGATGAGTTTGAAGCACAACGCAATAAAATTCAATTGTATAGCAACCAAGTATTCATCACCGATTCGGTTCAAGATATTGTTCCTGAGTTTTTGATGCTGTTGCATGGTGTGATTGATTCTCCAGATATCCCGTTAAACGTGAGTCGTAGCTATTTGCAAGGTGATGCCAATGTGAAGAAAATAAATGCACACATTACTAAGAAGGTAGCAGATAAGTTGGAAGAGATTTTTAAAACCGACAGAAAAGAGTTTGAAGAGAAATGGGAAAACGTTGGAACCTTTGTTAAATATGGCATGATAGCTGAGCCTAAGTTCTATGAAAGAGCTACTAAGTTCTGTTTGTTGCAAAACATAAAAGGCGAAAACTCTACCATTGAAGAATACAAAGAGAAGGTTTCAGTATTGCAAACCGATAAAGAGAATAAAGTGGTTTTCATTTATTCAAACAATCCTTTAGGTCAAGATTCATTTATCAAAACCATTGAAAAACGTGGCTATGATATTTTGAAATTGAATGGTGTTTTGGATGGTCATTTTATCTCTACCTTAGAAAATAAATTCGAAGGTGTATCCATGAAGCGCGTGGATTCTGAGTCGGTAGATAAATTGGTTGATAAAGATACCAAAAATGAATCAGTGCTAAGTGAGGATGATGAAAAGGCTTTGAAAGAAGCTTTCGAAAATCAATTTAAAGCCGATGTGAGATTTAAATTTGAAACTGAAGCCCTAGCACCAGATGATAATTTTATAAGCATTATTAAACCTGAGTGGGAGCGCAGAATGAAAGACATGGCTGCCATGCAAGGCATGAATATGTTTGGCTCAATGCCTGAATCTTGGAATGTTGTGATTAATAGCAATCACAGCTTAAGCAGCAAGTTGGTTAAATTATCGGATGATAGCGAAAAAGAAGGCTTACTCAAAAATGCATTTGATTTGGCTTTGTTATCTCAAAATCTTTTGCAAGGTGAAGCACTAACCAACTTCATTAACAGAAGTTATGGAAAGTTGTAATAAATAGTTAAGTAAATATTAAAAGAAGGGGCTGTCTTATTAAGGCAGCCCCTTTGTGTTATATCAAAGCAATAAAAGTCATTCATGTCAAGCAGAGTTTGTTATTTTGAGCGGAGTCTGTTATTTCAAACGGAATATATCATGTCGAGCGGAGTATGTCATGTCGAGCGGAGTCGAGACATAGACAGACTCTTACTCCGAAGCAGTTCTCGACTCCGCTCGAACTGACAATCGGTTAAAGGTCAAGCAGAGTTTGTTATTTTGAGCGGAGTATGTCATGTCGAGCGGAGTCGAGACATAGACAGACTCTTACTTCCGAAGCAGTTCTCGACTCCGCTCGAACTGACATTTCGAACTGAAAATTTTGATTGACAGACTATGAATTATAAGCTAGCCAAACTGTCTTTTAATACATCAATTTTAGCCAAGGCATCAGCTTGTTTTTGACGTTCTTTTTCAACCAATTCAGGCTTGGCATTGGCAACAAATTTCTCATTGCTTAGCTTGGCCTCAACCGATTTTAAGAAACCTTCCAAATAACTGATTTCACTATTGATTTTTTCTTTTTCAGCTTCAACATCTATCTCAATATTTAGCTTCACAAATACTTGGTCGGTGGATACTGGCAGAGACGTATAATTATTCGTCTCAACAGTATTGAATTGAATACTAGAAATATTCGCCAATTTTTTTATCAAAAACTGGAAAGGTTTATATAAATCTTCATTGTCGGTTTTGATAATAATTTCAAATGCTTCTTTCGGGCTAATGCCTTTGCTGTTACGCAATTCGCGAATTTTTGAAATGGTTTCGAATGCGTTTTGGATAGGCGTATGTTGATAAGCCCCAACCGATGGATAGGCAGCGATGCATATACTATCTCCCGATTTTCTTTCTGCAATGTTTTGCCAGATCTCTTCAGTGATAAATGGCATGAAGGGATGTAATACCTTCATCAAATTTTCAAAGAAAAGAATGCTTTGCTTATAGCTTGATTCATTAATAGGTTTACCAAATTCAGGTTTTATCATCTCAAGATACCATGAGCAGAAATCATCCCAGATAAGTTTGTAAACACCCATCAAACCTTCGCTTAGTTTATAGTCAGTAAATTTAGATTCAATGTCTTGTAATGCCTCATTAAACCTGGCATTAAACCAGTTTTCAGATACCTTGTTTGAAGCTAATAATTCAGCATCAAATTCTGAATCAGGTTTCACTTCCCAACCTTTCACCAAACGGTAGGCATTCCAAATTTTATTAGCAAAGTTTCTTCCTTGCTCTACTTGGCTTTCATCAAATAGAATATCGTTTCCTGCAGGGCTACAAAGTAATATACCCATACGAACACCATCAGCACCATATTGAGCAATTAAGTCAAGAGGGTCTGGTGAGTTACCCAATGATTTGCTCATTTTTCTGCGTTGTTTATCACGAACGATTCCTGTGTAATAAACATTGCTGAAAGGCTTTTCGCCTATCCACTCATATCCTGCCATAATCATACGAGCCACCCAGAAGAACATAATCTCAGGGGCAGTTACCAAATCGTTGGTAGGGTAGTAGTATTTAATATCTTTTAGACCTTCTTCTTTAAAACCATCAAACACACTTATTGGCCACAACCATGAAGAGAACCAAGTGTCCAAAACATCTTCATCTTGTTTTAAATCAGAAACACTAAATGCAAAATTTGGGTCTTTTGACTTGAATTTTTCAATTGCTTCAGCTGCAGTTTTAGCTACAGCAAATTCGCCATTAGGTGCATACCAAGCTGGAATTTGTTGTCCCCACCACAATTGACGACTGATACACCAATCTTTGATGTTATCAATCCAATGCTTGTAAGTATTCTTGGTATTGGCTGGGTGAAATTTGATTTCATCACTCATTACGGCATCCAATACTTTTGGATTTTTAGCAATGAATTTTTTCATATCAACCCACCATTGCAAAGTCAACCTAGGTTCAATCACTGCGCCTGTTCTTTCGCTAGTTCCTACTTGGTTTTTATATTCTTCAATTTTCTCGATAAAGCCCGCTCCCTCCAAGTCGATAGCGATTTGTTTACGAACAGCAAAGCGATCTTTACCTATGTATCGCTCGTCTTTTGCTTTCTCGTTCAAGAAACCTTCTTCCGCTAGAATATCAATAACGGCAAGGCCATGTTTCTTACCTAAGTCATAATCGTTTTTATCATGAGCAGGGGTAACCTTTAAGCATCCTGTTCCAAAATCCATAGCTACGTAGTCGTCAGCTATGATTTCTATTTCACGATTGATAAAAGGAACCAACACTTTTTTGCCAATCAAATGCTTAAAGCGCTCGTCATTTGGATTCACGCAAATGGCAGTATCTGCTAAAATAGTCTCTGGGCGAGTGGTAGCAATTACTACATAGTTGTTGGTTGTTAGTTGTTGGTTGTTGGTTATTTTCGCTATCAACTCACAACTTTCATCTGTCAACATGTACTTGATGTAATACAACTTGCTATTAACATCCTTGTATATTACTTCTTCATCACTTAACGCAGTTTTTCCTAGAGGGTCCCAATTTACCATGCGAAGTTCGCGGTAAATTAATCCCTTATTGTATAGGTCGATAAAAACATCAATAACAGCTTCGCTCAAGCTAGGCTCCATAGTGAATCGGGTTCTGTCCCAATCGCAGCTTGCACCTAACTTTTTCAATTGCTCTAATATGATGCCTCCATATTTTTCTTTCCATTCCCAAGCGTATTTCAAGAAATCTTCGCGACTAAGGTCAGATTTTTTAATACCTCGCTCACGCAGCATTTGCACCACTTTTGCTTCTGTGGCAATACTAGCATGGTCGGTACCTGGCACCCAGCAAGCATTTTTGCCCTGCATGCGGGCTCTGCGGGTTAATACATCCTGGATGGTATTGTTAAGCATATGTCCCATGTGCAACACACCTGTGACATTTGGTGGAGGTATTACCACACTGTATGCTTCTCTTTCATCTGGTTCGCTGTGAAAGTACTTTTGGTCTAGCCAATAGCTATACCACTTGTCTTCAATCGATTGAGGATTATATTTACTTGATATTTCTGATGCCATAAAATTAATGCGCGAAGTTAAACTTTTATGACTAAAGAGAAAAGGCCGTTTTAAAGATGTGTAAAAGCCTGCAAATATTGACTTTGCTATAACCCAATAGGTCTATGATTTTTTTAAAATGAAAAATGTAAATAGCCTACAAGAGATTTTTTTTATAACTCAAATGTATTATATAATTATATATCTATGAATGATGAGAGTTCAAACTTGAAAAAATAATTAGTATTGGGTTAGCAGCCCCTTCCACCAAAAGGTATTTTACAAATTTGTTTAACTTTATTTCCTTTATCGTCTTTAGCGGGCTTCCAAGTTGGCATATTTGCGGTTGCATCCAAAATTATTTTGTCGATATAGGCTTTGGAAGATGACTCTGATAGATAGATATCCTTTGTTCTTCCTTCTTCATCAATGCTAAAGTTTAACACTGCTTTGAAGAAATAATCCATATCTTTTTTTGGTAATTTATTAATTACCTCTTCGTTGAAATAATTGGTTATTCCCTTGTTGGAACCAGTAAATTCAGCTACTTGGCTGGGTAAGATACTTATTTTTAATAGGCCACGAAGGTCTTTAATGTTTTTTTGAGGTTTAATGGCAAGTCTTGGTTTATACATGTAATAGATATTGATTTCTATTTCAGAACCATATTCTGCCATCGCTAAGATTTCTTTTTGCTCTTTATTTAGTGTGTCATTAGAGCCCTTAGCACTATATTCTTTATTGTGATTAAATACTTTTACCTCAACAGATACATAGTTTGTAATTAAATCATAACCATTATTTGGATAGGTTTCACAAGCCAATGCGTAATACAATTTTCGGGTATCTTCTAAACTTTTTCTTTTCTCTCTATCCATTGAAAGGTCCCTCCAAAAACTTGGTAATATTTGTGATAGGGTATTTGCCTTGTTTAACTCTTCTTTAGTGATATGAAGATAGTTGTAGCCCTCGTATTCAAATCGTTGGTTTTGTGATTTTATATTGCTGCAAATTATCATGCAAACGACAAGGATAAATATGTTTTTCATAATAAATAAGGTATTTAATTGAGGTAGATTTAAGTGATTGAAGGTTTATATTCCGAATATGTATTAAATGATTTTCCATCATAAAGGTAGAGTCCGGTTTCTCTTGTACCCACCCAAACATTTTCATTTTTATCCTCCAAAATTGACCAAATGCCTAAATTCGGAAGCCCATCTTTTAATGAAAAACTCGTGAAAGATATACCATTATAACAACAAAGTCCATCACCACCAAACCAAATATTGCCGTTTTTGTCTTCAATAATCTTCGCAACCATTCCATTATTTCCAGGCAAGCCATCTTTTTTTGTATAAGTTGTAAATGATTTTCCATCATACTTATAGGCTCCACCCCAATTGCTGAACCAAATATTCCCATTATTATCTTGGCATTGAGGCCATCCCCAATTATGAGGTTTTGGCTTGGGTCCATTTTGAAATAATTCCTTTAGTTTGAGGTTGGTTACAGATTTCCCATCATATCGATACACCCCTTTGTTAGTTCTTCCTCCAAACCAAATGTTTCCTGCTTTGTCTTCAAAAACTCGTTCCACTTTATCGTTGGAACCCATAAAGCCATTTGCTGACTCATCAATGATAAACAACTTGAATGATTTTCCATCGTAGATATAGACTCCATCTATTGTTACAAACCATAGCTTGCCAGTATGGTCTTGCATAATATCATGCACACCATGCTTTTGGTAAAGTTTATTTGTATTTGGTGGTAGGTTTTTGGGTAGCTGAATTTTAATTTCAGTAAAAACTTTACCATCATAAAAACATACTCCGCTGTCGGTGCCAATCCAAATTTTACCATCTTTATCTTCTATGATGTCGCTGATGCAATTACTGATTAATCCATCGGTTAACAAAAATTGCCTAAACGATTTTCCATCATATTTATACAGTCCGTTCAATGTAGTTCCGAACCATAGGTTACCATCTTTGTCCTCAAGGCTACAATAAACATTGCCGTATCGTGGGTTACCGATGGTTTTTATAAGTTTTGGATGTTCCTGTTCTTTTGACAAATCTTTTTTAACTGATCCGTTGCAGGCAATTCCGAAAAGTAGAATGGTTAAAAAAGTAAAAACTTGCATGTGTGAGAATTTTTTCTTCATGGTACAAATTGTATTTAATTTTTTTCTAAATATGGCTTAACCTATCAATTAACTATGATTGTTAAATGTATGAGAGGTTACACTTCCAAATGCATTTTACAATAAATGGTAACAAACATATCTTCTTCCTTTCACTTTCATCATTGAAAGCAATCTCTAAATAATTTACTAATTGTGAAAGGATAATTGTTTTGATTTGCTTTAATTTATTTAGATAAATCAAGTCATTTCTCTAAAATTTAGTCTGTGATTTTGGGTATGCTTAACACTGTAAAATATATGAAAGCTAAAGGCAGATTTAATTTTTTTATACTGAACTTAATTAACTTGAGTAGCCTTTATCGAAAGCACATATTTGTAAACTGCATCTTTATACTCAGCTGATAATTGTGAACGCATGGCCATGGTATCCACTATCCCTTTCCATCTGTCTTCAGAATAAGGATAGATTTCAATCACACCATGACATTTTAAACAGGCACCCTGGGTGTAAATGGCATGTCCCAACTCCAATTGATAAAGACTTGCATCCTTATATTTTGTTTGAATAGCGGCTAATTCCTTGGCTCCAGGTTCATGTACACTTGATGCTGGTTTAAGGAATAATAAACTACTGCTTGGTGTTGTGTTATTAGATATAGCTTCTTTTTGATTACTTGCGTTGACTACTTTTTTTACATGGCAAGATAAAATGGTTACCGCAAAAATGCTATAGTATATAAGTGTGTTGATTTTCATATTTGTTATATTTAATGCAATTGGTTATTCTATATTGCCAATTTTGTATATCATAACGATTGGTTTTAGGTTTTAATATTAGATCTAAACTAAAGTTTTATACTGCAAAATATTTTGAATATTTGGCCTTAGTTACATTGATCAACTAATATTATTTCAATTCTTTCAATTGTACCAAAACCCGTCCTACATCAATTTTGAAATCGGATTTGTTAAAGTATGAAAGGTCGATTATTTGCCATGAAGAATTGGCAAAGATATCTTCCAAAGCATCTTTGTTTATGTTTACTTTTACGGGCATTTCTAATCCTTTTACATTAGCTACCAAGTGGTATTTGAGTTCAAGTCTGCCATCCACTTCTTTTAATGAATATTCCAAAACAGGTATTTGTGCCTTGAAAAGGTATTGTTCAAAAAAGGCAGTCCAATTGTGGCGGGTGCGTTTACTAAAAAAGTCCATCACTTGTTTGTTGCTTACATTTTGTCGTTTGAATGTTGTAGCAAAATCGTAAAGTGTGTTAAACCAAAGACTGTCATTGTCTAGCAAGTAGCGCATGGTTTGTAGCATCCAAGCACCTTTATAGTATATGTCATTGTCTTTTCGACCATGATAATACACATCATAATAGCCAATGATGGGCTGTTGGTTTTTGATATTTTTCTTTTGTTCGAGTAAGTATCGATAGGCTCTTTCTTTTCCTTGTAGACACTCTTGAAACAGGGATTCGGAATAAGTGGTAAATGATTCGTGAATCCACATTTCAGCTGGGTCGTTCATGCTGAGGCTGTTGCCAAACCATTCGTGGCCGCTTTCGTGAACAATAATGAAATCGAAACCATATTTATTGTTTTGGTAATTGTTACCATAAGCCACACAACTTTGATGCTCCATGCCCCAATAGGGTGTTTCAACCAATTTATATCCATCATTCCAAAAAGGATAGGAGCCAAAATATTTTTCGAAACAATTCATCATTGTTTTTACTTGGACGAAATGTTGTCGGGCGATTTTTTCTGCCGACTTCAAAACATAATAATCAAGGTTTAGAAAGCCATAGATAGAACTTTTGTATTCATCATGTATGTGAGTATAGTCTGCAATATTAACTGTGATATTGTAATTGTTGATAGGATATGAAACCGCCCAATCGTATTGGGTATAACCATTATCAAGCTGAAGACTTCCTAATAGTTTACCATTAGAAACACCCATTAGATTGCTTGGTACCTGTAAATGCATCAACATGCTTTCTGCTTCATCACTAAGATGGTCTTTGCATGGCAGCCAGCAGCTAGCACCAATGCCTTCACATGCCAATCCTACAAAAGAATTTCCACTTGTATCTTTGCTCCATACAAAGCCTCCATCCCAAGGGGCCTTTTTTGCTTCTAAGGGCTTTCCACTAAAAAAAACAGTTAGGTTATTTTTACTACCTTTTTTAATTTTTTTGTTGAAACTAATGAAGAAAGCATTGCTAACTCTCAAGAAGGGTATGGATTTATTGAGGTAGAGGATGCTATCAATTTGAATACTAGCAAATAAATCCAATTGTATTTTATTTGTATTTTTAAGGGCAGTAAAAGAAATTTGGTTGCTTCCTGAAATGTATTTTTTAGATGGGTTTACTTTTAATGTAATTTCATATTTGTTCACATCAAAACAAGTTCGCATGGGGTTCAATTTGCCATGCTGATAATCAGCTTTGGTAAAAGGTTGTGCAACAGATATTAACACATTAAAAATGAGAACTGCTGCTAAAAAGGCTAATTTGTTTTTATTCATTGCAAAAATATTTTCAAATTTAAAGTTATAAACCTTAAAATTGCCATGTAATAAATTTATGTATTGAGTAGACCAATTTATTGTACTGATTACATTGCTTTACTATACCATGACTCAAAATTAAGAACAAAAATGAATAACTTATTAAAAGGAAAAAAAGGAATAATCTTTGGAGCATTAAATGATAAAAGTATTGCTTGGCAAGTGGCTTTGAAATGTCATGAGCAGGGTGCGCAATTTGTGCTGACCAATGCACCTGTAGCCATGCGTATGGGTGAGATAAAAGAATTGGCTGCCGTATGTAACAATGCCCAAATAATTTCATGTGATGTAAGTAAAAACGAAGACATGGAAAACCTTATTGATAAGTCAATGGAGATTTTGGGTGGTAAAATTGATTTTATTTTACACTCAGTGGGTATGAGTATGAATATAAGAAAGGGTAATGAATATACCAATCTCGATTATAAGTTCATGCATGATACATTAGATATTTCGTCAATTAGCTTCCATCGCTTATTGGCTACTTGCTATAAAAAAGATGCCATAAACGATTGGGGATCAGTGTTAGCCTTAACCTATATAGCAGCCCAAAGGGTATTTTCACATTATAGCGAAATGGCTGATGCAAAATCCTTATTAGAGAGTATTACAAGAAGCTTTGGTTACCACTATGGTAAATCGAGAAAAGTACGTGTAAATACAATCTCTCAAAGTCCTACCATGACTACGGCAGGCAGTGGTGTAAAGGGTTTTGGTAATTTCTTTGATTATGCTTCTGCTTTGAGTCCGCTTGGCAATGCGAATGCAGAACAATGTGCCGATTATTGTGTATTAATGTTTAGTGACCTTAGTCGTATGGTTACTATGCAGAATCTTTTCCACGATGGAGGATTTAGCTTTACTGGATTCAGCCAAGAAGTGTTAGAACTTGGTAAAGAGGAATAAAAATTATCTCAATTTGAAATCCTTTAGCTCTCCAGTTATTTGCCATTTACCATTTTTCCAAGCCATAAAATCATAACTGCCATCAGGTAAATAAGTTTCATACATTCCTAAATTACTAGGTTTTGGGGGAACGATATTTTCATAAATCAACAGGTTCTTCTTCTCTTCATATCGCAATGTCATAGTTGCGAAATTGTTGAATTCCCATATCATTCGTTTTAATAGTTTCTTTCCTTTTACATCAAAAATAGGCGCACCAAAAACGGGTAAGTTGTTTTGAAAAGTTAATACATCTATCACCTTTTTGTTGCTTCTGCTGGTATTGCCGTCCCATCCGATTAATGTATAGAATTTTGTTTTACCAGCTTTGTTTAAGGCCATTTGATAATAGGTAGATCCCCACCAGAAATCAGCGCTTGTAATAGTATCGTAGGGATTGTTAATTCGACTACTTCTGTCTATTAGCGGGTAATAAGCTCGTAAATTGGCAGTGTCTTTTATTTTCTTAATTTTATTAGGGTTCATTTGAATTAAACCATAATAATGAAACTCTTCTTCATTGGTTCCCAAATTCCAAGTCATTATTCTAAACATATCATCTGGGGCATGAAGAATAGAAACTGTTTTCAATGAATCAAAAGGATAGTAATATGAACCTTGAACTTTTATTGCCCTCACTAATGTGCGAATAAAGTTTTTACCACTAGTCAGTCTTTCTTCTTCATCATAGGATTGAATCATACGCTCGCTCAAACCCATTAATCTAATTTCTACATCATGCAGACTGTCCATACTTAAGGAGTCAATTCTATTTTGGGCTTTGGCATGTATGCCGAAATAAAAAAAGAGGACAATGAGTATTTTTTTCATGAAATGTTCCTGGATTAGATCGATTTAATAAATAATAACGCAGCGAAAATAGCTTTCAGTATGTAAATTATGAATGTTTACTAATTAAACTCGAACAACCAAAACTGGTATGCTAACCAAATGCCTTACAGCATCAACGGTTGAGCCAAATATGAAATCTTTTAGGGCAGCATGACCATGGGCACCCATTACCAACAACTCAATATTATGTTCTTTAGATATTTCTGCAATGTTTTTAGCTCTTCTTCCATAACCTAACATAGTTTCTGCTTTGTATCCTAATTCAACTAAGTTCTTCTTATATTGATTAATATTGTATAAATCTTCTAAACTTTCATTATCCATTACCTCACCGCCATACCGAGTGGCTGCTACCGACTCAACAATATGTATTAAAAGGTATTCAGCATCAGTCCCGCCAACAGCCAAAGCATGTTGAATGGATGCCTTGTCGTTATCTGAAAAATCAAGTGTAATGGCTATTTTGTTGTAAGTAAAGGATTCTATTTTTTCAATCCTACTAGCAGAACCATGTGGCAAGTATGTTTTTTGTGTAAATTTAATTATTAAGGGTTGGAAAATGATGTACAATAAAAGCAGAGCTGCAAACAGAACCAGCGAAAGTACAGGAATCTCAAGCCATCGGTATGAATCGGATAATCCATCAATAAATGAACTAATTTCTTCAAGCACCAATTTTACGTTTAATGAAATGATAATGATGGCAACCAACCAAGCCAAATATTTAATGGTTTTGTTGATGGCAAACTCGCCCATTATTTTTTTATTGCTAGTGAAATGAATGAGAGGAACAATGGCGAATCCCAATTGTAAGCTCAAAATAACTTGACTTAAGATGAGTAATGCACCTAGCTTTTCTTCACCATAATATAGAATGGTAAAAATAGCGGGAATAATGGCAATCAAACGCGTAATTGTTCTCCGAAGCCAAGGGCTAATCCTTAAATTTAAATAACCTTCCATCACGATTTGTCCTGCTAATGTGCCTGTAATCGTTGAACTCTGACCAGAGCAAATTAAAGCAATGGCAAATAGGGTAGGGGCAAGACTTCCAAACAAAGAGTTTAGCATGATGTGTGCATCTTTGATATCGCTAATCTGATTAAAGCCATTGGTAAAAAAGGCTGATGCTGCAAGTATTAAAATAGCAGCATTCACAAAAAAAGCAAGGTTTAAGGCAATGCTTAAATCAAAGAAATTGTATCTAAGTGCGGCTTTAATACCTGCATTGTCTTTCCTGAATTTTCTTGTTTGAACTAGAGATGAATGTAGGTATAAATTGTGAGGCATTACGGTGGCGCCAATGATACCAATGGCAATGTACAAAGCATCACCCGAGAGTGCGCTTGGGACAAAGCCTTTCATGATTTCAATGGAGTCGGGCTTAACAATAAACAGTTGGGCTATGAAAGAAAGTCCAATAATGCTCACCATGCTTACAATAAAAAGTTCAAGCTTGCGAATACCTTTGTTGATTAATAATAACAACAAAAAGGTATCAAAAGCGGTGATGAGAATGCCATAAAGCAAAGGCAAATGAAAAAGCAAATTCAAACCAATTGCCATTCCTATAATTTCGGCTAAATCGCAAGCAGCAATGGCTATTTCTGCAAAGGCATACAAAGAAAAATTGGCCCATTGTCCAAACTGTTGTCTGCTTGCTTGTGCTAAGTCCCACCCCTTTACAACACCTAATCGCGCGGCTAAACTTTGCAAGAGCAAAGCCATGAGGTTGCTCATTAATAATACCCAAATTAGGCTGTATCCAAATTTGCTACCTCCTGCAATATCTGTTGCCCAATTGCCAGGGTCCATATAGCCTACACTCACCAAATAAGCAGGTCCAATAAACGACATGAAAGTACGCCAACGATTTTGCTTCTCTGGCACTTTCACACTTTCGTGAACCTCACTTAATGATTTGTCTGATGCATGCATTTTATTTTACCAAAATATTTTTAGCTACTTCGTTACTTATAAATATTTCAATTTTACCGTTTAATAATAATTTTAGAGAGCGATCGTATTCATTTATTTCTATAACCATTAGTTTTTGACCTAGAGTTAAATCAATTTTTTTGAGGTGTTGTAAAAATGGCACCGAGTGATTGATTACACCACTCAAGATTACTTTTTTGTTTGCTTCGACAGTATCCAAACTTACAAATGCATTGTTATGAAACTCTCCGTTTTCTCCAGGAATGGGGTCTCCATGAGGGTCGTGAGTGGGGTAGCCCAAAAATTCATCAAGCTTGTTAATTAATAACTCTGATTGAATATGTTCTAATTGCTCGGCTATTTCGTGTACTTCTTCCCATCCAAATTTTAATTTTTCATGAAGAAAAACTTCCCAAATTCTATGCTTTCGAATGGTTTGAATGGCTACGTCCTTGCCTTTTTGGGATAGGTTTACACCCTTGTATTTTTCATACTTTAGCAACTTTTTGTCCGATAATTTTTTTATCATATCGGTAACCGATGCAGCTTTTGTTTGCATGTTTTCAGCAATAGAATTAGTGCTGACACCGCTACCATTATTATCAGAAAGCTTGTAAATGGCTTTCAAATAATTTTCTTCTGTAAAAGAATACATACCGCAAATATATTAATTTTAGACAAATCTAAATTTATATTTAGATTTGACATTTAATTTCACCTAAAACAAACAATCTGATATAATTTTTGTTAAATTTGACTTAGCCTTAATACATTTGTCTTATGTTTAAAAAATTCATGTCTTACGTTACATTTTGGAAAAAACAAGATACTGACAGTCCGTCATCATTCAACTTAAAAGTGATGCATGGAATCAATAAAATATCTATTTTAATGTTCTTAATGGCATTAATCGTCATCATTGTGCGCGTGGTACGCAGTTTGTAATTTCAGAAATAATAAATTTAGAAAAATTATGTTTATGTACTTTATCATTCCTCTGGCACTTAGCTTTTATGTGAGTTGGAGGTTTAAATCAAAAGCCAAAAAATATTCAGAAATTGGTTTGAGCAACCACATGACGGGTGCTGAAATAGCCCAGCAAATGCTAAATGATAATGGCATTTATGATGTAAAAATTGTGAGTGCAGACGGTCAGTTGAGCGACCATTACAACCCGCAAAACAAAACAGTAAACCTGAGCCAGGATGTGTATTATGGAAGAAGTGTTTTGGCTGCTGCGGTTGCTGCCCATGAGTGCGGACATGCCGTACAACATGCGAAAGCCTATGCTTGGTTGAATTTCCGTTCGGCCATCGTGCCTATTGTAAGTGTTACATCAGGTTATTTGCAATGGATATTGTTGGGAGGCGTTTTATTAATCAATACTTTTCCTGCTTTGTTACTAATAGGCATCGTGTTGTTCTCATTAACCACCTTGTTTTCATTGATTACCTTGCCAGTAGAATTTGATGCAAGTAGTAGAGCCCTTGCTTGGCTTGATACCAGTGGAATTGTAAGAAAAGATGAGCATGAACTAAGCAAAGATGCATTGAGATGGGCTGCAAGCACTTATGTAGTAGCCGCAATCGCCTCCATAGCTACATTGCTTTACTATTTGCAGATATATGCAGGTAGAAGAGATTAATTATATTTTAGATACTATAGAAGCCCCGCAAGGGGCTTTTTTGTTTTCACTTGTCTATTATTACCTTAATCAATATCCGTAGGGCAAATACTTTGTATTCCAGAACTACCGCTGCTAATCCATTAATTCCATATCACTCAATTCAATCTCTAAGGCTTTTGTACTCATAAATATTTCGGTAATGGATAGGGCTAATGAAAGCATCAATGAAGCCAAACTCAATCCGAAAATGACAAAGCTAAAAGTCTCATATTCCAAATAAATACTCATCATACACAATACGCATAGGAAGAAACTTATTACCCCAAAGACCTGCATTTTTTTTATATAACGTATTCTTTTACGCAAACTGTGAATTTGATGAATAATGGATGTTTTATCTAAAGGAGATTGTTTATAGCGTGTATGTAAGTTTCTTATTAAATTGGCTAAAGCCAGAAAAAGATTGGTATAAGCCAACATTAATAATGTGATGGCCGGAAATAATAAAGCAGGTGTGTTAATCGAAATTTGCATACAGGGCAAAGTAAATTCTTTTTTTTGTAATGTCGATTGCTTTGATTGCAGCTAATATTCATGAGTGAAAAGGTACTAATTATTGGTTCTGTTTGGCCCGAGCCTGATTCATCAGCTGCGGGTAGTCGCATGATGCAGTTAATTGAATTATTTCAATCACAAAATTGGCAAATCACTTTTGCTAGCATTGCTAACCCAAGTGAGTTTATGTTTGATATCGAAAGCATAGGTGTTCAAAAGGAATGTATTCAACTAAATAGTCGCACATTTGATGATTTTATACAAACCCTCAAGCCTTTTATGGTTGTATTTGATAGATTTATGACTGAAGAACAATTTGGATGGAGGGTAGCCGAACATTGCCCTGAAGCCATACGAATATTGGACACAGAAGATTTGCATTCATTAAGGTACGCCCGACAAAATGCACATAAACAAAACAGAAATTTTGAATTTGATGATTTGCTAAAAGAAGAAATTTCAAAGCGAGAAATCGCTAGTATTCTGCGCTCAGATCTCACGTTAATAATTTCCACTTATGAAATGGATTTATTGAAGACCGTCTTTAAAATTGATTCTGATTTGATATATTATTTACCATTCATGTTGGATAATATGTCTCAACAAGATATCATCAAAATGCCATCATTCGAGGAAAGAAAGCAATTTGTTTCAATAGGGAATTTCCTACATGAGCCCAATTGGAATGCTGTTCAATATTTAAAAAATGAAATTTGGCCACTTATTAAAAAGCAACTACCGGAGGCAGAATTGCACATTTATGGTGCTTATTCTTCCCAAAAGGTATTTGAATTGCATAATGAAAAGGAAGGTTTTATTATTAAAGGCAGGGCTAAGGATGCTAATCAAGTTATAAGTAATGCTCGATTGCTTTTAGCTCCTATTCGTTTTGGTGCGGGCTTAAAGGGTAAGTTGCTACATGCTATGAAATGCGGAACACCATCCATTACCACTACTTTAGGTGCAGAGGCAATGCATGGAAATTTAGAATGGAGTGGCTACATTTCGAATGATATCCTAGAGTTTAGTAATAGCGCTGCAAATCTATATTCGGTAAAAGAAAAATGGTTGCTAGCTCAGCAACGAGGAATAGATATTATTAATTTATGCTATAACAAGAAAGTATTTGGTCAAGCGTTACTTAAGAGAATAGAGGAATTACAGGAAAACTTAGTACAACATCGTCTACATAATTTTATGGGTTTAATGCTACATCATCATACCATGTCAAGCACAAAATACATGTCGAAATGGATTGAAGCAAAGAATGAAAATATTGGTAAAATGTAAAATTCTAATTTTCTGATTAAGTAATGCGTTTTTTTATCAATCTATTTTAATCAAACTTCCAACTTTCTCTCAAAAAGAACTATTCCATTGACCTTTTTCATCATGCCATTTGTCAAAAAAATTGGTTCAAAGCTTTTTTTATTAAAAAATATAGCTTGATTGATTTGCTCTTTATAGTTTGTATGAGCATGGGAAAATTATGCTGGATTTTTTGGATCCAAACATCTTGAGTCATTTACACTTTTTGAGTGACAGATTCAGAATTGAAAGGTGGGAAGGGCTGTTTTAATTCATTATTTTTCTTCAGATAAAGCAATAATGGTATCGAATTCATACGCTGTTAATGACGAAACTGAAAGTCGTCCTTGCCTAACAAGACCCATGTTTGCCAATCTATTGTCTGCTTTTATTTGCTCTAGGGTAATAGTTTTCTTTAGTTTTTTGAAGCATTTTAGGTCAACAACCACCCAATTTGGATCTTCGGTAGTTGGGTCTTGGTATGATTCCTTTGCCACCTTAGCAATACCTACAATTTCTTTCCCTTCATTGCTGTGATACCAAAGTACTAAATCCCCTTTTTTCATTTCTCTCAGATTATTGCGGGCTTGATAGTTTCTTACACCATCCCAAAAAGTTATTTTATCTTTTTCAAATTGTTCCCAACTGTATTTAAAGGGTTCTGATTTAACTAACCAATAGTTCATATGATAAATTTTTGCGTGAAGTAAATAAATTTTCGTTACAAATATATTTTTAGCATAAACAAAAAATTAAATTTGCTGCAAATATGGATAATACTGAAAAATACTTCGTTGTAGCTTATTATTACTATACTAAGATTCAAGATGCTGAGCAATTTGCTGAGCAGCACTTAAAATACTGCAAAAGTCTGAAGCTTAGAGGGCGCATATATGTTGCCGAGGAAGGTATTAATGGAACGTTCAGTGGTTTGGTAGGAAATTGTGAAACCTACATGCAAGACTTGAAAAAAAATCCAATGTTTTCGGGTGTTAGTTTTAAAGTAGATGAAGCAACAGAACATGCATTTAATAGAATGCATTGTAGATATAAGAACGAGATTGTAAACAGTGGTTTAAAAGAGTTGGATGATATTGATCCAAATGAAATTACAGGAAAGCATTTAAAAGGTGACGAGTTTTTAGAATTAAAAGATGCTGATGATGTTGTTGTGCTTGATGTGAGGTCGAATTATGAAACTAGAATCGGGAAATTTAAAAATGCAATAACCTTAGATATTGAAACTTTTAGAGAGTTTCCTTCAAAACTACCTGAATTAGAAAAGTATAAAGATAAAAAAGTAATTACCTATTGCACAGGAGGTGTTAAATGTGAAAAAGCAAGTGGATTTTTAATGAAAAATGGATTTAAAGATGTATATCAACTACATGATGGTATTATTGGATACGCCAAAGATACTGGAGGTAAAGACTTTGAAGGGGTATTATATGTATATGATGGAAGGGTAACCGTTCCCATAAATACTATTAATCCTGCAACCATTGGTCATTGCAAAGTTTGTAATGAAGGAACTAATCGTAGTTTAAACTGTGCCAATGTTGATTGCAATGAACAATTTAATATGTGCGAAAAATGCGCAGATGAATTAGAAGCCGCATGCAGTGAAACCTGTAAAACAGTACCTGGAAAAAGAGCCTATAACGGAACTGGATATTATACCCGACCTGTTGTAGAATAATTAAGTTCTTTCAGCAAATATCGTAAGTCGTTGTCCTCTCTTAATTTTAGAGCCTTTGAGGTGATTCCATTTTTTTACCTCACTAATACTCACATTAAACTTATCAGCTATCGTAGCTAGTAATTCACCTCTTCTTACTTTATAAATGATTTTCTTCGTGTAAGATTTGTTAGAAACATTTCGTGATTTAGAGATTTGAATATCATTGTTCAAGGCCAATAATTCTGTGTCGCCAGCCCTTGATTTAATATTACTATCATTAAGAGCTGCAAATTTGACAGCCTTATTGTAAGGTAATGTTAAAACAATTTTTTCGTTGCTAAATGGAATATAACCTCTTCTGAGTGAAGGATTATAGCTTTTAATTTCATCGATTGGCATATCCAATGCCAATGACAACTGTTCAACTGAGTAGCGATTGTCAACCACTACAGTATCCAAATGGTAGTAGATTGGAATATTAGCAGCATATAAATTATGCTCTGGGGCATAACTCATTACATAGGTAGCAGCTACAAAAGCAGGCACATATCCCCTTGTTTCTCTTGGCAGAAATGGCATTATTTCCCAAAAGTTTCTTTTACCACCTGATTTTCTTATAGCTTTAGAAACATTTCCAGGACCACAATTGTAGCTAGCAATTACTAATAACCAATCTCCATAAATTCTATATGAGTTTTTGAAATATTTTACAGCCGCTTCAGTTGATTTGATTAAATCCCTTCTTTCGTCTAATAAATGGTTTGTTTTTAATCCATACATTTTTCCAGTAGGAGCCATAAATTGCCACATACCAGTTGCCCCAACGGGTGAAACAGCATTTTGGTTTAAAGCCGATTCAATAACAGCAAGGTATTTAAGCTCTAGAGGAATGTTTTCGCGGTTAAAAATATCTTCAACAATTGGAAAATAATAAGCTGAGTATGATAATATTTTCGAAACCAAAGCCCTTTTTCTGATAGCATATAAATCAATATATCCCTTTACATATTGGTTATAATCCAAAGGGATTTCAGTTTCTAGTAATGAAAGTCTGTATTTGTATACCGAATCTGCATAAACAGGTATATCATTATCCTCAAATCCATAAATATTTAAATCACCTGCTGGAATTTGTGGGTATAATTTGTTTCTTAATTTTATAGTGTTACTATCGATACTTGCGATAATAGACTCGTTATTCTGATTTGAGATAGGTTGCGAAAGAGCAAACTGACTTATCAAAATGGATATGGGTAATAATAAAAATCTTAACTTATATATCATTAAACACTTTCTTTAAATTGGATGTAGTCAACGAAAATACACATAACGAATGAATTATCAAAGTTATGACTTGGAATTGTCCTTCCACATTCAAAGGTAAAACGACTATATTAATGGAATTATTGTGATTGTGCGGAGTTTTAATTGGCCATGTTTATACGGAAAATCACCTTTGTTCCTTTGTCCAATTCGCTTTCTACCCATAACTTTCCTCCATTTTGTTCAATATAATCTTTACATAAAAGTAAACCTAGGCCAGTTCCTTTTTCGTTGGATGTGCCATAAGTCGTAAAGTGTTCATTAAGCTTAAATAGTTTTGTTTGTGCCTCAGGTGAGATACCAATTCCATTGTCTGCAATACATACTTGCAATTGGCTATTTATTTGAAAAGCACTAATGACTATGGTTCCTTTTGGATTGCTAAATTTAATGGCGTTACTAATTAAATTCCTTAAAATAAGATGAATGTGATTGTTGTCAGCCAAAACAATATGCCTATCAACCACTTGGTTTATTAGTTTAATTTCTTTGGTATCTGTTTGTAATCTACATAATTCAATTACTTGATTTATAGTGCTTCTAATGTCAAACGAATGAAGGTCTGAATTAATTCCAATCAATTCGTTTTTCGACCAAGTTAGCAGATTTTCAATTGTTAGATTTAGATTTTCAACATTTCTATTAATACTTTTTAAGTATTTTTTTGTTTCATTAATAGTTAACTCATCATCTTCTTCTACCCAATTCAGCACTTGATTAAGTGTTTTGATGGGTGCTCTTAAGTCATGGGCAATAATGTTAAGAATTTTATCTTTGACTGCATTATTTTTTTCTAATTCGTTTGCTTTGTTATTAAGTTCAAGGGTTCTTCGTTCAATAATATCCTCTTGATTTTTATTGGCTATGGCCAATTCTTCCGATAGATCTTGCACATCAACAAAGGCCAATGAGAATTTTCTGGTAACTACAAAAGCCATAATAAATACGAAACTTATTAAGCCAATAGGTAATAGGTATACTGATTTAATTACTTCTGTACTATAAAAAACATCGTTAATTCCACAGACAAAAACTATTAGAAAGCCAATAAACACCATGAATGAAAGCCTAACTTTGTTAATCAAGGCTCTAAACACCACATTTGCCATAAATGTCAGTTGAATGATCGAAAACAATTTAAAGAATGGCATTATATATGATGAGATATTTACTGTGGCAAAAACAGTAAATAATATAATTATTAGATTGATGACGCAAAGCGTGTAAAGGATAATTTTATTTGTTAGTTTTGGAAAAAATGCTGCTATAAATAGCCCCCCAAAAGTAATCATACTATAAATTGAAATAAACTCAATTTTCACTAAAATTTCCCATGGAATTACAATATCAAAATTCCTCAATATCGCCATATTAGTGCTAATTAGCCTTAAAAAAGATGTTAGACATAGCAATGAAAAATAGATGGCAATAGTATCCCTTTTGCTTACCATGAAAAATGATAGGAAGTAGATAAACATTATAAAGAAGACGCCAGCAGAGAAAGCAATAAAAATGATACTTTGATTAAAAAAAGCATTCATTACATTGCCATCTCCAATTTTGATTGAATAATTTATTCCCCCTGATCTATAAAAGTAATTGGATACTTCAAAGTATATATCTAAAGTGTCCGAAGTAGGATTAATATAAACTACCTGGGGTTTATAATCAGGTTCAGCTGTTATTTCGTTTGTTGAGAAATTACCTACATGAGCCAATTTATTATTGTTTACGTAAAGGGTATAGTTATTGCAAATACTGGGAATGTATAGGCCAACCAAGGATTTACATTTTTTTGAATCAATTAGCACCTTAATGTGATAGGTTGCAAATCCATAGCGGTTATATTTATCGTGATCCCAACTTGAAGGCACATATACTTGTTCTGCTAATGTTCCTGATGTTAAGTCTTTTAGCGTCTTTTGCCAATAAAAGTCCCATTCTCCATTTAAATCAGTTGGAGTTAAAAAAAAGTCATTCTTTTGACGCAAATCTATAAAGCCTTTACTAACATTTTCTGCATTGCTATAAAATAAAAGTAATAACAAGGTGATAGCAGTAAATAGCTTTTTTAAGGATAGCATATGCGTCAAAAATATAAGATATTAGCTAAAAATCAATATTGTGTTTATAATTATAAATGAACAGACTATTTTTCTCTATGAATAACAATTTTAAAATGAAAATTTTACATTTTAGGTGGTTACCCAAATATTGTTAATTTTGTCAGCGGAACAACTTGGATTTTTGTGGATAAAGAATTAAAAGTAATTACGATTGAGTCGGATTTTGGTGCTGGTAAAAAAGGGGCTAAGTTGGGGCCTCAAGCAACCTTAAAGCAATTACAAATATTAGGCAATCAAACATTTTGTAATTCTGAGGTTATTAGGGTAAAAGCTGAAGGATTAGAAACAGAAAATTTACCTCCTTTTTCCAAAAATATTGAGTCTATTTTTGATGTTCATCAAAGGGCATTGTTTGCAGTTGAAAGTGTTCTATCAGAAAATAAATTTCCATTTGTAATTAGTGGTGACCATAGCAATGGTGCTGCTGTAATTTCTGCAATTAAAAATTTTTATCACGATAAAAAATTAGGTGTTATTTGGATTGATGCGCATGCAGATTTGCATAGCCCTTTCACCACTCCTTCAGGCAACATGCATGGAATGCCTTTGGCAGTAAATTTAGGCGTAGATGATGGATTGGATGGAGATGATAATGAGGTTTCCGAAAAAGAAATTAAATTATGGCAGCAATTGTTAGCTTTAGGTAGTAAAAAAATTACACCAAAAATATTACCTGAAGACCTTGTTTTTATTGATTTAAGAGATTTTGAAGAGGAAGAAGAGTTGATTATTAATAGTATGGGGATTAAGTATTTTACCCCAGAAACAAGAAAGTCTATTGGTATTGAAGCAATATTGCTTCAAACTCTAGAGCATTTAAACTCTTGTGATTTGATATATGTATCGTTTGATGTGGATAGCCTTGATCCTGAAATCTCAATTGGAACAGGAACACCCGTTCCTAATGGTTTGTCTCTAAGTGAGGCAGGATTCTTGCTCACAAGTTTGTTGGAAAATAAAAAAATAATTGGATTAGAATTTACAGAAATAAACCCACTTTTAGATAGAGATAAACCCATGGAGTTGGTTGCTGCAGGTTTGATTCATCAGATTTTTTGTTAAAATTTAAATTTCAAATACCAGGTCATTTTTAATAAGGCTCTTCCTTCATCCAACCGTAAGGCATAATAACATAGAAATTATTAAAACTGCTTGTATCATGCTTTAACAATAAGTTTATATGAACCAAAGTATGATTAAGATGATCCTACTAAATTAAAGGGTCGATTACCTAATCATTAGTTGGAGCAGATTGGTGCAGTAAATTAAATGTAAGAGATGCTAATGATGATTTCTCTGTTTAGTTTATTGATTTTGATAAAGAAAAGCAAATTCGTATATTAATTATTGATTTCTCCAAGCAAAAAGGTAAAGGTTCTCTAGTTAGCATAATTGAAACTTGGCAAGATGAAAAATCATTGATTATACTTACTCGCATTGGCTTTTATATAAATGAAAAAGCAAGCAGAGAGAATATAAAACGTTATTTGGAAATTATTTTTTACACGCATCATTTAATTGATTTAGTTTATAAATAATAAGTGTTCACGCCAAAAATTACCTATGTATATTTAGTATTTAATTATGTTATAATTTCATAATACATATAGTCGGCAAGCAAAAGAGCTTGTCGGATTAAAAGTGATTTGCTCCTTTTACAATTAGAAATTTATGAATAAAATGTATTAATTGTAGAAATATTTTTTTATAAAAAATGGAAACAACATTCAATTATTCATTGGAGGGACAAGGGACCAAAAGATTATTATTTAGAAGAATTACTGAACACGATTTTGAAATATGGTTAGAATTTTGCAAATATCCTGATTCGTTGAAATATATTTTTTCGCAAGAACAACTTAAAGTTGAAGATCCAATTGAGCGATGCAGAATGTGGTTTAATAGGGTATTTCATCGATATGAAAATGGTCTTGGTGGGATGAATGCATTAGTAGATAAACAAACAGGCGAATTTGTTGGTCAATGTGGTTTATTAATTCAAACTATTGATGACATCGAAGAGTTAGAAATTGGTTATTCAATTATGCCATCATATCGAGGAAAAGGATTTGCCTCTGAAGCGGCAAATAGGTGCAAAGAATTTGCTTTTGAAAATGATTATACAACATCACTCATTTCGGTAATAGTTCCCGAAAATTTAGATTCAATAAAAGTTGCTATGAATAATGGAATGAAGTTAAGCAAAACCACCATCAGCAATGGAGATCTAGTAAATATTTATAGAGTTAATAAGCCATGACCCACGAACATCATTACAAAATAACTACTATTTGGGAAGGCAATAAAGAAGATGGAACTAATAATGTTAGAACTTACGATAGAAGCCATACTATTCGTAACTCGGGAAAGCCAGATTTACATTTAACTACAGATAATGCATTTGTTGGTGATAAATCAAAACTGAATCCGGAAGATTTGTTGGTATCGGCCATTTCTTCTTGCCATATGTTATCGTATTTGTATCTATGTGCAATGGAAGGCAATATCATAACTGAATACATTGACCAAGCAAAGGGGGTAATGATTGAAAATGCTAATGGTGGCGGACAATTTATAAACGTAACTTTAAATCCAAGCATAAAAGTAAAACAGGAATCCATGATACCAAAAGCCATTGAGCTACATCATAAAGCTCATGAAATTTGTTATATAGCCAATTCAGTAAACTTTGAGGTAATTTGCAATCCTGCATGCTCTATTTAGATAAACCACATGAACAACAAACCAATAGAAACCGAAAGACTCCTATTACGAGAATTATGGCCTAGCGATGATAAAGATATGTTTGAATTAGATTCAAATTCTGAGGTGCATAAATACCTTGGAAAAAATCCAGTAATACATATTGAACAATCGCAAGAGCTTATTAGTATGTTTAGGAATCAATACCAAGCAAATGGTATTGGCAGATGGGCCACCATTGAAAAAGAAACGGGCTTATTTATTGGTTGGAGTGGTTTGAAATTTATTACTGAACCTGAAAATAATAGAGTTGACTACCACGATATTGGATATAGATTTATGCCTCAATTTTGGGGTAAAGGTTATGCGACAGAAGCAACCAAGGCATGCTTAAAATATGCCTTTGAGGAGATAAACTTAACTGAAATTATTGGTGCTGCAAATGAGGAAAATAATGCCTCTCGGAGAGTGTTTGAGAAATGTGGACTTCAATTTGTTGAGCAATTCATGTGGCAAGATTTAACATGTGATTGGCTCAGCATTAGTAAAGAATATTGGCTTGAAATAAATAAATAAGTATGAACCCTGAAATTGATTATATTGAAATAAACAAACAATCTTGGAACAATAGAACGGATTTTCATGTCAATTCATCATTTTATGATATGGATTCTTTTTATAAAGGTAAAAATTCATTGAATGACATTGAATTGAATTTAATAGGTAATTTAAAAGGAAAAAGCATTTTGCACTTGCAATGCCATTTTGGACAAGATTCTATTTCGCTTCAGCGCCTCGGAGCAGAGGTTGTTGGTGTTGATTTGTCGGACAAATCAATTGAAATGGCAAATGAAATAGCATTAAAGACAAATTCAAATGCAAAGTTCATTTGTTCTGATTTATACAACTTACCCAATGTCTTGGATAAACAATTTGATATCGTTTATTCCAGTTATGGAACCATTGGATGGTTGCCTGATTTGGATAAATGGGCTTCGGTTATACAGCATTTTTTAAAACCAAATGGCAAATTCGTTTTTGTTGAATTTCATCCGGTGGTGTGGATGTTTGATGATGATTTCGATAGAATTGGATATAATTATTTTAACACAGGACCTATTGTAGAAACAGAGATTGGAACTTACGCAGATAGGAATGCTGACCTGAAGCAAGAATACGTGATGTGGAATCATGGTTTGGGTGAAGTGATGAATAGTTTAATAAAAAATGGGCTAAGTATTTTCTCATTTGAAGAGTTTGACTATTCACCATATAGCTGTTTTAGGCATACGGTAGAATATGATCCAAAAAAATTTCGCATCAAACATTTGGACAATAAGATTCCTATGGTATACGCCATTACTTCCCTTAACAAAGCCTGATGATAAATAAAGTACAACATATTTCTATTATTTATTTTAATTATCAAAAATACAAAGCCATTTATGCTTAAATGTAAGGTATTTCAATTCATATGAGGTAATCATTGATACAATTGAAAAGCAAATCATTCAAGAGTTTATTTACATTAATTTGTAACCCCGATTTGCTTCATATCGAATTTTATGAGAAGTGATTGATAAGTAATCTCATAAGGCACCTCTTGACATTACTCAAGTAGTTAATTGTGTAATAATTTTATATTCGCATCGATCATGAAGAAAATACTAATAGCTAATAGAGGTGAAATTGCCCTAAGGGTGATGCGTACAGCCAAGGAAATGGGTATTAAAACAGTTGCAGTTTATAGCGAAGCCGATAGAAAGGCACTGCATGTAAGGTATGCTGATGAGGCTGTTTGTATTGGTCCTCCGCCTAGCAATCAAAGTTATTTATTAGGTGATAAAATTATCGAAACTGCTCTGAGATTAGGAGCAGATGCCATTCATCCTGGCTATGGTTTTTTAAGTGAAAATGCACATTTTGCTCGTAGGGTGAAAGAGGCTGGAATAACCTTTATAGGCCCTAGCGCTGAAAGTATGGATTTGATGGGAGGCAAAATTTCAGCAAAGAACGCAGTGGCTAAATTTAATGTGCCTATGGTGCCAGGTACAAAGGAAGCAGTTAAGGATTTAGCTGAAGCCAAAGTAATTGCTGCTCAGATTGGTTATCCAGTATTAATAAAGGCAAGTGCTGGTGGGGGAGGAAAAGGAATGCGTGTGGTTGAAAAAGAAAGTGAGTTTGTAGAACAAATTAAAATGGCTCAATCTGAGGCTAAATCTGCTTTTGGTGATGATGCTGTTTTTATAGAGAAATATGTGGGCTCTCCTCGACATATTGAATTTCAAATATTGGGGGATACCCACGGCAATATTGTGCATTTGTTTGAAAGAGAATGCAGTATACAACGTAGACACCAAAAGCTGGTTGAAGAAGCTCCATCGGCTTGTTTAACAGAAGAGGTTAGAGCAAAGATGGGGGAGGCAGCTGTGAATGTGGCTAAAGCCTGCGACTATGTAGGTGCTGGTACGGTTGAATTTTTAGTGGATGAAAAACTTAATTTTTATTTCCTAGAAATGAATACCCGTTTGCAAGTGGAACATCCGGTAACCGAGCAAATCGTTGGACTTGATCTTGTAAAAGAACAAATCAGGATAGCAAGCGGAGAGGCTTTAGGTTATACCCAAGAAGATTTGAAAATACATGGACATGCCATTGAATTAAGGGTTTGTGCTGAAGATCCAGCTAATAATTTCTTACCAGATATTGGAAGACTTCAATCTTATAAAATCCCTCAAGGATACGGTGTGCGTGTGGATGATAGTTTTGAAGCAGGTATGGATATTCCTATCCAATACGATCCAATGATTGCCAAGCTAATCACTTTTGGTAAGGATAGGGAAGAGGCAATGCTAAGAATGATTAGAGCAATAGATGATTACCAATTGACCGGGATTGAAACCACTTTACCCTTTGGGAAATTTGTGATGCAGCATGAGGCTTTCATTACAGCAAACTTTGATACTAAGTTTATTGAAAAATATTTTAGCCCTGATTTGTTAGAAAAAGCATCAATAGGAGTTTCTCAAGCAGCTATTTTCGCGTCAGGTCAACTTTTTTATCAGAGTGAAAATAAGCAAAACCATGTTAAAAATGCAGATGAACAGAGCAATTGGTTCCTGAAAAGAAAAGGAAATTAATGCTATCGTTGATAAACTTATTATGTTAGTTGTTAAAATAAGCATACTTATTGGTTGTTTTTTTATGCAAGTTTAGTATGTAAAATATTGTACACATTTTTAGACTTATTAAACTTCATTGTTCAAAAGCTATATATTTGAAGCCGATTTATTTCTTTCCACAGAATAGATTGCATGAAAAATAAATTTGATATGGTGTCGCTAAACGAACTTAGTCTGAGGGGGAAAATATTATTTATTGTAATATATGCCGTTTTGTTTTTTCCTTTGATGGCATTTTATGCCTTTACTTGGCTTCTTGAGCCATTTCAACCCGAACATTTTGTTGAGGTTGAAAATAACTCATCCATAAAGCAGCCTTAATTATTGTTGATATTTATTATCATAATCCAAATGCTTATTAGTTAATTTTGGCATGTGGATTATTTATCAATTCTTAACCCAAGTCAACGCGAAGCGGTAGTAAATATTGAAGGCCCTGTGATGATTGTTGCAGGTGCAGGTAGCGGAAAAACCCGAGTTTTAACCTACCGCATTGCTCATATTTTAGAGCAAGGCCATGATGCCTTTCGAATATTATCTCTAACATTTACTAACAAAGCCGCCCGCGAAATGCGCGAGCGCATCCATGCAGTTGTTGGCAATGAATCCCGTAATTTATTTATGGGCACATTTCACAGCATATTTGCTCGCATTCTTCGAGTTGAACACGAAAAAATAGGATTTCCTAGAAATTTTACCATTTACGATACTGATGATGCCAAGAGTCTCTTGAAAAGTATTGTGAATGAGATGAAACTAGATGATAAACTGTATAAGCCCAATGTATTATTAAGCCGTATATCAGCAGCTAAAAATGCCTTAGTGGATGCCAATGAATATTTTCATAATCCAGAAAATAATGAATATGATGCATCTACAGGAAGACCTAAATTCAGTTTAATTTATAAAACTTATCAAGAGCGCTGTTTTAGAGCGGGTGCCATGGATTTTGATGATTTGTTAATCAAAACTTTTGAGCTGTTCAGAAATCACCTTGATGTATTGCATAAATACCAACATCAGTTTAAATACATCATGGTGGATGAGTTTCAAGATACCAATTTTGCCCAATACTCAATCATTAAGAAACTGGCAGCTGTCCATCAAAACATTGCAGTAGTAGGAGATGATGCCCAAAGTATCTATGCTTTTAGGGGTGCCAATATCAAAAATATTTTGGGTTTTCAAAAGGATTTTCCAGATGTGAAAACTTATAAACTTGAACAAAATTATCGCAGTACACAAACCATTGTAAAAGCAGCAAGTAGCATTATTATACATAATAAAGAACAGCTTAAGAAGGAGGTTTGGACGGATAATGAAAGTGGTGAGAAAATCAGAGTCCTAAGAGCTTTGACAGATAATGAAGAAGGCCGCATGGTGGCTCAGTCTATTTTTCAAGAGAAAATGAATAGTCGTGCCATGAATAAAGACTTTGCTTTATTATATCGCACCAATGCACAAAGCCGCTCATTGGAGGAAGCACTTCGCAAGCTCAATATTCCATATCGCATTTATGGTGGAATGAGCTTTTATCATCGTAAAGAAATAAAAGATTTATTGGGTTATTTTAGACTGACTATTAATTATAATGATGAAGAGGCGCTGAAAAGGGTCATCAATTATCCGGTAAGAGGTATAGGTAAAACAACCATGGAGCGTCTTGCGGTGGTAGCAAATGAACATCAAAAATCTTTGTGGGAAGTGATTGAAAATGCTCAATACTATGATGTAAAATCTTCAGGAGCTTTGGAAGATTTTGTGATGATGATTAAGAGTTTTAATACCACGCTAAACAAGCCTGCTTATGATGTGGCCATGCATATTGCTAAGTCGACCGGTATTCTAAAAGCATTGTATGAAGATAAAACTGTTGAAGGGATTGCACGATATGAAAATATTGAAGAGTTATTGAATGGTATCAAGGAGTTTAGTGAGGATGATAGTGTGGATGATGATGGGGTGCAGAAATATGGCTTACTTACTGAATTCATGCAAGATATTGCCTTGTTAACAGATGCCGATAAAAACGATGAAGCCGACAATGATAAGGTAACTTTGATGACCATTCATGCTTCAAAAGGATTGGAGTTTACATATGTTTATGTAGTGGGATTGGAAGAGAATCTTTTCCCTTCACAATTGTCACTAAATAGCAGACAAGATTTGGAAGAGGAGAGAAGGCTATTTTATGTAGCTATAACAAGAGCTATGAAGAAATTGACATTGTCTTTTGCTAGCAGTCGATTTAAATTTGGCACCATAAGCAGCAGCGAACCAAGTAGGTTTTTGAGTGAGTTAGATCCTCAATATTTACAAATGGATAGTATTTTTACTTCTAAACAAGCCACAACTACAAGCACGGCAGAAACAGGAAAAACAATAACAGGACTTAGGCAAGGAACGCCTCTCTTGGTAAAGCAAACATCTGCACCTGCAAGTAAGCCAGCAGCTAAGCCGATTGACCCTAATTTTGTAGGAGATGATACCAGTAATCTACAAGCTGAACAAATTGTTGAACACCAACGTTTCGGACTTGGCAAGGTAACTATGGTTGAAGGATACGGTGACAATAAAAAAGCCCATATCGAGTTTGAAACTGAAGGCAAAAAGATGATTGTATTGAAATTTGCCAAACTGAAAATCAAATCTTAAAACCATGAGTAAACGAGATATTGAAACGGAGGCTGATGTAGAAACTTTGGTGAATGCTTTTTATGATAGAATTCAAAAACATGCATTGTTAGCTCCCTTTTTTACCCAAACCAATTGGCAACATCATTTGCCAAGGATGATTAGTTTCTGGAATTTTTTATTGATAGGCAAAACGGGTTTTAGCGGAAATGTTTTTGATGCCCATGTGCAACGCCATATTAAGGAAGAGCACTTTACTGCTTGGTTATCCTTGTTTGAGCAAAGTGTGGATGAACTATATGAAGGTAAAACGGCCTCATTAGCTAAACAAAAGGCAACTGAATTGGGGATGATATTTAGTTGGAAATTGAAAGAAATTGAAGGTGAATAATTATATGTTTACAATTGTTTATGCCTATTACTTTTGTGTAAATATTTAATATTAGTGCTAGCATCCATATAAACTACCTCACCTCAAACACCACATAAAAACAAATGTATATAATGCTACTATAGGTAAATACACAAAAATACAACTTGCTTTTGTTCCATGGTGTTATTAATATTTGTTAAACACTTTACGATACATTATGAAAAAAATATACTTCTTACTTCTTATTTCATTTATCATTTCTTCATGCAAACAAGAATGTAAAAAAACTACAGCAGCAGTAGAAACAGTGAGTAAAAATGATGAAAAGTTCTTTTTCACATATAAAGGTAATGAGGCACTTAAATTTTTAAAAAATATTACGGACACAGTTATTTTATATGGTCAAGGAATAAAAACGGAATATCAATATACCAGCACACAAGAAGATTGCCCAAGTAAAATACCTCTAGAAAATAAATATATAATATTCAAAGACCAAACAAGTAATACTGGATTTTTAATACAATTATATGTCACTTCAACATTTTCTACATATTGTATATTAAAGATTAATGATAAAACAGTTTATAATGGTCATACAGCTAGTATACCTGGTACACCAGATACTTTAAATGTTTTAAATACAAACTATAATAATGTTTATTATATTGGGGATTCTAATAATGGATTATACTATCAGTTTACATACAAAGGCATTATTAAATTTAATTACTATAACGATATATACGAATTAATACCATAAAAAATGAGACCCCCCGCAGTCGCTAGCGTCCCGCTAGAGAACTTATTGATTAGCCTCTGGCTGTTTAAATATCTTGCCACAAACCACCTTGAACCCCATGCACATAAATCAACTCAATAGTTCTTCAGGAATAAATAGCTTTTAACAATTGTTTGAGCCAGTAAATTTGTAAAATAAAAAATCCCGTTGAAATTCATCAACAGGATTTTTTGTGTAATGCATTTTTCTTATTGAGCAATAATACTGATGGCTGTTCCACCACCTGGAGCTAATTTTAAATTTAGTTTAGACTTAGCAGTAACAGTTATCTTTTCAATTTTATAAGCCTCTGGATTTTTGTCCCAGCTTGCATCATCAGCATCACGGTAAATGGTAGCGGTGAATTTTTTTCCTTTGTCTAAGAAACTGAAATCAAGGGCTAATTGACGCGCATTTTCATCTGTTATACTTCCTAGGAACCAGTTATTGGTACCTTTTGCTTTTCTAGCTATGGTTAAGTATTCGCCTGGCTCAGCATGTAATACTTTTGTGTCATCCCAATCAACAGCCACATCTTTTATAAATTGAAATGCATCTGGTTTAGCTTCATAATTTTCAGGCAAGTCCGTTGCCATTTGTATTGGGCTATATAAAGTTAAGTATAAAGCCAATTGCTTGGTAAGTGTAGTGTGCACTTGCTCTTTTGCATCTGGGTAATAACTGCTCTTTTTAATTTTGAAAATACCTGGGGTATAATCCATAGGTCCGCCCATCAAGCGAGTGAAAGGTAAAATGGTTTCATGCTCAGGAGGATTTCCTTCACTCCAAAAGTTAAACTCTTGTCCACGTGCTGCCTCAGCAGCCATAAAGTTAGGATAAGTACGGTGCAATCCAGTAGGGCGAACAGGCTCATGAGCTACAACCATAATTTGGTTTTCAGATGCTTTTTTGATAGCTCTTAAGTAATGGTTTACCATCCATTGACCATCATGAAACTCGCCACGAGGAATGATTTTTCCAACATAACCAGATTTCAAAGCATGACTTCCCACACTCGACATCAATCGATATGCGGTATCCATATACCTTTCATAATTGGTTACACTACCACTTGTCTCATGATGTGTAATTATGCCAACCCCTTTACTTTGAGCATAAGAATTCAAACCACGATAATCATAATCAGGATAAGGGGTAACAAAATCAAAAACATCTTCTTTCCATTTTCCAAACCAATCTTCCCAACCGGTATTCCAGCCTTCAACCAATACACCTCCAAATCCATTTTTTGCTGCAAAGTCGATATATTTTTTAGTGTTTTCAGTGGTTGCACCATGTTTGGTTTTGGTTCTTTGTGTACCGTCTGCATTGGCATCTGTTGCAGCTTGTGTGCCTGAGTAATCCCATGTAGAAAGGCCTAAATGCATCTCTAGCCAAATACCACAATACTTCATTGGTTTGATATAGCTCGTATTAGTCAGCTTTGATGGTTCATTTAAATTTAAAATGGTTTTTGAGGCAATGATATCGCGAGCGTCATCACTTATGATAATCGTACGCCAAGGTGTTTGACAAGGCGTTCTTAAGTATGCTTTGTTGCCCACTGCATCGCTAGCAATGGTGGCAGTTGCTTCGTATGTGTTCACATCAAAATGTAAATCCATAACAGGGTAATTTACCAAAGCAGCTTCATGAATATTCATGTATACTTTATCTTTGGTTTTAATCATTAAGGGAGTTTGAACAAATGCTCCTTTTATAGGCGTAGCGGTGAAAATAGCACCATCACGTTTTTTAGCTAGTTTTTCAATTTCGGATATTTGAGAAGTGTTATAGGTATATTCATTTGTGTCAAAATCACCCGGCATCCACCAAATTTTATGATCACCTGCTAAGTTAAAAGTGGTTAACTCATCTTCAACAATAAAGTGCATCAAATTAGCCTGTTCAGGAAACATATACCTTAAACCAACTCCATCATTGAAAACCCTGAAAATTACTTTAAACATGCGTGGTTTATCACTCTTTTCAGCTAAACTGATGATGATTTCTTTATAGTTATTAACGATATTTTTTGTCTCGCCCCAAACAGGTTGCCATGTATCATTATGCGCACTTGAATCAACTTTAACAATGCTGAAATTGTTCATCAAGTCATCTTGATCTTTAATTTTGAATCCTAATTTTGAACTTTCAATTACCTCTTTGTTTTTGTATTGAATGCCATAAGTCAAAGCTCCGTTTTCGTTTAGACTTAATGCCAACGAAATTTGTTTATCTGGGGAACTGACTTTAAAACTTTGTGCAAATGCACCAATTGAGCATGTCAACAAGAGCATGCCATACACTTTTTTCAAATTCATAAATACTATTTGTTATGAAAACGAAAG
>CAMBSD010000015.1 GCA_945870425.1 Chitinophaga pinensis | reverse complement strand
ATGTACCCGTAGATGGTGGCTTGTCGATTTTAGCAGTAGCAGGTATCGGATACGGTATCAAAAAGCTAAAAGAGAGAAACAAAAAATAATCGAAAGATTATCAAATCAAAAACATAAGACAAAAGCCCGTTTAACGCAAGTTAAACGGGCTTTGTTTTTGTTAAAGCACCCTGGTTTTATAGTTTCCAATTTATGGGCTGAAGTTTTTTGCTTATTAAATATTCATTGGTTTTGGAGAAATGATTGCAACCGAAAAATCCGCGTGATGCTGATAATGGTGATGGATGAACACTCTGCAAAACTAAATGTTTGTTTGTGTCAATTAAATTTAATTTGCTATGAGCGTAGGCTCCCCATAAGATAAATACAATGTTTTCTTTTTTTGAACTTACTTCACTAATTATTTTGTCAGTAAAAATTTGCCAGCCAAATTTGCTATGTGAGTTTGCTTTATTCAGTCTCACCGTCAGAGTAGAGTTGAGTAGTAAAACCCCTTGTTTTGCCCACGAACTTAAATTACCTGATATAGGTATTTCAAAGTCAATGTCTGATTTTAATTCTTTGAAAATATTACGAAGGGAAGGAGGGAAAGAAATTCCATCATTTACCGAAAAACACAAACCATGCGCTTGATTCGGTCCATGGTAAGGATCTTGTCCAATGATTACTACTTTGACATTATCAAAAGGCGTATTGTCAAGAGCTGCGAATATTTGTGGACTTGGTGGTAGAATTTGATACCCCTTGTTTTTTTCTTCAATTAAAAGTTGTTTTAACTTAAGATAGTAGTCTTTGTTAAATTCTTCAATTAAAAGTTGTTTCCAAGAATTATCGAGATGAATATTTGCCACAATGCAAATTTGATTAATTGGTGTAATATCCTAACTAACAAACTATCAACAAATAATAAAATTGCACTTAACAATTTGGTAAACTTTACTTAATATTGGTGTTAATCTTTAAGGCGAATCTTACAAAAAAAACAGATGGATAACAGCGCATTTAAAATCCTTGTTGTAGATGATGAGAATGATATTTTAGAATTTATTCAATACAACCTTAAGAAAGAGGGATATGATGTATATCTTGCTCATAATGGCCAGGAAGCTATAGATATAGGACGCAAAATAAAGCCTGATTTAATTTTATTGGATGTGATGATGCCTGTGATGGACGGAATTGAAGCTTGTAAACAAATGAAATTTGATCCTGATTTTGCAAATACCTTTATAGTGTTTTTAACAGCTCGAAGTGAGGAATATAGTGAAATAGCTGGATTTCAGGCTGGAGCGGATGATTATATTTCTAAGCCAATTAAGCCAAGAGTACTTGTTACTCGTTTGAATGCAATTTTAAGGAGAAAAGAGAAAGTACAACCCGATACAAAATTAACTGTTGGGGATATTGTTATAGACCGGGAGGCCTTTCTTGTTTTTAGAAAAGGTGAGAAAATACAATTTGCCAGAAAAGAGTTTGAGTTGTTGTTTTTGTTGGCTAGCAAACCAGGTAAGGTTTTTACCCGTGATTATATTTTAGAAAAAGTTTGGGGTGATGAAGTATTAGTGGTTGATAGAACCATTGATGTTCATATTCGTAAGATTCGCGAAAAATTAGGTGATGAGCATATTGGAACTGTGAAAGGAGTGGGTTATAAATTTGAGGCATGATAAGGAACCCAAAGCCCATTTATATTGCCATTGTTGTTGCCTCAATTATTTCTGTAGTTGTTAGCTTAACCCATTTTTTTCTTTCTGATTTTAATTGGGTCAATACCATTATTATTTTTTTATTATCTGGTGGGCTAACTTTCATCGTTTTTTTTTATTCTCTTGAGTTTTTTATTTATCGTAAAATCAAACTTATTTATAAAACCATTCATAGTTTGAAGACTCAGAAATATGATGCAGTTTTCCAAAACTATGATTGGACCAATGATCCTATAAGTGCTATGAATAAGGAGGTGATTGTATGGGCTAGAGATAAAAAGGAAGAAATCGACCAATTGAAAAGATTAGCTGAATTTAGAAAAGAGTTTTTGGGCAATGTATCCCATGAGTTAAAAACACCGATCTTCAACATTCAGGGTTATATTCATACTTTATTGGATGGAGCTATAGACGACCAAGAAGTAAATAAGAAATTTTTAGGAAAAGCTGCTCGTAGTGCCGATAGGTTAAGTGATTTGGTGGCTGATTTACTTGAGATTTCACAACTTGAAAGTGGTGAATTAATAATGGAACCTGAGCGTTTTGATATCAATGCCTTGGTTAAAGATGTGTATGAACAATTTGAAGTTAAAGCCAAAGATCGTGGGATTAGTTTGCTGATTAAGGATGGTTGTAATAGTCCTTTTTATGTGTTCGCTGATCGTTATAGAATCCGACAAGTTTTGGTGAACCTATTTATTAATTCCATAAAGTATGGTAATGAATTTGGTACCACCACAGCGGCTTATTATGACATGGATGAAAATATTTTAATTGAAGTGGCAGACAATGGTAATGGTATTTCACAAGAGCATTTGCCTCGCATATTTGAAAGATTTTATAGAGTAGATAAAAGTCGTGCCCGAGAAGCAGGTTTGGGTGGTACAGGCTTAGGTTTAGCCATTGTCAAACATATTATTGAAGCGCATCAACAAACGGTGAATGTAAGAAGTACAGAAGGTAAAGGTACCACATTTGGATTTACGCTTCAGAAAGCTAGCATATAATTTAAAGAGTTGATTTTTGCACCCTTTTTACTAATCAACATATCCATACATACTAATCAATTTAAATATAGAGTCGTTTACGATACGAATATTTTTTAAATCAGACATGCTTTTAAAATTGCCATGCTGTAACCTATAATTGATAATGGCCTGAGATAGTTTGAATTTGTAATACGGGTGTTGCTTTAATGTTCCTAAATACACATTGTTAAGATTCAACCGCTCTGCTTTGCTGGCATCTACCTTTATTTTTCCATGTAAATCATACAAAATATCTTCGTCAAATCCCCATATTTCGGTAAGCTGATTTAAGTATAGAAATCCTCCAAGCTTGCTACGATAATTGATAATTTTACTAGCCAAACTAGGGCCAATTCTATAAAGTTTAACCAAGCTTTCTGAGTCTGCTTCATTTATTTCAAGTACTTCGAACACTTTTTTACTCTTGTTTTTATTAAGAGAGTCAAACTTTAAAGATGAATTTTGATAAGGTTTGTTTTCATTCCTGATTTCAACCAAAGGAATTATTGATTCAATTATATTCTTGTCTATACCATATAACTTTTTTAGGTCTTCGGCAATTTTAAATTTACCGCCTTTGGCTATGTAATTTCTTATGGTTCGAATGTTTTTCGAACTAAATCCTAATGAAGCTAAATCTTCATCACTTGCGGTATTTGGGTCGAATTTGTTTGTTGAATTAATTATTGATGAAGATGTTTCCTCATTCGTTTCTGAAGTTTGATTTGCATTAAAGGAGTTAGTTTCTTGTTCTATTAATTCGGTGATTTGAATGTCAACTTTCTTTAATGGAAATAGCTTAAAATAGAGTTGTGGTATGGCAATACAAAGAATGATTAGAGTAATCAATCCAATAATTGATTTTCTCTCGCTACTATTAAAATAAAAATAGGTTTTAACTATTTTTTCAATCTTGCGGTTCATCTCTCTTTTTTCTTGGAGGATTTATTTTTGGGTTTTTAATGAAAAAGTAATACAAACAAGCTGTAACTATCAATGCAAAAAATGCCTCCGTGGCAAACCAAAACCAAAAGCTAGGTTGTTCTTGTTCCATTTTTTATTATTTGATGCAAAAGTGCAAAATTTTTAGGACTAATCAGCAAGCTTTAGTTCGACTTAATGACTGTTTTTAATTGTTCGTCCATTAATTTCAATCCATCTTCAAAGCTATGCGGTTGATAATTCAACTCTTTGATTGCTTTATCAAGAATAAATCCTGTGATAGGAGGGCGTTTGGCAGGTTGCTTAATGCCTTCACTACTTGAAATGTTTAATAATGATTTATCTAATTTCCAAAAATCTGCCACTCGATAAACTAGGTCAAACACGCTCATATAATCTTTGCCACTAATGTTATAAATGCCAATAGCCTTTTTCTCGGCTATCAAAGCACATCCTTGTGCTAAATCTTCAGCTAATGTAGGCGTGCGAAATTGATCTCCCACTACATTCAAACTCTTGCCTTGTTCTAAGTTGCTTTTTGCCCACAATACAATATTGCTTCGGCTCATATCTTGCACAATGCCATAAACTAAAACAGTTCTAGCAATGGCCCAACTTGCAGAGTTTTCCATCACAATCATTTCTGCTATTTGCTTTGAGCGGCCGTAATAGCTAAGAGGATTGGGCTTTTCAGTTTCCATGACAGGCCCATGGGTTCCATCAAAAATAAAATCGGTTGACAAGTGAATAAAGTGAGCGCCAATGGCATTACATTCGCTCACCAAGTACTTTACTGCATCCACATTTAGTTTATCACAAGCCTCTCGCTCACTTTCGCAAGCATCCACGTTGGTCATTGCAGCTGTATTTATTACTATATCAGGTTTATGTGTTTTTAAAACACTTTTCACCTCATCCCAATTGCAAATATCCATGCATTGATAAGTATAACCTGTCTTATCTGGGTATCTGTCAGCCCCTTTTGCCGTTGCAATAAATTCGACATCTATCTTTTTTTTGTATAAATCAGTAAGTTTTTGACCTAAAAGTCCATTGCTGCCTGTAACAAGAATTTTCATGCTTCAATAATAAAATGAAATACGCGAGAATGGAAATAATAAAAAAACTTCTCAATCAACTATCTTCGCCCACCAGAAATGGCTTCTAAGAAATTTGGTTTAGCAAACCAATAGCTAGCTTATTTTTATTACAAAGACAAAGTAAATTTAGACGATGATACAAGAAATCTTAAAGAACCATATAGCAATCGCATTTAAAAGTGTTTATCAAGTAGATGTTGATAGTCAATTAATCGTATTGGAAAATACCAAACCTGATTTTGATGGTGATTATACTTTTGTGGTTTTTGCTTATTTAAAAACATCAAAGAAAAATCCAGAGCAAACAGCAAACGATATTGGGGAATTTTTAGTTGAACATGCTAAAGAGGTTCAGTCATTTAATGTTATCAAAGGATTTTTGAATATTGTTGTGAGTGAAGCCTATTGGCTAGATTTCTTACAAAGCAACTTTCAAAACACCTGTTACGGTTTAGGAGCAAAAACCAATCAAAAAATATTAGTAGAGTATTCTTCTCCAAACACCAATAAGCCATTGCATTTAGGTCATATAAGAAACAACCTATTAGGTTTTTCAGTGGCCGAAATATTAAAGGCCAACGGACATGAGGTTTATACTTGTAATCTAGTAAACGATAGGGGTATTCATATCTGTAAGAGCATGTTGGCTTGGATGAAAGGCAGTCGTGAAACACCTATATCTTCTGGTATGAAAGGTGACCATTTGGTTGGTAAATACTATGTGGCTTTTGATAAAACCTACAAAGAAGAGATTAAGTCTTTGATGGTGGAAGGGAAAAGTGAAGAGTTTGCTGAGAAAAATGCGCCTTCTATTTTGGCTGCTCAGCAATTGCTGCAAAAATGGGAAGCAGGCCATGAAGAAACAGTAAACATCTGGAAAACCATGAATGGCTGGGTATACGAAGGTTTTAATGTTACCTATAAAAAGCTTGGGGTGAAGTTTGATAAGTTTTACTATGAAAGCAATACATATCTTTTAGGTAAAGAAATAGTGCAAGAGGGACTTGATAAAGGTGCTTTTTATCAAAAAGAAGATGGCTCCGTATGGATTGATCTAACTGCTGATGGACTTGACCATAAATTGCTATTACGTGGTGATGGCACATCCGTTTATATCACCCAAGACATAGGAACAGCTGAACTAAAATATAAAGACTTTGCGTGCGAGCGAAGTATTTACGTGGTAGGGAATGAGCAGGATTATCATTTTAAGGTGCTACAACTTATCTGCAAAAAACTTAATAAAAGTTATGCTGAAGGGATTTATCACTTGAGCTATGGGATGGTAGAATTACCACATGGTAAAATGAAAAGCCGCGAGGGGACTGTGGTTGATGCCGATGATTTAATTGATGGTATGTTGCAAACGGCTGAAGAAACAACGAAAGCATTAGGGAAAACAGATGGTTTGGCAGAGAAAGATCTTGAGGTGTTGTATGATACAATAGGTATGGGTGCTTTAAAATATTTTCTTTTGAAGGTTGATCCTAAAAAGAAAATGATGTTCAATCCTGAAGAGTCTATCGATTTTCAAGGGAATACAGGACCATTTATACAATACACACACGCTCGTATTAAATCCATTTTGCGTAATGCATCTAACATAGATTTATCGAATGTTGATACAAGCAAAATATCATTGCAAAAAGCTGAAAAAGAACTAATCTTTCTTGCATTTCAATATGCTGAAGTTATAAAAGACGCTGGGCGAGAAATGAGTCCTGGTGTGGTATGTAATTATGTGTATGAAGTAGCAAAATCATTTAGTTCTTTCTACCATGAATGCCCTATTTTGAAGGAAAGTAATGAGGAACAAAAGAAGTTACGTTTACAGATTTGCCATATGACTGCTTATATTATTAAATCTGGTTTTACCATGTTAGGAATACATGTGCCAGAGAGAATGTAGTGGTTTTTGATTGCAATATTTATTTGCGTGTATATTTTATTTGGCTAATGCCTATTTATGATGGGTAAAGAGTAGTTTTATTCTTATCGATTAAAATTTAAAGTACAAAGCGGCTTCACCTGTCATATTAAGCTCCTCGCCATTTTTGTATGATGCATAGCCTGTCATAAGGTTAAGACCAATTTTGCTCGCCACCATTATCTCAACGCCAAATCCTATTCCGTTATTAAAATAGGCCTCCTCCGATCTTGATGTTTTACCTAAGTCATCAGTAATATTTTTAGAGTTTGAATAAAAATGATTGGCTTCATATACATACAAGCTAGTTGTTTGACCATTTGTCAATCGATAAAGGAACGTTAGGCCAGTGCTAAATCTTGAAACATTGCTAGTTTTGTAAGGAGCAAAGTTTACTTGAATGCCGAAGTTGCTGGGTGTATATCTATAAGAAAGTCCGTAACCTGTTGTAAAACCTATGCCTGCACCCAATGAATGTTTTGGCTTAACCTCTGATTCTTCATCCTTTTGCGCAAGTATGTTTGAACTGATAAATAATAAAAGGATGAAAGCTGATGATTTTAAAATGAAGGTTTTCATAATTTCTAGTTGTTAGGTGTTTAACAAATGTATCAAATATGACCACACAAAATATGTATTTTAAATCATGTAAATCAATATGATTCAAGAGATTCATAAACCATACCAAAACTATTTTTCAAGTACTTCATACATATCAAGCCTGCGGTCTTTCCAATTTAATACAGTACCAGTATTTCTAGCACGTTCCAAAGCTGCTAAATCCAGATCGGCAATCACAACGGTTTCGATATTGGTATTGCATTCACCTGCTATGGCATCAGGCGGAAATGCAAAATCACTTGGTGTATATATACCCGATTGGGCATAATTAATATCCATATTATCTACAGATGGAATATTACCAATGGTTCCTGCTGTGGCTACAAAAATTTGGTTTTCTACAGCTCTACTTTGGGCGCATATTTTTACTCTCAGATGTCCGTGTTTTTCATCGGTGCTAAAGGGTACAAATATGATTTTGGCCCCTTTGTTACAAGCGATACGAGCCATTTCTGGGAACTCAACGTCATAGCAAATATTAATGGCTATTTTACCGCAATCCGTATTAAATACCTTTATTTCATTCCCTGGTTTAACGCCCCACCATTTGGCTTCGTTTGATGTGATATGAATTTTATATTGCTTTTCGTATGTTCCATCTCGTTTAAACAAGTATGAAATATTATAAAGATTTTCACCTTCTACTTGGAGGTGCGTACCTGCTATGATATTGATATTATATTCCATCGAAAGGCGAGAGAATAGTTCTATATAATCTTCAGTATATTCATCGAGCTTGCGAATACTATCTTCGGGACTCATGCTTTTATATTCATGTAGCGAAAGTAACTGAGTGGTGAATAGCTCTGGAAATAAAGCAAAGTCAGACTTGTAATTGGATGCTACATCCGTAAAGTATTCGCATTGTTGAGCAAATTGCTTAAAGCTGTTGATTTTCCTTAGCTCGTATTGAATACAACAGATACGAACTTTTTTCATCAACACAATTCGTTCCTTTGTTTCAGGGATATAATCAAGGTTAATCCATTCTAGAAGTAATGCATAGCCTTCACTTTCTAAGTCTTCTGGTAAATAATCTTTTATGATTCTTTGTATGGTGAATCCTTGAGATAGTTGAAAGGTAACAACAGGGTCTTTGATTTTTTTCTCAACCACACGCTTGATGTAAGCTCTAATTCCAAACTCCTCAGAGTGCTCGTTGTAATTAGGCAAACGTCCGCCAATAAGTATGCGTTTCAGGTTTTTTTCTGCACATAAAATTTTGCGCATTTCATATAAGCGCCTACCAATTTTGAGACCTTGATATTCCGGGTGAACCATAACCTCGATGCCATATAAGGTATCTCCATCTTCATCATGATTGGTGATGTATCCATTGTCACATATTTCTTTCCAAGTATGGTCGTCATCATATTCATCCCAACTGATAATAAGTCCACTAGCTGAGCCCACTATTTTTCCGTTGTATTCAATCACCTGCATGCCATCAGAAAATAGTTTGTATTGGCTTTCCAACATAGCATAAGTCATTGGCTCATTGTTGGGGAAACAAATCTTAGATAAGGTAATTATTTCATCAAAATCGCTTTTTTCAGCATTTCTTTCTATCAGTTTGGGCTTGCGTGATGCACGTGTTTTCATATCTTTTCTGCTTATTTGAGATAAATAGAGTTCTCAAAAATAAGCTATTTATTTTAATCGACTGCTTAACGTATGGTTTTAGCTATGAATAAATTGATTTTTGGTCGACAATAAAATTACCTAAGTTTACCCCAAAATTACTATAAAATTATGTCTATCGAATCTATCAAAGAAATCACTATGCTTCAGGCACAAATAGAAAAGGCTTGGGCTAACAGAGAACTTTTAAAGGAGGAAGTAACACAAGATTTAATAAGGGTAGTAATGGAAGAACTTGACAAAGGAATGATTCGTGTAGCAGAGCCTTTGGCTGATGGCTCTTGGAAAGTGAATGAATGGGTTAAAAAGGCGGTAATTATGTATTTTCCTATTCAGAAAATGCATACCTATCATGTAGGTCCATTAGAATATTATGATAAGATTGATTTGAAGAAAGATTATGCCGGTTTGGGAGTGAGAACAGTTCCTGGTGCTATTGCTCGATATGGTGCATATCTTTCAAAAGGTGTGATTATGATGCCTAGTTTTGTAAATATTGGAGCTTATGTGGACGAAGGAACAATGATAGATACTTGGGCTACTGTGGGTAGTTGTGCTCAGATAGGAAAACATGTGCATTTGAGTGGAGGTGTTGGTATTGGTGGTGTATTAGAACCTGTTCAAGCAGCACCTGTAATTATTGAAGACAATTGCTTTATTGGTTCGCGTTGTATTGTGGTTGAAGGTGCCCATATTCAAAAAGAGGCTGTACTAGGTGCAGGGGTAACGATAACCCAATCTACAAAAATTATTGATGTGACAGGCTCTGAGCCTAAAGAGTACAGAGGTGTGGTGCCAGCCCGTTCAGTTGTAATACCTGGTTCATACACTAAGAGATTTGCTGCTGGTAGTTATGAAGTGCCATGTGCATTAATTATTGGAAAACGAAAAGAATCAACCGACTTGAAAACTTCTTTGAATGATAGTTTGAGAGAATATAATGTAGCCGTTTAACCAACATATTAATAAGGAGTTGAAAATTTAATTCAATGAGAATCGGTTTTGATGCAAAGCGTGCTTTTAACAACCATACAGGTCTTGGAAATTACTCAAGGTTTGTGATAGATTCCTTATTGACTTTTTTCCCTCAACATGAATACTATTTATTTACCCCTGGATTTGATAATCAATTGAAAGATTATTTCGCTCCAAGACCCAATTTACATATAGTAAGTCCTGAAGGAATTATTGATAAAACCTTTGCATCAGCTTGGCGCAGTTTGGGCCTTGTAAAAGAATTAGAGAAATATAAAATAGATGTTTTTCATGGCTTAAGTAATGAGTTGCCAAATGGCATTGAACAATCAAGTATAAAATCAATTGTGAGTATTCATGATCTCATTTTCTTGAGGTATCCAGATTATTACAATAATATAGATGCATACATATACAAGAAGAAGTTTAGGAATGCCTGCGAACACGCTACACATATTGTAAGTGTAAGCGAGCAAACCAAACAAGATATCATAAGCTATTTTCATACAAATCCATCTAAGATAAGTGTGGTTTATCAAGATTGTGATAAGCAGTTTTATGAAAAACAATCTGAGTCGAAAAAGCAAAATGTAATCAATAAATATAATCTACCTGAGCAGTTTTTCTTGACGGTAGGTACGATAGAAAAGCGCAAGAATCAGTTAAGCATATTAAAAGCGATTGCGAGTCTCAAAGATACTAGCATTAAGTTAGTTGTTGTGGGAAAAGCAACAGAATACAAGAAGCTTTTGGATGAATTTATTATAACCAATAATATGCAGGAGCAAATAACATTTGTTCCTAAAGTTGATTTTGCTGATTTGCCAGCTATGTTTCAATTGGCAAATTGCGCGATTTATATATCAGAATTTGAAGGTTTTGGTATTCCTGTTTTAGAAGCCCTAAGATGCGAAGTCCCAAACATAGCAAGCAATGTGTCATCCATTCCGGAAGTAGCGGGAGATGCAGCCTTATTATGTTCTCCAACCGATATTCAAACTTTGGCGAAACATATGGCGCATGTTCATTCAAACCCTGCATTAAGATTGGACTTAATAGAAAAAGGAAAGCGTCAAGCTGAAAAAATAAATCCCCAACATATAGCTGAGGATTTAATTAAAATTTATTCTGCTTAGATTATTTTAACCGTATTGGAATATTTATATCTATATCACTTTCAGGTGAAGGTTTCGCTGTTTTAGGAATACCATCATAATGACTCAAAACGATATTTAGTTTTCCTATTACGGGTAGATTATATAAAGTGTCTGCTGTGATGTGTAAATTTACTTCCATGCCAAAAGGTAGGGGAGGATTATTGCTATCAAATTCATCAATTTTAACTTCCATCTTGTCTTCAAGTTCTTTACTAGGTGTGTAGAAAAATTGATGGACATTTTTTAAATCTTCAATTTCCTTACTCACGGTATCAAAAGGCGTTTTAGTTTTATCAATAATGATAAGATTGATATGATATTCAAAGCCAGTATCCAATATCAATGAATCAATACTCGGAGGATTTCCTCCATCTCCATCAAGGTCTTCCCACTTTATCATAAATTGATGAAGCGAATCGCTTGGGTCGTCATGATTATACCCTTTCAAAATAACAGTTGTAATCTGCTCTTGAGGAGTGTTTGAACTAGGTTTTTTTGGGTCCTCTTTTTGGCAGCCAAGCATACTAGTGGTGGAAGCAATTAAAAGAAGAATAATGTTTGTTTTTAACTTGGTATTCATATTATAAATTTATTATGTGTTTTAATGATTTTGTTTTAATGTTTGCTTAAAATTGAGAAGGGTATAATCACCCTTAAAATAATATTTCTTCCGGGATCTAAACTAAAATAGCGATATCTACTCAGGTAGTCGCGGTAGGATGTGTCAAACAAATTTTGAATGCCCATGCTTATTTTTATGGGTTGTTTTTTTAAGTTTATTTGAAAACCTGCATTGATGTCAAACAAGCCATAAGCGCCTGGAGGTGTTGTCCAATCTAGGCTGTCAGGGTATCTGTTTTGTTGAGACACGAGAGTATAGCTAGCTGTGAAAAATAGTTTTTGAAACTTGCCTATGGCATCTTTCTCATAACTCAAACTTAGTTTACTTCTATTAGCTGGAATAAATATAAGAGGACGAGCATGGCTGATATCATCGGCATATAAAAAACTAGCATTTAAATTGGCTGAAAAACTTTTGCTTAATTGATAGTTGAATAGTAATTCCGATCCATAGATAACTGCATTGGTTTGGCTCCATTCAAACAAGGGAAAAGAACCTCTGAAATTGGTAACGATTGTTTTTGTGGGTAATCGATATATATAATTATCCATGTAGTTTCTAAATACATTGAATTCAGCTTGCCACTTTTCATTTTGATGTTTAATCCCAAGTTCAAGATTATAGCTTCGTTCCGCTTGAAGATTAGGATTTCCTTTTTCGTAAGTCGCAAGGCCTGCATGAAGTCCATCTGCATATAATTCGTTTATACTAGGTGGTCGCCATGCGCTACTTATATTGCTGTTAAGCTTCCAAGCAGTGGTTAACTGATAAGATATACCTGCGGCAAAACTTATATTTTTATAGGATAAGTCATTATATAGCACTTGATTGCTTTGATTGATATACCTTGTTTGATTTCTGTTATCTAACCTAAAACCTAATTCGGCATACCATCTCTTTTTTGAATACTTACTAATAGCATAAACTGCGTATGTGTTGGCAATAAAATTAGGTATAAAGAATTGCTTGCCTGTGGCATAATTCCCTTGATACATCCATGACGCACCAAGGCTGTGGCTCCAGCTATATAGTGTTTGCGTCTCATATTTCAAATCGTTTTGCCAACTTGTTAAAGTTAAATTGTAGGCAGCTGTATTTTGGTTCGTATTGTTATTGTTCCAACTTACCAATACATCATATTCTTTGCGGTTATTTATTTGTTGGCTCAATGCATAACTCAGTTTGCTTTTTGCAAATTGATAACTCATTTTTAGCGCATACACTTGATGGTTTACTTCTTGTTTTGGTCTGCCAATACTATAACTGTAAGGGTATACAACCAATGGTCTTCCATTTTTGATTACCCTAAGCAAATCCGTTTGGTTATGAATATGTGATGATTTAAGAATACCTATTTCACTTTGATAGTAACTTTGAGATGCTTCAATGTTTAATTTTTTAAAACCATAGTGCAATGAGGATGAGAAATTAAGTTCACTAAAGCCAGTGTTGTTCATTACATATTCGGGTGTTTGGGCATCCCCTGACTTTGTATAGCTTGCTTGGGTTCTCCATTTTAATTCATTATTCTTAAGATGATTTCCTTCTAACAATATTGAACTTGCTACTTGCTTATTGTTACTAAATCCATTTGCCATCCACTCACCTTGAATCCCTTTATTTTTGAGATATTCGCGAGATGCAATTTTAATAACCCCACCAATGGCTTCTGCACCATATTGTAGGCCAGATGCACCTTTTATTACTTCCACTTTACCGATAGAGAATGGGTCGATTTCAGGTCCGTGGTCGGCTCCCCATTGCTGGTCTTCTATGCGAACATCGTTATTTAAAGTTACTATCCTATTGCTATGCATTCCCCTTATAACAGGTTTAGCAATGCCTGGCCCAGAGTTTAATGAACAAATACCTACTGAATTTTTTAGTAGATCGACAAAATTTTGACCTCTGTTTCTTTCAATATTCTCAAGTTTGATTGTGGATTTTGATGGAATAGTATTGTCGTCTTGATGACTCGTTACAACAAATTCATGCAAATGGTTTATTTCATTTGCTAATTGAATTCGTAGGACAATATCTTTCTCCACCTTAATGCGAAGGCTTGTGGGATGGTAACCGAGGTAAGCGATTTGTAGGGTATAATTTCCTTTTTTTACACCATCTATTTTAAAGTTACCATTTTCATCCGTTAAGGTAGTTCGCTTTAACTCTTTAAGGTAAAGACTAGCATAAGGAAGCACTTGTGAATTCGCACTATCGCTCACAATACCTGAAATTGTAAAGGTGTTTAATGGCTGAGTCTGAGTATTTGCTTTAAAAGCCAATAAAAGACACAGCATTATCATTGCTGTTTGTTTCAATGTAATAATATTAAGTTTGATAAAGGGTATTAAGGTGCAAGAAGAAAACGGTTTCTAATTATGCCTGAGTGGGAGGGCCCTTATTGCTTAACAGTTTGTTGAAAACGAGCTCAATTGAATGAAGATTATTGAATCTAAGTTCATAAAAAGATTGAAAAGTAATGCTTTGGTTTGCTTCACTTAGGGTGTAATTTTTGGTGAAGTGAAATTGACAGCTAAAGCATTTTTCAATAGGTTTACCAAGATGTGTTCTATGTTGACATAAGTCTGCATTAAATTCACCTTGGCATATTATTTCGTCTAATTCGCAGTTATGTTCATAGTTTTTGCTTTGCATAGCTACCATATGTTCAGTTTCAATATGTTTATGGAAAGCATGGAAAGGCACTATGCTGAATGAGAAACTCAGCAAAATCAAAAAAACAATATATGGAGAATTACGTTTGATGTTGTAAAATTGTTGGCTCAAATTAAGTATAAATAATATTAACACACTAAAATATTTTATGAAAAGACCTGAACTACACGCAGCCACTGGAAATACCCTTTCATGCAAAGGTTGGATTCAAGAGGCTGCCTTGCGTATGTTGTATAATAACCTTGACCCAGATGTGGCAGAACGTCCTGAAGACCTTATTGTATATGGAGGTATAGGTAAGGCTGCTCGCAATTGGGAGAGTTTTGATTTGATAGTGAATGCTTTGAAAGATTTGGAGGACGATGAAACCTTACTTATTCAAAGTGGTAAGCCAGTTGGTATTCTTCCAACCCATAAAGACGCGCCACGTGTGATAATTTCAAACAGTATGTTGGTTCCTAAATGGGCCAATTGGGAAACATTTCATGAGTTGGATAAAAAAGGCTTGATGATGTATGGTCAAATGACAGCTGGAAGTTGGATTTATATTGGCTCACAAGGTATAGTGCAAGGTACCTATGAAACCTTTGCCGAAGCGGCTCGTCAGCATTTTGGTGGAAGTTTGAAAGGCACATTAACGGTTACTGCTGGCCTTGGTGGCATGGGTGGTGCTCAGCCACTAGCTGTTACCATGTGTGATGGTGTTTGCTTAGCAGCTGAAATGGTTGAATGGCGTATCAAAAAACGTATCGAAACTCGTTACCTTGATGTGATGAGTCGTGATGTTGACGAAGCTATCGATATGGCCTTGAAAGCCAAAGCTGCTGGACAAAGATTATCAATTGGTGTGGTTTGTAATGTGATTGATTTGCTAGAAAGACTAATTGAACGAAACATTACACCAGATTTGTTAACTGATCAAACTTCGGCTCATGATCCATTAAATGGATATTATCCTGAAACATTGGCCGAAGATGTTGCTGACCATATGCGCAGAACTGAACCTGAAAAATACGTTAATATATCTTTAGATACGATGGCCCATCATGTGAAGCTAATGTTAGAACTTCAAAAAAGAGGTGCAATCACTTTTGATTATGGAAACAATTTAAGAGGACAAGCAAAAGACCAAAGAGGCGTGTCAAATGCATTTGATTTTCCGGGTTTTGTGCCTGCCTATATACGCCCGTTATTCTGCGAGGGTAAAGGCCCTTTCCGCTGGGTGGCGCTTAGTGGTGATCCTAATGATATTTATGTAACAGATCAAGTGATGAAAGAATTATTCCCTGAAAATACATCTTTACATCGTTGGTTAGATATGGCTCGTGAACGCATTGCCTTCCAAGGCTTACCTGCTCGTATTTGTTGGATAGGACAAGGTGATAGAGAAAAGGCTGCATTGGCTTTTAATGAATTGGTAAGAACAGGTAAAGTAAAAGGACCAATTGTGATCGGAAGAGATCATTTGGATACAGGTTCTGTTGCATCGCCAAACCGCGAAACTGAAGCAATGAAAGATGGCAGTGATGCTGTTGCTGACTGGCCTATATTGAATGCTTTGATTAATACAGCTGGTGGAGCAAGTTGGGTTTCTGTTCACCATGGTGGTGGAGTTGGAATGGGATATTCTATTCATGCAGGCATGGTTATTTTGGCTGATGGTACTGAAGACGCTGCTCGCAGATTGAAACGTGTATTGCATAATGATCCTGCAATGGGCGTTATACGCCATGCTGATGCGGGTTATGACATAGCTATCGACACAGCTCGTAAACATAGATTAGACATCAAAGAGCGATTGAAAGATAAATAAATAGCAGAATATTTAATTAAATTATTCCCGAAAATTGTCAGTTGGATTGACAAATTTCGGGAATTTTTATTTATACTTGTACCATGAAAATTAAACGAATTGCAGAAGCACAAGTAGAAAAACTATTGAAGCAGTTTCCTGCTGTAGGCCTTGTTGGACCTCGTCAATGCGGGAAGACTACTGTGGCTCTTACTATCCAAAAGCAATTGAAATCAAAGGCTGATTACTTTGATTTAGAAAGCCCTGCTGATTTAAGAAAGTTTAATGACATCGAATTTTTTCTTACACAACACCAAGATGCTAATTTAATCATTGATGAAGTGCAACGCTTGCCAGATTTATTTCCAGTATTAAGATCTGTTATTGATAAAAAGAAAAAAGCAGGTAGATTTTTATTATTAGGTTCTGCTACACCAGAATTGGTAAAAGGTGCATCTGAGTCCTTGGCTGGTCGGATATATTATATCGAAGCTCATCCCTTTAATTTAACTGAGTTGCCTCAGAAAAGTACCACACTAAATAAACATTGGTTTCGAGGAGGTTTTCCAGATTCATATAGGGCTAGGAATGATGAAGCCCAATTTCTTTGGATGGATGGCTTTGCGCGCACTTTTGTTGAACGAGATTTGAATTCATTGTTTGGTAGTACCTTTTCGCCACAAGTGATGTTTCGTTTATGGAGAATGTTAGCTCACCATCATGCTGGTATTTGGAATGCCAACTCATTTGCAAAAGGCTTAGATATTAGTCAAACAACCACAAACCGATACTTGGACCACCTTGAAGGTGCATATATGGTTAGAAAGTTGATGCCTTTTCATATTAATTCTAAGAAGCGATTAGTTAAAAGTCCTAAGGTATATATCCGTGATACGGGCTTGTTACATTATTTATTAGATATTTATAATGTAAAGACATTATTCAACCATTCGGCAGTTGGCAATTCTTGGGAAGGCTATGTAATTGAACAAATCATTCAATTATTACCTCGCACCATTCAGCCCTACTATTATAGAACACATGATGGGAGTGAGGTAGATTTGATTTTGGTTAAAGGTATAAAACCAATTGCAAGTATTGAAATTAAGTATTCAACTGCGCCTTCTGTTTCTCGTGGAATGACTGAAAGTTTAAAGGATTTGGGGACCAAACATAATTTTATAATTACTCCATCTCTTGATGATGATTTTGGTATTAATAAACAAGTGAAGGTGGTTGGTTTAATCCCTTTTTTGACTCATACATTGCCTCTTTTAATAAAATAATTATTACCGAAAATTGTCAGTTTAACTGACAATTTTCGGTAATAAATTATGACTTATCTGGTGTGATACTCAATCCAAATAGGGCGAAATCATACTTAACTGGGTCGTTTTTGTCAAATCGTTTTAAGTTTTCAGTTAATTCTAATGCCGCCTTCCAATCACTTTGCTCTCTTTGTAATAAACCAAATTTTATAGCAGTTCTTTGCACATGCAAGTCTAACGGACATATCAATTGAGAGGGTTTAATGGTTTTCCAAATACCAAAGTCAACTTTTGAGTCGTCATCACGAACCATCCATCTTAAATACATACACAATCTTTTGCATGCTGAGTTTTGATTAGGGCTTGAAATATGCTTTAATGTTCTTCTTGGGGCTGCATCATTTGATTCAAAAAGCAATCTAAAGCCTGTCAAGGCTTTCTCAATATTCTTGTCTTTTGGATTAAAATGCTTTGAAAAGGCAGACTCTAGACTTTCACTATGCCTATACCATTTATTTAGAAAAGACACAAAATAGAGTAAATCAGTATCCGTAAATGTTCTATGTTTGAATCCTAAAAGTCTCTTTAAATCATTATCTTGGTGGTTTAGGATGAAATCGTATGGTCGATTATCCATGCGATTTGATAATTCATTACACTTATTTATGATTGTTTTGCGTTGCCCCCAGGCAAACACTGAAGCAAACAAGCCCATGATTTCAATGTCTTGTTTTAGGTTGAATTGATGCGGAATGCAGATAGGGTCATCCTCAATAAATGAAAATTGATTGTATTTATTGACTTGTGTGTCTAAAAAATCTTTTAAACTGTTTGTTTTCACTGCTGCAAATTAAGCATTGCCACCTATCAAATCTATTTTGTTTTTATGTAACATTGTACTTCATTTGAATACCAATCTGAAACATTAAATACAATGAAAATAAAACAATTCATGATGATTACAACATTAAGTGCAGGAGCTTTGATCTACAGTTGTTCGTCAAATCAAAACAAAGAACAAGGCAAAACCGAAAGTAGTTTTGAAGTTGAATGCGATCGATTTGCAGATTTGCAGGTTTTACGCTACGAAATACCAGGTTTTGCTGAATTAACAACTCAGCAAAAAGAGCTTGCCTACTATTTATTCGAGGCAGCTAATGCAGGTCGTGATATTATTTACGACCAAAATAATAAGAATAATTTATTGGTACGTAAAACCATCGAAGCCATATATGAAGCCAATCCTAAGCATGAAGATAGCGAAGATTGGAAAAAGTTTGAAGAGTATGCAAAACGCTTTTTCTTTTCAAATGGTGTTCACCACCATTACTCAAACTTGAAATTTGCACCTGAGTGTAGCTTTGAATTTTTCACTGAATTGATAAAGAAAACAGATGCTGCAAAACTTCCTTTGGGTGGCAAATCTGTTGATGAGTTTTTAACAAGTATGAAGTCAATCATGTTTGATATAAACTTCGAAGGAAAGAAAGTGGATTTGGCTTCTGGTATTGATAATGTGAAGGCCTCTGCAAATAACTTTTATGAAGGTGTGAGCCAAAAAGAAGTGGAAGATTACTATAATTCTCATATGAAAAAGGATGATTCAGAACCTATTTCTTGGGGATTAAATAGCAAAATGACTAAGGTTGACGGGAAGGTAATAGAACAAGTTTGGAAAGTAGGAGGGATGTACTCTGCTTCTATTGAAAAAATTGTGTTTTGGTTGGAAAAAGCTGTGAAAGTGGCTGAGAATGACAAACAGAAAAAAGCACTTGAATTATTGGTTGAATATTATAAAACGGGTGATTTGATAAAGTGGGATGAATATAATATAGCTTGGGTAGCAGATGTTGATTCTCGTTTGGATGTAGTAAATGGATTTATTGAAGTGTATGATGATGCTATAGGCAAACGAGCTAGCTACGAATCAGTAGTTTCGATTAAAGACATGGAAGCAACTAAGCGAATTGCTGCTATTGCTAAAGAAGCGCAATGGTTTGAGGATAACTCACCTATTGCCCCTGAACACAAGAAGAAAGAAGTGAAAGGAATTACTGCTAAAGTGATTACCGTTATTCAAGAGGCTGGTGCTAGCGCACAATCCACACCTATCGGTATCAATCTTCCAAATGCCAATTGGATTCGTCAAAAACATGGTAGCAAATCTGTTTCGTTAGGTAATATCGTTCACTCATATAATATTGTTGGCGCTAAGAGTCCTGTATTAAAAGAGTTTGCTGAAAACGAAGCACAGATAGCAAGAGCGAAAGAATTTGGTGCATTGGCTGGCGATTTGCATACTGATATGCATGAGGTAATTGGTCATGCGAGTGGTCAAATTAACAAAGGTGTAGGCGATCCAGACCAAACCCTTAAAAACTATGCAAGCACATTAGAAGAAGCCCGTGCTGATTTGGTGGCATTGTATTATGTTTTAGATAATAAACTTATTGATATGGGTGTTATGCCAAGTCTTGATTGTGGTAAAGCAGAGTACGATGGTTATATCATGAATGGTTTAATTACACAATTAACTCGTTTGAATGTAGGTGAGAATTTGGAAGAAGCTCACATGCGTAACCGTCAGTTGAATGCTAAATGGGCTTATGAAATGGGCAAGAAAGACAATGTGATAGTATTCGTGAAACGTGATGGTAAGACTTATGTAAAAGTGAATGATTACGACAAACTACGTAACTTGTTTGGTCAGTTGTTAAAAGAAATTCAACGCATCAAATCTGAAGGTGATTATAAAGCAGCCACAGCGCTTGTAGAAGGTTATGGCGTGAAGGTTGATCAAGAATTATTGAAAGAAGTGAAAGAGCGTTTTAATAAATTGAACGTAGCTCCTTACAAAGGTTTTATCCAACCTAAGTTAACAGCGGTGATGGATGGCGATAAAGTAACAGATGTGAAAGTAGAATATCCAAACAATTTCTTACAAAACCAATTGGAACTTGGCAAGAAATATGGATTACTTCCAATAAAAAACTAAGTAAAATTTAAACGAGCCGTTCAATTGAACGGCTCTTTTTTTATTGGTTTTTTTAACCAACAACATTCATTATACTTGTATTATGAAAAAGCAAATCTTATTTTCTGCTATGTGCATGGTTTTGGCCTTATCCATAAAGGCTCAAGAGTTATCATTGGGTGTGCGTGCTGGTTTTAGCCGCAACTCCATTGGCGAAGATTTTGTGGCATATTCTAGCAAGGATGCCGTAACAGGTATGACGCTAGGTGCTTATGCCAAAATAAAAGTACTAGGCTTTTTTATCATGCCCGAAGTTAACTATAACCAAAGAGGAAATGAAATTAAAGATTTTGGAAACAATACCACACATAATATTGACGTGCCTATATTATTTGGCAAACAATTCTTTAAAGTAATTCGTGTGAATGGTGGCCCTAATTTTCAATTTCAATTGGCGAATTCACAAACTCAAACACAAACTCAATTAAATAATTATATCAATCAATCTAAGTTTAATGATTTTGTATTGGGATTGCAATTGGGAGTGGGACTTGATGTTTGGAAATTTTCTTTGGATGCTAGGTATGACATGAATTTGAGTGAGGCTGGCAAAGTGGTGTATATGGATAAATTGACTCAACAAATAGTTCAACAATACAGCTCCAGGGCCAATATGTTTGTGTTTACGCTTGGCTACCGTTTGTTTCAATTGCCATGAACATTGAACTATTCAGAGAGTATTGCATCGCTAAGATAGGTGTTGAAGAAACATTTCCTTTTGATAACGACACTTTGGTTTTTAAAGTAATGGGCAAAATGTTTGCCCTTATTTCCATCTCTGACCCTACACATGTTAATCTTAAATGTAGCCCAGATTATGCTGTGGAATTAAGACAGGATTTTGAGGCCGTTAAACCTGGTTTTCATATGAATAAAACCAATTGGAATACCGTTTCTTTTAATTTGGATGCCAATGATAAACTTATTCTTGAATGGCTTGATTTGTCCTATAATTTGGTGGCATTAGGATTGACCAAGAAATTGCAAAAAGAATTAGCCGATATGTAAATCCGGGTCAATCTTTTTTAGCTCATCCCATAGCCATTTATCAATTCCTTTTTGGGTCCAAATGCAGTTTATTCCTAACTTTTCAGCACCTTTGATATTCGCTCTCGAATCATCTACAAATATGGTTTCATCAGCCTTTAAGTTGATTTCATTTAATACATGTTCATATAAATTTGCATCAGGTTTTCTAAGACCAATTTCATAAGATAAAAACATTTTATCAAATGTGTTTTGCCAATCTTCATCTTGGTGATACGTGTTTATATAATCTCTGATTTCTTTGATATGGATAGAGTTTGTATTACTAAGTAAATGTACATTGTAATGTTTTCTTAGTTCTCCAATTAATCTAAATCGATGGGTAGGAATGTCTAGTATCATGGCGTTCCAAGCCTTTATTATTTGATCTTCAGTTGCGCTACCTTTTAAAGCCGTTTTTAATGTCCTAATAAAATCTTCGTCTGAAATTTCACCTTTCTCATATTGTTTGAAAATAGGCATTGATTCATTAATATCTTCGAGGTCAATCCCAAGGCGTTCAAAAGCTCTCAAGGTTTTTTCCTGATCAATATTTATTATCACCACACCAAGGTCAAGAATAACAGCTTTAATTTTTTTCATATTTTTTTCTAAACGGTTGTAATAATAAAGCTAAAAATATACTTTTGCCACCCCATAAGAAATAAATCTTTTCGGGCCTATAGCTCATTCGGTTAGAGCAACTGACTCATAATCAGTAGGTGCTTGGTTCGATTCCAAGTGGGCCCACCAGCAATTCTAAGCCTTTTCAGTTATTGAAAAGGCTTTTTTTATTATGGCGTGGTTATATATTTTATATAGTAAAAGTGTAAACAAGTATTATGTTGGTATTACAACAGAGGAACCGGAAAAGAGGTTGAAAAAGCATAATATCAAATATTACGAGAATCAATATACCTCTATTGCTGATGATTGGGAGATAAAATTATCAATATTATGTTCGGATATCAAAGTAGCAAGAAAAATGGAATTATATGTCAAACGAATGAAGAGTAGAAAGTTTATTGAGAAGTTGATAGAAAATGAAACAGAGATGGCTAAATTTATTGAAATGCATAAAGAGATTAGCTAATTAGATCTAAGAAAATTTGAGTTGCTTGGTTCTCCCGATTAATCGGGACCAAGTGGGCCCACCAAAGCGGAATAATCAAATTTAATGTTTGATATTTCGCTTTTTTGTTTACTTCAATCCCAATTCAGTTGCGAGACATAGGCAAAAACCAAATAATACCTGTCGGTTCGATACGGGTTGTTTTTTTCGTTGAATCGCATTCCTTCAGTAAATAGTAAAATTTGTATTTTTTGTATGTTCTAATGGTTTGCAGAACCTTACATTGACCTTAGATTGAAGTATATTGATAGGGCTTTTTCAACAAATAATTCAAGGTTCAACAATTCATTATTAGATTGATTTATAATCTTGTCAATTTCTTTCTACTCCTCTTTGTGTTTTTCAATGAAATTAAAATATTTATCATTTCACTACACTAATGCCAAAGAATCAAGGTTTTGAAAATTAAAGCTTCTTATTATGGCAGATAAAATAATTTTTTTGTCCAATTGTCATATTATTTAATACAAATTTGATAAAGAGATAATTCTGTGTTAAAATTGTGGTATAAAAAAATAATCTATGAAAAAAATGATGCAGTTGAATTTTAGAAAAACATTTGTTAGAAGTTTGTTTTTGTTTACCTATGCCTTGATGGGCACTTTTGCTTGGTCGCAAAACATTTTTAGTGGGGAGCCTGTGCAAGTTGTTGGTCAGATGAATAGTTACTCGACTGCAGCATCTTCTAACTCAACTTTCAGAAGGGTTTCAACTTCTTCAGGTAACCCAACTGATGGTAGAGGACAATGGTTTAAAACTTACAATGTACAGAGCTCAGGAGGAGATTTTACAACTATTAATATGGCTGGTGGAGGAGGAAGTGGCTTCCTTTTTATTTCCGGGCCAAGTGGAAATCGATTTGCTAACAAATGGGTATTTTCTGGTGTTGCCCAAGCAGGATTGAATGTAGTAAACGGATTTAGTAGCTATAATTCAGGAAACGACATGGGTTTAAATATGAGTACAGCAGGTAGATATACTTTTGTGTTTAATGATGCTGGCTATACATTAACAAATTCTAAGTTTTATGTTGCCTATACATCTGCTGCTCCAGTAACCATTTCTAGGAGTTCTCAATCATTAAATTTTGATCGTACGTCTTCTATCGGAATTACTACAAGTGCAACTCCATCAAGTGGTGAAGCTGTATATGTAAGATACACGACAGCTTCTGACTTTTCAAGTTCAAATTCGAGTTCAGTGGTTCAAGCAACTGGAAGTGGCACAAGTTGGTCTGCCACCATACCAGCTCAAACAATAGGAAGCTCAGTTAGATACTATGTGTTTACATCTACTGCTTCGTCTATTTCTAGCATGTCTGAAATTGATAAATCTATTTCAACACTTAATTATGATGACAATTCAGGTGCAAATTATTCATATACATTAACATCATCGTTTACTAGCACCCAATCAGGAAATTTAAGCAGTGCCTCTACTTTTGGGGTTTCACAAATATTTTCAGGTGCGTCATATACCATTGCAAATGGTCATACCGTTACTTTAAGTGGAAATACAACTATTGGTTCATTGACAATTAATTCAGGAGGTACTTTTGATAACGGCTCTTCTACTCTTACCGTAAATAACGGTTCAACCTTAGCAAATGGCGGTAACTATACTGCATCAACCGGAACCATTAGCTTTGCAGGAACAGGAGCCATTACTGGTACTTGGTCTTTTAATAATGTTATTTTAGCTGGTGGTGTAACTTTTAGTAGTGGTTCAACAGTGAATGGTAATTTAACTATTAATGTTGGCGGGTTTGTTAATACAACTGCTCCCTCTTATGGAACATCTTCAACTTTGATTTATAGTTCCGGGACTGTATATGGCAGAGGAACTGAATGGAGTGCAACTACTGGAGCAGGATACCCTAATAATGTACAAATAAATAGCGGGACAACACTTAATTTAGGAAATTCTGGAACAGGAACTGCTCGTCAGTGTGCGGGTAACTTAACAATAAATTCTGGTGGTACATTATCTATGAATGAAACTGGAGCTTTTATGACTGCAGCTCTTACCGTGAGAGGAAATTTTACAAATAATGGAACTATTACTTTATCTGGTTCTATAGGTGGGGACTTGATTTTATTTGGCAACTTGGATGATAATGGAACTTTTACCGCCAACACACGAGCCATTTTCTTCGATGGAAGCAATACTCAAACAATAAATTCTACCACAGACCCTCTTGATATTGATGTAATGCGCGTTCAAAAAACTGGTGGAGAAATTGTGATTGGAACTAATTTATTGGTTGACGAAACTAGTGATCCATTGCAAGTTACAAATTCTGCAAGTGTAATTAACTTAAACGGTAAGAATTTAACAATAGGAAAAGGTGGAACAACTTCTGCTATTTCAATGGTATCTGGATCAATGATTAAATGTAATACTGCGTCTTCCATAACGATCGCAGGCAATGGAACTTTAGGAACTTTGAGATTTGACCCTAGTAATAATACCTTAAAAAATTTAACTATAAATGCAGGTACATCTAGAACAGTTACCTTAGGTAATGCTTTAAATATTATTGGCGGTTCAACCCCAGGAATTGTAACGGTTGGTTCGGGTTCTACCTTAAACACAGGTGGTTTATTAACTTTAAAATCGGATGTTAATGGCACAGCATCAATTGGAAATTCAGCTGGCACCATTACAGGTAATGTAATAGTTGAAAGGTATATTTCTGGTTCTGGTCGCAGATGGAGGTACCTTGGTGCACCTGTTACAGGTCAAACATTGGCTAGTTGGGGTTCTCAGTTTTACATCACAGGCCCTGGTACACCAGGGGCAACTATAGGGTCGGCAAATTCAAATGGATATGCTACCACTCGTTCAAATTTATTAGGATTTAATAATACCGCAGGCACTCCGTCATCAGTTAGGATATATAACAGAACTGCATCTGGTACCATTGAAAATGGTTGGGCTAATCCAGTATCAAATATGGCAACTACTTTAACGCCTGGTGTAGGTTACAGAGCTTTCGTAAGGGGTCCTATCACAGGAACTTATGCAACGGATACGGCTGTTATTGGTTATTTTGAACCGGGATCTGCACCCGCCCAATCTTCCTTTACATTTACCCAGACAGGCGGTGTTACGAGTGGGGTAAATGCAGGTTCTGTATCTATGCTGATAAACTCAACTGGAACTGGCACTGCAGGGGCTTTTGATAATGCTACTGATGGTTGGAATTTATTAGCAAACCCATATCCGTGTGCTTTTGATTGGGCGGCTTTTTGGGCTTCAAATAGCAATAGAACAAATATATCGAATGCAATACACGTTTTTGATGCGACTTCAAATTCTTATAAAAGCTTTAGCGCATTGGCAGGTTCTGGAACTTTAACTAATGGTTTAATTCCAAGTGCAACTGGTTTCTTTGTTCAGGCTACCGGAACAGGAGCAGCATTGACTTTTACTGAGGCTTTCAAAACCAATACCAATTCTTTTGTACTGCATAAAACAACTGCAAATAATGAATTGCATATTAAATATTTTAGAGACTCAACAGAAAGTGATGAATATATCTTGAAAATGATAGATGGCGCTACACTTAATAAGGATGATTATGATATTACAAAAATGAAAAATGATAACCTGAATCTATCAAGCTATGGCAATGATTCAGTTAATTTAACATTGTCAAGTATTCCAGTTGTGACCACCGAAACACGTGTAAGCATGAATGTAGAAGCTACGCAAAAAGGCACTTATTACTTCAATTTTACCAATTTAGAAAGCTTCTCACCTGCTATGAGAATTCAATTATTGGATAAATTTACCCAAAAAACAATTGATGTAAGAAAAGTTAGTTCGTACACATTTGTGATGGATTCACTCCCTCACCAATGGGGTAAAGACAGATTTGTGTTGATTTTAAATGATACCACCTTTGCATCGCCTACATCAATTAAGGACATAGCTAATGAGATTTCATCTTCTTATGCTTTGTATCCTGTTCCAACTAATGATGTGTTAAACATTGCTTATAAAAACAATACAGCCAAAAACATATCCGTTGATGTGTTTGATACCAAAGGTAACCTTGTTTCAGGCTATGAATTAAATTCATTGGGAACAGATGGTAAATCATCTATGAATGTTAGTAACCTTGCACAAGGAATTTACTTTATTCAATTATCAGACGAAAATGGTGCAGCAATCAAAACAATGAAATTTGTAAAATAATCCATTTCAGGTAGACCTTATTTTATAGAGGCTGCTTTCACCAAAGCAGCCTCTTTTTTTTTTTGAATTGTGATATTTCTTGTTAGTATAAATATTAAGCTGTTCAAATTTGGACACTTCCATTATACAGATATTGTTATAACAGTATATTCATAAAAAAATAGAAATAGTTGGGCTATCTATCTGCGTCAAATTAGGTGTCTCATTTATCTCAATACAATCTTGTCTATTATGAATTCTTTTCAATAAAAAGCCCCCAAATACAATCTGCATTGGGGGCTTATGAATATAGTATTTTAGTTTGTATTAATTACTTTGTAGTGCTAGGCTTGTTCATAGGTGTTTTAAAAAACCTTACTGAATCTAACTTATTGCTTGGTGCTGTGTCTTTGTTTTTAGCTTTATTAAAATCTTCAAAAATACCAATTTGCTTTTTGTATTTTATTGAATCTGCTTTGGTAAGTGTTCTTAGTTTCATAATGCTATCAAGCGGTGCATAAGGATAATATATCTTATTATTAGTTGTAAGGTTTTGCGGTAATTCAATTCCTGAAGGATAAATTCTAACACCAAAATCTTCACCTGTTCTTAGCATAGGTGCAGTAGCAATGTATTTATAATTTTTACTCAAACTAATATCTCTGATATTGTAATATTGGGCTTCCACACTGCTAACTAGTTTGCCCGTTTCTACTTCCCAAACTTTAATAGAGCCATCGTTACAACCGGTAATGGCATATTTGCTATCCTCACTAAATGCAACCGCTGTTACCTTCCAACAATCAACAGGTAGTTTACGTAGTTCCTTGCCTGTTAATACGTCCCAAATACGTGCTGTTTTGTCGTTTGAACCACTTAATAGAAATTTGTTATTTGGGCTGATTTCTATGGCATTTACAGCGTCCATATGACCGTCAAAACTTCGTGCCACTTGCCCGTTGGCTATTGAATACATTTTTATTTTAGGTTCAGCACCTGCTACGAAAAGGAAGCGAGGATCGTTGTTCATGGCAATTGAATTTACAGCCTGTCCATTGACAATTTGTTTAAAGTTTTTACCTGATTTAATATCCCACAAAAATATTTTGCCATCTTCGGACCCAGAAAATACAAAACGCGAGCTATTATCAAAAATAGCGGTATTGATATTGGCAGAGTGACCCAAAAGTTCTTTGGCTTTTTTGAAAACCGAATCGTACACAAATATTCCAAAATCATTTGGCGCAGTGGATGCAGTTAGCAACATATTTCCCAATCGATTGAAGCGAATAACATTAATGGGAGTGCTATGCGATTTAAAGGACGTTATTCTGGTAAATGGGCTATCAGCTTTGTAAATATTTACGATATTATCAGCACCTGCAGATGCTAGATACATGTTTTTTGGAGAAAAGCTAACCGCACCTACATCCCTGCTATGACCTGTTAGCAATTTAATGTGTTCGGTATATTTTGTTTGCGCATTAATCGACAGAGAACCAAGAAGTATGAGCGCGGGTAAAATCAATTTCTTCATGTTTCAAACATACGTTTTTGCTTTTGTATCAGCAAAAATGAAGTAAATTGGCATTAAAATCCTAGTAAAATAAGGCCGTTGGTGCCTAGTTAGAAAATCCAAAAACTACAATAATTATTGAATTACTGTACGTAATCTTGTAGGTAAGCGAACCTTTCATTCAGTTTACCTCGCTCGGCAATGGTCGCATTTTTAATAATACCTTCCTTGTCTTCAATCAATAAACTTGGCAGTACATGACGAATCAACTGTTCGCCAAATTCAATTGAAGCATCAATAGGCAACTCGCATGGCAGGTTACCAACCGCTTGCACGTCAATGGTGTTGGCTTGGAAAGGCTTGGTTTCCTGCGCTGTAAATGGATTATACCCATAGTATGGATCGTTTATAGTTGTGCTTCTTGTAGTAGAAGGTATTGGGCCTGGCACATCACAGGTAATATCAGAAATAATTTTGATGTTAAAATCCATACGTTTCATGTCCTCATGGGTAAAAAACAATGGAATATCTTCTTTCCAAAATATTGCATTTAGCATTACATCTGCTTTTTGGAAGTAAGGTTTAAAAGAACTTACATAATCTTCTGGATGCTTATAAAAGTCTGATTTATCCCACTCTCGTCCATCTTTGTGTGCGTAGTAATCTTCGCTTCTTAGATGCACGTAAACTGGCTCATCATAGGTGTTGTCCAAAAATTCTTCTTGAGATACACGGTGAATTTTAAGTTTTTTCATCAATTCAATACAGCCATGAGCCACCCTACCATCTCCACATAAAACAATTTTTACAGAAGGTAACTTTACACCAATATACTGCTCAATCATTTCTGAATAGTCGTGGCAAAGGTGGGCAGGTTTAAAATTAAATAAACCATATTTTTGGCCCATCATACTGAATGCATAGTGCGTACCTACAATGCCTGCAAAACGTCCAAATCCAATAATTCTATTGCCTGCATCCCAAACCAATGTTTCGTAGTCGATTAGGCGAATGTTTTTTTCTAATATGCTGCGCAGCAAGGCTCTGTTGTGAGCTTGTTTTTTGATGGTATGTGAGAAAAATAAATAGGTTTTGTCAGCTATCAATTCAGAAACTGGCACTTCTTTTACGCCCAATAAAATATCGCATGATGTCATGTCTTCAACCACCTCAATACCTGCGTTTTTGTATTCATCATCATTAAAACACCTGAAAGGGGAGCTTTGCACCAAAATTTTTATATCTGGGATGATATTCATTAATTCAACACATTGTCTTGGTGTAAGCGGGGTTCTTAAGTCAGATGGTTTTTTCCCTTCGCGAATAATGCCTATTGTTTTCATTCCTATTTCTCTTCTTAGGTAGCTGTAGTTCTACATTGCAATAATAGGGTTTATTTCTGAAGCTAACTTTGATTTTAAATAAAGCTAAGCTTTAGTGCCAAACCATCTTTGCACCACTGTTCCCGTTTCTAGGGCTAATTTGGTTTTTTGTTCTAATAAAATTTGATACACATGTTGGTATAAATCATTGGTCTCTTCGTCTGATGCCTCTTGAATATTTTTAAGGGTTTGTTGCAGTTTTTTATCCAAATATTTTTGTTTGATTCTGCGTAAGGATGAAGCGATATCTTCAATATAATTTACTTCAGGTGCTTCCACTACATAGTCGAATTTGCGACCCCAATGTGGACTTGTGGTGAGCTGACTGCCAAGCACATCAGCCGTTAAGGTTGATATGTCTGTATTCTGGTGTTGAATAAAGAATGTGTCATTCAAATCTCTTTGTACTTCCAATTGCCTTTTGTATTCATCAATAAACAAATGGATATTGTTGTGTTCAATTTCTATTTCGTCTTGATGCAATTCGTGAAGGATAAAATGGGCAGCATTCATATAGTTATCAATCTTGTTATTGCCATACTTCAATAGCAGGCGTACAATGTCTTTTTCTTGATGATAACCATCAATTTCTTTGAAGGTGGCATCAATGGCTTGTTCGTATGTTAAAGTCTCCTCGGCTTGCGTATGAGGCTCTTTTTCAATCCAATCCTTTTCTTGTTGTTTAACAAAATTTCTTCTCGATTTATTGGCTTCGCTTATCAGCAATTGCTCATCTATTTCAAGCAATTGCGAACATTCTTTGATGAAAGCAGCACGTTTAAATACATCTGGTATTTTTACGATGCTTTCTACAATGTCTCTGACCACTGCAGCCTTTTTCACAGGATCACCTTTGGTATCACCTAGCAATAAATGCAGTTTGAATAAGATGAAATCTTTGCTCGATTCGTTTAAATAGTTAGCAAATGCCTCAGAACCCACTTTAATGCTATAGCTATCAGGATCTTCTCCATCAGGGAAAAGCACCACCTTCACGTTCAAGCCTTGCTCTAGCAACATATCAATACCGCGCAAACTGGCTTTAATACCTGCAGCATCTCCATCATACAAAACGGTTACATTGTCTGTAAAGCGTTTGATAAGCTTGGTTTGGTTTTCGGTAAGGGATGTACCAGAAGAAGCCACTACATTCTCGACACCAGCTTGGTGCATGCTTATCACATCTGTATAACCTTCAACCAAGTATACTGAGTCCTTTTGCTTGATTATGTTTTTAGCAAAGTATAAGCCATATAACTCATTACTTTTATGGTAAAGAATGGTTTCTGGAGAGTTTACATACTTTGGACTTTTCGGGTCTTTTTTCAAAAAGCGACCTGCGAAAGCAATGACTTTTCCATTGCTGCCATGAATAGGGAAAATTACACGACCTCTATAGGCATCATATTTCTTGCCGTCTTCACTCTGTTTAACTAAACCCGAACTAAGTAATACTTCTGTGTTGTACTGGTTCTTAATAGCTTCATCAAAGTATGCGTTCCATGAATCTTTGCTATAACCTAAATGAAATTTTTTGATGATATCATGTCTAAAACCACGTTCTTCAAAATAACCCAATCCGATTGTTTGCCCATCAGTATCATTCCAAAGGATGTTTTCAAAATATTCAGCCGACCAATTGTTTAAAATTTGGAGACTTTCGCGCTCGCTTTGCTGCTTTTTTTCTTCGTCAATATTAACTTGTTCCTGCTTTGGCCACTCAATATTGAACTTATCTGCTAAAAATTTTAGTGCTTGCACATAGCCCAAACTATCGTGTTCCATGATGAAATTTACCACATTTCCGGCCTTGCCGCAGCCAAAACATTTGTATATTCCTTTTACTGGTGATACTGTAAAAGAAGGTGTTTTTTCACCATGAAAAGGGCAGTTACCCAATAGATTAACCCCGCGTTTTTTTAAACGAACATAATCGCCAATAACACTTTCGATGTTAGCGGCATTCATTATTTCTTCTATTTTATTATGTGGAATCAAGTCTTGCAATTTATTGTTTTAGAATAAAAATATGAGACTAAAAAAAGGAATATTGAATTTAAGTTTGCTTTGCAACAGAAAAAAATTTTATTTGCACCGCTTTTGGTCTCATAGCTCAGCTGGATAGAGCACCGGTTTTCTAAACCGTAGGTCGCAGGTTCGAATCCTGCTGGGACTACGATTAACCCCTATAAACATTGATTTGTAGGGGTTTTTTATTTGGTCGGGCATAAGACTTGGAATTTTTAACCTATTTGTATAATTACTTTTGATTCCAAAATGTGTTATTCTTTAAATGTTTGACTATGTTTATTCTAGCAATGTTATTAGTATTAATTGCCTTATACGTAAGTGCATTTATCCCTGAAGATTTTTTAGCGTTGGTTCCTGCAAAGATTTGCCTTGAATTATCAGAGCTTTTGTCATGATTTTTAGTTTTATAGTCAGATAATTATCACATAATTAATTTGAATTCATATTTTTGAAACTAAAAAAATGAAGAAAATATTATTTTTATTAGCATTTATAGTCGGAGCATTGGTCTCATGCGAAGACAAAAAGGATAATCCTAAACCTGTTCTTGTTGAAACTGAAATACCATTTTCAATTATTGGCACATGGGAAGAACAGCGTGGCAATACCATCACATTTAATAAATATGCCGAGTGCGAAAGAAATTTTGATGGTTGGACAGCTTATTATACCTATGCTGTTTTTAAAAATAAAATCAATCAGCCTTATATTCAGTTTGTAGATTATAGTATTTGGAAAATTAAGAGTAGATGGGATATTCAAGTGCTTGATACTAATAAATTTTGTCAAATTGCTTATCCGAATATCATTTTTACTCGTAGGTTTAAGAAGATAAACAACCAAAATATTCCTAAAAGTGCTTTAGAAAACTAATCTATATGAATATTGATTTCATTATAGAGGAACAGGATCTAAATAAGTTGATTATTTCAGCATTGATTGGCGCGTGCATCGGGGTAGAACGCGAATACAAAAACAAAAATGCTGGCTTCAAAACGATGGTAATGATTTGTATCGGATCAACCTTATTTACTATTTTTTCTTATAAATTGGGTAGTTCTGAAAGTCATGATAGAATTGCAGCGAATATCATCACAGGTATTGGATTTATTGGTGCAGGTGCTATTTTTAAAGATAAAGATAATATGATAAGTGGGCTTACCACTGCTACCATTATTTGGATTATTGCTGCATTGGGAGTAGGGGTAGGAAGTGGCGAGTTTTTGTTTTCGATACTATCAGCTATTTTAGTTTTGTTATTTCTTTTTGCTATTCCTCATGTAGAGAAATTGATCCATAGAACACATGAGGTTAGAACTTATAAGATATGGTTTGATGAGTTGGAAGAGTTTGAGAAAATCGCGGACAGAACTCAATCTCATAATCTGAAATTGTTTAACGTAAAGCATACCAAGCAAAATGGAAAATTGGTTTATAGTTTTAGTGTTGGAGGAAATCAGCATACTTTGGATGCATTCACTCAATTGCTTTTAAAGGATGATGAAATTAAAAATTTTGAATATTAATTTAAATTCCCAAGGCAATTAACATACCTGCCATTGTTAGTAATTGCGTAATCATTAATATTCTTGCCCAAATTTTTTTGCGGTAATAATAACCTACAATATTAGTAAGCATAAGGAAAGTTAAAATAAATAATATCATACTTTAGTGATTGCTTAATCAAAATTAAGATTATCAATTTGGAATACAAAACTAAATATCTAATTTTTAATCACTTTAAAATCAAGTAATTATCCCCGAAATCAGCGATAAATCAACAACTCTTTCACTGAATTGATTGTTTTGTTCAAACTAGATTGCTTTTGGTTATTTGCACCAACATTAATCATTATGGTGAAAATTAGAAAACTTGAAACCTGAACAATCATAAATATTTTAGGCCAGCTTTTTTTTCTGTGTATAAATCCTAAGACATTTAATGTCAATAATAGGGTTAAAATTATGAGTAACATGCTATTAGTTTTTGATACCCAAAGGTATAAGTAGGATTAGTGAATTATCCTTATTGCTAGATGTTTTTAATCAGTAAAATAGCTGTTTTTTAGCATAAAAAAGAATATTTATCTGCCTGTTTGGTTGGGTGCCTTGCCAGTAAAGGTATTTTTTACAGCGAAATACAAATCATCAAAAGGGGTATTTATTCCATTAAATAAATCAACATGATATTCATGTTTGAGTTCTAAAATTACTGCTACTGAAATAATGACTATGAATATAAAAAAGAAAATGGCAAAAACATCACTAAATAAACCCTTTTGTTCATCTTCTACAAGCTCATCCTCGTCATCCCTTTGATGGGCGGGCATTGTGGGTAGTGGATCGTTTTTTTGTATAATTTTCAATTTTTACTTGTGAATTCTATCATATAGGCACAGCCTATTTGATTAATATGAAATAATAATAAAAAATATCATGATGCTTGAACTGGGCTAAGTATCATTTGTGCAGTGTTCTTGTTGTTTGAATAGATTTGCCACTTTAAGGATTAAAAATCCATCCTGAATCTTTCTTTACGTAGATTAGAAAATGGCAGAGGGGATTCTTTCCATTCTGCAATATTGTTTCTCGTGAAGTATAAATCAATAGCTGCAAACAAGGCATTTCTCATACTGCTTTCATCTGCTACATTCTTACCAGCAATATTGTAGGCTGTTCCATGGTCGGGGCTAGTTCTAATAAAAGGAAGTCCTGCCGTGTAATTAACGCCATCTTCAAAGGCGATGTATTTAAATGGAATCAAACCTTGGTCGTGATACATAGCTAAAACAGCATCAAATTTGGTAAATTGTTTTGAACCAAAAAAACCATCAGCTGGATATGGGCCATATACAATAATACCTTCTTCTTGTGCTGATTTTACTGCTGGTTCAATAATATCTTTTTCTTCATTGCCCAATAGTCCTGCATCGCCTGCGTGTGGGTTTAACCCTAGCACAGCAATTTTTGGTTTAGAAACACCAAAATCGTTTTTTAAGCTATCATTCATTAATTTAATTTTCTTCAAAACTAAATCCTTGCTCAGTTTTGAGGATACTTCTTTTAACGGGATATGTCCTGTTACCAAACCAACTTTTAAATCATTACTTACCAAAAACATCATGTAATCATGAACATTGGCTTGTTGAGCTAAATACTCAGTGTGACCTTTAAATGGTAGCAATTCATTGTTCACCATATTTTTGTTTAAAGGCGCTGTTACAAGCGCATTTAGCTTCCCTTCTTTCAAATCTTTCACCGCCATTTCCAGACTTTTGAAAGCATACTTACCTCCAGTTTGATTGGCCTCACCAATTTTTATTTCAACTTCTTCTTCCCAGCAAACCACCAAATTGCTTTTTTTAGGGTTGGCTTGGTCTAAAGATTTGATGTAATTTAGGTTAAAGTCTTTCGCGCCTATAACATTTTTCCAATAGCTCAAAACCTTTGGTGATCCATACACCACAGGACAACAAAATTCGTTGATACGATTATCACTCAATGTTTTTATTACAACTTCAACCGCAATGCTATTCACATCACCTATGCTTATTCCTATAATCGGTTTGTTCATCTTAATTTATTTTATTGACCAACAATAAACGATGGTCGAGTAATATTACTTTTTAGTACTTTTTGACGAAGATAATTTTTTTACGAAATCAAACATAAGTCTAACCCCGACACCTGTGCCCATTTTTGGTCTATAGCTATCATTTGAATTGATAAATGCAGGTCCTGCAATGTCAAAGTGCATCCATGGGTAATCAATATATTTCTCAAGAAACTTACCTGCAGTAATAGCACCTCCAATAGGTCCGCCAATATTTTTCATATCAGCAATATCACTTTTTATTAAGGCAGCATAATCATCCCAAAACGGAAATTCAACTAGTCGTTCATGCACTCTATTACCACTATCTTTAAGTGCAGATTTTGTTTGTTCTTCAGCTGTTCCCATGCAAACAATTCCAAAGTGCCCTATGGCTGCTGCTGCTGCACCGGTTAAGGTGGCAAAGTCAACAACCAATTCAGGCTTATATTTTTTAGCATAGGCCAATGCATCTGCCAATATCATGCGACCTTCGGCATCAGTATTTAATACTTCAACAGTCTTTCCATCATACATGGTAATCACATCACCAGGTGTATAGGCATCTCCACCCGGACGGTTATCCGTAGCAGGAACAAGCGCAATTACATGATAAGGAAGTTTAGCTTTTGCTATCGCATACATGGATGCACATGCTACAGCGCCACCTCCCATATCGCACTTCATGCTATCCATGCTATTTGGAGTGGGCTTCAAACTAAGGCCTCCAGTATCATACACCACACCTTTGCCTACAATGACAAATGGTTTTTTGTTGATGGCTTTTGCGGGTTTGTATTCCATAATAGTGAAAGTAGGTGGGGTAACACTACCGCGATTAACAGCAAGCAATCCACCCATTTTCAAACTTTCAATTTGACTTTTGTTTAATACCTCCACTTTAAAGCCAGCGGCTTTGCCCATCTTTTGCATTTCTTCGGCAAAAGTTACAGAGTTGATAACATTTTGAGGTTCGTTAACCAAGTTTCGAGCTTGATAAACCGCATCAACCAAAATGTTCATTTCATCAACTTCTGATTGAGAAATAGATTTATCTGAAATGATGATGTTTTTTAATGTATGTTTTGATTTTTGGCTTGATAGGTATTTAATAAATTGGTAATTGCCTAAAGCCGCTCCTTCAGCTACACAAAGAAGTTCGAAAGCAATTTTTTCAGTAGTGCTTATTTGAAATGATTCGTATTTATGCGCATTAATTGTATTTGTAACTTTGTTGCCAATACCTCTATATGCTTCTAATGTAGCGGCTTCATTTTTCTTTTCAAATTCCTCAATAAGTTGAACAAATACGAGTGATTCAAATCTATTAATGGTAATGAAGTTATCTTCTTGTTTTATCTTTTTAGAAACGTATGCTATTTCTTCTTTTGAAAATCCAAGATCAGCCCACTTGGCCTTTTTATTTGTTATAACAAGTGATGAAATTTGTTTATTGATTTTAGAACTAAGTTGTATAGGTGTCATAAAATTATCCTCTATTTGAGCGAGGCGAAGATAATTTTAATTTGCTAATGTTAATGCTGCACTGCTGTTGAAATGTTAATAGTGTGAAATTGCAAATAAATAAGGCGCGCAGCGAAGCTGCGCGCCTTCAAATCCGAGCATTTGGCTTATTTTTCTTTTTAATTGACAATGCTTTTTTGCTAACAGCACCATCTACTTTGCAATGACCACATAGAAAGAACATAATTTGCTTTGATGGCATCAGCCAATTCAAATCTTTCTTTGACGGTCTTTACCCATGCGCTTTTTTTAGCATGTAGTTTTTTGTTTGTTTTGTAAACAGTTTGAGCTATTGAATCATATGCTGTGAAAGCCATCATTATCAATGCAAAGAAGGCTACTTTAAATTATTTTTTCATATGTGTATTTTGATTTAAATATGAATCAAAAAAAAGTGATATTGGGTTAATTTCCACACAAATTTTAGGTTCGAAATTCTAATGAATATTGATTCAGGCTAAAATATTTATGTTTACAATTGCTCAAAATACATTCTATTTGCAATAAGTAATGGAATTAGTAAGAGCAAAAAAACACCTTGGGCAACATTTTTTAAATGATGAAAGTATAGCTTTTGAAATTGTCAATGCATTAAACGAAAAGTGCACAACCAAAAATGTGCTGGAAGTTGGTCCTGGTATGGGTGTGCTTACACAATATCTTTTGAAAAATGAATCCTTCCAAACTTGGGCAATAGACATAGATTTAGAATCAGTGAAATGGTTAAAAGAGCATTTTCCAGCACTTCAAGAAAGACTAATCCTTGGTGATTTTCTTCAAATAAATTTTAAAGATTATTTCAAATCCGAATTCAGTTTGATAGGTAATTTCCCTTATAATATTTCATCCCAAATCATATTTAGGATGATTGATTGTAAAGAACAAATTCCATTGATGGTAGGTATGTTCCAAAAAGAAGTGGCTGAGCGTTTATGTGGCAAGCCAAGAACAAAAGATTATGGCATTATTTCGGTTATTACTCAAGCTTTTTTTGATGTTGAATATTTAATTACTGTTCCTGAACACGTGTTTACTCCACCTCCTAAGGTTAAGTCAGCCGTGGTAAGGTTCATACGAAAAGAAGTTACCCTTGCCTGTGATGAAAAGAAATTCAGACAAGTAGTAAAGACAGCTTTCAACCAAAGAAGAAAGAAATTGCGCAATGGTTTATCTTCATTTAATATCAGTGATGAAATATTGAAAGACTATATTGACAGAAGGGCTGAAGAGCTTTCAGTGGATGATTTTGTCAATTTAACCAATTTAATTCTTGCAAATCAATCATAATTTTACATATTTGAAATATGGTTAAAAATATTCTATTCATTGCTTTTGTTTCTTTTTTGCTTGTTTCGTCTTGTTCTAAAGATAGCACTTCAAACAATACTACAAATCCCATTGATACTGCCAGTCAGCAGAAAATATTGGAGATAAAAACGAGTTTTGGTAATATGTATTTATGGTTAAATAAAGAAACGCCCCTACATCGTGCTAATTACCTGGCATTGGCTGATAGTAACTACCTTGATGGAACAACTTTTCATAGAATTGTTACTAATTTTGTGATTCAAGGAGGTGATCCAAACTCAAAAGATGCAGATACAACCAATGATGGAACAGGTGGACCTGCTTATAAAATCCCTGCCGAGATTAACACCTCTTTGTTTAAGCATGCCTATGGGGCAGTTGGTGCTGCGCGTGATGGCAACGCTGCAAAAGCATCTAGCGGCTCTCAGTTTTACATTGTGGTGAACAAAGCAGGACAAGCCAATTTAGATGGTAATTACACTGTTTTTGGTAAAGTAATTAAGGGTATGGATGTGGCTGAATTGATCGTAAAACAGCCTAAGAATAGCACGAATAATAGGCCTTACTCAAACATCAATATGGATGTAAATGTATTGACCAAAACAAATCAAGAGTTGAAGGATGAATTCAACTTCACCCCTTAATTATTTTCCAGCTAAAGATTTTAATTTTTCTTCTAAAGCCACCTCATCACCTTCAATATATCCAGTGTGGGTATAAACTATTTTTCCTGATTTATCCAAAACCACAGTAAATGGAATTGAGTTGGTATTCATGGCTCTGCGTAAATCTTCATTCACGTCCAAAAGACATTCGAATTCCCAACCTTGGCTATCAACAAAAGGTTTAACTTTCATTACGTTTCTAGCATTGTCAGTAGATACAGCCACCAATTCGATACCGTATTTTTGTTTCCAGTCATCCAACACTTCGTTTATATTGGCTAATTCTTTGATACAAGGTTTACACCATGTTGCCCAAAAGCTAATCACAGTGATTTTTCCATTTTTCGAATAATCTTTAACATTAACCGTTTGTCCTTTTATTGTTTTAAGTGTAATGTCGGGCATGGTTTGTCCGTTTTGTGCCATAGCAGTTAAAGAGAAGAGGCTGATTGTTAATGCTAATACTAGGTTTTTCATAAGGGTTAAATTTTCTGCTAATTTAAATTTTATCTTAATAAACAAAAGTCTTGCCACAAAAATAGTATTGTGTACAACTCATTGATATACTAACAAAACATCTTAGTAAGCCATTTACATTATTGGATAATTTCATTTAGGTTTGAAAAGAATAAAATAAATCATGAAAGTAGGAATTTTTTTTGGTGGCAATAGCCGCGAGCGTGAGGTGAGTTTTGCTGGTGGACGCACTGTTTACGACAATTTAGACAAAACGCTTTTTGAAGCTATTCCTATATTTGTAGATAGTTTTAATAATTTTATTCTGCTCGATTGGCATTTTATTTACAAAGGCTCCATCAGAGATTTTTATCCGCCTGTTTCTGCTACAAAAAAACAAAAACACGGTATTCAGATTTATGCTGAAAATATTGCTGATGCGCATAAAGACAATGGCAAATCTCTATTAAGAGGTTTGGGTAAAATCATTAAAGCTGAAGACCTAAAAGACATGATTGATTTTGCTTTCTTGGCCTTACATGGTGCTAATGGAGAAGATGGAAGCATTCAAGGCCTACTTGAATTTATGGATATTCCATACACGGGAAGTGGCATATTACCTAGTGCTTTAGGCATGAACAAACGTTTGCAAAAACAATGGATGCAAGCTGCAGGCATGCATATACCCAAATGGTTTTCATTTGATAAATCTTCTCTTAATAACTTAAAAGAGACTTTCAAAACGGCCAAAAAAGAAGTGGGACTACCATTTGTTGTGAAGCCCGCAAACCAAGGCAGTTCTGTTGGTGTTAGTGTAATTTCTAAAGATAATTATGATGAATTTGAATTGGCTGTACAAAAGGCATTTTTTATTCAAGAAATTTCATCAAAAGAATGGATAGCTTTAGATGAAAAAGGCAAAACTCAATTCATTCAAAAGATTACGGATGTGAAAGAAGGCATAGGATTGCCAGCCATCTGTAGGGGTGAGATCATTTATAATCCTGATGATTTATGGGATTTGTTTGATGCAATTTTTAATAAAAAATCAAAAGGGGAATCAACCATAAAACTTGAAAGTATATATAGTGAAACTGAATGCTTAATCGAGAGTTTTATTGAAGGAAGGGAATTTAGTTGTATCGTATTGAAAAACGAAGATGGAACTGCTGTTGCCTTGCCTCCAACCGAGATTGTTAAGGGCAAAGAGGTGTATGACTACAGAAGCAAATATCTTCCTGGCCTCAGCAGAAAAGTAACACCCATAGATATTGAAGAAAAGAAGATTGACGAGATTAGAAAAGCTTGTCAGGATTTGTTTACTTATTTCAATTTTCATGTATATGCCCGCATTGATGGTTTTATAAACACTGGAGGTAAGATTTTCTTAAATGATCCAAATACAACCAGTGGTATGATGCCAAGCTCTTTCTTCTTTCATCAAGCGGCCGAGATTGGACTAAATCCTTCACAGTTTTTAACCTATATCATTCGCACCTCCATTGCTGATAGGGCTAAATCACAGGTGGTACATTTTCATCACGATGCATTATTAAAACACCTTGATAATAAAATTGCTTCCAACCAAAATAAAACAAACACTAAAAAACGAGTGGCTGTGTTTATGGGTGGTTATTCTACAGAAAGACACATCTCAGTGGAGAGTGGAAGAAATATCTATGAGAAATTTGCTTCATCTAGCAAGTACCAGCCTTTTCCAGTATTTGTTACAGGTGATGACAAGCACCATAAGCTATACACTTTGCCTATCAATGTGATGTTGAAAGACAATGCCGATGATATCAAAGAAAAAGTATTGCATTACAAAGTATCGCCCATCATCAAAAAGATAAGCAAAGAGTGCGAAACACTTTTGAAGAAATATGGAAATACCCAAGCCTTGTTTGCCCCTAAGGAAATAAGCTACAAAGAACTGGCAAAGATGACTGATGCGGTGTTTATTGCCCTACACGGCAGACCAGGTGAAGACGGAACGGTGCAGAAAGAATTGATAAAACTAAAAATACCATTTAATGGCAGTGGGGTAGATAGTTCTAAAATAACCATTAATAAATACGACACCAACGAGCTGCTGAAGAAAAATGGTATTCGTGTAGCAGAACACATGCTGGTGCATATGGATAAGTGGAAGAAAGACAAAGCAGCAGTGATTAAACAAGTTGAGAAAATAGGCTACCCATTAATTGCCAAGCCTGCTGACGATGGCTGTAGTAGTGCTGTGAAGAAAATAAAGATCCAAGATGATTTGATTAATTATGCTGAAGGGGTTTTTAGATCGGCTGATTTAATGGATGCATTATTAAGTGAAAAACTAGGACTAAAACCCAAAGAAGAGTTTCCAAGAAAAGCCTATTTCTTGGTTGAAAAGTTTGTAGAGAAAGGCAATGCCAAACACTTTTTAGAAGTAACTGGGGGTTTGCTTACATACTTCAAAAAAGGCAAACTACAATATGAAATGTTTGAGCCAAGCGAAACCTTGGCAGAAGGCGAAATACTTTCATTAGAGGAGAAATTCTTAGCAGGACAAGGGCAAAACATAACGCCAAGCCGTTTTAGCAAAAATGCCAAAGCCCAACAAGAGATAAGCAAAAAGGTGCAAGATGAATTGAAGAAAACTGCCAAAGTCTTGAATGTAGAAGGCTATTGCCGTATTGATGCCTTTGTGAAGATTTTTGATAAGAACAAAGTAGAGGTGGTGATTATAGAAATTAACTCTTTGCCGGGCATGACACCCGCTACGGCTATCTTTCACCAATGCGCTCTGAACGGCTATAAACCTTATGAGTTTATTGACAAAATAATTGACTTTGGAACGGAGAGGATGGGGAAAGCTTAAATGTGTATGTGAAAATTTGCAAATGTGTGAATTATGGTGCAGTCGGGTGTTACCCCCCCCAACTGTATTAATCATAAAAAATGCCGGGAAGCAATTCCTGACATCACGGTAATATTATTAAAGGCTATCAAGCTGACATTGAGAAATTAAAATCAGAAAATGGCTTTACTATTTCAGTTAGCTATTAGTCTTTTACCAATGCTGGTGCAAGCATCCGCTCCCCATGCTGGCGCGAGCGTTGTGTGAAGGTTTGGCGTAGGTCGCTCGTGCCATCTTCCAACTTTGTTGTTGGTCGGGAGACACAACAACGGATAGTCTTATAGTGCAGTCGGGTGTTACCACCCGGCTATTAAAAAGCAAAAAATATGTCGGGAAGCAATTCCCGACATATCAGTATAACATTCTCATAAAATAGTTTTTGCAACTATTTCCCATCAATAATCATGGGGTTGTTTCCTTTACCCAAAACAATGATTTTAGCATTAGGCGATTTGGCTAATTCTAAATTGGCTTTGATACTTTCGTACTGCAATTGTTTGTCGCTAAGACCAGTTGAAATAATACGTTGGTAGTCTGCAATACCTTGCGCTTCCACTCGTTTACGTTCAGCTTCTTGCTTTTCTTTTTGCAATACAAACTGCATTTTCTGCGCATCTTGCTCTGCATTTATTTTTGACTCAATAGTAGCTTTTACGGATGCTGGAAGGGTGATATTACGAACCAATAATTGCTCCAATATCAAACCACGGTTTTTAAAATCTTTCTCAATACTATTGAAAATACGTGTTTGAAATTCATCACGTTTTACTGAATACAATGAAACAGCATCATAGTAAACTGAATTGTCTCTGATTTTGGTTCTAGTCAATGGACGAACAATTTTATCATTGTAGTCTAAACCAGTTTCCTTCAACAAGCGAGGTGCTTCTGTTGGCACTACGCGATAAAGAACAGTAAGGTCGATTGTTACCTCAAGTCCGTCTGCAGTTAGCACTCTGATAGCATCATCACCTGCTTTTTGTCCTTCATCGTGAATACCACTCATGGTATAGTTTTGTGTTTTGGTGTCGATGGTTTTTACCTCTACCATAGGGTTGATGAAACTTAAACCACTGGTTAGAATATCGTCATCTATCTTACCGAAAAGCGATTTTACACCTATTTGACCTGCATCAATTTGTTTGAAACAAGAAGATACGACACCAGCAATAATAATTGCAATAGAAGCCAAACGAGCAGCAGTTACAAATTGAGTAAGGGGATTGTTTTTGTTGATAGCGCTTGACACTGCAAGCAATACCAAACCGATAATAATAAGAAACATAGTTTTATATTTTGAGCAAATATATAGCTTCTAGAGATGGAATTGGAATAATAAACAGAAGCATCGAAAACATTTTTCGTTGCTTCTGTTTATGTCAAAAAACTATATTTTCACTCTGAAACATACCCATAGGTTTCTGCCTGAAGCGCTTACGCCTGAGGCAAAAACACGGTATTGAGTATCCATTATATTGTCAATACCTAATTGCAATTGGGTTCTTCCCTTTTTATCAATCGTATATTGGGATTTTAAGTTTAAGGTATACCAAGCTGGAGAACCTTTTGGTGTGGCGTATACTTGGTTGTCCTCACCGGCTAAATTATAATCTTCAATACGCTTCCAACCATTGTAAAGTGAACTAACTTCTATAGATAGTTTTTTTAGATGGTAGGTGATGGCTGTTCTGCCAAACATGGGTGGGATATGGTCTAATGGAGATTCATTATTACCCATTTTAATTCTTCCATAAGTGTAGTTTAGGCTTGAATTGAAAGATACATTTTGTAAAACATCAGCAGCAACTTGTAAGCTATATCCATAGATGTAGCCTTTTTGCGCATTTTGATAACTGAATACTTTGGTGTTTTTATCATTATACACAGCAGAATCCAAACCATTTAGTTTGCTAGGTAGCATTGTTATAACATCTTGTATTTGGGTATAATAGATTGAAGCATCCAATTTCACCTTATTATGTATCAAAGCACTAAACCCTAGTTCGAAGTTATTGGTTCTTTCTGGTTTCAAATCTGGATTTGGAGTGATTAGAGCATCTCCAGCTTTACTATCGAATACCTTATTAATATCATCTAGATTGGGAGCTCTAAATGCGGTGGAAGCATTAGCATATAGTTTAAGTTGTTTAATGGGATTGTAAACAGCACCTAATTTGCCGTTTAAAGCCGTGTTGCTTTGAGTAAGGGTATTGCCCAAGAATGGATAAAAAGTTTTATCATTAAATGTGGAATTCAAGCCTACATAATTAAATCGCAATCCATCGCTGATAACAAACTTTTTGCCCATTTCCCATGAGTGACTTATAAAGGCTGCCAAATAGTTCATGGTACTACCGCCATCTGGGTAGCGTGTTGAAATAGCTGAGTTAGAGTCTGTATTTATATTTACACCATTTGCTGTTGATTTAACATAATTGTATTGTCCATCTATACCATATCTTATTTCATGGTTGGAATTATTGTTTTGTTTTATTGATTTAAGAACATCCAAATTAAGTGACACTAAATTTACTGCCTCATTACGTTTGTTTAAAACAGAGGCCTGCCAGTTTCTATCATTCCTACTTTCTTCTATGTATTGATATGCTAGTGTAAGTTTATACTTGTCAGCCAATTTTTTATTAAGCACAGTATTTAGTTGATAGGATGCTAGTGTTCTTAACTCTGGTCCATAATACCATTCAGCACTGCGGTAGTTTTTTCCTTTCCATTCATTCAATCTATCGTATCTAGGCACATTACCTGTATTAGAGATTTGGAAATTAAATATATGTTGTTGTGTTTCCTTTGCTTGATAGAGTGCTTTGTACATGGCGTCATATTGGTAATAGGCTGTGCCCAATTGAACCAATGGGTCATTGTTTTTGGTCATTGTGTCTCTATTATTGATGCGCGTAGCATAATAATTGCGCTGGTAAATTGTATCTCCGTCTACATTATCTTTATTGCTGCCTTGCTTCAAATCTCCGAAGGAACTGTATGTTAAACTTAGTAATTGAGCCCACTTTTTAGAGCCTACATTTACATCGTAATGGAAGGTCGACTCATTATTAACAGAACCATATCTGTAATAAGAATTATGAGTTGTTTTGTTAAGTTGTGGCTTCATGGTTTCAAAATACATCACACCTCCAAGAGCGTCACTACCATAAATAACACTTCCTCCACCAAAGAGAATTTCTGCTTTGGATAACATGTTTTGATCAATTCTCAAAGCATTTTGAAGGTGTCCACCACGGTATATGGCATTGTTCATTCTAATACCATCAATTACTAAAAGAACCTTGTTAGATTCAAAACCCCTTAATACGGGGCTACCTCCTCCTTGTTGGCTTTTTTGTATAAATACATTGCCACTTTGTTCTAATAAATCCGCTGTGTTTTGTCTGTTTTGAAACCTAATATTTCTTTGGCTTATGGTCTGTATTTGTCTTGGAACATCCTTATTGTTTCCTTGAAAACGATTTGCTGAAATGACTACTTCATCCATTTTTAAGCTTGAAGGATAAAGGTAAATATCAATGTTCTCGTTCTCCTTTATATTCTCAATTTTTTTTGTGAGACTAGTATAATCAGGGTGTGAAAAAATATAGGTGTTTTCATTGCCTTTGCTATAAGTAAAACCTGATATTGTTTGATTGGTTGTTTTGTCAAATAGACGAAAATTCTGAGCAAAACTTGCAGATGTCAAAATTGTGAAAACTAACAATATGCTCCATATTGTAATTTTATTCATAAAATGTTTGATTAAAAATTGAAAATGTAAAAGTTCTTAAAGTGATAAGGAACTAAACTTCTGGGGGAGGATAAGTATTTTCAATTGTTAAATCTAGTAGAGAATAAAAGCCAGTAGCATAAGAATAAAGGAATGAAATATCTTCGACAAAACTTTTTGGTTGGAGTATGGCTGTTATAGGATTGAAGAGCCTCTTGGCAATGTTCTTTGAGCTTTGCTTGCATTTGGCGATACATTTATTAAGCTCATTGTCATCGGCAGAGTTAATACATTCTTCTTCAAAATCGTGAATACAATAGTAACTTATTTCACTTGCTTTCAATTGGTATGAAATGACGTCAAACATTTTGCCGTTCAATTCAAATTCATGCTCAATATAACCATCAAAAGGCTTGGTAATTTTTGTTAAACTATTCAATGGCATGATCATGGCCATTTCTTCAATTTTTTCAGACATAATGGCCTTCCATCCAATATATAAAATAGATGTTCCAACGGTGTTGAATGACACCAAGAAAAGAAAACAAATGCTTATATATTGTTTAATAGCAGGTTTCACTATTTCTATAATGATCTGAAATTATAATCCACTTGCTAAAATATCAGCTATATGAAGTACTTTGAGTTTGATGTTTTTTGTTTTGATATAACTTTCAAGATGCAATAAACATGAGTAGTCGCATGATACGATATAATCAGCACCAGTAGCCAAAACATCATCAATTTTGTCCTTGGCCAATGCTACTGAAAGTTCAGAATAATTAGTAGAAAAAGTGCCTCCAAATCCGCAGCATTGCTCTTGGTTTTTTAATTCTACTATTTCAATGCCTTCTACTTTTTCGAGTAACAATCTAGGTTGACTTTTTATGTTGCATTCATTGCGTGCGGTGCAGGTATCCATGAAAGCCACTTTGCCTTCAAACTTTGCTCCTAAATCTGATATTTTAAGAACATCCACCAAGAACTCGCTCAATTCAAAAGTCTTTTTTTGTAGCTGTCTAAATTTATTATGAAAAGAAGAATTTTGAAATAATAAATCATATGAATTGCGAATCATCCCAACACAAGCTGATGCACCGCAAACCAAGTTTCTATCTAAACTTACTTCGCTCAGAAGTTTTTCACTCACTTCTCTTGCATCGTCCCAGTATCCTGCATTGAAAGCAGGTAACCCACAACAAGTTTGTTCGGTGTTATAGTTGACCACACAGCCCGCTTTCTCTAACACCTTTATCATGTTTAAGGCAGTTTGGGGTCTAAACTGATCTATAAAACAAGGTATAAAAATATCAATCTTCATCTAAACTTAATCGTTGTTTGTTTTAAAATTTTTTATCTGAATCATCCACACTAAGCCAATTATAAAATAAACCGCCAAAGCAATGATGGAAGTGCGCATACTATGTGTGATGCCATTAAACAGCCCATAACTAAAGGTTCCTAAAACAATGGCTACTTTTTCTGCCACATCATAAAAACTGAAGAAAGAAGTAGTATCTGTTGTTCCTTCTGGAATCAGTTTGGCATAGGTTGAACGGAAAAGGGATTGAATGCCACCCATAACAATACCTACAAGGCCTCCAAGGGCAAGGAAGGTATTTTGTGTTTTTACTTGATAGGCTATTACACAAATTAAAATCCAAACTATAATCATAAACACCAGTGTGTAGATGTTCCCAAATTTGGCTGAAACACGTGCAAAAGTCCAAGCACCTAAAATGGCTATTAGTTGTATGATCAAGATGGTACCAATTAAAATTTCGGTAGGTAAGTGTAATTCTTCCTCGCCAAATAAGCTTGCCACATACATAACAGTCTGAACACCCATACTTGTAAAAAAGAATCCAAGAAGAAACTTCTTCATTTTTGGTTGGTGCTTAAGTTGCATCCAAACCTTTTTCAATTCTTCAAAACCTTTGCTGAATAGGTTTCCATCATATACTTTGTTTGATAATACTTCTGGAACATGTTTAAAGGTAATTTGAGCAAATCCGGCCCACCAAAGACCTACAGAAACAAATGATAGGCGAGTGGCAATACCTGAAAAATAAGATTTAGACATTTCTGTTGCTTTCTCCAAATTGAGTGCTGCGTTTTCACTCATATAATGCATAGCTTTTGCTTGGATTGGGAAAAACAAATCAGGCATCATAATAGTAATTAAATTGAGAATGAGTAGAATAACACTACCCAAATAGCCCATTGAAAAACCTCTTGCACTAACTTTGTCAAGCATATCTTCGCTTGCTATTTCAGGAAGAAAGGCGTTATAAAATACTAAGCTTCCCGCGAATCCAACCAAGCTAAGCAAAAAGAAAATAACACCTAGTTCAATGGTATAAGAAGTAAAGAAATACATGCCAATGCAACTAGCAGAGCCCATGTAGCAGAATGTTTTTAGGAATAATTTCTTGTTTTGTTTGAAATCAGCAATGCCAGATAAAAGCGGGCTTATAAACGCCACTAAAAGGAATCCAGCAGATACCACAAATGAGTATAGCTCTGGTCCAATCACACGAAGACCAAAAATATTAAGGTAATACACGTCACCTTGAGCAGTGCCTTGTGCGATGCTGGCTGCTTTGCACATTTTTGAAAAATAGATAGGGAAAATAGCCGTGGCAATGGTAAGCGAGAAAACCGAATTCGCCCAATCATACATGGTCCAAGCCCTGATTACTTTTTTATCATTTAATGGGTGTTTCATTAGTTGCAAGTAATGAAAATTATTTAATCATGCACAAATTATTTCTTAACCAATTGGCTTAACCAAATTTCAGGTTTAAAGCCTAATAATAAATCCTTTCCAGATTCTAAAACGGGTCTTTTAATCATTGAGGTATTATTTATAATCAACTCAATGGCTTTGTCCTTATCTGAATTACTTGCTTTTTCGCTTTCGCTAAGATTTTTGAATGTGGTTCCTTTGGTATTGATAATTTGGTCCATTGGTAAATGTTTCAACCATTCTTCAATCTTCTTTTTGCCAATTCCTTCTGTTTTATAATCGTGAAAAGTATATCCAAAACCTTTCTCATTCAGCCATGTGAAGGCCTTTTTCATGGTGTCGCAATTTTTTATGCCGTATATAATCATTCTTCTCTAATTTGTGGTGTTCAAACATACTATCAAAAGTATTAAATTCATTGATTTATATTGCCCCAAAACAACAGGGAATGATTAATAAAAAAATTATTTTGGCTTCTAAGTCGCCACGAAGACAAGAGCTCATAAAAGGATTGGAAATGGATTTTGAAGTGTTTACTTATGAGGTGGACGAAAGTTTTCCTGAAAACCTAAAAGCAGATGCTATTGCCACTTATTTGGCAGAAAAGAAAGCTGATGCCTATCCAAAAGCATTAAAAGATAATGAAGTTTTGTTGACAGCAGATACCATTGTTTGGGTAAATAACCATGTGCTTAATAAACCTGCTGATGAACAAGAAGCGTTTGCTATGTTGCGAGAGATTTGCGGCACTAAGCATGAAGTTTTTACAGGTGTTTGTTTAAAAACCAATCAATCAAAAGAGGTAATTTTTGATAGGAGTGAAGTATTAATCAAAAATATATCGGATGATGAAATTTGGCATTATATCAAAAATTATAAACCATTTGATAAGGCGGGTAGCTATGGCATTCAAGATTGGTTTGGATACACCGCAGTAGAAAAAATAAATGGTTGTTTTTATAATGTGATGGGACTGCCTGTTGCTAAGATTTATGATAGGTTGAAGTTTATTTGATGTTTTAGTAAATACGTATACTTCTAAAATAATTATTCGATAATAATTCATTTAGAAATTATTTTTATGAAGCGATGTATTTGTTGTATTTTTGATTTGTAATTATTTTATTTTATGTCGATAGCAAGCCTAAAAGTTGATTTAGTAAAGAAGATATTGGAGACCAAAAATACCGCAGTTATTAACCATATTAAAGCGGTTTTTGATAATGATTCTTCTGATTGGTATGACGAACTACCCACAAAAATCAAAAAGTCCGTAGATAAAGGTTTGATGGAATCTGCTAATGGTGAAGGTAGGTCTCATGCCACTGTTATGAAAAATTATAGTAAATGGTTAAAGAAGTAATTTGGACACCAGAAGCTGAACTAAGTTTTGATAGAGTGATTCAATATCTTCATGAGAATTGGACTGATAAAGAAATTGAAAAATTTATAAGAGCAACGGAAGATGTAATTACCTATATCTCGAAAAACCCTAAAATGTTTAGGAAAACCAATATTGCTAATGTTCATGAGGCATTAGTCACTCCTCATAATCTTTTGATTTATAAAATTTACCCTAAACGAATTGACTTAATTACCTTCTGGGATACAAGGCAAAATCCTAAAAAGAAGAAGTATTAGGATTTTTGTAAATCCTAACGAACGTTTCCTACATAACTCATAAGCACTCTAAATCCTACTAAAGGTGATGCTGCATTTTCAATGGTGTTGTAAATGTTTAGGTCTTTCACATCATTTTGCCAATGCCCACCTATAGCAATGTTTTCATCTGATACCATTTCGGCAACATTGCCACACATAAAGAACAATCCGTATTTGTTGGGTTCTGTTCTGTAGTCAACTAGTATTTTCTTACTTTTATAAATGCCTTTTAAATCATCTTTTTTAGTAACGCTTGTTATGCCCCTTGTGGCATATTGCCACTCCGCTTTGGATGGAAGTCTGAAATGCACCACCATATCTTGGTTTTTGGCATTTTCTTTTTCTGTAAGCCCTTGGCAATAGAGCAAAGCGGCTTGTTTACTGATATTAACTACTGGGAATTCCTCTTTCGATTGATAGGTATCTATCATTTGTGCATCAAAATTTTTCCATTTCTGGTTTTGAGGTTTGGCCAATTCATAATCAGCATCTCGCCCTTGGGCTTTCAAATCATTCAAAAAGGCTTGGTATTGCTTATTGCTAACTTCTGTTTCACCTAGAAAAAATGCGGAAATACGAGTGTGGTTATTGCTGCTATCCGTGAACATTCCAGTGGGTATATAAACAAAGCCTTTTGGATTGGAAATGAACCTAGTTTTAGTATTAACTATTGCTGGTTTTTGTGCAATAACTATGCTGTTCATGCATAGCAAAATCAATATACTTAGAATGTTTTTCATTTCTTATTTACTAAATAAAACACCTTCTTTTAAGGCGTAGTTAGATGCAATCAATTTTCGGATATAGAAATGGTCGATTACATAACGCATGAGTACACTTGCTACCACTATCATTTCAAGTCTGAAATTAACCATGCCTTTTAATTTTCCTCTTTGTTCATTGCTCGAGGTAATCATCAATTCATAAAAAATATCAAACAATGGTAAGTTGATTTCAAAGGCTTGTTTACTAAAGGCTATGGGTATGGTATGCAAATCGTTTAATACCACATCGACAAGGGTTTCGAAGGAGCCTGCAGAACCTACCAGTGTGGTTACTGGAAATTCTTTTAGAGCAAGTTTTAATTCGTCTAAATGCTCATCAAAATAGTTGTTGAGTTTGGTAATTTCATCATCGCTGATGGGGTCACTGTGTTTAAATTTCTCAATCAAACGGGCAGCACCAATATCAAAGCTTTTTTTCCATTTGATATTGTCTTTGTTGCCAATAATAAACTCAACACTACCGCCACCAATATCCATGATTAATACATTTTCTTCAGGCAATTTGAAGGAATGTCTAACACCCTCATAAATATAATTTGCTTCTTGATCACCGGTGATGGTTTCAATGCTTATGCCATAAAGGTTTTTAGCTTTTTCTACAAATGCTTTTCCGTTTTTGGCATTACGTATGGCCGAAGTAGCCAAGGCAGTTACTTGTTGCACTTCAAACCTATCAAGATAAGTTTTAAATTGACCCAAAGCAGTTAATCCCCTTTGCATGGCATCATTGCTTAGGGTATCATTTCCAATGCCACCTTCTCCCAATTTCACTGGAGCTTGCAGGTTAAAAACCTCAGAAATTTGTTCGTTTCTGATTTCTGCAATTAGTAAGTGAAAAGTATTGGTTCCTAAATCTATAATGGCCTTCATCTATACGTTTCTTTTGTCGAATGATGTTTCAAAGAAAATCAATTCGTTCGATTTTCTTTTATCCTAATTACCTTTAATTTATTTAAATAAAAAACCCGAATCAACCGATTGCTTTCGGTTTGATTCGGGTTTTAAATATTGTAGGATCATATAATTATCCTATAGTTGGGCGAATATTAATTTGCCCTACATAATGCTCAACTAACTTAGTAGTCCATTCCGCCCATTCCACCTGGCATTCCGCCTGGCATAGCTGGAGAAGCTGGTTCTTTTTCTTCAACCAAAGCGCATTCAGTTGTCAAAATCATGGCAGCAGCACTTGCAGCATTTTGCAGAGCCACACGACTTACTTTAGTTGGGTCGATAACACCTGCAGCAATTAGATTTTCATATACTTCAGTACGAGCATTGTATCCGAAATCATCTTTGCCTTCACGTACTTTGTTAACTACCACACTGCCTTCACCACCCGCATTGGCAACAATTTGGCGTAATGGCTCTTCTAAACTTCTACGGATGATTTGAATACCCGTATTCTCATCTTCGTTAGCACCTTTTAAGTTTGCTAAAGCTTCTAAAGAACGAATGTAAGCAACACCACCACCTGCAACGATACCTTCTTCAACAGCAGCACGGGTTGCATGCAATGCATCATCAACACGGTCTTTTTTCTCTTTCATTTCCACTTCGGTAGCAGCACCGATGTAAAGAACTGCAACACCGCCAGCTAATTTAGCCAAACGCTCTTGTAATTTTTCTTTATCGTAATCGCTAGTTGAACTTTCGATTTGAGCTTTGATTTGAGCAACACGGCCAGTAATATCTTCTTTTTTACCAGCACCATTAATGATGGTAGTATTGTCTTTATCGATGCTTATTTTTTCAGCTCTACCTAAGTATGTAAGGTCACAATTCTCTAATTTATAACCACGCTCTTCACTTATAACAGTTCCACCAGTTAATATAGCGATATCCTCAAGCATAGCTTTTCTTCTGTCACCAAAACCCGGAGCTTTAACAGCTGCAATTTTTAATGAACCACGGATTTTATTTACCACTAAAGTAGCTAAAGCTTCACCTTCAACATCCTCAGCAATAATCAAAAGTGGTTTACCTGATTGAACTACTTGCTCCAATATTGGAAGCAATTCTTTCATGTTGCTTACTTTTTTATCGTAGATTAAAATATAAGGAGATTCTAAATCTGCTTCCATTTTATCAGCATTGGTTACGAAGTATGGAGAAAGGTAACCACGGTCGAATTGCATACCTTCAACAGTTTTAACTTCTGTTTCAGTTCCTTTTGCTTCTTCAACTGTAATAACCCCTTCTTTACCAACTTTAGCCATTGCATCAGCAATTAGTTTACCGATTACTTCGTCATTGTTTGCCGAAATAGATGCTACTTGTTGGATTTTTTTATTGTCATCACCTACCGTTTGGCTTTGTTTTTTTAGGTTTTCGATAACAGCCTCAACAGCTTTGTCGATGCCACGTTTCAAGTCCATTGGATTTGCACCAGCGGCTACGTTTTTAATACCTGCAGTAACGATGGCTTGAGCTAAAACAGTTGCCGTTGTAGTTCCGTCACCAGCTATATCAGCTGTTTTGCTTGCTACCTCTTTCACCATTTGAGCACCCATGTTTTCGATAGGGTCTTTCAATTCAATTTCTTTAGCTACTGTAACACCATCTTTGGTGATAGCCGGTGAGCCAAATTTTTTGTCAATTACTACATTTCTGCCTTTAGGGCCTAATGTTACTTTAACAGCATTTGCTAAAGCATCCACACCGCGTTTTAAACCATCGCGGGCATCTACACCATATGATATTTTTTTACTCATGATTTTTTGATTTTAAATTTTATACATTAAAACTTGAAAATTGATTTCTGTGATTTGTTAAAACAGACAATTATCAACTAAACAATTGCAAAAATGTCCGATTCGCGCATGATTAGGTAATCTTTTCCTTCGATGCTGATTTCAGTACCTGCATATTTACCATAAAGAACGGTATCGCCTGGTTTTACTGTTGTAGGCTCATCTTTTTTGCCTTCGCCTGCTGCAATCACAGTGCCTCTTTGTGGTTTTTCTTTAGCGGTATCAGGGATGATGATTCCACCTGCTGTTTTTTCTTCTGCTGGAGCTGGTTCTACTAGAACTCTATCTCCTAATGGTCTTAAACTTACTGACATAATTATTGTATATGGTTATTTGTTAATGAATTGAAATGACTTTTCATGGGAGTTTTATCACATATCATGCCACCTCAAATTATATGACAGTTTTGCGCATTTTTGAACTGTTTTTGTAAAAAATGTCAATGATTGAGATTACTCAAAATCGATTAATTTGGTTTTTAAAAAAATCAAACTCCTAATGCAACCTATTATTTATTAATTTTGACATAACAGTAATATATGCATTATAAGGAGCAAGACATCATCCAAGGTTGCATTGATGGAGACAGAGCTAGTCAAAAGGCGCTGTATGGCCAACATGCTTCGAAGATGCTTGCTGTTTGTATGCGATATTCAAAGGATAGGGCAGAGGCTGAGGACATGCTACAAGAGGGATTTTTGAAAGTTTTTCAAGGTATTTCTCGCTTTAAGGGTGAAGGTAGTTTCGAAGGCTGGATCAGACGTATCATGGTTTATACTGCCATCAATATGTACAAACATCGTAGCCGTAAGTTTCAAGAAGATTTAGACAGAGAAAATTACGATGCCCCTTTTGATGCCGAAATTGTTGACAAAATTTCAGCCAAAGAAATTTTAACCTTTGTACAACAAATGCCTGAAGGATATCGTGTTGTATTTAATTTATATGCAGTTGAAGGTTATACCCACAAGCAAATAGCTGATGAGTTGGGTATTGCCATAGGCACCAGTAAATCGCAATACTCAAGAGCAAGGCAATGGATGCAACAAGTATTGGCAAAACATTATCACATTTTAAATGAACCCTTTGAAGAACCAAAATAAGTTTGAAGATAAGCTGAAAAAGCAGTTGGATGGCATGGAGACGAAGCCCACAGACGACTTATGGGAAAGGATTGCCCAAAGCTTGCCTGAAGATGCCTTTGAAAACAAGGTAGCAGGCAAATTGGACAGCCTTAAAATTAGCCCAAATCCTGAAACTTGGGCTGCCATAGAAAGACGCCTCCCTGCAACAGTTCCATTTTACAAACGCACAATTGTATTGGTGTTGGCTGCATTTGTATTTATGTTAGGTTTCTTGAGCCAATACTTAATGCATAACGAAATCTTGCCAGAAAATAAAACTCTAAATTCTTCTATAACAAATCAAGAGCAAAAGAAGAAAAACACATCATCAGTCAAATCAGATAAAGCGCTTTCGTATGAAGTAACAAGGGATGATAATAGTAGCAATGGTGTAGACGCTCAAAATAGCAGACCACAACCAAAATCTTATTTGAATAGAAGCAAGTACAGAAAATCAGCAGCTATATGGCTATTGGCAGAAGGCCGAAAAGCTAGGACAGTTAAATCAGCTAGTGTTGAGAGGAGTGATATGAGTGAAAGTAATAAGGCCGAAAACCTTTCAATTAATCCAAATGAAAATAGCATATCGGTCATAAAAAACGAAAAAGGAAACAATGCTTCTCTATCCCTAACTAATAAGGATACCCTAGCTGTATTAGCGCAAGCGGATCTAACAAGCGCAGCAAATGCTGAAAAAGCCGAAGAAAAAACAATACATCTAGATAGCGTTAAAAATGTGGTCAGTCCTATTGCAATAGCAGCTTCGCAAGTAGCCAATACTGAGAACTACAGCATGCCTGATGAAATGCTATTAAGCAATTATTCGATCACTGCTTTTACAGGTTATAATATGTGTTACAATCAACTGGTTAATCCAAATACATTAGGAAAAGATTTTAGTAAGAACATAGCACTAAGAAACAGTGTTGAAGCACCTACAGCCGAATGGACAGGTGCATTTTTGGCTAATTTGCATTTGAATACTAAATGGTATTTGTCAAGTGGAATTATCCTCACCAATTTTAGACAAGATTTACGTTTTGGGGTTCAAAAACCTGTGAATGAATTGTATGGAGGAGCAGAAAATGCCTCTTATGTGCATAATACAGATTCGATTACCAATGGTGGAGGGCAGACTGGCATTATTAGTTATTCATTTACCGAAATACCATTTTTTGTGAGTTATAAATTTGCAAAAAAACGTAAGTTTGAGTTTGAAGTACAAGGTGGGTTTAGCTGGGGCATATTGTCAGGCGCCAACGCCCAAATGGTGGATCAATACAATGTAGGATTGCTTCAAATAAACAGCAAAACCGACTTTCCTCCATTGAGGAATGTGTTCTTTTTCACGATTCAGCCAATGGCATCTTATAAGTTAAATTCAGCTGTAAACATTGGCATCATGCCTGCGTTTAAAGCCAGCTTAAACTCAATGGTAGCCACCCCTTATTGGGTGCAACAATACCCATATTTTGTAGGATTGAATATGTTTATCAGAAAAAGATTTTAGGGGAGGATAAAGGATTTAGGGAATAGGCAAGAGTAGGGGAAAACAATTTTATGTTATCCGAATCACAAACACAAGTCCATTTCAGATACTTTAATTTCAAGTAAAATGAAATGAAATAACCCTTTTGCCTCTTGTCTCCATCCTAACTCCTAAAGAGTAATCATATCAAAACCCACATAAGGTACTAATACCTTTGGCACTCTTATTCCTTCAGTTGTTTGGTTGTTTTCAAGTATGGTAGCAAGAATGCGTGGCAATGCCAAGGCACTTCCATTTAGGGTATGAGCCAAATAGTTTTTACCATCTTTTCCTTTAATTCGGCACTTTAAGCGATTGGCTTGAAATGATTCGAAGTTTGATGTGCTGCTCACTTCTAGCCACCTGCCTTGGGCGGTGCTATAGGTTTCGAAATCGTATGTTAATGCTGATGAGAAACTCATATCTCCACCACAAAGTCTAAGGATACGGTAGGGTAACTCAAGTTTTTCTAATAAACCTTGTACATGTTTAACCATGTCTTCCAAAATTTCGTAACTATAATCAGGGTGTGCAATTTGCACAATCTCTACCTTGTCAAATTGGTGAAGTCGATTCAATCCTCTTACATGAGCTCCCCATGCACCTGCTTCGCGTCTGAAACAAGGTGTATATCCTGCATTTTTAATAGGAAGGTCTTCTTCTCTTAAAATTACATCACGGTATAGGTTTGTAATAGGTACTTCGGCCGTTGGAATCAAATACAAATCATCCACAGTAGAATGATACATTTGGCCTTCTTTGTCGGGCAATTGACCCGTACCGAAACCACTGTCAGCATTTACCAATAGGGGAGGCATAATTTCATGGTAACCCGCTTTGATGGCTTCATCTAAGAAGAAATTAATCATGCCTCGTTGCATGCGCGCACCTTTGCCTTTGTAAACCGGAAATCCGGCACCTGTAATTTTATTGCCTAATTCAAAGTCAATTAAGTCATATTTTTTTATCAAATCCCAATGAGGAACAGCACCTTCGTATAAATTAGGAATTTCGCCATGTTGATATACATTTAGGTTTTCCTCAGGGGTTTTTCCCTCTGGAACAATATCAGCAGGCAGGTTAGGGAAACTAACCAATATGTTATAGATATCATCCTCTAGTTTTTTTAAGTTTTCTTCAATGGTTTTTGAAGATTCTTTGATTTCAGCTGTACGAACTTTCAACTTTTCTGCTTCTTCTTTCTGACCTGATTTCATCAATTCGCCAATTTTCTTTGCCAATTGATTTGCCTCAGCTTGATTGCTTTCTGCCACCTGCTGCACACTGCGTTTTTCTTCGTCAAGGCGAATTAGGTTGTCAATATCATCAATGTTTTTAACGTGTTTTTTAGCTAGTTTTTGTTTAACCAGTTCAGTGTTTTCGCGTATAAAGTTTATTTGTAACATGCTATTCCTCGTTCGATATTAGGTAACAAAGATGATAATTTTGCTTTGCTATGCAAAATGCCCTACTGAATATTCAATAAAAAAAGGCCATCTTCTCAGATAGCCTTTAGATATTTGTTAAAAGTTTTATTCTTATCCTTCGGTAATAATCACTTTTTCCATCACATCACCTTGGCGGATATCGTCAATCACATCAAGGCCTTCTACTACTTTACCAAAGCAAGTATGGTTGCGGTCTAAATGGGCGGTATTATTACGACTATGGCAAACAAAGAATTGTGAACCACCCGTGTTTCTGCCGGCATGTGCCATTGATAAAACACCTCTGTCGTGAAATTGGTTACCACCTGTTAATTCGCAATCAATTTTGTAACCTGGTCCACCAGCACCTGTTCCAGTTGGGTCGCCACCTTGAATTACAAAATCAGGTATTACACGGTGAAAAGTCACGCCATTGTAATAACCGCTTTTGGCAAGTTTTACAAAGTTGGCTACCGTGTTAGGAGCATCATTGTCATAAAATTCAATTTTCATTACACCTTTATTGGTGTGTATTTCGCCTTTTGTCATATCGTTTTGTTTGTGTTTAAGAGCCGCAAAATAATAAATGCTATTTGTGTTACATAATATTTGTTAATTGATTTTAAATGATAGTTTAATAGCCCATTTAAATTCTATTGAAAACGATTGTACCTAATCGACAAATATAACGCACTTAAAATGTCGATAAACAATTCCCGACATCACAATAATGTATTTTTTAATGCACCTGCCCTTATGGCAACTATGCGCAGTTAATTAAGAATACCCTTCAAGACAATCTAGTTTTAATAAATTATTCTTTTAATAGTTTGAACACGTCAAAGAGGTGTACTTGCAAGGTAGGTTAAGAGCGATTTTTTTGGACTCAATCTTTAAATAAGCATTACACAACAATATTTTGTATTCAATAAGTTTTTTAATTAACCTTGTAATAAAAAACTATGATTTACCTATTTGCTATCCTTGCTACAATCCTCGGCATTATTTTAATCTCTCTTTCAACTGTGCCGCAAGGAACGGTGGCTGTAATAACCGTTTTTGGAAAATACAGACGCATTTTACAACCTGGTTTAAACATAAAAATTCCATTTATTGAACAAGTTAATAAACGTATTTCTATTCAAAATAGATCAGTAGAATTGGAATTTCAAGCTGTAACAAATGACCAAGCAAATGTTTATTTTAAATCGATGTTGCTTTACAGCGTGATGGATCAAGAAGATGAAACGATTCAGAAAGTGGCTTTTAAGTTTTTCAGCGAAAAAGATTTAATGCAAGCCTTAATCAGAACTATAGAAGGAAGCATAAGGGCTTTTGTAGCTTCAAAAAAACAAGCAGAAGTGCTGGCTTCTAGAAAAGAGATTGTAGATTATGTGAAAGACCAAATTGATCATACGTTATCAACTTGGGGTTATCATTTACAAGATTTGCAAATTAATGACATCACTTTTGATCAAGCGATTATTGAAAGCATGAGCAAAGTTGTAGCTTCAAATAATTTAAAAGCTGCTGCCGAAAATGAAGGACAGGCTTTGTTAATAACAAAAACAAAAGCTGCAGAGGCCGAAGGAAATGCAATTAAAATATCGGCAGAAGCTGAAAAACAAGCAGCTTTATTAAGAGGAGAAGGTGTTGCTTTATTCCGTCAGGCTGTGGCAAAAGGTATGTCAAATGCTGCCGAAGAAATGAAACAAGCAAACCTTGATACAAATGTAATTTTATTTAGTATGTGGACTGAGGCTGTTAAAAATTTTGCTGAATATGGAAAAGGGAATGTGATTTTTTTGGATGGTAGTCCAAACGGCATGGAATCTACCATGAAACAAATTCAGGCGATGATGATTAAACAAAAAGACGATAAATAATCTTTGATTAATACAAATAAAAAAACACGCCCTAAAGCGTGTTTTTTTTATGTTTTATAATCTAATTATTCAATTATTTTTTCATGTTCCTGCTCTTCCAATTCAGCGCAGCTAGCTTTATTTTCTTTTCCAGCCTTTTCTTTGCGAATTGCTTTGTATCTAACCATATTAAATTTACCTGAGTCAGTATACCTATTTTGGCAAATAGCTATTGTTCAGGATTGCAATTATATTGTTAGTGAAGTTGTGTTTCTTAGCAACCATTGTAATGCACTAAAAATGTCGGGAAGCAATTCCCAACATCATAAAAAGTCAGTATACCTATTTTGGCAAATAGCTTTTGTTCAGGATTGCAATTATATTGTTAGTGAAGTCGTGTGTTTCTCAGCAACAATTGTCATGCAGTAAAAATGTCGGGAAGCAATTCCCAACATCATAAAAAGTCAGTATACCTATTTTGGCAAATAGCTTTTGTTCAGGATTGCAATTGTATTGTTAGTGAAGTCGTGTGTTTCTTAGTAAACATTGTCATGCACTAAAAATGTCGGGAAGCAATTCCCGACATTATAAAAAAAGCCATTGCAATTGCAATGGCTTTCTCATTATATAAATTCTTATTATTTATTTTTTCTCTTCTTCTTCTTCGGCACAACAAGCTTTTTTGCCTTTCATATCGTGACCTCCTTCGCAAGCTTCAGCCATTTTGCTTTTGCACATTTCTTTGCATTTTTTCATATCAAATTTGCCATCAGCACCATACATACTCATACACATTTCTTTTTCTTCAGCAGAACAACCCACGCTATCGCAATGAGCAGCACACTCTTCCTTGGTCATAGTCATGCATTGGCTCATTTCACATTTACCCATCATGCTGCAATGATTCATATCCATAGAGTCAACACAGCATTCAGTTTTAGCCCCGTTTATCATACCTGATTTATCAGCTTTCATTCCACCATTTACAGCGATATAAGGAGCTATAACCAATGAAACGATAGACATTAATTTAATCAAGATGTTCATTGAAGGTCCTGAAGTATCTTTGAAAGGATCACCAACCGTATCACCTGTTACAGAAGCTTTATGCGGCTCTGATTTTTTGTAATACATTTCGCCATTGATTTCAACACCTTTTTCGAAAGATTTTTTAGCGTTATCCCATGCACCACCTGCATTTGATTGGAAAATACCCATCAATACACCTGATACTGTAACACCAGCTAATAAGCCACCTAATACTTCTGGTCCAAAAATGAAACCAACAATCACTGGTGTGATCAATGCGATTGCACCTGGCAACATCATTTCACGAATTGAAGCTTTGGTAGAAATAGCCACACATTTTTCATATTCAGGTTTTGCTTTGTACTCCATAATACCTGGAATTTCGCGAAACTGACGTCTAACTTCTTGAACCATGTCCATGGCAGCTTTACCTACCGCTTGGATACACAATGCTGAGAAAATAAATGGAATCATACCACCTACAAACAAACCAGCTAAAACGGGTGCTTTATAAATATCAATAGCATCAATGCCAGCAATACCAACAAAAGCCGCAAATAAAGCCAATGAAGTTAAAGCAGCTGAAGCAATAGCAAAACCTTTACCTGTAGCAGCAGTTGTATTACCAACAGCATCTAAGTTATCAGTACGTTCACGCACTTCAGGAGGTAATTGACTCATTTCTGCAATACCACCTGCGTTATCAGCAATTGGTCCAAATGCATCAATAGCTAATTGCATAGCCGTTGTTGCCATCATACCTGCAGCGGCAATAGCTACACCATATAATCCTGCAAAATGGTATGATAACATGATACCAGCAGCTAAAGTTAATACAGGAATAACTGTTGATTTCATACCTACAGATAGTCCGCCAATGATATTGGTAGCATGGCCAGTAGATGATTGTTGAATAATAGAAAGAACCGGACCTTTACCCATGGCAGTATAATATTCAGTTACGATACTCATAATGGCACCAACCACTGTTCCTACTAAAATTGCATAGAATACGTTTATGTTTGAAAATTCGTATCCACGTAAATTTAAAGTTTCAGGTAACATCCACATAACAATAAAGTATGAAGCTACAACAGTTAAAGCCATTGAAGCCCAATTACCCATGTTTAATGCATTTTGAACATTTGATTTATCATCTTTAATAGTAACAAACCAAGTTCCAACGATTGAGAATAATATACCTAAACCACAAATTACCATTGGTAATAGGATAGGAGACATACCTCCAAAGTTGTCGTTAACTGAAATTTCTTGTCCTAATACCATTGTTGCTAATATTGTAGCCACATACGAACCAAATAAATCGGCACCCATACCAGCCACATCACCCACGTTATCGCCTACGTTATCAGCAATCGTTGCAGGGTTACGAACGTCATCTTCAGGAATACCTGCTTCAACTTTACCTACTAAATCTGCTCCAACATCAGCAGCTTTGGTATAAATACCGCCACCTACACGGGCAAATAAAGCAATTGATTCAGCTCCTAATGAGAAGCCTGTCAATACTTCAATAGCTGTTTTTACATACTCCGTGTTAACTCCATCATTAAAAATGGCTAGGAACGCTATGAATAATCCTCCTAGACCTAAAATAGCTAAACCAGCTACACCCAAGCCCATTACTGTTCCACCAGTAAACGAAACTTTTAATGCTTGTTTTAAACTTGTGCGTGCCGCTTGTGTGGTACGAACATTAGCTTTTGTTGCCACCTTCATTCCAATATAACCTGCAGTTGCTGAAAACACAGCGCCAATGATAAAGGCAATCGATATAATCCAACTTGAATGAATCGGTTTGCCGTTTATTTCGTGTATAGTTCCAGAATATGCTAATAAGGCTGCAGCAAATGCCACAAATATGCTCAACACTTTCCACTCTGCTTTCAAAAATGCCATAGCTCCATCGGCTATATAGCCTGCAAGTTCTTGCATGTTTTTGTCTCCTGCATCTTGCTTGCTTACCCAAGCACTCTTAATAGCCATTACAATTAGGCCAACTACCCCGAGGGCGGGAACTAAATAAATTACATTCTCCATAGTTAATTTTTATTCTTTATGTTTTTAAAAAGTCTGCGAAAATAAGGGAAACTGAGAAAATATTAATATGTACATAAAATTATAAGGTAATCATTTGATTAACATTAGTTAAGATAGTGTTGTAAACTCATTTTACGCGAAATTTTACTTTCATAAATGGGTTTTAAATTAAAAAATGATGCTCTTTAATCTCAATAATTATGATGCGAAAAACTAGCTTTCTTTATCAAAATAAATTTTATAATATTTCCTTCCATCTTTTTCAATGCCTTGTTCAATCAGCTGACGATCCCCATGAATATAGATATGGAAGTTTTTATCTAGTTTTAAAACACTCTTGAAAACTTTTGCCTGCTTTTTTACGGCCTGTTGTGAAATTTCAAAATCATCTGCAATATCAATGGCATTTTCTTTTCGATAGCTTGAATCGAAACTTCGAAATGATTCAATCAAAGTGTTGTCTTGAAATACTTCATTTTCAAATTCGGCTTTGTCGAAACTTTCATGGTTTTTAAAATAGTCAACTGAACGATTAAGAAGGTCAATTTGATCAGCCTTGCTTACTTCAAATTCACTGGGTAATTGTTCGGTTAGGTAGGATTTGGTTAATGATAAAAACTGGTTTGTATTATTAATATGGTCGTTTCGATAACCCACTTTCAAAAATTCATTTTGCCAATAATCCGTTTCTGAACTGTTATTATCAATCACAAAAACAGTATAGGGTTCTTCCGTAAATAAAATAAGACATGCCTTGTCTAGCCTTTTGGTGCCTATGCCTTTCTTAAAACTAATTCCTATTTCACTTGAGCTATTTTCCGAAGTTTCAATAAAGCTTTCTTTGTTTTCTATTTTGTAAATACCCAAGCCATCATAGAAATTTCTGTGTAGTTGAAGGTGTTTAAATTTAACCACAAACAAGTCTCCATCTTTAATATTGGGGTGCTTCGAAACCGATTTTAGATGTTGATGAATGTTAATTGATTTGAGGGCGTAATTATCTCCATTTTGTATGTCGTTGGATAGTTTAAATAACGTGTTTAATTCAATATCTACATCATGTTTAAATTCATAGGTAGTAGAACTAGATATAAAAGGCCTCAAAAATACTTTCTTCAAAATATCATTCTCTTCATCTGAATTGGGTGCAAATGATTGGTCATTGATAATGTTTTTTGCATGGTCGATGCTAATGCGGTGAAGGGCGTATGTTTCTATGGATGTGTCAGTAAATTCAATCATTTGGGTAATTTTTGGGACGCGAACCTAAGGAAGGACAAACACTATTGCAATACTTAGAAAGTATTTATAAAATTTGCTTGATTTAGTAAGCATAAATTATTGAAAATTTAACGCTAATTGTGGAATTTTCTCCCGTTTTGGGATAACTTTTATCTTAATCATGAACTTGAAAAAATAGTAATGTATTGTTAATCATGTGTATCATAAATTTGGTTTCTTGTTTGCAATGAAATGGGAAAATCAATACAAAATGAAAAACCCAATTTTTAAAATCGCTTTTGCTTTGTTATTTTTATCTAGTTTAACCAGTTGTATGAAGGAGGTTACTCCAGCACCAGCAGTGGCAGCTAATGCAGTAACAGCAAAAACAACTTCTGACATAAAAGCGTCAAAAGATTTCAAATGGAATACCACTAACTCATTAAACGTAAGTTTTAAAGGTGTTCGTAATGATGTTAGGGTAGCTGTTTTGAAGGTTGTTACACCCGATGGTGGAATATTGTTTAGGAAATTACAAAAAGCCAACGAGGATTATTCAATCCAATTGACCCTTCCTGCGCAATACGATAAAGTATCCCTTCAATTTGATGGTCTAAATAGGACATACGATACCAAACTTGGGAAAGTAGAAATGATTTTAAATTAATCAAAAACGTTATTTGTAAAAATCAAATTAAAAAAACAACCTTCAGAGGCAGCAATCTATTTTAGTGTCTTGGAAATATTATAAAAAAAATAATCAAATCAAATTCAAAAACGAAAAGGTTTCAGAAATCCAAGTTAAAACCTTGAAATACGTTTACGGTGTTATTGACAAAAGTTTAACACCATCTCACCAACATTAACTATTAATTTAAAACAATAAACACAAATAAAACTATTTAACCTTAATGTTTAAACATATTGTATTAATAAAGAATTCCTTACAAATTGAACTTGTTTTGTAGATTATTTTATTAGAAGACAAATAAATATTATGTTAAAAATAATTTTAAAAATAAAATACATCAACTTAAAAATGCAAAATAAAATTCAAAAAACAACAGTTATAAAAACGATTGTAATGGCTATAATCTTGTTTTATGGCACTATCAATCAATCAGTTTATGGTCAATGTTGTAATGGCTACACAGTTTGGACACCCGGAATGTGGATAGGTCCAGCTGGTTATAATTGTGCGGGTACTGGCGTTCAGTATTACCAAACAGTTAGTTACAATGGCAGACTTTATACCCACAAAGGCTATTGTTCTAATGCTGGCCCAGGACATTGGGATTTTAAAGATATTGGTGCTTGCACACCCTCCTCTGGTTCAATAAACGCAGGAACTATTGGTTCTAACCAAACTATTTGTTCAGGTAATACTCCTAGCGCTTTAACTAATTTTACTTCACCATCTGGTGGAAGTGGATATTCCTATCAGTGGCAAAGTTCAAGTAATAATAGTACTTGGAATAATATAGGTGGTGCCTCCTCAATTACCTATTCTCCTGGAACACTCACCTCAAGTACCTATATTAGAAGAGTAGTATCAAGTAGTTGTAATACCCCTGTAAATACTGCACCTATTTTAATTACCGTTAATACAGCAAATACAGCAGGAAGTCCTTCATCTACCCCGACATTGTCTATCAATAACCCATTAACAAATATCACCCATACTACAACAGGTGCAACAGGAATTGCAAATGCTGGAACAACAGGAGCTAATGGGCTTCCAGCAGGAGTAGCTGCTTCTTGGAACAACAACACAATCACCATTTATGGAACACCTTCTGCTGTTGGAACTTATAATTACAGTATTCCATTATCAGGGGGTTGTGGTTCAGTGAATGCAACAGGAACTATTACTGTTAATTCAGCTACACCTGCTACACCGGGAACGATTTCAGGAACAGCCACACAATGTGCTGGACTTGCATCACAAACATATAGCATCGCTGCAGTTACCAATGCAACAAGTTATACATGGACAGTTCCAACAGGTTGGTCAATCACCGGAGGAACAGGAACAAATTCTATTACAGTAACAGTAGGCGCATCAGGACAAAATGGAAACGTTACCGTAACGGCAACCAATTCAGGTGGAACAAGTGCTGCACAAACTTTGGCAGCTACCGTTTCATCAAACAACACTATTGGAACGGCTTCATCAACCCCAACTGTGTGTATCAACACAGCGCTTACAAATATTACCCATACAACAACAGGTGCAACAGGAATTGCAAATGCTGGTACAATTGGAGCTAATGGGCTTCCAGCAGGAGTAGCTGCTTCTTGGAATGGTAATTTAATTACCATTTTTGGAACACCTTCTGCTGCAGGGATATATAATTACAGTATTCCATTGTTGGGTGGTTGTGGTTCAGTAAATGCAACAGGAACTATTACAGTAACAGCTGCAAGAACAGCAGGAAGTCCTTCATCTACCCCGACATTGTGTATCAATAATGCATTAACAAATATTGCTATTGCTACCACAGGTGCAACAGGTATTGGAACAGCCACAGGTTTACCTGCTGGGGTTACAGCAGCTTGGGCATCAAATACAATAACCATCAGTGGAACACCAACAGCCGCTGGATCATTTAATTATACTATTCCTTTAACTGGAGGATGTGGCAGTGCTAATGCAACTGGAACTATTACAGTAACAGCCGCAAAAACAGTAGGAAGTCCTTCATCTACCCCGACATTGTGTATCAATACCGCATTAACAAATATCGCCATAGCTGCAACAGGTGCAACAGGTATTGGAACAGCCACAGGTTTACCTGCTGGAGTTACAGCAGCTTGGGCATCAAATACAATAACCATCACTGGAACACCAACAGATTCTGGAACATTTAGTTATACTATTCCTTTAACTGGAGGATGTGGCAGTGTTAATGCTATTGGAACTATTACCGTAAAAGCTGCAATAACAGCAGGAAGTCCTTCATCTACCCCAACATTGTTTAACAACACCGCATTAACAAATATCACTATAGCTACAACAGGTGCAACTGGTATTGGAACAGCTACAGGTTTACCTGCTGGGGCTACAGCAGCTTGGGCATCAAATACAATAACCATCAGTGGAACACCAACTGCGTCAGGAACTTTTGGTTATTCTATTCCATTAACAGGCGGATGCGGCAGTATCAATGCTACTGGAACAATTACGATTACTCCGAACATAGCTGCGAGCAACGCAAGTTTTACAGCTGTTACATCTAATACGCTTACCTTGAATTGGACAAAAGGAAGTGGAACGCACAGAATTGTTATTGCTAAAAAAAGTTCAGCACCTAGTTCAGATCCAAGTAATGGTCAATCTTACACTGCAAACGGAGCCACTGGTTCAGGCAGTGCTTTGGGAGGAGGTTTTGTAGTTTACAATGGAGATGGAAACACTGTAAATATTACAAATTTAGAGGCAGGTACAATGTATCACTTTAGCATTTATGAATACAATTATTCGGGTGCTACTTATCTATATTCTACTTCAACAAAATACACCACTTGTGCTACTACCTCACAAACAGATGCGGATAATGATGGTGTGGCTGATGCAGATGATGATTATCCAAATGATGTAAACAAATCATTTAACAACTTTTACCCTGCAGCTTCACATGGTACTTTAATGTTTGAAGATTTATGGCCAGGTAAAGGGGATTATGATTTCAATGACTTAGTAGTAAACTACCAATACAATACAGTAACGAATGCTGCAAACCAAGTGGTAGAAGTAAGATATAGTTTTGTAACAAGAGCCGTTGGAGGTTCATTACACAATGGATTTGCCTTTCAATTAGACGGTATTAACCCAAATAGAATAACAAGTGTTACAGGTTCAAAAGCAGTTGGTGCTTCATGGTTGCAATTAAATAACAATGGCACAGAAGCTGGACAAGGCGACAATGCAAACATCGTAGTGTTTGATGATGCCTATAAGTTATTGCCTACCCAAGGAGGTTATAGCTTTATTAACACATACCAAGGATCACCTGATTCAGGAAAAGATACGACTACCATTGTTGTAAAGTTTATTGATAATGGTGTGGTTCCAACTGGAGGAGCAGTTAACTATAGCAGTTTTGAAACAAATGTGTTTAACCCATACATTATTTTGAACCAAGTAAGAGGTAAAGAAGTTCATTTGGTTGACAGATTACCTTCATCAAAAGTAGATGCTAGTTTCTTTGGCACTGGGCAAGATAAAAGTAATCCTGGAACTGGTAGCTATTACAAAACAGCTAATAACTTACCTTGGGCAATCAATGTAACAAGTTCAATTCCTTACCCACAAGAGAGAACAGATATTAGCGAGGCATTCTTAAAGTTTATACCTTGGGCTAGTTCAAATGGAACAACAAACCAAACTTGGTACCTAAACACGGAAGGTAACAGAGAAGCTACTAAACTTATCATTAGATAATATATAGAGTTTAATTAATGTGAAAGAAGCCGCTGCGTCAAAGACGCAGCGGCTTCTTTGTTTTACTAAAGCTATCAATTCACCTATGTTAAAAAGCAAAACTTTGAATAAGTTTACTGACTTCAGTTTTTGTAATTTAGATCCAATGATTTTCCAATCACTCAAGTTCTAAATATTCCTATTTTCATTTTTTTGCTCTTACAAACTTCTGATTTTTAATTTTAATCCAAATTAAAGATATTGCATACATGAAGCACTTATTTATTTACTTGCTTTTAATGACAAGATTTGCTTTTGCCCAGCAAGTTTTTAACCCTTTGGGAGCCGAGGCTGCTGCAATGGGGGGCACTGCTTTATCTAATTCGGGGTCTTTTGCTATTCAAAACAATGTGGCAGGCATGGTGTGGACTGATAAAGTTGAAGTTTCAATATATAACGAAATGAGGTATCGATTAATTAACCTTAGCCTATCCAATGCCAATATTCTAGTGCCTTTTAAAAGATTTCATTTGGGCTTTGGTGTAAATCATTTTGGATATGATTTATACAACCAACAAAAATTCAATGTGGCTATTGCACGAAAACTGAATAGTCAGTTTTCATTAGGTATTAGCATGGCTTTGTTTGGCGTTAATATTAGTGAAAATAGCCAGGCTTATACTTTTATGGGTGACATAGGATTACAATATAAGCCTACTAAAAATCTTAATTTCGGTTTGAGTATATTTAATCCAACTCAAAGTAAATTGTCTGAAAATAATAATGTAAAAGTTCCAACTTATGCCCGCATCGGAACATCCTATTATATCTCTGAGAAACTCGTGTTGAATGCTGAGTTTGAAAAGTCTTTGGGTTTACCTGAAATATATAGATCAGGATTTGCTTATAAAATACACCCTGCTTTTACACTTAGAGCGGGCGCCTCAAGTAATCCTTTTTTACTCACATTTGGAGCAGGTGTTAAGTGGTCAAAGCTGAAGCTGGATATAGCTGCTTCCTATCATCAAATATTAGGTGTTACACCTCATCTAAGTTTAATCTATGTCATTGCTGATTGAGAAAAAAGCGCCTCATATTATACCTTATTTACTTTTTGTTCTTAGCAAATTCTTTTGCTCAAAACAAACAAGTTTCAAGCAGAAATATGGTTGTGCAAGAATTGCTCGAAAGGTGGATTGAAAACAATGAAGCCAGCATTGATTATACCGATTTGCAAGAGCAATTGGAATATTACTACAACAACAAATTAGATTTGAATAAATGCTCTCAAAAGGAATTGATGAGCCTTGTTTTTCTGAGCCCCAGGCAAGCGGATGCCATCATCAAGCATAGAATCAAATTTGGTGATTTTATCAGTGTTTTTGAGTTGCAAGTGATTCCAGAAATGGATGAACAAAGCCTGTATTACCTTAAATGTTTTGTAGCTGTTAGCATTGATTGGTTGCAGGATCAAACCCCTTTTATGCAAATGCTACGTAAAGGAAGAAATGAATTAATTTTATTACACGAAAACGATTTTCAGAAAAAAGAGGGCTATCATACTGAAGCATTAAAGGCTGCTAATAAACAATATTATTTAGGCTCTCCTTATCGATATGTGTCGCGTTATCGGTTCAATTATGGTAACAGATTAAGCATGGGATATACTGGTGAGAAGGATATGGGCGAGCAGTTTTTTCAAGGTGCCCAAGCCTATGGATTTGATTTCAACTCTTTTCATTTTGTATTAAAAAATACGGGTAAAATAAAGGCACTGGCTTTGGGTGATTATCAAGTTAATTTTGGACAAGGACTTACTTTTGGCTCGGGATTGGCGGCAAGAAAATCGGCTTACGTTATGAATCTGAGAAGGTATTATGAGAGTATAAGGCCTTATCGCTCATTAAACGAAAATGAGTTTATGCGTGGTGCAGCCCTTTCTTACCAAATAAACAAAAAGCTTTTGATTACAGGTTTTGTCTCACATAAATATATTAATACAAGCTACCGAAATGCAGATTCAAACCAAGTGTCAAACGGAGATGATTTTTCAAGCATTGTTTTAACAGGTTATCATCGAACTACAAATGAAATTCAAAACAAACAAAACGCGACTCAAACTATTGTGGGTGCTAATGTGCAATTGGCATTAGAGAAATTCCAATTAGGCTTCACTGCTGTTAATGCAAATTATGACAAGGCTTTCACTCCTGGAGCAGCACCTTATCAAAAGTATTATTTCAGTGGCACAGAGTTGAGTAATGTTGGACTTGATTACTCTATACAATTGGGTTCAGTAAATCTTTTTGGCGAAAGCTCAATAAGTTCAAATGGGGGATGGGCTACCACTAATACCGCACAATTGCCATTGGATGCAAAGCTTGATTTCTGTATGATGTATCGAAATTTTTCAAAGGATTATCAAACCACTTTTAACAACCCCTTTGCAGAATTTAACAATGGTAGCAATGAAGAAGCTATATACACTGCCATGATTTATAGGCATTCTAAAAGCATTCAACTTAGCGCATATTTGGATGTGTATCGTTCACCGTGGCTGCGATATTTGGTAGATGCGCCCTCAAAAGGCATAGATTTTCTAACAGAATTGCAATACAATCCGAACAAGGTATTTCAATCCTACATACGCTATAAGCATGAAGAAAAAGAAAAGAACCAAAGCGGAAATGTAACCAAGTTGGATGTGATTGTTCCTCAAACAAGAGACTTGCTAAGGTTGCATTTGCAATATAAAGTAGGTACTCATTTTAACTTCAAATCCAGATTGGAGCATTGTCTGTTTAATGCAGAAGGTATGGGTCAAAAGTCTGGAACCCTCATCTACCAGGACTTTCAGTATAAGCCTGTCTTCAATCCATTAGATGTATCATGCCGTTTGGCCATGTTTGATATTGATGATTTTAATGCAAGGGTATTTGCAGTAGAGAGTGATGTTTTGTATCAATACAGTGTGCCTTTATACCAAAATGCAGGTGTCCGATATTATATTTTGTTGCACTATAACGTAAGCAAACACTTTGACCTTTGGTTAAGATATGCCAAAACCACATACAGAAATGTGAATAGCATTGGAACTGGATTAGAACAAATTCAAGGCAACGAAAGCAGTGATATGAAAGTACAAGTGAGGTGGAGTTTTTAAAGGGCTATTGGGCGTTATTGTTGCAGGCGAGGGCGCCTGCAACGGCTAAATAGGTTCATTTATGATTTCTAACTTTTCAATTAGCTAGAAACTAAAAACCATCAACGAACAAAACTAATTAAAATACTCCCTCATCCTATCAAAGAAACTCTTGTCTGCTTTGCCAGGATTAGGTTTAAAGTTTTCTGATTGTTGCAGTTTTTCTAAGATGGCTTTCTCTTCAGCGTTTAGTTTCTGTGGAGTCCAAACATTAATGTGTATTAATTGGTCGCCACGGTAATTAGAGTTGATATCAGGTAGTCCTTTGCCTCTTAATCTAAGAATTTTACCAGCTTGTGTTCCTGCATCCACTTTTACTTTCACTTTTCCATCCACAGTAGGTACTTCAACATTTGTTCCTAAAGCCGCATCAGCAAAATTTAGGTATAAATCATACACCATGTTGTTGCCTTCGCGTTTTAAAACGGCATCTTCAATCTCCTCAATCAATATGATTAAATCACCCGAAGGTCCTCCCATTGGGCCTACATTTCCTTTGCCTTGCATGCTTAGATTCATGCCATCGGCAACACCAGCAGGTATGTTTACCAGAACAATTTCTTCATGTGAAACCAAACCGTCAGCGTTTACACCACTTGGACGTTTACCCATGGTTTTGCCAGTTCCGTTACAAGTAGGACAAACACTGGTAGTAGCCATTTGGCCTAAGAAGGTATTGGTAACACGCCTAACGCTTCCGTTACCATTACAAGTACCGCAGGTATTAAAGTTAATGCCATCGGCCATAACCATACGGTTGTATTTCAATTTTTTCTCGGCACCTGAAGAGATTTCTTGTAAGGTCATTTTCACTTTTAGGCGAATATTGCTTCCACGAACACCTCTTCTTCCACCACGAGATTGACCACCAAAGAATGATTCAAATCCTCCTCCGCCACCATCGCCAAATACATCACCAAACTGGCTGAATATGTCTTCCATATTCATTCCACCACCGCCATATCCACCACCTGATGCACTGTTGCCTTGGTGACCAAAACGATCATATCGGGCACGCTTATCTCCATCACTTAATATCTCATAAGCTTCAGCTGCTTCTTTAAATTTCTCCTCAGCCTCTTTATTATCAGGGTTTTTGTCTGGGTGGTATTTAATCGCCATTTGCCTATAAGCCTTTTTTATTTCAGTCTCATTTGCACTTTTACTTACACCTAGTATTTCGTAGTAGTCTCTTTTTGCCATTCTTTTTTATTTCAAAAATTGAAGATTTAAAAACTGCATTTTCAAATCTTCAAATTATTTAATCTTCAATTTATTATTATTCTCCCACTACAACCTTAGCGTAGCGAATCACTTTGTCGCCAAGGAAATAACCTTTTTCAACCGCATCCACCACTTTGCCCTTTAGTTCAGGGCTTGGTGCAGGGATATTGGTGATAGCCTCATGAAAATCAGCATCAAAATCTTTACCTTGAGCTTCCATTTCCTTTAGGCCTTTTTGGGTTAAAATGTTTTTCAATTTATGATGAACAAGCGTAACGCCTTCTTTCACGGCTGATACGTCTTTTGCTGTATCCATTGATTTTGTAGCCCTTTCAAAATCATCCAAAACGGGCAACATGGCGGTGATGATTTCCTGACCAGCAGTTTTAAAAAACTCCACCCTTTCCTTACTTGTTCTGCGTTTAAAATTTTCGAAATCACTGTACAAGCGAAGGTACTTGTCTTTCATCTCTGCCAATTCATCCTCAAGCGAAAGTTTGGCAGTCACTTCTGTTTCTTGTTCAGGCGTAGATGCATTTTCCTCAATTGGGGTTTCTTGTTCAGGAATAAGTTCTTCGTTTGTATTATCTAATATTTTCTCTTCGCTCATTTTTTTAAATATATTTTTTAGCATGTAATATCAAAGGTGTTGCCAATGAGGTAAATAGTGACATGTAGGCAGATTTATTGAAGAGCCCTCAATTGTTTTTCAAGTTCTTCATACCACAAATCTTGGGCTATTACTTTTCCGTTTCCATCCAACAAAAAGTTTTGAGGAAGCATTTTTATTTTAAAAATATCTACCCAAGGCGATTCCCAGCCCTTAAAGTCGCAAACAATATTTTTCCAAATCATTCCATCTTTGCTCACTGCGAGTTTATGGTGCTTAGGGTTTACATCTAATGAAATGCTAACAATGTTGAACCTTTTAGCTGATTTGAATTTTTTGTCCAAATACTCTTGATAAATTTTTAAAAGTTCCACATGGTTTTTGCGAGATGGAATGTCCCAACTGGCCCAAAACTCAACTAGAACAATACTTCCCTTGAAGCTTGCGAGACTAATGCTTTTGTCTTGGGTCGTTTTAAATGTATAATTCAATAAAGAGTCACTGAGCTTTATCTCCTGCGATTGGCTGGTCACAAAAGCCAACATTAGCAAACTAAAAACCAGTGATTTTATCTTCATCTTTTAAGGATCAAATTCATTGCAACTTTCTATGCTGCTTTAATTCCTTTGAATTTTATATGCTCTAATTTTTCCTTCGCTTCTTCATATGAAATGCTAATTTCTTTCACTTCTTGATTGGATGGAAGGTCGAACATATAATCCAACATGATGGATTCGCAAATGCTACGCAAACCCCTAGCACCTAACTTGTATTCAAAAGCCTTGTCAACAATTAGCTCAATAATTTCTTTTGAAATATTTAGCTTGATGCCTTCCAAATCAAATAAATGATTGTATTGTTTAATCAACGCATTTTTAGGTTCAGTTAAAATTTGAAACAAAGTTTCTTTGTCAAGTGGGTTCAAGTGACACACTACAGGCAATCGGCCAATAATTTCTGGTATCATGCCAAAATGCCTTAAATCGGCAGGGGAAACAAACTGTAGCATGTTTTCTTCATCACTGCTAACGGTGGCATCATTTTTAAAGCCGATGGATTGCGTTTGCATCCTACGAGAAATAATTTTGTCAATACCTTCAAAGGCACCTCCACAGATAAAAAGAATGTTTTCTGTGTTTATTTGAATGAGCTTTTGCTCTGGATGTTTACGCCCACCTTGAGGAGGAACATTGGCCGTGGTGCCTTCCAGTATTTTCAATAAAGCTTGTTGCACCCCTTCGCCACTCACATCGCGGGTAATACTCGGGTTATCGCTTTTGCGGCTAATTTTATCAATCTCGTCAATATACACAATGCCTCTTTCAGCCAACTCAACATTGTAATCTGAGGCTTGTAGCAATCGGCTTAATATGCTCTCTACATCTTCACCCACATAGCCAGCCTCTGTTAAAACGGTTGCATCTGCAATGCAAAAAGGAACTTTAAGAATTTTGGCTAATGTTTTGGCCAATAGTGTTTTTCCAGTACCTGTTTCACCTACCAATAATATGTTGGATTTTTCTAATTCCACATCTGCATTTTTGTTTTTTGCATTAATGCGCTTGAAGTGGTTGTATACTGCAACTGAAAGTACACGTTTTGCCTCGGTTTGCCCTATCACATATTCGTCCAAATGGGCTTTTATCTCAGCCGGTTTTAGTAATTTTATAGCCTCAACTTTACTGTTTTTTGCCGATTTTTCATCTTCGTTTATAATCTTAAAAGCTTGGTCAACGCATGATTCGCATATCATTGAATCAATGCCTGATAGCAAATATTTCACTTCTTGTCTGTTGCGTCCACAAAACGAGCAACGGTCATCATCTTTTTTCTTAGCCATTTTTTATTCTTCTATCCATTAATAATAACAAAGGCTGTTTCAAAAAATCTTTTCTGAAACAGCCTTCAAATATAGTAATAAGCAAAGCCTATTTAGCTATGTCTTCTTTTTTGCGCACCAAAATATCATCCACCATTCCGTATTCTTTTGCTTCTTGGGCTATCATCCAATAGTCACGGTCGCTATCGGCTTGCACTTTTTCAAAAGGTTGTCCGCTGTGGTTTGCGATAATGTCATACAATTCTTTTTTCAATTTTTGGATTTCACGAGCTGTAATTTCAATATCTGATGCCTGTCCTTGTGCTCCTCCCAATGGTTGGTGAATCATAATACGAGCATGAGGTAGGGCAGTACGTTTGCCTTTTTCACCGGCACACATTAGCACAGCACCCATAGATGCTGCTAGGCCTGTACAGATAGTAGCCACGTTAGGCTGTATCCATTGCATGGTGTCATATATACCTAAACCTGCATATACCGAACCTCCTGGGCTGTTTATATACATTTGGATATCTCTGCGGGCATCCATGCTTTCTAAGAATAGCATTTGTGCTTGCACGATATTGGCAATATAATCATCAATGGCAGTGCCTAAAAAGATAATTCTATCTGCCATCAAACGAGAGAATACATCTATCTCTCTAAAATTCATTGGACGCTCTTCAATCACCGTGCGGGTCATGTTTTCCATGGTGCTTTCCATGTAAGCGTCTACTTTTATGCTGCTTATGCCCATGTGTTTGGTGGCATATTTGCGAAATTCTTTTCCTTCGTTCATCATTGCTTAGTGGTTTAATTTTTATCAAATATATAAACTCATTTGACTAAGCCAAACCTATGCCAATTGATTTTACTGACAAAATGTGTTGACAAGGCTGCAGAGGCTAATTTGAGAATGTGAGAAATAGAGGATGTGAGAATTTGCGAATTTGAGAATGTGTGAATTAGGGGGGACTGATGGTTGGTATCGCTATTCGACATGTTAGCGCAGTGCATGTCGAATAGCAGATTAGGCGGATTTAATCTACTATTCAAATGCCATGTTCTATGCAAATAGCAAGGAAAAATCGAAAATATTAATTCAATTCAAAAATTATAGGATAAATATCCTTTTTATCTATGGTCGCTATTCGACATGTTAGCGTAGCGCATGTCGAATTACAGATAATGCGGATTTAAATCCGCTATTTAAATTATTTAAAATCCAATTTCTAATTCAATTTTCCCTTTCCTAATTCCCCAAAAATCTCCTGCACTACTATTTAAATATTCTTCTTCTTTCTCAACAATATTTGCCCTTACTGGATTAGAGTGAATATAATTAACTTTTGAATCATAAAAACTCTTTGAAAAAATTTCTTCTCCATGATATCCTTCTTCCCAAAACCAAATGTTATTGTCCTTTTTCAAAAGCCATAAGAGCCATTTTTTTCTACTTTCTTTTTCATTTGCCTCAATCGCTTTGTAAATTTTTGATGAAGTATATTTTTTAAAATCTCTTATGCAATCGCTCAATCTTCCATTATCATTACTTATTATCAAATGTATATGATTGCTCATAATCACCCAAGCATATATTTTTAAGCCTTTTTCATTTTGACAAAATCGTAAACTATCAAGTAAAATATCTACATAGTCCTGTCTAGTAAAAACATCTGTCCATTGATGAACTGTGCATGTAATAAAATAGACACCAAATTGGTCTTTAATTCTGTATTCAAATGCCATAGTCGTTATAACGAGCAAGGTAAAAAAATAAAAATATTAATTCAAAGCTAAGATTATGTTATAGGATAAATATCCTATTTATCTGGGGTTCGGGATGCGCTTCGCTAAAATCCACGAACAGCTGAATTTAAAAAGTCCTTCTCCTTTGGAGAGGGATTTAGGGAGAGACCCAAAAAAAAATCCCGATTGCTCGGGATTTTCTAAATATTATTCTTCGTGTGAATTATTGTGGTGTTGGTGGTTGTGTTCCTCCACAATTTTCAAAAATTCTTCTTGGCTGATTTCTTTATTTTCGATAGTGATTACCGATTTAATATAATCGTTCACTTTCTTTTTCACTGCCGAGTTAATCATATTAGAACGGTAATCGTCTTTTTTTAGATTAGGCTCAACAAGGCTATCAATCAATTCATCATTCAATTGGTTGCTCATGCCATACATGCCAAACATTGATTTGGTGTATTCAACAGCTGCAGCTCTAATATCTTCTTCTTCAACTTTAATGTTGTTACTTACCAATACTTTTTCTTCAAACAAATGATTTTTCAAGTAGTTAGCTTCAGGTTTGAAAGCTTCCTCCATGTTGTCATCATTGAATTTATCTGCATAGCGGTCTTTTAACCAACGTTGCAAGAAAGCATCTGGCAAAGTGATATTGTGTTTAGCAACGATGGCATCAGTCATGCCATGCTCTAATAAATGCTCAGCTTGTCCATCAAAATAGCTTGAAATTTCTTTAGCCAATCTGTCACGCATTTCTACTTCAGTAGTCACAGCATCTTTACCAAAAGCAATATCAAACAATTCTTGGTTGATATCAGCCAAAGTGGTACGCTTAATTTCGTTAACTACCATTTTGAAATTAGGGCTAAGGTCAGCCACGGTTGGTTTTTGAATGCCTAATGCATGAGAGATTTCTCCTTCATCATTGTCAAACAAACCAAAAATATTAACCGTAGACTCGTTTCCTTTTTCAATACCTATCAAAGTAGCTTTTACCACTTCGCTTTTTACAGCTGATGTTAAAATAGGAACTGAATCAGCGCTCACTCCACCTTCGATAGCGTTTCCGTCATCATCAAGCTCGGTAAGTTTTACATAAATCATATCGTTGTCTTCGGCTTTGTCTACTTCTTGAAGTTTTCCAAAACGCTTACACATACGCTCTACTTCTTCGTCTATTTGTTTGTCTTCAACTTTCACAACGTATTTCGTAAATACATCAGCAGATGAAACTTGCAAATCAAACTCAGGAGCAATACCAATATCAAACTTAAAAGTATAGTCCAAACCTTTTTCAAGTTTGTCTATCAGGGTTTCCTCGTTAAGGATAGGTTGACCAAGGATATTGATTTTATTTTCTTCAATAAAATCATACAAGCCTTTTGAGGCACTTACATTGATTTCTTCCAAAAGCATATTTGGACCAAACATTTTTTCAACCATGGCTTTTGGCGCATGTCCTACTCTAAAACCCGGGATATTTGCTTTTTTGCGGTAGTCAGATATTTTCTTGTCGATACCTGGCATGTAATCATCAGCAGCGATGTTTACAGTAATAGTGCCGTTTAAGGCGTCTTTTTTATCTAAAGTTGCGTTCATTTTTCTAGAATAAGCTCTTAAAAAAATAAGACCGAACAAGGTTCAGTCTTATTTTAACTTTTTTGTGTGCGCATGGAGGGACTCGAACCCCCACGCCTTTCGGCACCAGATCCTAAGTCTGGCACGGCTACCAATTACGCCACATGCGCAAAAAAGGACTGCAAATGTAATAGAACTATTAAATTATGCAAACAGATTTTTTTATAATTACTTATCTCATTAAATATTTCAATAGATAATCCATTTTTATAAATTGCACGAAAGTTCAAACTGGATGACTCTTAGCAACGAAACCGATATAGAAAATAAAGTTATTGTCAAAGCATATAAGAATCTGCTACATATACTAAAGGAAAAGAGCAAGGAAGATAAAAAACGAATAAGAGAAGCTTTTGAATTATCGCTTGAAGCCCACAAGAACGTGAGGCGTAAATCAGGTGAACCATATATACTTCATCCATTGGCAGTGGCTCAGATTTGTGCAGAAGAAATTGGTTTAGGTACCACTTCTGTGATTTGTGCCCTTTTGCATGACACTGTTGAAGATACGGACATAACCTTAGAAGATGTAAAGCTCAAGTTTGGTGATAAGGTTTCGAGGATTATTGATGGGCTTACCAAAATATCAGGGGTTTTCGATCAGCAAGATAAGAGCATGCAGGCCGAAAATTTCAAGAAAATGCTCCTTACTTTGAGTGATGATGTGAGGGTGATTTTGATAAAATTAGCGGATAGACTCCACAACATGCGAACCCTTGATAGCATGAGTGCTAAGAGCCAATTGAAAGTGGCTTCTGAAACGGCCTATGTGTATGCCCCATTGGCGCATCGCTTAGGTTTGTATGCTATTAAAACCGAATTGGAAGATTTGGCGACCAAATACTTGCAAGCTGATAGCTACAATTTTATTAAAAATAAATTACAAGAAACCAAATCTCAAAGGACAAGGTATATCAACGAGTTTGTAAAGCCATTGACACAAGATTTGGATGCTCTTGGATTGGTATATGAAATAAAAGGTCGTCCCAAATCAATTCATTCTATTCTTAATAAAATGAAGAAACAAAACATACCTTTTGAAGAAGTGTATGACTTGTTTGCCATCCGTGTAATTATTGATACTGACATAGATAATGAAAAGTCGGATTGTTGGAAAGCTTATTCAATTGTAACCGACCATTATACTCCCAACCCTGATAGGCTTAGAGATTGGGTCAGTACTCCGAAAGCCAATGGTTACGAAAGTTTACACACTACTGTAATGGGTCCCAAAGGTAAATGGGTGGAGATACAAATAAGAACAAAACGTATGGACGAGATAGCCGAAAAAGGTTATGCTGCTCACTGGAAATATAAAGAATCGGGTCAGAATAATGACAATGGTCTAGAGGCATGGATTGGCAGAGTTCGCGAGATTTTAGAGCATCCAGAACAAAATGCCTTAGAGTTTTTGGATGATTTTAAACTGACTCTTTATTCGGACGAGATTTTTATTTTTACACCTAAAGGTGATTTGAGAAAATTGCCAGCATTTGCCTCTGTCCTCGATTTTGCTTTCGAGATACATACAGATGTGGGTTTAAAATGTATTGGTGCAAAATTGAACAATAAGTTAGTGCCAATTAACCATACCTTGTCAAATGGTGACCAGGTTGAAATACTTACCTCGATCAAACAAAAACCTACAGAGGAATGGTTAAATTTGGTCGTCACTGCCAAGGCCAAAGCTAAAATTCGTGAGTATTTTAAACAACAGAAACTTAAAACTTCTGGCTTGGGTAAAGAGATTCTGGAACGTAAGTTCAAAAATGCTAAAGTCTCATTTACTTCTGAAGCATTAAGTCATTTAATTCGGTATTTTAAATTGGCTTCGGTGGGTGAATTGTACTATCAAATTGCAACTGAAAAAATTGACAGAACCAAAATTGATATTGAGGAGATTATCAATAATGAGATCAATAAGCCTGCTTTGGAAGAGTTAAGTAAGCCGAAAAAAGTTATTAAAAAAGGAAATGATGCAGTAATTATTGGGGATGAAGACACTGGCATGGATTATTCCTTTGCCAAATGTTGTAACCCCATTCCAGGTGACGAGATTTTTGGATTTGTTACGATAGGAGAGGGCGTTAAGATTCATCGAACCAATTGCTCAAATGCCACAGGATTGATGAGTAATTATGGCTATCGCATTATTCGTGCTAAATGGGCTAATGAATCACTAAATATTCGCAAGTCTTTTGTCTCATCCATTAAAGTGGAAGGTATCGACAGTGTCGGAATTGTTAGCACCATTACTGATATTATTTCTAAACAGTTGCAAATCAATATGAAATCCATAAGCATTACTTCCAATGCAGGTTCGTTTGAAGGAATGATTACGCTAGAAATTATGGATACCCAACATTTAGAGGAATTGATGCAAACCATTAAAGATGCGAGTCCATTCATTACTGTAAGAAGGGTTGAGGATAATTAAGTTTTGATTTTGAATCAGTCTAAATTCTTCTTTCATTTGGTTTAGACTTTGTGTGTAACTTTATTCTGTAATTCTATTATTTTGCAGCCTTGTAATCGCATATATGAATGTCTAAAATCAAAAGAGACAAACTGTAATGTGTACAATGTTATAATTCAGGAAAATGACTGACGTAGGAGCAAGCCAAAAAATAAAAGATGAAGTTAAGCTAAAGTTCAGTGAATATCTAGAGCATAACCAACAAAGAAAAACCCCCGAGAGGTTTGCTATTTTGGATGAGATTTATTCAAACAAAGAGCACTTTGATGTTGAAACGCTTTTTATTCATATGAAAAATAGGAACTATAGGGTTAGCCGAGCTACTGTATACAATACCCTAGACTTGCTTTTAGAGTGTGGATTGGTTATTAAACATCAGTTTGGAAAAAACATTGCACGCTACGAAAGGGCTTTTGGATTTCGTCAACACGACCACATGATATGCAACGAGTGTAATGATATCGTGGAGTTTTGCGACCCACGCATACACCAAATTAAAACAATGATGGGGGATTTGATGAATTTTGAAGTGATTAATCATTCATTGTATCTTTTTGGAAAACCCAAAGTTGATGCAGATAACAAATGTGTAAATTGTAAAAGGACAGTAAAACAAGATAATTAAGATTATGGTAGATGTAGTATTGGGGCTTCAGTGGGGCGATGAAGGTAAAGGTAAAATTGTAGATGTGTTAACACCAAAATATGATGTGGTAGCTCGCTTTCAGGGCGGACCAAATGCTGGACATTCATTAGAGTTTAATGGTAAAAAATTTGTACTTAATACCATTCCTTCAGGTATATTTCATGAGCATTGCATCAATATTATTGGCAATGGTGTGGTAATTGATCCTGTTCAACTCAAAAAAGAAATTGAAAAGGCCACTGAAGCTGGGGTTGATTTGAAAAAAAATCTATTCATTTCTCAAAAAGCACATTTAATATTACCTACCCATCGCTTGGTGGATGCAGCCTCAGAAGCGCATAAAGGTGAGCACAAAATTGGATCCACTTTACGAGGCATTAGCCCAACTTACCAAGACAAAATTGGCCGTAGCGGCTTGAGAATAGGTGATATTTTGAATCCAAATTTTAAGCATAAATACGAAGCAGCTGCACAAATTCACAGGAAATTGCTTGATTCGCTTAACTTCAATTATAACTTGGCCGAACATGAACCTGCCTTTTTTGAGGCGGTTGAGTTTATTAAACAATTTAAAATTATTAATTCAGAATATGTAATCAATGATTTGATAAGCAAAGGCAAAAAAGTACTAGCCGAAGGTGCCCAAGGCACTCTGCTGGATATTGATTTTGGTTCTTATCCATTTGTTACTTCATCAAACACCATCACTGGTGGTGCTTGCACCGGATTGGGTATTGCCCCGCAGCAAATCAATAAAGTGTATGGCATTTTTAAAGCCTACTGCACCCGTGTAGGCAGTGGTCCTTTCCCTACTGAGCAAATAAATGAAACGGGCGAAAAATTAAGAAAATTAGGACATGAGTTTGGTGCTACCACAGGTCGTCCGCGCAGAACAGGTTGGTTGGATTTGCCAACGCTTAAGTATTCTATTATGCTTAATGGCGTTACTGATTTGATATGTACCAAAAGCGATGTGCTAAGTGGTTTTGATGATGTATTGGTTTGTAACCAGTACAATATTGACGGACAAATAACATCCGAACTTCCTTTCAATTTAAACGATATTCAAGTAAATCCTATTTACCAAACCTTTAATGGTTGGAACGAAGATTTAACCAAAATCCGAAAGTATGCTGATTTGCCTGATACTTTTAAAAACTACATGGACTTTGTAGAAAAAGAAATTGGTGTGGGTGTAGGTGTTATCTCAGTAGGACCGGATAGGGAAGAGACGATTATGAGGTAAGATTTTCCTTGTCTAAGGAATCACCACACAATTCTTTTGGTTGGCAATAACTTCTGCTGAACCTCTCATAGCTACAGCGGTCATAGCTGCTCCATTCTCGCCACCGCTGCAATTAAATCCTGCTCCTGGCGAATTATCGAATTTCCATGCAAATTTAGGTTTGGCTTTAGTGGAAAAGGCAACTGTATTGGTTAGCTGGATGGTAAAGCATTTTACCTTTCCATGAGCCGCTATTGAAGTGCCCGCACCTTTTGAAACACTATTGATTATTTTTCTCAAATAGTCTGTTGCCGACACATTGTACATAGCATTTCCCTTTTGTTGCGCAGCAACTAATTCACTTGAAGCTGCTGATATTTCTATAATCCCTCCGTTTTTCCAAGCTGGATTTACATTAAGAGCAATGGTGCCACCTCTTAATTCAAATTCACTTTCGCCATTATTATACAAATACACATCAAATTGGTAGGTTGTTGGGTTAATGAGTTTACTATTTTCAACTTTCCATAAAAATGAGGGCAATTGAGCAAAACTAAAAAAGGTAATGGCACACAATAATAAGCTCGATAATATTTTTTTTGACATAGTTCGTTTGATTCTGAAAGTACGAATATAGTAATCTTTACAAATTAGAATAGGGGTTTTCCAAAAGTTGTCTTTTGTACAATTGTATGGTGTTTTCTATACCATAATACAATGCATCGCAAACAAGCGCATGGCCAATTGATACTTCAAGCAATTGAGGTATGTTTTGTTTGAAGTATTTTAGGTTTTCAAGACTTAGGTCGTGACCTGCATTAATGCCTAGTCCAAGCTGCTGCGCATGATTGGCAGCCACAACAAAATTGTGAATGGCAGCTCTTTTATCAATGGGATATTGATGTGCATAGCTTTCGGTGTATAATTCAATCCTATCTGTTTTAACCAACGCAGCCCCTTCAATCATATCCATATTGGCATCTACAAAAATGGAGGTGCGAATTCCTGCACTTTTAAAAAGTGCAATGATGTCTATTAGAAAATCTTTATGTGTGCGAGTGTCCCAACCATGGTTTGATGTCAATTGGTTCTCGGCATCAGGCACTAAAGTTACTTGGGTAGGTTTAGCTTGCAAAACGAGTTCTACAAATTTGGCTTCTTTTGGATTGCCTTCAATATTAAATTCGGTTTTTACAACTTTGCATAATTCATAAACATCAGCATAACGAATATGCCTCTCATCTGGACGCGGATGCACAGTGATTCCATCTGCCCCAAAACGTTCGCAATCTATTGCCGTTTTTATCACATCAGGGTTATTGCCTCCTCTTGAGTTTCGTAGTGTAGCAAACTTGTTAATATTGACACTCAGTTTTGTCATCTCTTTTTTTGAGCAATATTACACAACAAAAAAAAGATTTGGCATATCTGCCAAATCTTTTTCAGGTATTACAAATTCAATAAGTAATTACGCTACTTTAATAAGTTGTATATTACAGATAATCTTCACCTCATCGCTCACAACTATTCCACCTGCTTCGGTTGTTGCGCTCCATTTTAAATCAAAATCCGAACGGTTTATTTTACCACTTACTTCAAAACCAGCTTTGGTATTGCCGTATGGATCGTTCATTTTACCATTATATTCTACATCTAACTCTACTGATTTAGTTTCGCTTCTGATGGTTAAATTACCCACCAATTTGTTTTTGCTCATTCCTGTTGAAACAAATTTGATTTGAGGAAACGACTCTGAGTTAAAGAAATCATCTGATTGCAAGTGGCCATCTCTTTGCTCGTTGCCAGTTGAGATAGATTTTACATCCGCTGTGAAAGTTATTTTAGCATCTGTAAAATCTTCATTGCTTGCTTCAATATCAGCGTTAAAGATTGAGAATTTTCCTGTAACAGTAGAAATCATTAGGTGCTTTACTTTGAATTCAACTTCTGAGTGCATAGCATCTATGCTCCATTTTGATAAAGAATGTGTGCTCATTTTTTTTATTAATTTATTTATTGTAAGTTTATTTGTGGCACATCCATTGCCAATAATCGGGCATTTGAACTCGCTTTAATTTGGATTGTATCGTATTCTGAAACCCCGATGGCATCTCTACGTTTTAGTTTCTCTTCATTCAGCTCCACATCACCTTCTATAACGAATAGATATAATACATTGTTTGCTTTGTGGTTGCTATAATTTATCTCTTTCCCTGCATCCAAATCACAAAGCGAAAACCAAGCATCTTGGTAGATGAAAATGGCTTCTCCTTCATTTTGACCTGATGGTTTTATTATTTCTTGCCATTGGTTTTTACGTCCTTCCACCGAAAAGGATTTTTGTTCGTAGCGTGGCTCAACATTATCTCTATCAGGGAAAACCCAAATTTGAAATAATTTAACAGCTTCTTCTTTTGAGTGGTTTACTTCTGAGTGAAAAACCCCTTTCCCTGCACTCATTACTTGCACATCGTTTGCTTTCATTACAGAGGTATGACCCATGCTGTCTTGGTGTTCCAAGGCTCCCTCTTGCACAAGGGTGATTATTTCCATGTTTTCATGAGGGTGTTTGCCAAAGCCCATACCCTGTGACACCTCATCATCGTTTAACACCCTTAGTGCACCAAAGTGTACAAGGTCAGGATTATACCAAGAGGCAAAACTAAATGAGTGTTTGGCGTTCAACCATCCGTGGTTGGCATGACCTCTTTTTTCGGCTCTGTGAATGACAGTTTTCATAAATTTATTGTTTGAATGTTACGATATAAAGGTATCAATTCCTATGCGAATGTATAAACATTAAATGTATATACAATTAACCTTCTAGGTATTTTACATTTTTTTAATAATTGACTGAATATGAAAAGAGAATTTTGTACAATTTGTTAGGTTTTTATATGAATCAGAGTTTGCCTAAAGTCATTTTTCATTAAGAATGCTAAAACTAAGCAGCATTGATTTATATTGCAGTATTAATTGAATACAATATGAAAAAAATATTACTACTAGTTTTACTTACTATTTTCAATTTTGCAGTGGGTAAATCACAAATTTGTACCCCTGATTCAACCATGAAGGGCACTGGCATTTCTCCTACTGTATTGCCAGATGGTATAATTGGACAAGCTTATGCAGTTACCGTTTCGCTAAGAGTGCCAAAAGATTCAACTATAGTGTATGCTGGTTCAACTATTCCAATTACTGTTGATTCTGCAAGGGTAATATACATAAGTAATTTGCCAGATACTTCTTTTAAATATAGCTGTAATAGTCCCACTTGTACTTGGGCTGGTGGTTCTTTTGGATGTGCTAGATTAACGGGCATGCCCAAAAGTACGCATAAGAATACTTATGCTGTTAAAGTTTTTGTTAATAGTTGGTTAAGCTCACCTTCATTGCCAGGAACCCAGTTTGAAAGGATTGATTCCAGTACAATTGATTTCAAAATTCCCGGTGGTGTTAATAGTGTAGGTGAGTTGAATTCAAAATTGTTTTTCATTGCCTCTCCAAACCCTGCAAACGACAGGGTTTTTGTATATGGATTAGAAATTAATCTTAACGCTAATTATTCTATGGAATTAACAGATGTTGCTGGAAAAACAATACAAAACTTTGAACCAAAAGCCTTTGGGGATATTTTTGAAATCAATTTGTCTGATGTAAGCAAAGGAATTTATTTTTTAAGGATTTCAGATAATGACAAATCCGGATACCAGAAATTGGTGATTGAATAGATTGTAGGAAATAATTTTTTAAGGAATAAGGCGCGATTTATCGCGCCTTATTCCTTATCTTTAGATTCAGTGTTTGATTTTCAACCAAATTTGTCGCCTTTTTTGTTTAGCCAAAACATAGTCTTATTTTCGCAAAAAAGCCCCCCAATATTTTGTACCGCATTATTCTTCGATTTTTGTTTTTGATGTCTGCCGAGACAGCTCATTACTTTGCGTTAAATAGTCTTCGATTGTTCTGCAAAATTCCATTTTTTAGGAGCATACTCTGTTCAATGTATGTAGTGAGAAAAGAATACGAGTTTCTTGGTATTCGATTTAAAAATAGGGTAGGATTGGCTGCAGGTTTTGATAAAAATGCCAAGTACCTTGGTGAGTTATCCGCACTTGGTTTTGGTTTTATAGAAATTGGAACCGTAACCCCTAAGCCCCAAGCAGGTAATGATAAACCGAGATTATTTAGGCTGATAGAAGATGAATCTGTTATCAATCGCATGGGGTTTAATAATGATGGATTAGATGTGATTGTGAAAAGACTTCAGTTGCGACCAAAAGATTTGATAGTGGGTGGAAATATTGGCAAAAATAAAGTAACACCCAATGAAGAGGCTGTAAATGACTATAAAATCTGTTTTGATAAATTGTATGATGTGGTGGATTATTTTGTGGTAAATGTAAGTTCGCCAAACACACCAAATTTAAGAGAATTGCAAGACAAAAAACCATTGGGTGAGATTTTGAAAGCCTTAATTGAAATGAGAAGCGCTTTTATTTCAACAGGTAAAATTTGCAAACCCATTTTGTTGAAAATTGCTCCAGACTTAGGAAATGAGCAATTGGACGATGTTGTTGATATTGTTAATGAGACTGGAATAGATGGAATAGTGGCAACAAATACTACGATCAGCCGAGCTGGCTTATTGACAAGCAAGGAAAAGGTTGAAAGCATAGGTTCAGGAGGTTTGAGCGGTAAGATACTAAGTGATAGAGCCACTGAGGTTGTGGCTTATATTCACAAAAAATCTTCAGGAAAGATTCCTATTATTGGTGTTGGAGGCATATATTCTGCCAAAACGGCTCATGATAAAATAAATGCGGGTGCAGATTTGGTTCAGGTATATTCTGGATTTATTTATGGCGGTCCTCAAATGATTAAAAATATTGCAAAAGCGTTATGAGAAAAACAATGATTTTGATATCATATTTATTGGTTTTTATTGGATTTGCTTCTGCTCAAAACCTAATTGATTATTATGATTATTCTGCAAAAAATAAAAATGATAAGCCACGCCCGATAAGGTACAATGCCTTTGGTGTATCAGACCCTACCAACCAAATTATGATTGGAGGAAATCATGTTTCCTTTCGAAAAATGGGATTTGGATTAAGTTGGAGGGCAGGTGCAAAATTTATTGATGAGTCATATAGTAAAAGTGGAGATGTTACCTATGATAATGCCAAATCAAATAAATGGTTAACGGGGAATAAAAGCCTTAGCTATGCTTATACAGTAATGCCAGGTTTCGCCTTTGCGGTGACAAAGAAAATTCCTTTGTTTTTAGGAGCTGGTGTGATCCGACAAAGACAAATTGAAGAGTACGATGGAATTACTGGGAAAGGCTGGAGTTTGAATCCTGATGAAACCAAATTTAATTTCAATTTCACTGCCCAAACATTTATTCCACTGGGTAATACTGTGGTTTTAAACTTAGGATACGATCACCTTCCACAAAGTATTTTTATTGGAATTACCATTAGTCATAAATACAATTTTATTGATATTGATGAATGGTAGATTCATAGATATTTAGGAAGCTATTGTAAGTTATGATTAACTTAAAACGTAGATGTTTTAAGTTAATTAATAAACTAATTGAATCCTTTAAAAAATTCATGGTCAATTTCAAATACGGTAACTGGTTTTAATCCCAATTGATATTTTTCAAATAATTCCACTAGTCTATCTCCATCAATTAATTCAATTGGAGTAACTCCATCCCGATTGGCTTCGTTTTTAGCTTCCTTTGTAAATCTACCTGTGGTAATTATCAAACCCTTTTCACCACGACCTTGCATAGCTCCTCTAAAATCTCTAACATGATGCGGAGAGACTGTTTCTCTATATCGTTTGCATTGAAAAACGATATTTAGACTTACAACGTCATTTAATTTAACAATGCCTTTTCCATCAATTCCTTGATCACCAGCTCCCCCTGTTATAATGATTTCATTTATTCCAATTTCAATTAATAATCTTTTACATAATTTTTCGAATCCCGCTGCACTGAGATTTTGAATTAGTGTTAGTAATCCAATAGAATGTTCCTCATCCTCTGTGGTATCAAATTCGAATTTAAGCTCTGGCTTTTTAGGAAGATTTGTAGGAGGCTTTTTTACACTTTCTTGAACCCCTTTAAACAACTTGTATACCTCATCGTCCG
>CAMBSD010000014.1 GCA_945870425.1 Chitinophaga pinensis | reverse complement strand
ATTTGACTTTCAAAAACCTCACTAACAACATGAAAAAATTAAACAATCCATCAAAAATTTTAGGAAAATTTATCCTTACAATTTTTACAATTTTGACTCTGTTCGTAACAATGAATAGTTGCAATACAAAGTCAAACAAAGTACAATCTAAATCAACAAATGACAGTTTAATTGAGCAGGCTGAATTATTTGCACAATTACACAATGATGGTGTAGATTATGTAATGAACTATCCAGACCAAGATAGTCTAAATTTATACCAAAAGGTACTATTATCAAAGTCTTTTTGTCTAATAAACAATATAGACACAAATAGCTTAAATTTCACGCCTGAAGACGTTCAAAATTTCTACACAAATTATGATACTGATAATCTTACTAATCTAGTTCAACAACTACTAACAAATAACATTATTGATGAAGCAACAAAAAACTATTTAAATCAAGCAATAGATATTTCAAACGAGGGAGTTTCTTTTGACCAAAAAATAGCTGAATTAGCTCAACTACAAATCAACATTTCAAATGATGGAAATATCAACTATAATAGTAAAGTCATTAGCATGTATTCTGTTACAACTTTTAAAGAAAGTGCAACATATTGGAATGGTTATCAAAAGACCCTTAAAAATTTACATAAAACAAATAACGATTGTGATGATTGCTTAAAGAACAACTTATGGAAAATTGCTGGTATGGATGCGGTAAGTGCTATTTTCGGCATATTTTTTAGTGGTCCCGCTGCTCCTATTGTAAGTGTTGCGACAGCGATAGCTGTATCCACTACAAGTAGTTGTAGATTTTGTAATATGTGTTCAGGTTGTGGCGGACCTAATCCATGGAATCCATATTTTTGTAATAATTGCCCACTTCCAAGTCAATTCGATGGTGCAAGTTGCTTTTTTGGAAGACCAACAAGTGGAAGTGTTTTTATAATGAATGGAAATCTTTATTGGGATGACCCTTCACATCAATGCAAACTACCAATTTGGAATGGATTATTTACTCAAGGGACTTGGGACGGTGCCCATTGTTACTACCCAATTCCTTCTGGCGGACAAGCATTTGTTTATAAAAATGGCTTATATATTAAATGTGTTAAATAGGGAAATTATGAATACTAATTTCAATTTAACTTTTCACAGCCGCAATTTGTTAGTTTTTATAATAGTTTGCTTTTCATCATCTCATCTTTATTCTCAAAATTATTCATATGATTCCATTTATCTGAAACGAACTGGAATTAACAATTTAAAGTTTTTTAAAAATGACAAACCTGTTAAATGGAGTGAAATAAGGCGTCTTTCTGAAGGAAATGATGAAGCAAAATATCACTTAAAAAAAATAGATAACCTTGGAATTGTAGGGTCAATTAATTCTATAATAGCCGGTTTAGCCTTGGGTTTTGGTTCCAGTAATTTGTCAAATGGTAATTCAACAATTCCAATTATCATTTTAACTACAGCTGGACTTGTTTGTTTGGGTGACATTATTTACGTGGATAGAATAATGAGAGACCATATGAAAAGCATAGCAAGGGCATTAAATAATAAAATGAAGATGAACAATTAATTTAAAAATAATCAATACTTTTATTGCACTTAGTTACATTCAGAGGATATTGTCACAAACACTAACATCCTCTGAATTTTTTTTATTGAAACCAATAGTTATTTAATTACAAATCAAAGTTTAATGACACCTATAAGCTATTGCCAATAAATAAATTGTGCATATCCTTTTTAATTACAATGACAGTTAATAATTTACCAATTGCTAGCAGACACCTTGAAAAAAAAGCAACGAAGGCATAACACGGGTTTGGCAAAAGTGGCGGTTCAGTGCTCCGCAGACACATTTGAGGTTAATCAAAGTTTGGTTCTCCGCATCAACATTTGTGGTGAAAATCGCCACCTTCGCCAAGCCCGAAACCGTTACAAGCAACCGTAAAAGACCATACAATGAACAGACATTTATCAATATTGATAGTTATAACTTTGACATTCTCATTTGGACTGACAAGTTGTTCTTCAATTTTCACAGGACTTTATGGAATGAAAAAAACAAATACTGTTGACGAAAAGACCATTGTTCAATATGCTAAAAAATATAACATTACTAATGCTGACTGTTACGAACTTGACACAACTTATTTTTCATATCTATTCTCACTTGACACGACTAAATATAATTCACAAATAAAAAATCACTACCAACCATTACAAGTTCTTTACTATGACAAATCAGGACAGTTGACTTCATTCCAAGTAAATTGTTATGCTGGCGGTTTTCCTAATTTAAAATGGGACAGAAATGAAATAATGACAACTTTTCCAACAAAGCAACAAGCACCAATTGACAGTATTTTATCTATTGAAACTCAGCTAAAATATTTAAAACCGCTATCTCAGACTACAAAACTTTTAAATGACAGTTATGACTATATTGTAATTGTTTATTGGAATAGATTTATGGGTAGACAAAGTAAACGACTTATTCGTTTTGTTCAAGACAACAGTAAACTTGCAATAGGGACAAAAGTAAAAATAATTTATGCTAATACCGACAATATTTTCGCAGGACAGTAAAGGAACGGCAGCAGGTAACAGCACCTTGTCAATAGGCGGGGTTTTCCCGATGAAAAATCGGGATAGGCTTTACTCCGCAGATAGTTTTGTGGTAGCCGAAAGTGCAAGTCTCCGCATCAATCCCGATAGCAATCGGGATGCTGAAAGTCCCGCCCTTCGCCAAGCGGCAAACCGTTATAGGCAAACCGATTTGGAATTCTAACACCAAATACGTACCTTTGTGAAAAATATACGTATCATGACAACTAAACTAACCTTGACAGTAGAAAAGTCAATTATAGAAAGGGCAAAATCATACGCCAAAAACACCGGAAGAAGTTTATCTGAACTTATTGAAAATTATTTGGAGACAATAACTCAAGAAAGTGGAGAAGACCAACTATCACCTAAACTTAAGAAAATTGTTGGTGCGGTTAAACTTCCAAAGAACTTTGACGAAAAGAAAGAATTACGTTCTTATTTAGAAAAAAAGCACTTATGAAAAAGGTATTTCTTGACACTAATATAATTGTTGACCTAATCGCAGATAGAAGACCTTTTAGTAAATATGCTATTGAAATATTTAACAAAGCTGAAGAAAAGAAAATTGAAATATTTACTTCTTCTCATTCAATAGCTACGACACACTACTTATTAAAAAAATATCTTGAAGAAAAACCTTTACGTGAAGTTTTATATAATCTGCTTGACTATTTAACTGTTGTACCAGTAGACATCGATGTTTTAAAAAAGGGACTACGTTCTAAACATAAGGACTTTGAAGATGCTATTCAAGTATTATGTGCATCATCTATAGCAAAAATAGACTGCATAGTTACTCGTAATACCAAAGACTTCAAAGACTGTGAAATACTCGTTATGACACCTGATGAATTATGTATTAAACTATAAAGTCGGCCAGACAGCATATTGGCAATAGGCGGGATTTTACCGATGAAAAATCGGGATAGGCTATACTCCGCAGACAGTTTTGTGGTAGCAGAAATTTTTGTGCTCCGAACAAATCCCGATAGCAATCGGGATGCTGAAAAGACCGCCCTTCGCCAATCTTCAAAACGTTAGGTGCAAGTGGACATCGACACAAAAATCATAGCCTGGTTTGAAAGGACGAGCAATTTCTTTAAATTTGCTTTATGACAAATACAACCTTAAAGTTTGAAATCAATTCTTTGCCAAAAGAATTACGAGCTGAAGTAGCTGACTTTGTTGAGTTTCTTAAGAAGAAAAGTAAATCAAAGTCTAAACCAAAGCTTAAAGAACGTGAATTCGGATTTGCCAAAGGTAAAATTATCCTTTCGCCAGATTTTGATGAACCTTTGGACGAGTTTAAGGATTATATGTAATGGCATATTTACTTGACACACACGCTTTATTATGGTTTGTTTCAGGCGACAAACAGCTGCCAGAAATGGCAAGAAGCATAATCAAAGATATTCATCAATCTTGTTTTTTGAGTGCCGTAAGTTTATGGGAAGTAACGATTAAACTTCAAAATAGTAAATTAGATCTTGGAATTTCTTTGAAAGATTTATTCGAATTTGTAGACCGAAATCAAATAGAGATAATACCAATTAACTACGAACATCTTTTACAATTATCAAATTTACCAACGCATCATAACGATCCTTTCGACAGGCTTATTATAGCTCAAGCAATATCAGAAGATTTAGTAGTTATAACTCGAGATAAATTGTTTAAAAATTATAAAGTAAAACAGTTCTGGAAATGAACCACCAGCAACTAACAGCTTGCAAGCAAAACGGGGGCTTTCGAATTCTTTGGTGAAAATTACCACCTTCGCCAAGCCCGAAACCGTTAGAATAAAACCAAATCCACATTTGCTATACATAGCGCCTCTATGGCGCATTACGAATACGCTAAAGCGTTTGGTGGTTAATGATTATTGTTTTATCCGTTGTTGGTATCCTTACCAATCCACTCTAAATATTTTTGTATCCATCCTAATGCAACATCAATTGATGCCCCACTTTAATCAAGCCATCTTCTTTTAGAACAATTACATTTTGTCCAAAGAGCACTTTATTCTCAACATTGCGGTAACTCGATAACACACTTAAGGGTTCTAGGTTTACAGTAGAAGTATTTTGGTCAATGCCTATCACTTGGCACCTAGCACAGGGCTTAACGCCTTTGAATATCACATCATTTATACTAAACATGGAGAAGCTATCTTCATCGTAAGCCTTTCCACCATCAAACACAATGTTGGGTCTGAAGCGATTGATATCAATGGGTTGTTTTAACTTTTGGTTTAAAAAATCAAGGGATTGCTGACCAGCAATTAGAATTGGAAATCCATCGCTAAAGCTATTGATATGATTATTTCCTGCATATTTTTCATCCACTATTCGTTTGCTTTCATCGGGCATATAACAAAGCTTACAGCTAATGGATAGCATTTTTGAAAACCAAGCAGAAGCTTCAAAATATTCGATGGCATCGCAAGTATCTTCCCACACTTTTACTTGTATACTAGTTCCTGATATCGAAAAAGGTATTTGAAAATACTCGCCTTGAAACTCAATTTGAAAGCCAGAATCTATTTGATTCAATTTGAATAATGCCAATTGAGCAAATTTTCTTTGGGTAATGAATTGGTTGTTCTCGTCACATAACATCCATCGTCTATCGTATTGTAAGCCGCGAGCCTCTACCCTGCTCTCTTTTAAAGCAATTCCACCCAATGATTTGACAGGGTAAATGTAGAGATGCGTTATCTGATACAAAGCTTCAATCTTTATACAAGTATAAATATTTCAAACCATAAAGCTACAATTAAATTGAATTTGGAGTATATATAATCTATAGAGATATAATGCTAATATACTTTTGAAAAACAATTCTTGTGCATGAAACATTTGCTTTCATTTTCATAAAAAATTAAAATTTGCTCAACACTAAATTATCAAAAAAAGCTAATACTAATAACTTTGATTAAGCCCAATAAAATCAACTTGAAACCTTTAAACGCTTTATATTTCTTAAAGTACCATTGAGATTAATTAGAAAAAGAACTTTCAATACGCCCAATTTAGAGCGGTTAAAAATTGGAAAATGATTCGAAAGACAATTTTTCAAATAAATAATTAAATCATTGTTTGTTCGCTCACATAATCATAAACTTGCCCAAGATTAAAAACCATTTTATTTATGATAGCAGAGTACATATCTCAAAACCGTGAACGTTTTTTAAACGAATTGTTTGATTTAATTAGAATTCCAAGTATTAGTGCTGATAGTAGCTACAACGATGATGTGGCCAAAGCGGCTGATTTTGTTGTAGCCAAGCTTAAAGAAGCAGGTGCTGATAAAGTTGAAATATGCACCACTCCTGGTCATCCTATAGTGTATGGCGAGAAAATAATTGACCCTAGTTTGCCAACTGTTTTGGTATACGGACATTATGATGTGCAACCTGCTGTTCCATTAGAATTATGGGATACACCCCCATTTGAACCTACCATTCGCAAAACAGAAATTCACCCAGAAGGTGCCATTTTTGCTCGTGGTAGCTGTGATGATAAAGGCCAAATGTATATGCACGTGAAAGCCTTCGAAATTATGATGCGCACCAATACTTTGCCTTGCAATATCAAGTTTATGATTGAAGGTGAAGAAGAAGTAGGTAGCTCTAATTTGGGAACTTTCTGTATAAATAACAAAGAAAGATTGAAAGCAGATGTTGTATTGATTTCTGATACTTCAATGATTGCGAATGATGTTCCTTCAATTGATTGCGGTTTGCGTGGATTGAGCTATTTAGAAGTTGAAGTTACAGGTCCTAACCGTGATTTGCACAGTGGGGTTTATGGCGGTGCCGTTGCCAATCCAATCAACATACTTGCAAAAATGATAGCCAGCATGCACGATGAAAACAACCATATTACCATACCCGGTTTTTATGATGAAGTGCAAAAGCTAACTGATGCTGAAAGAACTGAACTAAACAAAGCTCCTTTTGATTTAGAATCATACAAAAAAGACCTTCAAGTAGGTGATGTTTGGGGTGAAAAAGGATATACAGTGCTTGAACAAACAGGTATCAGACCAACCCTTGATTGTAATGGTATTTGGGGTGGATACACAGGTGAAGGTTCTAAAACCGTATTGCCTTCAAAAGCCTATGCAAAAATTAGCATGAGATTGGTTCCTAACCAAACCACTGATAAAATTACAGAACTATTTACCAAACACTTTGAAAGCATTGCTCCTAAAAGTGTAAAAGTAGCAGTGCATCCTCATCATGGAGGCGAACCTGTGGTTACCCCAATTGACTCAGTGGCATACAAAGCAGCTGAAAGAGCAATGGAAACTACTTTTGGTAAAAAACCTATTCCTACTCGTGGTGGTGGAAGTATTCCTATTGTTGCATTATTTGAAAAAGAATTAGGTTTAAAATCAGTATTAATGGGCTTCGGTTTGGATAGCGATGCATTGCATTCTCCAAACGAGCATTATGGCGTTTTCAATTACTTTAAAGGCATTGAAACCATTCCTTATTTCCATAAGTACTATGCTGAGATGAGTAAATAGTTTAAATGATTTTACGAAATAAAAAGGCCGCTTAATGCGGCTTTTTTATTGTTAGAAGTCAATAAAATAAATAGTTAACAATCTTTATCTTCTACAAAAATCGTTTAAACTCCAAAACGAATAAGCCAATCCTATTCTAATTAGCGGTATTCATTCTATCAAATGCTTTCTGTAAATCCTCGGGTCCTGATTTTGAGACCATGTCGCTAAAACCAAAGGTCAGTTCTGTTTTTCCTTCGTTCAATTGCTCAAAAATAGATTCAATAAATTCGCTAACAGGAGGTGCATAGTCATGCAAGCCTTTACCTCCTAAGTCTGTATTTAAAGCGGGTGGAATAATCTCTATCACTTCAATATTTTTAGCTTTCAATAAATGACGCATCGATAAGGTAAACGAATGAAAGAATGCCTTGGTAGCTGAATAGACAGGCACTTTGCTTAATGGTACAAAAGATAAACCCGATGTAACGTTCATAATGCATGACAAGGATGCTAAATTCATAAACAATGAACTTAAATGCACAGGCGCTTCCACATTGGTAGCTATTTCAATTTTAGCTCTTTCATAAAAGTCTGCATCAGATAAGTTCATCCATTGTTGTATGCCTGCATTGTTAACCAAGACATTTAAATCAGAATGGCATTGTTGAATCCAATCATACAAAGCAATGCGCTCCTCTGCTATAGACAAATCACATACCTTAGTAATTATGGTGGGGTGTATAGCTGTCACTTCTGATAAAACAGACTCTCTCCTACCACAAATGATTAGGGTATTACCATCTTTCAAAAAACGCTCAGTAAGTCCAAATCCTATACCTGTAGCACCCCCTGTAATCAGTATTTTTTTATTTTTAAATTTCATCATTACTTCATCATTTAATGATCAAACATACATTATGTTTTCAAATTCGAGATTAAAGTTTGGTTTAATTGACTTGAGAGTTTTCCCAAACATTTATTCCTCTATCATTATTCAAAAACATTTCATACAATTGAATCATGAAAAAATCACTGAATATTTTTATTCTTCTAGTATGTGTTTCAATAAAGCTTAGCCATGGGCAACATATCGTACTTATTTCAAAAGATAAAAATGAGAACATAAAAAAGTGGCTCATGCAAAGTGATAGCAATCTTTTCACCAAAGAGTTTTATTTCCTCAGTCCCGATTCGCAACAATACTATATTACTAAGGCCAATGGATTTGTTATTGGTGGTGGCGAAGACATTAATCCAAACCTTTACCAACAGGCTGAATCCATTGTGGATTGCGGTAAAATTGATAATTACCGTGATAGCATAGAGTATGTTTTAATCAAATATGCCATTAACAATAAGAAACCTATCATGGGCATTTGTCGTGGTCAACAGATATTGAATGTAGCAAATGGAGGCAGTCTAATTGTAGATATTCCAAAAGCAGTAAAAACAAATATCAAGCACTCGCAAGCTGGTGTGGACTCAGTTCATTGGGTGCAAATCAAATCGGGTTCATGGCTTCAAAAAACCATGCATTTGGATAGTTTAGTGGTAAACAGTGTGCATCATCAAGCGGTAAATAAAGTATCTGACAAATTTAAAGTAACAGCCCTTAGTCCAGATGGGGTGATAGAAGCCATTGAATGGAATGACAATAATCACCCCTTTGCTGCTGGGGTGCAATGGCATCCAGAACGCTTGTACAATGAAGCTTCAAAGCGATTAAGTAGGTCGTTTGTGTTTAAAGTGAAAGGGCGGTAATTTTTATTTACTTTTGGATATTAGAAACAAGTGAATATGGTTGGTGATAAGACCCGCAAGCAAATTTAATTGGGTGGTTGTTAATACAAATCTACCTCAACCCATCCAACTCTTTCAAATAATCATATTGCAAGTCTTCATGCATGCCTGCCATAGCCTTTTCTATCTTCTTTATCTGCGAAGCATAGATATTATACAAAGCAATGCTTTGACTTAGGTCTAAGTTTTTATCGCGGCATTTACCACAAAAATACAAAAGCAATTCCACCTCGGTCTGTTTGATTCCGGAATACTTCACATGCTTTGTAATGTGTCGTAGAATTTTACGCAAGGTTTTCTTCACATAATAGGGATGCCCCACATTGATTTCATCAAACCATTCATCCACATCTAGTTTAATTCGTTCAATGTATTGGGCCTCGTTATGGGCTTCAAATAGCAAATAGCTAAAGAGTTCCTTGTTGTCTTTTTTGTATTTAGCCAAACGCATACACAGCTGCAATACCTGCTCCGGAACTAGGCTTTGTAGCTCTTTTTTTATTTCATTTACTGTGGCCGATTTCATCTATGACAAACAAAGCGAAAATGTTTCTTAAATTTTAAACGACATTGCACATTTATTGCACAACATACTTACTTTTGTCTTAATGGATTTAAAAGCCAAAATACAAGACCTTGCCAAGCAAATATATCCTGAACTGGTAGAAACGCGCAGGCATCTTCATGCCCATCCGGAGTTATCGTTTCAAGAATTTGAAACCAGCGCTTTTGTAAAAAAGCAATTGGAATTAATAGGCGTTGATAGCATTGAAACCAGAGCCAATACCGGTTGGGTTGCCATGATCAGAGGTCGCAACCCCGATAAAAAGGTGATAGCCCTGCGTGCCGATATAGATGCATTACCCATTGAAGAGAAAAATGAAGTGAACTACAAATCAGTAAACACGGGTGTGATGCATGCTTGTGGGCATGATGTGCATACTACCAGTCTTTTAGGTGTAGCAAAAATATTATGCAGTTTGAGAAATGAATTTGAAGGCAGCGTAAAACTATTATTTCAACCCGGAGAAGAGAAATTGCCTGGTGGTGCTTCCATCATGATAAAAGAGGGAGCTCTTGCTAACCCGACTCCTACTAGCATTTTGGGTCAGCATGTAATGCCATTGATACCCGTTGGAAAAATTGGATTTAGAAGTGGACTTTATATGGCAAGTACCGATGAACTTTATGTGAAAGTGATTGGAAAAGGTGGTCATGGTGCCATGCCTCATTTGAATGTTGATACGGTTTTAATCGCATCACACATCATTGTCGCGTTGCAGCAAATCGTAAGCAGGGCAGCCAATCCCATCATTCCATCGGTTTTATCTTTCGGAAAAGTGATAGCCAATGGTGCCACCAATGTGATACCAAACGAAGTGTATTTAGAAGGTACATTTAGAACCTTGGATGAGAAATGGAGAAGTGAAGCACATGTTAAAATGAAAAAATTGGCTGAGCAATTAGCCGAAAGTATGGGTGCAAAATGTGAGTTTGAAATACGAAGAGGCTATCCTTTTTTGATGAACGATATTCCACTTACTGAAAAAATGAAAGTTTGTGCCAGAGAATACATGGGTGAAGAAAATATTGTGGATTTGGACATTTGGATGGCGGCTGAAGATTTTTCATACTATTCACAAGAAATGCCCGCTTGCTTCTATCGACTTGGCACCAGAAACGAAGAGCGTGGTATTGTATCCTCTGTTCACACACCTACCTTTGATGTGGATGAAAAATCACTCGAAATTGGAGCTGGTTTAATGACTTGGTTGGCCATTAAAGAGCTAGAAACTAACTAAATTTACATTTAGTTTAATTTTAATAATTTCAAATAATTATTTTGCGGCACTATGATTAATATATTGTTTGTATGCCTAGGAAACATTTGCCGCTCTCCAATGGCAGAAGGCCTATTCAAAAAACAAGTAGCTGAAGCTGGTTTGAATGATCAAATTTCTTGCGATTCTGCTGGCACAGCTTCCTATCACTTGGGTCAACAGCCCGATAAACGTATGGTTTCAACCGCATCAGGTCATGGTGTTAAACTTAACCATAAAGCCAGACAATTCAACAAGGCAGACTTCAATACATTTGATTATATAGTTGTGATGGATGAAAGTAATTTTAACAATGTAATGAAAATTAAACCTTTAAAAGGTAAGGCTAAAGTTATTTTTATGCGTAATTATGACGAATATGTTTTAGGGGTAAAAGAAGTTCCGGATCCTTATTACGGCACAATGGAAGATTTTCAAACTTGCTATTACATTTTAGAAAGCTGTTGCAGAAATTTTCTGAAAGAAATTATAGAAACCAAATCATTAAAGCTTCAATCAAACCAGAATATATAGGGGCTAGTATGGTTAATAAAATAACTTTTATCCTTATCCCCCAAGAACTTAGAACTTATTCTTCCACATCATGCTCTCGACAGGCTTCACACTTCGCTTGTTGTATTTAGCTCCTTTTTTAGCATTATATAACACATCTACATCGCCTTCAACAACGAAATAAATTAGCTGTCCAATTGGCATCCCTGCATATATTCTCACTGGCTGAGTACAGCTAATCTCTAATGTCCAAGTATTACAAAAACCAACATCCCCTTTACCGGCTGTGGCATGAATATTTATACCTAAACGACCCGTACTTGATTTACCCTCAAGAAATGGAACATGTTTATGTGTCTCTGTATATTCTGCTGTTACACCTAAGTAAAGTGTATTGGGTTGCAGCACAAAACCCTCAGGTGGTATTTCAAAAGTATCAATTTTATTATGCTCTTTAGCATCCAAAACCCTTTCTTCATAGGTTGCTAAATGTCTTCCCAAATGCACATCATAAGAATTAGTTCCTAAGCACTCGCGTCTGAAAGGTTCAATTAAAATATTTCCCAATTCAATTTCTTCTAAGATTCTTTTATCTGAAATGATCATTTTTAATAGCTTTTGGGCAAATAAAATGTAATTTATAGTATTTTGCTAAACAAATATCAATTACAAAGGCATGGAAAATTTAGGCATAGGAAGCCGTGTTCGACACCACGATTATGGTGACGGGGTGATTATCAACATTAAACCAAGTACATATTATATTATATTACTTTCATAACTGAAGGTGCTAAAGAAATTTCAAGAACACAACATTCGCTTGAAATTATTGAAGCCGTTGAAGCTCCTGAAGACCTTATAAGCAATGCTGAACTAGAAAAAACATTAGTGGGTATTCTCCGCAGATATGCCGATATTCAAGAAAATGTGAATTTGGGTCAAAAATGGATGGGAGGTAAAATGGTTTTACACCCAGGTGATAAAAATATGCAAGCAAAAGAAATTCCTATAGACAGCTTTTTTAGAAAAATTGTGATGTTAAGAGATAGGCTGCGTGTATTAGAACAACGAATCAATGCGCATGATGTATTGACCGATGAAGATAAAATCAATATGCAGCAATACATTACCAAAATATATGGTAGCTTAACTACTTTCAATGTTTTGTTTAAATATCCACACGAGCAATTTGTAGGAGAAAAAGGAAGCAAAGATTAGTTAATATTTTTTTAAATGAGCAATAAAAAACCCCTATTGGATGACCAGCAGGGGTTTAATTATTTTTCTTTGATGCAATTATATGTGCATTCTTTGTTTTTTCTCTAACAAAAGATCTTTACTTTCTTCGTGATCAGGGTCAGGAACACAGCAATCAACTGGGCAAACTGCCGCACATTGAGGCTCCTCATGAAAGCCCACACATTCAGTACATTTGTTTGTAACGATGAAATAAGTATCATCAGACACAGGAGCAAAACGCTTGCTTACCTCAATGGTTTCGCCATTAAGAGAGATAGTACCGCTTAAGTTGTTTCCATCTGCCCATGCCCACTCTGCACCTGCTTCATAAATTGCATTGTTAGGACATTCAGGTTCGCATGCACCACAATTGATGCACTCGTCAGTTATCATTATTGCCATAATTATTAAATTTCTTTTGGTTTATTAACAGTTGCAAGTTTAGCTTTGTTCGCTCAAAGCAAAAAATAGAATTATTCTAAATTACATGACTTATCAACAAACAATAGAGGGATTACTGCACACAGGTCTCATTTTTAAACAGGCTTATGAAAAAAGCAGTAGCAAAATTGTAGATGCCTATTTATACAACAATTGGTTTACAGAAGAAAGCCAACGTAAAATTTTTGAAGCATGGAGCATTTTACTTACTAAAGAAAAGTTAGATGAATGGCTTATACCATATGGTATTCCTAACCAATCAAAGCCAAAAACGATTGCAATAATCATGGCTGGCAATATTCCATTGGTAGGTATGCATGATTTATTTTGTGTGCTAATAAGTGGCCATAACGCTTTGGTGAAGCTAAGTAGTGACGATAAAGTTTTGCCCATGTGGATTATCCAAGAGCTAATAAAATTTAACCCTGAATTTAAAGAAAGAATTAAAGTTGCGGATGACCAAATCAATAAAATGCACTTTGATGCTGTGATAGCTACTGGAAGCAATAATAGCAACCGTTATTTTGAGTATTACTTTAGAAACTACCCTCAAATACTTAGGCAAAACAGAACGAGTGTGGCTGTTTTAACGGGTGATGAAAAGCCTGATGACATAAAATTATTGGCTGATGATATTTTCATGCACTTTGGTTTAGGCTGCAGAAACGTGTCGAAGCTTTATTTACCTAATGGCATGGCTTTAGATATCTTGTTTGAAAACTTTATGGGATATGCTGATTTCATCAACCATAATAAATATGTAAACAATTATAATTACCACAAAGCCATTTGGTTAATGAATCAAGATAAGTTTTATGACAATAACTTTATTTTGTTGAAGGAAGATGAGGGTCTTCACTCTCCGTTGGCTTCCTTGTATTTTGAATATTATGATGAAATTGACGTGCTGAAATCTAGATTAGACGAGCAGGAGAAAGAGATTCAGTGTGTAGTAAGTAAGTTAAATTTTAATCATTCAGTACCTTTTGGCAAAGCCCAAAGACCCGAATGGAATGATTATGCAGACAGGATCGATACCATAGCTTTTTTATTGGCTTTGTAGATACTTTGTTCAATGTCTTTCTATCAATTTAGTTAGTATTGCCCATCAATTTAGGAAATTATGAACGCTTTAATATCAACCAATTACTTCTTTCAAAAGCAAAAAAAATTCTATCGTGGCAAAGTTCGCGATGTGTATAATATTGATAATAAGCTTCTGGTGATGGTGGCCTCTGATAGAATTTCGGCCTTTGATGTGGTGATGCCAAAACCAATTCCATATAAAGGACAAGTGCTTAATCAGACTGCTTTGCACTTTTTAGACCTAAGTAAACATATTGTTCCTAATTGGCTTATTAGCAGTCCTCACCCTAATGTATCCATTGGATATATGTGCGAACCTGTTGCTATTGAAATGGTTATCCGTGGTTATTTGAGTGGCCATGCTTGGCGTGAATACAAAAGCGGTAGAAGACTTATTTGTGGTGTGATTATGCCAGATGGCATGAAGGAAAATGATAAATTTCCTGAACCCATCATTACACCTACGATTAAAGCAAGTGAAGGTCATGATGAAGATGTTTCTAGAGAAGACATTCTTAGTCAAAAACTTGTTCCTGAAGCCGACTATATAGCCATGGAAGACTATACCCGAAAACTGTTTGCATTTGGAACTGAATATGCTCAAAACCAAGGTTTAATTTTGGTGGACACCAAGTATGAATTTGGAAAGAAAGACAATGTCATTATGTTGATGGATGAAATACACACCCCTGACTCATCTAGGTATTTCTATGCAGATACTTATGCAGAAATACAAGCAAAAGACCAGCAACAAAGACAATTGTCAAAAGAATTTGTAAGACAATGGTTGATTGAAAACAATTTTCAAGGATTAGAAGGCCAATCAGCACCAATATTCCCTGAAGAATTTATTGACTCCATCACCAACAGATACGTTGAGCTTTATGAAAAAATTACAGGATTAAGCTTTGTGAAATCTGATTACGTGAATATTGAAAATGAGATAGAAACTGCCGTAAGCAAGGCACTTGAGGCATTACAATAAAAGTGTTTTATTGATTTTATATAGTAAATTATTGAATAATTTTAACCTTATTGCCTTTTGAAACTCCAAGAGGTACAACCAAAAGAGTTTCGATTTTATCGAGAAAAATGAAAATTTTGAACATTTCAAGTATTTTTTTAATTCCCGAAAATTATAGTTTTAAAAATCGCTAATACTTGTGAGTAATACACCCATTAAACAGCAAAGCCGGAATCACTGGGATATCCGGCTTTGACTGACACTATGAAAACTACACTTTTATTTGATAACTACAGAAGTTTTAGTTTGTTTTACCTCACTCTTAAAAATATCTACTTTTAAGATACCATCGTTCATCGATGCTTCAATTTTTTCTTTGTCTGCATTTTCAGGCAAATTAAAATTGCGACTAAAACTACCATAAAAACTTTCTACTGTATGGTATTTGTTGTCAGCTTCTTTCACAAACTTACGTTCACCACTGATGATCAATACATCAGCATCTACTTCAATTTTCACATCTTCTTTCTTGGTTCCTGGAAGGTTAATGTGAAGTTCGAAACGGTCGTCTTTTTCAACCACATCAGTGCGAGGTGAAAAATGTACAGAGCGTTCAAATTTGCCAAGCGATTCGTTAAACATATCGTCTATGGCTCTCATCATGTTTTGTGGAATCATTGAGTCTCTCAAAAATTCGCGTCCTGGTTTTAATCTTACTAAGGTCATAATTATTAATTTTAATTGTTTGTTTTTGTTTATACCCTAATCTATCAAGTTGCGTTCCGTTGGATATTTTAAAGACAATATGTCTACTATTGATAATTTTCAACTCAAAATTAATTATAATTAGTGTCATTATTTCCGATTCACATTATTCTAGTTCCATTTTAGTAGCAAATGAGGCAGAAACTTTGAAACCATATTTAGAAAAGTATATTCGTTAATTCGTTTATAAGAAAACAATGAAAAGAAATATTTGCCTCACACTTTTGATTTGCATGATGGCTTTTGGATTGCGTGCACAGATCAATTATTCATATACTACTTATCAAAATAGTGAAAGTAGGCGCTATTTTTCAAAACCTGAAAGTGTTAATAAATATAGGAAATTTAATGATGCAAGGGTAAAAGAGGTGACCCAAACCTACTTTAGGAAAGAGAAGCCTAGCTTCATAATAAATTATAAATACAACCTGTCATCTCGTATTTATGAAATTGATTCAAAAGACATGAAAAACAAAGGCTCTTCAACATTTTTCAATTATCAAAATGACACTTTATTGCTATCCATTTATCAAACTAGAAAAGGAAAAGATACTAGCACTGCTGAATTGTTTAGTTATAATAGCAATAACAAATGTACTGAAGAGTTAGAAGTAAGAAACGGGCAAACATATCACTTATGTAAATATGAATGGAGCGAAAATGGATTAGTTAAAAGAATAGAAAACACCTATACAAAGCATAGAAAATGGAATTCAATAACTGAAATCGACTATTTCGATGACAAAACAACAAAAGAGGAGCGTATTTTTAAAAAGGGAAAACTTAAACATAAATATATATACGCTTGCAGCCCTGTTGGAGAAAAAGTGCAATTAGATAAAGAAGAAAGCAAAGTGTGTACAATTAAAAACAAAAACGATGATGGCTCATTTTACTATATTTATGAAACGACTGAAGGAAAAAAAGGTATACGCAGGAATATCCAAAAATTCAATCCAGATAGTATGTTGATCTCTTACGAAATCTATGATTTGGAAGGTGGGTTAAAATTCAAGTATGAATACCATTATGAAAATAAAAAATTAGTTAGAGAAGATCTTTTTGGCGTCAATAAAAGATATTCATCAGCCAATTTTATGTATGGCAATGATAATTTACTAAGTGCTGGTTATACTATAAACAAGCGAGGAAAGAAAACTCGTGACTATAAATACACTTATACCAAATATGAATAAATAGCCTTTAGCACTAGCCAAAGTTTCTTTATTATTGCCTTGTTATATGCAAGACAAAAGCCTTTACTCCATTATTTCAAATCATATAGGCATTAGCCTAAAGCAAGTTTCAGCTACCATAAAACTTATTGATGAAGGCGCCACCGTACCTTTTATTTCACGATATCGAAAAGAGGCAACCATGGGCCTTGATGAAGTGGAGATTGAAAACATCAAGAATACAACAAGCAAATTTCGAGAACTCGAAAAAAGAAAGCTAAGCATACTTGAAACCATAAAAGAACAAGGAAAGTTAACACCCTCATTAGAACGACAAATAATTGATTGCTGGGATTCAAATGCTCTTGAGGACATATATCTGCCCTACAAACCCAAGCGCAAAACCAAAGCTAGTACAGCAAGAGAAAATGGTCTTGAGCCTTTTGCTTTATGGTTATTAAAAGAATTACCTCAAGATGTTTTATTTGAAGCGAGTAAATTCATAAATGACAAAGTGAGCTCTGAAGAAATAGCCTTACAAGGCGCTAGAGATATCATTGCAGAGATGATAAATGAGGATAGCAATATTAGAAGCATGATACGTTTGCAGTTTGAAAAACATGCTGTTCTTTATACAAAAGTAGGCAAAGGAAAAGTAGTTGAAGGCAATAAATACCAGGATTATTTTAGTTTTGATGAGCCTTTAAGTCGATGCCCCTCACATCGCTTATTAGCTGTGTTTAGAGGTGAAGAGGAGGGATTCCTTAAACTAAGCATTGAGCCTGATGAAGATATCATTATTAAAAAAATTGAGTACCAATACATCAAACGCCATACTGAAAGCAGTAAGCAATTGGCATTATCCATTAAAGATTCCTATAAAAGACTTTTGGCTCCTTCAATGGAAAATGAATTCAGGTCATTGGCTAAAGCCCGAGCTGATGAAGAGGCCATAAAGGTATTTGCTGAAAACCTACGCCAATTGCTACTTTCAGCACCTTTGGGCAATAAACGAATTTTGGCCATCGACCCTGGATTCCGCTCGGGATGCAAGGTGGTTTGTTTGAATGAAGAAGGTAAACTATTAGCTGATGATATTATATACCCACACGAACCACAACGAGAGCTGGCTAAAGCCAGCGATAAAATAAAACAATTGGCTCAAAAATTTAACATCGAAGCCATTGCCATAGGCAATGGAACAGCGGGAAGAGAAACAGAGGAATTAGTAAGGAATATTTCTTTCGATAACAAACCCGAAATTTATATGGTAAATGAAAATGGGGCTTCGGTTTATTCTGCATCTGAAGTGGCACGTGATGAATTTCCAGATAAAGATGTTACGGTGAGGGGTGCTGTTTCTATTGGACGTAGGCTTGCCGACCCATTAGCAGAATTGGTAAAGATAGACCCAAAGTCCATTGGTGTTGGGCAATACCAACATGATGTTGATCAACATAAACTTAAACACAGCCTTGATTCGGTGGTGCAAAGCTGCGTAAATAATGTTGGTGTAAATTTGAATACAGCCAGCAAAAGTTTACTAACCTATGTCTCTGGATTAGGCCCACAAATAGCACAAAACATAGTTGCCTACAGAAATGAAAATGGTGCATTTAGCAGTCGTTCTCAATTAAAAAAAGTACCTCGATTAGGAGAAAAAGCATTTGAGCAATGTGCAGGATTTTTAAGAATTAACAAAGCAAAAAACGCGCTAGACAACAGTGGGGTTCATCCAGAAAGCTACCATATTGTTGAACAAATGGCCAAAGACCAACAATGCAAAGTAGAGGATTTAATACATCATGAAAGCCTCCGAAAAAACATTAATCCATCTAAATATGTTATCGAAAATTTCGGACTTCCTACCATCAACGATATCATTAAAGAACTTGCAAAACCTGGCAGAGATCCAAGAGCGACATTGCAAGCATTTAGCTTTGCTGATGTAAAAAAGCCAGAGGATTTATATGTAGGAATGGTACTTCCAGGTATTATTACCAATATAACAAACTTTGGTTGCTTTGTAGACATTGGTGTGAAGCAAGATGGCATGGTGCATATTTCTCAATTGGCCAATCGTTTTATAAGAGACCCTAATGAAGTAGTTAAACTGCAACAACAAGTACAACTAAAAGTTCTTGAACTTGACTTGCAAAGAAAAAGAATCAGCCTCACGATGAAATTGGAAGGATAATCAAGGATTGAAGCAATCTAAAAACAAGAATTCTTTAAGGCATTATGATATATGATGGAGATTACAATTAAAGGCATTTCTGCATAGCTCACATGGCTTGATTTGATTTTGCAACTCCATTTCTTTGCTAGTTCACAATTAATCTTTTTGTAATTATACCCTCACTTGTTTCTAAGCTAATAAAGTACATCCCTTGCTTGTCAATTCGGATGAAATGCTCATAGCTAACATCCTTCACTAATGTTTCTGAAACGATAGAACCGTTTACTTGACTTATTCTTAAAATTCCATTTTGAATATTTTTATCAAATCGTATATTCAGATTTTGTTGAGCACTTATAGGATTCTGAAACTGAAACAAATTCTCTTCTTTCATATCGCTTATTCCCGAATTTCCAAATTGATGGATAACACCAACTGCGTCCAAATCGAAGCCAGAAGAGCCAAACGGAGTAGGCCAAGGGTCATTTATTTTAACACCTCTTGAATCTCTTCTTGCAAAATTATTATCCATACTGCCCACCACATCCACAATGCGTATATGAGTAATTTGATTGATATTGATGCTTGATAAAGGCAAGAATTCATCTAAATCAAAAGGTGTTCCATAGTTGCCAATGTATTTACCCGCAAGGTTATTTATTTTTGATGCATCTACTCCGCTAAATTGATCTATTTGTTGGCTTGTATCGGTATTTGAAATGGCATTAAATCTTACAAAATGATTCCCATCTGAACTTACTTCAACAAAGGCTAATTCTAAATAATATGAGCCAGAACCAAATGGAAAACCATTTTCAAAAACAGCAAAATCATAGCCTGGGCCATTATTTATTGGGGGATTAAATGTTAAGATGGCTTCTCCCCCATCACCCAAACTTACGACACCATTTCCTGGTGCTCCATGGGCAGATTCTTCAGTTCCTGCATCCACTTTGCCTAATTTGGTATCCGCTATGTTTTGCCACCCGCGCTTAATTGCGCAAGCTTTCGCCCAATTAACAAAAATTGAACTATCCTTATAAATAGCAGAAGTACCATCTGTACCAACTTGCGGTGCAAACTGAGCTTTCCCTACTAAGTTCAGGACGCAAAATAGGCAAACAACTATTTTCTTCAATTGACTCACTTTAAAATGAATTAGTATTTTGTATGTTTATATGCAGCAAAATTATGAATAATTAAGATTGATTTGCCTCTTTTTATACCCATTTTATAAAACAAAAAAGCCTTGATAATTTCATATCAAGGCTCTTTAAAATTACAATAATTTTATTTTTCAATTATTAATTTACTTATTTGAACTTTGTCGCCATCGTTGCATTCAAGCATGTAGATTCCTTTGTTTATTAAACCCGAAATGTCGAGCACATTTTTATTTAAGCCTTCAACACCTTCAAAAATATTTGATATTACTAACTTACCAGTGATGTCATATACCCTTACTTCAACTGTTTTATTACTTGATAGGGTAAAGTCAACATTTACTTCATTTTGAGCAGGATTGGGAAAAATATTATAGTTGCTTTCAGTTTTTGAGGTCTGTGGTGCACTCATTCTATATGCTACACTACTAGTATTAGCAATTAACGTATAACAATTAACAGCGCTAAATACACCATTGTAACCAATTATTCTAATATAGTATGTACCTACAGCACCGTTGTTATACTTAAGTGTTTCGGAAGAGTTGCCAGCATTCAAAGAAGAAGCGAGTAATGCGCCAGTTGAACTGTACAAATACAAATCATAATCAGCAGGGAGATTATTCAATACCACTTGTATGTTTTTAGCAGCACTTGTATTGTTTGTACTAAACCAATCAATATCAGTACTTGTTCCAATTTTTGCAGTTATAGAAACTCCTGCAAGTATGGCTTTTGCTGTTGTTCTTGTCTCGTTAGCTTCATAATTATCGGTACAAGCAGAGCTTGAAAGGGTTGTAAAATTAGCTGCTGTTGTCACAGGACTCAATAAACTACTTGAACAAACAGTTTGAATTTGATAACTGTATGTAACTCCTGGCGTTAATCCATTCAAAAGATATGTATTTGTTGCACTAGTAACCACTGTAAAAGCGTTGGCTGTTGTGGCTTTGTATTGTAATTTATATGATTGAGCTCCTGAAACTGATGTCCATGTGATGCTCGCGCTATTTGCTGTCACACTTGAAACAGAAGCTCCAGTTGGTGAAGCGCATGATGTGGCAGCAGAAGTTGTAAATGTTGAGGCTGTTGTTAAAGCACTAGACAATCCATTTGAACAAACAGTTTGTACTTGGTAGGTATAAGCAGTAGATGCTGCTAAGCCAGTTATGTTAGCAGATGCGCTTGTACTTGTAATTGTTGTAAATGCTGGGGCCGCACTCGTTTTGTATTGAACTTTATAACTTGCTGCACCCGATACCGCAGTCCATTTTACAGTTGCTGCTGATGCCGATATGCCTGAAATTGAAATGCCACCAGGGGTAGCACATGAAGCTGCTGCCGATGTTGCGAAGGTGGATGCTGCTGACAAGGCACTAGATAAGGCACCAGAACAAACTGTTTGAACTTGGTATGTATAAACAGTTGAAGCCGTTAGGCCAGTCAAACTAATAGAATTTGTATTGCTTGTAACTGCGGTAAAAGTCGCAGCAGCACTGCTTTTATATTGCAATTTATAACTTAATGCACCTGTTACGGCTGTCCAAGAAATTGTTGCGGCAGAGGCAGTTACTCCTGAAACTGAAATTCCGCTTGGAACTGCGCAAGTTGAAGCAGCAAGAGTAGCAAAAGCAGCTGCACTCGACCAAGAGCTTGATAAAGTATTTGAGCAAACCGTTTGAACCTGGTAGGTATAACCTGTAGCGGCAGATAAACCTGTCAAGGTAATTGTATTTGTTGTGGTTGTGAAACTAGTAAAAGTTGTTGCATTAGTTGTTTTATATTGAACCCTGTAACCATTAGAGCCTGAAACTGCAGCCCATGATATTACAGCCCTGTTAGATGTTATCCCAGATGCAGCGATTCCTGTTGGCACAGCACATGCTGTTGAAGCAGTGGTAGTAAATGCTCCAACAGTTGAAAATGCGCTGGACAATGTATTTGAACATACTGTTTTTATTTGATAAGAGTATACAGTTGTTGCAGACAAACCTGTCAAGCTAATTGAATTTGTAGAGCTAGATATACTTGTAAAAGCCGCAGCTGCATTTGTTTTATATTGCAATAAGTAGCTTGTTGCTCCCGATACAGCAGCCCATGAGATTGTTGCAGCCGAGGAAGTGATTGTTGATGCAGTAAGTCCTGCTGGTATAGCGCAATTCGTAACCGCTAAAGTTGTAAAATTTGATAGTGGGGTATATGCGCTTACACCTCCGCTACAAACTGTTTGAATTTGATAGGTGTAGAAACTATTGGCATTTAACCCAGATAAATTTAAAGTATTAGTTGCACTTGAAACAGTTATGAAAGCAGCATTTGTAGCTGTTTTATATTGCACATTGTAGCTTGTTGCTCCTGAAACTGGAGTCCAGTTAATTGTTGCACTATTTGATGTAATTGAGCTAGCGCTTAGACCAGCAGGTAGTGCACAAGCTGTTCCTGTACCAGGGGCAATTCCGCCCAATGATGTTAATAGCGAAGCCCTTGCACCACCAGAAGCGAACAAAGCACTCATTCTTGAGCCCTGACCAACTGAGAACATATTCATACATGCATCGTCTACATAATCCATGTAATTCATGAACATATCACTCGTATTGCTGCATGAAGCACGAGGATATATTGGACATCCAATATTTTCAGCACCTTGATTTGGAGTATCGCCCACATTATCAGAACCTGTGCATGCTCCACTATCATCACCCCAAATATGGTAAAGATTTAACCAGTGTCCCACTTCATGAGTAGCCGTCCTTCCTTTGTTAAACGGAGCAGCAGCTGTGCCAGTATTTCCGAATGCAGTAACATTGACTACAACTCCATCCGTTAAAGCCGAGCCGCTTCCCGGGAATTGAGCATAGCCCAATAAGCCTCCACCTAATGGACATACCCATAAATTAAGATAAGATCCACTTGCCCAAGCATCATCTCCACCTTTTGAAGAGTATTTCACATTATCATTGGAAGAAAAACTAGTAGTCGCTGTTTGCTTTCTTACAATTCCGTTAGTTGCATTACCAGCGGGATCTCTTTTGGCTAAAACAAACTCGATTTTACAATCAGCTGCTATTGATTTAAATAGCGTTGGAACATTGGCTGTATCAGCATTTAATTTTCTGTAGTCTGCATTTAAAATATCAATCTGAGATTGAATTTGAGCTTGAGAAATGTTTTGTGTACTTGTGTTGTAAACCACATGAACAACTACGGGAATGGTAACTAAAACTCCTGCAGCTTTGTTAAGAGCACTCTGGTAAGATTGTGTTTGAGTCTCGATGATTTGTCTTCTTTGAACAATATTTGGATCAGATTGTATTTGGCTGTTCAAATAATCCATTGAACCACAAATACGCTGGGCATTTGAGTTCAAACTACCTATTAGAATTACACCCAACATGAAAACTTTGAAAAGGGTAGAAAAATTATGTTTCATTATTTAGCTAAATATTTGAGGAGCAATATATAAATAAATCATTTAAACCCAAGCTTACATTCCAGTCATATCAATCAATGTATTAGAGAAATTTCCTAAATAGTGATATATATCTAGCAGTTTCGGGGACATTATTACTCTGAACTTGACAAAAATCTTGTTTGCACATATTCTACAATGTGCTCAATTTCCTTGTCACTTAATTTAGGATTTGCAGGCATAACTAAGTTAAACTCTATTCCATTCACTATAACCCTTCCTTTCATTCCGTTTTTGATAATGCCAAAAATGGCTTTAGGGTTTTGTTTGATATAATCTGCATTTTTCAAAGGTGGATACAATTTAACAAAACCACTTCCATCCGATTGATGACAATTGGCGCACATTCGCTCATACAATTCCAAACCATGATTGGCATTGGCCCTGCTTTGGGCTTGTTTCTCATCAGCACATGAAATTAGTAGCGAATAAAAAACAAAGCAAAGTAAAACTAGAAACTTATTCTTTTTCATGCATTAGTGTTGTTATGTCTAATATCAATTGAGAGGTAGCAGATTCAACAGTTCCATCATAGATGCCTCTAACCCTTCGTTTTTTATCCACCAAAATAAGCCCACCACTATGCACATAACCACCCGGTTCAGTTGAATCAGCAAGCGCTGTGGCATAGTAACCATGCTCGGCTAATTCGTATATCTTCTCTCTATTACCCGTTAAAAATAGCCATTGCTTGCTATCCGCACCTAAGCGGCTTGCAAAATCATGGAGCACTGAAACCGAATCGTGCTCTGGATCGATGGTATGAGACAAAAGCATGATTTCAGGATTGTCTTTAAATGTTTCATACACCTTCAAAAGGTTTTTCTTCATACGAGGACAGATGGTAGAACATGTAACAAAGAAAAAATCAGCAATGTAAATTTTATCCTTTACGATATCTTGGTTTATCAGCTTCCCCTCTTGATTGGTAAACTCAAAATCAGGAACGGTTTGATAAATTGTATCTGCCACAGGTTTTCCATCAATCGTTTTCATCTCCACCTTTCTATCACCATAAATGGGTAGCTTGTTCTCGCCACAAGCAATAAATACGAACATCAAACTCAACAATCCTATTTTATTTTTCATTCAAAATCCTTTCTGCTGAATTAATACTTTTAAATGTAATATCATGAACCTCTTCTATCATTTCTAATTGTTTTTGCAAATATCTTTCAGCCGTATCACTTTTCAAATTAGGCTCTTTGTATTGGTGCATCCAATCAAGCATAAGCCTATCAGCTTTAAATAAATCTGATGATAACTGCTGCAAGGTATCTCTATTAAAAGGTATATTGATACTATCTAATAAAACATTCACTTTGCCTTTTAGTTTCAAAACGTATGATGATTTTGACATGGCTTCATCATGCATCCTCAGAATATCATCATTCAACTTTTCTGCATTATTCTTTTTCTTCTGTTCATTGCATGCAAAAATGAATAGCAATAACACAAATAGACCAACTATTTTTTTCATAATTCTATGCTAGTAATGTACATGAAAATCAAATGCCTTTTCAGCCCTGATATTACTCGTATCAATAGCTGTTATCAGTAATTCAAAATCCGAATAAGCATCTACTTTTATCTGATAAGTTGTATCAAGCAAAAAGCTTTTCAAGTGTGCAACATTAGGGAAAAAATCCATAACTGCTGTGCCATTTTTACTCAATTTTACATGTCACTCTTTTAAAAACAAACTATGATTAAAAGCTAACTGAATATGCAAAGAACTATTGTTATCACATTCAGCCGAACTTGGCGAAATAATAACAATCTCAGGCTTTAGCTCCTCTTTGGTGTTTTTTATTTTGAATAATGATGTCTGCACACTTTTATTTCCATTATGATCAAGTGTGGTTAAAACCATTAACATATCTGCATCCTTACTTACATAAGGAATATAGTATTCATTTATGCTAGCTGATTTTCCATCAGAGTGTCCATTAAAAGTATAAACTGTTTTGTTATCTGTTAAATTTTTCAATTCCAACATATAATCGTGCAATTCAACGGAAGAACTGATGTTGACTTTAAGATAAATGGTATCATCTTCAGTAAAACTTTGCCCTTTAGATGGACTTATAAAATCAACTTGAGGTGGGCTTGTATTCTCAATCGTATTATCTTTTTGGCATCCTATAATGATTAAAATTGCGGAATATAGGATTGAATAAAATATGGTTCTTGTCATCTTAAAATAAATATAAAACTTGAAGGGTGATTCTTTGATTGGTTTTCACCAAACCTTCATTTAATTTTTCGTTAGTAGGTAAGGCAAACAGCCCACCAATTGCTAGTTTTCTGAAATACACATCTAAACCAGTGGCAGCATACATACCCGTTCCACCTGTGTATTTTTGAATTACCCTTTCTTGGATATCCTTTTCAGCATATTCCATCATCAACCCAACATGCGGTAAAATGGAACTCATTCGCATTTTTTTCCAATAGAAAAAACGCATACTTGATGTCAATCGGTTGCCAAATTGGTAATGGCTATTGCTTGAATTAAGTCTAAAATTGGCATCCACATTCACGCCCACTTGCTTATAGCGAGCGGTGTAAATAGCATTAAATAAATAGTCCCAAGTACCAGTGCCAATTTGCAAACTAGGAATTCCATTGTTATCAAAATTGCCTGTTGGGGCTTTTATTCCCCCTCCTATTGATAAACTATGCCTCCATGAAAAACTGCCCGAATCACCTGTGTTTATAAGGATGTAATTTGCCAATACACTTATATCAGATAGGCCATTCGTTTGGGTGCTGTTGCCCTCCTCTGTTTTTAGGTTTACTTGATAAGGCACAAAAGCAAAAAGTTGCCATCGCTTTGTAGGATAAAAACGCCCCCATAATTCGCCTCTTTGCAATATATCTTTTGAGGTAGTTACTTGCCCACTAAGACTTGGAATATGCTTTGAGTCAAAACTGAGATTACTATATCTAATACCCACAAAATGCTGTTTAAATTGAGGTAGAATGCCGAAATAATTGGCATTGGAAGAACATCCGCATACATCGCAAGCGAGGCTTGATTTGGCAAAAAATATAAGTATAAATGAGATGCATGCTAGGCATACATCTCGTTTGTTAAAATTAGTGTTTCTCATTCTCTGGATTTTTACACAATCCTACTATCTGATGGAACACATCATGCAGGCCACTTAAAGCTTTGATAATATCAGCATCTTTAGCTTTATCAGCAATCATTTTGTCTAGCTTTTCAGCTCCTAAAACCAAATCATCTACTGCTTTTTTGATGGCTGGTTTATTAAACTCTAATGGTGCTTTTGATTGAGCCAATTCTTTTGCTTTTTGAACCAATTCTTTGCTACGCTCTTTGATGGGCTTCAAGTTGCCTTCTTCACTTGGGTGAAAGGTGGCCGACATGATGCTGTGGAAGGCCTTTAAAGCTTGCCAATTATCGGTGCTCGACTGAGCTTTTGTATGCACGAATGCAAGTAGTATGCAGCATACTGCTATAATTTTTTTCATGTTTTGTTTTTCTTTAATTCCATAACAATGCCTTAAAAGGAATAGTTATGAGTGTTATTGACAAATAGACTTCTTTCATAATTGAGCGTCTTTGCGAATGAAGTAAAGCAATCTCCAGATAAATCAGATGGCTTCTTTCCTCACCATGACGTCCTCACTGCATATAACCGAATTACGAAAGCAGTCTAATAAATAATTTGTTTGAAAGAATTTGCTCCATATAGGACAGCGTAAGCCATCATCTCAAACATTGATGTAAGAGAATAGCTAGAAGCAATAAATAAGCTAAGAAAAACTGGGTGGCTGAAAGATACTAGCCTGATGAATGAAGTTATAGGAATTGTTATAAGGCTTGTGTTTAGTGCTAATTTTAGAGAAACAAACCGATGTATGTTCCGAAATCAATTCATGATTAAACATCTCTTTTTCAATGCTCTTTAAATAAGCAGGCAATTTATTGTCTTGGGATTCCCCTGCCTTTTTTAGCTGTTTGTTTAAATAACAAGTTCCCTCACAGCATGATTTTGGCTTATCTTTATTTACACAAAGTTGAGATGCAATATAGGTTTTATTGGCATAGTAATATCCTATAGCCCCTGCACGAAGAGCCATTGGCGTGATAAAAGCCACAAGGAGAATATATACCAAAATCTTTTTCAAGCCTTGCAAACATACAAAATTGAATTTTTATAAAAAGACGATTTTTGTTATGAAATATTTATGATGGAAATAAAAAAGAAAAAAAAGATAGGAGATTCTTTGGCTTGGCTTCAGACTATGGATAGTTGCGGGAAAATTATGGAGTTGATGAAATAAATTTAACAAAAAAGGGGCTTGATAAATCGAGCCCCTTTTCTTATTAATTTCTAAAATAATTAGCTATTCATACTTGCCAAGAACTCTTCGTTGGTTCTTGTGTTTTTCATGTTTTTAAGCAACAAATTCATAGCCTCATCGGCATTCATATCCGCAATATGATTGCGCAATACCCAAATACGTTGCAGGGTTTGTTTGTCTAACAATAAATCGTCTCTTCTTGTGCTTGAAGAAATAATATCAATAGCAGGGAAAACGCGTTTGTTAGCCAATTTACGGTCTAACTGTAACTCCATATTACCGGTACCTTTAAACTCTTCAAAAATCACCTCATCCATTTTGCTTCCTGTATCAATCAAAGCAGTAGCTATGATGGTCAATGAACCTCCATCTTCAATCTTACGAGCGGCTCCAAAGAAACGTTTAGGTTTGTGTAAGGCATTCGCATCCACACCACCCGACAAAATCTTTCCGCTAGCTGGTTGTGCTGTATTAAACGCACGAGCCATACGTGTGATTGAATCCATCAAAATAACCACATCATGTCCACATTCTACAAGGCGTTTGGCTTTTTCAAGCACAATGTTTGACAATCGCACATGCTTTTCAGCAGGCTCATCAAAAGTACTTGCTACCACCTCTGCTCTTACACTGCGTTGCATATCTGTTACCTCCTCAGGGCGTTCATCAATCAAAAGAATGATTAGATAAACTTCAGGGTGATTTTTAGCAATGGCATTGGCAATTTCTTTTAATAAAATGGTTTTACCCGTTTTAGGTTGCGCCACTATTAAACCACGTTGGCCTTTACCTATCGGAGCCAACATATCAATAATGCGTGTTGAATAGGTAGCTGAATTATCAGCCAAGTTCAATTTCTCATCCGGAAACAAAGGAGTTAAATGTTCGAAGGCTACCCTGTCTCTAATATCAGCAGGCTCTCTGCCATTAATTTTGTCTATTTTTGTTAAGGCAAAATATTTCTCACCTTCTTTTGGAGGACGAATAGCCCCTCTCACCGTATCACCTGTTTTTAGTCCAAATAATTTTATTTGAGATGGTGATGCATAAATATCATCTGGTGATGACATGTAGTTATAATCACTAGATCGCAGGAAACCATAACCATCAGGCATCATTTCCAAAACACCTTCGCTACTCACGATACCTTCTAATTCTTGGTATTGTGCTTGTGGTCTTTCAAAACGATTGGGTCTTCTTCTTTCTTGAAAATTTTCATTTTCTGCAGCAGGCTCGTTTGGTCTTCTTTCAACAGGCGCAATATTTTCAATAGCTGGTTTTTCAACCACTTCAGGAGCAGGCTCATTAGAAGACACATTTTCGTTTATAAAATCTGCCTGTGAATGCTGATTTACAGCTGCTGGCTCATCATTAACTTCTTCCTGTTTTGCTTTTAATTCAAAAATAGGCTTTGACTCTCTAGGTTCCCGAGGTTCTTTCTTTTTTATTTCAACTTTTTCAGGCGCTTTGGCTTTGACAACTCTTGGTCTGCCTCTTTTTTTCTTAGAAGGATCATCGTCTCCATCAGCTGAGGCAGAAGCTTGTTGTTCTAAAATTTTGTAAATCAATTCTTGCTTTTCTAAGCCTTTTACATTGTCTAATTTAATGGTAGAAGCAATGTCTTGCAGCTCAGAAATGAGCATGTCGTTTAACGTAATAATGTCGTACATTAGTTTTTGTTCAAAATAAATTTCGATTGTAAAACCCTTTATGCTTTCTTAAAAAATTGAGTTGAGAAAACTATGGGATTGTAACCTTGAATAAAATCAGAGCTGATTTTCTGTTGGCAAGTATAACAATATTTTATGATTTCCAAAGCACAATCGATTTTTTTGTTTAATAAGTTGTTTTATTGTGACCACTAATCACATATTGTGAATAATCATAATTAAATGATTCTTTTATAATTTACATTTGGATCGCATATTTGTAAATCACTATTTATAGCTACATCCGATGCCTATCAAAAAACTACTCGTTGCCAACCGTGGCGAAATTGCCATCCGCGTTTTTCGGGCTGCCACCGAACTTAACATTAGAACAGTAGCGGTTTATACCTACGAAGACCGATATAGTCTTCATCGTTATAAAGCCGATGAAAGCTACCAAATAGGAAAAGAAACAGATCCATTAAAACCATACTTGGATATAGAAGAAATTATCCATGTGGCTAAAAGTGAAAAAGTGGATGCCATTCATCCTGGTTACGGATTTCTGAGTGAAAACGCTCATTTTGCTTCTCGTTGCCGTGAGGAAGGAATCATTTTTATTGGTCCTGATCCAGAGGTAATGAAAAGCCTTGGCGATAAGGTATTGGCTAAAAGAGTAGCTATCGAATCAAAGGTGCCTATTATAGAAGATAGTCATATTGACTTGAAAACATTTGATGATGCGCGCAGCGAAGCTGCGCGCATCAAATACCCCGTGATGATTAAAGCCGCTGCAGGTGGTGGCGGACGCGGCATGCGTGTGGTGCGAAACGAGGAATCATTAGAAGCCTTATTTAATGAAGCTAGAAATGAAGCACGTGTTGCCTTTGGCGATGATACCGTTTTCTTAGAAAAATTCATTGAAACACCACGACATATTGAAGTACAAATTGTAGGAGATAGACATGGTAATTTGGTGCATTTGTTCGAACGTGATTGTTCAGTTCAACGTAGGTTTCAAAAGGTAATTGAAATGGCGCCTGCACCAAATTTAAAAGCTGAAACAAAAAAAGCTCTTTATGATTTTGCCCTTAAAATTTGCAAGAAAGTAAATTATAACAATGTAGGTACCGTAGAGTTTTTAGTTGACCCTCAAGAAAACGTATATTTCATCGAAGTAAATCCTCGTATCCAAGTTGAACATACCGTTACCGAAGAGGTTACTGGTATTGATATTGTAAAAACACAAATACTCATTGCACAAGGTCATCGTTTAGATTCCCCTGAAATAAATATACTTTCTCAAAGTCAAATTAGTTGTGATGGTTATGCTGTTCAAGTTCGCATCACCACTGAAGATCCTGCCAATAATTTTAAACCCGATCATGGAACGATCATTGCATACCGCAATGCGGGTGGGCCTGGCATTAGATTGGATGAAGGAAGTGCTTATCCAAATGTAAAAATTTCTCCATTCTTCGATTCACTTTTGGTAAAGATTACTGCTAGTGGAAAAACCCTTTCAGAAGCGAGTAACAGATTGGTTCGCGTATTAAGAGAATTCAGAATTAGAGGTGTAAAAACCAATATCATTTTCTTAGAAAATGTGCTTCGTCATAAAGAATTTTTAGCAGGAAAAACCACCGTAAAATTCATCGATTCACATCCTGAATTGTTCAAGTTTTCAAAAGCACTTGATAGAGGCACCAAGGCTTTGCAATTCATAGCCGAAGTTACAGTAAACGGAAACGAAGATGTAAAGTCGATCAATCCCAATGTGCAATTCAGAAATGCTGTTGTTCCTGATTTCAACCCCTATGCTGAATATCCTAAAGGCTCTAAAGACAGATTAAAAGAGTTAGGCAGGGTAGGTTTTACACAATGGCTTAAAAACGAAAAGTCCATTCAATATACGGATTGCACCATGCGTGATGCACATCAGAGTTTACTAGCCACAAGAGTTCGAACTGCAGATATGCTGCGAATTGCCGAAAGTTTTGCTAAAAATCATCCTGAGATGTTTAGTATAGAAATGTGGGGTGGTGCTACGTTCGATGTCGCACTGCGCTTTTTACATGAAGACCCTTGGCAAAGACTACAACTATTACGAGCAGCTATTCCAAATACATTATTTCAAATGTTGATTAGGGGTTCTAATGCGGTAGGTTATAAAGCATACCCTGATAATTTAGTTGAACGTTTTATTGAAGAGAGTGGTAAAAATGGAATTGATGTTTTCAGAATATTCGATTCACTCAATTGGATAGAAGGCATGCGTGTTAGCATCAATGCAGTGAATGAAAGAACCGAAGGTTTGGCAGAGGCTTGTATTGCTTATACAGGTGACTTCCTTAACCCTGAGAAAAACCAAAAATTCAATCTGAACTATTACCTCGATTTAGCCAAACAACTTGAAGATGCAGGGGCTCATATTTTAGGTATTAAAGATATGGCAGGTCTGCTAAAACCATATCAAGCAGAGATACTCATAACTGAACTAAAAAAGTCGATTAGCATCCCTATTCATCTGCATACTCACGATACATCTAGTATACAACCTGCCACTTATCTAAAAGCGATTGAAGCAGGTGTGGATGTGATTGATGTGGCATTGGCAAGTATGAGTGGTTTGACATCTCAACCAAACTTTAATTCAATCGTTGCTATGATGGAAGGCAATGAGCGTGAACAAAAAATCAACCTAAAATCATTAAATAAATTTAGTAACTACTGGGAAAGTATTCGCGAATATTACTATCCATTTGAAAGCGATTTGAAAGCAGGAACTGCCGAAGTTTACGATCATGAAATTCCAGGAGGACAATATTCAAACCTTCGTCCTCAGGCCCGCAGTTTGGGTTTAGAAGATAAGTTTGAGATCATCAAAGAGAATTATGAAGTGGTAAACAAAATGTTTGGAGACATTGTAAAAGTAACACCATCTAGCAAAGTAGTGGGTGACATGGCTTTGTTCATGACTTCAAATGGCTATAACGAAAAAGATATTTATGAAAAAGGTGATAGCATTAGTTTTCCTGATTCTGTTATGGAGCTTTTTAGAGGGGATCTTGGACAAAATCCAGGAGGCTTCCCTCCTGCTCTTTCTAAAGTTATTTTAAAATCTCATAAAGCTTATACAGATAGACCGAATGCCCATCTTACACCCGTTGATTTTGAAAAAGAATTTGATGCCTTTCAAACTCAATTCGGTCATGATTATACCTTCTTAGATTTCTTATCTTACAAATTTTATCCAAAGGTTTTTGAAGGTTATGCTGACATGAAAAGCAAGTATGGCGACCTTTGGCATATACCAACAGCTACATTCTTTTATGGACTAAAAAACAATGAAGAGGTATTGATTGAACTTGGTAGAGGGAAGAATATTCTAGTGCGGATGATAAATACAATTAATGATGGAGAAGGCAAAGTAACTGCACTTTTCAGATTAAATGGTCAAACACGCGCCATAGAGGTGAATGATAAGAAATTTTCTGGAACCAAAGCAGCCAATAAAAAAGTTAGCAATGCCGATGAAGTGGGTTCTCCATTGCAAGGTAGGCTATCAAAATTATTGGTAAAAATTGGAGAAAAAATCGAAAAGAATACACAATTATTTGCCATCGAAGCCATGAAAATGGAGAGTACTGTTTTGGCTCCAAAAGCAGGTGTTGTGAAATCAATTTACTTAAAGGACGGCTCACTAATCGAACAAGATGACGCAGTATTGGAAATTGTCTGAATTCATTACTATAATCCTTATTGACAACAATATGACACAACAACATAAGTCATTTTTGTATTGTTGCCTACTAGATGTCACCTGAAGCTTTAGAACATATCTATTACCAATACAATAAACGCATTTATAACACAGTATTGAGCTATGTTCAAAACATAGAAGATGCTGAAGAAATCACGCAAGATGTTTTTCTTGAAGTGTATCGTTCGTCTGAAAACTTTAAAGGCGACTCTAGCCTAAGCACTTGGATATATCGCATTGCCATTAACAAATGTTTGGATTTTATTAAATACAAAAATCGCAAAAAACGTTTTGCTGTCATTAGCCAATTATTCGATGCCAATTCGGGAGAGTTAGTCCATGATAAAGCTGATTTTTTTCACCCTGGTGTGAAAATTGAAAACAAAGAAAAATCCGCCATTCTATTTAAAGCCATACATAAATTACCAAAAAATCAAAAGAATGCTTTTATCCTCTCACAGCTAGAAAGCCTCAGTTATGCTGAGATTAGCGAGGTTATGCAAAACAGTATCCCTTCAGTGGAATCTCTTTTGTTTAGGGCCAAACAAAACCTTAGAAAACAATTGGGTAAATGGTATAAAGAAGAATAAGCGCAAGAAATAAATAGGAGAATCGTCTTAAATATAACAAATAATGAAAAGTAAAAAAGACTATTGGAAAGATGAAGTGATGCAAAGCGTTGAAGGCATTCAGCAAGCTGGGCCTGATTATAGCCTTTGGATAAAGCTTGAAAATCGATTAAAGGAAGATCCCATTCGAATAAAAATGGTTTCAAAGCCAAAGTTATGGGTCGCTGCAGCCTCAATAATTTTTTTATTGGGTATTAATATTTTTGTTCTTGCCCAAAACAATTCTAATAAGATAAATAAAAGTGAGATTTTGATAGAGGCCTATCAACTAAATACAAATACTGAAATACAAATACCCTAATTATGAAACGCTAAACCTTGTTAATACTAGCCATTGTTTTCCTTGTGTTATTAAACTTGGGTACCCTCGGCTTTTTATTTAGTAAAAGAAATTTCGGAGGACGTGGGCCTGGTAAACCAGACAAACTCATTATTGAAGGATTGAAACTTAATGATGGACAGAAATTGCAATTTGAGAATTTAAAGAAAGAACATCGATCCCAGATAAATGATATTGAAAAAGGCGAAAAATCATACCATAAAGCTTATTTTGACCTACTGAAATCTGCATCTACCGATAGTTTGGCAATTGATTCTACTATTAGATCAATTTCAAATGCAAAATACAATAAAGACCTTGCAACCTATAAACATTTCCAAAAAATCAGGCTGATGTGCGAGCCACAACAACAAATTTTGTTTGATAGTTTAGTGGATGAGATGGGTAAAATTTTGATGCACCTTCCTGCAAAGAATAAACGAAGGGAATAAAATAAAAACTCATTCCCATTTCAAATTGGTGTTCAATGAAATTCTTTAACATCTTTGAGAAGTAATTAAACTTAATCCTATGGATAGTTTCTTTGATATTTCATTTCGCGCTGCAACTGTTTATTTATTTATGGTTTTTGCCATTCGAATTTTTGGTAAAAAGGAATTGTCTCAATTATCAATAACCGACCTAGTACTCATTTTATTAATAAGCAATGCTGTTCAAAATGCCATGGTTGGACCAGATACTTCGCTATCGGGAGGCTTATTCGCAGCAATAACCTTATTTATTTAAAATTACTTATTCAAACTTCTTTTATACAAGTCAAATCTATTTTCAAGAATAGTAGAAGGCGATTCTTACATGTTAATTTACAAAGGTGATATAATTGAAAGGAACATGAGAAGTCAAAGAATTACTCTGTCTGAAATAGAGGCTGTCGTTCGGGAGCATGGTGTGGCTTCCATTCAAGACGTTGAACTAGCCATTCTAGAAAAAGATGGAAACATCAGTGTTCTTTCAAAGGAATTAAAAGGGCAAACGATGCACCAAAGAAAAAGTAAAAAACTTCACCCAAAGTATAAGAAATAAAAAAGCCGACCTTTTTAATGAAGGTCGGCTTTTAAGTATGAGAAGATTGTCTATTTAACTATATCTTCAAACTCCACTTTAAACTCAACCCTGCGATTCTTCGATCTGCCTTCTTTAGTAGCATTGTCAGCTACTGAAATGGTTGAACCAAATCCTTCACTTCTAACTCTTTCTGTTGAAACACCTTTATTCTCTAGGTATTTTTCAACTGCCGCTGCTCTTGCTTTAGATAATTGTAAGTTCTTATCTGCATTACCAGCATTATCTGTATGCCCAGAGATATATAATTTATAAGATGGGTTTTCAATCATGACTGTTATTACATTGTTCAGTATAGCAAATGATTCTTTCTTAATTGTAGATTTACCTGATTCAAATTGTACACCTTGCAAAGCACGTTCAAACAATTTACGAACTTCTGCTTTAATTTCTGGACAGCCATTATTACTAGCTGGACCTGCAACCGTTGGGCATTTATCTTTGTTATCAGGTAAACCATCTCCATCAGAGTCAGGACATCCATTGAATTGTGCAGTACCTTTTTCATTCGGACAAGCATCTTGGCTATCTTGAATACCATCGTTATCATTATCAGGACAACCATTGAATTGAATAAGACCATAAACAGAAGGACACTTATCTTCACTATCTTTTATTCCATCATTATCGGTATCAGGACAACCATCAAACTTAGCTATTCCTGCTATGTCAATACATTTATCTTTGCTATCTTCAATTCCATCTTTATCACTATCAGGGCAGCCATTAAATTGAGCAATACCCGCTTTATCAGGGCAGGCATCAAGGTTATCAGCAATACCATCTTTATCTTTATCAATAATACAACCAACATTATCTACTATGGCACCCGCAGGGGTATTAATACATTTGTCTTTTCTATCTGCTACTCCATCTTTGTCGATATCTTTCATTTTACCTAAATTGAAAGTAATACCTAATGTATGAAGCCACGCTGCATCTGTGGTAAAGGAGCTATTTGATGCGCTTCTTCCATCAACATTATCCCTATTGGTCCACATAAAATTTGATTGCAAATTTAAACCAAGCTTTGGTGTAAGATTAATATTTAAGCCTAATCCCATTGGAACAGTTAATTGATAAATATAAGTTTTATCAAAGCCAAAAATGCCATAATCATCATTAGTATTATTCATTTTAACACGCCCGAAGCCAATACCAGCAGTTAAATAAGGGACGAAAATGGCGTTATCCATGGCAAGAAACTTCCAACGCGGGGCGCATTCTAGGCCTACCATGTTTCTGAATAAGTAATTTCCTGGTGCAGCGTTTCTATAATAACCCCATTCTCCATAATAACCTCTAAAAGAAAGGTCGAATTTTGAATTTAGGTATTTGTTAACTGAAATTAATCCTAAGCCTGGTGTATTTTTTTTTGATACACCATTTTGACCAATATTATGTCCAGTTAAGTCAAATAGGAAAAAGCCATTGCCAATGTCTCCGCTGTATTCTGCGAGGCCGAGACTTAAGCTAACTTGCCAAGGCAAATCTTTAGTTTGAGCATAACTCGATAATGAAGCAATAATAATTGCCATTGTAGTAATTAATTTTTTCATAGATTTAGTATTAATAAACAAATATACACTAATTTAGCATAATAGACCAATCTAAAAAACTCATTTTTTAGAAGACTTTATTTTAATAATTCACCACTTAGTCTTAAAAGTTCGGTCTCACTCATTTTAGCTTCGTTCTGAACACTAAGTAGTCTAGTTTTACTATTAATTAAATTAATTTGGGCATTACGTAATTCAATGGAAGTTATAACACCTACCTTGTACTGTTCTTCTGCTATTGAATAGTTTTCTTCTGCAACTTGAATGTTTTGTTGTTCAAAAGACAAGAGTTGCAAACTACCTTGATAATTATTCCAAGCTTGAGCCACAGCTGATTGCACTTTACCTAGCGAATCTTTATACATCCATTCACTGGAACGAAAAGCCAACCGATTATTAATTAACCTACGATTGACATCGTATCCATTAAATAAATTTATGCTTAAACCTGCACCATAATGAAAACCTAAACTCTGAGATGATTGAAGAAATCCAGCTTCTGATTGAGAACGACTGAAGTTATAACCACTTTTTAGTTGTATGCTTGGCATTTTCTCAGCTTGCACTTCCTTAATATTAAGTATGCTTATGTTTTGATTTTTCTTTGCTATTTGTAAACCTGCATTCTGCGAAATAGCCTTATCTTGAATATCTTCAAGTTTAATTTCAGTTTTTAATTGAATGATTTCGTTAACATCAAATTCAGTATTTACCTCTCTAGCCAACAACTGATTTAAAAGGGCCTTGCTGTTTTTATAAGTTATTTGTTGCCTAATTTTACCAGACTTATCAGTATTCAAATCTACTTGCGCTTGCAGCAATTCAGTTTTGGGAGATTTGCCAGCCTTAAATTTCTCTTCGGCAAATTCGTATCTTTTTTGAGATCGAAGCAAGGTCTCTGTATATAAGGCTAGCTGTTGTTTTGCCAATACCACATCCATATAGGCTTTTATAACTTTTGAAAAGGTCAATTCAATTTGGCTTCGCATTTTCAACTCGCCTATGTCCTGCAATTCCTTTAAACGGTTCTTTGTAGCAAACATTTTCATCCCATCAAAAATGGTCCAACCTATCTCCAAACCTGCATTTAAATTGCTTGACTTTGCACCATCTTTATTATTCTCACTACCACTTAAGAACTTTTGTTTGGTATCTTGCACTTGGTTATCCTGACCAGCAGAACCAAACACACTGGGCAACATGCCTGCGGCACCCAACCTATTATTATTTTTACTAGTGGCAGCCTCATTTTTTGCTATTTGTATGGCATAGTTGTTTTCCAATGCCATTTTTAAGGCATCATCAAGACTGATTGTCTGCTGTGCATGAACATGCATTAGAATGCTCAGAAAAACAAAAACTGTATATAATTTATATTTTATTGAATTCAATTTAATGCTATTTAATGTTATTAGAATCTTTAACTTCATTATTTTCATCGGTTTTGTTATGCTTACTTTTCATGGACAAAAAGCTATACACTGCCGGAATAACATACAATGTAAGGAATCCCGAAAATAACAAACCTCCAATAATGACGATACCAAGAGACATGCGACTTTTAGCACCTGCACCTAATGCTAAAGCAATTGGTAAAGCGCCCAAAATAGTGGCAATACTTGTCATCATAATGGGCCTAAGCCTATCAACGGCTGCCTCTTTAACAGCTTGCAATTTATCTATACCTTTTTCCTTTTTCTGATTGGCAAACTCAACTATCAAAATTCCATTTTTAGTCACCAAACCTAGCAAAACAATGATACCTATCTGACTAAAGATGTTAAGTGTTTGATCAAAATACCACAATGAAATAAGTGCACCTGCCAATGCCATAGGCACTGTCAACATAATTATTACAGGGTCAATAAAACTTTCAAACTGAGCAGCTAAAACCAAATAAACAAGAACCAATGCTAATATAAAAGCAAAAGTTGTATTTGATGAACTTTCTGCAAAATCCCTTGAAGGTCCCCCTAAATCGGTGGTAAAGCTTTCATCCAATAATTTCTTTTTGATAACATCCATCGCTTTTATACCATCACCAATGGTTTTTCCTGGAGCCAATCCCGCTGAAACGGTAGCAGCTTTATACCTATTATAATGATACAATTGAGGAGGACTACTTTGCTCTATTACCTCAATCACATTGTCCAATTGTATCAATTGACCTTTATCATTTCGAACATACAACGATTTTAAATCCGATGGTTCATCTCTATTAGAACGATCAGCTTGCCCAATAATTTGATATTGCTTTCCTCTTTGGGTAAAATACCCATATCGAATGCCACCATATGTAAATTGAAGTGTTTGGGCAATGGCTTGCACACTCACACCGAGGTTTTTGGCCTTTTCCCTATTGATGGTAATTACTAATTCAGGCTTATTGAATTTCAAGTTTACATCAGTACCTTGGAAGGTTTTTGTATCCTTATTAACCTCATCCAAAAATTTCGGCAACACTAGTTGTATTTTACTAAAATCTTGATTTTGTATAATGTATTGAACAGGCAAACCGGCTCGAGCACCACCTGAGCCATTGATTGTTTGTTCCTGTACCACATATGCTTTAGCATCTGTAATACCAGATACATTCTTTTGAACCATCTGAGCAATTTCTTGTTGCGATCGTTTCCTGTTATCTACATCTGCTAAAACAATCCTAAAAAAACCTGTATTAACCGCTCCACTACCTGTAAAACCTGGGGCTGTGATAACTAATGTCATTCGCTTTTCTGGCACCGAATCCTCTACATACTCAGACAATTTATCCATGTATCTGTCAGTAAATTCATAGGATGATCCTTCTGGGGCGGTTGCAATAATGCGCATCATACCCCTATCATCAAGAGGGGCTAGTTCAGATTGCATAGATGAACCAATAAGCCAAATAAGACCAACTGATACAACAACGATTAATACAGCATACCATCTTTTAGCTATAAACTTTTCAAGTGAATTTCTATAGGCAAGGTTCATAGCCTCAAAATAAGGCTCTGTTGAAGTATAGAATTTTGTCCTTTTGTTTGACTTACGCTGCAACTTCACATTCAACATGGGTGTGAGTGACAGCGAAACGAAAGCGGAAATAAGCACTGCCCCTGAAACGACTATCCCAAACTCACTGAATAGCCTGCCCACAAATCCTTCTAAAAATATAATGGGTAAAAACACAACTGCAAGTGTAATTGACGTTGATATAACAGCAAAGAATATTTCATTAGATCCCTTTATGGCAGCTTCTCTTGGCGAAAGCCCTTCTTCTATTTTTTTGAAAATATTTTCGGTTACAACAATACCATCATCTACCACCAAACCTGTAGCCAATACAATTGCCAATAAAGTTAAAATATTGATCGAATAGCCAAAAATATACATGATAAAAAAGGCACCAATTAACGAAACAGGTATATCAATCAAAGGTCTGAAGGCAATCAACCAATCCCTAAAAAACAAGAAAATAATCAAAACTACCAAAACAAATGCTATCAAAAGGGTTTCTTCTACTTCTTTAATCGAGGTCTTGATAAACCTAGTATTATCAAGGGCTATATCGAGTTTAAAATCCTTAGGAACATCCTTTTTAATTTGCTCATAACGTTTATAAAATTCATCTGCAATCTCCACATAATTGGCACCCGGCTGAGGCACTACACCAAGACCAATCATGGGCACTCCATTTGATTTTAAGATTGTTTCTTCATTTTCAGCACCCAAGGCAGCATAACCAATATCACCTAAACGAATCGCCTTGGTATTATTAGTTTGGATAATGATATTGTTAAACTCTTCAGCAGTGCTAAATCTACCAACCGTTTTAACAGAAAGTTCCGTATTGTTTCCTTCTATCTTTCCTCCAGGCAACTCCACATTTTCTCTATCCAAAGCCTGCTTCACATCCAACGGAGTTAGTTTAAACGAAGCTAGTTTAGCAGGGTCAAACCACAATCGCATGGCATATTTCTTCTGACCCCAAATTTGAACCGTACTTACACCAGGTATAGTTTGTAGCCTTTCTAATAAAACATTTTCAGCATAATCACTTACATCCAATTGAGATTTGGTATCACTCTGAACGGTCATTGAAATGATGGCATCAGAATTGGCATCAGCTTTACTCACTACAGGGGGGGCATCAATGTCTTGAGGTAATTGTCTCACCGCTTGAGAAACCTTATCTCTCACATCATTGGCGGCTGCCTCCAAATTCTCATTCAGATTAAACTCAACTGTAATACTACTAGATCCTTGGTTACTTGCCGATGAAATAGAACGAATACCTGCTATTCCATTGATTGCTTTTTCTAATGGTTCGGTAATTTGAGATTCAATGATATCGGGGTTTGCACCCGTATAATTGGTTCTTACTGTAATTACAGGAGGATCAATAGATGGATATTCCCTTACACCAAGAAAGTTAAAACCAATGGCCCCAAACAATACTATGATGATAGAAAAAACAGTGGCTAAAACAGGCCTGTTTATGCTGGTACTCGATAAACTCATTTTCCTATTTTAATTTTTGAACCTTGTTTTAAATACATAATCCCGTTCACAACAACAGAATCTCCTACCTGCAAACCTTCAGTAATTTCTATTTGCGAATCAGTTCTAATACCTGTTTTTACAACCTGCTCAATCACAGAATCTGCTCTGGTAACGTATACCTTTTGTCCTTTCAATATAGGAACCACACTTTGCGTTGGAACCATCAATGAATTCGGCTTATTTTGAAGTTGAACCGTCACCTTCGCGAAAGCTCCAGGAATTAATTTCCTTTCGCCATTATCAGAAATGGCACGCATAACTACATTTCTTGTTAGCTCATCCACTTTAGGTTCAATGGCATAAATATTTGCTTTGAAAACTTTATCAGAACCATAGGTGGTAAATAAAATATCACTGCCTCTTTTCAATTGAGATGCATATCTTTCAGGAACAGAAAATTCAACTTTAACTTTACTGATACTTTGAAGAGAGGCCAATTTAGTAGCATTTGTAACAAAGCTCCCTAGGCTAACATATTTCAATCCAATGATACCTGAAAAGGGCGCCAACAATTCAGTTTTTCTAATATTCTCTTTTAATAAATCAACATCGGCAATTGCGGCATTTAAATCATTCAAGCTTAAATCGTATTGTTCTTGACTGATAGCCCCTTTGGCCAAAAGTTGATTATTCCTCTTCTCAGAATCTTCTTTCAGCTTTTTGCTCGAAAGGGCTTTCCTTAATTGGGCTTGCAAATCGGCATCATTAATTTTAATTAGAAGTTGGCCTTTCTTTACCTCTGTACCTTCTTCAAAGTTTATTTTCACAATACGACCTTGGGCTTCAGTATGCAATTCCACTTCATCTTGAGCCAAAATACTTCCAGCTACATGAACACTATTTTCTAATTCTTGCTTGTGTGTTACATAAACACTTACTTTAATTGGCATTTTCTTAGCCTTGGCCTGCGCGGCTTGCGATTTATCATTTTTACTAGGCATAAGCTTAGGCCAAGCCAAAAGGGCAACAACAGCTAAAATGGCAACAATTTTTAGTATCTTTATAATATTCATAAAACAGAAATGGTGTGCAAAAATAGAAAACTCTGACACTCTTGGTTAAATTGGGTGTCATTTAAATATTGTTTAATTTACAATTGAATGTATTGTAAAAGTTGATTTTACTTAATACTACTGATTAATTCGACTTATGCTATTTGGCTATATAGGAGTTAATAGAATCAACAATTTTAATACTTGTCTCTTCCAAAGTCTTATTTAACAATACAGTAGAAGATTGCAATGACCTTTCTGGTGTGGTAAATTTTTTTATCCATTTATTCATCACATCAGATGACTCATTTCCGCTAGAAATAGAAGGATGTAAATTTCTAGTATTACCAGCGTATCTAGAATAATTAACATAATCAGACTTTTCTACATTATAAATATCTGATAGCACCACTTCTCCCGTTTCTACTGACAGCAACTGATAAGCTATATTTGAAATCAACTTTCTATAACCCGAATATTCCTTAAAATTTACGCTTCTAAATCGTATTTCAGACTGAATCTGCCCAGTGTTCTTATCGGTAAACTCCTGCGTATAGGAATCATAGGCAATTTTATTTGTTGCAGTTATGGCATTTTCCTCGGCAATTACATTACCCATATTCAATATCAGGAAAAACTTAACCCCAAGCATTTTCCCGGCTTTTGCAGCATTGGTGTGGTCAAACATACCAGACATACCCAATTCTTGTTCCTTTAGTAATTTTTCAGAATTATTCCTGTCAATTACTTTGATAAATGGATTTTGACTTTTATTTATATTAGCTAGCACATGAAAATAAAGACAATTCTTTAAATCTAATTTTTCATCATTTTTATCTGTTACAATTATCGCAATGGGTAAACTAGCTTTTTTCAACGATTCATCTAATAACTCTGAAGTGTTTTTATAGGATGCATTGATGGATGAAACTTGCAGGAAATTGTTGTAAGCTAACTTATAGTTTTGCTGTTCAAAATTCTTCAAACCTTTGTCATAAATGGGTTCTACCACAGATTGACTATGAAGAGCAGAAACATTTTTATAACTACTATCAAATTCTAAAATCTTCTTAAACGATAATTCAGCCTTTTCAAACTTTTCGTCTCTCATCAGATCAATGCCAGCTTGATACTGCTTTGAAACAAACTGATCTTTATTTGTTTCATATAACTTATCGTAAACACTTGGCCAATGAATTTCAACACCCGTATTTTTTACATTTTGAAAAAACAAATTACAATCATTGTATTGCCTCAAAGCATCTTCAATACTTTCCTCTAAAATGAATTTAGCAAACATATTAAACTTAACATCCAAGTTTAATTGGGCATTTTTTTCAAGACCTTGCCTTGCCTTTACATTTCTGGGGTTTAAAGAATAGGCAGTATAGTAATTATCAGCAGCATCAGCATAGTTTGCTGATGCTGCATATTTATCCGCTATTTTAATATATCGTAAGGAACTGTCGCAGGAGCTAAAAACCAATAGCCCCGTAGTAAAAATGCTAAGAAAATATTTATTCTTCACCTGATAAGGTTGCTCCTTTGGTTTCTAAAAACTGCTGTAATTCGTCAGCCGAAGAACTAAAAGAAAAAGCATCATTCAACATAAAGTAATTACCTTTATCTGTGGTTTTAGCATAACACATTTTTGCTACTTTCAATTTATTTTCTTCAAATGAAAACTCTGACATCAATTGTTTAACTTGAGCAGTGCTAATACAATTGCTTCCCAATACTTGTTTGATAACATTCATTTTATTGTCTTCAAAAGACTGTTTTTTCAATTGATCAACTAGGCTGGCCATAATGCTTGGAGACATGGCTGCGCAACTCGTTTTGGGTTTTACAACATTATTACCATTCGAATAAGCATTTGTATTACCTTTAGTTTGGGTAGTAGTAGTTGTTGTTGTGCTAGTAACAATATTATTTTGATTTTCTATGCCTGATACATTCATATTAATGCCAACCCCATTAATACCCACATTGATATTTACATTCTCATTATTTGGCTTGTTACTTGTCTTTGTTGTTGTAGTGGTTACATTGGTGGTAATATTTTCAATTGGCTTCACTTCATTGGTTTCAACATCTATGCTTTGCACTACATCCACCTTCTCTGATATAGAAATTCTATCTAATGGTTTAACATCTTGTAGTCTTAAAACATATGCATTAATTGCAGCTTTACCATCTAATTTTTTTACTTTAGAAGCAACATTTTTCTTTTTACGAATAACATAAGTATAATCGTTATATGTCTCATAATAAATATTTTCAGAAATGCTTGGAATGCTTTTATCTTCAAATACAATGCGGAGTTTTTGAGTATTAGCATTTATATTTTCAACATGTACATTTGTCTGAAAAGCTTTATTTTGTGTTACACCATTTAAAAACAAAGTAAACTTTTCACCCTCTTCTGTAAACAAGGTTAAATTAGATTGGGCAAATAATTGAGAAGAAATTAGCACTGCTATGCAGAAAACAAGTTTTTTCATATCCATTTGTATAGTTTAGTTCTGCAAATAAACCAAATGAAATGAAAAAGTAAATAGCTCATTAAAAATAATTAATTGAGATTGATTAATAAAATCAGAGTAGATTTTACTACAAACTAATTCTAAAGGTAGTCCATTCATCCATAGGTTGAGCGCCCATTTTATTATAGAATTCAATGGCAGGTTTATTCCAATCAAGCACCGACCACTCCACCCTACCGCAATCCTGTTCTTTTGCTTTCAAAATAATTTTTTCGAGCAAGGCTTTGCCATAGCCCTTTCCTCTGTATGATTATTTTATGTATAGGTCTTCCAAATAAATGCCTAGCTTACCTACAAAAGTGGAGAAATTATAAAAGTAGAGTGCAAAGCCTATTGGCTCATTATTTTCATATGCTAAAAATACATGCGCAATGGGCTTTGAACCAAATAGGTGCATTGTCAGCAACTCGGTCGTTGCTATCATTTGAGGCAAAAGTTTCTCATATTCGGCCAACTCAGTAATTAATTGCTGAATGAGTAAAACATCAGAAACCTCTGCTTCTTTTATTTTGAAATGTGTTTCCAACACTATCTTAAGACGTAACTGCTTGAATGAACCAATGTATTCTCGATGAATACTTCTATAGTATAAGTACCACTTTCTAGTATTCGCTCATCATTTTCATAATTCAAACAAATATTTTGTTTTTCGCCATTATAATTAATTTTTTGCGAAGCAGTGGCATCTACTGCTTCTCCTTCCACTGTTTTCAATTCTGCTCTGGTATTGCCCATCAAAGGTTTTCCATTAGGTGACATTATTCTTAAATAAACCATTTTATCCCCAGTGCCGCTTACTTTATTATCCATTACTGTCAAGCAAGCTTCAATTTTATTGGTTTTTTTAGCTAGAACGGATTCAACGAATTTGCCGCTGTTTTTCTTTTTAAATGACGCCACTTTCACATATTCAGCTTTCAGTTGGGATGCCGTTGTTACCTTCTGTTCCAACATATTTTTTTGTTGTGTAACATCCCCCAAAGCAGTGTTCAACTGAGCATTGTCTTCCTTCAATTTTTTATTTTCAGCCATTAAAACATCTATCTTATCCAAGAATTCATCTCGTAATTCTTTAAGTTCGGCCAATTCAGTTTTCAACTTTTTACTCAATTTAGTAGAATTTTTTTCTTTGGCAATCAAACTACGTATTTGACTTTCTTTTTCTGCAATTTTGCCATTAGCCTCATTCAACAAAGTATCTAAGTTTCCGGCAATACCTCTATATTTTTCTAACTCCATTTCGGTTGAAGCAAGCTCTCTCTCAACATCTATCCTCACAGTAATTAGGCTATCCACCTCATTGTTGTAATGAACGACAGTGGTGTTATGATTATTAAATTGGTAAACATTAAAGCCTACCGAACCAATTAAAAGCAATAGCAAAAGGAGCATACTGCTGCGGATGTTTTTATTTTCTGACATGATGTTTAAAATTAATAATGCAAAGTAAATAGCTTCAAGCAATTAAAAACTATCTAGTTATGAACAAAACGTAAATTATTACTTTTACATTGCAGCCGAAATGAAATATTTTATAGTTGCAGGAGAGGCAAGTGGCGATTTGCATGGTGCCAACCTTATAAAATCGATAAAACAAAAAGATAATTCAGCCCAATTTAATTTTTGGGGTGGAGATAAAATGGCCCATCAAGCTCAAGGACTTTTAATGCATTACAAAAATGTAAGCATCATGGGTTTTGTTGAGGTTTTAATAAATATACGAAGCATCTTTGCCAATATAAATTTGTGCCAAAAACAAATAAGCTCATTTGCACCTGATGTGGTTATTTTGATTGACTACCCCGGATTTAATTTACGCATTGCTGAATTTTGTAAATCTAAAGGTATCAAGGTTGTTTATTACATATCTCCAAAAGTATGGGCTTGGAAAGAAAATAGAGCCAAAAAACTTGAAAAATTTGTAGACTTACTTTTACTTATTTTTCCTTTCGAAGTGGATTATTTCAAAAAGTGGGATGTAAAAACTGCTTATGTGGGGAATCCTTTGATGGATGAAATTCACCAATTCAACCCTAATCCTTCTTTTAGAAAACGAAACCAATTAAGTGAAAAACCCATTATAGCACTTTTGCCTGGGAGCAGAAAACAAGAGATAAAAACCACATTGCCTTTAATGATAAAATTAGCCCAATCCTATCCAAATTATCAATTTTTAGTGGCTGGCGCACCATCAATTTCAAAAGATTTTTATGCTGCTTATGAAAACCAAAATGTAAAAATAATTTACAATCAAACTTATGATATTTTAAGTCATTCAATTGCTGCTATTGTTTGTAGCGGAACTGCGACTTTAGAAACTGCCTTGTTTAATATACCTCAAGTTTGTGCCTATGTGGCGCATCCAATTTCTTATAGGATTGCTAAAATGTTGGTTAAGATAAAATACATTTCGCTCGTGAATTTAAACCTGAATAGGGAGGCTATTTGCGAATTGATTCAATCGGATTTTAACGAAACTCGATTGAAATTGGAATTTGAAGCCATTATGCCAAATGGAAATAAACGAGATATTCTTTTAAGTGATTATGTAACACTTAGAAATTTATTTGGAGTGGGCGCAAGTGATAAGGCAGCATCTGAAATTCTGAAATTGCTTTATTCATCCTAAACAACTAAATCTAGTTAAGTATAGAATTTTGTTTAGATTATTCAAACTTTTTCTTACTAATTATTTATGTTCGCAAAAGAATTTTGTAAAAACGTATGCCTACCATTTTAATTAAAAATGCTTTGCTTGTCAATGAAGGAAAAACCTATCATGCTGATGTGCTAGTTAAAGATAATTTTATCGAAAAAATTGACACAAATGGCATTGCCATCTATGCCGACAAAATTATTGATGCATATGGTATGTATATGTTGCCTGGTATTATTGACGACCAGGTGCATTTTCGTGAGCCAGGCCTCACTCATAAAGGAGAAATATATACAGAGGCCAAGGCAGCCGTGGCGGGTGGAATTACAAGTTATATGGAAATGCCAAATACGAGTCCTAGTGCTACAACAATCGATTTACTTGAACAAAAATACTCCCGCGCTTCTGAATGCTCATTGGCTAACTATTCATTTTTTATGGGTACAACCAATACCAATTTGGATGAATTACTAAAGGTGGATGAAACAAAGGTTTGTGGTGTTAAAATATTCATGGGGTCTTCAACAGGAGATATGTTGGTTGATAATCCTGAATCGTTAAATGCTATTTTTAAAAATGTAAAAACTTTGATTGCTACCCATTGTGAGGATGACCCAATGATTAAAGCAAATGCAGAAAAAATTAAACAAGAGTATGGATTGGATATTACAACTGAGTTTCATCCTAAAATAAGAACTGCTGAAGCATGTTATGCATCTTCATCTTTTGCCATTGAACTAGCAAAAAAATACAATACCCGATTACATATTTTACATATTAGCACAGCAAAGGAATTAGAACTATTCAGAAACGACATACCACTAAGCCAAAAACGCATAACGGCTGAGGCATGTGTTCATCATCTTTGGTTTAGTGATGCAGATTATGCAGAAAAAGGTAATTCTATTAAATGGAATCCAGCTGTAAAAACAGCAGAAGATAGAGATGCTATTTTCAAAGCAGTTTTGGATGGAAGAATTGATGTGATAGCTACCGACCATGCACCACACACCATTGAAGAAAAGGAGCAAACCTATTTAAAAGCCCCATCTGGTGGCCCCCTGGTGCAGCACTCATTAAATGCGATGCTAGAGTTTCATAAACAAGGTAAAATTAGCCTAGAAACCATCGTGCAAAAAATGAGTCATAATGTAGCTGAGATGTTTGAGATAGACCGAAGAGGCTTTATTAGGGAAGGTTACTTCGCAGATTTAGTTTTGGTTGACTTAAATAATAACTATACCGTTAGCAAGGATAATATTTTATACAAATGCGCTTGGAGTCCATTCGAAGGACAAATCTTCCATTCTGTTGTTCGTCACACTTTTGTAAATGGTAATCATGTATACAACAATGGTTTGTTTGATGAGAGCGAAAAAGGTTTAAGATTGAGGTTTAATAGATAGTTTTTAATAAATTTCTCTAGAATCTAATTTTCCATTTTGGTACAAATACAATACTATCAGAAATGAAAGTTTGTTTCTTTATGATGATTACATTTTTATTGTCTTTAGCCATTCCATAATCAAAATCGTTCAGCAATTCTTCATATAAACACTGCCCATATTTATTAAATATCAATAGACTTGACAAACCGCTAATAGGTCTCATCAATGCTAGTACAACAAGATATTTTGGTCCTTTATTAGACTTTACAATCGTAGCTTTAACATCCAAAATATTATCTGTTGAAAGTGTATGTGTATAAAACTGACTAGTACCTGTTTGTCTTATAGTAATTGTATTTCCACCATCCGAAAAGACATCTAAAGTATCTCGAATATCAAAGGCCATGCATTCTTTAAAAGAAGATAATTTGATTTTCATATTATCATTAAGCTCTTCTTTATTTAGACCAATTTCATTACGAACAATTCCACCTAATTTGGATTTTTTATCATGTTTAACAAACACTTGAAAACTTTCATAAAATGGTTTAACCAATATAATGGAGAGCAACAAAAAAAGGAAGAAAAGCAGAGAAATATTAATAAATCTAATTTGGTGCAATGGTTTCACCCTAAGAGATAACCAATAAATAGTATATCCTATCAAAGCACCTATTGCACCGCATACTAGCGCATATAACAAAAGGTTCAAAATAATTGGAAATATTAATCCATCTGATTTATTAAGAACTGCTGCAATAGCATCTTGCCATAAATATCCTAGTGAGCCAAATAGGAAAAAGAATAGGAAGTACATGTATTGGCTGTATTTCTTGAGATTAGGCTTTTTCCTGAAATTGTTGCTAAAAAAAATGAGGAAAATAAAAAAAATAAACACGACCGTGCTCAACAGGATGTAATTTAAACAGCCTAAACACAAAAAGAAAAATGACTTAAAATCCATTATCAATTGCTAATCTGAGTATTTATTTGACTCACGAAATAAACATCTTTAAGGTATTCTTCAACCATTGATAGAAAATATTCAAGTGTTTTTAGAAAATTGAAGGTAAGTGTTTATTTTTGAACTATGAAAAATCTATTGATAGTTCTTGCACTTTTAAATATAACTTGGCTTTCTGCCCAAGTTAAATCGCCAAAAAAAGAAAAAGTTACACCTGAAATTAAAACATTTAAAATAAACAAAGGCAGTTCCATCAAATTGAACCAAGCCGATAATATTTATTTTGATTATGATGTAATTAAAGGAAATAAAATGGTTTTCGATTATAATTTTAAAGCTAAGGATAGAGAGAGTGTTGCCGATGACGAATATAGAGAGCGAATAGTTTTTCAAATAGATAGTAAGACTAAATCATTTGTCCTTACTGGTGACTCGCTTATAGCAGCGAAAGCCTATTATACAAGAAGTTGTTTTTGCCTTGATAGAGGTAACTACAAAATAAATGGAGGCAGCATCAAAGGAAAATTAATTAATGCCAACACGTGGAAAGTGGATTTGGATTTAATCATCACACCTTCTGCAGAGCGCGGTGTTGAGCCCCTTACTGTTAAAGTATCGGGTACTTTTAAACTATCGAATACTAAATAATACAATTTGAAAGTAGATATTTTCACGGATGGCTCAGCAAGAGGAAATCCAGGACCAGGAGGCTATGGCATAGTTATGATTAGTGGCAAACATCGAAAAGAACTTGCACAAGGCTATAAGCACACCACAAACAATAGAATGGAATTGCTAGCTGTTATTATCGCACTAGAGCAATTAAAACTATCCAATATGGATGTTACCATTCACACAGATAGTAAATATGTTTGTGAGGCGGTTGAAAAGAAATGGGTATTTGGTTGGCAAGCAAAAGGATTTAAGAATAAAAAAAATCCAGACCTTTGGAGAAAATTTTTAGTATTATATAAACTTCATAATATAAATTTCAAATGGATTAAAGGACATGCTGGTCATATTGAAAATGAAAGATGTGATCAATTAGCCACCCAAGCCGCTGATGGTGGGAATCTATTGATAGACACAGAGTACGAAAACCAATCGCTTCAAGGCCTGATTTAACTTGATTTAAATCAATCTTAATCATTTCTTAAAAGACGATTTGTGACATTGTTTACATACTTGTCTTGGTAAATTCGAACGCTGTTTACTATTACCCATGAAATCAATTTTTAATAAAAACTATTCACTATTTATTATTCTCATTTTATTGGGCATTTCAAATGCATCCACATATATAGTTACTAAAAATTATGACAAGTCAACTAATGCCAAGGCAAATAGACTAAACCTTGGGCAAATACAAAGTAACGGTTGCAGTTATAAAGTTAGGCGTCTAGGCGGATTGCATTACATAAAACCGCTTTTACTTATCGATAATCTTTGTCAGGGAGATAAACTAATGCCCCTAAAAGGTAGTTTAAATATTCTGTTCGATAATTTTAAGAAAAGTGGCGTGCTTAAATCAGCATCATTTTACATTAAAGATTACTCAAATAATGATTGGATGACTATAAATGAAGATGAAAAATACTCGCCTGGCTCATTGTTAAAAGTTCCTCAACTTATCACATTCTTAAAAATGAATGAGGATAATCCTGGTTTTTTAAATAAAAAAATTCCATTTCTAAATGCATTGATTACAGATAAGAAACCAATATACACTTCCAAATCAATAAAACCAGGTCAGAGCTATAGCATAAAAGAATTATTAGAATACATGATTCAATATTCTGATAACAATGCAACCATGCTTTTAAATGGAATTATCGATATAAAAACATTTAAAAAAGTATTCACTGATTTGGGTTTAAGTGAACCTGATTGGTATGCTAAAAGTTATCCTATATCAGCCAAAGAATATTCTGTTTTTCTGAGGGTGTTGTTCAACGGAGGATATTTAAATATGAAAGATTCAGAGTTCGCATTAAGATTACTTACCAAATCTGACTTTAAAAATGGCATTGTAAATGGCTTATCTTCGAATGTTCAACTTGCACATAAATTCGGTGAATCAGGAGATGCCAACGAAAAACAATTACATGAATCTGCTATCATATACCTAAATAATAATCCAATCCTTATCACGATCATGACCAAAGGTAATGATTTAAAAAAACTGCCTGAGGTTATAAAAGAGGCATCCAATTTGGTGTATAACCAGATACAAACTATACAAATAACCTCAAAATAAGAATTAGCATTTTATTTGATTAATAAATATTTGTAATTATTTTTGACTAATATTTATTAAAATATGAATAAATTAAAATTGAGTATTCTACTTCTGATTATTATAACCAATAAGAATATATCTCTTTCACAAAATAACAAATATGATGTTGCTCCTAATAATCCTTCGTTTTATTTCGGAATTGGAACAGGTTTGAATGTAAATACTGGATTAATGGGAATTAAATTAGGCACAAGATTGAATGAATTTAGTTTGATTGAGGCCTCAGCTGGAATAGGGTCGTGGGGTAATAAAATCGGTTTAGGTATTGTTTTAAATGCCAAAAATTCAACTTCGTGGTGCCCAGTAATTAGCATTTCAAGGGCTACAGGATTAGATAAATTTTCAAATAATTTAGAAGTAAAAAACTCTTTAGGAATTACCAATAATAGAGATGTCGATGTTACCTTAAATCCTGCAACTTTGTTTAATATTAGTATGCAAAGGCAATGGGTGAGACCTAAAGGCAATCGAATTGTTTTAGAATTAGGTTATTCCATCTTATTTGCTGGCAGCGAATACTCTGTAATACTAAACCAAGGTGAAAAATTATCAGATTTAAGCGAAAAAGTAATGAATACTTTAAAACCCGGTGGTATAATGATAGGTTTCACTTATAATTTTGCTATTAAGTAGATCTAGTTTTCAACTTATTGTTAATTCTAGTTTCCATTTTTCGATTCACAATTATTTCTTTTTTATTACTAAAAGTTAGACTTATTTCGTGAAGAGTAATTAATTAAAAATGTACGCAACAATTTCCGACTTACTATTAGATTTATTTGGTATCTATATTCCATTACCCGTTCAGACCTTCGGCTTTTTTCTTGGTTTATCATTCCTTGGTGCTTTTTGGGCTACCCAGTCAGAATTAAAACGTAAAGAAAACATTGGAGTTATCAGCTCTTCTATTAAAAAAATCAGACTAAATGAGCCTATAAGTGCGATTGATTTCATAACCACAACTATTATTTCAGCATTTGTAGGTTTCAAATTTCTTGAAATGATTTTAGATTATGATGCTTTGGTACAAAACCCTCAATTATTTCTATTATCAGCCAAAGGCAGTTGGTTTGGGGCTTTAGTTGGTGGTGCCTATGGATATTATACTAAATACAAAGAAGCTGAGAAAATCAGAGGAAAAGAAATCGAAGAGAGAAATATAACATTTCACCCATACCAACACATGGGAAATATTTTAGCTATTGCTGGAATTGTTGGAATAATAGGTGCTAAAATATTCCATAACCTAGAAAACATTGATGAATTTGCTCTTGACCCCTGGGGCAGCCTAATTTCATTTAGTGGATTAACTTTTTATGGCGGACTAATTATGGCTGCAATAGCCGTTTTAGTTTACACAAGCAAAAATAACATCCCTCCATTGCACATGATAGATGCTGCGGCACCAGGATTAATGTTGGCTTATGGAGTTGGCAGACTCGGTTGTCATTTAAGCGGTGATGGTGATTGGGGAATTGATAATCTTTCAGCAAAACCAAATTGGATGAGTAGTTTACCAGATTGGCTTTGGTCTTATAAATACCCTCATAATGTATTGAATGAAGGCATTCCTATTCAAAATTGTATCGGTAATCATTGCAGTGAATTACCAAATTTTGTATACCCTACCCCATTATATGAAGCTATAATCTGTATTTTATTATTCGTGGTTTTATGGCAAATGAGAAAGCAATTTAGCTCACCTGGTTTATTATTTGGAGTATACCTCATTCTTAATGGAACTGAAAGATTTATGATTGAAAAAATCAGGATCAATACTACTTATAATATTTTTAATCATGCAATAACCCAAGCTGAATTGATTTCGTCAGCCTTAATTTTGTTGGGATTTATTTTAATATATGTTAGCAAATTAGGCAAATCACAAAAAATATAATTATGGCATTGTATTTTCGTTAATTAAAGAATGAAAAAAATATTATTACTTAGTTTATTATTCAAAATCACACTTTGCTCAGTGGCTCAAAACACACCACCTGATACAATAAAAAACTACACATTACCTGAATTTATTGTAAGAGCAAAGGCTGATCCTGAATATGAAAAGAAATATCAGCGTTTGGTTTATAATGTTAAGAAGGTTTTACCATATGCTAAGCTTGCCTCATTTAGATTTCAAATGCTAGAGCAAAATCTGCAGTTATTGCCAAACGAAAAAGCAAGGAAGGAATATCTTAAACGAAGTGAAAACTCTATAAAAGAACAATTTATGGATGACCTTATGAATCTAACTGTTTCTCAAGGAAAAATATTAATTCGATTAATTTATAGAGAAACGGGTAGTAATGCTTACGATTTACTTAAAACTTATCGAGGTAACTTGACAGCCATGTATTGGCAAACATTTGCTAAGTTTATTGGGGGTAATTTAAAAGACGAATATGACCCTGTTGAGGACTGGCAAATAGAACAGATTATTAAACAAATGGGATTTGAATAATTTCAATTTAATGACTTCTTTAGTTGTTCGTATTCCCTACTAAATATTTTACCCTCTTTTCCACCAAGTAATTTAAACTCATCGTCTATTTTTTGAATACGGTTTTCAGGCTCGGGATGTGTGCTTAAAAATTCTACTATCTCCGGATTCTTATTCTCCTTATTTAATTTTTCAAAAAAACCTTTCACTCCTCTTGCATCATATTCTGTATGATACAAATACTTCACAGATTGCAAATCAGCTTCACTTTCATGACTTCTACTAAATTTTAAGCCTGCAAGGTTTGCTGCAATGTTGACCAAACCTCCTCCATCGTATCCAAAAATAAACTTAACTAGAAGTGAAATACCATAACTCTGAATGAGCTGCCTTGTGCTATGTCTAAGGTCTGCATGGGCTATTTCATGACCCATCACACCTGCTAATTGATCCTCACTGTCTAAAAATTTAATAAGTCCTGTATAAACATAAATATATCCACCAGGTACACAAAAAGCATTTAAAACCGCAGTATCATCAACAATTCTTAATTCCCATACAAAATCATTTTTATGTTTAATCATGCCTGAATTTAGTATTTCAATTTTAATATGATTTAGCCTTTCATATACCTTAGGGTAATCATCTGAATCTAAAATTTTAAATTGATCGGGATTATCATTAATCTGCTCTTTTACTTGCTCCCCTATCATCTTATCAATGTCCGTACTTAGGTATGTTACAACTCCTTCATCACCGCAGGAAGCCAGAAGTAAAACAATAAAGAAACCTAAAAAACCTATCTTCATTTACAGAACAATCTTAAATTCAGTCCTACGATTCAATTTTTTTCCTGCCTCTGTTTTATTATCTGCAATAGGCTGCGCATCAGCATAACCCTTGAAAGATAACCTTGCAGGCAAGATACCTTTAAACACTAAATAATCATAAACAGCTTTGGCTCTATTATTTGATAAGACCTCATTCTTTTTCTTATCACCTACATTATCTGTATGTCCACCCACCTCAATCCTAATTCTCGGGTTTGCATTAATAAACTCAATTAGTTTTTCGATTTCTATTTTAGACTCATCTTTCAAAATAAATTTATCTGTATCAAAAAATATGTTTTTTAGGACAACCTTTTCGCCTGTCGCAATTTGACGTAAGCCAATATTTAATGTCAACGGGTCGGAAGCATCTTGATTTTTCAAGCTAAAATTTTCTGATTGAAATAGATAACCATTTGAACTTACATTCATGGCATAATCTCTATTGCCTTGTAAACAAACCAAAAATCCGCCATTTAATTTATTAGAATAAGCTTCGACAACTTGTTTTCCAGTTGACAGATCAATCAACTCAATTTTGGCCACCAACTTCTTTAATGTTTTAGCATCAAAAACTATCCCTTTAATATAACCCGTTTTCTTAGGACGTAAATTTTCTGGTACTTCAAAACCATAAATATCCAAGCCTCCAAATCCACCTTCTTTTTCAGCAACATAATATGCATACTCACCACTAGCGGAAAGAGTTATACATGTTTCATCTTTATTCGTATTAATAGGATAGCCTAAATTGACAGCCTTTTGCCATTTACCATCAAGTGTTTTACGTGCAATAAACAAATCAATACCACCCATACCAGCATGTCCATCACTATTAAAATATAAGGTTTGGTCATCTTTTGAAATAAATGGGGATTGCTCATCACCTTCAGTATTAATTTCAGGCCCCAGATTCAAGGGAGCTGACCATTTTCCATTGCTATAGGTAGTTTTCCAAATATCGGTTTTACCAAATCCTCCTGGACGCCCACTACTGAAATAAATTGTTTTACCATCATAGGATAAGCTAGGTTGGGCCTCCCAAGTTCTGCCATTTATCGGTGCACCAAGATTTATTGGATTTGACCATTGAGTACCGTCAAGTTTTGATAATAAAATATCACAACTGCCATTATCAACCCTCCTATTACAGGCCGTATAGAAAATATATTGTCCATCGGGTGACATTGAAACAGTGCCTTCATTTTGTTCAGTATTAATAGGCTCCCCAAGATTCTTAGCTGCTCCCCATCCAGTTTCGTTTTTTTGACTAATAAAGAAATCTTCATTACTATTTCCAACTAAACGAGTAAATATAAGGGTTTGACCATCGGCTGTAACACCAGGCCAATACTCATTTTCAAAAGAATTGACACCTGGCCCTAAGTTATATGGTTTAAAGTCAACAGGATATTTGATGGCCTCTTTACCAAATTCAGCAATTTTTCTAATTTTTTCTGCACTATTTTTCTTCCCAAAATAATCTTGATAGGTATTAAAGTGAGTAATATTTTCAAATGACAATTGATAATTTGATAATTCAATGGCATCCTTCGCTATTCCATAGTATGAAAGTGGAAAATTGGGATTAAGTCCTATTATTTTTTCATATAATCTTATTGACTCTTCAAACTTTTCATTCTTGCCTTTAATATCAGCAAGAAGCATCCAAGCATCAATAAAATTAGGATCTTCTTTCACAGATTTATTTAATAACTCAGCTGCTGTATAATAATCCATAGCCGAATATTTTATTAAAGCATCACCAAAAAACTTATCAGCTTTTTTAATTTTCGTTCCTGAAAATGGAAGTTGGGCTGAAGTCATTATGGAAAAAAATAACAAAAAAGTTATGAAAAAAGTTTGTTTAAACAACATAGTAAGTATGTAACGAAATTTAAATTAATTTAGCATTAGAAGGAAAGTCAACATACAATAGATTTCCCGACAATTGCTTAACCATCTTCCAAGTTTTGACATCAAATTGAATTTGAGCACAGCCCGAAGTGGGCAGATGTTCTATAAAATTTGGCGTGAGGTATCCAATAAGACCCGTAACAGTTGGATTATGGCCAACAATAATTACTTTATTAATAGAGTCATCCAAATCTCTAATAATATATAATAGGTCGCCAACATTAGCAGTATAAATATGAGCAATCAATTCAATGTTTTTCTCATCATAACTGAAATGTTCAGCAATAATTTTAGCAGTTTTATGTGTTCGTTTTGCTGGACTTGAAATAATTAAATCAGGCTTGAACCCTTTCTTAGAGAGCCTATTGGACATTTCAATAGCATCAGCCTTACCTCTATCTGTTAAACCCCTATCATAGTCCTGAACCAAATCATTTTTTTCAGCTTTAGCATGTCTAATAATAACCAAATTTTTCATTAATTGGTACTTTCAGAGCTTACTGATTTTGAACGGACTCTCTTATGCCTTTTATGCTTACTTTTAGAATTTCCAGCAACTTCTGCAGAATTCGTATCGTATGAATCAAATCCTTTAACTCCAAGCAAAATCCAACCTAAAATAAATCCAGTTCCGCCAAGTGGGGTTATCGCGCCTAACCATTTATATTCATCGCCAATGGCAATAGAGAAAAAGACTAGAAGATATAGAGTACCACTAAAAATCAATATACTAAATATAAACAGAGGTAGAATGTATAGAAGGTATTTTTCATTTAACCTGCGATGATTTAAAGCAAGAAAGGCTATTGCAATACCATGTATAAATTGATACATAACTGCAGTTTCGAAAATTTCTAGATAATATGGTGATACAAAATCTTCAAGCAAATGCTTACCCATTGCACCTAAAGCAACGCTTAAAGCACATATATAAAATCCCATTTTTGCGTAGTTTCTAGATTTTAATTCCATATAATTAATAAAAATAAGTGTATAAAGAAGGTTAATTTGATGTCGAATTAAGGTTTACTTGTGAACAATTGCAAATAAATTATTTGAATCGCAACTATTATTTTTACAATATAATTAAATGTAGATGAATCAAAAGTTATTTATTGGCCTGATTTCAAGTTTCATAGTAGTTGTGCTCCTATTCTTGTATTTCTTTTTTTTCAATGTAAGCAACAATAACCCTCATGCCATAGATGTTGTGCCAAACAATGCTAGTATTATTTTAGAAACTAAAAATTTTGAATCTACCATTCAGTCAATTAAGTCAAAAAAATTCTTCAATCAAATAAATAAAGCGGCTAAATTAAATGAACTAACAGAAAGCATACTTATTCTTGATAGTTTATTAAATACGGACAAAAATTTCAATGAATGGAAACAAAGTAAAAGAACTACTTTATCCATACATACAGATAAAAGTAATAGTACCCATTATTTTATAGCTATAGAAATAGAGGAAAACCCAGATGTTATTGAAACATTTAAATGGTTAACTGACAGATATAGAAATCGATTTAAAATCAATAAAAGGCTATATAATAAAGAAATTATATTTGATTTTACTGACTTCAAAGGCTCAAATAATTTTAGTATTGCCCTAAAAAAAGGTCTACTTATGTTTGCATTTGAAGGCTCTCTTGTTGAAGACGCGCTGATTAAATGTAAGTATTATAACAGTTATACCAATAATGGATTAAAGAGTTTAAATTTTGCAAAATCAATCACTAGCGATTTAAATATTTACATTAATTACAAAAATATTGCATCATTATTTAATAGTTTCACAAATGAGTTAAATATGCACTCTTTTTCTTTTCTGCCCTCAGTTGCAAATTGGTCAGGTGGGGATTTGCAATTGAAAGAAAACAACTTATTAGTATCTGGAGCGAGCATAACTGACGATTCACTTTTTCAATTTTTGGATATATTTTCAAATCAAATTCCTTTCTCCCAATCCATTACAGATAAACTTCCTTTGAGCACAAATTTTTATTTTATGCAGAATGTTTCCAACATTGTCACATATCAAAAAAATTTAATTGAATACCTTGGGTCAAATAAAACTTTAAAAGAATATAAGATTTATAATGACAGCATTGAGGAAAATCTGAATGTAAAATTAAATGAATCTTTTGTACCAAGCCTTGGCAATAATTACTTAATTGCTAATATTAATGCAAACGGATTGAGCACTGATAGCTCGTGGATAGGTATTTTTGCGCCTCAAAATTTGAATGAATTTATCAATTCAGCTAAATTTATTGAATTGAAAATAAAAGAAAGCTCAAATGATACACTTGATTCTACTAGACAAAACTCAAGTAAATTCAATTTCCTACCAATTGGAAAGGCTTTGGAATATTATTGTTCCGGATTTGAGAAACTTACCATAAATTACTATTGTATTAACAATGGATTGGTATTGGTTGGTTCTAACATGCAATTGCTGCAACACACTCTTGATAAGATGAATGAAAACAGCACTTTGCAATCACTTGAATCATACAAGGAAGCAAAATCTACCTTATCTTCTCAGAACTCATTTGAAGTGATGATACTAAACAAAAATGCTGCTAATTTGGTTAATACCTTTGGTAATTCCTCTATAATAAGTTCGCTAAGTATTAATAAAGGTTATTACCAAAAAGCCGAAATCTTTGCTGCACAATTTGCAACACAAGGTGAAAAAACATTTTCAACACAGATATTGTTGCAGTTTAATAAGGCAGAAACAAATTCAACTGAACTTTTATGGGAAGCGAATATTGATACTTGCATTATTAGTAAACCTTATTTTGTAAACAACTCAAACACCAGTGAGCAAGTTATTTTGATTCAAGATGCAAAATTCAATTTGTACTGTTTTGACAAAGAAGGAAAACAATTATGGAAAGAGAAATTAAGCTCCGCCATAATCAGTGAAGTCCATCAATTAGATATCTTCCATAATGGCACTACAGTTTATTTATTCAACACAAATAATCAAATGTTTTTGATAGATGCAAATGGAAAAAATATTCAAAACTTTCCTATTTGGATTCCAGCAGCTACCAAATTCCCTATTAGTGTTTTTGACTTTTTATCAGATCATACATATCAAATTTTTGTTGCTGGTAAATATTTCAAAATTTGGCAATACAATTGCAAAGGGATTCTACAAGCAGGCTTCAATCCCAAAGAAATTTGGCCAAACGCCATTCAACCCATAAGGGGATTTTCACTAGCCAAAGAAAACATTATTTATAGCCTAAACGAAAAAGGAAAAATTGATTTTTATCTATCTAACGGTAAGAAATTCAATAATATCAGATTAGATAGTACCATATCTTATAAATACATCAACCATAAACAAATAGATACAGGCACCGTGAGATTTTATTGCCTTGATTCTACGAATAAACTTATTGTACAAGATGTATTTTCAAAGGGTGAGAATAAACCAATTTCCGAATACCTCATTAAAACAAATATTGGATTCGAAATCATAATCGATCAAAATTCTAATGAGGAGAATTATTATATTAAAACAAATAACTCCTATGAATTTTACAACCACAAAATGGAATTAGGTTTTAGTTACGCCTGGTCAGACAGCACAATAGATAATCAACCTGAAATGGTAGATTTAGAAGGAAGAACATCTATTGCTTATTTGTCACAAAATAATTGTGAGTTGAATATAAGTGATACTCAAGGTAAGCCTTATTCAATGTTTAAATTCAGAGGATGCAGACATTTTGGTTTCGGCAAATTATACAGTGATGCTGATATGTATTTGGCTTTGGGTAGTATAGATAATAAGCTTTTTGTTTATAGAGTTAAATAAACACCTAATTGAAGAATAAGATTTTTATATTTTCTCAATATTTGTTATTTTTATCAATTGGGGCGATGCTTCTTTATATGAGTTTGCATAAACTCGAGTTAAAACAAATTACAGAGACCATATACAAGGGTAACTTCCTTTTAATAATACCTGTGCTTTTTATTTCCATCATCGTTTATTTTTTCAGGGTATTAAGGTGGGAATTACTTTTTCGTCAAATCAATCAAGACATCCCAAAATCAAACCTAAGCATAGCCTTATGTATTGGATATTTAGTAAATTTTGCCATACCAAGGTTAGGTGAAGTTACTCGTTGTGCGATATTAAAAAAGTTGAATAAAACCCCCATCAACCAAAGTTTGACTACTGTAATATTTGAGCGTACAATAGATGTTATTACCCTTTTGATAATATCTATTTTGGCAATTATTTTAGAGTATGCCAATCACACTTCCCTTCTCAAATCTTTTATCAACTTTGATTTGATTCCTACAAATCAAGTTATAGGTTTATTAATTGCTTTTGCTACATTAATTATTTTCGTTGCATATTTGATATATAAGACAGAAAATAAGGTTAAAACTTGGCTGCAAGGTTTTTGGATTTCCATAAAAATGCTTGCAAAAATCAAAAGTATTTTTCTGTTCTCTATCTATACCATTTGTATCTGGATTTGCTATTTCCTAATGACTTATTTATGGTTTTTTACATTCACAGAATCATCAAATTTGAGCTATTATATGGCTTTTCAGATAATGATTGTAGGCTCCTTTGTTAGGTCTATACCCTTACAAGCAGGGTCGGCTGGAGCCTATCACTATGGTGTTTCACAGGCATTTATTTTACTAGGTATTTCAAGCATAACAGCAAATGCATTGGCCATAATCATTCATGGTTTTCAAACTATTTTTACATTTATTATTGGCAGTTTAGCCTACATGGCTTTTGTTTACAAAAGCAAAACTTAAATTCGTTTTTCAAACATCGTTATGAAAAAACTACTAATCCTATTTCTTATATTATCATTTTATGCACCAGCACAAAATTTTCCAAAATTCGGAGTTGATTCTCTTTTAGAAATAGGTGCTTGGAATACTGAATGGTTTGGCGATACTACCAACGGTCCAAGCGATGAAATAACTCAATTCAACAATATCGTTAAACTAATCACAGTTGCAGATATTGATATTTGGAGTTTGGAGGAGGTTTCTAATCAACAAACATTTGTAAGCATGATGGGTCAATTAAGTTCTTACAGTTCCTCTATTTCTACTTTTAGCCAAACTCAAAAAATGGCTATTTTATGGAAAAACACCTTGTTTGATAAACTAAAAGAAGAACATATACTTACATCATACAATTATGATTTTGCAGGAAGACCACCACTTATGACAACATTAAAATATAAAAAAGGTGACCTTGATACATTGTATGTTATTTCGGTGCATATTAAAGCAAATACAGGTACAACTAGTCAAAAGCAAGATGCTTATCAAAGAAGAAAGAATGCTGCGAATTTCCTTCAATTATATATTGAAACAGTACTTAAAGATAAAAAATATATTGTATTAGGAGATTGGAATGACAGGCTTGATTTTACTATATTTGATGGGGTTTCAGCCTCGCCATTCAGAGGCCTGATAGATGCCAATTACTTTTTTCCTACTAAAACTTTGGCTGATAAAGGAAGAAAAACATATTATACAGGGAGCGTAATCGACCATATTATGGTCAGTGACAGTTTAAATAAGTACTATATTGACGGGAGTATCAATGTATTTGATAATGCCAATTCGTATTTATCTGGTTTCAGTAATTCAACTAGCGATCATTATCCTGTATTTGCTTCTTACAAATTCTTCAACCAAAAAGCAATACAAAGAGATACAGCAAAGAGTTCACTAATTGAATTAAAGCCAATTTCATTTGATATTTATCCTAATCCTAGCTCAGATAAAATGAATTTAGTTAATCATTTAAATATACCTGTTCAAATAGTTATTTACAATTTAGCTGGGCAGAAAATAATTACTGACTTTATAATTGAAAATGATGTAAAATCAATAAATACAGCTGAATTGAAAAATGGGCTATTCTTAATAAAAATTTCCGATACTAATTCTCAAGAAATCTTCGAAATCAAGAGACTTGTAATAGCTAAATAGCAATTACAAGTTTAGAAATAATATTAACAAAAAAGGCTGCCTTCCGGGCAGCCTTTAAGTTAATTTCTAATTCCTATTAATTATCTAATAGCACCTTCGAATAATGGATTGCTGAAGAATTTAATAAACTCAACATCATCTTTAGCCATTTTACGAATTTCGCCATTCATACCAACAGCACGAGCCAAATTAGTAGTTAATACATCTTGATTGTTCATGCGTGCACCACAAACAGCTCTTAAATAATAGTGGCTTGCATCCAATTGATCAGGATTCATAGCATCAATCATATTTTTAGCACCTGTTGCATCACCACTTAACAATTTAGCCAAAGCCGCATTGAAATCAGCTTTTCCAGATTTATTAAACAAACTTACTGCTTCAGAATAATTGCCTTTTTTGATAGCAATGCAAGCTAAGTTGTAGCTAACATCTGTACCTTTTGAAGAAGCTGATTTAAACATTTTCTCAGCTTCAGCCACATTACCTTTAGCATTGGCTAAAACACCCATATTAGCTAGAACGGCAGCATTATCAGCACTTAAAGCATTGGCTTTACTCAAATTAGACTCTGCATCTATTAAGTTGTTTAGCTTTAATTGAATAGCTCCTAAATCATTAAAACCTCTCCAGTCCTCAGCATTGGCAGCAGTGAATGCTTTCAACACCTCTTCTTTTTTAGCTAAATCGGCAGTGATAACAGCTAAATGGAATAACTCAATGGTACTTAACGCTGAATAATTACCATAGAAAGTCATTAATTGCTCGTCTGTTTTTGTAGGTGAAGCTCCTTTAATTACCAATTCGCTTCTACGTAATTGAGGAAGAACAGATTTAGTTGCTTTTTCCCAACTTGCTGCATGATTTCTGCGGATTAGACTTTCACGCTCCTCATCAGAGATAGATTTATTGTTAACAATATTTAATATTTCAGTTTTATCCGAAAGATCACTCATTTCTAACATGGTAGCGAAACCAGCCCAATCTTCAGAGGTGCTATATCCACGTGAAAAAGTAGTATCGTTTACTTCAGTAAAGCCTAATTTTTTCAACTCTTTTTTGAAAAATTTATATGTTGACTCTTCACGACCTTTTGACAAGTTGCTATTTCTACTCAATTCACCATCTGGAGATGCAAAAGCATTGATAGCAATACCACGAGCTACGAAGTTTTTGTCAGTTTTTAAAAGAGTTTTCAAATCAGCAATTTGTTTTTTGTTGCTGGTAGCTTTGTTTACTTTATAATTCGGGTTGAATTTATCTACATCCATTGGGAAGTAAATGCTTACTGATTTGTTATTCTCAACTGCTTTATAGTCATCTGAGTTAACAATCACATTGTAATCTGTTTTAATTAAATAGGCAGTCGCAATAGTACCTTCAGCTAGCGGCTTAGCTTCAAAAGGGACAGCCACACCATTAACTGTGAATCGAGGCATCAAACTTGCATGTTTCATATCAGCCTTGTAAGCAAAATTATCTGTGTAAGAAACGGTTCCACCCAATTTGGTATCAACTGTGGCATCTGCATTTGCTTTTGCTTTCATACCTTTTACTGTCATCTCTTTCAAAGGAATTTCAGCTCCTGTTGAAGTCTTCAAGTATGGAGAAAATTTCACTACCACTTTTGAATTTATTGATTTTGGCGGAACGGTCGCAGTAATGCTTACTGAAACCATATCACCTTTGGCTTCTAACGGATTTGGGGTAACCGAATAACTGTTTTTTGTAAAATTAGTAGGGCTGCTACATGCTGCTATTAAGCTTAAAGCAGACAAACCACATACAATTTGTTTAATACCTCTCATAATAATTTATTAAGTTTTTATAAATTTGTGGCGCAAGTATAAGATATTTACAAAAAAAATCCTTAAATAATTACCAATTGTATATAATTAAAATCAAAGGCGTTGCGAAAATTCCAGACTATGTTCAGGTGCGTGACGAAAACTTCAGCTTAGTATGTTATACCCGCACTGATAGACCTGAAAAGGCATTAGAGAAATGCGGATTAGGCGAAAACATTGATTACATCAAGACCTTGATTGAGAAAATTCCTTTTGGACAAATGACCAAATTAGAACTTAAATGAACACAAAAACTGTAATAAAACTTGAAAATGCTGCCATTTTTCAGCAACATAATCTCATCTTATCTGAAATAAACTTTGAAATCCAAGCAGGAGAATTTGTCTACCTTATAGGACAAACTGGTTCTGGCAAATCATCTTTACTTAAAACTTTATATGCCGATTTGAAACTTGAAAAAGGAATGGGTGAAATTACAGGGTACTTTTTGGATAAGATTAAAGAAAGTGAAATACCATACCTACGCAGAAAAATCGGTATCATATTTCAGGACTTTCAATTGTTAACGGATAGAACAGCTTATGAAAATTTATTTTTTGTTTTACAAGCCACAGGTTGGAAAAACAAATATGAAATTGATACGCGTATAAATGAGGTACTTGAATTGGTTGGATTAGGCACGAAAAGTTTTAAAATGCCTTTCGAACTTAGTGGTGGAGAGCAACAAAGATTGGTAATCGCCAGGGCATTACTAAATAAGCCAGATGTTATTTTGGCTGATGAGCCAACTGGGAATTTAGATCCAGATACGAGTGACGAAATCTTCAAACTATTACATCAAATAAGTAAAAGTGGCACCTCTATAATAGTAACTACTCACGATTACCGTATTGTAGAAAAATTTCCGGCTCATGTTTTCAAATGTGAAGGGGGTAAGATAAGTGTAAAGAAATTACTTCAAGAAAAAAATTAAAAACCACCTTTGTTACAGCAAATCTTAGTATTAATAAGATTCTTTGCACAAGAGCTTAAAATTATCATTCTGCTTTTTAACATGTTATAAACATTTTTAAGAATTCAAGATTTGCAACAGCCAATTGCGACATTTTATTGTTTTATTTGTTTTAATGGTTAATTTATTAATGTCAATGGATTGCCAAGCCTCAAAACATGAAAAACATAGAATTAAACTTAAAAAGTGCTGCGAACAAAGCAATCACAACAATTTGCATATTTTTTTTTTCAGCTTATTCTTTTTGCACGCAAATTACAATACCACCAAGTGCGGAAGTTGTGCTACAATCAACCTCATATTTTCAAACGGCTAGCCAAACAAATATAAATATACCACTTGGGGGAACCTTGGTGGTATATAATCACCTATACGTAAATTTAGCACCCGGGGATACTTTACTTATTGATGCCACTGCATCAATCGGAAACAACACGTTTATTAGAACACAGATGCTAATAAAAAATCTAGCTGGAAGTAAAGCCAAACCAATACTAATTAAAAATAAAACAGGTAAAATTATCCAAATTACCCAAACTAATGGTAATACAAATTATGGTATTGCTTTTCATGGATGTTCAAACATTTTAGTAAGTGGAAAAGAGGCCAATTCAACCCTGAACTTAAAAATAAAGAACTTTACCAGTAGCTCTTCAATGGGAATCACCTTTGATAGAAATACAAAAAACGTTGAGTTAGCTAACTGTGAAATTGGTTATATTGGAGCTCAAGGTATTCAGTTTAAATCATCTGAACCATATAACGGAAGCAGTACCATCGTAGATACAGCATATTGCAGACAATATGTATTGACAGGCGGATTAGGTGTTGGTAAATTCCATGATAACTATATTCATCATATAGGTTCTGAGGCATTTTACATAGGTTCAACAGCCTACAACCAAAATGATGGCACTACAATAAACATTAATCAAAGTTTTGCAAGTTCATTGCCTACAAATAATCTAATTTTTTATTCCAAAAACTCATGGAGATTTTTGCCCCACTTTATTGATACGGTATTAATCTATAATAATATTACAGATAGCACAGGATGGGATGGGATACAAGTTGCTATGGCAAAATATCATAGGGTATTTAACAACAAAGTTTCAAACTATGGAATAAAAAAAGACTATGGTCAAATGTTCGGTATTATCATAGGTGGGCCTTGCATGGGTGAGGTTTACAATAACATTATTAATACTGGAAGCGGCAGTGCCATTCAATGCTTTGGAATTCAAAACAGATTTTATAACAACTTAATAATTAAACCAAATTTAAATCCAAGAGAATCTACATGGTGGGCAATTAATGCTATTTATTTCAATGATAAAATATGCACCCCTCAAACCCTTGCGAGAATGGGAATCACAATTAATCAGACACTTTTTGAAGCCTTTCACAATACAATAATAATGCATCCAAATGACTCAGGAAGGGCCATCATGTTTATGCAAAATTATGCCTTTCAAACCAAAGGTAAGTGTTATAATAACTTGGCAGTAAGAGACCCATTACCAAACACGTTAAATCCATCGATAGTAACATTACCTAACCCAATATTTATAGCTAATCCTCAACAAAGTATATTTAGTAACAGCAATAATTATACCTCAACAGACTTGCAAACAGTAGGTTTTATAAACCCTGTTTTAAACAATTATGATTTAAATGCAGGTTGTCAAGTATGCAGAAATGCACAATCACTCATTTTACCGCCTAACGACAAAGCTTGGTATGATTTGATAGGCAAGTCAAGGCTTATTAATGTGGCTACAAATACCAATATCATAAAGCCTAGTTATGGTTGTTATGAAATTCAAACTACTAGCTCAAGCTTATTCAAAAATTTAGGAGAAGATTTTATTACTGTTCTCTGGCCAAACCCTATAGACAAAGATATAGATAAAGATATTTCTGTTAGAATTGAAGGTGCAGAAAATTATGAATATCAAACCAACGATGCATCCATTATTTTAATTGATTTGTCAGGAAAAAGCACAAGTATTGAAGGTTCATTCAATAACAATATTTTTAAAGCTAGTAATATTGATTTTAGCTTTTTAAGCAAAGGTATTTACTTTGCAAAATTGAAAGTTGAAAATGAAATAATTTCAACGCAAAAAATCTTACTTAAATAATACTTGGATAAAGGTTATAACTAGATTTATTTTTTATCCCTAATATCGCGACACGTATACTTCTAACTACACTTTAGATGTTTTCCAATCTTGAAGTTGACAAACCACAAGTTCTATTTTAATGGAAGCTAATTTACTATAAATTGCATAATACTAAAACACGCAGCCGCAGCATACCCTAGAATTAGGTATGCGAAAAATGTCCAAGTATACTTTTGATAATTCGTAGTTTATATTTCGAGAAATAATGAAATGTATTCCTCAATAATGAAAATCAATTATAATTTTCTCACACTTCTCGTAATAATGGCACTATCTTCATGTGAAAAAGATTTGGCTAATGCAAGTAACCCATCATCATCTGATTGTCAACCCACTCAAATGCCACAGCAAGTTAGATCACTGAATTTAATCAATACCACTTCAAGCGCTAGCACTATTCCTATTGTTGCTAGTTTTAAACTTTACCAAAATTTAACAACCTACAGCAATACCATTAATTGCAAAAACAAAACTCCTAATTGTTTCGTAAAACTAGCCATTAAAAACACATCTGAAAGAAAAGTATTATTCGACTATACAATAAATTTCACTTCAGGAGCCAACTCATGGCAATATGAAGGCTATTCATCTATGAATGCAAATGGAATAGATAGTGTAGGACTTATCTCATCAAATTGTGGTTGGATCAGTACTTCAACAATTACCATTACTCCAGGAAACATTAGTTTCCAATAGGAACAATATTTCATATTGCTTCAAACGAATTATTGCATTACTTTCGTCATGTGAAAAAAGCCATGAGCATTATTTTATTAAGTCTATATCTGCTTTGTGGCACAGAGTTCAGAGAGTTATGCAAGCTTGGTGCTTTTATAACCCATTATTTTGAGCATAAAGAACAAAACAAAGATTTAACTCTTATTGGTTTTATTGAAATACATTATTCACAAAGTAACTCAAAATACAATGATTATGATAAGGACATGAAATTGCCTTTCAAATCCCACGATTGCTCCTCTCATCATGCTTTAGAAAATTCTTATTTAAGTTCAATAAACTATCAAATACAAGAGCCCATTTTCATCATCGGAAGTATCAAAATTTCCAGAGAAAATGCTTATTTGCCTTCATCTTATTTATCGGATATTTGGCAACCACCTAGAATTTAAAACGTCATTTCGAATGGATTAAACTAAATTTATTTCATTTATTATTTAAAAGCGATGTAATCTAAATTAGCAATACTAATAAAAGGAGAATTTTGCTTAAACGAATCATTATTATTTTCACAAAAACTCATGTTAAACAATATAATAAAATTTTCAGTTAAAAATAAACTGATAATTGGATTGATGGTGCTTGGTTTGATAGTTTATGGTGCATACCAAACTAGTAAACTTCCCATCGATGCTGTTCCGGATATTACAAACAATCAAGTTCAAATTATAACAACTGTGCCCGCTCTTGGTGCAACTGATATTGAGCGATTGATCACCTTTCCAATTGAACAAGCCAATAGTAACATTCCGGGCCTAAAGGAAATAAGAAGCTTCTCTCGATTTGGACTATCCCTCGTAACCATTGTTTTCAACGACAACGTGGATGTATATTGGGCAAGACAACAAGTTTCTGAAAGGTTACTTTTACTCCAATCACAAATACCAAAAGGCTTTGGTATGCCTACCCTTGCACCCGTTACAACTGGTTTAGGTGAAATTTACCAATATGTTATCAAAACTAAAAAAGGTTACGAAAACATGTATTCGTTAAGTGATTTAAGAACCATTCAGGATTGGACAGTAAGAAGAAGTCTTATTGGAACAGAAGGAGTAGCGGATGTTTCCAATTTTGGTGGTGCACTTAAGCAATTTGAAGTAGCTGTGAATTCCAATAAGTTAAAATCATTTAATCTTAGCATAAGCGATGTTTTTAAAGCACTGGAAAACAACAACCAAAATACGGGAGGAGCTTATATAGAAAAAGGTCCAACAGTACTTTACATTAGAAGTGAGGGTCTAGTTGGCAGCAATGAAGATATTGAAAAAATAGTAGTCAAAAATAATACAAACGGAATACCTGTGCTTATTAGAGATGTTGCAGAAATCAAAACAGGCATCGCTACTAGATATGGAGCCATGTGCTACAATGGTGAAGGTGAAGTTGCGGGCGCAGTTGTTATGATGCTTAAGGGTGAAAACTCCTCAGTAGTAATAAAAAAGGTAAAAGAGAAAATAGAACAAATAAGGAAAATACTTCCTGAAGGTATTGAAATTGAACCCTTTTTGGATAGAAGTAAAATGGTTAACAATGCCATTGGAACTGTTGAGCAGAATTTACTAGAAGGTGCACTCATTGTATTATGCGTTCTGGTCTTATTCTTAGGCAATATAAGGGCTGGTTTTATTGTGGCTTCTGTAATTCCACTTGCCATGCTATTTGCCATCATCATGATGAATTTGTTTGGTGTAAGTGGCAATTTGATGAGTTTAGGTGCATTGGATTTTGGATTAATTGTAGATGGGGCAGTCATTATAGTGGAGGCAGTTTTACATCGATTAGCTCATTCAAAACAATTTGCTGGCATTGGAAGTATTTCGCAAGAAGAGATGGATAATGAAGTGAACGAATCTTCCTCAAGAATGATGAATGCAGCTGCCTTCGGACAGGTAATTATATTAATTGTTTACTTACCCATCCTGTCACTTGAAGGGATTGAAGGAAAGATGTTTGGCCCAATGGCACAAACCGTGGCCTTTGCCATACTGGGTGCATTTATTTTATCTCTTACTTATGTTCCTATGATGACAGCCTTATTCATAAGTAAAAAAATTAGTATTAAATCAACCTTTTCAGATAAACTTATGGGAAAGGTAGAAAATGCATACAGGCAAGTATTAGAGAAGAGCCTTCAATTTAAAAAGATGGTACTTTTTATTGCTTTGGGCTTATTTGGATTGGCTTCAATCATTTTAAGTAATATGGGTGGTGAATTTATTCCAAAGCTTGAAGAAGGAGATTTTGCAGTTGAAACACGCGTACTAACAGGAAGCAACTTAAATACAAGTATTCAATCAACCCAACAAACATCAAAATTGCTTTTAGCTAAATTCCCAGAAATCATCAAAATTGTAACCAAGATTGGTAGCGGAGAAATTCCTACTGATCCTATGCCTTTAGAGGCAAGTGACATGATGATTATTTTGAAAGATAAGCAAGAATGGACTTCTGCAGAATCCTTTGATGATTTGGCTGAAAAAATGAGTATTGAAGCAGCAAAAATTCCAGGTATAACCGTAAGTTTTCAATACCCTGTTCAAATGCGATTTAATGAATTAATGACAGGTGCGAAGCAGGATGTAGTATGCAAAATATTTGGTGAAAACTTAGACACACTTGCTCATTTTGCAGAGAGACTTGGCGAGATAACAAAAAAAGTAGAAGGAGTAAAAGATTTATACGTTGAAACCGTAACAGGTATGCCACAAATTGTAATAAAATATAATCGTGATGTGATGGCGAAATATGGCTTAAATATTTCTGAAATCAACAATACAGTGAATGCAGCTTTTGCCGGTGCGGTGACGGGTCAGGTATATGAAGGAGAGCGAAGATTCGACATGGTAGTAAGACTTGAAAATGAACAAAGAAAAAATTTATCAGATGTGCAAAATTTACTAATATCAACCAATAAAGGGATCCAAATTCCATTATACCAAGTGGCAGAAGTTGATGAAATTGAAGGTCCAAATCAAATACAACGAGAAGAAGCTAAGCGCAGAATAATTGTTGGTTTCAATGTGCGTGAAAAAGATGTGCAAACAGTGGTTAAAGACTTAAAAAAATTAGTAGATAAGGAAATAAAATTTCCTGCAGGTTATTATGTAACATATGGCGGTGCTTTTGAAAACCTACAAGCTGCCAAACAAAGATTAAGCATTGCAGTACCCATTGCATTATTACTTATTTTCATGATGCTTTATTTTGCCTTTAATTCATTAGGTGTGGGAATGCTTATTTTTACAGCTATTCCACTATCTGCCATTGGTGGCATCATTGCTTTATGGTTAAGACAAATGCCTTTTAGTATCTCTGCAGGAGTAGGTTTTATTGCCTTATTCGGTGTGGCTGTTTTAAATGGAATTGTATTAATCTCTGAATTCAATCGCCTTAAAAAAGAAGGCATGCAAGATGTGATTGATATTGTTTTTACAGGTACCAAAATAAGGTTAAGACCCGTGTTAATGACGGCCGCTGTGGCCTCACTTGGCTTCTTACCTATGGCTCTTAGCAATGGTGCAGGAGCTGAAGTACAAAGACCGCTAGCAACTGTAGTTATGGGGGGATTGATATCTGCCACTCTTTTAACTTTATTGGTATTACCAATATTGTATGTAATGTTTGAAAATAAAAATAATAAAACTAATAAAACTAAAATCACCATTGCTCCAATTTTCATCCTTGTATCATTATTATTTAGCATTGTAAGCTTTGCTCAAACACCTAATCATGACATTAGCTTGGAAAAAGCATTGAGTATTGCAGAAAAGAATAATTACCAAATACAAGGAGCCATTATAAATGAACAAAGCAATGAAAGTTTTAAAAGGACTTGGTTTGATTCCCCCAAAGCCAATATAAGTTTTGAATATGGACAGATAAATACTATTTATAATGACAACAGATTTGGATTATCTCAAAGCTTTGCTTTCCCAACAGTATATGTAGCTCACAAGAAAAATTTATCTGAATCATACTTAGCTACTAAGGCTCAAACAAAGTTGAGTAAACTTGATGTGAATGCCAATGTCAAATTGATATTTTATGAAATTTTGGTATTGAGACAAAAAGAAAAATTATTGCAATATGCTGATAGTTTATATGCCTTGTTTGAACAAAAAGCTCGATTGAAACTTAAACTAGGAGAAAGTAACATACTAGAAAAAACAACAGCTGAAAGCCAACGACAGCAAATCAATATCCAATTAAAAATGTTGAATAGTGATATAGAAATTGCTATCAAACATTTTAACCAGTTGTTGAATGACAAATTTCAATACGAACCAATAGCCTCAAACGAAATCTATAATTTATTTTCAATTGCTGATACTTTAAATTTAAGTCAACACCCACTGATGTTAGCTGAGCTGCATTACCTGAATGCTAATAAATACAAATGGAAAACAGAGCGTAATAAACTGCTTCCGGATTTAATGTTAGGATATAATAATATGACCATCATTGGCTTGCAAAATATTGATGGAAAAGAAACCTATTTTAATAGCGAAAAGCGTTTTTCATCTTTCATGGTATGCGCTGGTATTCCTTTGTTTTTTGGCGCTCAATCATCGCGAATTGATGCTAGTAAATTGCAATTTGAAAAGGCTCAAAATGATTTCAACATGATACAACAAAAACTAAAAACTGATGTTTTGGTTATGCAAGATCAAGTAAAGAAATACCAAAGTAGCTTTGATTACTATTACTCAGAAGGTTTAAATCATTCTAAAACCATAGCTAATACGGCAAATCTACAATTCAATAACGGAGATATTGATTACTTGCAATTCACCACTTTACTCAACCAAAGTATTGGCATCCAAAGCGAATATTTAAATGCTTTACAAAACTTAAATCAATCAAAAATCAAGCTAGACAGATTATTAGGAAACAATTAAAATGAAAAAATATATCATTATAAGCTTATTGTTTTTAGCATCTTGTGGTGCCCCAAAAAACGAAGAAAAAAAAACAGAGACTGTGGCTGAAATAACAGCCGTAAAATTAAGTCTAGAGCAAATTAAAAATGCATCCATAGAAAGTGGCATGGCACAAAGCAAAAGCATTTCTAGCATTATAAAACTTAATGGTGTGATTGATGTTCCGCCACAAAATATGGTGAGTATAAGCTTTCCTTTAGGTGGTTATTTAAAGTCAACCAAGCTTTTGCCCGGCATGCATGTTAACAAAGGTGAGATACTGGCTGTAATAGAAGATGCCCAGTTAATACAATTGCAACAAGACTATTTAATGGCCAAATCTAAACTTGAATTTATTGAAGCTGAATACAAGCGTCAGAAAGAACTGAATTATAGTAAAGCAAGTAGCGACAAGGTTTTTCAACAAGCCAAATCGGATCTAGAAAACCAAAGAATACAACTTCGCTCATTAAGTGAAAAACTGATGCTTATAAGTATCAATCCAAATACATTGAATCCAAATTCCATCTCACGAAGTGTTAATTTGTATTCACCTATCAATGGTTTTGTTTCAAAGGTGAATGTGAATATTGGCAAATATACCTCCCCTACTGATGTGTTGTTTGAATTGGTAAATCCTGAAGACATTCATCTAAACTTAATGGTGTTCGAAAAAGATGTGTCTAAACTTAGTATTGGACAAAAGGTAATGGCATTTAAAAACGATAACCTTGCAGAAATACATGAGGCCGAAATCATACTTATAAGCCAAAATCTAAATGAAAACAGAGCTGCTGAAGTGCATTGCCATTTTGAACAATACGATAAAACACTTTTACCTGGCATGTATATGAATGCACAGGTAGAAGTAAAATCTCAAAACGCTCTGGCTGTGCCCAATGATGCCGTGCTAAGGTGGCAAAACGAACATTTTGTTTTTGCAGATAAAAGCAATGGAAATTATGAGCTATGCAAAGTAAAATTAGGTAACAGTGAAAATGGCTACCAAGAAATTATAGCCGATGGAAATATGGATTTAACAACCCAGAAACTGGTACTTAAAAATGCCTATTCAATATTGATGCAAATGAAAAATAGTAGTGAGGAGTAAGCCATAGATGTTTTTCATTTCTGAGTCAGACATATCTGGCAGAGTTTGTCATTATGAGCGGAGTCTGTCATGTCGAGCGGAGTCGAGACATAGACAGACTCTTTCTCCAAGCCAGTTCTCGACTCCGATCGAACTGAAATACGCATATAATTTTATTAAAGTCTGTTATAAATTTAATTTTGTTAAAGGCGCGGTTTAAAGAACTTAGTATTTGCGTTTATTTTTATCTATACATTTCTGTATACTTCACAAATTGTGATTTAATTGGATTCATTTTCTTAACAAAAGAAACATGTTGCAACATTACATTTCTTTCAATTACTTTCACGCTTTCAAATTAGCACCAGATATTGATTACAAATTTATCCATAAAGGAATATTTAGAAAGCGTCAGAAATTTCCCAACTCTTGATGTTAGAAGCCCCTCAGAATATGAACATGCTCATATTCCAAGTTCAAGCAATTTAGCTTTATTGAATAATGATGAAAGAAAATTGATTGGAACAACATATAAAAAATCTGGAAATCAGGCTGCTGTTATTCAAGGATATCAGTTGGTGGGACATAAATTTAGCCAATATATAGAAGAGGCTTTAAAAATTTCTCCTAATAAAAACATTAATGTATACTGCTGGCGAGGCGGATTGAGAAGCAATATCATGGCTTTTGTTTTACATACAGCTGGGTTTAAAGTAAATCTTTTAAAAGGTGGTTACAAAGCATTTAGAAATTGGTCAGCAGAAGCATTAAGTGAAGAGAGAAAGATTAAGGTTATTGGAGGTAAGACAGGCTCAGGTAAAACATTAATAATTGAGCATCTTCGTAAAATGAGTGAACAAGTTATAAACCTTGAAAGTCTTGCCAATCATAGAGGTTCAGCATTCGGATCTATGGGTCAGGTAGCCCAAGTCAGTAATGAACAATTTGAAAATTTACTTGCAATGGAATGGAAGGATTTAAATCCAAATAAAACTTTATGGCTTGAAAATGAAAGTAGAACTATTGGGTCTAATGTTATCCCATTATCCATATTTAACCAAATGCAAAAGGCAATTACTTTTGATGTGCAACTACCCATAGAAGAGAGAATAAATTATATAGTGAAAGAGTATGGTTATTTTAATCAAACGGAATTAGCCAATAATACAAGTAAACTTCAAAAGCGCCTTGGCAATTTAAGATTACACCAAGCCCTTGAATTTTTGGGTGAGGGTAATATTAAAGAATGGGCTATTATGATGCTTGAATATTACGATAAAACCTATATTTATGGTAACTCAAAGCGCGAAGTAGGCACAGTTATTTCAATGGTTTTTGACAAACTAATTGCTGAGGAGATGACTAGGAAAATTTTAGAGTGGGAAAAGAAAAATGATTAAACTAACACAGTTCAGCAAAGGCTCCGGGTGTGGATGTAAAATAGCACCAGAAGAATTAGCCATTCTCCTAAAAACAGATATCGTTTCGCCAAACAATGAACATTTATTGGTAGGAAACGCCACAAATGATGATGCTGCAGCATTGGCAATTGACGATAAAAATGTGTTGGTAAGTACCACCGACTTTTTTATGCCCATGGTAGACGATGCTTTTACTTTTGGCCAAATTGCCGCTTGCAATGCCATTAGTGATGTGTATGCCATGGGAGCAAAACCTATTTTGGCATTGGGCATTCTCGGTTGGCCTTTAGAAAAAATCTCTGCTACAGAAGCACAACAAGTTTTGAATGGAGCAAGAACAATTTGTCATAATGCAGGTATTGCACTCAGCGGTGGACATAGCATAGAGAGTAATGAGCCTTTCTTTGGTTTGTCTGTAAATGGAATGACCGATAGGGATAGACTTAAACAAAACTCTACGGCTAAAGTTGGTGATTACTTATTTTTAACTAAACCACTTGGCGTGGGTATTTTATCATCAGCACTTAAAAGAGGAATTATAAAGGACAATGATTATTATAAAATGGTAGAAATCATGACTACCCTTAATTCTGCAGGCTATGCTTTATCTTCCATAAAAGGGGTGAATGCTATGACGGATGTTACTGGATTTGGACTGCTTGGTCACCTAAGTGAAATGACAAGAGGATCAAATTTGTCTGCCGAACTTTTTCTAAGCCAAATTCCTTTGATTGAAAACATTGAATTTTACAACCAACAATTTTGTTTCCCAGACATCACTACTAAAAATTATAATTCATATAAAGACGGTACAGATGGTTTAACAGGTCTTGAATTCATTCCACTGTGCGACCCTCAAACCTCAGGAGGATTATTGATTTCCGTTTCAGAGGAATATATGCAGGAATATTTACAAGTAATAAAGAACTTTGATTTATTTAAAATTGCCTCCAAACCAATTGGAAAGATGGTAGCTAAGAGCGAAAAATCCATCTATTTAAAACCTTGATAGATTAAAATAAACAGAAAGTGTAAACAAAACAGAAGTAATTTGGGTTTATGAAAAGATGCTTGTTAATATCTGAATATGGGCATACTATTAAAACTTATTAGATTTGTGATATATAATTATGAAGATAACCGACCACATCAGTAGTGCAAAATCAACCTTATTTTCTATTGAGGTTTTACCACCTCTAAAAGGTAAAGGTATAGAATCATTGTTTAAAGGCATAGACCCTCTAATGGAGTTTAAACCCGCTTTTATTGATGTTACATACCACCGTGAGGAGTTTTTACTACGAAAGAGATTAGATGGAGGTTTTGATAAAGTATATACCCGAAAAAGACCTGGTACTGTTGCTATTTGTGCTGCTTTGATGAATAAATACAAGGTAGATACGGTTCCGCACCTTATATGCGGAGGATTTAGCAAAGAAGAAACCGAGAATGCACTTATCGACTTAAACTTCTTAGGTATTGATAATATTCTTGCTTTGCGCGGAGATCCTGTGAAAAATGAGTCTAATTTTATCCCTGAGCCAGACGGCAATAAAACTTCTATCGAACTTTTGGAGCAGATTATCAAAATGAACAAGGGTGTATATTTAGACCGAGACATTGAGAATCCAGCAACTTCAAACTTTTGTGTCGGTGTATCAGGTTATCCTGAAAAACATTTTGAAGCACCAAACATGGCTTCTGACCTAAGATGGCTTGAAAACAAAGTGAAAGCTGGTGCTGATTATATTGTTACCCAGCTGTTCTTTAACAATAAAAAATTCATTGAATTTACCGAAACATGTAAAAAAATGAATATCAATATTCCCATTATTCCAGGGTTAAAACCCTTGACAACCAAAAAGCAACTAACAATTCTACCTAAAGTTTTTCATATTGATATTCCTGAAGATTTGGTAAATGCTGTGGAAGCTTGTAAAGACGATAAAGCTGTTAAACAAGTGGGCATTGAATGGTGTATTCAGCAATCAAGAGAGTTGAAAGAGGCAGGAGTGCCTGTTTTACATTATTATACAATGGGTCTAAGCGAAATCACTAAATCAATTGCTAAAGAAATTTTCTAGTCGTTAATTTTCATAGTTCTTTCTTCAGCATTAGTATCTGATTGTAAGCCGATTCCGCCATTTAATATACTAGAAACATTTTTAAAGTATTCTTCTTTCACTTTCAATGCATAATTTAAGCTATCTGTTTTATACAATAACTCACGAACTTTACGTTTAGTTTCATTATTAGTATAGCCAGGAACATATTCGCGCAAAGGGGTGTAAAAGATTCCAACAATGATTAAAAAAGTGAAAACGACTACAAATGAGCTAAATGCAACAAAAATATTGAGTGGTGTAAGCTTAAATGAAAACTTCTCCTCAAAGGTTTCGTCATTGATTAATACCAACCTAAGTTTGTAATGAAGACGATCAACAAATTTTTTCTTTCTACTTTCAGCCATAATTAATTAAAATTGCGAAACTAATTGATGAATTAATAATCGCATCAAATTTAAGAATAGATACCTTATTTGAAACCTTTAAAAAATAACTTACTAAAAAAACAAAGTATTTTGTTGGCAGTTATGCTCTTGCTGATACTATCATGTAACCCCACCCGAGATAGATGGATTAATAGGAAATGGCATAGCATGACTGGGCATTTCAATATCTATTTCAATGGGGAGCAAAAATTATTAGATGCCACAACACAAATAGAGAAAAGCCATATAAATGATTTCAATAAAGTTTTAGACGTATTTCCTTATGGAGATGAGGCTTCAGCCAAGACCTCTGCTAATTTATTGGATGAGGCTTTGAAGAAATTTTCAGGTACCATACAATTACATACCATTGGAAATTATACAGATGAAGCATATTTCAATATCGCAAAATGCAGATTCTTCAAAAGAGATTATTATTCAGCGGTTGAGGCTTTTCAATTTGTTATCGGCAAATATGAAAAGAAAGGTTACAAAAACATTAGCTCAGCTTGGATTGCCAAATGTTATGTTGGATTAAACAAAATAGAAGAAGCTGAGGCAGTTGCTGGTATACTCGTGTCAGATAAAAACATTGCTAAATATGATGTTGCTGAAATTTTTGCCACTGCAGCAGATATTAATATTAGGTTGGAAAAATATAAAAGTGCCATACCAAACCTTAAAAGAGCGCTTACTGGAGACCTAACTAAGGACCAAAAATATAGATACAATTATATTTTAGGGCAATTGTATATGCTTAACGATAACAAACAAGAAGCCTTGTTTCATTTCAATAAGGTAATTAAGATGACTCCACCATACGATTTTGCCTTCAATGCCAATATTAATATTACCAAAATATACGACCCAAGGGATAAACAGGCCGTAAATAAAGTAAGACGCAACCTGAAAAGAATGCTGAGGGATGATAAGAACATTGATTATTTAGACCAAATTTATTTCGAATTGGGAAAATTAGAAATAAGCCAAAAGAATTTTTTGATGGCCACCAACCACTTTAAGAACTCGGTTGCAAATTCAAAAACAAACAAAGTTCAAAAGACAAAATCATACTTAGAGTTAGCTAAATTATTTTTTGAAATCAAGGACTATAAAAAAGCTAAAGCTTATTACGATTCAACTGCTCAAAATATTGATCCTAAGAACAAGGATTACGAAAAAATTAAAAACACTAAAGTAGTTTTATCTGATTTGATAAACAATTTAATAGTTTTTGAAACAGAGGATTCATTGCAAAGATTGGCGAGAATAAGTCCTAACTCTCTTAAAAGTAAAGTTGAGGAATGGGTATTGAATGATAAAAAACAAAAAGAGTTAGAAGCTAAAATTGCTAAAAAAAGAGCAAAGATTGAAGAGAGTTTTCAGAAGAACCAAGGGGGTGAAGAAAATGCCCCTCCGCCCCTTACCGTCTCTGCTGATGGAAGTTGGTATTTCTATAATAGCAATTTAGTGTCTTCAGGTAAAACTGATTTCTTTGGTTCAAAAAAATGGGGACAGAGGATAAATGAAGATTTTTGGAGAATAGCAGCCAAAGAAAAGTCTAAACAAAACGATGCTGATGAAAATGTTAAAAATAAAGACACAATCCAAACTACTGTTGGAGACAAGAAAATAGAATATACAAATCAAGATGCAAATATGAGTGGACAGGAAATAAAACCTGAAGAATCAGCAGCCACATCTCTATTTGGTCCAAAAGAAAAAGATAAAGAGGCTTGGGTTAAAAATGTTCCATTTACGCCTGAGGCCAAGCAGAAATCGAATGACAAAATATTAGAGGCTCTTCACAATTTGGGTAAAATTTATTATGATAAACTGAAAGAAAACAAGGATGCCCTGAAATATTGGTCAGAACTAGAAAAGCGTTTTCCTGCCAATGAATATGAGCCTGAAGCCTATTATTACTTATACAAAATATATATTGATTCAAAAGAAAAAACCAAATCAGATAAAAACAAAAGCGACTTAATTACTCAGTATCCTCAACACCCTTATGCATTGCTTATTCAAGGAAAGCCCCTCAAGACTGATGACAATGATGCAAATAAATCTTTGGTTCAGTTTTATGAAGACACTTATGCAAGTTTCATCGCAGGAAATTACAATGACGTGAAAAGGATGAAAATAGAAGCAGAGAGGAAATTTCCTGGGAACAATATGCGTGCTAAGTTTGATTATATAAATACTTTAGCCATCGGTAAGACTGAAACCATTGAAAACTTTAAAACAGCGCTAATTAATATAACTAAGGAATTCAAAGAAACAGATGTGGCTAAGGCTTCTCAAGCCACTTTAGATTTATTGAATAAGAAAGAAAAAATGGTAGATGCTGTTGGAGGAGATACAACTTTAAGGCTATTTGAACTAGACGATAATACGCCACAATTCTATGTTTTTGCCATGAAAAACGAGAAAGCTGATTTCACCATATTTAACGAGAAAATTGCTGCTTATAACGAACAATATGCTTCTTTAGATAACCTGCGATCAAATCCAATGTTGAGTAATGATGGTTATCAATTGTTGGTTGTGAGAGAGTTCCTTAACTTATTTAAAGGGGTTGATTATATTAAAGGATTGAAAGCAGTGGAAGTAATTTCAAAGCAAATGAATGTTACCGAACCATACATAGAATTTATTGTATCGAAAGAAACCTTCAAAAAAATTCTGAAAGAAAAACGTATTGATGAGTACTACAAGTTTTATCAAAAGCGAAATGTGAATACTATTATTAAATCTGAAGCAAATACAGAATTAAAAACAGAGATTAAAAGCGAAAACTAACAGATGAAAATAAAAGACTATTTTTGGGGAAGTAAGTATTGGAAATTCATTAAATGGCTTTGGATTGCTGCTATTTCAGGACTGCTCGCTTTTAGTTTATTGATAGCCTTTATTTGGAATGATTTTGTTCCTAGTTATAAACTTCCGCCCCTTGAAGAGCTAGAAAATCCTACTACCTATTTAGCTAGTGAAATCTATTCAAGTGATGGGGTGGTCTTAGGTAAATATTTTTTACAAAATAGGAGCAATGCCAATTTCGAGGATTTAAGTCCACAGCTAATCAATGCACTTTTGGCAACTGAAGATTTTCGTTTTTACCAACACTCAGGAATTGATAATAAACGTATTTTTACCATCATTGCCTATAACCTAATGGGCAAAAGACAAGGAGGAAGTACCATTACCCAACAATTGGCAAAAAACCTCTTCCCACGTACTCGTTTCAAACATTTTCATCAGAAATTAATTACCAAATTACAAGAGTGGATAACAGCCATAAGGATTGAACAACGTTATACCAAAGAAGAAATCATTACCATGTATCTAAATACTGTTCCATTCAGCGGTAATGCTTTTGGTATACGTTCTGCTTCAAAGGTTTTCTTTGGAAAAACACCCAAAGAATTAACAGCTCCTGAAGCCGCAGTTTTAGTGGGTATGCTCAAAGCACCTACAGCCTATAACCCGCAGCGCAATCCTGCTAATTCGATGAAAAGAAGAAATACTGTATTGGACCAAATGCGTAAAAATGAATTCTTAACAGCTGATGAAGCAAATAAATTCAAAGTTGAACCTATCAAATTAGACTATAAAGAAGATGACCATAATGAAGGATTGGCAACCTATTTCCGCGAGTACTTGCGAATGGAATTGATTGATTGGTGTGAAGAAAATGGTTTTAATCTTTATAAGGATGGTTTGAAGATATATACAACCATCAACTCTAAAATGCAAATACATGCTGAGCAAAGTGTACAAGAGCATTTACAAACTATACAAAAGAAATTCTACACACATTGGAAAGGACGCGAACCTTGGGGACAATTCAAAGAACTATTAACCTATGGGATGAAGCGAAGCGACAGGTATAGAATTTTGAAGGAGATGGGTAAATCAGAATCTGAGATAATGAAGGATTTTAACACACCAGTAAAAATGCGTTTGTATAGCAATTCAGGTGGTGAAATTGATACAACCATGACACCCATGGATAGCATTAAATACTATAAATATTTCATGCAATGTGGATTTATGAGCATGGACCCTATAACAGGTTTTGTTAAAGCATGGGTAGGAGGTCATAATTACAAATATTTCAAATACGACCATGTTAATACCAATTCAAAACGTCAGGCTGGCTCGACCTTCAAACCTTTTGTCTATGCCACAGCCATTGATAATGGTATGTCACCATGTTCCATCATTCCGAATAAACCGGTCACTTTTGAGGGCTATCCAGATTACAATCCAGGCAATGCAGATGATGAATTTACGGCCCCAGAAATGACCATGTATAGAGGCTTACAATTTTCATTTAATTTGGTTTGTTTGAATCTATTGAAACAATTAGGTCCTGATGCCATTAAAACAGTAATAAGTTTGGCGAATAAAATGGGTATACAAAGTGATATAGCTCCCTACCCTTCTTCAGCACTTGGCACAGCAGATATTTCGGTTTACGAGTTGGTGTCTGCCTATAGTACATTTGCAAATAAAGGTGTTTGGCACAAACCTCAATACCTATTAAAAATCGTAGATAAAAATGGCAATGTAATTAGAGAAGAATTACCCAAAACAAAAGAAGTATTAAGTGAGCAAACCAGTTATGTAATGTGTAAAATGCTCGAAAAAGTAACTACACATGGTACGGCAGCTAAGGTTAAATATCAATACCAAATACCAGGGGCTTGTGGCGGCAAAACAGGAACTACACAAAATTACAGTGATGCTTGGTTTATGGGAATTACCCCTACACTTGTAAGCGGATTGTGGACAGGTTTTGAAGACAGAGCGATTCACTTCAGAAGTCTTGATTTGGGCAGTGGTGCTGCCCAAGCCATGCCAATTTGGAGTACCTATATGCAAAAAGTAACCAAAGATAATTTAATTAAAATAGTTCCTGAATGGGAAACACCCAAAGCACCTCTGACTATTGAGTTGAATTGTGATAATTACAAGCCTGAAGAAAAAGTTAAATCGAATAATTTTATTGAAGAATAGTTCAAGTTGTTGATTGTTAGTTGTCAGTTTATTTAATGCATAACACATAAAACATAAACAGTAGCATAAAATAATCACCTGGCTTTAATACATTCGCAATTGTCAATTATACCTTTACATCAAAATACCTTATTTATGTCAAATCAAAATCATATCTGGAGTTTTTCCTCCGTTGGAGGGGTTAAACGTGTGAATCTAGAATCAGGAAAAGATCTTGAAGCATTAGAATACCTAGATCAAAAGTTATGGACCGCACTAAGTTGCCCTGTATATGGATTAGAAATTGACCACAAAACGCTTGAACTTATCGATGAAGACAAGGATGGACAAATTAAAGTAGCAGAAATATTAGCAGCTATTAAGTGGATTTCATCTGTTATTAATAATACAGATGATCTGCTCAAACAAGCATCATTTTTTCCTTTGAGTGCTATTAACACACAAACAGATGAAGGAAAGATTTTGCTCTCTTCAGCTCAAACTATATTAAGAAATCTTGGTAAACCTGATGCCAATGGCTTGAGTGTAGAAGATACATCAGACACTGTTAAAATATTTGCCAATACTGCCTTTAATGGAGATGGAATCATTTCTGAAGATTCAAGTGATAACCTTGAATTAAAAACATTGCTACATGAAATCATTACTCTAGTTGGTTCAACAAATGATCGGAATGGTAAAGTAGGAATAAATTCAGAACAATTACTCGCTTTTTCTGATGCCTGCCAAGCATACGCGGCATGGCAACAAAAGACCAATGATGATAGGCATATTTTACCCTTTGGTAATGAAACTCCTGAGGCCTATTTATCTTACTTGGCAATAAAACCTAAAATTGATGACTACTATCTTCGTTGCAGATTAGCTGCTTTCGATGCCGATTCTACTGCCATATTGAATGCATTGGTTTCGCGAATTGAAAGCATAACAAATAAAGACCTAAGTAAATGTCTTGATGAAATATCCACCTATCCATTAGCAAAAATTGAAGCTGCAAAAAAACTACCACTAAGTAATGGAATTAATCCTGCATGGGAAGCGCAAATGAATGAATTTCGCCACAGCGTTTGCATGGTATTATTTGATGGAAAAACTGAATTGGATGAAAAAGATTGGCAAATTATTATAAATAAATTTAATGCATATGAACAGTGGATGGCCGAGAAAGAAGGTTCCTCTGTTGAATCACTAGGTATATTAAGAATTCAAAGCATATTATCAAACGATAGCATACAACAATTGCTTGCTATCATTGAGAAAGACAAAGCTCTAGAAAATGAAGCAAACAATATTATTTTAGTTGATAAATTGGTAAGATACTACCGTGATTTATTCACTCTTATCAAAAACTTTGTTACTTTCTATGACCTATACTCACCAGATTTTCCTGCAGTCTTTCAAGCTGGTACTTTGTACATAGACCAACGCAGTTGTGATTTATGTATAAAAGTAAGTGATATGCCAAAGCACAATACCATGGTGGCTCTCAGTGGTATGTTTTTAATTTATTGTGATTGCGTTTCTAAATCTACTAATGAAAAAATGACCATTGTTGCGGCATTAACGAATGGAGATATTGATAATTTAATAGTGGGAAGAAATGCATTGTTTTACGATAGAGCAGGAAACGATTATGATGCTACAGTTATTAAAATCGTTGACAACCCTATTAGTATTCGACAAGCTTTCTGGTCTCCATACCGAAAAATATCAGAATTTATCAGAAAGCAAACAAACAAATTTGCATCAGATCAAGATAATAAAGTCCAAGCCAGTGCATCAAGTTCAATAGAAGCCATGCCTTCCCAAGCTATAGCAACTCCTGTGCCTGATGCGGCCCCTCCAGCACCCTTTGACGTTGGTAAATTTGTAGGAATATTTGCTGCCATAGGTCTAGCACTTGGAGCCATAGGAACAGCTTTAGCTTCAGTAGTCACTGGATTTATGCAGTTGATTTGGTGGAAAATGCCCATAGCTGTGTCAGGTATTTTACTTGTTATTTCAGGTCCGTCTATGATTATGGCCTTTTTCAAACTTCGTAAGCGAAACCTAGCTCCTATTTTAGATGCGAATGGATGGGCCATCAATGCCCGTGTGATTATTAATATTCAGTTTGGAAATACACTTACTCACTTAGCTAATTTACCTAAAGGTGCTAAATTAAACATGAATGATCCTTTTGGTAAAAAAAGCAGACCCATGTGGCAAATTGTTTTACTACTTTCTGCCCTGGTAGGTGGTATTTTGTATTTATTGATATCATATGAATTAATCAAAATTCATTTTTAGAAAAGAATATCTTTTTATAAAAAAACTTTAAACAAAAGAGGTGCATAATATCGCCTTCTTTGGTTTATTAAATGAGGTTGGATTTTATATCTTCCAAAAAACCATACTCAGAATACCAAGTAGCATAATAATTTTTGCAAAGCGACTGAGTTTAGAAAAGTCGTACTTCACATCTGACACCTTGATAAGCCAAGCCATAGCTGCCATAGGTAATAAAATGCCTAACAATATATAAATCAAAAATAAAAAATAGGTATTGATATGATTTTTAAAAAATGGTTGAATATAAAATGCAAAGGCAAAAATAAGTGCTGCATTAAACAAGTGTAGATATAACAAAATATCTTTGGTTTTCCTTACACCCAATTTTATGGGAAGTGTATGGCTATTAAATTTAGCATCTCCCCTTATATCCTCAGTATCTTTAATAATCTCTCTTTCTAAGGTTGTAAAAAAAGCAAAAATGGAATAGGATATTATGCCGGGCCAATACAGATTTTCATCATACAAAAACAGAATAAGTAAGGTGAACGAAGTTAATATGGCTACTAAAATATTGCCCGCCAAATAAGATTTTTTAAAATACTCTGAATACAACCAAAGCAAAAGGGAACAAACTATTACCAAGATAAACACATTGATATTAATAAGCAAGGATAAAAATGCTGCTGTTAAGGTAAGCACCCAATGAGCAAAAATGGTTTTCCTTCTTGATATCCTTACCCCTACCAAGACATTGCTTGGCTTGTTTGCCATGTCAATTTTAACATCTATATAATCGTTGATGATATAACCTGCTGCTGCAACCAAAACCGTGCAAAATACCAGAGCCAAAAATTTAAATCTCAGTAAATCATGCCAATCAGCGTATGGATTTAGAAAGTAAAAAGCAAAAACTTGGGTAAATAATATCATCAATAGGTTTTTGAACCTAGCAATTTTGATGAGTATAAAAATATTATTCAGGCTTATCAATATCTTGATGTAGGTTTGATTGATCCATTTCAGTTACACCGCCTGTAATAATAAACTTCATAAAGTCTGTGGCATTTGTATCATAATGTTTTACCATAGATTTTTCAGTAAAAAACACATTACCTGAAAATGCATAAGAATGTGGAAAATAAACTGCCACCAATCCAGGCAAATTCAATTCACTTAAATCTTCGTTTGTAATAAAACCAGGCTTGTATAAACCAGGTGACATTTCAACCACTACAGGTTTGGAGAATTTCTTTTTATCCCCTACAAATGCCTCGACCAAGTCTTTTACTGAAGTGTATATATTTTTGATGAAAGGTATACGACTGAAAATATCATCAAACATATCAAGAATAGGACGTGTCACTATGTTAGTTCCTATATAGCCTAGGAAAGTAATAGAACTGATTACAATTACAAAACCTAAGCCAGGGGTTTCAAGTTGCAAAAATTCATCTATCCATCTAACAGTAGATTTAATGAGTTGATAGGTTACCACAGAGGGCAAAGTGATAAGTAAACCTTGCAAAAACAAAGTTAACAGCCTTCGTAGTCTGTATCTGATACCACTTTTTATTTTTGCATTCGACATAATTGTTTTTATAATTATCTCATAAAAGGCAAGCCTTTCATGCTACGTCCTGCGCCTTGAAATTTATTCATGGTTTTCATCATTTTGCGCATTTCATCAAATTGTTTTAACAATTGATTCACCTCTTGAATATCTCTACCACAACCAGAAGCAATTCTTTTTCTGCGCGAACCATTTATGATATCTGGCGTCTCTCTTTCTTTCGGAGTCATTGAATAAATAATAGCTTCAATATGTTTGAAAGCATCATCACTTACATCTAAGTCTTTTATAGCTTTACCAACACCCGGAATCATTCCCATCAAATCTTTTAGGTTACCCATCTTTTTGATTTGTTGTATTTGACTTAAAAAGTCTTGGAAAGTAAATTGATCTTTTAATAATTTTTTCTGGATACGATCTGATTCTTCTTTATCAAAAACGTCTTGGGCTCGTTCAACTAGGGTAACGATATCACCCATGCCCAAAATACGTTGAGCCATCCTATCTGGGTGAAATACATCAAGGGCTTCCATTTTCTCGCCCATACCTACAAACTTAATAGGTTTTTCAACTACTGTTTTGATAGATAAGGCTGCTCCACCTCGGGTATCACCATCCAATTTGGTTAGGATAACACCTGTAAAATCCAATACATCATTAAATGCTTTTGCGGTATTAACAGCATCTTGCCCTGTCATGGCATCCACAACAAACAAGATTTCATGAGGCTTTATCGTTTTTTTGATATCACCAATCTCGTTCATCATTTGCTCATCAATAGCCAAACGACCCGCAGTATCTATGATTATAACCCTTGCATTGTTTTCTTTGGCATGCTTAACAGCATTGGCTGCAATACTTACTGGATTTAGGTTTCCTTCTTCAAAATATACAGGCACATCAATTTGTGCACCTAAAACTTTTAATTGCTCAATGGCGGCAGGACGGTATACATCGCAGGCAGCCATCATCACAGATTTACCTTTGCGTTTGATAAAATTAGCCAATTTTGCGGTGTGGGTTGTTTTACCACTACCTTGCAATCCAGCCATTAATATGATGGTTGGATTACCCTCCGTGCTAATTTCTTCGGTTTTTCCACCAAACAAAGCTACCAACTCATCATTTACTATTTTCACCATCAATTTTCCCGGTGAAACCGTAGTAAGCACATTGGCTCCAATGGCATTATCCTTAATGGTATCTGTAACTTGTTTTGCTATTTTATAGTTTACATCGGCATCAATCAATGCTTTTCGAATTTCCTTAACGGTTTCGGCCACATTAATTTCAGTGATTTTTCCTTGCCCTTTAAGGGTTTTAAAAGCTTTTTCTAACTTACTACTTAAATTATCGAACATAGGTTGTTGTGCTATAGCTAAAAGCTATTGGCCATTTTAAATTTTTAAATTCTGCTGCGAAAATAATCAATTTTGTGATTTGTTGTGGCCAAAATAACGAAAGGAAAATCAAATTATTTCGTTCCCAAAAGCTAATTTAGATAAATAGGGAATTAAGAAAACCAATTTACAACATGAAAGAAGAAACAAATATCCATAAAATCCAAGGCTAAGAATGGTAAACCCTTGATTCCACTATTAGGCCGTCCCTTACAACCAACACCTCCCCAACTCTCAAATCCTCTTCATCTGGGGTTTGGCGAATATACTCCATGAACACTTGTTCATCATCTGCTGTAAACTTAATAACTTGGTAGTGCAGATTAGGTAAACGATTAAAGGCATCTGCCCACCAATTTCTTAAGGCATCCTTACCTTTAATCAAACCATTCGTATTAGGTTGATGAATTTTAAGTTTAGGACTATAATGTAAGGCATTGTCATCATACAAAGATAATAACCTTTCTAAATCATGTTTGTTAAAAGCTTCAAACCAAGAGGTGGCAATTTGTTTTAATCTTGACATATATATATTTTTATTTTACCTAACAATGGTAATGGTTCCTGCGTAGCGAAAAGTATTACCTGATAATCCTGTGGCAGAAATATTGTATAAATAAGCATTGTCCAACACATAATCACCATCTACTTTTCCATCCCAACCTTTATTAAAATCTGTACTTTCAAAAACCACTTCGCCCCAACGGTTATATATGATCATGTGACTAGATTTAATTCCATAGCCTTTCAAAATAAACACGTCATTTACCCCATCATTATTAGGAGAAAAGGCCTCTGGTGCAAAAATTTTTTCTGCATTGCGCACATAAATTTGTTTAAGCGTATACGAAACACAACCGCTGTTACTCGATTCTAGTCTCACATTTTTATAACCTGAATCAGTGAAAAAAATCACAGGATTCACATCGCTTGAGTTAAATGGGTTGCCACTATCAAATAGCCAACTGAGACTTTCACCAGTCTTTAAAGTATCATTAAAAACAAAGCTAACATCTGCACCAACATCAGGTAATAAAGGGCTATAAGTAAAATCAGGAACTTTAGGTATAGCCCTTACTTTTACTGTAAAATATAATGTGTCTGACAAGCATGGCGAAGTGCCAAGTACATAATTTGGATAGTTTCCTATTGGCTGTTTAACCTTAATCGACAAGCTTTTTTCACCCGTTCCCCACATCAAATCTGTGGCACCATTGGCTGATATAATAGTACTATCTCCTTCACAAATATTTAGGTTCCCACTCACTGTCAATGAGGGTTTGGGCATTAACCAAACTTGGGCTTTAAGTGTATCGCTAAAACAACCTAAAGCATTTTTCTCCACCACATTAATTTCTTTCATGCCTGAAACATTTTGCCAATCAACACGAATTTCATTGGTCCCTAAACCCGTATTAATAGTGCCTCCATTCAGGTACCAATAATATGTTGAACCTGGAGTATTAGGAACGCCATATCTCACAAATGTTTCACCCAAACAGGCAGTATCAATAACTTGCGCATAGCTTACCCTGCCTACAATAAATGCAAGTAAAATAATCAAGATGATATGTCGAAAATTTTTGATCATTAATAATGTGAAATGGGTGATGTATTTGGTTTAGGAAAAACGGTGACACTTGCCGAACCACTCGTATTAGCAGCACATGACTTGAGCCCTGAAGCTTTTAAAATGCTATATGGCCTGATACCCGAGGAAACATACACTGGGGTATTAATGATAAAGGGACTACTGCTAATACCATTTATTGAAACAAGATTCAAACCATCAGTATAAGTAAAATCCCATGGACCTATGCCCGTAAAACTAATCGATATTTTACCTAAGCTCGCATTATTTAAACAAATTGAATCTGCACCATTTATGATAGCTGTGACTGGAGGCATTATAAAAATGGCCATAGTCACCGTATCACCCAAACAGCCTGATGGACCTTGTTCTACCAATTTGAGTGTATCAATTCCAGATACTGTTCCATAATTAATAGAAATACTATCACTTCGAGATGGTATTGGTGTATTGATAATGCCCATCTTATTCTTTAGTGACCAATGATAGGTGGAGCCCACATTCATGGCCACTTTATAAATTTTATTGTTAGTATTTGCGCATACAGTATCCGGACTCACAATTGACTGTGCGGCAAGTTTACCGGTGCCACAAAGTAGCACCATCACCATGGAGGCAATGAGTTTACGCATTAATGTGGTTTAGACTTATTAGTAAGATAAGATAGGAGAAGTAACCACCTGAGGTCTAACAACCACCGTATAATAGTTTATTCCGTTTGTAGGTAATGCTGTTACCGTAGCTGCTGAATTTCCACCTGCCACGCTTCCAGGTGCTGGTAAATAGCCCGCTGTGCCTGCTGTTCCAGATGCTGTAGTAATAGATGAGAATCCTGTTACCACCAAGAAGTACGTTCCTGCTGCCAAGGCACCTGAAGGGACAGTTAATGAAACTGTGTTGGTTGAAACATTACTAAATGTTAATAAAGCACTTGCACCAGGCACAGATGGACCAGTAGCTGAACCCACTCTCAAATCCATATTGATGTTAAAATTACCCATGTTGGCAGCTCCTCCAATAGTAGCATAGTTTGAAATGGTCAGGGTCCTGGTTCCCAAAGCTTCTCCATAACAAATGGTTTCACTTGGCCCTACACTCAAAGTAGGCAAAGGATACACATTTACACCTTTTTTTACAACTGAACTTACACAACCATTCATGGTTTCAAACGCCTGAATGGTATCATATTTAATGGCATTGGATGTAGTATTATACCACAAGGTAGTAGTTCTAACTCCCTTTCCTCCCCCAACAGCATTTTCAGATACACCTGTTCCTGGACCTTGAGATAGCGTCCAAGTAACAGTGGATGGGTTATTTAAACTGTCGATACCAAAACCATTGTTATTGCCCGACCAGGCCTTTTGTTGTGCATTGGTTTGGCTCATGAATGCACTTGCTAATAGCACACATACAGTGGCTAGCATTA
>CAMBSD010000013.1 GCA_945870425.1 Chitinophaga pinensis | reverse complement strand
TAATTGATAAATCTTGCTCAATAATTATAAAAAATGGAAAAAGTTCCTCAAGTAATTGAGCGTTAAAAATCATTTGATCCATATATTTAATGGACTATAATCTCGAACAAATCATAAGTTATTTCTGTTTCACTATGATTTAAATGATTCACAGAGCAGGGGGCATCAAAAAATTCAGAAAGCCCATCGATTAAACCAAACATAAAATCTGTTAAACCAATTCTGGATGAGTAGTAGTGCAAATGAATTGTGTTTTCGTTAATAACGTCAACCTTAAATTCAGGTGGTTGGGCGTTGGGATAAATCAACATCACTCTACTATGAAAATTAGGCAAATTTTTTAAAAACTGAATAATATTATCTCCGCCAGATTTCATGAGTGTCCCATATTTTTCTTTGCCAATATTTAAGACCCAATATTTACCAAAAGCTTTGAGTACATTTTCTAAACTTATATCTAAAACTTCAGCAGCGGTTGTGGCTAATGAAAAAGTAACACTGTCATCATACAAATGAGAAGCCAAAAAAGTCACATCTTCATAACCAGCCTTTGCTTTAATCTTTTCCCATATTGCTGAACCATAATTTTCAATTATTAAGCCTTGAATTCCTTGATTGACTAATCCGTACATATTATTTTTTTTAGGTTAATTTATAAGCAACTATTCAAATTTTGTTTAATATAAATTATGTATGCAATATAAATTATAGCTTCTCTAGAAGCAAATAAATACTCAAAATCTTTATTATTCTCCTGAAATTTTCTAACCAATGGAAAGTTCTTACTTTATGCCAGTGTTTAAATCTTACTTTATTAGTTGTATTGTCTTGTAAGCTGCAGTTTAAAATACCATCAATCGCAATCGTCTCGCTAGTGAACTATTTGATTAGCCTCTAGCTGTTTTCATGATCTTGCCACCCAACATTTAGTACCGTATGCTAATGTGAGCGTCAGTTTGTTCCATTTATTAGAAGTTATATATAGACATGAGCCGATAATATAAATTCTTAGCATCTGCTACTCGCCATGTTAGGGTAGCGCATGTAGAGTAACAGATAAAAAAGGATTTGAATCCTCATTACAGCCATTCATTACATATAGGTTTCCAACAACAACATTTAACCCCTACTGTTCGGAGTCTTGTGTGTTGGGCAATAGCGCAGCTGACTTCGAATAAATATATGAAAAATGAGTTTGCAACTCATCTCTGCTTCACACCCAAGCTGCTTGTTGGTTTAATGTGCCTACTTATACCAAAATGATATGTACAACAGACGAATAAATTGGGCCTAAAACCATTTCACATTGGTATCATCATAAAAAAATCCTATTGAAATTCAATAGGATTTTTTGTTTCATAAGGTTAAAGCTTTTATTCAACTATTATCTTGTGAACCAGCGTTCCAAAATCAGACTTCAGTTTAAGTAAATATACCCCAGTTGTATAATTGCTCAAATCAATAGAACAAGTCTTAGCATCTTTGTTTATAGTTTGGGTTAAAATCAATTTACCTGTCATATCAAAGGCTTCAATTTGATTGATCTGAACATTAGTTAAGAAATCAATTTTAAAAACTCCTTTTGATGGATTAGGATAAATAATTATATCATGTGAATTAAGGATTTCTTGGGTACTAGTTTTCCAAAGACTTCTTGGTATATCAAAGGCTTGAATGCCATCACTTCTGCTATTAGTAGACTTTTGATCAGCTGAAGCACCTAAACCTCTTCTCGCAAAGGCTTTCCATAATAATTCATAGTTTGCTTTATTGTTTAAAATACTGTCTGCTGCAATGATGGCATTTCGAGCGTCTACAAAACCTGGTGAACAAGGTTGAAGTTTTAATCCTAACATTACAATTTGTAAAGCTTTATTATTTCCTCCTTTACCATTATAAATATCTTTATCAAATCCATAAACATCAATCATATCAAGGTAAATATCATAAAGCATTGAACAAAAAACAAATCCAACTCCATGAGGAATAGCTTGGGTCTTAATTCCATTATAAGTTACTGGATCAACTTTCATATCTCTGCTATATTTGAATGTTCTAATACCCAATCCAGAAGTATCTTGGTTATTTACAAAAGTCCCAATACCTCTGTTACTTGTTGCATCGGTGGTTCCCAAACGGTCTGTAGTAACTAAGGCAAAGAAATCACTCCAACCCTCACCTGCCTGTTCTTGGTTTGTCAGACAACTTGAATTTGATGGACCACCAGTCAACCTATTTGAAATACCATGACCATATTCATGAGCCATTACACCATTATCAAACTCTCCTTGATAAACCCTACCATCCAATTGTTCGTTTCTTATAGTAGCCACTATTTCTTCACCATTTCTTAGATGAGATAATAAAGTGTCGCCATTAGATTGGGTAATAATGATAGAAGGAATTGTAATGGTTGCATCTTTACCTGTCATTGCGGTTGGGTTGCTTGTGCTATTATTTACTACAATAGCACCAATAGCACCTGCATTTTGGGCATTCTTAACCTTTACTATATTGGTACAAGCGGTACTATTATAAATAACCACAATTTTACCTGCAACGCTATCAGGATTTATTAATGGCGAGCATCCATAATTGTAATTAATAGTACTATCATTCGCTTCAATTAACTTCCCCATAATACCACCTGAATATACCTTTGATCCAAAGGATGAAATAGCCCCACCAAAAGCTCTAGCCAAATTACTAGGAGATTTTACTGTCATTAAATTGGTGTTTGTACTTGTAGGCCACAGATACATTTGCATCCTACTATTTTGTCCATCATTTGGTGTTGCGAAATTGGCATTTCCTGTTCCGCTACCATCTTGGGCATCTGCAAATACAAAATCATTTCCAGAACCTAACTTACCATAATTATTGTTTTGAAAATTCCCTGAAGCCTCATCAAAGCCATAATTATACATGATATCATGCATAACATTATTCCAATAGAATAAGTTAACGATACCCGCTTTCAAATTTTCAAATGGTCTTGAATTAATATCATAAGGAAAATCAAAAACCAAACTATCACCTCCATTTGGCGAAGAACCAGTAAGGGTATTTCTACCCGTGGTATCATCTTTTGCCCACACATTATTTCCCTTAGTAATAGTAAAATCAGCACCATCCACACCATCCGTATCATGCCAACCATAAGGTGATGCTGACAAATTAACAACTGATTCATCGATAATTTGACGTGATCCATATTTTGGACTTTCTAAAGGTTGAGGTAAAATGTTATATGAAACTTTAGCAGCTGTTTTGTTTAATGTCGAACCTTGCACAACTTCCTCAAAATTATAATTGGCAGTAGCCATTTCATTTGAATGATAAATCTGAGTTACATCGCATTTAGTTACCCAATTGTTTTCATCAATTACTTCGCCTGTATTGGCATCAACACGTTTATTCCACCAATCATTATTTTCATCATCCATTATTTCAACATTCCATACTGGAACCAATTTATCATTTAGGAAAAAATAATATAATTTGGTTTTAATAGGCTGACTTGAAGCCATAGGGTCGTTTAAAACAAATTCATTCGGAGTTGTTTTCGATAATTGAATACTTTGATTTAAACTCATTCCAAGACTTGTTGCAACTATCTGAGTAGCTCTATTTGCATCTAGGGAAATGCTAGATTTACTAATTTTATCTTGAGCATCTTTTATAAATGCATTGTTAAAATGAAACAAATTTCCTTTTTTATCGAAATGAAGGCTACTATTTGCATTATAAATCTCAATATTCTTAATTGTTTGTCTAAAGTATATATGGGTAATACCCGTTTTTGCTTCTGTATACTGAGAATATATTGAAAAATTAGCGATATCACTCATTTTCAATTCACTCGCAGTTGAATGCTGTTGCATGGATCTTATCATGAAGGCTTTATCTATTTGCGCATTTGATAGAATTGAAAATACTAGGACATTTACAATTAGTAATATTTTTTTCATTATGAATTAATTAAGAAATCAAATATATTTTTGTTTTCCTATTTACAAAAATATTAACCCAATATTTCTAAAATATGGCAATTGAATGACAATTGTTATTCAATTAATTTGTCAAAAAACATGCACATTGCCCTAAAAAAGACTTATTTGTCGAGGTTCACATTTAGCTTGATAAATGCAACGAGGTAAAAAAATCCAAGTTTTTAACTGGAAAAAGGTTTTTAAAATTATCTTATAACCTACTTTCGCAAAAACAAAAAATAGATGTTAAAAGATATTGAGGAACCAAACTTTGACGGGGTAGGAGTAGCAGTAGTGCATGAGAAAAATGAAATGAATGAATGGATTTGGAATGTATATTTGATAAATTTCAATAACGAGACCTTGACTGGGGTGCTTGTTAGTAGCAAAGGATTTGGCTTTATAGATGGTGAAAAGAGAGTAAGTTCTACTCTTAGACATTTTTTAGATACCATTGAGCCTCTATCCTATTTAAAAATTGAACCCATCATTGAAGATGTTTTTCTCTTAAATAACGAATATTGGCTAAGCTTTTACCTAAATGGGAGGATTTATGACAGGAAGTTTGTTTTTATAGAGAATACTATAGTTAAAGATAGACTACAGCATATCAATATCATTGATAAAAATGGAATTCTGCTGATGTAGTTGCTATTTTTTACTTGATCTAATATCCATAGTGGATAATATGGAATGTGTCTTTCCTATATTTTCATATTTAATAATGTTAACTTGCACATTATCAATGGTCCCAAAACCTTTAAATAACTTTTGACTAAAACCTATACATAATACCACGTATAGCAAAACTAACATAATCAAAACCTGTTTACTTCTTGATCTCATAGGCTTTCTTTCTTTTATTTCAATTTATTTGACTGCGTATACCTAATTTTCGTTGCAAAATTAGTGGATATTTGTAAAAAAAAATTTACTTAATGTTAAATTTCAAACATCATTTCATCAATATTACTTTGATTTGCCATTTCATATAAAAATCTATTCAACATGAAGATTTTAAAAATAATAATACTATTTATTGTGTCCCTAGCCCTTATTGCTGAATTTGTCATCCTAGGTAGTGGAAAAACCTTTTTAAACAAAGTGTTTGCTATGACTGTCTTTAGTGGTAAACTCAGTCCAGATATTGATGAAATGGATTTTTTTGACAAAAGAGAGATCAAAACAGCTAATCCTATGGCCTGGCCTGTATCATCGTCTTACGGCAAGTTAAAAGCCGATGCTGATTTATTGAATAAATGTGAGGATTATAAAACGGTAGCCTTCCTTGTTATTAAAAACGACTCAATAGCCTATGAAAAATATTGGGAAAATTATGGCAAAGACAGCTATAGCAACTCATTCAGTATGGCTAAAAGTTTCACGGCTGCCCTGATTGGCGTGGCTTTAAAAGAAGGTAAAATCAAAACAATAGACGAAAAGGTTGGAAACTACTTGCCTGAGTTCCGAGAAGGTGAAAAAGCCAAAATTACCATTAGACACCTCCTGACTATGAGCAGTGGATTAGCCTTTGATGAAACTTATTCTAGCCCTTGGGCATGGCCTAGTGAGGCCTATTATGGTCCGGATGTAAATAACATAACCATTAATGTGAAACCAGCTACTGAACCAGGAAAAACTTGGAACTACAAAGGTGGTGATAGCCAATTGTTAGGTATGATATTAAAGAAGATTACTGGTAAAAACATTTCCGACTATGCTTCAGAAAAACTATGGCAGCCGATGGGTGCTGAATTTCCTGCCTATTGGAGTTTAGATGAAAAAGGAATGGAAAAAGTGAGCTGTTGTTGGTATACCAACGCTCGTGATTATGCGCGTTTTGCCAAATTATATATGAATTATGGCAATTGGAATGGTAAACAACTTATAGATAGTATTTATATAGCAGAATCCATAAAAGCAGCGCCATTAAAAGATAAGGATGGAAAAGACAATGATAAATATGGTTTTCAATGGTGGGTTATGAAACATAAAGGCCATGATATTTTCTATTGCAGAGGTATCCGTGGACAATACATTTTTGCCATACCTGACGAAAAAATGATTGTTGTGAGACTAGGGCATAAAAGAGCTACAAAAAAAGGAGATGAATTGCCTGAAGACATTTATGTTTATTTAGATGCAGCTTTAGGTCTCAAGTAATAACCTAGTTTATTTGAACCGATCTTGGACTAATCAATCTAAGGTAAAAATATCCTAAAAGTCCTGCAATGAGTGAGGCTATAAGAATCATTAGCTTTGAATTGTTTATAATTTCTTGGTTATCGAACGCTAAAAGGGTAATAAAGATTGACATGGTAAAGCCAATTCCTCCTAAAATTCCTGCGCCAAAAATTTGTTTCCAATTTACATCTTCAGGTAGATTGCACCAACCAATTAATACTGCCATATAACTAAACAATAGTATTCCCAATGGTTTACCAATAATTAAGCCTAGAGCTAAACCTAAACTATTGGACTCTGTCATGACATTAGAAATGTCAGAATTAATAATAATGGCGGTATTCGCTAAAGCGAACAAAGGCAGAATCAAATAGGCAACAGGCTTATGCAAATAATGTTGCAACTTGATGGATATAGAAGATTCATCACCTTTATCAAATGGTATAGCAAAAGCCAACAAAACACCCGTAATGGTAGCATGAATACCCGAATGCAACATAAAATACCACATACAAATTCCCCCAATCAAATACGGAATGAGGGAATATACTTTTAGTCTATTTAGAATTAACAGAAAAACAAAAATACCCAATGATATCATTAGGTTTGACCAAATAATACTCCCTGTGTAGAATATAGCTATAACCAATATGGCTCCTAAATCATCAATCACTGCCAAAGCTGTCAGAAACACCTTGAGCGATGCTGGAATTCTATTACCAAGTAAAGATAAAATGCCTAAAGCAAAAGCGATATCAGTAGCCATGGGGATGCCCGCTCCTGATAGATTGCCCGCTTTCAAGTTAAATCCAGCATAAACAATTACAGGTAATACCATACCTCCAATTGCTGCCATCATAGGTAATAAGGCGTTTTTCAAATTCGACAACTCGCCATTATACACTTCCCTTTCAAGCTCCAAACCAATTAGTAAAAAGAAAATGGCCATCAAGCCATCATTTATCCAATGCTCAATGTTTTCTCCAAATAAAGGCCAATGCCAAATATGCAAATATGCTTCGGAATAACTTGAATTTACCAATAGCAATGACAACAAGGTGCAAAGCATCAAAATGATACCACCTGCTTTCTCACTTTCAAAAAACTCTTTAAATATCTTAGTTAACTGCATTCGCCTTTTCGTAATTCATCATTTTGAATTCCTAATTCTTAATTAATTTAGCTTCATTCCAAATGGCATCCATTTCTTCTAGGCTCATATCGGTTAGTTTTTTATTTATAGCATTGGCTCTTTCTTCAATGAACATAAACCTTTTTAGGAATTTTTGATTGGTAAATTCCAACGCATCATCTGGGTTTAAATTACTTTTTCGAGCTAGGTTTATCATGGCAAATAATAGGTCTCCAAACTCTTCTTGCGATTTTTGAAGATTGTTGCTTTGACTCAACTCTGCCTTAAATTCAAGCAACTCCTCTTCCACTTTAGCCCAAACTTGATCGGCCGTGTTCCAATCAAAACCCACTTGAGCCGCTTTTTCTTGCATTCTCAATGCTTTGATAATAGACGGAGTGCCTTTGCTTACCCCACTTAACACGGATTTATTACCCTCTTTCAATTTCAATTGTTCCCAGTTTTCTTTTACCTGTTCGGCATTTTCAACTTTCACATCACCATAAATATGAGGATGCCTACTTATCAATTTTTCGCAAAGGCTGTTAATCACATCAGCTATATCAAAGCTATTGGTCTCACTACCTATTCGGGCATAAAAAACAATATGTAGCAAAACATCTCCAAGTTCTTTTTTTATTTCGGTTGGGTTGTTTTGAATGATGGCATCCGCCAATTCGTATGTTTCTTCTATGGTTAAATGTCTGAGGGTTTCGTTGGTTTGTTTCATATCCCAAGGACATTTTTTGCGCAATTCGTCCATTACATCCAAGAGGCGAGAAAAAGCCTGCAATTTTTGTTCTTTAGTATTTGATGGCATTGGGCAAATGTAGGTAAACTAAAAAAGCCTTCATATAAAATACTACACATGCAGTATTTTATTTTTGGATGTAAAAGCAAAGATTTGAAATGTGCCAATTTCAATATGGTTATTTCTAACCATAAGGCACAAAAGCCATAAAAATAATACATTGATAATATGCCTTTTGCTTGTGACAGTAAAAATTAAATGGCTATTGATGAAAGTATATAACAGTTTTGAATTTATAAAAATAGAAAACAATGATGAAAACCACCCCACCCCCAAATACCACACAAAAACGAATACTCATACCAATTATATGGCAATATACACAAAATATAACTTGCTTTTATGCAGGTAATTAATTAATCTTTGTTAAAACTAAACCGCAAAAATCATGAAGGGTAATTTTTTATTATGTTTATTGACTACAGCATTACTTGTTTTCTTATTAGGTTTTAGTAAATATGACCCTAACTGTGGCCGATATAAGGATGAATATTACAATTTAACTGATGACTCAAAATCTAAAATTAACTTTAAAGGTTTTGATACACTCGTTTTTATAAGCAATGTGGGAGATACAGCCACATTATTTGGTCATGGCAAAACACAAACAAATGTAGCTTTTCCACAACAAACCACTAATGCTGATTGCCCAGGGATAACAGAGTATTATGAAAAAATTGAAATTGGATTTTTTGGAGATAGTCCTGAATTACACAACCTAAATTTTAAATATTATGTTAAAGAATCTTCTGCAAAGGATTACATAGAATTAAGAATGGATAATCATTACTTTTTTACAAAAGTACTTTCGTATATGAATAATCCTACTAATTATCTTGACACAATTATATATAAAAATAATAAAATTTATGGATTCAATGCTTCGGCAGATGATAATTCGTCATATTGTCTTTATAACTTAAATTATGGAGTTTTAAGACTAAAAATAAATGGTGGTAAGACATGGATATTAAACTAAATACCTATGAAAAAAATCTTACTATTATTATGTGCAATCGTACTTTTTACATGTTGCAATAAATATGATCCTAACTGTGGTCAATACAAAGATGAATATTACAAGCTATCGAATAATAATAAAACCAAAATTTCATTCAAAGGGTTTGACACGCTAGTTTTTATAAGCAATGTAGGTGATACAGCCATTTTGTATGGACAAGCTATGAAAACTACAAATGTAGGTTTTCCACAACAAACTACTAATGCTGATTGCCCTGGTATAACAGAATATTATGAAAAGATAGAAATTGGATTTTGGGGTAACCAATCCGAATTGTATAATATTAATTTTAAATACTATGTTAAAGAATCTTCTGGGAAAGATTATTTAGATTTTAATATTAATAATCAATACAATTTTACAAATCGAGATTTATCTTTTCTCAACAACCCAAGCGCATATAATAAAGATTCTGTTATGTATAAAAATAATTTAGTTTATGGATATAACCCCTCATCAGATCCAGTAAACTCATCAAATATTTTATACAACTACAATTATGGCATCTTAAGAATAAAAATAAATGGTGGCAAAACATGGATTTTAAACTAAATAATTATGAAAAAATATTTACTATTTATTGCAACAATATTACTTTTTTCGAATCATGTATTTTCACAATGTGAATATGGAAGTGACTCAGATGCACCTGAAGAACTTAATAGAAAAAGATTAAAAGACAAAGAAGAAGGATTTTTATATGGTAATCCTTATACTATGTTTAATAGGCATTACCATAACAATTGGACATTACAGGGAGCAATAAATCAAATACGTTATAACATTCTGGCTAATTTAAATGGTGATTATGCCTATTTATATGACAAAATACTTCAAACTGCTAAAAATCCAGAACCAAGCAAATGTTATTTTAATGAACATTGTAGTCATCCTTTATGGGTTAAAAGTAATGCCATTGTCTATCTGGTTGGATTGATCGATTCAGCTATATCAGACACTGTTCATACTTATGCAATAATGAATGATAGCTTAAAAGCTGTTTATTTTGCAAAGGCAAATCAAGGGTTACAAAATCTTAACCCGCGCATAATAGGATGTTCGGGTGGAAACGATTGTGGCAAAGTAAGAGAAAAAGCCCTTGATTTAATACAATACTTAGAAGCATATGATTTATTAAAAGCAGACGGAGGATTGCCTCAAAACGATGGAGATAAAGGTAATAACAATTGCTCAGCCAGAAATAAGCTACGACAATTTTCTAGAAACCTATACAAAGAATCAAATAGTGTAATCAATAGTTCTGCGGGATGGAAAAAGAATCACGGAATAATTTGCTGCAGTGCGTTAGGAATGGCCGCAATGGTTCTCAATGATGCTGGAGTTGAAACTGATTATACAGATTGGCTGATATATGCAGGTGCTGGTGCAGTAGCAGGATCTATATTTCCAGGAGTTGGGACAGTTTTGGGTGGACTAATTGGTGCCGCATTTTATGCCTCAACAGAGCCAATTCCACACCCTAATTATAGTCCCATAAATTGGTATACAAGAGCACATGGCAATGGTGGGTATGATGTATTTGTGGGAGAAGATGGAATTGAAGATAATTTTTTCAAAGGTTCTCATAGTTTATCTGGAAATGTGCCACAAAGCAGTTCTGATGGCCCCACTGTTCGGAGTCTTGTGTGCTGGGCAATAGCGTAGCTGACTCCGAATAAATAAATGAAAAATGAGTTTGCAACTCATCTATTCTAGCAGTGCCATTGATTATGCAGGAGGAAAAGGGATTTTGGATATAAAATTATTGGACGAATAAATTATTAGAATACTAACGAAATTTGAATGGTACGAGCGGACGCTCGCACCAGCTATTGAGGGTAAACTAAAAAAGCTGTGCACGATGCACAGCTTTTTATTTGTTGATTAAAAAAATTATCTAATTACATCGCATGATGCTTGGCAGCCAAATACCTTTCGGCATCTAGGGCGGCCATACAACCACTGCCAGCTGCTGTTATCGCTTGTCTGTATATTTTGTCTTGAGCATCACCACTAGCAAAAACACCTTCTACATTGGTACGGCTGCTTCCCGGAGTGGTTATCAAATATCCCGTTTCATCCATATCCAACCAACCTTTAAAAATACCTGTATTGGGTGTATGACCAATAGCTACAAAGAAACCTTTGATATCAATATTTCTCATTTCACCTGTCAATACATTTTTTATTCTAGCACCCTCTACCCTATTGTCACCTAGTATTTCATCTGTTTCTGAATTGAATAATATCTCAATGTTAGGTGTATTTTCCACCCTATGTTGCATGGCTTTTGAAGCTCTAAACTCTCCCTTACGAACAATCATATACACCTTGCTACATATTTTAGCTAAATAACTAGCCTCTTCACAAGCTGTGTCTCCGGCACCTACAATGGCTACATCTTTACCTTTGAAAAAGAATCCATCACATACCGCACATGCCGAAACACCATTGCCATTTAGTTTGGTTTCGCTTGGTATTCCTAACCATTTGGCACTTGCACCTGTAGAAACAATAATGGTATCCGCCTGAACATATTTACTTTCATCTATTTGAACATTGAATGGCGGCTTATCAATAAAATCAATTTTGGTTACCATGCCATAGCGAACATCAGTACCTAATCTCTCGGCTTGTTTTCTGAAATTTTCCATCATTTCAGGGCCCATAATTCCATCAGGATATCCTGGGTAATTTTCAACTTCGGTGGTAATGGTTAACTGACCACCAGGCTGAGGGCCGGTGTACATTACGGGCTTCATATCAGCCCTTGCAGCGTATATTGCGGCTGTGTATCCTGCTGGTCCGCTACCTATAATTAAACACTCAATTTTTTCAATTGTATCTGACATAATATTCAATATTTATTTTTGCAATACTATGTCAAAAACCAATCCAATTATGAACAAATTATGAGAAGTTATTTTTAGGTTTTATCTAAAATACTTCATTGCAGACTATGTTTAGTCTAAATAAGTTTCTTGTATGATTGATTTAACCTTTCTTACTTCTTTATCAGAAAGTGTACCTAACACTTTAATAATACGAGTCCTATCAATGGTTCTAATTTGGTCAATTACAAGCCATCCACTTGTTTTATTATGATTTACCTCAACCCTAGTGGGGTAGGCTTTTGAAGCACTAGTCATAGGCGCTACAACTATGGTTTGAAGGTGTTTGTTCATTTCATTTGGCGAAATAATTACACAAGGACGAGTTTTCTTCATTTCACTGCCTATTGTAGGGTCTAAATTAACCAAGACGATGTGATATTGATTTAGCTCCATTCTTCAAAATTCTCGTCTTCAAAAACATCTGACATAAGTAATGAATCCTCTCCATTTTTATGCATTGTTTCGAATGCTTTATCCCAACCCTTTCTCGGACTAGATTTTGACTTTAATACCATATACCCGTCTTCAAGTATTAGCTCAACAATATCTTTAATATTGTATTTATCCAAAATGGTTTTACTTAATCTAATGCCCTTAGAATTCCCAATTGATATGACAGAAATGTCCATAAATAATAAAAATTGTAATTACAATGTTATTACATAAGTTATAAATAATCAAGAAAATTTTTCATAATTCAAATTTCCCCTCAAATACCCTTAGCGCTGGTCCTTGAAGATAAATTTGTTTGAATGAGTATTCATTTGGGGTGTATTTTAAAGAAAGTGTGCCCCCTAAAGTTTGCACTGTAATGGGTCTACCCGAAATTGAATTTCTTTGCGAATAAGCCAAAACACATGCAGTTACTCCTGTACCACAACTATAGGTTTCATCTTCAACACCTCTTTCGTAAGTTCTCACCTTTAGCTCAGTTTCACTAACAATATTCACAAAATTAACATTGATGCCATCTATGGCAAACTCATCATTATACCTAATCTTTTTTGCCATTGAAACAATGTCGAGACTATCAATATCTGTATGTGTGAAAATTACATAGTGAGGAGATCCTGTGTTAAGCACAAATTCGTCAGTGCTTCGTTTTTCCATGGAATCAACATCCTTCATTAACAGTGAAACAAAGCCATCTTGATATTCTGCTTCATGATAGCCATCAACAGCGTAAAAAACGGCTTTATCTCCTACTATATTTAAGTCTTTGGCAAACTGCGCAATGCATCTACCACCATTGCCGCACATACTGCTTTCACGTCCATCGCTGTTGTAATATTTCATGTGGAAATCAGCTGATTCATGCTTTTGCAGTAATATCAAGCCATCGGCCCCAATCCCAAACCTTCGGTGACACAATTGTTCAATAAGTTTGGAATTATTACCACTTGGAAAAAGTGAAATTCTGTCATCAATCATGATAAAATCATTCCCAGTACCTTGGTATTTATAAAACTTGATATTCAATGTTAATAGTTATGAAAATTATTATCTGACAAAAGAAGAATTTCGTTATCCGAAAGGTGCAAAATAATTTGGTTGATACGCTTTAATAGGAAAATATTATCTGGTTTTTGATGTCCAAACAATATGAGTTTTTTACCATTAAAAGTATATCCAGCATAATCTTCAGGCGACTGCCAGTATTCAACATAAACCTGCTGTTGCTTTGCCTTAACTGGATTTTTTATCATACTCCTTAAGGCAATAGCACTGCTCATGCTATCCGTTATCAAACTATCGGTATCTAAAAGCAAGTTCTTTTGTTTTTCTTTAAATGCCTCAAAATCAATCACAGTTAATAGTGTATCAAATAGCATTACATCCGCATTGGCTTCTTCTATATCTTCACTAATCACTCCATTTTTAATATAAGATATTGTATCTGCGACTTCTTTGTGATTAATAATCTTTGAGGGATTAGTTACTTTCTCTTCACTCTCAGTGGAAACAGACTCCGCATTTTTATTGTATGAATTAATTTTATCGTTTAGCTTTTTAAAAATATTGATTTTATCGATTACACTAGACTGCCGAGTTAGGCTTTCTTCAAACTTTTTGTTAGCATAATAATCTATTATTAGGACCAAACACAAAATGGAAACAATAACATATAACCACCTATATCCATTGGTTTTGGGGGGGATAATGGGTTTGCTGTATTCAGCAAGTTCTTGCTTTAAAATTACATTTCTATTGCTAATATATAATTCAAAATCTTTTTGAAAAGGTTCATCTGATGTAAGCCTGTTTTCAAATGCTAATTTTTCATCTTCACTCATTTCGTTTCGGATGAATTTCTCAAAAAAATACAAATGCTTATCGTGAATGAGCTCTTCCATTGGCTGTGCAAATTTGCTGTTTTTTGATGGTATTACACAAGCGGTAAAATATTATTTTTAATGTTTTCGTTTTGTACATGAATTGATACTAAGGGACAAATTCAAATATTATATTTACGAATATAAAATTTTAAGCGAATGTTAAGATGGTATTTTAATTTTTGGAATAAAATTTGAAAGTAAATCAAAACCTAAATAACAAATAAGTAACATGAAAAACAACATTAAAAAGTACGCAGCATTCTTAGTTGTTGCAAGCCTAGGAGGCTTGGTAGCCATAGGCATTAGCAGATTATTAAGTAAGGACGAAAGTGCCAAGTTTGAACAAAATTATTTGGCCAAATATGCCAGCTTGACAGAAGGCATTGACAGGCCAGATTTTGTGCAGGTGGCAGAATTGGTAACCCCAACAGTAGTTCATATACTTACCGTAGTTGAGGCACAACCTCAAGCAGACAATAGACAGCAACAAATGGACCCATTCGATTTTTTTAAAGGACATGGCTTTGATCTTCAAATGCCGAACCAAGGACCAAGGGCTGGTTCTGGCTCAGGGGTAATCATTTCTCAAGATGGATATATAATCACCAATAACCATGTTATTGATGGAGCTAACAAAATAAAAGTGGTGTTAAATGATAAACGTGAATATGATGCAACCTTAATAGGTAAAGACAAAAATACAGATTTAGCCTTATTACGTATTGATGAAAAAAATCTACCTTTTGCTGTTATTGGCAACAGTGATGATGTAAAGGTAGGTCAATGGGTTTTGGCTGTTGGAAATCCTTTTAACTTAACTTCAACCGTTACAGCTGGTATTGTTAGTGCAAAAGGTCGTAACTTGAATTTATTAAGGAATGGTGGAGCAAACTACTCTATTGAATCGTTTATACAAACAGATGCGGCAGTAAACCCAGGAAATAGCGGAGGTGCATTGGTCTCAAGTGACGGGAAATTGGTTGGTATTAACACTGCTATAGCAAGTGAAACGGGTCAATATGCAGGATATGCATTTGCTATTCCAACCAACCTAATGAAAAAAGTGATGGATGACTTGTTAAAATATGGTGAAGTACAAAGAGGTGTATTGGGAGTTGAAATTAGAGATGTGGATGGTGAATTAGCAGATAAAGAAGGTTTAAAAGAAATTAAAGGTATATTTATAGCTAAAGTGAGAGAAAATAGTGCTGCCGAAGATGGAGGATTGAAGGAAAAGGATGTCATTATAGGATTAGATGGACAAAATGTAAAATCAACACCAGAATTGCAAGAAATGATTGGCAAACGTAACCCGGGTGATAAAGTAAAAGTAACTGTTTTGCGCGATGGAAAAGAAAAAGATTGTATTGTCACACTTAAAAGTCTTGACGGAAAAACAAACATTTCAACCGTTGAAAAAATTGATGTAAACAAGGTAATCGATACCGAGTTTGAAACCTTACCTCGTGAGGAGAGACTTAAACTAAAAATTGCCAATGGTATTAAAATTAAAAAAGTAGGAACGAAAAGCCCAATGAAAAAGGCAGGTGTGCCAGATGGTTTTGTGGTAACCCAAATAGATAAGAAACCCGTTGCTACCATCAACGATGTAAAATCAAGTTTAGAAAACAAAAAAGGTGGTGTGCTTCTTGAGGGCATAAACCCTGATGGCTCTAAAGGATTCTACGGGTTCGGTTTAGAAAAATAAGTTTTTAAAGGTTTGTATGATATAGGCCAATGCTGAATATCAGCATTGGCCTTTTTGTTTTTCAAACATTCATCCGTATTTTGACATTTACTAATCTGTGTTATATTGCATTCATATGAAGCGTTATATCATTATATTAATATGTATTTTTCCATGCTTGGTATTTCAATCTATTGCACAAATCAATTATGCTAAAATTGTAAATCCTTTTATTGGCACAGGTGGACATGGACATACCTTCCCTGGTGCGGTTGCCCCATTCGGAATGGTGCAAGTAAGCCCCGACACAAGAATAGATGGCAGTTGGGATGGATGCAGTGGATACCACCAAAGCGATTCACTTATTTATGGATTTAGCCACACCCATTTAAGTGGAACAGGCTGTAGCGATTATGGCGATATTATGCTCATGCCAATGATGGGTAAAGGTAGTTTTGACAACAAAATATATTCATCAAAATATTCGCATAAAAAGGAGAAAGCCAATGCAGGATTTTATAGTGTACATTTAGATGATGACGATATAGATGTGGAGCTTACAACTACTACTAGAGTGGGATTTCATAAATACACATTTAACAAAGCGGGTAAAATGAATGTTATTTTAGATTTATTGCACCGTGATAAATTATTAAATGGAAAAATAAAAATATTAGATAACAAAAGCATTGAAGGGTATAGAAAAAGTTATGCTTGGGCAGCCGACCAACGTGTTTATTTTAGAATTGAGTTCTCAAAACCTTTTACAGGAAAATCTTTACGTGGTGAAGGAAATGAGGTGTTAACAGGGGGTGCATTTGAATTTGATGTAAAAAAAGGTGAACAAGTTGTTGTAAAAGTAGCTATCAGTGGTGTGGATGAGGAGGGAGCAAAAAAGAATATGCAAGTCGAACTTCCTCATTGGGATTTTAATAAAGTAAGAACCGATTGCGAAGCAATGTGGAACCAAGAATTAAATAAAATTCAAGTAAAAGGAGGTACATCAGACCAACAAGTTATTTTTTACACGGCCCTTTACCATTGCTTTATTCATCCAAGTATTTATAATGATGTTGATGGAAGATACCTTGGCAGAGACATGCAAATACACAAAACAGATGGCTTTAATTATTACACGGTTTTCAGTCTTTGGGATACATTTAGGGCATTGCATCCATTATTTAATATAATACAACGCGAACGCAATTTAGATTTCATCAAAACCTTTTTAGAGCAATACAAACAAATTGGTCGCTTGCCTATGTGGGAATTAAGCAGCAATGAGACCAATTGTATGATAGGCAATCATGGTATTAGTGTAATAGCAGATGCGTATGCAAAAGGAGTTGATCAATTTGACATTGAATTGGCCATAGAAGCTTGCGAAAAAACAGCCAATTTGCCCCATTTAGGAATGCCTACATTCCGTAAAAAAGGATTTTTAGAGGTAGAAGATGAGCATGAAAGCGTTAGTAAAAGTTTGGAGTATGCTTATAATGATTGGTGTATTACCAAATTATATAGTGTTTTAGCTGATAAACCCGCAGATGAATACAATGAAATGCACTTTTCTATTTTAAATAAAAATAAATGGAAAAATTTATTCAATCCTAAAAATGGATTTATTCAACCACGTTCCAACGGAGGTTGGCTAAAACAATTTAATCCAAAAGAAGTAAATAATCATTACACCGAAGCCAATGCCTGGCAATACAATTTCTTTGTTCCTCAAGATGTAAATGGATTAATCAATGCCTATGGAGGCAATAATAATTTTGAAGCTAAATTAGACGAAATGTTTACTACATCGAGCAAAACTGATGGCAGAGAACAAGCTGATATTAGTGGACTAATAGGCCAATATGCGCACGGAAATGAACCAAGTCATCATATGGCATATTTATATAATTTTGTAGGTAAACCAGAGAAAACAGAACAAAAGGTAATACAAATTATCAATGAAATGTATTCAAATAAGCCTGATGGTTTATCTGGTAATGAAGACTGCGGACAAATGAGTGCTTGGTATGTATTCAGTGCCATGGGTTTCTATCCTTTTTGTCCTGGTGAAAACAAATATGCAAGTACCAAATCTATATTCGATGAAGTATTGATTTTAGGCAAAAAGTTTAAATATGAAGAAGCAAAAATTGATACAGAAACTTCCAATTTGAATTTAGACATTGCTCCTATAATTGATGCTGAAAACAAAATGTTTAAAGATAGTTTATTGATAAATATATATTCATTAAACCCCGACAAACCTAACGTATATTATACCATGGTTGGAGCAGATGAAAACCTTTTGATAGAAACAAAAATCAAAGCATTTACAAAGCCTTTTTATATAAAAAACTCCGTTAAAATTCATGCGCATTCAAACAATAAAATAGAAAACTATTTGAATGAAGCGTACTTCCATAAAATACCAAATAACTGGACCATAAAACTAAACTGTAAATACAATAAACAATACACAGCTGGAGGAGATGCGGGCATCATTGATGGTTTGTTGGGCTATAAGGATTGGCGCAAAGGAGGCTGGCAAGGTTACCAAAGTCAGGATTTCGAAGCAGTTATTGATATGCAAGAAAACAAAGAAATCAATGAAATTTCATCTAGTTACCTTCAAGATTCTCGTTCATGGATTTTATTGCCAAAAGAAGTTGAATATCTTGTTTCCAACGATGGTATAAATTTTACAAGTGTGTCAAAAGTTAATCACGATTTAGCTTGGAACACAAATGAAAACATTGTAAAAAAATTAACGGGTCAATTGTCTCAAAAGTTAAAAACACGATATATTAAAGTTATAGCAAGAAACTATGGTGCACTGCCCCAAGGTCATCAAGGTTTTGGTGGTGATGCCTTTATTTTTGTGGATGAGATTGAAGTGAGGTAAGGTAAAAGAATTTCAAGATTTGGAGAAATATACAAATAATTACCAGCAAAAAAGCCAGTCACATATTCTATTTGACACTCATACAAACCCAAGCATCTGGCATTTCTTCCTGAACTTGAATGAGAGACTTTGATACTTCACTCATGTTTGTGAAAGATCCTACAGTAACCATTTTAAAATGAAATTTCTTAGGTTTTACGACCTCTGAAGCTTCGTATCCATTGTTTTTTAATTTGGTAGATAGAGCAGTCGCTCTTTTGCTATGTCTAAATGCACCAACAATAATATAGTATACAGAATCACCGATATTTATGGTAGATGAGGAAGTATTTTGAATATTTGGCACAACAGGAGTTTCTACTTCAACACGAGGTGTTTGACTTGAAACAACTGAATCAACCATTATTTGGGATATAGCTTTAGGCTCTTTTACATTTACTTCTTTATTGGGAGATTCAACTTTAATCTCCTTGATATCAATGCTTTTAGGATTAATTACTTTTTCAAAATTTATAGACAAATTCATTTTAGAAAGCGCATTGCTCAATGGGAGCACTGGATAGGTTTCAAGCAAAATATAGGCATTAAATAAAAGCACCACTATCATAAAAGTGGCTAAAAGTGTGTACCAAATACTTGATCTCTTCTTTTTGCCAGTTCTAAATTCTTTTTGGGTTATGTTGTTAGCATTTAATTTCCTTTGACGTTCAGCTTCAATCTTTTCTAATGGCAAGGCATTCGAATTTGAAGAAACTTTATTAGCATGTAATTGCAAGGGCTGCAAACCAAAAGCAGACATTAAGAAATTGGTTCTGCCATTTGGAATAAATTGAAAATTATTTGAGTCATTAAGTATAAATGTGCCCAACAAACCGATTTCTATTCTCTTTTCACTATATAAATTTAGTAAAAACGCCTTCAATTCAATATCAATTAATTTGATAGAATCTGCATAAGATATTTTAAGTTCATCGGCAATGTAGGTTGCCAATAAACCATCATTTAAATTCAGCTTTTGATTAAAAGAAACCTTTCTATTACTAGGTTGCATTAATTCAGAAATAGCATCAATGCTAGCGTATTCGGCATGTAATAAAAATCCTCCAAAATTGGGTACAATTACACAATCATGAGTGTGCATTAGGTGTATCACATAATGCCATATATTTTTATCTTTTGCTGTTTTCAAGTGTTTCTCAATTTCTTATAACAAATTAACGATTTGTTATGTTGTCGCAATTAACAACCTATTAACAAATTATTTACCCCTAATTGTAAAAAAACATTCAAATGACATGGATTTGAAGCAAATAAATTACTGATACCCCTTCATTTCTATAAAATAAAAGCGCCCACGCAATGCGTGGGCGCTTCATATAGCTTTTGGTTAAAATTATCTCTGATAAACAGGAGTTACTACTTCAACTTCTTTATAATCAACAATTTTATATCCTAATTTCTCTAATGGTTTTTGAATTTTTTCTTTATCGCCAACAATCATATAAATCATTTTATCAGGGTTAAGGTTTTCCTTGGCTAATTGATTGATTTCTTCCTTTGTAAGGTTTTTTATGATACCATTTTGTTGTTTGATATAATCTGAAGGTAAACTCAACTCTACAACACGGTTTAAAAAACCTGCTTTTTGACCATTGGTCTCATAACGCAAGGCGTCAGATTGAGTAATAGATGACTTCATAAATTTAATCTCATCATCAGAAATTCCATTTTCACGGAATCCGTTAACTTCATTCATAATCTCTTTCATTGAGCTATCAGTTGAAGAGGTGCGAACAGATGTTGAAATAATAAAATATCCTTCATAATCTCTGTAAGCAGTAAATCTGGAATTAATACCGTAAGTAAATCCTTTGTCTTCACGTAGATTCAAGTTTAAACGGCTATTAAAACTTCCACCTAAAGGATAGTTCATTGCAGTTGATTTGAAGTATTTATCATTCCAATCATATTTCATACCTAGATTACCTAAACGTATTTCTGATTGAGCTGCTTTGTATTTATCTACCAAATAGATTTGTTTGTTATTTGTAGCAGATTGGGGGAAAACAGGATTTACTGGAAATTTTACATTTTTCTTTTGCCAATTTTTCATAAAAGCCATTTTAGCAAGAACCTCTTCTTTACTGACATCACCAACGATAGTTAATGTAGCAAAATCAGGTGCATAGAACTGGTTATAATATGATTGAACATCTTTTATGGTAAGCGCTTTGATTGATTTTAATGTACCATCTTCTGGCTCACCATAAATGGTTTTGCCATACACCAATTTACTAAATGCTAAATCTGCATTATACGTTGCATCCGTTTTACGTGAGTTAATGCTCTGGTAGGCTTGAGATTGATTCAATTTAAAGTCCTCTTGAACAAATTTTGGACGCATTAATTTTTCTTCTAATAACTTCAAAGTTTGGTCTAAGTTCTTTTTCAAACAACTAACTTGAACAATAGTAGAATTTTTCCCTGCATTAAAATTGATACTAGCACCAATTTTGTCTAATTCATTTTCAAAAGCTTCTGTTGTGTAGTTTTGGGTAGCTTCACCCATCATATCAGCAGTTAGACTTGCTAAACCAGTTTTTGCTGGGTCGCCCACAGCAACATTTCCGCCTTTCATTGATAATAAAATGTTCACAATCGGACTTTCTGAAGATTTAGAACCAATCACTTTAATACCGTTATCCCAACTTTCTGAGAAATAATCAGGGACGATTGGTGATTTACCTTCGCCTACTTCAGGACGCTTGCTTCTGTCAAAATTATCTTTAGGCGTTGTATAGCTTAAACCCTTATACTCTAATTCAGTTGAAGATCTGGCACCTGAGGTGGTAACAGCTTTGGTTTCTTCTTTTTCTTTTCCACCACTAGCTGCATTTGTTCTCTTAGGAAAAACATTAACCATAGCATAATTTTTACCTTTTATATATTGATTAAAAACACGCATAACATCTTCTTTAGTAACCTTATTATACCTTGCTATTTCATCATTCAAGTTGTAATTATTTTTACCCAAGTACCACAATTGGCTTAATTGAGAGGCGCGAGCAGCAATGCTCTGATTTGATGCAATTATTTGAGTTTCATATTGACCTTTTGCTCTATTTAAATCATCATCATTAATACCATTTTTTTCAAATTCATCCAATGTTGATTTCATTAAAGTTTCAGCGTCAGTTTCACCATCAGGAAAAGTTACCATTTGAATGGTAAACTCACCAGCCAATTCAGAAGTACTATTAAACACATTTGCTTGAACTGCTTTTTCAGGTTTAACAAAATTTTTATAGAAAATTGAGTTATTACCATTTCCTAAAGCAAAAGCTAAAATGTCTAATGCAGGCTCATCTGGATGGAACGATTTTACACTTGGAAATACCACATAATACAAAGGCAGATAAACGTTATCCCCATAGTTTTCATATATGTTATCTGGCAAGCGAACTGGTTCAATCTTTTTTACTAAAGTATCTCCTTTTTGCACTACAAAATATTCTTTTTGAGTCTTCACTTCTGGTCCTTTTGGAATTGGGTTAAAATATTTCTCTGTCAATTTTAATACCTCAGCCGGATTTATATCACCTGCTACAACAACACAAGCATTATTAGGCCCATACCAACGCATGAAGAAGTTTTTCAAATCATCAACGTTAACTGCATCTAAATCTTCAAGGTAGCCAATGGTTGGCCAACTATATGGATGGCGATCTGGATATAAAATTTCATCTTTGATTTCATCTGTTTTACCGTAAGGTACGTTGTCAACACGTTGGCCTTTTTCGTTTTTAACTGTTGATCTTTGCACTTCAAATTTCTTTTGGGTAACCGAATCAAGCAAATAGCCCATTCTATCAGCCTCTAACCACAATGCAGTTTCTAGGTAGTTTGCTGGCATGGTTTCGAAATAATTAGTTCTATCACGATTGGTAGTACCATTCATTTGCCCGCCCGCACCTTGAACAATTTTAAAATGCTCTTCGTCTTTCACATGAACAGAACCTTGAAACATCATATGCTCAAAGAAATGTGCAAAGCCTGATTTACCGGCAGATTCGCGAGCAGAACCTACGTGATAGGTTACTTCAACATGAACGATTGGATCACTGTGATCTTCATGAATAATTAAGGTTAAGCCATTTGGCAAACGATATTTTTCGTATGCAATTTTAACTTCACCTGGCACGGCTGCTACTTTTTCAAGTAATACCGGCTGATTGGGATTGACAGCAGCAGGAGCTTGCGCATTGGTTTTAATTGTGGCGAAAGCCGAAAATAAAAACACGCCTGCATAAAGTATTGATTTCTTCATATTTTATTTTATTTCGAAGTTTGGGGCAATTTATTTGATATATTTTATTTTATAAAAGATTTTTAACAAAAGGTACATTTATCTTTTAAAAGGTATTTTTAGGTATTAGTTAAAAACAAGTCAAATTGACTTAGGTGAAAACAAAAAATGCACTTTATTTAGAATAAAGTGCATTTATAATTAAATAATATGGGAATTATGCAGATGCAACTGGCTCGGGAGCGGCTTCTTTGACTACTCTTTCAAATTTCTGCATAACTAATTCACATGAACGTCCTACACTTATTTTTATATTTTGATCCTTTAACCATTCAGCAACAGCCTCATTCGAACTTAAAACTCCATACAAATCACTAGATACAGCGGTGGTATTGCTTTTATTTATTGGCTTTCCGTTTACTAATTCAAGACTGAACACATACCCAAGTTTATTGCGAGCTCCTGTGCTTTCAAACTCATGTTTATAAATTTGAAGTTTTTGCTCCCCATCTACTGTTTTCTTTAGTAGCAATCTAATAACGGGAAGGTATTTCTTCCACAACTGTGTATACATGCCTGTGTCTCTCATATATGCTTATTTTGCCTCGGTGGTTAAATTAGTTGACAAACATAGGTAATTATTGGCAGCAATAACCAATAATTTGAAATTTATAATAAAAACTATGTAATGTTTGTGTGAATATTAATTTTTTAAAGATAATTCATAAAATTACGTAATCGAAATTCTACAATTAAACTTACAAATATTGAACATATGACAAGTTTCACATTAGAGCGTATGAGTAATCTGTTAGCATTATGTATGTTTGTAGCCATCAAACAAATTTAAATAATTAATGAATCAAGTTATATTTCAGGGAGAGCATTTAATCTGGGGAAATCTCGGTCATACTGCAATCGTACTTTCATTTATTTCTTCTATTTTAGCAACAATAGCTTTTTTTCTGGCTGAGAAAAACCCATTAGATAAGAGTTGGGGGCTAATTGCTAAATATTCCTTCCAGCTTCACAGTTTAGCCGTTCTATCAATTATCAGTATATTATTTTACATCATTCATCAACATCTTTTTGAATATTATTATGCGTGGCAACACTCATCAAGAGATTTACCAGTACATTTCATGATTTCTTGTTTTTGGGAAGGTCAAGAAGGAAGTTTCTTGTTGTGGATTTTCTGGCAAATGGTAATTGGTCAAATATTATTAAAAACCGCTAAAGGATGGACCAATTCAGTAATGGCATTGGTAATGCTTTCTCAAATAGCTTTAACTAGCATGCTTTTGGGAGTAAAAATATTGGGTTATAAATTAGGTAGCAGCCCTTTTGAATTACTAAGAAATATGATGGGTGAGGCTCCCATTTTTAAGCAAGCCGACTATCTATCTAAGATTAAAGATGGCAATGGTTTGAATCCTTTGTTGCAGAACTATTGGATGGTTATTCATCCTCCAACTCTTTTCTTTGGATTTGCTACAACAGTTGTACCTTTCGCTTATGCCATTGCTGGATTGTGGAGAAAGCAGTTCACAGAATGGCTAAAACCAGCTCTGCCTTGGGCTTTAGTTAGTACTATGGTTTTAGGCACTGGAATCATTATGGGTGGATTTTGGGCTTATGAAAGTTTGAGTTTTGGAGGTTATTGGGCATGGGATCCTGTTGAAAACGCTTCTCTTGTCCCTTGGTTGATTTTGATTGCTGGCGTTCATGTGATGATAATATATAAGCATTCAGGTAATTCACTTTCTGTGGCATTTATACTTATAATCACTACTTTTTTATTGGTGCTATATGCTACATTCCTTACCCGATCAGGCATTTTGGGCAACTCATCTGTTCATTCTTTCACCGATTTGGGTATGAGTGGACAGCTGCTGGTTTTCCTATTAATGTTTGTGCTTCTGTCAATATTATTGATGGTTATTAGATGGAAGTTAATTCCGAAATCGAACAAAGATGAAGATATTTATACAAGAGAATTTTGGATGTTCATCGGAAGTTTGGTTTTAGTAATTTCAGCCTTTCAAGTAATTTTAACGACCTCTATTCCTGTATTTAATAAAATCTTTGATGCGAAATTAGCTCCACCGGCTGACATCATTAACCATTATAATAAATGGCAAATGCCTATGGCTATTTTGATAGCTTTACTTACAGGTGTGGCACATGTACTAAAATACAAGAAAAATGGAATAGAAGGAATAAAAAAACTGCTCTTGCATGCTGCTATTTCATTGGTATTGGCAACAACCCTCTTTTTTGCCTTCGAATTAACATCATGGTATTTTATAGGCCTCCTTTTTGCTGCCGTTTATACAGTTGTTGCAAACGCTACCCTTTTAAAACCTTTGTTCACTGGAAAAGTTAAATTTGCTGGTGCCGCGGTTGCACATATTGGCTTTGGGGTATTGTTGATGGGTGTATTGGTTTCATCTGCCAATAAAAAGGTTATTTCTATAAACGAAAGCCGTCAGGCCTTGAGCAATGAATTTAACACTAAGGAAAATGTAGAAAATGTATTTTTAGAAAGAGCCAAAACCATTAAAATGAGTGACTATATGGTCACTTATGTTAGTGACTCCCAAAACTGGGTAAACACATACTACAAGGTAAATTACAAAAAAATTAATGCAAATAATGGTGAAGTTGAATATGAATTTAACTTATATCCAAATGGACAAATCAATCCTAAATTTGGTTTAGTTGCCAACCCAGACACAAAGCATTATATAAGTCATGATGTGTTTACATATGTAAGCTCAGTTCCTCAAAAAAAGGAATCAGCCAAATACATAAACCCTACCATGCATGAAGTAAAAAAGGGAGATACTTTATATACCAATAATGCTTTTGCTATTTTGAAAAACATTAATTCAAATGCCAATAGCCAAACCAATTTGAATGTTGAAAATCTTGAAATAATGATAGGTGCGGAACTAGAAATTCATACCTTAGATAAAATTGTAACTGCTACTCCACTGTTTGGAATAAAACAAAATTCCGCAGTTAACTATGATGCCATTAGTAATGAAGCAAAACTAAAATTTAGTTTCAAAAATTTAGATCCTAAAACTGGAAAAATTTCTATAGAAAGCTCTGAACAAGATAATTCAGGTGATTTCATCATTATGAAAGCGATAGTTTTTCCATGGATTAACCTTGTATGGGGTGGCACCATTATCATGATTATCGGATTTTGTTTAGCCATCTTCAAAAGAATAAGCGAATCAAGAAAATAATTTTCAGTGCACTTAGTTTATAGAAAAAACTAAATAAGAGATATTAATGCTGCAATACTAACCCCAGCCAATACTGACAGAAGCTTTTGCTTACTAAAAATATGGTGTTCACTATTTTCAAATAATATGGTGGTTGAAATGTGCAAGAATGTGCCAATAACGAAAGCCATGAAATAGTTAAATGAGGCTGGATTTAAATACATCTCTACAATATTGCTACTAACGGCACCCATTGGCGACATGATGGCGTATACAAACGAAACAAATAAAAGTTGTTTCAAACTCAAGTGCAAACTTTTCATGATAGTAATTAAAGCAAAAGAGGCAGGCACTTCATGAATAATTATTCCTATCAACAACGAGTAAAAGCTCTTATCATTATCAATTAGCGCACCTAATGGAATACCCTCGGTAAACGAATGAATGCTAAGGCTTAACACAATGCCAACAGGAACTACATTATTCTTCACCTTCTTATGAAGATGCATGTGACCATGCTCAATACCTTCAGAATACCTCTCAAGAAAAATCTGAAAAAAGAATCCAAATAATACCAAAATTCCTTTGTAATGATTGTATTCTGAAAATACTTCAGGAATTAAATTCAAAAATGTAACAGCTAATAAATAACCACCCGCAAATGACAAAAACAACTTAAGCGATTTTTGATTGACACTTGCACTTTTAAGGGCAAGATATGCCCCAGACAAGGGACCAAATAAGAGCAGTATAAGAGCAAAATATTTCATTCTATATGAATATATTTATTAGTGTATTTCGAAAAAACAAAACCAAATAAACTTCCAATTACAGCCCCAACGAGAACATCCAATGGGTAATGAACGCCCACATATACTTGAGAAAAGGAAATGCTAAATGCCCAAAAAATTAATACTGGCAACAAAATGCGACTGTAAGACTTAAAAAAAAATGATACAAATACAGCAATGGCAAAATGATTGGTTGCGTGAGAGGAAATGAATCCATATTTACCTCCACAACTATTAACTAATAAATGTAAATTTTGTCTCATAATTAAATCATGACAAGGTCTAAGTCGTTCAAAAGTATTTTTAACAAAGACACTAAATTGATCCGAACAAAGAATCATTAATGCTATTCCCAATAAAATTTTCCAACTAGCTTTCTTATACAACTTTATTATAAAATAAATGAATACAACGTACAATAAGTACCATGTAGATTGATTACGAAGGATAGGACAAAGCCAATCTAAGAAAGGAATTGATAAACCATTGTTTATAGCTATAAATGCGGTTTTATCAAGTTGTATTATCTGTTCAATCATGCTGTTTTCTTGGCCACAATAATCAATCTATCACTTGATTCCTGGTTGTAAGGTTCTAAATTATAATTACCAAAAACATGAAGTAGATTAAAATCGGAATGTTCGATTAATTTCTCAAAATCACTCAATTCGAGCAATTGTACTGATTCTATATAAAAATTCCTACTTCCATTGTCATTAAACTCAATGGTTTTAATTACCCTTTTGTTTTCAATTTTCTTATTAATCTGAAAATGAATACCCTCAATCACTTTGGATTCAACAAATTTTGTTTGGGTATAAACCTTTGATGCATTCAAAAAATCAACAAGGATGATTCCATTGGGTTTCAAAATTTTATTGAATTGTGAAAACACTTCCATATTTACTTCGTCCGATTCAAAATACCCGAAGCTTGTGAAAAGATTTAATCCAATTTCAAAGGCATTGTTATATGGCAAATTGCGTAAATCAGCAATTTCAAATTTCAAATTATCATTAGCAAAAATACTGGCCTCATTGATACTATTAGCAGACAAGTCTATCCCGGTAACATTATATCCAAGTTTATTTAAGAAAATTGAATGTCTGCCTTTGCCACAAGCAAGATCAATAATTGTATCCGATAAATTAGGTTTTAAAAAAGAAATTAATTTTGAAAGAAATGCTTCAGCTTCTTGATGATTGCGATTTTTGTAAAGTATATGATAGTATTTTGAATCGAACCATTCGGCAAACCATTCCTTTCTTTCCATGCCCACAAATATGCTATTAATTTTTTGAATGTTGATTTGAATTATTTTATAAATCGATAAATGTTAACCACATTGGTTTCTGCATTTTGGGTAATCAATAATTCATTTCCTTTTTCATCTACAGCGATGTCTAACACCTCGCATCTTTTGCATTCACAAATTTGTTTTAAGGCATTTTTCATCATTAATTTATCAAAACGAGAATACATTTTACCATTGTCACCGCAAAATCCATCAAGGTTAAGCATATCATAATCGCCTGTTTGAACCTCGTTATATTTTACGTTATCTGATTCATCAAGAATATAAATTTGATTGACAGCCTCTTCTACCAAAGACAACCTATCCTTAGCGATAACGACCTCTTCATCTTTTCCATTTTGCTTTAATAGTGGGACTTTAGGTGTAGAAATACCATCGATTTCAACAAATTTATAGGCAGAATTGTTTATTAAATCAACGTCTTTTCTTGTGGTTCTTATAATTGAATTACTCAAATTATCGAACTTATACTTTTGTACACAAAATCCATACTTATCCGAAATTTTATTGATGTAAGAAACATAGAAACTTTGTTGTGCAGTATTCAAATCAATAGAGAATTCCTTACCTTGTAATATCTCACCTGATGACAATATATTATAAGAACTTAACTCACGAAAAAGCCCAAAACTATTGTCGAACATGGCTATATGGAAAATGGTATTATCGGGATTGAATTGCTTGCTATTTCCAATCCTATAAAAGATATAATAACCTTTATGTTCAGATAAAAATTTCCACTCACTTGGGTAAGAAATGGATTCAAACAAATTACTATAAGGAAAAGCTAAATCAGCCTCAATTATATCATTTTGTCCAGGTAAAGTTAGGTCATTATAAAAAATATGAACACCTTGCATTAAATCATAAACCTCATAATTTATCCGAGTTCCGTTACTCAAAAAGGTTCTATTAATTTTATCGTTGGATAATCCTGCTTGAGCTAAATCTAGGCGTTTAGTTGAAACTAATTTACCATTATAATCAAATAACTTAATATTATATATGTCCAAATTTTTCTCAAGTAACACAATAAAATTTTCATTTGCTAAGAAACTTGTATTGTCCAAACTAGTAAAACGGATGATGGTTCTTTTGGTTAAATCCTTACTGAAATAATATGCTGTATTATTTGATTCTTTTAAATTAACAGAAGCCTTAATGTCATTCTTTATTTTATTTAAAACCACAATAAAACCATTTTCACCTAAATCGAAATAATTTTGATAAAAACCGCCCGAAGTTTTTGCATCTAAAGTTACGGAGGGTTTAACCTGAGCATTGACAATTAAGGCTAATAAGGTTAGGGCAACAATAAATGAAGTTTTTAGTATTGACATGTAAGGTATTATTTCATATTCAAATATATTAATCGATTTGAAGGTTTTATTTTGATAAATAATGCATTATGAACACCCAAATAAAATTGTATTTATAAAAAGTCACGTTTAATGAAAAGTGAAAAATAACTTAAAATTTCAAATATTAATCTATTATGAATTGAATTTTATTAAATTGCGTTTGTATTTGGATAATAATGAGCAATAACCTGATTATCAAACATAAACTTAAAATTTCGACATGGCTTTGTCTTTGTCTGTTTCAGTTTATTGGGTTTGCTCAAATGCCAAAATTTGAATGGAGATTAGAAAACGAAAAATTATTAAGCCCCACCTCTTATCAACTTGATGTTTATTTATACAATACAGATACAGCCGATTTTGAAATAAGTGGTGGTACTATTGCCTTTGTTACCGACCAAGGATGGCGAAACGGTGGCACTATAAGCATAACTGAACAATACAGTGAATTAAATGCAAATCAGCAAGTTTCAGTAGCAACATACAGTGCTTTAGGGTCAACAGATTATTGGCGAAAAATTATCACAATTGTTAATGCAGGACTTGGCACCAATGTGCAAAAAGGAAGGCGAATAAATTGTTTTAGAATTACTATGAACAATACCGTTCCTTTTTCGACCAGCATTCCTCCAAAGTTTGCATGGAAATTTTATGGTTCTCCAGCTGCAGGATTTTTAACACCAGATGCATCAGGAAACAGGATTACGGTAGTAGCAACTAAAGCAGATGCCAATCCTGCAGCCGTTATTGCAAATCAACAAAGGTGCTTCACACCTGCTTATTGGAATGGAAGTCAATGGATTCAAAAATCTCAAAGAACAGGTAATGATACTGCAGTTAGTTTAACTAACAATAAGGAAGTAAATATATACACAGGCGGGTTTTCGGGTGGAATGGATATTAGGGGATATACACTTATGCCAAGCGCAACGCACTACATAAATTCAGGAAATATAGTTTCAGTAAGAACAGATTTTTGGAATTATGGAACCATTACTAATGCCAATGGTAGTATTATATTTAAAGGGAATGACATCCCTGGTACAGATAGAATACAAAACACAGTTTCGCCCTTTACTATTAGTAAAATGACCCAACTCAACCCTTACCATGTGTCCGTTGGTGGCGATATTAATGTCTTGAGTCAACTTAGCTTTTCAAAAGGAAAAATTATTTTAAATAACAACAATCTAACCATAGGTTCAAGTGGGACCATCAATGGTGAAAGTGATTCCGGCTATGTAGTAACTAATTTAACAGGCAGTCTTATAATGAATGGATTAGGCAAAACAGGGAAAATTACGCCTGTAATTTTCCCTGTCGGCACCTTAACTGATTATAACCCCGCTACTGTTCAAAATTCTTGTGCGTTGGATGACATCAAAGTAAAGGTTTCAAAAGGACTTTCAAATAGTTTTGGAATTATTACAAATAATGCAATAGATAAAACTTGGAATATTAGTGAGGCAATCCCAGGAAATAGTAACTTAAGCATCAAATTGCAGTGGAAAAACATAGATGAACTACCAGGATTTATGAGGTCAACTTCAAATATTATATGCAATGATTTACTTGGAAATTGGTATAAATCTCCATCTAAATTTGCTGTTGGAACTGGTCCATATTCTCAAGTTCTAAATGAATATATTAATTCATATAAATACGCGGGGAAATTTTCAATAACATCTGCTGGATTTCCTGACAATGGGATGATTGATACTATAAGTTATATTAGCATCAAAAATGCTGCAATTGCGCAAAACAAACCACTTAAAGGCTCTAAAAATGTAGTTTTGTATAGAATCGATTTTCCAAGCATTTGCTCTGCCATTAATTTGAATTCAATAAAATTCATAAGTTCTGGTTCTTACAATTCAAATGATGTTTTAAACTTTAAACTTTGGTATCATACAAAATCAGACTTAACTACTGGAACTCCTGTTTTATTAGGCACTAAAACTGTTGGACTTGATACTGGGCTTCAAATATTCTCAGGATTGAATTATTCGATGAATAGTGATTCAAATTATTTGTTATTAACTGCTGATATTCAATGTGGAGCATTAAATCACAATATTTCTGTTAAGTACAACGATTTAACCTTTGCTAATGCTCAAATTATTGCTAACGGATTAACAACAAGCAACGCAGATATTACTCCTACCCATATCATTGACAGCATTCAAGGTCCTTTCAACAATGTTTTCAATAACATAAACTATAGTTATAGCGTGCCATTCATTTCAAATATTTCTTACACTTGGTCAATTGTAAATGGAAGGATTGTATCTGGGCAAGGCACAAACTCAGTAGTGGTTCAATGGGATTCAAGTGGAACAGGAACCATTAAAGTAAGGGGTATAAACCAACTACAGTGCAGCGATACCAGTAGTTTAAACGTGAGTATTATCAACAATCCATCTTGCATTGTTTTATCAAATGCAATAGCTCCGATCACAAGCGTACAATCAGGTAGTAAAAATATAGTTTTATATAGAATAAATTTGAATGTATCTTGCGTTCCAACTATTCTTCAATCGTTTGGTTTTAATAGCGCTGGCACATATAAATCAAATGATATTGATAACTTTAAAATATGGTATCATACAAACTCCGCATTCGATATTGGAACTCCTGTCTTACTTTCAAGTAAAACAATTAATTTAGATACCGGTTTTCAAAATTTCACCTCTTTAAGTCAAATTTATCAGAAAGGCTTAGGCTACATTTTCATCACTACCGACATACTTTGTAAAGCCAAATCAGGTTCAATAATTATCAAACCAATTGATTTAAACAACATTTCATTTTCAACAGGAAATTCTTCTGGAACTGGTTATACATCAAGTACAATTAATTTCAATGAATTAAATATTATTGATAGTATTACTGGACCAAAAGTAAATGTTTACACAAATGCTACACATAACTATTCTGTTAATAACCAATTGCAAACTAGCTACAATTGGACCATTACAAATGGTATAATCTTAACTGGGCAAGGAACTAATAATGTTTCTGTTCAGTGGGATAGTTTAGGAATTGGAAAATTATTTGTTGAAGGCACCAACCAATTGCTTTGTACTGATACAGCTTCCTTGTTTGTTAATATAGTTTATAATCCAAATTGCATACAAACATCAAACGGGACAACACCTGATAACAACCCAATTATGGGTACTAAAAATGTAATTTTATATAGCATAAATGCAAATATTATATGTGTGCCAACTATACTTAAATCATTAAAATTTGTCACATCAGGTAGCTATTCTGGCAATGAAATCGATAGTCTCAAAGTTTGGCTTCACACAGACAGTTTGTTTAATAATGGGAAACCTATATTAATAGATAGTAAAAACAATGGAATAGGTCCAGGCAATCACAATTTCTCTACTTTGAATGTAAACCTTCCCATTGGAAAAAGTTATATTTTTATTACCGCCAACTTGTTATGTTCTCCTAAAAGCACAACTGTTATAGTTAATCCAATAAGCAACAATGACATGCTATTTAGCACAGGAAATTCAATTGCTAGTGGATTTAGCGCTAGTTCGATTACCATAACTCCAGCAGATTTGGTTGACAGCATAAAAGGTCCAATTATCAATGCTGCTGCAAATATTTCCTACACTTATAATGTAAGCCCATTACCAAATATCACCTATCAGTGGATTGTAACAAACGGGAATATTACAAGTGGGCAAGGTACAAATGAAATTACAGTAGAATGGCTAAACAATGGAATTGGAAATATTTTACTAGTTGGGCAGAATGCTCAAATGTGTCTTGATACGAGTCAACTTCAAGTAACAATTTCAAATAATCCAGGATGTGTTATTGTTGCAAACGGAATTGCACCAATTAACAATCCTACTCGAGGGGCAAAAAATTTAGTCTTATATAGGGTTGATTTAAATGTAAGTTGCAATTCGCCTCTAATTAACTCTTTACAATTTACAACACAGGGAAATTATAATTCAAACGACATTTCAAATTTCAAAGTTTGGTACCACAATAGTTCAAATTTTAGTAGTGGAGCACCCATATTATTAGCAACTAAATCCACTAATTTAAACCCAGGATTGCAGAAGTTCACATTTTTTGCAACCCCACTTCCAAATGGGGCAAATTATATTTTCCTTACCACTGATATAAGCTGTGTTGCAAATAAAAAAGATATCATTGTAAAGGCAATTACGAATACTGATGTGGGATTATCTTCAGGAACACCTGTTGGAAGCACCTTTACTTCAAGCACTGTTAGTATTAACAACACCGCTATTGTTGAGAATATTGTTGGGACACAAAATGTATTCACAAGTTCAGTATATACCTACAATGTAACCTTAGTGCCAGGCACATTTTATAATTGGACAGTTACCAATGGTGCAGTGGTTAGCGGACAAGGTACAAATAGCATCACAGTGCAGTGGTTTGATTCAGGACCGGGCTCTATAGTGGTAGATGCTACCAATATCAACCTATGCAACGCTTCGAGCAACAAATCGGTAATTGTAACAAACAATTCCCCTATCATTTCACTAAAGAACGGAATTGCGCCCCAACCCATACCATCAAAGGGACAGAATAATATTGTGCTTTATCGCATAGATATAAAAGTTGAAAGCTATGATGCTATATTGGAAGGAATTAAATTTACAACTGGAGGTACTTATGAAAATTCTGATATCAGTAATTTCAAGATTTGGTATCATAGTAATCCATCGTTTAAAATAGGTACACCTATTCTACTTGACACAAAAACAACAAATACTGGAGCTGGTATACAAGAATTTAATTATTTAAACCGAGGTCTCCCTGTTGATTCGCATTTTATTTTCATTACTTCAGATATACCATGTGGAGCAAATAATAGAGTTATATACTTTAATTCACTTACACAAGATGATATATCATTTAATTATGGGATCATAAAAAGTGCTGAATTTACTAGTAAACCTATTACGATTAATCCATTACCAATAGTAAACAACATTGATGGTCAAACAAACAATGTAAGAACAAAACTGAATTATTTATATAGTGTTGTTCAACAAGAAATAGCAAATTATGAATGGCTTGTAACAAATGGTAATATAATCAATGGGCAAGGAACAAATGCTATAACTGTAAATTGGCTATCTGAAGGATTAGGTTCAGTTAAAATTAAGGCAACAAATCAATTTCAATGTTCCGATACAGCTTATTTGAATTTAACTATATTTACTAATAGAACAGGAATTGAAAATATTAAAAATTTATTAGAGTTTGAATTATTTCCTAATCCAAACAATGGACAATTTAACATCCAATTAAATTCAATACGAAAATCTGAAGCTATCTTTAGTTTATACAATCTCATTGGTCAGGAGGTTTGGACTGAAAAACAATTACTTGAATCAGGTAAACAGAAATTCGAATTTGAATCCAAATTGAATGCCGGCATTTATATGCTAAAAATAAAAAGCGATGCAGAGCAAATAATTAAAACATTGGTGATAAAATGATAAATTCATGAAAACACTCAAATACATATTGATTGTATTATTATTCAACCTACTTTGTTTATATGCTAAAGCTCAACTTCCCAAGATTGAATGGAGATTGGAAAATGAAAAGTTAACCACCCCTAACACATACCAATTTGATGTCTATTTATACAATATTGATACATTTAATTTCGAATTAAGGGCTGGAACTATTGCTTTTTTTGTAAATCCATTATGGAGAAATGGAGGTACTATTACCATAAGTCAATTATCTTCAGAAATGGTTTCATTACAACAAAATACAATCATTCAATATTATGTTCAAACAAGTACCAACAATGAATGGTGGCGAAATACTATTGCTTCTGGGTCTTTAGGATTAAGCACACAAGTAAAATCTGGATCTAGGGTGAAATTATATACCTATCGGTTCACCAACTCTGTTGCTTTTTCAACTACCCAAACTCCTAACTTTGCTTGGAAATTTGCACCACCCTTAGGGGCAGGATTTAACTATTCAGACCCTTTAAATGGGGGTCAAACACAAGTTGTGAATTATTACACAACTGGAATATATGCAGCTGCTGGTGCAAATCAAAAATACTGCTATACTCCTTCATATTGGAATGGAATACAATGGGTAACCAAATCACAAAAAAAAGGGGAAGACATTAGCGCAGTATTGGATAAATACCATGAAGTTAGTATTTATAACGGAACCTTTATCGGCAAACTTGATATACGGGGTTATAACCTTTTCCCAACTAGCACCCATATCTTGAATGGAAACGACACACTAGCCGTCAGAGCTGATTTCAGTAATTTAGGTTTGCTTAATGCCAGCAAAGGAAGCATTCAATTCAAGGGAAACGATATCCCTGGTACTGCAAGAAGTCAATACTCACTAAGTCCTATTGTATCAAAAAACTTAATTCATAAAAACCCCTTTCATGTTTATCTCGGAGCCAATGCAAATGTTTCAGAAATATTAAGTTTTACAAAAGGTAAATTCATTTTAGGTGCGAATAATTTGGTACTTGAAACTAATGGGATCAGCAAAGGTGAAAATGACTCGGCTTATGTCGTAATTGATAGTGTAGGAAAGTTGATTATTAAAAATATAGGAAACAACGGTAAATCCGGCATTATCAGCTTCCCCATTGGCACATTTAATGACTTTAACCCAGTTTACCTGCAGAATATTTGTACCAACAATGACTTTGCTATGTCCATAAAAAAAGGTGTCACAGATTCATCTGGAAATATCATTAATAATAATGTTGTAAATAAAACTTGGGAAATAATAGAATTACAAAATAAAGGCAGTAAACTAAATTTGAAATTTGAATGGAAAATGGAAAATGAACTGCCTTCCTTTACAAGAAGTAATTCCTACATTGCAGGTAAAAACATATTAGGAAAATGGCTCGTTAAAAGTAGTTCAAAAGCTTTAGGTCAAAATCCCTTTTCACAAGGTATTTTTAACTTTATTGATTTATATAACTATCATGAGTTTGCTATTGGTTCCAATGGAACCATATATAATGGAAATATCGATACAACAACTTTATTACAAGCTAGTAATTTAGATTTAACCAGTAATAAACCACAGGCAAACACAAGCAATGTGATTTTATATCGTATCAAAGTCCCTATCTCTTGTCAAGAATCCGGATTGAGTCTTCAAAACATACGCTTTAAGTTATTGGGTAGTTTTGGTTCTGCTGATATAGCTAATCTAAAACTTTGGTTCAACACAGATTCTCTTTTAACAACTGGGAGCCCTATTCTTTTGGCAAATAAAACAATGGGATTAGATACCGGAATTCATTTATTTACAGGATTAAATCAAAATTTTAATTTTGGGTACAATTATATTTTTCTAACAAGTGATGTGTTATGTACTAGTGCAAAAAAAACAATCATTACATTGTGTGAGGATATTTTTTTTAACACCACACAGCAAATGGTTAAATCATTCAAACCATGCAGCATAATAATTCAACATAGTATTGGTGATATTTCTGGACCATCTATAGACATTTTAAATAATGTACCATATACCTATCGTGTGGATTTCAAATCAAACACAAGCTATAATTGGAATGTTACGAATGGAACCATTTTAAGAGGACAAGGAACAAATAACATAGTAGTAGAATGGAGTAAATTTATCCAAGGTTCCATTCAATTAATATCTAATAGTACTCATTCTTGCATTGATACAATAATACTTAATGTAAATATTACAGATAATCTTGCATGTAATATTATTTCAGGTTTAAGCGCAACCGATACCATGCCAAATAGAGGAACGAACAATGTCCTTTTATACCGATTAGATTTCAATATTTTATGCAAACCAATTGATATTAACGGCATACAATTCCGAACCCTGGGTAATCATTCCATTAATGATATTCGAAACTTCAAAATTTGGTATCATAACAACTCCTCTTTTTCGACTGGTATTCCGATACTTTTGGCAACAAAAACCAACAACCTAATTGATGCACTTCAAAATATTAGTTTTGCAAGTAAAAATCTGGATGTAGGCAAACATTATTTCTTTATTACTGCTGATATTAATTGTTTAGCAAAAAACAGCATACTTATTATTGATTCAATTTTACAGAATGACCTTTTCTTTTTAACAAATATAGGTAAAAGTATGTTTATAAACAATAATAGAAGTATATTAAATATTGGATCTGACACATTGGTTGATAGCATCAAAGGAGAGTTTACCTCTGTTATTGACAGTGTAAGTTATATATATCAAGTTAGTAAAAAAAATAATGTGAGTTATGTTTGGAGTGTTGAAAATGGATTAATCAATTCAGGACAAGGAACCAACAGTGTGGTTGTGATGTGGACAAAATCAGGTCTGGGGAAATTAAAAGTAATTGCCTATAATACTCAGTCATGCAGTGATTCAAGCGAAATTTCAGTTCAAGTTCAAAGCAATATCCCACTCATACTTTTATCTAATTCTGATCCTCAACAAAATATTCCTTCTAAAGGGGCAAGCAACATAATTATTTATAAAATCAAATTATATGTACAGAGAGTTTCTACCAATTTAAAAGCTGTCAACTTTTCTACAATTGGTACATACCAAACTGAAGATTTAAACAACATCAAACTATGGTATCATACCAATCCTGTTTTTACTAATGCTACACCCATATTATTAGGAACAAAAACTTTAGATATTGATCCTGGTTTGATTAGCTTTCAAGGACTGAACAAAAATTTAGATACGGGTAAATACTATCTTTTCATTACAATTGACTTACCCTGTAAAGCCAATAATAAAGTAATCACCGTATCACCTATCGACTTAACAAACATATCCTTTTCATCTGGTGTAGTTATAGGTGATAATTTTACTACTAAACCTGTTACCATTAATCCACTGCCTGTTGTTGCAAACATTGCCGGTCAAAGAGTTAATCTAAAAACAAATAGTATTTATTCTTATTCATTGACCCAATTAGCAAATATCAGTTATGTATGGAGTGTAATTAATGGGGTTATTATTAGTGGCCAAGGAACGAGCGAAGTCGAGGTAAAATGGAACAAATTAGGCAATGGTAGTGTTAGTGTAATTGGAACAAATACCTATTTCTGTATCGATACCACATCACTTGATGTTACCATCACAAGTAATTCAGGAATTGATAAACTTGAAATGGCAAACAACTTTTTCATATACCCAAATCCCAACAATGGCGATTTCATCATAAAATTAGAAAGCAACAGAAAGTCGTCATCAATTATCAGCTTATACAATATGCTAGGACAAGAGGTTTGGAGCAATGCCCATGAACTTTCGATGGGTGAAAATGAGATTTCGCTTAACACCAATTTGAGTGCAGGCATGTATGTGTTGAAAATACATTCAGACTCGGAAGAGTTGATTAAGCAAGTTGTGATTAGATAGCTAATTTTCAAATAAAAAAGCCAAGCATAAGCTTGGCTTTTCGATACTATAAAAAGTAAAATTAGTTGCTTGCTTGTTCTGCATAGGCTTCAATAGGAAGACACGAGCAAATCAAGTTTCTATCTCCATATGTATTGTTCACTCGACCTACAGTAGGCCAAAATTTATTAGCTCTTACATAAGGTAATGGAAAAGCAGCCTCTTGACGGCTGTAGGCATGCGACCAATTATCAGCTGTGACTACACTTGCTGTATGAGGTGCATTTTTCAACACATTGTCTGCCTTATCTGAAGTGCCATTTTCAATAGACATTACTTCATTTCTAATAGCTATCATGGCATCGCAGAAACGATCTAATTCCGATTTTGGCTCACTTTCAGTTGGCTCTATCATAATAGTACCTGCAACAGGAAAACTCATAGTCGGTGCATGGAAGCCATAGTCCATCAAACGTTTTGCAATATCTTCAGCCTCTACCCCTGTTGCTCCTTTGAACACACGTGTATCCAAAATCATTTCGTGAGCACAACGACCTTTACTTCCTACGTAAAGTATCTGGTAGTGTTTCTCTAATCGAGCTTTGATATAGTTAGCATTTAGAATTGCATATTTAGTAGCATCTTCCAAGCCTTCAGTACCCATCATGCGGATGTAGGCATATGATATCAAGAGAATAGATGCGCTACCCCAAGGAGCAGCACTAACAGCGCTCATTGATTTATCGCCACCTTGCATATCCACTACAGAGTGACCGGGTAAGAAAGGAACTAAGTGTTTAGCTACACCAATAGGTCCCATGCCAGGTCCACCACCACCGTGAGGAATACAGAATGTTTTGTGTAAGTTTAAATGACACACATCTGCACCAATATTGGCTGGGCTTGTTAGACCTACCTGGGCATTCATATTTGCGCCATCCATATACACCTGACCACCGTTTTGATGAATCAATTCACACACTTCAGTTATGCGCTCTTCGAAGATTCCGTAGGTTGAAGGATAGGTAATCATCAAGCAAGCTAAATTATCTTTATGTTCTTCAGCTTTTGCTCTCAAATCATCTATATCCACATAACCATTCTCAAGTGTTTTGGTTACTACTACTTTCATACCAGCCATAGCAGCGCTTGCAGGGTTGGTGCCATGCGCGGATGATGGAATCAAGGCAATGTTACGATATCCTTCACCTTTTGATTTAAGATATTCTCTAATCACCATTAAGCCAGCATATTCGCCAGATGCACCTGAATTGGGCTGTAAACTCATACCAGCAAAACCAGTAATTTGTTGAAGGTAATCTGACAATTCATTAAATATTTGGGTATATCCTACTGCTTGGTTACGAGGAATAAATGGGTGTAATTGGCCAAATCCAGGCATGGTCACAGGAATCATTTCAGCAGTGGCATTTAGTTTCATGGTACATGAACCCAATGCAATCATTGATTGACAAAGAGATAAATCTTTTGCTTCTAACGATTTGATATAACGCAACATTTCATGCTCACTGTGGTGTGAATTAAACACAGGATGTGTCATGTATGAACTCTTACGTTGAAGGCTATTAGGCCAATTAGATGTGAATGAAGACAAATGAACATTGGCCGCTTTGCCACTGATGATAGAAGCCAATTTATTTAAATCAGCAAGGGTGTGCGTTTCGTCTATCGAAATACTAATATGCGTAGCATTTAATTTATTGATATTGATTTCAGCTTTCTCACATGCTGCAATCAATGAATTGGCATCTGTCACTTCAACCGTAATGGTATCAAAGAAATTTTTGCTAGTTACTTTTAAACCCGCTGCTGTTAATGAATCAGCAAGATTTTTTGTTGAACCATGGATACGCGAAGCTATGCCTTTTAAACCTGCAGGGCCATGGTAAACACCAAACATGCTTGCCATGATAGAAAGTAAAACTTGGGCAGTACAAATATTTGAAGTTGCTTTTTCGCGTTTAATATGTTGCTCACGGGTTTGCAATGCCATACGCAATGCAGTGTTTCCTTGGCTATCCACAGAAATACCAATCAAACGACCGGGCATTTGGCGTTTGAAAACATCTTTAGTAGCAAAATAACCCGCATGCGGTCCACCATATCCCATTGGCACACCAAAGCGTTGTGCTGAACCTACAACGGCATCAGCACCCCATTCACCCGGAGGTGTTAAAAGGGTTAATGACAACAAATCAGCAGCTACAGCCACTAGAACATTGTTCTCGATAGCTTTTGCCATAAATTCGCTATAATCTATTACCTCACCATTTTTAGCTGGGTATTGAATCAATGCACCAAAATAGGTATCATCTAAATTTACAGTATAATGATCACCTACTATCAATTCTACACCAATTGGCTCTGTACGGGTTTTTAACACGTCAATTGTTTGAGGGAAACATAATTCTGAAACAAAGAATTTTGTAGCTTTATCATTCTTAGCTTCAGCGTATAACATATGCATGGCTTCAGCGGCAGCCGTTCCTTCGTCAAGTAAACTGGCATTGGCTATTTCCATGCCTGTTAAGTCAATAATCATGGTTTGGTAATTCAACAAAGCCTCTAAGCGGCCTTGTGCAATCTCTGCTTGGTATGGGGTATAAGCAGTGTACCAACCTGGATTTTCGAATATATTACGTAAAACAACCAACGGGGTATTTGTTCCATAATAGCCTTGTCCAATAAAATTTTTATAGATTTTATTTTTAGAGGCTACTTCGCTTAACATGGCCAACAATTCCACCTCCGTCATAGGTTCTGGCAAACTCATGCGTTGCTTCAAACGAATGTGAGCAGGAATGGTTTCATCAATCAATTGATCAACTGAGGCAACACCAACGACATCTAACATGGCTTTTGTATCATGTTTCATAGATGAATTGTGGCGGTAAACAAACTCGTCTTTGTGATTAGGGTTGATTTGCATATATCTTAGTACTATTGGTTTACAAAATTTGTGCAATTTAGGATTTCTTAGAGCTAAAAAAAGTAGAGAGAAATCAGAAATTGCAGGCTAAAAAAAGAAAAGAAAAATAATTGTATAGTTAAACAGCCAGACTCAAATTATGTTTTGTCCTCTAATTATAAAATATGGAAAACAGACAGTTAGAGAGGGGAAGCATTAAATACCACTTTAATTAAAAAAGTCTAAAAATTGAAAAATGATAATTTTCATTTTATTGTTTGCAGCTTGGCTTTACATTTGACAACTAATTATTATTCATGGCCATATTCATTTTCTTTGTTTGTCATTGGTATTTATCACTTTTCGGTCAAACGTTTTATCTACATCGTTATGCAGCTCATAAAATGTTTACCATGAGCAAAGGCTGGGAAAAATTCTTTTATATTTTCGCATGGGTAACCCAAGGTAGTAGCTACTTAAATGCTAGGGCCTATGCCATTCTTCATCGTATGCACCATGCTTATAGTGACACAGAAAAGGACCCCCATACACCCCATTTCTTCAAAGAGGTATTTACCATGATGATGCATACGCGTGAGGTTTATAATGGCGTTCATAAAGGCACCATTCAAGTAGAGGACAAGTTTGATCGTAATTTCCCAGTATATCCTGCTATTGATAAAATTGCGGATTCTTATATCACCCGTATACTTTTCGGAATAAGCTATGTGGTGTTTTATTATTTCTTTGCTGATTATTGGTGGGAATACTTATTGCTTCCTATTCATTTCTTAATGGGACCCTTGCATGGTGCTATTGTTAATTGGGCTGGACATAAATATGGTTATAGAAATTTCGAAGAAAAAGACCATTCAAAAAACACCTTGATATTTGATTTTTTGATGTTGGGCGAATTGTTCCAAAACAACCACCACCATGCAGGTTCTAAACCAAACTTTGCAGCTAAATGGTGGGAAATAGACCCTGTTTACCCTGTGATTAAAGTTTTAGACTTTGTGGGCATTATTAAGCTTGCAAGGGTGAATGCTTAATTAAATTGTCCTCAAAGGCGATTTATGCAAAAGGCAAAAAAGCTATTTACTATTGCCTTAAAAACAAACCCCATTCATCTTCATAATCTTCTCTATCCAACTTATTACACTCAAGTATCCATTCCTTAAAAAGTTTTTGAAACTCCAGCATTTCCTTTCGCATAAGTGCCACATAATCCTTTTCTGCATTGGTAAAATATCTCAACCCCGAAGTGGATGTAAGTAGGTAGTCGGCATGATAACGAATGATTGCAGCATTGCTCATGCAGATAAGCCACGATTCGCTACCTATGGCACCTGCCAATTTGGGAACTAGGATGTATGCTGATTCTAACAAAGTGCTTTCATACATGTCTTTTCCTTCTTCAGGAAGGCTTTCAACTATGGCCGTCACAAGTGAACATATTTCCTTGGCTTTTTTAAACAAAGGATGGTTCTTGGTTTTATTTTCCTGCTCTTGCATTTCGTTTTCTATCTCTCGTTTTTCTTCCTCAGATAAATCATCGAAATCATCATCATTAAAATCCATGGTATTGAAATTTTAAATTTAAAAATATAGTTATGGCTCTTTTCTTATTGTCATGACTTACTTAATACAAATATATAGTTTGGCGGAAACATCTGACTTCAATACTATCAGTACTTTTTTATTCTGATACTTTTATTTTCAAATTGCTGGAAAGCGAATAAATACTATTGGTTTATTTAATTGCTATTAAAAATACCTCTCCGACAATTTATTGTCAGTTGAAAACATATAACTTCAGCATTAAGTATTTCTATGTTATTAAAATATCTAAATTTATTACATCGTCAAAAACTCAACACTCTTTTCAATATCATCATGAAGTAATCTGTCTTGGCTTACAAAGCTTACTTGTTTGCGGTACTCGGCTACAAAAGCTTCAATGGTAGCAGAGCTTTTTAATGGTCTTCTAAACTCCAGTGCTTGCGCTGCATTTAGCAATTCAATAGCCAATATACGCTCAAGGTTTTTAACCACCCTAAAGCATTTGGTAGCTGCATTGGCACCCATGCTCACATGGTCTTCTTGTCCATTGCTACTCACAATAGAATCAACAGAGGCAGGGGTACATAGTTGTTTGTTTTGACTCACAATACTGGCTGCTGTGTATTGCGGGATCATCATACCTGAATTCAATCCCGGATTGCTTACCAAAAAGGCAGGTAAGTTTCTTTGTCCTGATATCAACTGATAAGTCCTTCGCTCAGAAATACTGCCTAATTCAGCCAAGGCTATTGCCAAGAAATCTAAATGAATGGCCAATGTTTGTCCATGAAAATTCCCACCCGACAAAATCAAATCTTCATCAGCAAAAACATTTGGATTATCTGTTACAGAATTAATCTCTGTTGTAAATATTTTATGTATATGTTCAAAGGCATCTTTGCTTGCACCATGAACTTGAGGAATGCACCTAAAAGCATATTGGTCTTGCACCTGCACCTTTGGTTGTTTGGCTATCTCGCTGCCCTCTATTATGGCTAACACATTCTTGGCTGTTTCAATTTGCCCTTTATGTGGACGGACATCATGCAGCAAATGGTTGAATGGCTCCATCCTACAATCAAAAGCATCCATCGAAACACAGGCAATGGTATCAGCCATAGCAGAAAGCTTTTCGGTTTTCAATAAACACTGAACACCATAAGCACTCATAAACTGCGTACCATTTATCAAGGCAAGGCCTTCTTTAGATTTCAGTTTAATTGGTTGTAAATTATGCTCATCTAAAACCAATTTCGCTTTTCGTATCTCAAATTTCGAATTTTCTTTCACCCACACTTTTCCCTCGCCAATCAATGGCAAACTCAAATGAGCCAAAGGCGCCAAATCGCCACTAGCACCCAATGAGCCCAATTCATACACTACTGGAAGGATGTTGTTATTGAAGAAATAAATCAATCGCTCAACAGTAGCTAATTGCGCAGCCGAATGCCCATAAGACAAGGATTGCACTTTTAACAAAAGCATCAATTTCACAATTTCGTGTGGCACCAAATCCCCTGTACCGCATGCATGACTTAGCAATAGGTTTTCTTGCAATTGCTCCAAATTATCATTACTTATTTTGGTACTATGTAAACTTCCAAAACCTGTGTTGATGCCATAAATTGGCTTGTCGTTGTCAGCTAGTTTGGCATCTAGGTAATTTCTACATTTCTCAATACGTGCCTTAGCATCATCGCTCAAACTAATTTCTTTATTGTTTTTGATGATGTCTTTAATCTCGGCTATGCTTATGTGATTAGTAATTCTGTACATATGTTGGTTGTTAGTTGATAGTTGGCAGTATTTAGGAAACCATCCTATTATTATTAATTATTATTTTTAGTTCTTCAATCTTTCAATCATTTCTTCAATGCTCAATAATTCTTGTTTGCTTTCGTTAAGGTCTTTTAACATAAATTTCTGCTGCGCTATTTCATCTGTACCTGCTACTGCAGCAAAAGGAATATTGAGTTTATTGGCAAAATCCAATTGTTTACCGATTTTCTTAACTACATCAGGATAAATTTGAGAAGCAATACCAACATTACGCAATGCTGTAACCCCTTGCAGGGCATAGGCTTGACTGGCTTCATCAAAATAGCAAAATAACACTTTGGTGTGACTGCCTTGAGTATCATCTGGAAACAATTTCAACTCCTCCAATACATCATAAATTCTGTCCAAACCAAATGATATACCCACTCCCGACACACCATCTAAACCAAAAATACCAGTTAGGTTATCATAACGTCCGCCTCCACCAATGCTGCTTTTGAGGGTACCTTCTAATGCAGCAACTTCAAAGATACAGCCTGTGTAATATGATAAACCACGTGCCAATGAAAAGTCAATTTTGAGACTTACTGATTTATTGATTTGTTGTAAGCTGTTTAACACAAATTCTAATTCTTCAATGCCTTTCAATCCTTCAGTTGATGATTGCAATTTTGATTTCAGGCTTTGAAGCATTTCTTTATCCTCACCTTTGGTAGTAATGATTTCGAATAAGCTTGATATCTCAATATCCGAAAAGTCCAATGCTGATAGTTCTTTGGAAACACCTTCTTCTCCAATTTTATCTAATTTATCAATAGCAACAGCAATGGTTTGTAAATGCTCAGCTCCTTTTACAACTTCAGCAATACCAGCTAATATTTTTCGATTATTGATTTTGATTTCAACCTGAACGCCCAGACCTTTAAACACCTCAGCATATATCTGAATCAAATCCAATTCATTCAACAAACTATCACTTCCTACCACATCTGCATCGCATTGCCAAAACTCACGGTAGCGGCCTTTTTGCGGTCTATCTGCACGCCACACAGGCTGCATTTGGTAACGTTTAAATGGAAAAGCAATCTCATTTCTGTTCATCACCACATAACGAGCGAAGGGGACGGTTAGGTCATAGCGAAGTCCTTTCTCAGATATAAGTTTAGTTGTTAGTTGTTGGTTGCTAGCTGTTAGAATTTCCGGGGTAATTTCTTTTAAATAATCACCACTATTCAATACCTTAAACAACAATTTATCTCCCTCATCCCCATACTTACCCGTTAGGGTTGAGAGGTTTTCCATGGAAGGTGTTTCAATGGGCATAAAGCCATATTTGATAAAAACCTTTTCGATGGTGTTTAAAATATATTTTCGCTTAGCTACTTCTTGGGGGCCAAAATCGCGTGTGCCTTTGGGAATGCTTGGTTTTTCTTTTGCCATAATCAGAAGGCAAAGTAAAGCTAGTGTGGGCAAGTTTCAAAATCAAGCCACAGATTTCACAGATTACACAGAAAGTGTTGCTTAGCAATGTTTCAAACTACAAAACAGGCTCAACCAAAATCGTTTCACCATTTTCAAAGGTCACTGTGCCTGCTATGGCTCCCTTGGGTTTTCTGACAAATTTTTTCAAGGTATACACCACCGGAACTAAGGTGCTGCTTTTGGCTTTTGAGTAATAGGCCGCAAGTTGCGCTGCATAAGTAATCAAAGGTTTGGTGAAAGATTTTCCTTGCCTGTATCTAATGACCACATGACTACCTGTAACATCTTTTGCATGAAGCCACATATCGTTTTTATTGGCAAACTTTAAGGTCAACTTATCGTTGTTTTCAGCATTCTTGCCAACTAGTATGGTAAAACCCTCAAAGCTGAAATTTTTAAACGGTGACTCGGTAGCTTTATCAATTGGAAGATTATTTATCCCCTCTTTTAAATCTTTACTTGAGGTGGCAGCTAGCACTTTTTCAATTTGTTTATCTGTATCATTTAACTTTTGTTGTATATCCTCCAGTCGCTTATACAGCAGGTCTATTTCTATGTTCTGATTCTTTGATTTTCTGTAATATTCAGCAGCATTTTGTTGTGGATTTAAATCTTTTTTTAGCTTGATAACAATGTTTTGATTTCGATAAAAATCAAATAATTCTGCCTTACCCAAGCCTGTTTGTATGGCATGCAAATTGGCCATAATGATATTGGCAATTTCATCATACTTGGATTGCTTTTCATGCTTACTTAATGATTTCTCGGTGTTCAATTGCTGAGAAAGAAGTCGCTTTTTATCAGCATTTAAATGGTTTAAGAGGCTTTCTTTCTTTTGTTTGAAATGCCATTGACTTAAATAGTTTCGGCCAAAATAATTAAGTGCATCAAATACATTATCAGACTCAAAAAGCAATTCAGAATTAGGCAAATGCTCATAGGCAAACTCTAATTTCTCAGCCAGCATTAAAACAAAGAATTTATTTGGAACCAACTCATCATATTGATTTTGATTATGCAAAAGTGTTGACAATGGCTGTTTTAAATCGTTTTCAATGCTAGTCCTAAAGGCTTCGATAGGCTCTTCTTTATCAAACAATACTACATTTGATAAGCCGCTATACAATTTGAAAACCAAATCAAAATTTCCTTCAAAACTAAATGAAAAGGAGCGATTGTTTGAATGTTGTTGAACCTTCTTAATCTCTTTACCAATTAGCGATTGAAACAACAAATAAACCGAACCAGTTCGTTCAAACTTACCCTTACTCACAAAAATAAAACCTGAACGGGCCTCTATCAGCAAACGGACACTTACAAAATCAGCACCTTTTTGAAAGATGGCTACAAATTCATTCTTATTCAAACTAAAGGCATCACACAAAGAAAAGCCTTGTAGCATCTTACTGAATGCTCCTGTGATAGATACGACCGTGTAATAATGTAAATGTAGTTTAATTGAAACCGCCATCGAAGTTTGCAAGGTAAGAAAGAATTTGCTTGCCCTACAATTCTATTTCTAGACCATCGTAAGCCAAGTGGATATTGTCAGGCAACTCATTTTCAACATCATCATGAAATCCCAATTGGTGGCTGATATGCGTAAAATAAGTCTGTTTCGCTCCTATCCTTTTCGACATTTCAATGGCTTCTTGTAGGGTAAAATGAGAAATATGATGTTCCCGTCTAAGTGCATTCAGAACTAGGACATCGCAGCCTTTTATCTTTTCGATTTCTTGGTCTTCAATTCTATTGGCATCTGTAATGTAAACAAAATTATTGACCTTGAATCCGAGTACAGGTAATTTAAAGTGAAAAACCCTAATGGGTTCTACTTGGGTATTAAAAAGAGAAAAGGGTTGAGAAGTAATTGGATGTAGGTTCATCTCTGGTACCCCTGGATATTTAGGTTCGGTGAACGCGTAGAAAAACTCTTTTTTTATCGCTGCTTCAACTATTTCTTCACAATACACATCAACGGATTTTTGCATACTGTAGTTAAAACCACGTATATCATCCAATCCTGCTATATGGTCACGATGGGCGTGGGTAAATAAAATGGCATCTAAATGTTTGATCTTACAATTCAACATCTGTTGCCTAAAATCAGGACCCGTATCCACCACTATATTTTTATCTTCAACCTGAATTAAAACCGAAGAGCGAAGGCGTTTATCTTTAGGATTAGTCGATAAGCAAATAGGGCATGAACATGCTATGATGGGCACGCCCTGAGAGGTTCCGCTTCCTAAAAATGTTATTTTCATTGAGAACTATTTCCTGTAACTCACTTCCAAGTTATGGATATCAATCAATGGTTTTAAAAACTCTTCTAATTCGTAAACCGATAATTGTGAAGCGGCATCGCACAAGGCTTCTGCCGGATTAGGATGTGTTTCGATAAATACACCATCTACACCTGCGGCCACACCTGCTCTGCTTAATACAGGCAAGAACTCGCGAGCACCACCTTTTGCATCTGCACTAGGAATACCATATTTTCTGATACTATGCGTAATATCAAAAACCACTGGGTAACCTATTTGTCCCATTAAAAAGAAACTACGTGGGTCAACAACCATATCGTTGTAACCGAAGGTAAATCCACGCTCTGTTAATATCACTTGATCATTACCAGCATCAATACACTTTTGAACAGGGTGCTTCATATTTTCAGGGGCCAAAAACTGACCATGTTTGATATTAATAACACGACCTGTTTTAGCGGCAGCTACCATTAAGGTTGATTGCATACACAAATAAGCCGGAATTTGCAATACATCACATACTTCACCTGCAGCAGCTGCTTGGTCTGGGTAATGAATATCCGTAAGCAAAGGAAATCCAAATTGTTCTTTGACTTTAGCCAAAATAGCTACACCTTTTGCCAATCCTGGGCCATCATAATATTTTAAACTACTGCGGTTATCTTTTTGAAAAGATGATTTGTAAATCATCTTGATCTTTAATTTTTCCGATACCTCTTTCAACTTCTCAGCCGTTTTCATCATAATTGATTCATCCTCGATAACACAAGGACCTGAGATTAAAAACAATTCATTATTACCACATTCAATATCTGCAACTTTTACTATTTTTTTCATATTCTTTTCTTTTTTTTATAGGGCTTTACCCTATGTTTTTAATATTACGTCCCTAAGAGGCAGCATTATACTGAACTTTATTAATTCTAATAATAAGTTAGGTCAGTCTAAATTAAACCACTTTATTTACTAATAACATCCTTTGCAAATAGGAAAATGCCAATCCAAATCAAACCTTTGATTAAGAAAAATAAAAAACCCGCTACGCCAATGCGTTTCATCCACATCTTAAACTTGCTTCTACCCTTTACACTTACAGGGCATTCAAGAGGTTTATCTTGTATTGATTCTATTTCCTTCTCCATAAATATATAAGATGCAATTTTACGATAGTTTCAGCACAAACAAAAGTCTTTGATTAAAAATAGAATCTTCGTATTCTCGCATAAACTAATTAGCCGTTTTTATGAAACGTATTGCGTTATTTCCAGGTACTTTCGACCCAATAACCATTGGGCATGTGAACATTATAGAGCGTGCCATGCCACTTTTTGATGAAATAGTTATTGGTATTGGAAACAATAGTAGCAAAGTTACTTTGTTCAATTTAGAGCAAAGGGTAAATTGGGTAAACAATATTTTTTCATACACAGACAAAGTTAGAGGTGCGTCATATGAAGGCTTAACAGTTAATTTTTGTGATACTATTGGAGCCAAATATATCCTAAGGGGAATAAGAACCATGGCCGATTTTGATTATGAAAAAAACATCGCTCAAATGAATAAAATCATACATCCTCAAACTGAGACTATTTTTTTAATGTGCGACCCCGCTTATACGCCTATAAGTTCATCCGTTGTCAGGGATTTAATCCGAAATGGCGGTGATACCGCTAAGTTTTTGCCAAAAGAAGTTACTTTTTAATTTCCTTCAATTTTATGTTTAATAGAGTTATAAGCGTTCTACTTTTTTTTATTTTGGTAAGCCAGGTAAAAGCCCAACATACCTATTTGGGTTATGGTACTTTATCAAATCATATTTTGGATAGAATGGAAATTAAATCGGGAGAGATTCCAAATCGTTTTTTTCATTCAGCTACTAAATCATATAAAAGAGAAGCTATTGCCCAATTTGCCGATAGCCTTAGTATGAATGATAGCATTTTGTCTTCACAAGATGAATTCAATTTACACTACCTTCAAAACGACAATTTCGAATGGAGTTCTTCAGAAAACACTTCTTCTAAAAGACCTATTTTAAAAGATTTTTATACAAAAAAAGCAGCTCTATACTCTATTCAAATCCCTGATTTTAATTTGGTAGTAAATCCAGTTTTATACTATCAATTTTCAAGTGAAAAAGTGAATGGAGCAAATGCATTAATCAATAACAGAGGTGTTGAAATCAGAGGAAATATTACTAATAAAATTGGCTTTTATACCCAAGTAAGTAATGAGATTATTAAGCCAAACTATAATGTTTCGGAACTTATTAAAGAAAAACAAGTCATACCTGGAGTAGGCTTTTATAAAAATATACCCAACCCGAATTCTTATAATTATTTTCTTGCAAGTGGCTATTTTACAGTTTCACCAAATAAATACATGGATTTTCAGTTTGGCACTGGAAGAAATTTTATTGGAGATGGATTTAGAACCTTTATACTCTCTGATTTCAGCAGAGACTATGTTTTCCTTCGGCTAAATACCAGGATTTGGAAATTTAACTATACAAATATTTTTGCTCAACAACTTCAATACCCACTGCCTAATGGAGGAACTGGCGAAGCTATAAGTAAAAGGCAATATACAGCTACACATCACTTGTCAATCAATATAAAAAAGAACTTCAACTTAGGACTTTTCGAAACAATCATTTTTAATAGAGATAGCAGCATACAAGGAGGTAATACATTTGATGTACAATACTTAAATCCTATTATTTTCTATAAAGCAGTTGAAAACAGCTTAAATAGTATAGACAAAGCTATTATTGGAGCAAATTTTAAGTGGAATTTTAAAAAGCATTTTCAGGCCTATGGACAATTTTTGATCAGCGAATTTATCCTATCAGAAATGTTGAGCGATAGGAATTGGTTTGGCAACAAATACGCTTATCAATTGGGTTTAAAATACATTGATATGTTTGGAGTTAAAAATCTTGATGCACAAGCTGAAGTTAATATTTGTCGACCATATATGTATACTTCTCAAAGTGAAAGAATGACATTTACCAATTACCGTCAACCTATGGCGCATCCACTTGGCGCTAACTTTAAAGAGTTTATTGGGATTGTAAGGTACCAGCCAATCAATAGGCTTAATATTACAGCAAAAGCCATTTATGCCACCTATGGCAATGATACGAATCGCAGTAACTGGGGTAAAAATATCGGCCTAAGTTATACAAATAAGCCTAGAGAATATGGCGTGGTAATTGGTCAAGGGGTATTGACAAATTTATATTTAATCGACTTGACTTGCAGTTATATGCCCAAACATAATTTGTTTTTGGATTTTAAATTTACTTTTAGAAAAACTACCAGTGTGTTAAAAGAATTTGAAAACGAATCTGCTTATATTTCTTTGGGAATTCGATTAAACATAGCTCCAAAAAATTGGGATTTTTAGGAAATAACAATTAATCATTTTGCCATGTTGCTGTTTGATTCAGCGGCAAAAGAATAAAGATTAGGCAATAAGCTACCCCCAATTGGGTCTGAAAAAAAGCTTCAAACATTAATGCTATTAACATTATGATATAATGCACGCTTAACAAAGGATGCTTAAAATTGCTGTGATAGAGCAAAGGAAAAAGCAAGCAAAAAATAAATACAAGGGAACCAATAATGCCTGTTGCGGCTAAGTAAAACAAAAATTGATTATGCGGAATAATCCTCTTCGTTACATCAGGATATTTTGTAGTCCACATATAATCACTCAAATCTTGCAAATCTCCTAAACCGCTTCCCATGAGCCAAGAGGTACTATCTGCAATGGCAATAGCAATGCGGCACGAAGCCACCCTACTACCTAAAGATTGATTATTAATTTTACCATTTTCAGTGCTCGAAATATCACTTCTGGTGTTTTCAACTTTATTGCGAATAGTTGGTGAAAGTAAAAAAGTAGTGAATCCAATCAATAGAGAAAAAAACAAACTCAAAAGTCCTGTTTTATATTGCTTTTTGATAAATATAAATTTATAAAACTCAATTAGAATAAGCACATAGATTGCCAATAAGCCACTTCTTACTGAGAAAATATGCAGGAAAGTAAACAGCAATATGCCTAGAGTAGCAATTACAAATCTCTCATTTTTATTAAACGCATAAAACTGATGCTTGTAAAGATAATAGGCCACATAAATAGCAAAAGTAATCATGATGCTAAAGGTGGGATGATGACTAACAATGGTAGGCATCACTTGACTTTGTAAATACATCTGATTAATAACCTCACTATTATTAACATAATTAACAAAGGCATCCAATGAAATAATAAAAACACCTATTAAAAAGAAATAATAGACAAGCATAAATTGCCGATTACTTAATGGTTTAAAAAAAATAAATGCCAATGGGAGAATAAGAAAAGGCAATTGAATTTGAAGTCTTTCAAAAAAATAATCCAGGTTATCGGAATAAAATACTGAAGGCAATAAAAATAAAAACAAACCTGATAGTACTAACAAATCTTTACGACCAATAAATTTTGTTTTCAGCCCTTTCGTCTTTAAAGTCATTATCGCTGTTAAGGCCATTCCAATCATGCTAATACTAGCAAGAGAACGAGCAGAATCAATAAAAAAAATACCTGCTAAGAGCAAACACGAGAAGAAGATTAGCAATCTATCTTGATATGGATTGAGCCATTTCATTTGAGCAATATATAATTTTTATACTCTGCTATGCTATAACCCAAATATTTCTCAATCAAATAGATTATAGTATTTTTCAAACTCACTTTCACTTTACTTTGGTCAAACTCAAAATTCCAATTTTTCAATTTGATTCTTTCAAGCATAACAATTGGATGGGTTTCATAGTACTTTTCAGCCTTTTCCACCAAATTATAATCCCATTCATTATTCAAGTTTTGCTGACTTTCAATCCAATCATCTGTGTGCCACATTTTATGAAAACCCTTCACTTTTTCAGTCATCTTCATTGGGTGTTTCACCCAGCCGTAGTGAAAAATATTGGCTTCAACTTGTTTAACATGCAATTTACTTCCATTGCTAAACCTGAAACCTTGAGCATCTCCATGAGAGAGAATATTCTTATCATTTCTAATTATCCTTATCTCACTCTTATAAAAACTTCTCGAAGTGGCCACATAATCATAACTTCCATAAAAATGGGTGTAGTTGAATAAGAGTCCATCAATACTCTTATTTTGTCTATATTTGAGTAATGTTTGTTTTATGACATCATGATATTTTTCGTGCACACATTCATCTGCCTGAATATAAAAAGCCCAATCTGCCTTAGGGTTTATTTTGGCAAATGCCTTATTAGTCTCATCCGCCAGCACCCTCCCGCCCTCTCTCAATTTATCATCCCAAACAGAATTGAAAATTTTAATCTTCGGGTCTTGGATAGAACGAATATAATTCTCGGTATCATCCTCGCTATGACCCACAAGCACTACCATCTCGTCTACCATGGGAAGTATCGAAAGTATGGCTTCTTTAATTGGGTAATCGTACTTTATTACATTACGAGCTATGGTAAAACCGCTTACAAACATTGTTTCTAGGATTTGTCAAGATTAGTAAAAATATTAAAAATAGAATAATCTCTTTTGAAAATATTTTATTCGCGGTATGAAAAACCTATTTAAAGTTGGCGACAGAAAAACATTTTCTAAAATTGTTAACGATGCTGATACTGCCAATTTTGATAGTGGACAAGTTCACCCCGTTTATGCTACATTTGCACTTGGTAGAGATGCTGAATGGTGTTGCAGGTTGTTTGTGTTGGAAATGAAAGAGGAGGATGAAGAGGGAATTGGCACATTTTTGACCATTGAACACCAAAGTCCTTCACTCGTAAATAACCAAGTGATTTTTACTGCAACTGTTGAGCGCCTTACAAAGAACGAAATAATTTGTTCATATGAAGCCAAAGTAGGAGAACGATTGATTGCATTCGGCAAACAAGGTCAGAAAATATTAAAAAAAGAAAAGATAAATCAGATTTTCAATTCACTAATTGTATAAAATGGCAGAACAAAAGAAAATTCACATTATTAACAAAAAAGCGAGCTTTGAATACCAATTACATACCAAATACAATGCTGGTATTGTTCTTAGCGGTACCGAGGTAAAATCCATTAGAGAAGGAAATGCCAATATTAGTGATGCTTTTTGTTTTGTGAAACAAGAAGGAGATAAAACCGAATTGTATATCAAGGGTATGAACGTGGGGATTTGGAAACAGGGAGGTCATTACAACCACGAGCCCTTTGGTGTTAGGAAACTATTGCTCAAAAAAATTGAACTGCGCAAACTAAAAAACAAAGCCTCTGAAAAGGGTTTTGCCATTATTCCATTAAAACTTTATTTATCCGATAGAGGTTTTGTAAAACTTGAAATAGCAGTAGGACAAGGAAAGAAAGAATTTGACAAAAGAGAAAGCATCAAATCGCGTGATGTGGATAGGGATTTAAGAAGATCTCTAGCCTAACTATAAGTTAAAAACATTTAAATAGGTTCAGTATTATTATTTCATGAATCCTTAAATATTTTGTCATTATTTTCCTACAAGCAATCCTTTCATTATCATAGGTCTTTTCGAAACCTACATTCATTCAGCTATTCATAATTAGCTACTTAAATTAGTGCGTAAAAAATGTGGAAAAACATATAAGAAATATATGTTCGAGAATTAGGTAAAACAAGGCTATAAGACTAATTTTACCCTTTATTTTTTATATCATATAAAATGAGCACAGACGCAACAGAAAGTAGACAGAATTATGACGCCAACAACATTCAGGTGTTAGAAGGCTTAGAAGCAGTTAGAAAAAGGCCTGCCATGTACATTGGCGACATTGGGGCAAGAGGACTTCATCATTTAGTATACGAGGTAGTAGATAATTCAATTGACGAGGCATTAGCAGGCTATTGTAAAAACATTACAGTAACAATAAATCCGGGGAACTCCATTACCGTTGTAGATGATGGTAGAGGAATTCCTACTGGAATTCATGAAAAAGAGGGTAAATCTGCACTAGAGGTTGTAATGACCGTGCTTCACGCAGGTGGAAAATTTGATAAAGATACTTACAAAGTTTCGGGTGGCTTGCATGGTGTGGGTGTTAGTTGCGTTAACGCACTTTCAACCTTATTAAGGGCAACCGTATATCGCGATGGTAAAATCTGGCAACAAGAATACAGTTGTGGAAAACCTCTCTATGACGTAAAAGAGATAGGTGAAAGTGACAAAAATGGTACAACCATTTATTTCGAACCAGATACTAGCATTTTTACAACTGGTGATTATAAATATGATACCTTGGCTTCTCGTATGAGGGAGTTATCATACCTAAACAGAGGTATTAGTATTACGCTCAGAGATACGCGTCTTGAAGATGGTAATGAAGACATTCGAGAAGAAACATTTTTTAGTGAAGGTGGCTTGAAAGAGTTTGTTAACTACCTAGATGGTACTCGCGAGAAAATGATTCCAGAGCCTATTTATGTTGAAGGTGAAAAAAATGGCGTACCAGTAGAGATTGCTATGACCTATAACACCGGCTATGCTGAGAACTTACATTCTTATGTAAACAATATAAATACCATTGAAGGTGGAACACACGTAGCAGGTTTCCGAAGGGCCTTAACACGCACTTTAAAATCATATGCTGAGAAAGAAGGCATGTTTAAAAACCTAAAATTTGAAATTGCAGGTGACGATTTTAGAGAGGGATTAACAGGTGTAATTTCTGTTAAAGTACAAGAACCTCAATTTGAAGGACAAACTAAAACCAAACTAGGTAATAGCGATGTAACCGGTGCAGTTGACCAGTGCGTTGGTGAAATGCTAAATAATTACTTGGAAGAAAATCCTCGTGAAGCCAAAATGATTGTACAAAAGGTAATCCTTGCAGCAACTGCTCGTCATGCTGCGAAGAAAGCTAGGGATATGGTTCAACGGAAAGGTGCTATGACAGGTAGCGGTTTGCCGGGCAAACTAGCTGATTGTCAAGAAACAGATCCTGCACTATGTGAGATATACTTAGTAGAGGGAGATTCAGCTGGTGGAACAGCTAAACAAGGTCGTAACCGCGTATTCCAGGCCATTCTTCCACTTCGTGGTAAAATCTTGAACGTTGAAAAAGCAATGGAACACAAGATTTATGAGAATGAAGAAATCAAAAATATGTTTACAGGCTTGGGTGTTACGATTGGAACACAAGAAGATGCCAAAGCCTTAAACTTAGAGAAACTTCGTTACCATAAAATCATCATCATGACAGATGCGGATGTGGATGGAAGTCATATCAGAACTTTGATTCTGACTTTATTCTTCAGATACATGAAAGAGTTGTTGGAGTTTGGCTATGTATATATTGCACAACCACCATTGTATTTGGTAAAAAAAGGAAAAGAAGAAGAATATTGCTGGACCGAACCGCAGCGTGAAGAAGCCGTTATGCGTTTAGCTAAAGGTACAAACCCAGACACAGTGGGTATACAACGTTATAAAGGTCTGGGTGAGATGAATGCAGAACAATTGTGGAGCACCACCATGAACCCTGAAACTAGAACATTAAAGCAAGTGAGTTTGGATAGTGCTGCCGAAGCAGATAGAATTTTCAGTATGCTTATGGGTGATGAAGTTCCTCCAAGAAGGGAATTCATCGAAGCAAATGCACGTTATGCCAAAATTGATGTATAATATTAAAATCATAAAAAAAGCTGCTCAGTGAGCAGCTTTTTTTATGAATAAACCCTCAAGCTCATGCCAGTTAGGATAGTGTTATATTTGGTTAAACTTTTTGAAGCGGGTCCTTGTGTTACTGCACCTGACTCATTGAATCTAGCACCATGATTAGGGCAAATAAAACTAGCACTTGACGAACTATAGTTTACGTTCGTTCCTTCGTGTGTGCAGGCAGCCGAAACAGCTATAAATGTTCCTGTTTTAGTTCTTGCTACAATTACACCACTTTGTAATAAGTAACCGCCATTTACAGACAAGGCCCCTTTGCTAGTATCAATGGTAAAATCAACATTGCTGGGTGCAGGCGTTCCAGAACCTACTTTTGAGCAACTAGACAAACCACCAATGCAAACTGGCACAAGCAAGGAAGCCACTCCAAGGCCCATTTGCGATAAAAATTCTTTTCTGTCCATAATCATTTTCTTTTGATTCAAAAGTAAGAAGATAAGAAATAAGCAAATGTTATTTTCTTGTCATTTAGGGCATAAAAAAATTATGGAAGCTACAATTGGTGGTTTTAAGGTATGCCATAGAAGATATCAATTCATTTTTTGTGGTAAATAATCAGCATAATAGATTAAATAAAATAAATGACTAATTAAACTAACAAACGAAAAATCTCCAGAAAAGACATAAAAAAAGCCTTGAAGTTCAAGGCTTTTTTTATTTTGGGGTGGAATATGGGGCTCGAACCCACGACCTCCTGAACCACAATCAGGCGCTCTAACCAACTGAGCTAAAACCACCATTTATTTTTTTTGAGAGTGCAAATGTAAGGATGCAGAGTGTATAGACAAAACTTTGTGCTAAAAAAATTAAATATTTAAGAGGTTAATTATCTTATCTCCCTCATAAATATGTTTTCCACCCCTATACAAGGAGGCACTTTTCACCATGGCCTTTGCCACGTTTTCGCCACTAATGAGCGCGTATTTTTGAAGTTTGCCTTTTAAGAAAACAGTGAAGGGCTTCATTATCAAAATACCTAACCATTCACTAAACCTAAATTCTGATCGAGAGCCGGTAAGCAAAGATGGTCTAAAAATACTGGTACACAAAAATCCTAATTTATCCACATCATCTTCAGCCTCACCCTTAACCCTATTATAAAAAATGTTTGAATACTTGTTGGCGCCTAAAGCCGATACCATTAAAAAATGTGTAACACCATTAGCGCGGGCTAATGTCGCGGCCATAAAGCAATAATAGCGATCTACTTTTTCAAAAGCTTCTTTTGTTTCAGCTTTTTTTATGGTGCTTCCTAAACAACAAAACACCTCGTCAACCTTAAACAAATCAGCATATTCAGACATATTATCAAAATTGATAATATGTTGCTCTAGTTTGGGGTCACTAATGACCATTTCCTTTCGTAAAACTAATACTACTTTAGAATAATCATTACTTTTAAGTAATTGGTAAACTAAGTTTTTGCCAACCAATCCTGTTGCTCCTATGACTATTGCTTTTTTCATTTATGAGTACGCAATATAAATAATTAGGGACATATTTTCAATTTGGCATTACAACCGCGATGTTGATTGTAACATTTTTTATACTTTCGCCTCAAAATTTATCACCTCTATGATTAATAACCATGAAATAGATTACCGTATTTTCGGTAGCGAAATGCAATGTGTAGAAATTGAATTAGATCCTGAAGAAACCATAATGGCAGAGCCAGGGAGCTTCATGATGATGAATGATGGTGTGCAAATGAATACCATTTTTGGAGATGGGAGCCAACAGCAAGGAGGCATCTTAGGTAAATTGATGTCAGCAGGCAAACGCATGCTAACAGGTGAAAGTTTATTCATGACTGCTTACACCAATATTAGTCAGGGCAAAAGACAAGTTACATTTGCTGCTCCTTACCCGGGCAAAATCATACCTTTGGATTTACATAGATTGGGCAATAGGATTATTTGTCAGAAAGATGCTTTCTTATGCGCTGCTAAAGGTGTTAGTATTGGCATTGAATTTCAAAAAAAGCTTGGCACTGGCTTGTTTGGTGGTGAAGGATTTATTATGGAAAAACTTGAAGGTGATGGGATGGCATTTGTTCATGCAGGTGGTCATGTTGAAGAGCGTGAATTGCAGGCTGGCGAATTGTTGAAAATAGATACGGGTTGTATTGTAGCCTTTACCAAAGATGTAGATTATGATATTCAATTTGTGGGTGGAATTAAAAATACCTTGTTTGGCGGTGAAGGCGTTTTCTTTGCCACCTTAAGAGGTCCCGGAAAAGTTTGGATTCAATCTTTACCAATAAGCAGATTAGCAGGAAGAATCATGCAATATGGCATCAGAGGGGGCAAAGAACAAGGCAGTATTTTAGGTGGCTTAGGCAACCTATTGGATGGTGATGGGTTTTAATGAATTTAGAATTAGCAATGTAAAATAAAGAATTTAGAATTTTTGACGAATTTTCACTGCAACGTTTTAACAATTCAATATCAAAGAATATAAAAAGAATAACAGACATATAAAATGGGAAGAGCATTTGAAAAACGCAAGCACAAAATGTTTGCTAACAACTCAAGAAACAGTAGAGCCTTTACAAAAATTGGAAAAGAGATTGCTATAGCAGTGAAAGCTGGGGGTCCAGAACCTGAAAACAACTCTAGACTTCGCGTGATAATCGCAAATGCCAAAGCAGTTAACATGCCAAAAGCTAATATTGATGGAGCTATACAAAGAGCTAGCAGCAAGCAGGATAAGGATTTTCAAGAAGTGGTATATGAAGGAAAGGGTTTGCACAGCGTTGCCATCGTAATAGAAACAGCTACCGATAACCCAACTAGAACAGTAGCCAACCTCAGAAGTTACTTTAATAAAAAGGGTGGACAATTGATGGTATCTGGTTCATTGGATTTCCTATTTGAGCGTAAAGGTATTTTCAAAATTAAACCTAATGGAGCGTCAATTGAAGAATTCGAATTAGAGATGATTGATTACGGTTTGGAAGAAGTGGAAGATGATGGCGAAGGTCATTTGATGTTATCAGTTCCTTTTACCGAGTTTGGCGCTATGCAACAGGCCCTTGAAGAAAGAAAAATAGAAATCATAAATGCTGAATTGATGAGGATTCCAACTACTTTTGTTGAAGTGAGTGAAGAGCATGAAAACGAAGTAAATGTGCTGCTTGACTTGATAGACGAAGATGATGATGTAACAAAAATATATCACAATATGAGATAGCTAAAAATTGGCTGGGGTTTATATTCAGCCTGTTTTATTTACTTCTTATGGCGTCAACTGGATTGAGTTTAGATGCAGACCAAGCAGGCAAAAATCCAGAGATGGTGCCGATGACAATACTCACCATCAAACCAGTGAGTACATTTTTGGAAGTAAGAAATACATTAAACTCTATTGTATGTTGAATAATAAGAGTAAGTATATAAACAATGGAGATACCAACAATACCTCCAAAAACGCATAATAAAATAGCTTCCGTTAAAAACTCAATAAGAATAAAATAATTCTTAGCACCTAATGATTTCTTTATGCCAATCTGATTGGTTCTTTCTTTTACAGAAACAAACATTATATTGGCAATACCAAAACCTCCTACTAACATAGCAAAGCCTCCGATAATCCAACCACCCATGCTTACCACCGCAAAGGTTTGTTTAAGTGGTTCACTTATTAATGTGGTTTTATTAAGTGCAAAATTTTCTTCCTGACCAGGGTGAATTTTACGCAGAGATCGCATCATACCTCTTAGTTCATTTTCTACTTCATCCATACTTTTGGCTTGGGTAGCTTTCACATGTATGCGGCTATTAGCTCTATCACTATTGATTCTTACTATTTTTGCAGCACTGCCTACGGGTATTACTATGACATTGTCGAGGCTGTTCCCAATAATACTTTCCCCCTCCTTTTTAAAAACCCCAATTACCTCATATTTTTTACCATCAATTTGAAGATGCTGACCAATAGCTTGAATACTTGGAAATAAAGTAGAAAAGACATCGCTGCCAATTAAGCAAACATCATTTCCATTGTTACTTTCTGCCTCCGTAAAATATCTACCACTGATTAAATCAAAATTTCGCACCACGCTATATAAGTGAGACACTCCTTGAATATTGACACCATTGGCAGAATTGTTAGCAAACTTCACAAACTTTCCTCCTAGATCAACAGTCAAGATACTTGGGTATTTATTTTCTGATTTTTCTTGTATAGATTTTAATTCATTTAAAGTTGGATTAGGCCGCTTCATGTATTTCCACCATTTGTAATCAGGGCCAAACTCCCATGGCCATTTTTCAACAAAAACCACATCCTTACCCAAACTTTCAACACTGGTTTGAAGATTTATTTCTAAACTTTCAACAATGGTAAGAACCATGATAATGCAAAAGATGCCAATGGTTACACCCAATGTAGATAAAATAGTTCGCATCCTATTAGCGTTCAATGCTTGCAATGCAGCGGTTGCACTTTCAATAACTTGATTAAACAGGATTCCTAATTTCATTGGTTATTTCTGATGTTGATGCTACGAAAGTAAATATTAGCTTTAGATTTATGATTTATTTTTATTGTCGGAGTGATGAATATTTGAGTGGACAATAAGCCATCTATGAACAATTCATTTGTTGTAAACGAGTTAATCAATGTCGCAGTTTTAAGTTTGAATTGGTTAAAAATACAAAATTGAAAACAGTTAAAGCTATCCTATTATTCATTGCATTGGCTTGCCTTGCCTTCAAAGGTTTTGGTCAACAATTTAACAGTAATGTAAAAAGCAAAATAAATAATATTACAGTGGATACAATCACAAAAAAACAAATAATAGCGTTTATTGACACAATAAGTTTTGATCCAAATCTTGACTTGGCACAACAGATAATGCCAATCGATTCAATATTGAATTACATATGTAAATACTCACCAACGTTAAAAATGTTTGATGCTACTCCATTAATTATTAGACAGGCTTTAAGATTTGGACAACAGTCGGTAATATTATTCTTTTTATTAAGTGGCTTTGTTATATACATAGCAACTTCTCGTGCCGAGAGTGTGCCATTCCGAGATTATTTCATTAAACGTTTTAGGCGAATATATCCAGTAATGTTAGGAGCTTTTCTAGTTTCATTTATCATTTCGTTTATCGATGGCAATTTTTTTGAATTATTTAATGGAAAGGTATTGATTGGAATCTATTAATGTTACAAGATTATGGAACTGACAAACCAGGTTTGTGGTTCACTTATTTCATGCGTAACTCGCCACTTTGGTCTTTGTCATATGAGTGGTGGTTTTATATGTTATTTTTTGTTTTTTACAAATTTTTGATTAGAAGTCCATATCGTTTGCTTACTGCATTTATGATTTCATTTGTATCTGGGATTACCTATATAATTTATCCAAACCATGCATCACTTGTATTTGCCTATTTCATTATTTGGTGGACAGGTTATGAAGCTGCTGATGTTTACTTTAAACAAAAGACCTTTACATTCCAGAACATGAAATGGCTAATTGCTTCAAACTTCGCCATATTGGCTTTATTTATGGTTTATCAATTTAGTCAACATCAAATTGAAAGTGCTTTAGGTATTGAAGCCATCATTGTAAAAAAACCAATCATCCATTTTTCAACTTGTGTATTCTTTTTAGGTTTTGGATTGTTTTGGTGGCGTTTTCAACTTATAGGTTTTAATCAATTAATGGGTGTATTTTTGTATGTTGCCCCTATATCTTATGCTTTATATGTATTACATTTCCCGATTCTTAAAATCTGGGATTTATACAAATATTTCGATTATAAAGAAAGTTTATTAAATATGGTAATTGTCAATAGCATCCGCATAACAGTGCTAATAACCCTTTCATATTTAATGGAAATAAAAATTCAACCTATCATTAATAAGTATTTAAAATAGCTTACAAATTAGTATTCATTATTATTGTCGTTAAACCTGATTCAAAGGGTATTTAATATTAATTTAAAATTGTTGCATTTTCCTCACGATATAGAAACTTTTAAACTGAAAGCAATAGAATGGCTTCGAAGCTTTAATGTATGTTGCATGCTCGACAATAATCATAGCATAAATGCGCTAGGGTTAAGTGACGTGGAATGTATTATTGCTGCAGGGACAAAAGAGGAATTTAAAGGAACAGGTCACAGAGATTGGGAGGAATTGGATAAAGAAGTAAATAATAATAAGGAAGATTATCTTTTTGGTTATTTATGTTATGACTTAAAAAATCAAATTGAAAAATTGTTGTCAAATCACCCTGATCATATTGGTTTTGATGAGTTGTATTTTTTTAAACCTCTTCATCTCATATTGATTCATAGTGATGGAAGTTATATAATTCATAGTCCAAATCACAATTTAATTGAAGAAGTACTATCAACTGAACCATTACATTTCCCTTACCATCCTGTTCAAATCAAACCTAAAGTAAGTCGAGAAAAATATATTGAAAATGTAAAAGCTATTCAGCAACATATTATTGAAGGTGATGTATATGAATTAAACTATTGTGTTGAGTTTTTTGATGAGCATGTAATCACTGATCCATACCATGTGTATCAAAAACTAAAACACTTCTCGCCTACTCCATTTGGTGCTTTTTTAAGGGTAAAGGATATGTTTGTATTGTGTGCAAGTCCGGAGCGCTTTATTAAAAAACGCGGTGAAACACTTTATTCACAGCCTATAAAAGGCACAGTTAAAAGAGGTGCAAATTTACAAGAAGACGAACAGATGATTCAACAATTGTTGCAATCAGAAAAAGAAAGAGCAGAGAATTTAATGATAGTGGACTTGGTTAGAAACGACCTAGCTCGCAGTTCCAATACGGGTTCAATAAATGTTGAAGAACTATATGGTATTTATTCTTTTAGTCAAGTGCACCAGATGATTTCAACTGTTTCATCTCAAAAAAATAAATCTACTTCTGCGGTTGAAGCCATTAAAAATGCATTTCCTATGGGAAGCATGACAGGGGCTCCCAAAGTAATGGCGATGGAATTAATTGAAAAATATGAAAATACAAAACGTGGCTTATACAGCGGAGCCATAGGGTATTTTACACCCAATAACGACTTTGATTTCAATGTTGTCATTAGAAGTATTCAATACAATGAAACTAACCAATATATATCATTTGAAGTAGGAAGTGCTATCACCTATGATAGCGATGCAGAGTTGGAATACGAAGAGTGCTTGTTAAAGGCACAAGCCATGATGAAGGCATTGTCTAGTTGATACTATAGATATTTGATATAGGAGAGTGTGCATATATTGTTTACTTACCCATCTAAGAAAGTATTGAATTTCATATTAATAATTTTTCAATATCGTGAGATTTCAAGATTCAACATTCGAAATTTCTAGCTAATTTGCCAGCTCAATTTTCTATCGACATATTTAATGAAAACTATAGGACCAAAAGATTTACCCTTGGCAGAATTTCACAATGCCTTATTAACCGCTATTGCTCCAAGGCCCATTTGCTTTGCCAGCACTATGGATAAAGATGGCAATCCTAATTTAAGTCCATTTAGTTTTTTTAATATTTTTGGTTCAAACCCTACCCGCTTTATTTTCTCGCCTGCACGCAGGGTGCGTGATAATACCACCAAACACACCTTACAAAATGTGATTGAAACAGGTGAGGTGGTAATAAACGTTGTAAATTACAGCATGGTACAGCAAATGAGTCTTGCCAGTTGTGAGTACCCAAAGGGAGTTGATGAATTTACAAAAGCAGGATTTACTCCCATAGCTTCCGAAAAAGTAAAACCTTTTCGCGTAAAAGAAAGCCCGGTGCATATAGAATGTAAAGTGGTCGATATTATCGAAACAGGAACTGAAGGCGGAGCGGGAAATTTAATCATCGCAGAAATGTTACTCATGCATATTTCACCTGATGTATTAACAGCTGATGGTAAAATTGACCAAAATAAAATAGACTTGGTGGGCCGTCTTGGAAGCGATTGGTATGTGCGCGCTAGTGGACATGCTTTGTTTGAAGTACCAAAACCTGCAAGAAACCTCGGCATTGGGGTGGACGCATTACCTGAAAAAATACGCTTTAGCAAAGTCCTAACTGGCAATGATTTGGGTATGCTTGGCAATGTGGAGCAACTACCAGATTTGGATAGTGTTGCTATTTACAAGCACATGAACAAAGATTTGAATAAACTTCACCAATCCCATACTAATGATAAGTTCAAATTAGAATTATTGTTGCACAAGATGGCACAGCAACTGCTCGAAAATAACAAAATACAAGATGCTTGGAAGGTACTTTTGAGTTAAATGTCTGTTTTCTACTGTACAAATTTTTGTTCTTTTTGTACAAACATAACTTTTGCACCTTTTCGGTAGCAAGAAAAATAATATTTTAAATGCTGAAAATCAAAATTTTAATAACTATTATTCTAAAATCAAAGTTTTTGGCACAATCTTCTCTGTAATTCTTACATAATACTTTTTTCAAACTCATATACTTAAAAGGCCCTTTAGAGAAAACTAAAGGGCTTTTTGTTTTAAGTCGTTTATACCCTTATCTGAAATTATGGAAAGTACTATTCAATTTAAAATCTTAACAAATAGCCATGAAATGATGGATTGCTATGAATTAATCAAGCTATTGAATCCAGAACTTGGCCAACAAGAATACGCTCATTTAATAAGTGAAATGATACCCAACCATTATAAACAGTTAATTGCCTTGCAAAATGGTTTAATTATGGGCGTTTGCGGGTATTGGATTAATACAAAAATATATTGTGGTAAGTATATAGAATTAGACAATGTGGTGGTGGATTCCAAAAATAGAAACCAAAAAATAGGCGAACAGCTGTGTTTAAAGGTTCTAGAAATTGCAGAAAAGGAACATTGTAAAGTAGCAATGCTTGATGCATACTTGGAGAATGAAGAAGCTCATCGGTTCTATGAGAGACTGGGCTGCAGAAAGAAAGGATTTCATTTCATAAAAAAGCTAAACTAAATCATAAATGTATTGGTGGACATCTTGTTAAACAAAACTATAAACTAAATTCACTACATTTACCGCCATAATAAAAGACAAATACATGCAAGAAATTAAATTTAATGGAAACCAAAGTGATTTTTATATTGATTTAAGAAAACGAGTTAACGAATATTTTAAAGATACAAACAAAGAAAAAACAGGTGATTACAGGATTATTGTGAAGGCATTATTCTTCAGTATATCATTTATAACAAGTTATATTTTATTGGTTTTTGTTGATATGCCCGTATGGTTGAGTATACCGCTTTGTGTATATGCTGGTATCATTACGGCTGGTATTGGTTTTAACATGATGCACGATGGCAGTCATGGTTCATTTAGCCAAAATAAATCGCTAAACAAAATGGCTGAACTATCTTTAAATTTCTTAGGATGCAGTTCATTTTTTTGGAACGTAAAACATGTGGTTGTTCATCATACATATACCAATATTGATGGCATGGATGATGATATTGGAAATGAACCCATGTTGAGGTTATGCGAAACCCAAAAACGTTACGCTTTCCATGCCTTGCAGCAATACTATTTTGTATTCATATATGGATTGCTATACCTTGGTTGGATTTTCCTATTGGATTTCATTAAATACTTTTCAAGAAAAGTAGGAAACAAAGACAATATACATATTAATGCATCTACCCATGTTGGTTTTTGGTCTACAAAAGTTATTTACAGCTTACTATTTGTGGCTTTGCCTATTTGGCAATTGGGTTTTGTGAAATTCATTACTGGTTATTCGGTTTACATGTTTGTGACTGGAATTACAATTAGCTTGGTTTTCCAATTGGCACATTGTGTAGAAAATATGGCGTTTGATCATCCCATGAAAGACGGCAAAATAGCCAATGATTGGGCCACTCACCAAGTGGCTACAACTAGTAATTTTGCTACACAAAGTAAACTAGTTTCATTCTTTACAGGTGGATTAAACTTTCAAATAGAACATCATTTGTTCCCAAAAATCAGCCATGTTCATTACCCTGAAATTAGTAAGATTGTAAAAAATGTTTGTGCTAAACACGGCATTAGTTATTTCGAGCAAAAAACATTATTAAATGCCATCGTTTCTCACGTGAAGCATCTGAAGGAAATGGGCAAGAAATAAACATCTTTTTATCAAATGGAGGATGAAGTAAAGAAGCTATATTTTACTATTGGTGAAGTGTCTGAGAAGTTGAATCTAAATATCTCTCAAATTCGTTTTTGGGAGAAGGAATTCAGTCAACTTAAGATTAGTAAAACCGCAGGTGGAACTCGCAAGTACAGTCATAGTGATATAGATACCCTCAGACTCATTCATAAATTATTAAAAGAACAGGGTTATACCCTTGAAGGAGCTAAGGAAAAACTAAAACACGACAAAGAATTACCCCAAAAGCAAGAAATCATAAACAGATTAAAAACCGTAAGACAGTTTTTAGTAGATATTAAAAACGAACTTTAATAATAATAATGAGTACAGAAATAACTAAAACATCGCAAATTAGAATTGATGTTCATTTAGACAAAGAAAGCCTTCCTGCGCAAATAGAGTGGGATGCTGATGATGCAGAATTTGAAGGAAAACAGCCAGCTAAAGGCATTATGCTTTCTATATTTGATGGCTTGCAACAAAATGCCATGCGCATTGATTTATGGACCAATGACATGCAAGTAGATGAAATGAATTTATTTATGTTTCAAACATTAGCCACTATGGCTGATACTTTTGAAAATGCTACGCAAAACAAAGAAGTAGCTGATGCCATGCGCGATTTCGCTCACAACTTCGGTCATATGACGGAAGTTTTTGGACCAGATCACAAACACTAATTCATAAACAATTATAAAGCAAAAAGCCCTCCATCGCGGGCTTTTTTTATTTCAAAAATTGTTCAGATAAAAAAGTCATATTCAAAAGTTGGGGAAAGTATTTTTTTCAACACTAATTTTGGAGAACACAAACATTATGAATATAGGATGTAGCTTTCATTTTGTCTTGATACTTCGGCTCCGCTCAGTATAAATTCCAAACGAAACATCCCGCTGAGCGTGAAAAGACTGACATAAAACCTTGGAAAATGTAATTTGCTTTTTTCTTGCAGCGCATACTAAGCCGTCATGTAAGAGCAAAAGAGTCATAGCAAATTGGATAGGCATGACTCAAATATGCTTACTATTATCCACCATCCACAAAAAAACAAAAACATTTTCAGGCAGATTTAATGAATGTCGAAGGCGTTTGCTGTAAAGCTCTTTTAAAGCAAGGCATTCCAAATACGAAGCACGATTTTCGTAGTGTTGTGAAATCGTCATTGCGAATCCCGATTATCGCGATGAAGCAATCTCTTAAAACAGATTGCCACACTTCACGCTCGCAAGGACGTCCGTTAGAGTCGCAAAAACTATACAGTGGCAAGGAGAAATCTTTTTGTTCGAAACGTTCATTGAGCGGAGTCGAAATGGCGTTTCGACTCCGCTCAACGAACATAAGGCACCTTGATTCCGATGCATCGGAACGGAAGAAGCATTTTGTCCCGACATATCGGGAATTTGATGCTTCAAAAGGAAAAAGTAAAATAATTATTTGTTTGCAAATATTCCCCATAAAATCAACTTGACCCAAATAAAAAGGCTACCCTTTTGAGGTAGCCTTTCATTTATATTCAATAAAATTAGCTTTTGAATCTTTCGCTTACAACTAGCTCTTTGCTACCAGGAGTATATTTATAGAAGCCTTCACCAGATTTTGCGCCAAGATTACCGGAAGTAACCATATTCACTAATAAAGGAGATGGAGCATATTTATCTTTTCCTAAACCTTCATACAAAACGTTTAGTATGGCTAAGCAAACATCCAAACCGATGAAATCTGCTAATTGCAATGGTCCCATAGGATGAGCCATACCCAATTTCATAACAGTGTCAATCGATTCAACAGTACCAACACCTTCTTGAAGGGAGGTGATAGCTTCATTGATCATTGGCAACAAAACACGATTCGCAATAAAACCTGGGAAATCATTTGCTTCAGCTGGCACTTTTCCAATTGCTTTGCTAAGGTTAACGATTGTTTCAGAAACTTGTTTTGATGTTTTAAAACCGTTAATAATTTCAACCAATTTCATCACAGGCACTGGATTCATAAAGTGCATACCAATTACTTGCTCTGGACGCTTAGTAACACTGGCAATTTTAGTAATTGAGATTGAAGAGGTATTGGAAGCCAATATGGTATGAGCTGGACATATTTCATCTAATTGTTTGAATATATCAAGTTTGATGGCCATGTTTTCGCTAGCCGCCTCAATAACCAAATCAGCATTTAAAGCTGCATCTTTCAAACTAGTAAAAGTAGCAATATTAGCCAAAGTTGAAGATTTTTCGGCCTCAGTTAATGTTCCTTTGGCAACTTGTCTGTCTAAATTTTTACCTATGGTTTCAATGGCCTTATTCAAGGCAGCTTCATTTACATCAATAAGGTTAACGGTATAATTATTTTGAGCAAATACGTGAGCTATACCATTACCCATCGTTCCTGAACCAATTACAGTGATGTTTTTCATTTTTATTTATTGTATATTTTTGTCTGTAAATCTAAGTAAATCGGCACTATTAGATGTTAATAGTCATCTTTTTTACATGCACAAATGTAAAAAAGCAGTTAAGGTTTAATAATTTAATTACCCAAACATATAAAATTGTTTTAGTTTGTAGCCTTAATCGTTCAAAATGAAGCTATTATTTTATCTTATATTACTAATGCCCGTGCTGGTTATGGCACAGAAACCTTGCGCTACCATCATGAATCGTGAACAGATGGACAAGTTGCATGCATTTCAGCAAACACTTGACAAGTCGCCACGTTTGTTTTTGAACAAAGCCATTAAATATGTGCCTATCAAAGTGCATATAGTAGGTAACGATAAAGGGAACGGTTTTTATAAATCAGACCTTTTGATAGCATCCTTTTGCAAAATCAATCAAGATTTTTCACCCATTGGTGTACAGTTTTATATTAAAGGCGAGATTGATTATATTAATAATTCTAAATTGTACCAAACGGATGATAACACCATTTATGATTTATCAATCCAATACAAAGACAATGATGCTGTGAATATATTCTTTGCAGGCTCAAGCAATACATACTGTGGCGTTTATTTTGGTGGCTTAGATGTAGTATACATCATCAATAGCTGCCAAGGCATCAATGCCACCACACTCACCCATGAACTTGGTCATTTCTTTAGTTTGCCACATACTTTTTATGGCTGGGAAAATAAAACTACACCCGATGTTGCATACCAAGAAAAAGTGGATGGCAGCAACTGCAGAATTGCAGGAGATGGATTCTGTGATACAAGGCCTGATTATATTTCAAGTAGATGGGATTGCAGTAACCCGCATTTCTTGAAAGACCCAAATGGCGTAATTTTCAGGGCAGATAGTTCCATGTTTATGAATTACTCTTTGGATGTTTGCCATAGTCGCTTTAGCAATGAGCAATTTACGGCTATGAGCAACAATCTAGATGGAAGAGGCATTATCAGTCAGAATATGATTGTAGAAAATCCAGCAATGCCATCATTGGCATATCCTCTAAATAATGATAGCAATCTTAACTCAGCATCTGTTCGACTTTCTTGGAACAAAAGCGAAGGTGCCACCATGTATCAAGTGCAAATAGCACGTTTAAAATTATGGGAAACGGCCTATTTAAATGTATTGGTGAAAGATACATTTTATGATGCTAAACTATTTGGCAATTGGCAATTTGATTGGAGGGTGAAAGCACTTTCATTAACCAATATGTGTGGTAACTATTCTGAAAGTCAATCCTTTTTTGCAAAAGCCTTTCCAGCTGGAACGGAAGAAGTATTGGCCGACAAAAACAATATTCGAATTTTCCCTAACCCCTCTAAAAACGGACAAAGCATTCAAATACAAAGTAGCACGCCTTCTCATTTAACTGTGTTTGATATGAGTGGAAGAGAAGTTTTTTCAACTGATATATTGAAAGGCATAACAAACGAATTTACCCCTAATAATAATGGATTATATATGCTTAGATTTACTTATGAAGGAGGCGAAGTGATGAAAAATATTTTGGTGGAATAGCCCATTTTATAATAATTTTCTAGGCTCAAGAAACTTTCTCTAGCAGCTAAGTAAGTATATCCATTATCTCATCCACATCGATATTTTTGATAAAAGACTCTTCGGTAGTAATCAAACTATCAGCTAAATTTTTCTTCTTTTCTTGAAGGGCAAGTATCTTTTCTTCAACGGTATCTTTGGTAATGAATTTATAAATAAAAACCGATTTATGTTGCCCTATACGGTGTGCTCTATCCACTGCTTGCCTTTCAACTGCTGGGTTCCACCAAGGGTCAATCATAAACACATAATCAGCGGAAGTTAAATTAAGGCCAACACCGCCTGCCTTCAGTGAAATCAAGAAGAATGAAATGCCCTCGTTTTGTTGGAAGTCATTTACAATCCTTTGTCTTTCTTCGCTTGACAAGCTTCCATCTAAGTAAGCATACTTGATGCCTTTTTCATCAAAATACTTACTAAAAATATGCAACTGCTTAACAAACTGTGAAAACATAAGTACCTTGTGTCCTTCTGCCTGTGCGGTTTCAGCACGATACATAATCTCGTTAAACTTACCACTTCCATGTTCATAGGTTTCGTTGCTAAGCTTTGGGTGATTAGCAATTTGCCTAAGTTTGGTTAAGCCTTGCAATAACGTAAATTGACTGCGAGGTAAACCCAACTCACGTATGGATTTGATAATCTCGTTGCGATAGTAACTTTTAACCGTTTCGTAAGCTTCTTGCTGCTCCTCACTCATCGGGCAATAAATCACCTGCTCTGTTTTTTCAGGTAAGTCTTGTGCCACTTGGTCTTTGGTTCTGCGCAAAACAAAGGGTTTGATGATGGCTTTTAGTTGGTTTAACTTTTGAAGGTCTTTGCCTTTTTCGATAGGTAATACAAACCTTTCAGTGAACGAAGCCAAGCTACCAAACATACCCGAATTGATAAACGATAATTGACTCCAAAGTTCTTGAACCGAATTTTCAATTGGGGTTCCCGTTAGAACTAATTTATTTGCAGACTTTAATTGTCTTACTGCTCTTGAAGACAATGATTGTGGATTCTTAATTGCCTGACTTTCGTCCAAGATAATATAATTGAACTTAAGAGCCTTGAATACATCCACATCTACACGGGCAGTTCCATAAGTAGAAATAATCAAATCATAGCGTGCAAAAACCTGCGCTGATTTACTTCTACCAATTCCTGTATGTATCAACACTTTTAAATCAGGTGTAAATTTCATTGCCTCAGTATACCAGTTATACACCAGTGAATTGGGAACAATAATCAATGAAGTGCGAATGAAGGTCGTGTTATTTGGAACTTCGTTATTGGTTATTGCGTTATTCAATACCGATATGTCACCTTGAGCGGAGTCGAAAGGTGTTGGTTCGATATTCGTTATTGCGTTATTTGCTATTTCGTTATTTGTTATTGAAATAGTAGCATTCGCAGATTCTGTAGTCTTTTTTTTCTCGGTATGAGCAGTAGAAGCAAACAAATCAAGTTGCACAATGGGTGCAGCATGTTGTGGCTTATTAGTTCTATCTTCAAAAACAATCTTAGGCTCCAAATCAACGCGACTCTCCCCTACTTGCTTTATGTATAGTTCCCTTTCTTTTTGCAGTAATGCCAAAGTTTGTATGGTTTTACCCAAACCCATATCATCGGCTAAGCAACCACCAAATTGATTTTCTTTTAAAAAATAAAACCAATCAAAACCTGCCTTTTGATAAGGTCTCAACTCGCCTGCAAATTTTTCAGGCAAAGCCATTTCTTTTATCTGCCCATAGTTTTTTATTTGCTCTAACTTATCGCTAAGTTGTAAATATTTCCCACCTTGATTGGCAATTTCATCAAGTAAACCTATATGATGCTTATCTAGTTGAATATCGTCATCATTCTTAGAAAATTCAAGAATACCCCTCAAATTACCAAACCATTCGTTGGGTATAATAGCAATCAAACCATTGGGCAAAATAAATTCTCTCTTGCCTTTCAGTATATATTCGCGTAAGGAAAGAAAGGGAAAACTAAATTCGCCAAACTTAACTAGGGCCTGCACATCAAACCAATCTTTCTGTTCTTTTACCTCAATCTTTATCTCACGATTACCAATAAAATATTTACTTGAACTTTCTTCATTTTGAATAATTTTGATTTTGTGTTGCTTCAACACTTCATGGTTTTCATTCAACCATTCTAAAAAATCGTATTTGTTAGTAGCTTCTTCACTAAGCAAGGTACCTGCAGCAGGAGGAAGTTTGCTGTTTTTTAGTTTAAAATATGATTGATTAAACTGAATGATTCCCATTCCATCAAGCAATTCCTTTACCTCATCCTCGCGCTTGCGACTGCGCTTTGTTCTGTAAAAAATATAGCTGTCCTCTTTTTTGCTAAGGGTAACTTGCACCCTTTGCTGACTGGCATAATCAAACACTGCATCTGCATAACCAAATTGCAGTTTCAAGGCTATATCCTTGTTATCAAAAAGGCTTTGCATACTTAGCAAGGGCTTCATATCAGCCTCATGTGTTTTTATGTCAAAGCCTTCTGCATATACATCATAATTTTCAACCAACTTTGTAACAAATTTTTGAAAATAATTCTCTTCAGCAGTTTTTGAAATTTGTATAAAACGTTTATTAAGAAAAGGAACCAACTTTTTGCCATCTACATTTTTTTCAAAATCTATCAACTGATTGCCTAAAACCATCCAAGCAGGATTTTGTGTGATGATTTGAGCCCCTTTAAACATGAACTCAATGCGCTGTCCTTTGTGCTTGATGGTAGGAAAATATCGAGTGCCTTCCCCATCTTTTCTGAAATGAAATAGCACAGAAGCTTTCTCTGAACTCACTTGCAATTCAACCGATGTAGGATTATTATCATTACCTGTTTTATAGATGGTTTTACCCTTTAATTTTTCAATTACGGTTCCAATCTTCTCTTCAATATAAGGACGAATTTTTTCGTTAAACATTTCCTCCGAACATTGTTTAGAGAAAAACTCTGCTGTACGAATTTTCTTCTTATTGTCAGGATGAAACTTTCGAAACAAAAAATCATCATCCACTTCATCCAATAATTCTAAAAGTTGAAAGTCGAGGGCACTTAATCCTTTTTTAAAATAGGAGGCCGTGCGGCTAAAAACACGCTGGTGGGTAAGGCTAAACTTGCCCAAAGTATTCACCTGAACTACATGAGGTTCTATGATCAAACCTAAATAAGGATGATTCACTAGGGTGTATACCAAAAGAAAAGGTTGCGTGTTTACTACCAGCAAAATATTAACCAATTAAGCTTGTAAAAGTAGGCAATTTCTATGATATGCAAAGGAAGATTTTCGTATTTTAATATCTATTCAATCAAACAAAAACCCTTTTTGAAGCAATTACTTTTTTGCACTTTGATAACCGAAACTTCTAGTAATCAAACCTAAATTTGAAAATCATATTTTAACAATTACAAATGGAAACAAACGCAAAAAAAATCGATTGGTCAGACTTTGAAAAAATTGATATCCGAGTTGGCACCATTCAAGAAGCCAAGGTATTCGGAGATGCTAAAAAACCTTCCTATAAACTTGTCATTGATTTTGGGGAAATGGGACATAGAAAATCATCTGCACAAATAACAAAACTCTATAAAACGGAAGACCTAATTGGGAAACAAATAATGGCAGTGATTAATTTTCCACCCAAACAAATTGCAAACATACAAAGTGAATGCCTTGTGCTTGGCATTGTAAATGGAGATGCTGTTACCCTATTAACAAGTGATAAACCAGTTAAAAATGGACTGAGAATAGGATAATAATTAAATAGCCTTGGCTAAAAATTTGGTGAATGATTTAATCATTTCAAGTTTTCAATACTGATTTACCAACTGCCGCTTGAACCTCCACCTCCAAAACTACCACCACCGAAACCACCAAATCCGCCTGAATCTCCACCACCACCTGAAAAGCCTCCACTACCAAAGGATCCCATGAATGGTGAACCAAAGCCTCCATAAAATCCTCCTCCTCCGCGACCACCACGGTTTCTAAATGCAAATAAAATGACAAGAATAATTATGATGAAAATAATAGTTCCAGCACTGGGACTTCTTTTATTCCTCTTACTTGGAGAATCGTTTACATATTCCCCTCGGGCAGCCATAAAAATGACATCTGTACCTTGGTCTAATCCTTCGTAGTAATTCCCTGCTTTGAAATTGGGTTTAAAATAATCTTCTCTGATTTTTCTGGTCAATGCATCCGTTATGGTTGCTTCCATGCCATAACCTGTATGTATTCTCATTTTCCTATCATTTATAGCTAAATAAATGAGGATACCATTGTTCTTTCCTTTTTGTCCAATACCCCAATTTTCGGATATCCTTTGGCAATAATCATCAATGTCATCGTCCTCAAGACTAGATTCTGTAACTAATACAACTTGTGTATAAGTTGAGTCATTATAAGCTAATAATTTTCGCTCCAAGGCAGCATTTTGTTCTGGTGACAAAACACCTGAATAATCATTTACTAGTTTAGGCGGATTTGATTTACTCGGGATATCCTTGGCGGCAGCACCATAGAAAAATAGAAGGGCAGCAAAAACTTTAAAAAAATTACACATCGGCTTGTCCTCCAAACGAAATATCGTTACTCAATTCATTGCTATCACTGCTTTGATAAGGAAAAAACGATTTCAACTTCTCTCCGGCTTTGGTAATACCTTCAACCAATCCTTCTGTAAAATTATCTTGCTTAAAATGAAGTGTCAAAATATCTCTCACCTCGTTCCAAAACACATCCTTTACTATGTTATGAATACCCTCATCACCCACAATGGAGAACTTTTTATCTTTGTAAGCCAAATAAAAAAGTACCCCATTTTTCTGCACAGTCTCATGCATTTTCAATTCAGCAAAAACCTGCAAACCCCTTTCATAGGCATCACCGGGACATTTAGGCTCCACATGTAAGCGTATTTCGCCTGATGTATTCAATTCTGCAAGCCTAATGGCTTCTATGATGCTTTCTTGTTGCTTTTTATTAAACACAGTTTGGGATTTATATTGTTATTTAAACAAAGCGAAGCAATCCTTATCAGATTGCTTCGCTTTCAAATTTTGATTACTCAGAAATTAAAATTTCACCTCAGGTGCTTTTTCTGCGCCTTTGTCAGCTTCAAAATAACCTTTCTTTTCAAAGCCAAACCAACCAGCATAAATCACTTGAGGGAACTTACGTACATATGAGTTGTAGTCTTGTACAATCTCGTTGAATTTTTGACGCTCAACTGTAATTCTGTTTTCAGTGCCCTCTAATTGACTTTGCAAATCGCGGAAACTCTCAGTAGCTCTTAATTGAGGATAATTCTCAGTTATCATCAATAACTTACCTAAAGCTTGGCTAATCTGACCTTGAGCAGCTTGGTACTTCTCAATATTTTCAGGGGTTAATTTATCTGGGTCTATTTTCACTTGAGTTGCACTAGCACGGGCAGCAATCACTTTTTCAAGTGTTGATGATTCAAAATTAGCAGCACCTTTCACTGTATTCACCAAATTTGGAATCAAATCCATTCTACGTTGATACACATTTTCAACTTGGCCCCAAGCTTTACTCACATTTTCTTGTTTTGTTACCATGTTGTTGTAACTTCCACATCCATTAAATACAAGCAATAGCACAACAGCCAATACACCTAAAAGAATAATTGTTCCTTTTTTCATTATTATAGTTTTTTATTAGTTTGAATAAGGCAAGATACAAAATGATTACCAAATACAAATACCTGACAAAATGTATGTGTTGCAGTAAATTAGTTTAGTAAGGGGATTAATATTTGTTTGCCCAAAACAAATTATTTAATTTGGCTTATGAACCCAAACGAAAAAGCAGTATACGATGCATTAGCGGAAGCCTCAAAAACTGAAATCCCCTCAAAATTTATAAGCTTACAAGATTATATTGGGACAAAGTATAATATGCTTGGTATCTCCTCTGCTACCATGCGACAATTGAGTAAAATAGGATTTGGGTTCAGTAAATTACCTCTAGACATCCGTTTGCAAATTTGGGACGAAATTTGGCAGACATCAAATAGTTACGAAGTCCTAAGTCAGGCTGAATTATTTGTAGAATACCATTTTAAAAAGATAAAGCCTGATATGCTTTGGCCAGTTATTCAAACTTGGGTAAAACGTATAGACAATTGGGCTCATTCAGATAGCCTATCTAGTTTTTATTCCAAAATGTTTTTAGCCCTTCCGCATGAAGTATACAGTCAATTGCTGAGTTGGAGCGATTCAGATAATTTTTGGGAAAGACGACTAAGCGTTGTAGTGATAGCTTGTATCATGCGAAATAAGAAAGCCCTTTTAAGCTTTGAGGAAAGCTTAGATAGTATAGAAAAGTTGATGATGGATAAGGAATATTTTGTGCAAAAAGGTATTGGTTGGGCGCTAAGAGAAATATGTAGGCATTACCCCGAAGAGCAATTGCAATTTTTATATAAATATGCCAGTAGAATGAGCTCAACAGCCTTTGCCACTGCCACTGAAAAAATAGATGCTTTAGAAAAAGAAAATTTAAAAATGCTAAGGAAGCAGGCAAGAATTAAATCTTGATTTATAATGGAGTTGAAGACCACTATAACTCTAAGTATTTATAATTGAAATTACTTTACTGCGCTCGCAATGACAGGTTGATCCGTCATTGCGAGCCCTAGGCGAAGCAATCTGCATTTCTATTTATTTTTATTAGATGACTGCTCCAAAAAATGAAAAACTTAGTTCTCAATTCTAATTGACTACCATTCAATTTCATCATACAAATCATCCCAATTTTGATTTATTGATTTAATCAAATTTTCTTTTTTAGATCTTGATCCAGCTTTAATTTGCTTTTCAACTAGTATAGCCTCATTTATTGTACTAAAAAACTGATAGTATACCAACTTTATAAGGTTATATTTTGCGGTAAAAGATGTTGGATTATATTTTGACTGATGTTGCCAAATTCTCTGCCTCAAATCTGAGGTTACTCCATTATATAGAGTAGTATTATTTTTATTTGTTAGTATATAAACACAACCGCCCTTGTGCATATTGTTGTAAATTATTATTCAAATATAAATGTCTAAAAAATATTTATGATTTATGTTTTGTTTAAAGATTGCTTTACTGCGTTCGCAATGACGAGTTATTGAAAATACGGAATCAATTTATCCATCAAAACCATAGGACAGCGTGTCGGTCTATTGGTTTGAATATCTATATTAACCAGGAAAACCTCTCCTGTTGTAATGAGTACATCATCTTGGTTGCGAATTTCGAAATGAAACTCGGTTTTAACACCCGGTAACTTTTTAATAATGGTTTTGACAGTTAATAAATCATCATATCTAGCAGGCTTTATATAAGTGCTTTGCAAGTGAATAACTGGCATCATTACGCCATTCTCTTCAAACTCTTTGTAAGTTAAACCCACTTGCCTAAGGGCATCAGTCCTACCAATTTCGAAATATTGCGCATAGTTGCCATGATAGACATAGCCCATTTTATCGGTTTCATTGTACCTAACTCTAACGGTGGTTTCGCTTATGAACATAAATCTAAAAAATATAATTAAACGACATGAATCAAACAATCCATATTGTTTCAAATTAAGCATAATTATTCATCAAGCTTACTATGTTTTTTCTCATAGTCCCTTATAAAAACCAAAGGAAAAACAAGTAGGGTTGAAATAGTTACTGTGATTAATCCACCAATGACTGCAATGGCTAAAAGTTTTTGTGTTTCGCTACCAAAACCAGCAAAAATGCCGACTGGCAATAACCAATTCAAAGCCCTTAAAGCGGTCATAACTATGAGGCGGATGCGAGATTCACCCCAACTTTAATTGAGTCTACTAAAGTCATTTTATCGAAAAATACTTCTTAAAGAGGGAAATCAGAATTACCCCATTCTGAACACAATTACCCGAAGGAACAATGAATCCAACACCTACCAAAATAATACATTAGGTTCAATTTGTCACATTAAGATTGTATTCATTTAAAGTTATTTATAACAGTAATTTAAGCAGTAAAACTAAGAAAGAAAACAAGGCTAAAATTGCCAAATAAGCTTAAAGCAAAGATTTCTTCCCATATTATAAATTCCTCTTTTCCCGCTTATTGAATAAGTAAAATACTCAAAATACTTCAAACGGTTTAGATTTGATTGATAGTTCTCATCCAGCAGATTATTTATCTGAAAATTTAGTTGCAAACTAGATTTACCCATCGCGATTGCATCGGTTGATAAACCTAGGTGAATAAGCGCGTAAGAAGGGGTATAGGTTTCGGTACCATTTAGTGCGAGGTATCTGTCTTGGGCAGCATTAAAATCAAACTCCATTTTAGGTGTAAATCCAGTAAGTATTTTAGATTTTAAAGTCAGTTTTTTTGAAATAGCACTTGTAAATTTAATTGGGGGAATAAAAGGCAAATACTCGCCTTGCAATTGCTTATCAATATACTTTGAATCTCTATTGTATGCATATATTATCGCCAATGTGTTTTCCATATTAAACCCCTTCCAAGATTTGGGATGTAGTATCAAATTAAATTCAGTCCCATAAAGTTGCGCTGAAGCCTGTTTATATTGATATGTTTTGTTCAACTGAGCATCCACAATGGGTTTATTAAATTCATCCACAAGCAAACTGAGATAAATATAATTTTGAATATGGTTGTTAAAAAGACTTACAGAAGCAGAAAAATCAGAATATTCAGCAGTTATTCCGACATCCTCTTGTATTGAAAATTCGGGTAAAAAGTTTCTGTTGCCTAAATAAATGATATGAGCTCCAGGATCTAAGCCATTAGAGGCCAATTCGGTAATACTTGGTGCTCGGTATCCTCTAGCTACATTCAACTTCAAATTAATATGATCTCTGATAAAATAGGTAAACCCTAGGCTTGAAGAAAGGCCTGAAAATATTTTACTAAAATCGGTAAATTGTAATTGAGCTCCTGCAATATCTGGTGTCTTAACTTGTTCATCAAAACCAGTAGATGAGTTTGTTCTCACATAAAAATTACCCCAACTCAAATTTCTCATATCCAATCGTAAGCCACCACTAACAGTCATTCTTTTATACTTCCACTTGTTATAAACAAATGCTCCTATGTCGAATAGGTCATAATCGGGGATTGGAAAATCAGTTGCATTCACACTTCTATTATTTTGAGCCATACCATTCAATCCTATGGTAGTTTCAAATCTCTTTAATGATGGAAGATTATACTTTAATCCATAATTAAAAGTATTTAATTTCAAATATAAACCCGCTTGTTCAGTTTGTGTAGGATGGTTATATTCTCGTCTTACATTTTGCTGAAAGGCTAGCAATAAATCAAGGTCACCTATAGCCAATTTCAATTTTGAATTTGAGTATACCCGATAATGTTGGATATGCTGATGAAGCGGAGACAAACGATAAGAACTCAGTTCATCTTCATTCACTAAGGGTCTTGCAGTTACATCATCCAAAACTCCTTCAAAGATTTGTTTGGTAAATTTACGACTAAGTGAATCTCTGCTACCATCAGGTATACCTTGTAAATTATCATACAAAGTAAAATTTAAATTTGTAGACCATCTAGAGTTATGATATGCCATGAAAAGTGACATGTTTCTTTCTTCATAACCCGTATTGTAAACCCAATTGTCAATATTATTTCTATAATTTGTGGCTAATCGATAGGAGCCTCTCAAGGCGACAGCAAAGTGCTTGGCACTATATGAAATTCTAAACCCATTTCCTATCAAACGGTTGTTTGTTTGATATTCAGCCACGTATTTGGCATGTATTTTAGCATCCTTTTCCTCTGGCACATAAGGGAACAAGCTTACTACCCCTGCTAAAGCATCTGAACCATACATAAGGCTTGAAGGACCTTTTATCACTTCTGCTTTTTGAATATTGTAAGCATCCACTTCAACACTGTGTTCATCACCCCATTGTTGCCCCTCCTGCCTTATACCATCATACAAAGTCAATACCCTGTTGTATCCCAGCCCTCGTATAAATGGTTTTGAAATGTTAGGGCCCGTTTTTACCATGGTTATACCAGGTGCATTCTTAGCCAATACATCCATCACATTGCTCTCTAGATTTTGCTCGATGGCTCGCGGACTTATAGTCATAATTGCCACAGGATTTTCACGATTTAGGGTGGCGCGACCAACACCTGTTATCACAACCTCATTAAGTATTCCTGAACTTGGTTTAAGTATGATGGTTTGATGTAATGAAAGGGTTCTAGTATGTATTGAATCCGAGTTATATCCAATGCAAGAAAAAATAAGGTAGCCCAACTCATTTTCTGGAATGCTCATTTTGAAGTTCCCTTCTTCATCTGTATTCGAAACAATTTTAGATTTCTGTAAAAGAATATTACAAAATGGAATAGGCTCTTTCGTCTTTACATCCAATACCTTGCCTTGAATATTTCTGTATTGAGCGAATACATCACTCATACAAAAAAATACAATTATTAGACATTTACATAAACAAGAGCATACAAATCTCATTACACATCGAAAATATTTTCGATGCAAATAAAAATTAATTTTTAGACTTATCTAAATTTATTTTTAGGTATATTAATTTAAAGCTGTAATTATCAAAGTACGTGATTAAAATTTAGCATGAAATCCAAATCTAATTAAATTTATAGGAACCTCTGTCGCAATTATAAACTGGACTGGCAATAAATTGGTAGTTTGGTGTTAGCAAAAAATAGTGCACTTATCAGTTGAACATAGCAAGAATTATAAGAATAAAAACTCTTTGAACTTATTTCAAGTTCACATAAGTAGCTCCACCGCCAAACTTAAGCATATCCGCATCCTCAAAATGATTGACAATGTCTTTATGTTTTACTAAATAGGTTCTTATTTTATTTTTCAAATATTGATTCCCTACACCATGAATAAAAACGATTCCTTCCATTCTGTTGGTATAGGCAGCTTCCAAGCTTTTAGTAAACACCTCCATTTGCAGGGCAGTTCGGTCTTCAGCATATAGTCCTTTTGCTGCTAGTTTTTCGTAGTGTAAATCAACTACACTATCTGGTTTGGCATTCAAATCTAAGGGTTTTTCAGGTTGCTCATTAAAGTCTTTTTGCTTCAATTGTTCAAAATCAATTTTAGATAAGCTCTCATCCAAACGATACATATAAGCTTGTTTCTGCAAGAAAAAGCAGAACTTTAGGTTCTGGTGAAATTCTTTAGCATTTGTCCTAAATGTGAGTGTTTTGGGTTCACTTGGTTTTATGCATATGTTATCAATAAAGATAAATTGAAACAACATATGAGGCCATTTTTCAAATTTTTCTAAATCCAAGGAACTTAAATCAAGTGTGTCATTTCGGTCGATTTGGGCTTGTTTCTTTAATCGAAACACATCTTTGTCTTTTTCATAACAAACCATCAAAACTTTATCTGAAAGGTTATTATGAATCTTAATGTCCATTACATTTTCTGACCTTCTATCATAGGCCAAGTATATACCCAAAGGGTTTGTAGTTTGCTTTGGCTTTATCTCTTTGCTATCTGTATCCTCTACTTTTTTCTGATCAGCAAATTCAATTTTTACCAACTCGCTTGCCAAAACAGGAATTTCAAAATCATCCTCAATAGTTACTCCTACTGTGGTTTTATCCTTTACAGATGTAATAAAACCTTCAAGGTTTTCATTTACAAATCTTACCTTATCACCTAATTTTAAATTCATTTTTGGTTATTTGTTAATTCGTTATGAAAAATAGCGTTATTGGGTTATTTCGTTATTGGGTTAATGTGTTATTACAATAGTAATGTCACTTTGAGCGGAGTCGAAAAGTCTACATTACTTAATCTTATAGATTATAATTTATTTCCAAAGCATAAGTCGCCTGCATCACCTAAGCCCGGCACTATATAACTGTGTTCATCCAAATCATTATCAATGTCGGCCACAAAAATCTTAGCTTTTGGCATAAAGGTTTTTATATGCTCTACTCCCTGTTTACTTGCAATGATGCTTGCTACAAACACCTCGCTTGGCATCCCGTGTCTTAATAACGCCTTGTAGCTTAAATGCATACTCTGTCCTGTTGCTAGCATTGGGTCAATCAAAATCAATGTTCTATCTGTAATGTCTGGTGCTGCCATATATTCAACCACTATTTCAAATTCATTTGGGCTTACATGTTTTCTATAAGCAGAAACATAGGCATTGTCAGCTCTATCAAAGCAATTCAAAAAACCATGGTGCATGGCCAATCCTGCTCTTAAAACTGTAGCTAATACAGGCTGTGAGGCAAGCATTTTAGACTCATGTGTTCCTAATGGCGTGTTAACCTCCTCCGTCTTGAAAGGTAAGTGTTTACTGATTTCAATAGCCATGATTTGGCCTATTCGTTCTACGTTTTTTCTGAAACGTGCACTGTCTTTTTGCACCTCTATATTTCTTAGTTCTGCTAGGTAATCGTTTAGTAAAGAATACTGTTTGGCAAGTATATGTGGCATAAGTATTATGAATAGCATAGCGAAGGTATGCGAAAGTTTGGTTTATTTGCACAAAACCTGTCAATATCATTTCTCTGAAAATTCCTTCTAAATTGATATTTACAGTAAAAAAATATGAGATTAAAATTTTTAGGTGCAGCCAAACAAGTAACGGGAAGTATGTACTTACTGACCCTTGATTCAGGCTACAAAATATTGGTTGATTGCGGTATGGATTACGAAATGAAGAAAAATCCTACTGAACGTGAGTATATTTTTCCTTTTGAACCTGTAGATATTGATTTGGTGCTTTTAACACACGCGCACATCGACCATTCTGGCAATCTGCCTGCTTTGGTTCATCTAGGCTTTATGGGAAATATTTTGAGCACACCTGCCACAGCAGATTTGACATCCTATTTGTTGTTTGATTCGGCCAATATTCAATTTCACGAATACAGAAAAGGCCTTTCACAATCAAAAAAGACCAAAAGACATTTGGTGCCAAAGCCTTTGTATATTGAAAAGCAAGTAAAAGAATGTATGGATCGTTTCGTTACAGTGCCATTTGACAAAAGCTTTGTAGTAAACGAAAACATCAAAATCACTTTTGTAGAAGCCGGTCATTTATTAGGTGCTGCTAGCATTTTGCTCGAGATTACAGAAAAAGGTCAAACCAAAACCATTGGCTTTAGTGGCGATTTAGGGCGCAGCAATAGCAAATTGGTAAGAGATGGTCAACTTTTCAAAAAAGTGGATTACCTCATTTGTGAATCAACTTATGGAGGTAGAAAACATAAAGTAGAGAGAAGTGCAGAAGAAGAAATGTTGGCGTATATCACCCAAACTTGTGTGAACCATCGCGGAAGGTTGGTAATTCCGGCCTTTAGTGTGGGTAGAACTCAATCAGTGGTTTTTACCATCAACCAACTAAAAAAGCAAGGTTTGATTCCTTCACATTTGAAAGTTTTTGTTGATAGTCCATTAGCTGTAAAGACCACAGGAATCTACCAAAGATATTCTGACATACTTAACGAAGAAGCACAAAACTTCATGGCAAAGCATGGGAGCTTGTTTGAGTTTGAAGGTGCTGAATATTTGGATTCGATGGATGAGCACGATGAATTGCTTCACTATTACGACCCCTGTGTTATCATTTCAGCGGCAGGCATGGTAGAAGGTGGGCGTATTCAAGAACATGTGAGCAACAATATTGAAAATCCGTTTTCAACCATTTTGATTGCAGGCTTCTGTGCTGAAGGAACCCTAGGTCATAGGTTGTTATTGGGTCAATCTCTTATACGTATTAAAAACAGAGATAGAAGGGTATTTGCGAAGATTGCACAAACAGATGTATTTAGCTCTCATCCCGACCATGATGAAGTGTTTAATTATATCAGTAAAACCATTGAGCCAAATTCAAATGAAACAGTTTTCCTTATTCATGGTGAATTAACACAATTAACAGCGATGAAAAATGCTTTGCATGAAGCAGGTATTAACAAGGTGGAGATACCTGATATGATGCAGGAGTATATTATTTAATCAGGAATTAGGAATTGATAATTACGAATTATATTATTCGAACAAATAACTAAATTAAAAATTATTGAATAAGAAAATGTATGGTAAATAGTAATAGACTTTTTCGAAATTGATTGTCTTTGTGAATCCCGATTCCGATTTGTCGGAACTGGATGAAGCAATCTCCTAATAAATCAGATGGCTTCGTCCCGTTCGAACGGGACGCCATGACGCTATAATTTATTTTCTTGAATTATTAAAGAGTCCGAGTTAATCATAAAAACAAATTCTTAATTTAAAATTCTTAATTAAAAAAACATGGAGTGGAGCATAACACCAATAAAACTTGAACTAAAATACACTTGGAAACTTTCACGCAATTCGAGTGACTATAAAATCAATTATTTGATAGGCGTAAAAGATGGACTTCATTCAGCTCAAGGAGAAGTGGCGCCCAATATACGTTACAATGAAACGCCTGAAGTAATTGAAACAGCCTTTGAGAATTTTACAAGCCAAGCCTCCAAAATTTTCAATCAAGATTTAGGGATAAATGCTTTCACAATTTTACTTAGTGAGCTTGATATACCGCTTGCACTTCGTTTCGGAATTGAATCTGCTTACATACATTTGCAATGCACAAAGAGCAAGCAAAGCCTTAACCAATATCTCCAAATACCTGCACCCAGCAAAGTCGCTACTTGCTATACTTTGCCCATTATGGAGCATCAACTTATAGCAGAATTTTATAACACATATAATCTCGACAGGTTTCAACATATTAAGATAAAAGTAAATGCTGAAACTGGATTAGAAGAGTTGGCTGCTTTAAGTAAGGTGTGTCATAAACCATTGATGATAGATGCCAACGAGGCTTGGAAAAACCCTGATGATTTAATTACCTTTATGAAGCAGTTGAGCCCTTATCGTATTGCATTTGTTGAGCAACCAATGCCATCAGCAATGGAGGATGCTTACAGATACTTAAAACCCAAAAGCCCTTATGTGATTATGGCTGATGAGAGCTGTTTAGCCGAAGCAAATATGAGTGAATTGCAACAAGAATTTAGTGGTGTAAACATGAAATTAATGAAGTCTGGAGGTTATTTAAATGGACTTAGGATAATCAAGGAAGCAAAAGATTTGGGTTTAAAAACCATGGTGGGCTGTATGGTTGAAACCACTTTGGGAATGAGCGGAGCATGGGCTATGTGTGGCCTAACAGACTATGCCGACTTAGATGGCTATATGATTATTAAAGATGAACCCTTTGCTATTTTATCAGAAGAAAATGGTTGGGTGGAAATGAAATCAAAAGATATTTCAAAATCAATTGCTTAATAAATTCGAGTTGTTACTATTTGTTAAAATCCATTGGGGTGGGTTTAAACCCCTTGCAATAGATAGATTGAGTTGATACAAATATTATCCCTTGCCTTAGGTTTAAACCCACGGCAAGGGATTAATGAAATCTTTATCTAATAAACCTCATCATTAAAATCTTTTCCCATTCCCTCTTTGCCTTTACCTCCTCTATTGGCTTTAAAATCTTCCTTCATTTGTTTTTTGTATACTGCGTATTTAGGCTTTTGTTCAACTGTAAGCAAAGCAGAGATATCAGTATCCAACTTATCCCAAGATGCTTTGCGTAATTTCATTTTTTCTTCTTTGCTTGGTTCATTTTGCATTTGCTCACGCATGACTTTCATATTGGCATTGTGAGCAGTTAAAATATCAGAAACCTTGCTTTGTTGATCAGTAGTTAAAGTTAGTTTTTCAGTTAAGCGAGCAGTCATTTTAGTTACCATTTCAGCGCCACGGCTTTCTCTAGCCCTTTGGGCAAAACCGATGTTGGTTATTAGCAGCAATGCCAATACACTCATTACTTTCATTAATCTTTTCATGTTCTATTTTGTTTAGGTGATAATGAGATGCGAAAATAGGACAAAGGTTTAATGCAGATGAAAATGTTTGATGGTTGAAGGAGATAGAGGGCACATAATTAAAAGTTAAGAATTATTAATTTACCTAAGTTTTCTCTCTGTTGAGTTTACCAAGTCGATTTTTAGGTGAAAGATTTTTTTCGTTTTGGCATTCATTCACCCATTTCCCCTACTTTTAAACACACAAATGTGTAAAATATCAACAATTTCATTCAGCCTTGTAAGGAATAATATATACTTTTGCTTAAATAAGTGAAAGTTATGCAAACTGAAAATTATCCTTTGATTTCAATTGTAACACTAAATTGGAATCAAACGGATGTAACATGTGAGTTTTTAGAATCTACCCGTAGTTTGTTGTGGCCTAATTATGAGATTTTGGTTTGCGATATGGGTTCAAAAGTAGACCCAACAGAAAGTATAAACGCTGCAAACTATCCAAAAACTAGGGTCCTAAGAAGTGAAGAAAACTTAGGATTTACGGGTGGTAACAACTGGGGCATGAGACAAGCTAAAGGTGATTATATGTTCATTGTAAACAATGATACCGAAGTAACCCCTGACTTATTGAATGTTTTGTACGAACCATTCACCCAAGATAAAACCATTGGTGTGGTGAGTCCAAAATTGATGTTTTTCGAAAAGAAAAATATTATTCAATATGCAGGCTTTAACCCAATAAACCCATACACCGGCAGAACAACGGCTGTTGGCTCACTTCAAGAAGATGTGGGACAGTTTGACGACAAAGGTGGATACACTTCAGGATCTCATGGAGGTGCCATGTTGGTTTCTCGTGAGATTATTAACAAAGTGGGCATGTTTCCCGAGAGTTTCTTTATTTACTATGAAGAATGGGATTGGAGCACCCGCATCATAAAAGCAGGTTACCATATCTACTTCCAACCGAAAGGGAAAATTTACCACAAAGAATCTATTACGATGGGTAAAGAAAGTGCGAACAAGGCCTATTACCACACAAGAAATAGAATTCTATACATGCGCAGAAATTCAAATTTCATCCAATTCGTTGCTTTCATGTTATTTTATATTTTATTTACGGCACCAAAAGCAATTTTTAAATATATTTCTAAAGGACAATATGTACATTTGAGAGCGTTTTTAAGAGGCACATTCTGGAATCTTTATCACTCTAAACATTCGGCAGTTTAATCATTAACTAAAAAACCTAACGACTATGACAACATCATTAATAACAGGAGGAGCTGGTTTTATTGGCTCACATGTAGCTAAACATTGTTTAGCTATGGGACACAAAGTAATCATTCTGGACGATTTGAGCGGTGGATTTGAAGACTATATTCCAGAAAATGAAAATGCAAGTTTTATCTTAGGAAGCATTACAGATGCTGAATTGGTAAAAAAAATATTCTTAGACAATAAAATTGATTATGTGTATCACTTGGCTGCTTATGCGGCTGAAGGACTTTCGCATTTCATACGAAGTTTCAACTACACGAATAATTTAACAGGCAGTGTACTTTTGATAAACGAAGCTGTTAAACACAAAGTTAAATGTTTCGTTTTCACTTCTTCGATTGCGGTGTATGGCAAAGGTCAATTGCCTATGACTGAAGAGATGGTGCCGACACCTGAAGATCCTTATGGCATTTCGAAATATGCTGTTGAGTTAGATTTAAAAGCAGCTCATGAAATGTTTGGATTAAACTATGTAGTATTCCGTCCTCATAATGTGTATGGCGAAAACCAAAATATTGGTGACAAGTATAGAAATGTAATTGGTATCTTCATGAACCAAATCATGCAAGGTAAACAATTAACTGTATTTGGTGATGGAACCCAAACCCGCGCATTCAGCTATATTGATGATGTGGCTATTCCAATAGCCAAATGTATAAATATACCTGAATCTTTCAACGAAGTATTTAATATTGGTGCTGACAAACCATTTACTGTAAATGAATTGGCTGAAGTGGTTTGTAATGAGTTTGGGGTAAAACCTAATATCAACTATTTATCTGCTCGTAATGAGGTTATGCATGCCTATTCAAGCCATGCAAAGGCACATAGGGTTTTCGGTGCTCCAACAGGAATTCAACTTGCAGAAGGTATTAAATACATGGCTGATTGGGCTAAAAAGGTAGGCGCTCGTCAAAGTAAAGAATTCGGAAATATTGAAATTACCGAAAAATTACCTGATGGCTGGAATATCAAAACAAGTAATTAACACTCAAAATTAGCGATTTACAAGTCTAACTTTTTTATTATTGGTTTAGCTTTTACATTCGCGTACTAATTATTACAAAAACATGAACAAAAAAATTATAACCATTTGTACTCTTATTGCAGTGGCTGCGCTTAGCAGATTATTACCCCATTTGCCAAACTTCTCACCAATTGCAGCTATTGCTTTATTTGGTGGTGCATTTTTCTCAAATAGAATAATGGCATTTGTTGTTCCTTTCGTGGCACTTATATTAAGTGATTTGTTTTTGGATAGATATCCTATGACTGAAATGCTTCCAGTATATGGTAGTTTTGCCATGTTAGTGCTGATTGGATTCAATTTGCAAAAAAACAAATCAGCCGTGAGAATTGCAGGCTTATCATTAGCTAGCTCAGTATTGTTTTATTTAATTACAAATTTTGTATTCTTATATCCAGAAGGATCAATCAATATGATGTATCCTCATACATTTGCAGGAATGATGGAAAGCTATACCATGGCTATTCCTTTCTTTCAAAATACCTTGATGGGTGATTTATTTTATACTTCAACATTGTTTGGTGCCTATTACCTAATAAAAATAAACCTTCCGAAATTAATTAGTGAATAATTGAAATTATAATCATTAAAAAAGCTGCCTCAGGGCAGCTTTTTTTTTGCCTCCTAAAAAATTCAGATTAAATACTGTCGATAAAAATTATAAATTACATTTCATGAAAACCTTTATTATTCAAAGATTAATACTTAACAAAATTCAACTTAATCACTTTTATTAGTTATGAGGTTAAATAAATTGTAAATTTAGTTTGAAAAAAAAATTATTAAATTATTTTTTATTATTATTGACGATATAAATATCAACTAACCAACAATTATATGATCAACTTTACACAAAAAAGAACACTCAAAGATTGGCTAAAGAAATCTGCAAGGATTGCCCTTCTTTGCCTCTCTCTTGTCTTTGGATTGTCGCGTGCGCAGGCACAGTTGACAGTTACGGTGACCAACAGTGGTAACACCACTCCTAATTTGGCATCATCCTATTCATCACTGGCAAGTGCCATTGCTGGATTGAATGCAGTAACTGCATTTTCAGGTCCTGTAACCTTAACTTGTTCGGGTACATCTGAAACAGCCCCTACGGGCGGTTTTGTAATTACTTACACCACTGCTACAACGCCTACAAACAATGTGGTAATTGATGGGGGTAACACCACCATTAGAGCTGCCGTTATCGCGAGCGCAGGTGGTGCTGCAACGGGTCAAGCGGATGCTGTAATCAAAATTGTTGGTTCAGATAATTTAACCATCCAAAACTTTACCATTAGAGAGAATACCTCTAATACCGTTGAAGGTGCTTTAGCTGCTCAAAGAATGACTGAGTTTGGTATTGGTCTATTTGCTGCTTCGGCTACAGATGGCGCTCAAAACAATACCATTCAAAACAATACCATCATCATGAGCAACGGTGCTACAACTTACCGCAATTCAGTTGGTATTTTTTCTACCAGTGCTTCTGCTCATACAGCGCCTGCCACTGCAAGACTTGCTACTTCTACAGCAGGTACAAACTCAAACAACAAAATTTATGGCAATACCATATCAGGTGTAGCTGTAGGTGTATATTTTGTATCTGCCCCTGAGACCGTTACTGTGCAAGAATCTGGTAACGATGTGGGTGGAACTTCATTGTCTACAGGAAATACGATTACCTATGGTGTATCAAATACTGCATTTGATATGACTTATAACTTAGCCTCAACTACTGTTTCAGTAGCTTCTGGTGTGGCTTTTAGAAATGGTGCAGGAAACAACATTCGTTTTAACACCATTACCAATGTAGCTGCGCTTACACTTATAAATGCAGGTATTTATTGTTCAGCTTCAACTGCTCCAGTAGGTATTACTTTCACAAACAATTATAGTGATAATACCATTACCATTACCCAAACGGCTTCTGTAGCTAATACAGGTATTGATTTTGGTTCGGGTATTGCCACGGGTACTATTACTTGTAATAACAACAGAGTTACAATTAACCATACCTCTATCGTAGCCAACACAGCAGCTGATATTGGAATTAGAGCTAATTATGCTGCCGCTTCCTCTACTGTTAATTTTAATGTAGTTGTCCTTAATGAAATATTTAATCCCACAGCAACCCTTACTCATTCAGGTGCATTAACGGGTATTTTACTGCCAAGTGGAACAACGGGCACGCCAACCATGACTGCCATAGGCGATAGTATTACTATCTCTAGAAGTATTAGCGTACCTGCTTCATTTACTGCTACATT
>CAMBSD010000012.1 GCA_945870425.1 Chitinophaga pinensis | reverse complement strand
AAATAAAAGGTATTAAATAGTCCTTTTCCTTCATTGGTTTCATATTCACATTTACAATCAATAAAATTATTAAGAATTTTTAAAGGCAATCATTAGCAGTGATTGCCAAACGCTTTTTTACATTTGTTAAAAATTAACACCCCCAGATTATGGAACTAGGAGCATTACCGCACGTTTTAGTAGTTGATGATGAATTGAGTCTTGGAGCCTTATTAAAGGAAAATTTGAGATTAAGCGGATTTAGTGTTAAGCTCTGCAAAGATGGGGACGAAGGTTGGAGGTCCTTTGATAAAGAACGTTTTGATATTTGTATCTTGGATGTGAATATGCCAAAGAAAAATGGTTACGAATTGGCTGAGCTAATTAGAAAAAAAGATGCATTGACTCCGATCATATTTTTAACGGCTAACACAGATGAGGAGGATAAGTTAAAAGGTTTTGAAATTGGTGCAGATGAATATATGACAAAGCCATTTAGTACCAATGAGCTTGTGGCCAGAATGAAGGCTATTTTAAAGCGGACCAAAGGAAATAATGCTACGATATTTGCCAAGGAAGAAGTGTTTGTTGTAGGGAATACGAAAATTGATATGTCTAATCACCTTGTATTGGTCAATAACGAAGTTGAAAGGAAAATAAGCTCAACTGAATGCAACTTATTGAAATTGTTTACCGAAAATAAAAATGTACTTTTATCTCGTAATTCCATTTTACTAAGTATTTGGGGTAGAGATGACTTTTATACCGCAAGAAACCTTGATGTATACATAAATAAGTTAAGGAAAATCATAAAAGACGATATTTCCTTAGAAATTACAAATATTCATGGATCTGGATTTAAATTGGTCGAAAATTCTCCTTCTTAAATGAATATCATCAAAGACCTGAAAATAGTATGTTGTTTGGTAATTGTTTTTGTGCAATCAAATGTTTTTGCGCAAAACAATTATGTAGATAGTTTAAACAATATGCTTCGTTCTGCAGATGATAAAGATAAAGTATCGATATTGAATGAATTGGCAAATCATTATAGGTATAGCAATTCGTTGCAAGCCATAGACTATTACAAACAAGCTTTCGATATTTGTTCTAGAATTGATGATAAGAGCATAAGTTTATTTTTATCCAAAACCATCGCTTCACTATATTTTAATCAGGCCAATTTTAATCAATCCAAAGAATATTATAATAAATCCATCCAAATGGGTTTGTCTGGTTCAGCCTTGGCGGATGTGCAGATTCAATTGGGTAATATTTCATTAGCGCAAGGTGTTTTAACCGCAGCAGCTGAACAATATTTTAGTGCCTTGAAATATTATGAGAAGAGCAAGGATGAAAATGCAAAATTGAATGCATACTCACTCTTAGCCAATGTTTTTGAACGACAAAATAATTTCAGTAAAGCCATTGAATACAGTATAAAAGCATTGAGTATTTATGAGCAAAACAAGAATAAATTTAGGTTACTTAGTAGTTACGATAATATAGGAAATATCTATTTAAGACAAAGGAATTACAATAAAGCAGAGTTTTTTTTTATGAAGTCTTTGAAGGTATACAAAGAAATAAAAAATGCTGCTGGAGAGGCATCTACCCTACACAATTTGGCTAAAGCTCATTATAAGCACAAGCAATATGATAAAGCACTTAACTATGCTAATCAATCTTTGAGACTAGCACAAGGATTGAATATTAAACCACTTTTGGCGTCTAATTACAATGTTTTGGGATATGTGTATACTGCCAAAATTGATTATGCAGGTGCTGATTTTCATTTTAAGAAAGCCATTGATGTTTCGAAAAGAACAGGTTTGAATATTGAGTTGAACATAGCGTATGAAGGTTTAGAAGCTTTGTATAAAGCAACCAATGAAAAGGGTAAATCCATTACATTTCAATCTTTGAGTAATAACATGAAAGATTCATTATACAATGATTCGATCTTAAAACGAATGAATAACCTTGAGGCCGATTATGAAGCCAAAAGTAAGCAATCTGAAATTGAATTGTTGAAGAGAGAAAGCGAGTTAAACAACCTCCAAAGACAGGAGGAAAGAAGGGTTCGTAATTTCTTATTGGCATTTTCTGCTTTGCTGTTGGCCCTTTTTGCGGTGGTAGTTTATTTCTTTATCAAAAACAAAAGAATAGCAAATGCCCTTGAAAAACAGAACAAAGAAATTATTCTACAAAAAGAACAATTATCGCAATTGAATAATGTAAAAGATCGCTTTTTTTCAATCATATCGCATGATTTGAGAAATAGTTTAACATCTATGAAATTGTATTTTGAACTTATCAGTAATAAGAATTACAAGCCATCTGATGAAAAGCATTTGACAGGAGAAATAGCTAGTTCGGTTAACAATACCATTGATTTGCTTGAGAATTTGTTGGTATGGGCTTCAGAACAAATCAAAGGAAGGGCCATCAATATCGTGAAACTAAATATTTTTGATATTGCTAGTGATAACATAGCCTTGTTGAGCGGAAATGCAACACAGAAAAACATTGAACTTGAGAATTTGGTAGAAGATGATTCATTTGCCTTTGGTGATATAGATACCATTAATTTGGTGGTGCGTAACCTTTTATCCAACGCCATAAAATTTACGAATGAAGGTGGAAGTGTGAGTATTAGTTCTCAGATTAAAAATGATTTCATTCATATATCTGTTTTAGATAATGGGGTTGGTATTTCAACTGATAAAATTCCTTTGCTTTTTACCCAATATAAAAATAATAGTACAAAAGGAACCGGCAATGAAAAAGGCACTGGTCTTGGTCTTATGTTATGCAAAGAATATGTTGAAAAAAACAAAGGACAAATATGGGTAGAGAGCGAGCAACATAAAGGCTCTTGTTTTTTATTCAGCTTGCCTTTACAAGCCTAGTTTGTAGCTGTTCGGTCATCATTTTTAGGGACACCCAATTTCTATGCTGGATCTTTGGGGTTGTCTTGGTAGGAAAATTCAAAACGGTTTATGCAATATGTTGCCGATAATAAAAATGCAGATTAATTGTTTTATACAATGAAACTAAATCTATGATGTAAAAGCAAAATTCCCCTTGAATATTGATGTTTTTATTAACGCACATTTTATATAAAAAATACAATAGGAAAAAGGACTTACATCAATAATGGATTAGCTTATTTTTGCTGAAAAAGAAAAAGACAGTGGAAATTATTTCAAGCATTATTATGAACTTCTAGGATTTCAAAAACTAATTACAAGAAAATAATTTGGGATTTGAAAGATTCCAATTGAGTGTAACATCGGATGGATACTTCATCCACAATGTGTATACAATCATTCTTGATAATTCTATCTGCTTTTATACATTTGAAAACGTTAATCATCACAAATCATGTCAACGGAAAAGATACTTATCATCGGCTCGCAAGGCCAAATAGGGTTAGAATTAGCTGAAGCATTAAGAAATAACTACGGACACGACAATGTGGTTTGTGCTGATGTAAAAGATGTTGAAAATCCTGTAGGACCCTATGAGAAATTAGATGCTATGGATCGTCAAGGAATGTATGAAGTGATTAAAAAGCATGGTGTTAGCCAGGTGTATTTGTTAGCTGCATTGCTATCTGCTACTGCTGAGCAAAAGCCTAAATTGGCTTGGGACCTAAATATGGAAGGCTTGTTTAATGTATTGGATGCTGCTAAAGAAGGTATGATCAAAAAAGTGTATTGGCCTAGTTCGATTGCTGTTTTTGGTCCAACAACACCAAGGGTAAACACCCCTCAATACACGGTAATGGAACCTAATACCATTTATGGCATCAGCAAACAAGCTGGTGAAAGGTATTGCGAATACTATCACCAAAAGTATGGTGTGGATGTGCGCAGCATTCGCTACCCAGGTTTGATAGGACACAAGTCTGCACCAGGTGGAGGAACCACTGATTATGCAGTCCACATCTATCATGAAGCATTGAAAAATAAAAGCTATGAGTGCTTTTTAAGCGAAGATACTACACTTCCTATGATGTATATGCCTGATGCTTTGAAGGCAACTATTCAATTAATGGAGTCATCTGCAGATAAAGTGAAAATACGTAGCAGCTATAACATAGCAGGCATTAGTTTTTCACCAAAAGAAATTGCTGACGAAATCCGTAAACATATACCTGAATTTAGCATCACTTACAAGCCGGACTTTAGACAGGCAATAGCCAATTGTTGGCCAGGAAGTATTGATGATACAAGAGCCCGCGAAGATTGGGGCTGGCACAATGATTTTGATTTGAGCGCCATGACCAAGGATATGCTCGATAATTTAAAATAACGCTTACATAGTACAGACGTTAAATTAAACGTCTCTTCCAAAACTGAAATGTGGCAATCATACACCAATGGATTCAAAATGTATCTTCAACTCGAAAAATCGCTTTCGGGAAACAGTGTAGAAGCATATCTCCATGATGTAGATAAATTACAACAATTTCTTGAAGCCAAGGCCCTGCAAACCCAGCCAGAAAGCATGGATTTGGCAACCCTCAGAGAATTTTTGAGATGGGTGCATGAGATGGGCTTTACAGCCACTAGCCAAGCCCGCATATTATCAGGTATAAAGGCTTTTTATAAATACCTTCTCCTTGAAGATGTGATTAAAGAAAACCCTGCCGAATTGCTGGAAGCGCCTAAGCTCAAACGCACTTTACCCGATGTGCTTGCAGTGCATGAGATTGATGCTATGCTCTCAACTCTCGACCAAAGCAGAGAAGAAGGCATACGAAATAAGGCCATAATCGAAACCATGTTTAGCTGTGGATTGCGCGTAAGCGAAACAGTGGGTCTCAAAATTTCTGATATTTTTAAACAAGATGGTTTCATTAAAGTGGTGGGTAAGGGAAATAAAGAAAGGCTGGTACCCATTGGTTCGGTAGCTATTAAGTTTATTGATTACTACCTTGAATATGTGAGAAACCATCAGCAGATAAAAGCAGCTGACGTAGACATTTTATTTCTGAATAGGAGAGGGGCAAAGCTTTCTAGGGTTATGATATTTTATATCATAAAAAAAATGGCAGCAGAGGCAGGAATTAAAAAGAGTATCAGTCCGCATACCTTACGCCATTCCTTTGCTACCTGTATGGTAGAAGCAGGGGCAGACCTGAGGGCGGTGCAACAAATGCTAGGTCATGAGAGTATTACCACCACCGAAATTTACACCCACCTAGACCGCGATTACTTGCGCACAGTTATTACTGATTTTCATCCAAGGGGTAAGAAGTAGTTTTGATTTTTTTTTGGCTAAATAATGTCATTATTAATTCGTTTATTAAGCACAGTTGGTTATGGATTTTCAATGAGAAAAGACTTTGCAACTGAATAAAATGCTTATGCGTGAGTAGGTTTCACAAAGACACAACTATTCATAATACTTCATTTTCGTTTTGCTAACTTGAAGAATAGATGGGCACACAAAATTGGATTCATTTTTAATCGTCTAATTTCTAGTCGAATTACAAGGTGCTCAAAAACTAAAACTTCACATTTACGCCCAATACAATATGTCTTTGTGCTAAGTATCTAGCAGGGTTGGTAGGAGGTGGCGCTGAGTTGCCAAGTCTAGGATCCACGTATCTTGGGTCGCTCCAAGAATCAGGAACATTATCTCCGTTTTGGTAGGCTTTCCCGGTTACAGGGTTAATGATGGATGCATTTAGGTTATCAAACAAATTGGTGATTTGCACATTGAATGAGAACTTAGCATATTTGGTTTGCCACCATTTGGTAACGGTTAAATCAGCCCAAAACCAATACTCACCCACTTTGCTCCAACGGGCATCAGGACTGGGATTAACTACATTAATAGGTCTACCTGTTTGTGCATCAATTCTGTCAAAAAGGTATGGTGTGTAGCGCACTCCCGAGCGGGTAACGGTTTCAAAATAAAAGCTCATTTTGTTTAACCAAGATTTACCAAACAATCCATGCTTTCTATCAAGCTTAAACACGTGATTGGTTTTAAAATCATAAGGCATATCCCAAGGCATATAATATTCTTTGGTGTCTTCCACATTGCCACTCGCTAAAATGTCCTTCAGCTTTTCGTTGGCCGATGCGCTTTGTCCCGTATTAACTGTATAGGTAAGCGCCAATTGTCCGTTGTACCAAGCCCCAATGCGTTTGATATAACCCAACTCGATACCACGAGAACGAGCATAATCACTATTGATGCGAATGGTGCGGCTTACATCACGACCTTGAAAGTCTTTTACCAATACCACAGCGCTGGTAATAAAATCGTATTTGTCTTTCCAAAATGCCGATATTGTTAATGCATCATTATTGGTTATTTGTGAGCGTAAACCTATCTCATAACTAATATCAACTTCTGGGTTTAGGTTTGGATTACCTAAGTTGGCAATCGTAGATCTATCTTGGTAAAGTGGGTTTAAACCGGGATAGACAAAAGAAGGATGTGGGAGGATGGTGCTATGGCCATAGTTGAAATACAGCATTTGGTTTTCAGCTATAGGGAAAGAAGCATTTATTTTAGGTAAGAATCGGAATTTATATCTTACATCACCTAATTGTATAGATGAGTTTAAATAGTCTTGTCTGATTTCATTACGAATAGGAGAGCGTGGGTCGTTCACTGCATCATCAATGTATTTGCCAGGAGCCCAATATTCAAACCTGCCACCCACACTGGCAATTAATCCTTTGTATTTAATTTGGTCGGTAACATAAAAACCTCCACGCTGAGGGCTCACAGTCCACAAATCGCTTTGTTGTCCAAGTCTGAAGCTTTGAGTGTAGCTTCCATCTGCCAAACGAATAGGTGCTCCAATCCAAGGGCGCGTTATGTCTATCCATTGCATGTTTTGAAACTTCATCTCAAAACCGAAAGTTAGCTTATTTAGAGAGTTGCGACTAAAAATATTTCCTTGTGCATTGGCCGAATATTCTTCTAAATAATGATGATGCCATTGTGTGGCAATACCATTGTTATTGTAAAATCCTGAAGGTGCATTTGGAAACACCACACTATCTCGGTTGGTGGGTTGGAAAATGGTAATAGGAAATGTATTGATTGAGTTTGGATCAAATACTTGGTCAACATTGCTTGGTCTCCAATCTCTGCCATTGGCATCAGCTCTTAGTTGCACAAACAGTCTGGAGAGTGTAGCGTTGTATGAAAAGCGTTTATTAACTGAGTGCTTAAAATTTAGGGTTTGCAAATACGAGTCATGTGTGTATGCATTGGCATTATCCATTTGTTGCGAAAAGTTGTATTGGTAGCCTGGAGAAAATGGCGCATCATTTCCAAACACGCGCAACAAATTAACATCTTGATTTACCGTTACAGAGCGCATCATGGTCGCAGTAAGCTTCATGCCTTTGCTTAAGTCGTAGCTTAGTTTGGCTAAAAACGACCAGCGGTTATCTTGGTAGGGTGTCCAATTTGTGCTTGTAAAACCATTTTCATTAAGCAAAGAAGAGTTGATTTGATTGGCAGGATTTTGGTAAAACTCGTCAGAGAAAGAAGCACGTGCTGATACCAAATATTTTAAACGGCTATTCAGTTGCTTTTTCAGCATAGGACCTGAAGCATTAAATTCAATCACTTGGCTATTCCAATTGGAACGAGCCCCATTATTAAATCCAAAATTATCCCTTTTGTAGTTAACTGAAAATTCATTTTTATCGCTCGCGTTACGAGTTTTGGTGTTTACCACACCTGCAGTGGCATCACCCACTTCGGCACCAATACCACCCGTTGTTACTTCAATATCACCTACTGCATTTGAGCCGATATCAAGTCCGAAACCTGTTCCTGCCAGAGGGTCGGTAACAGAAACACCATCAATCATCATTTTGGTTTCGTATGTTCTTCCACCGCGAATACTTACTCCCGCAGGGGCTTGCACTACACCTGGCTGTGTATTAATTATGCTTTGAATTTGTCGAGCAGGAGCCAGTTCTATGTTTTCTTGGCTAATGGTATTAATGGTTTGCGCTTTTTCTATATCTATCAATGGCTTTTTACCAATGATGGTTACTTCATCAATATTGGATGAAGAGGGTTTCATTTCAAAGGTTTCTAGTTTAATGTTTTCACCGGCCTTTACCTTTACTCCTGTTTCTAAAATTTTTTGATAACCGAGGTAGCTGATTTCAATATTGTATTCTTTTGGCTTTAATCCTTTAAGGATAAAGTTACCATTTACATCTGTAACTGTGCCATAAGAAGTTCCTTTGACAAGCACCGTAACGCCTATCAATTCTGAATTGTCTTTCTTATCAATTACCCTTCCAGATATACTTCCAGTTTCTTGTGCAGAGACATTCAGATAAATAAAAAGTGTGAAAATAAATGTGTAAATTTTCTTCATACAAACCCTCGCAAAATAATTTTTTTGTTGGGTTTTACATATTATTTATTTGCTTAGATTGATATTGTGTGAAATGCTTATTCAACAAGTCTTTGAATGCGATTTTGCTCAACTTGAATCTATATTTTGAAAAAACAATTATTGTTTTTTATTGTCTTCACCTTTACTTTGTAAACATTGCAAATATTTAGTTCCTTAAGTCCACAACAAGAAACCCACAAATCTCAATTGATGAAAGCCTTGGCAAGGTTTTTACCACCTGAAACGATTTCATATTGTGCTGACCTAATTATGTTTCACAAACTTAATCTTCATATAGAGATAGAGCGCAAAAGCAGGTATGGAGATTATAGTCCACATCATGGCAAAGGGAGCCGAATAACAGTTAACCACAACCTCAGCCCCTTTGAGTTTTTGCTTACATTTGTCCATGAGTTATCCCACCACACAGCTTATGTGAAGTATGGCCCACATCATGATTCACATGGGGATGAATGGAAGAAGGAATTTCAATTGAATATGAAGCCGTTTTTGGAAGCAAAAATTTTCCCTTATGATTTGCAGGCCATCTTGGCAAAGCATATGCGAAACCCAAAGTACTCGCAATCTGCAGATGTGAAGTTGATGCAAGTGCTTAAGAAATATGATGTGAGACAACAAGATAAATTGGTGTTGAGCGACCTAGCAGAAGGTGAAATATTTAGGATGAAGAATAATACAATTTTCATGCGAAAATTAAATAAGTTGAGAACGTATGTTTTATGTGAAACCTTGGATGGGAAAATGAAATATAAGGTGCATTCGATGGCTGAAGTAATGCGTGAAACCTAGCTCTAGGAGCTAAGCTTTTGAACCCAAAATAAATGAAAATGTAGAGCCTTTACCTAGTGTAGATTTTATATGCAATTTTGAACTACTTTTTTCTAAGAACTCAGAAACCAATTGCAATCCAATACCATGACCTTTTTCGTTCTCGGTACCAAGGCTTGTATGAGAAATTCCAGATTCAATTTTATGGATGGTTTCATCGTTCATACCCATTCCACTATCTGTAATAGAGATTTCAGTGCCTTCATCAAGGGTATTAGTTTTCACTGTTATGCTTCCACCTATTGACGTAAATTTAACAGCATTGGATAATAAGTTCCGTAGAATAGCTTGTAGTAAGTTTTTATCGGTAAATACATTACCTCCTTCGGTTAATTGCCAATTTATGCGGATGCCTTTTGAGTTTTGAAGAGTTAATATATTATTCAAAATGTCATTTAAATCATTATTGCTCAGTAGCTTTGGACTATAGTGTATTTCCTTGGTTTGGCTTCTCGACCATAATACTAAATTGTCTATTAGATTTACAGTAGCATCAGCACGTTTTTGTAATTCCTTCACAATTTCCTTTTCATCCTTATCTAAATTTGCTTCCCAATTAACCAAATTTAATCCCGAATTGATGAGCGATAAAGGCCCTCTAACATCATGAGATATAACAGATATCATTTTATCTCTAGTGTGAATGGTTGCATTCAACTCCTTATTTATTGCATTTATCGAATTGCTTTTCTCAATCAATTGCCTTTGAATACTGTTACTTATAGTAAGTATGAAAAGTAATTCCATGACAGTAACTAAACATGAACCTCCTATGTTTAGCATCCATTCTATTTCTATCTCTCTTGGGTTCATTTCATTGCCCTCTGTTATTCTGTAATTACTAAGAATAAGAAACAAGAAGATAATAAAACTAATACCTGTTAGAAGATAACCTAGCCATCTTTCTTTTCCTTGAAATACGATAAGTGTGCTCACACAAATGGGTATAAAAAAAAACAATATACCGGTTTCCTTTCCCACTAATAAAGCAAGAACGGAGATAACTCCCATTACACATATCAAATTGAAAATTTTAGAAAGGATTGTGTATCCTGACAAGGAAAAGATATAAGCAATAATAGAAACAGGAACTAAACTAAGGGTTATATAGGCTTGGATAGTATTGCCCAAAGCATAGTTAAATATGGTGTAAAACAAAGACTGACATAGAACAATCATCATGATAATTCGATGCAACAAATTTCCCTTGTTTACGAGGATATTCTCATTACTAATAATAGTGCCTTCAATTAAAATTTCGCTTCGCTTCACTCAAATTCTTTTAAGCAACATAATTACTTAAAATCTTTATTGCAAGGAAAATATAGCTTTTTTATAATTGGTTTTAGTTTTATATCTGAAATGATGTTAAGTTTAATTGAAGACATATTATTGTAAGTCTACATTCAATTTGTATCTACAAATTCTATTATTGCCTTTGTCGGCCACGTATAGGGTGCGATTGAAATAGCAAACTCCTGAAGGATTATTGAAGTTAAATGGTCCGGTGCTTGTACCATCTTTTCCAATTCCTCCAAATGATGCAATGATTTGTTTTTTTACAGTTGAATTCGCAGGTGGATTTACACCCTCAAAACCTTGATTGGTGAAAATATAAACTGAATCTGTTTCATCATCCACCACAAAATAATAGTTCAATTGATCAGGTGCAATGTAGCAATCAACAGGGTTTTTAAAGCGTAATGGTTCATACATGAACCGATTGGCTTTGCTGAAATCAAAATTTAAAAATTGGCTTGATTCTCCATATTGAGTCCCAACATCTGGATTGTCAATCACATTAATGGCTAATGCTCTAAATTCAATGGTTTTGCTTTTATCTGCCAAGGTGCTAAAGAAACTTTTGCTTGTACTTACACCTTGCAAACGTTGAGGTGGTGCAGCATTGGTGGCAATGGCACTTAAACCCACACAAGACTTTAAGCTTGATTCATTTGGATTCAAACCTTGAGAATAGCTTATATTGTTCATGTTTTTATCAAACACAAGTACACCATTATCTGGCACCGCCACAGTTGAATTTACATCATTTCTAGGTCCGGTCCTACTTACATAAAGAGTGTTATCATATAAAGTTGCCAAACCAGTAAACTGAACTGCAACATCATCGGCACCTCTGAAACTTGTTTGTGCTCTGCTTGCATCACAATTAGGGTGAACCAATGTATCGAGGAATTGCGCATTGCCTTGACTAACATTAATGATATGAAATATGGCTGCAAAATTTACCGAGTCGTTTAGCATTTTTCTTCCTGCTACAAACACATGTAATCGCCTATCTTGGGTAACATCTGTGGCACCTGGAATTACCATTGAATAAACCCTTTTGCCATTAGGATCAAATACCGATAAGCGATTGTCTTTGATATCGCCTGGGTTCATGTCTTCCACAACGTAAGTCATTTCATCATAACCTACGAAAACATCTACCGGGGCTGTAACACCTGTGATAAAAGGATATAGAGGCACATAACCCACAGAATTGATTACCAAATTGGGGTCTATTTGTCCTTGCTGAAAAACTTGGTCAGAGGTTGCATTCTTTTTGTCGCCAAAAAATGAACACGAGCTCAGTGTACCCAAAAGTACAATCCATATCAGTGTATATTCCCTATAAACTCTCATTTATCTGATGGTTAATGCCAATGTAATACGATTTAAATTTCCTAAGCGCTGCTTGCTTACCATGCTGTAATCAAATGATAGCAAATACTTGCTATACGGTAGTTTTATTCCCATACCAATTGGAGGGAAATTATAGCCTTCATCAGCACCAAATTCCCAGCCTGTTCGCACATGCAATAATCTCTTAAGGGAATATTCTGCACCTGTGCTAAATGTTTCATTATTGTCAGTTGGGTGATTTAATTGTCCGGCCAAGGTAAGCTTGTGGATGCCTTTATTGATAGGGTCGAAAGCCACACCTACTCTGAAAGCAGCAGGGGCAGATACTTCACTAAAATTGTTTACTTTCTGAATGCCGCTTAATTTCAGTATACTTACATTACCTTCTGGAGAAACGTTCATGCCAAAATTGCTAAAGGTCACTCCAAAACGAGAGCCCATCAATCCAATATTGTATTTCAGTCCTAAGTCAAAAAGTATATCATTGGTTTGAACATCCCCTATGGCCTCATGAGCCCATTTACCTGTCATACCAAATGAGAAAGATTGGGTTAGTATTTTGGCATAAGTAAGGCCAATTAAAGTATTGTTTACATTTACTTTTCTACCCGTTCCGAAAGGTTGAAATTCGGTGGTTTCGTCCATATCGGCAAAGTTTAGCGACATCACACTTATACCCACATAGCTTAGTTTACCTGGTTTAAAAACCACACCCGCAAAATTCACAGTATTGTTAGCAAAATAGCGGGTGTGCGAAGCCATGATGGAAACCTTTCCAGTGTCAAGGCCTGTTATCCCTGCTGGGTTCCAGTAAAGTGCCGACACATCATTCACTAAACCTATAACCGCACCGCCCATAGCCGTTGAGCGAGCATCTGGGGCTATTTTTAAAAATTGCATGCCACTTCCTCCTGTGCGAGAGCTACCAAAGGATGGTAAAACATCTTGAGCACGAGTTGTATAACAAACAAATCCGATGAGTATAAATAGTAATATTCTAAGCATTTAAAGTATGGCAATGTAAAATATATTTTTCAAAAAAAGCGGGTTAAATATTTGTTATTGAAATAGGCTTAAAATGATTTTTTGCTATTGAGTATGATGTTTTGTTTTTTGTTTATAAAAGCAAATAAGCCATTTCTAAAACAATGTGCCTATGTGTAAAATATTTTATTCAATATTGAGCATTGCCATGGTTTTTTGCGAAGCCATTTGCTCGGCAAGTTTCTTAGAAGCATGTTCTGCTTGGCCTTTGGGTTCTTTGTTTAACAATACTGTAACTTTGTATTGTTTAATCTTGTTGCTGCTGTCTTCGATCACTTCAAATTCAAGTGAAGCACCATCTTTTTGGCTGTATTCAATCAATCGGCCTTTGAAATTGGTTTCAGTTTCTTTCAACTTATCTACATCAAGGTGAATTTGAAGTAGGTTTTCAACTATAAAGTATTTTGCTTTTTTGTAGCCCGCATCCAAAAAAATAGCACCCACAAAAGCCTCAAGGGCATTGCCAAAAATACTATTGCGAAGGTTTATATTTTGCAGGGCTTTGCGGTCGTATTCAACCAATTTGCTCAAACCAATTTTTAAAGCTAAATCGTTTAAGCTGGAACGGCTAACAATCTTTGAGCGTAGTTCTGTCAAAAATCCTTCGTTTTCAAAAGGATACTTTTTGAAAAGGTATTCAGCCACCACTGAATTAATAATGGCATCACCCAAATACTCCAAGCGTTCGTTGCTATCTTTAGTGCCATTCTCATGTATCTTGCTAGAAATAGAATGATGACGCAACGCTTGCTTATAGCTTGCAATTTTATTTGGAGCAAAACGAGTGATGTGCTTTATTTTTTTTCTAAAATTTCTGCTAGATGAAATATGAAGCTTAACAAAAGAAGTAATCCTTTTCAATAGGCTTAAATATTATTCTTCAAACTTTTTTAGAATCACAGAAGCATTATGTCCACCAAAACCAAAGGTATTGCTTAGGGCATATTTCACTTCTCTGTGTTGTGCCTTGTTGAACGTTAAATTCAATTTAGGGTCAAAAGCAGGATCATCTGCAAAATGGTTGATGGTAGGCGGAATAATTCCTTTGGTAATAGCCAATATACATGCTATAGCTTCAATGGCACCTGCACCTCCCAATAAGTGACCTGTCATTGATTTAGTAGAACTTATATTTAATTTATAAGCATCTTCGCCAAACACAGTTTGAATAGCTTTTATTTCTTGAGGGTCGCCCAACGGAGTAGAAGTTCCGTGAACGTTAATGTAATCGATTTCTGATGGTTGAATGCCAGCATCCGCTAATGCTACACGCATAACGTTTGCTGCACCAAGTCCTTCAGGGTGTGGAGCTGTCATGTGATACGCATCGGCAGTGGCACCATAACCCACTACTTCAGCATAAATTTTAGCACCACGTGCTTTTGCATGCTCATACTCTTCTAGAATCAAAGCGCCTGCACCTTCGCCTAAAACGAAACCATCACGGTTTGCATCAAAAGGGCGAGAAGCTGTTTCAGGGCTGTCATTTCTTTCAGAAAGAGCTTTCATAGAATTGAAACCTCCCATAGCCGCTTCGTTTACTACTGCCTCAGAACCACCTGTTAGGATAGCATCGGCTCTGCCCGATTGGATATACATAAATGCATCTCCGATGGCATTGGTAGAAGTAGCGCAAGCTGAAACTACGGCAAAGTTTGGTCCTCTAAATCCGTATTTGATCGACAATAAGCCTGCGGCTATATCGGCAATCATCATCGGAATAAAGAAAGGACTGAAACGAGGTGTTCCGTCACCTTTAGCAAAAGCAGTAACCTCATCCAAAAAGGTTTTTAAGCCTCCAATACCTGAACCCCAAATAACGCCTACGCGGTCTTTGTTTACAGTTTCAAGGTTTAATCCACTATCTTTCACCGCTTCATCACTAGTGATAAGCGCAAATTGAGTGTATCTGTCCATACGTCTGGCTTCCTTTTTATCGATAAACTGAAGTACGTCAAGATTTTTAACCTCACAGGCAAACTTTGTTTTGAACTTGGATACGTCAAATTGAGTAACTGGTGCGGCACCACTTACTCCATTTGACAATCCATTCCAATACTCCTGAAGATTGTTACCAATGGGAGTTACGGCACCAAGGCCTGTAACAACAACTCTGCGGATTGGCATGTAGGAATTTTTTTTGGATAAAGTTTAGTTTTAGTCTTACTTGGGTTGTACGTTGCTTTCTATGTAGGAAACTGCTTGGCCAACTGTGCCAATTTTCTCAGCCTGATCGTCTGGTATGGCAATGTTAAATTCTTTTTCAAATTCCATGATTAGTTCAACAGTGTCTAAAGAATCTGCGCCTAAATCGTTGGTGAAACTCGCTTCATCGTTGATTTCTGCTTCTTCTACACCTAGCTTGTCCATAATGATGGTTTTTACTCTTCCTCTGATGTCTGACATTTTAGTTAGTATTTAATTAGTGACTGCAAATAAATAAGATTTTTAATAAAAAACATAAATTTTAAATCAACCATTATTTTTGTTGCACCTAAAAATCATATAAAATTATGTCAATTCCCAAAAAGGTGAGCCTAGATATTGAGCAGGAAGCGGAGATTTCACTCTTCGGAATTGTGTGTGACAAAAAAATATCAAAACTGGCTTGGTTGATAAATAATACAGGCTTTTACGACTTTGAAAAAATAGAAGACCTTGACCTAACGGGCTATAACCCAGCAGATATAAATAGCTACATGCGCATGCAAAGTGTGGATGAAGAAAATCACCTCACTTATATTTTGGTGGAAAATAAAAATGAAAAAAGATACTTGGCCTCTGAATTGAAAAGCCTAAATTACCTATTAATAGTGAAAGGGGGGTTGGATTTTTTTGTGGCTGATGATTGTATCAAAAGCATCAATAAAATTCCTGAAATAAAATTCATTAGCAGCATCGAACCCGAAAAACTGAAGTCTAATCTGAGTTTGATTCTCTAATTTGTTTAAAATCTTATTTAGTTTTTCCTTCTAATTGCAATTTTAAAAGCGCTTTTTCAAGTTTTTCAACCAATTCTAAAAAAGCAGAACAAAACAGGATATTAAATAGTTCATGGAGTTAAAATTTAAATACAATTCCCTTATCAACAATAAACCAAACAATATTTTACACAATATTATTTTGAAGGTAGGGGCAAATAAATATTCGACCTAAGGAAATAGGTTGAAGATAATTGGGCTAAAAATGTTTCGTCTAAAATATCATGGGCGAATATTTATTCGCCCCTACTAGTAAAAATGTTGTCTATTGCTTTTGTTCCAAATCTTTATCAAGATGAAGCCAAAGAGCATTCCTCCAAGGTGAGCAAAATGCGCTACATTATCGCTTGGGTTGTTGGATATGCCCTGGTATAACTCGGCAGCCCCATAGAAAAATACAAAGTATTTTGCTTTGATAGGGAAGGGAAAAAACAACATGATTAATTCTGTGTTTGGAAACAACATACCAAAGCCAAGCAATAAGCCAAACACCGCGCCACTGGCACCCACCACAGGTACATTCATTTTAGCTTGCACCAGCATTTCCGCTATTTGTTTTGAGTTGGCAATGTATTCAGTGTTTTGTTTTTGTTGATACCAGGCATCGCTAAATTGTTGTATCAAGGTGTTGTCAGCATACTTGCCTTGTTGGTTAATAAAGCTTCTAAAGTTTTCGAAAGTGGGGTTGCTCACATAGTTGCTCACTTGCTCTTGCAAATGTGATATCTCATACCAATTAATACCCAAATGCAAGAAGGCTGCGCCTAAGCCTGTTACCATATAATAAATCAAAAAGCGTTTAGGGCCCCAATAGTTTTCGAGGGTATTGCCAAACATCCAAAGACTAAACATATTGAAGAGCAAATGTGTCATGCTGCCATGCATAAACAGATGCGTAACCAATTGAAAGGGCTTGAAATTAGCCGAGCCAGGATAATACAATCCAAAGGCATCGTTCATATTAAACCAGCCTCTATCGGCCAGTACCACATTGGCCAAAAAGCAAAGTCCGTTTATGATCAAAAGGTTTTTTACTACCATTGGCAATATTGAAAATTGGGTTGGTCTCATGAATTCGTTAAATATTATTTCGTTATTTCGTTAAATGTTATTTCGTAATTTGATTCACATGCAATAATCTGTGAAATCTGTAAAATTGGTGGCTAAAAGAGTTTTTTTACATCCTCAAGACTAAGCATTTTTAAGCAAGGTTTACCATCAGGCGAATAGGTGGGTTCTTTGCATGCAAAAAGTTCATCTATCAGTTGGTTCATTTCTTCTAAGCTCAGTCTATTTCCAGCTTTCACCGCAGCTTGTTTCGCCAAACTCCGTGCCACGCTTTCGTGCTTGTTATTCTGCGCTCCTCTTGTGTTTTTATAGTTTTCAATTAATTCTTGCAACACTTGTTCTTCATTCACATGGTTCAGTTCGGCAGGCACACCATTTAGCACAAAAGTGTTTTTGCCAAACTCATTTATATCAAATCCAAGGGCACGAATTTCAGGTAATATTTCTAACAATATACTCTCGTCACCAGCATTTAAGTGCACCGCTTTTGGAAATAATTTCTGCTGACTAACAGCAGGATTTTTTTGCAAAGCATACAAATTCTTTTCATACAAAATGCGCTCATGAGCCGCTTGTTGGTCAATCAACATCAATCCGCTTTTTACTTGCGAAACGATATAAGCATGGTGCAATTGAAAAATACTTTGAGCCACAGCAGTTTCGGGTTCAGGTTCAGGCATCTCAATTTTACTAGTGATGCCTGGTAATTCAAATAATTGCGGACGAGAACTTTTCTCTGAACGGGCTATTTCATATATCTGTTTCCAATCTTGGTTATTGTCTTTTTTTACAAAATCAGAACCTCTGCTATAGTTGCGTTCTTCCCTGATGGTAGCATCTTTTTGCGAGTTTTGTTGAGATGCCATATTGCCATAATCAGATTGTTTAATCTGAAAATTCATGAATTGGTTATCGTCAAATTCGTTGATTTTTGGTGCCACATGGAAATCTCCCAAAGCCTTGCGGGTAATGGCTCGGATGATTTGGTACACGTTTTTTTCATCCTCAAACTTCAATTCAGTTTTGGTAGGATGAATATTGATGTCTATTTGTGCAGGATTTATTTCGATAAAGATACAATAAAAAGGGTATTGTTCTTTGCTTATCATACCCTCGAAAGAACTCGTAACAGCATGGTTTAGGTATGCATCTTTTATAAATCGCTTATTCACAAAAAAGAATTGTTCACCACGCATTTTTTTTGCCAACTCAGGCTTGCCAATAAATCCACTTACATTGATGATACTGGTTTCTTCTTCACAGGGCAATAAATTGTCTTTGTTTTTATCAGCATAAATATCGCAAATACGCTGCAATTGGTTAGCTTTTTTTAGGTTAAAACTTTCATCATCATTATGCCACAAACTAAAAGCAATTTGAGGATTGGCAAGTGCAGCACGGGTAAATTCGTCAATGATATGGCGTAACTCCACAGGATTGGATTTGAGAAAATTTCTGCGAGCAGGCACATTGAAGAATAGGTTTTTTACGGCAATGCTTGTACCAACAGATGCGGCAATATTTTCTTGCTTCTTCACCTCGCTGCCTTCTATCAAAATAAGAGTTCCTAATGAATCCTCTTCACGCTTGGTTTTCAATTCGACATGCGCCACAGAAGCCATACTGGCCAATGCCTCACCCCTGAAGCCCATGGTTTTTATTTTAAAAATATCTTCACTACTGGATATTTTAGAGGTGGCATGCCTTTCCCAACACATACGCGCATCGGTAGGGCTCATGCCCATGCCATTGTCTATTACCTGCACCAAAGCCTTGCCTGCATCGCGCAAAATCAATTTGATTTCTGTGCTTTGGGCGTCTATGGCATTGTCGAGCAATTCCTTCACCACACTGGCAGGCCTTTGAATCACTTCACCGGCTGCAATCTGGTTAGCTACATGATCGGGTAATAGTTTAATTATGTCTGACATCTTCTCTTTCTGCAACGCAAAAAACCGAATAAAAAGGCATATTCTGAAATAGATTTTATCCCGAGAGCCAATATAAGCAAAATAATTATCATATTTCCTTCTCGGAATCGTGAAATCTAATCAATATAAATGGTTTATTTTTGAAAATAAAGATTTGTTTTCTATTGCTTGATTTGCATTTATATTCGCCTCAAATTATGGAAGCTAATCGTTCAAAATTTGAGAGCATTTTAAAAGTTCGCCCTGACGATATCGACATGAATAACCATGTACACAGCAGTAAATACATTGATTATGTGCTAGCTGCAAGATATGAGCAAATGGAACTAAACTATAAAATGCCCATGCAAGAATTTATTAAACATGGTTATGGTTGGGTAATTAAAAATACTTTTATAGAGTTTAAACGACCTTTGTTATTGGGAGATGAAATGAAAATAATTACTTGGATTGACGAAATGCATAAAGATGGTGTTAAAGTTTGTTATGATATTGTGAAGCTAAGTACCAATAAATCTTGTAGCAGTGGCTATTTTAACTATACCATGGTCAGTTTGACAACAGGTAGGGCAGAGCTTATACCAGATTGGATAAAGGAGCGTTATAGCATTTAAATAATTAGGAATTGAAAATTACGAATGTTGAATTAGAAAAATAAAGAAAAATATATTCCCTTTGTGCGCTGTCATCCTGAGCGGAGTCGAAGGATATAGGGTAGGCTAAGGAAGATCTTTCTAACCAATATTAAATATAGATAAATAGGCCAACACCATTTCCCAAGCCTTGAAAAAATGAATAAAAAAAACATAGCCATATACTTTAGCCTTTTCTTTCTCATTGCCCTGAGTGCATGTAGGAAAGATTTGGAGTTTACCAAAAAAGGGGTCATGCTCAAATTCTCAAGCGACTCGGTATTGTTTGATACTATGTTTAGCAAACTGAACAACAATGTCCCAAATACACCCCGTTCTATTACCTTTCAATTGAGGGTGACCAATCCAGATGAAAATGCTATCAAGACAAACATAAAATTGGCGGGAAATACGACTGGTTCTGTTTTTAAAATCAATGTAGATGGCCAACCAGGAAAGGTTTTCAATGATATCGAAATCATGGGCAAAGACAGTATCTTTATTTTTGTGCAAGTTTATCCTGATTCGGCTACCCAATTTAACAATAACCTACCTTACCCCATAGCAGATAATATTTTGTTTGAAACCAATGGCAACAAACAAAGTGTGGTGATTTTTGGCTATGGTCAAAATGCCAATTTTATTAACGACTCGGTATTAGAGAGTAATAAACAAATTACATGGCCAGCGGGTAAACCCTATGTTATTTACAACTCAGTTTTGGTGCCAACAGGCACAACCTTAACTATAGGTGCAGGAGCACAAATTTACAGTCATATTAATTCCAAAATATATGTGCAAGGCACTTTGAAAGTTAATGGAACCTTTGATAACCCGGTGGTTTTTCAAGGTGACAGATTAGAGAACGACTATAAAGATGTGGCAGGGCAGTGGGAAGGCATTCACTTTTTAACCACAAGTAAAAATAACAGCATCAAAGGGGCTATTATCAAAAACGCTTATATCGGTATCCGTTTAGATTCATTGGCATCAGATACTAATCCCAAGTTGACATTAGATCAATGTATCATTAAAAACTCATCAGCGGTGGGTATTTTGGCATATACCTCTAGTTTAAAAGCAACGAATAACCTAGTGTTCAATTCGGGTATTTATTCATTGGCTGCTGACTATGGAGGCGATTATCAATTAATCAACAATACCTTTGCTTCATTGGGTTCGAGTGCTGGTAGGCGGGACCCTTCATTCATTTTAAGTAATTCACCCGTTCGAGATTCATTAAAGAACATTGTATTTGCATTTCCACTTTCTTATAATGTAAGCAACAATATCATATATGGTTCTTTGGATGATGAGATTGCATTTAATGAAGACCCTGAAGGTAAAAAAGTGACTAACAAAACAGTAAAGAACAACCTTATCAAAACCCAATTGGAAGGATTGAATGTGAATAATAATTTGATTAATGCAGACCCTTTGTTTGTGGATGTGTTCAATAATAATTATGAAATATCAGGTCCATCTCCATGCAACCAAGGAGGGGCAAGTATTGTAAACTTTAAGTTCTTTCAGGATTTAAAAGGCCTTAGCCGAAATATTGTGAAGCCTAGTATTGGTGCATACGAGGCTCCGAAGTAAAATTGTCTCATTGTTTTCTATAACAATTTTTATATTTGTTTAATAATAATAACGATGTACACATACAAAATACATTTGCATAAAGAGGATGAAGGTGGCTACACTGTTTCTGTGCCTGCTTTGCCAGGTTGTATTACCTATGGTGAAAACGTGGATGAGGCAATTTCAATGGCAAAAGAAGCCATAGCGCTTTACATAGAAGAATTGGTTGAAAGAAATGAACCTATACCTGATGATGCCAATACATTAGAACATACGGTTAATTTAGAATTTGCATGAACCTTTCTCCAAAATACCTGATTAAGATTTTGGAGAAGTATGGATTCTTTTATAAAAGAACAAAAGGCTCTCATCAACTGTATTTCAATCCCATCACTAACAAAACAATCATTGTTCCTGTCCATGGAGGAAAGGATATGAAAAAAGGAACTTTCATGGCTATTTTAAAGCCGGCTGGTATCGAAAAATCTGAAATAGGTTTATAGCAATTTATAAGGTTCAAAACCCTCTAAAAGTTCCGCGACTATAACAACTTCTTCCAGTTTATCTCTTCTGCCAACAATTGTTTTAGCTGACTCAGACTCACACGTTCTTGTGTCATACTATCTCTGTGGCGAATGGTAAAGGTATCGTCTTGCAGGGTATCGTGGTCGATTGTAATGCAGAAAGGCGTTCCCAATGCATCTTGTCTACGATAGCGTTTTCCAATCGCATCTTTTTCTTCGTAGAAACAATTGTAATCAAACTTCAATTCATCCATAATCAACCTGGCTTTTTCAGGCAAACCATCTTTCTTGGTCAACGGGAAAATAGCCAATTTTATTGGAGCTAATACAGGAGGTAGACTTAATACCACACGGGTATCTCCTTCGCCCACTTGTTCTTCTTTAAAGCTAGCACAAAGCACTGATAGGAATAACCTATCTAGTCCTACTGAAGTTTCAACCACGTAAGGAATATAGTTTCCATAAGCTTTGCCATTTTCATCCAATTCGGCATCAAAATATTGCATTTTTTTGCCCGATAATTCTTGGTGATTTTTTAAATCGAAATCAGTTCGGCTATGAATACCTTCTAATTCTTTAAAACCAAAGGGATAGTTAAATTCAATATCGACTGCTGCATCAGCATAATGGGCAAGTTTTACATGGTCGTGGAAACGGTAATTGCTATTACCCAAACCTAGTTTTTTATGCCAATTTAAGCGAGCTTCTTTCCAGTATTCGTACCATTGTTTTTGTGTGCCAGGGCGAACAAAGAACTGCATCTCCATTTGTTCGAATTCACGCATACGCATGATGAACTGACGAGCTATGATTTCATTGCGGAAAGCTTTTCCTGTTTGTGCAATACCAAAAGGAATTTTCATTCTGCCTGTTTTTTGTACATTTAAGAAATTCACAAAAATTCCTTGAGCGGTTTCTGGCCTTAAATATATTTTATCCGAATCCTCAGCCATAGCGCCCATTTCGGTGCTAAACATGAGGTTGAATTGACGCACATCTGTCCAATTTCGGGTTCCACTGATTGGACAAGCAATTTCATGCTCAATGATGAGGTCTTTTAATTTTACTAATTCATTGTTGAGCAAAGCGGTATCAAGCGCACTTTGCAATTCTTCTGCTTTTTGGTTTTTGCCATCTTTCTCGTATTTGGCAATTTTATCCTCTAATAATTGGTCAGCGCGGTATCTTTTTTTACTTTCTTTGTTGTCAATCATTGGGTCGCTAAAACCATCAATATGGCCGCTCGCTTTCCAAGTTTTTGGGTGCATGAAGATGGCAGCATCCAAACCCACAATGTTTTCGTGCATTTGAACCATGGCTTTCCACCAATATTGGCGTAAATTGTTTTTTAATTCCACTCCATTTTGTCCATAATCATATACTGCACCTAATCCATCATAAATATCACTGCTCTGAAAAACAAAACCGTAGGCTGTGGCATGACTTACCACTTTTTTGAAAATATCTTCGCTCATGTGGCAAAAATAAGGGCTTATCGCTCTTTTAAAAATATTGGGTAAAGAATTGTCATAAAAAAATGATGCTGCAACATTAGTTAGGCTCAAAATGTCAAACCCTTGTTAAATAGAATATTTTTACTAATTTGCCTTTGATTACCATAGCATATAAGAAAGAGTTGATATCCACCGAAATTGAGTTGATTGACGCGTGCCTTAGGCAGGAAACCTCTGCGCAGAGGGTATTATTCGATACCTATTCTGCCAAATTATTAGGTGTGTGCTATCGTTATGCCTCTTCGCAAGCAGATGCTGAAGATATCCTTCAAGAAGCTTTTGTAAAAATATTTAACAAATTAGATAATTTCAGAAGAGAATCCAGCCTTGAAACTTGGATGACTAGGATTGTCATTAATACTGCCATTTCTCATTTGAGGTTAAACAAAAAACACCATAATGAGTCTGATTTGGAGGTGATTGAAAATAAGTATTCGTTCAGTAATGAGCAATTTAACCAAATTGATGCCAAGATACTAATGAATGCTATTCAAGAATTGCCTGATAATTATAGGGTGGTGCTTAATATGTTTGCTATAGAAGGTTATAGCCACAAAGAAATTGCCGAGGAATTAGGAATACCTGAAGTGACGTCACGCTCCCATTTTTTTAGAGCGAAATCAATACTTGAGAAAAAACTGTTGAACATAAATAAAATGAAGTTGGCAAAATGAGAGAAGAGGAATTTATAAACAGTTTGAAAGAACAAGCAGATGGATTTAAAGTCACGCCATCGGCAGGATTATTTGATAAAATAATTATATCAGGAAATCTAAACAACAAAGTGGCAGAGAAAGATTTTGCCAATCTGTTGAAAGAAAAAGCATCAGACTTTTCGGTAACCCCAAGTGCAGGTTTGTTTGATAAAATAAGTGCAGCAAGCAAAACTGCAGCAGATGCGGAGGTTGAGCAGTTTAATCACATCGTAAAAAATCACGCTAAAGATTTTAATGTAACTCCTTCGAATGGATTATTTGAAAAGATTGTAGTTACTAGAGATAGTATATTGGCGCGCAGGTATGCCATTTATGCTATAGCTGCTTTCCTATTGTTAAGTATTTCCTCTTTCTTTTACTGGCTAAGTCACAGTACTGATGCCTTGAAAAATGAAACAGTTTATATTTCTGAGGGCGCAAAAGTTGGCAAAACATCTCCTAATCAAAAATCAGAGTCGAATATCCAAAATAAACAACCAAAGCTAGCAGAGGAATCGATAACCTTTGATAACTCTGCAATTGCAAAAGTTTTGAATCTCAATTCAAAATCTAAAAAACCAAACCAAACAAGTCAAATATTTAATAAAAATAATTTATTCATAGCTCAATCCAAAGAAAATACAGCCAAGCTTGGAAATGGTATAGCTAACAATGAAAAGGCCAAACTTGCAGTATCTGCTTCAGAAATAGGAACCTATAGTTTGAACCTAATTGGTGGTGGCGGCAATTCAAATTTTAATGAAACTTTGAAATCAGAAACATCTCCAACCGAAAAGTCTGCAACAGGTGATTTGAATTCTAAAAACGCTTTAGCTAATGAAAAACCAATCGAACAAAAGTTTAGCCAAGAAACTAGAAAAATTGTGACTGATAATAATTCAAAGCCTGAAGTTAAAGAAATTACTTCTGATGCCAAAGCCAATCCTCTTTTGCAGGTCTCTTTTAAATCGCGCAAGAAAATAGTTGGAACGAAATGGGCTATTGGCATATTCGGAACTCCTCAATTGCTTAAAAGTGAGTACCACTCAAACAAAACCAATGAAAATTGGGCAAATGAATATTTAAAAACCAAGGTGCAAAATGATAAATCTAATTTCAATTTTCAAGCTGGATTGCTAATTGAGCGTAAATTGAGTAACAGTTTTAGTTTGATTACTGGAATTGGAATGTCTGAGATAATGTTTAGGGAACTCCGTGTGGTGACCTATTTAACCCCATCTGAAGCCTCTGGAACAGATATTACTATTTCTACTAAGGAGTATATTCGTAAGTCTAGTTATGATGTGACCTTGAATTACCTTGAAGTGCCTTTTCATATTCAATATGCAAAGCATTGGAATAAATTCGGACTTGCTGCCCAAGCCGGAATGGCTTATAATCTTTTGATGGATGCGAATGCAGTTGTTTTTGATTCTGATACTATGAATACATGTATAGTGCAAGGCGCAAATAAATCTTTACAACAACATGTATTTTATTTATCTAGTGCCATTGTTGCTGAGTATTTCCCATTGAAACATGTTTCTGTGTTTGCGGGCCCAACCTATCGTACAGCTCTCAATTCTGTTTATGATGATAAATATGTATTATCTCAAAAACCATATTTCTATGGATTAACTCTGGGATTTAAATACGCGTTTTAAGATCTGAATAAAACGTCTTTTATGTTTAATTGAAGATTTACATGTCCATTGAAATAATTCTCTTCAATGGTGAAACAAACATCAAAGGAAATGCCTTGAACCACTTTGTGATAATGCTCGCCAAGTCCGAAACCTATGGCTTTGAAAATCCTGCCACCTTCTTCTTGTGTTATGCTTAGTTTAAGGTGATTGCTACCTACAATGGTGACATCTCCTACATCCCAAACATTTTTCGCCATAAAAACTGGATTTAAATTTCCGGGTCCAAATGGGGCAAATTGCTTTAATACACTAAAAAACTTAGGCGTAATGATGCGCAATGGGATTTCTACATCATATTCAATCTCAGGAACCAAGCTACGTTCGTTGATATTGTTAGCTACAATTCGCTCGAATTTCTCTGTGAATTTTACTACATTTTCAAGTCGCATGGTCAAACCAGCTGCGTGGGTATGTCCACCATATTGCTCGAGCAAATCGCTACATTCTTCAATAGCACTATACAAATCAAAGCCATCTACCGATCGAGCTGAGCCAGTTGCTAATCCATTCGATTCGGTAAGAATAACAGTAGGTCGATAGTATTTTTCAATCAATCGAGAGGCAACGATACCAATTACACCTTTGTGCCATTCGTTGTGGAATAGCACTGTGGCTTTCTTGGCTTCAAAACTCTCGTCTTTTAATATCATATCAAAAGCATGCTCTGTGATATTAGCATCAAAAAGCCTGCGTTCGTTGTTGTGGTGGTTTACCAATTCAGCAATTTCAAGTGCTTTAGATTGCTCGCTTGAAATCATTAGTCTCACCGAGTCTTTGGCATCAGCTATTCTCCCGGCTGCATTTATGCGAGGACCAATAAAAAACACTACATCATTCACTGTATATTCTTGGCGAGGTGCATAGGTTTGTAAAAGGGCTTTCAAACCATTGTTCGGGTTGTCTTTTAGTTTTTTTAAACCATAATGAGCCAGTACCCTATTTTCATCCAAAATAGGGACCAGATCACTTGCCACGCTTACGGCAGATAGGTCTACAAAATTCTCTACTTCCTTAAATGGAATATCATGTTTTATGGCATAAGCCTGAATAAGCTTAAATCCAATACCGCAACCAGATAGCTCTTTGAAAGGGTAGGGGCAATCTTTTTGTTTTGGGTTTAATATTGCAACCGCCTCAGGCACTGTATCTCCGGGTAAATGGTGATCACAAATAATAAAGTCGATGTTTTTCTTGTTGGCGTATTCAATTTTATCAATGGCTTTGATTCCACAATCAAGCGCAATGATAAGTGAAAACCCATTATTAGATGCCCAGTCGATGGCATTGAAAGATATTCCATAACCTTCAGTATATCGGTCTGGGATATAGTAATCTAAGTTATCATAGCGTTGAGAAAAGAAACTATACACAGTAGCCACAGAAGTGGTTCCATCCACATCATAATCCCCATAAACCAATATTTTTTGGTTTTCGGCTAATGCTGTATCTATTCGTTCGATGGCAGTTTTCATGCCCTTCATGATAAAAGGGTCGTGTAAATCTGTGTATTGCGGTCTGAAAAAACTTTTAGCTTTCTCAAAAGTATCGACACCACGCTGCACCAAAATACCCGTAAGTACTTTATTTAAGTTAATGGCCGAAGATAATTCTTCAACCAATGCCCTATCGGGTGTCGCCTTTGCTGTCCATCTCTTTTGCATGTCTGAAAGGCAATAATATCTTTTTTTTTAGAAAGATTTTCACTAAATTTTTAAAGCGATGTTATTCAAAGCCGATAAGTTTTTACATTTGCCCGCATGCCCAAAATTCTATGTATCGAAACCGCTACCGAAGTTTGTTCTGTTGCCATTAGCAGCCAAGGAAAACTATTGGCTTTGGAAGAAAACCATGACGGCAATGCCCATGCTTCGCAATTACATAATTTGGTGCAAAAGGTATTAGACTCAGCAGGCATCACACTTCAAGATTTGGATGCGGTTGCAGTGAGCAAAGGGCCTGGAAGCTATACCGGACTTAGGGTGGGGGTATCTACTGCCAAGGGCTATTGCTATGCATTAGGCATTCCTTTGATTGCCATCAATACCTTGGAGAGTCTTGTTAGGGCGCTGGAATTAGGGGAGAGGGAACAAGCAACAAAAAGCCTGTATGTTCCTATGCTTGATGCACGTAGGATGGAGGTGTATTGTGCTGTTTTTGATAGCCATGCAAACATGATACGAGAAACCGAGGCTAAGATTATGGATGAAACATCCTTTGCATATTTGCTTGAAAACAATGAGATATACTTTTTAGGGAATGGTGCAGCCAAATGCAAAGGTATGATTACCCATCCTCATGCGAATTTTTTGGATAATGTGCTTTGTTCAGCAAAAGGTATGGTGGATGCGGCATTTGCGGCATTTCAGTCCAAACAATTTGAAGATACAGCCTATTTCGAGCCTTTTTACTTGAAAGACTTTGTTGGAACTACTCCTAAGAAGTTGGTGTAAGAAAAATACATTAACATTTGTATATTTGATATATGAAACTGGTTTCAAGTATTTTATTTACGGCCGCTTTTTTGTTTAGCGGATGTTTTCCTACTAACAGTGGTTGTACAACGGAATATAGGAGAAGCGGTGGTCCTAAAATAGCAATAAATGGAATAGAAACACCACAAAAGTATGGGAATGGTTTTTCTTTCGTTCTATTAGAACCTAAAGTTCATTACGATCCAACAACAAAGATTTCAGAACATTCATCTGCTCCCGGATTTCCCTTATTAGTAAATACAGAAAAAATGATATTCTCAGTGTTGAATAACAATATTGAAGTTGATACGCTTACTTTGGAATACAACATAATTCCAAAATATATGCCCAAAGATGGTTGTAAGGATGAGAGGTATATTGCCACAGTAAAACTCCAAAATTGTAAGTCAACAGATCATTATTTTCAAATTAAAACAGCTACTGCTTATGATGAGGATTAATAAACTATATCTAATCATAATATTTCAACTGATCTTTCTTGAGCATTCAAATTCTCAAAAAAGCGAAAGTATTTCATTTATTAGCAAACAGTCCGTAGGTCTTTCGATTTTACCAGTGGCGGAGACAATATTTATAAAAAAAGCTCTAGCATTTTCAGGATGTTATTCATATAAATTGTCTGACTTTTTTATTTCAAATACAACATTTTCATATTATAATAAAGGTGGGAATAGTTATAAGGATATACTCGGAGGTGAGACTAATTTTCAAATTAAAGGTGGGCAACTAAAAGTGGGGCTTAAAATGATTCTGAATGCAAACATGAAGTCTCCAAAATTTACAAATAATTTTATTGGATTTGGTTTTGCAATTTCTTCGTATAATATTAATCATGAGGTTAATATTAGTGATGCATTTGGATATGTGAGATCGTATTCTGTTCCACTGAATTTTTATACAAAATCAATAGATTTGCAATTAGGTAAATTCATTAAATTGAATAATAAATTTTATTTGATAACCTATATTAACACTGGACTAGTAGATTCGTATAAGCAAGAGGGTATTCCAATAACTACTCTACCAGCTATTGGTTACATAGGTTCAAATCATGGCTTATTTATCAATGGCAATATTGAGTTGTTTTATAACATCAAATAGAAGGAGAGGAAACAGGGTTAAAATTACATATTTGAATTATATAATACTCATTCGAAATCCTAAATTACTAAGTTAAAATAATCATTAAACAAAGGAAACTACAAATCAATAATGATTAAATCTTGACCAAAAGCATCTGCTTTTTCTAAAACCAAATCGATAATATCTTTCTCCGTGTTGACACCATAAGTCATGATATTTTCTTTCCTTTCTTGAAATACACCATTCGGGAAGATTTGAGATTTCGTTTTTAATAATTTCTCAATATCCGTTTCAAGTTTGGATTCCTGCTGTTTTTTGAAGGTTTTATTAGCCTTGTTTAAAAAATCTTTTGTTGAAAGCTTTGTTTCCAATAAATCCTTGCCCAATTGGTTGTCAATGGTTTTTGCCTCGTCTATTAATTTTTGAAACAACACTTCGATTTGTTGGCTATACATATGGAAATTTGACTCTGATTTTAACTTCACAAACTTGTCTAGCAAAACAGATTCGTTTGTAAAGAAATCAGCTAATTGAAGTCCTGATTTTTCTATTTTGGTTTTTAGGCTTGACCCTAATAATAAAAATGAATTGCGTTGCATGACAACAGGATATGGAACTGAATAATTATTAAAAACGCCCTTCAGTTGTAACCAATAAGCCACTTCGGCTGGGCCTCCAATATAGGCCAAATTGGGTAAAATAAGTTCTTGATATACGGGACGCAAAACCACATTGGGACTAAATAATTCCGGTTTACTGTCTATCAAGTTTTCGATTTCATTTCTTGTGAAAACGATATCTGTATCTTGTAATTTAAACTCATCACCTTCAGGTCTAATAAGCTTTCGGCCTAATTCATCATGTAGGTAAAAGAAATTTATTTCGCGTCCATTGATTTGAAGTTTATAGTTTTTGCTGAGTTCTTCATTCGTTTTTTGAATGGTTTTGAAACTTTGCTGTTCTAAAATATCTGCTTTGATAATTGGTTTTAGCTCGTTTTTCAACTTGGCATTATCAGCATCTATTATCAAGAGTCCTTCTTTAGCAAAGAGTTGATGCACCAATCTTCTTGTGGCTTGACTTAGCTTGTATTTATCATTGTAACTCGACTCAAGAAGTTCACTCCAATATTTTGCCTTTGTCTTGCTACCAAGCATCAGTTCAATATTGTACATATCTTCTTTCAGCCCAACAAGATTGAGCCTGCCAACGGGTTGCTGATATGATTGTTTATTCCATTTTATATCTTTTCCGAATAGATTTATTGAGTTGATCTCTTCAAAATCATGATCCTCACTTGCCATCCAAAATACGGGAACAAAATGTTTATCCGAGTATTTTTCATTGAGTTGCTTGGCTAAATTGATGGCAGTAACAATCTTATATATGAAGTATAATGGACCTGTAAAAATGGATAATTGATGACCCGTTGTTACCGTGTATGTGTTATCGTTTTTTAGGCTTTCAATTTGTGAAATGCTTAACTCCGATAGTTCTAATTCAGAATTCTTGTATTGCTCCAACAAAACCTCTGAAAGCAAGTTCCTTTTATCTTGACCAAAGCTTTTATTTTTTATGGCATCTGCAAATGAATCAATATTTGGGCTATATTGGTAAAAACCTTTGAGCGGATCTTTTTCGTTAAGATAGTCAATGCTTATTTGAGGAAGTAATCCTGATTCGGTTAATTTCATAAAAAATAGGTTTAGCTTTTAAAGGAAATACTTTTGAAATAGTAGCTTACACTATTTCGCCATACAAATCAAAATCCTCGGCATGGGTTATTTTAACATTGGCAAAGTCTCCAATTTTGGCATAGAATTTTTTAGCGTCTACCAATACTTCATTGTCAACCTCAGGGCTATCAAATTCGGTCCTTCCCACCCACATACCATTTTCTTTTCTATCAAACAAAACTCTGTATGTTTTGCCAATCTTCTCTTGGTTTATCTCTGCAGAAATGCCTTGTTGTATCTCCATGATAATGGCAGCACGATCTTCTTTTACTTCTTGCGGCACATCATCTAACATGGTGCCTGCATGTGTTCCATCTTCATGACTATAGGTGAAAATACCAAGTCTATCAAATCGATTTCGTTTAACAAATTCGCATAAATCTTCAAAGTCTTGTTCGGTTTCGCCTGGATGACCAGCTATTAAAGTGGTTCTAATTGCAATACCTGGAACTTTAGCTCGTATATTGTCAACCACTTCTTGGGTTCTTGCAGTAGTTATTCCCCTGCGCATAATTTTCAACATATTGTCGCTGGTATGTTGAAGAGGGATGTCTATATATTTACAAATATTTTTTCTTTCTGCTATTACTTCCAAGGCATCCAAAGGAAACTGACTTGGGTATGCATAATGCAACCTGATCCATTCTGCACCTTCGATATCAGAAATACGTCTTAATAGTTCCGCTAATTTCCTTTCGCCATATAAATCTAGGCCATAATAGGTGCTATCTTGGGCAATAAGTAATATTTCTTTAGTTCCATTTTTAACCAAATTTTTCACTTCAGTTTCTATTTCTTCAAAAGATTTGGAAACGTGCTTACCTCTCATGATGGGAATGGCGCAGAATGAGCAAGGTCTATCGCAGCCTTCAGCAATTTTTAAATAGGCATAATGGCTAGGGGTGGTTAATAACCTTTCTCCAATAAGTTCATGTTTATAATCCGCACCTAGGGTTTTAATTAATTGAGGCAAATGAAGTGTGCCGAAATATTCATCCACATCTGGAATTTCTTTTTCCAAATCTGGCTTATACCTTTGACTTAAACAGCCAGTCACATATAATTTGTCTATTTCTCCTGTTTGTTTGGCCTCAGCATACCTAAGAATGGTATCAATGCTTTCTTGCTTAGCATTGTCTATAAAACCACAGGTATTGATAACTACTATATTGGCATCATCCTTAGCCGACTCATGTGTTACGTCAAAATCGTTTGCTTTAAGTTGGCTATATAACACTTCGCTATCAACAATATTTTTGCTACATCCAAGTGTAATGATGTTTATTTTATCTTGCTTTTTGTTTTTTGTTTTCATGTTTTATTTAGCCACAGATTGCACAGATTACGCTGATTAAAATTCTCCGTTTTCAAATGATATGTATGGCTATTATTAATCTATTCTATAATTAGTATAAAATTTCTGTTATCAGGTATCATTCATTCCTCCATTTAAACTTAATCCATTTAAATGTGAGTTGTCAGACAAATCTTTTCAAAAATTTTCTGTGATAATTTGTGAAATCGGTGGCTAACTCTTAAACAAGGAATCTACGAACTCGTGTTTGTTGAATAATTGCAGATCATCAATTCCTTCTCCTACACCAATATATTTCACAGGTATTTTAAATTGGTCTGCCACGCCAATCACCACACCACCTTTGGCAGTGCCATCTAATTTAGTTAACGCAAGTGCATTTACTTCGGTTGCGGCTGTGAATTGTTTGGCTTGTTCAAAGGCATTTTGCCCTGTTGAAGCGTCCAATACCAAAAGTATTTCATGGGGTGTGCCATCTAAAACCTTACTCATCACACGTTTAATTTTGGATAATTCGGTCATTAGGTTGATTTTATTGTGTAATCGGCCAGCCGTATCTATAATACAAACATCGGCACCATTGTCAACTGCATATTTCACAGCATCAAAGGCAACTGAAGCAGGGTCGGTGTTCATGCCATGTTCTACCACATGCACCTCATTTCGCTCACCCCAAATTTTTAATTGTTGAACCGCAGCCGCTCTAAAAGTATCCCCCGCACCTAAAACTACTTTCTTTCCTGCTTTTTTAAATTGGTTGGCAAGTTTGCCTATCGTGGTTGTTTTTCCCACTCCGTTAACCCCAACAACCATTATCACATAGGGCTTTTTGCCTTGCAAGTCGCTAAAATCCACTGGGATTTCGCTTTTGTTTTCATCTAATAGCAGGGCAATTTCTTGGCGCAGGAGGTTTTGTAATTCGCTAGTGCCTGTGTATTTGTCTTTGGCAACTCGCTTTTGCAACCTATCAATTATTTTGAGTGTGGTTTCAATTCCCACATCACTTGTCACAAGAATTTCTTCAAGTTTATCTAAAAAATCATCATCTACAGAGGATTTGCCAACAAGCGCTTTACTTATTTTTTCAAACAAGCTTGTCTTCGTTTTTTCAAGACCTTGGTCGAGTTTTTCTTTTTTCTCCTTGCTAAAAAAACTGAATATTCCCATGCTACTTAATTGATAATACTTGCAAATATGCTAATACAATTCATAATTTGGATGAATTGGCATAAAATAAAATACAAAAAGCACCCTGAATTGTATCAGGATGCTTTCGTTTGAATAATTTATTATCGAAATTAACCTTTGAAATAGCCTTTTACGCTATCGTTAGGTACGATTTCAGATTTAAAAGAGTATGCTCCTTTTTTGTTTTTTACTGCACGGTAAACTTTAGCAAATTCTTTGCCCGAACCGGTTTTTAATGTTGCAACAACTTTCTTAGCCATTTTTTACGCTCCTTTATTTAATTTCTTTATGAACAGTAACACGTCTCAAAACATTGTTGAATTTTTTCAACTCAAGTCGTTCGGTTGTGTTTTTTTTGTTTTTGGTAGTAATATATCTACTCATACCTGGCATGCCCGTAGTTTTATGCTCGGTACACTCAAGTATAACTTGTATCCTATTTCTATTTCTTGCCATTTCGTATTCTCCTATTGTTAAATTATACCATCACGTATAAAATCGTTCAACACAGCATTTATGCCTTTTTTGTTGATGGTTTTAATAGCTTTAGTTGATACTTTCAATCTAATCCAACGATTTTCCTCAGGGATGAAAAATTTTTTCTCCTGTAAATTTGGGTAAAAACGTCTTTTTGTTTTGGCATTGGAATGCGATACATTGTTTCCTTTTATCGCTTTCTTACCGGTTAAATCACAAACTCTCATTGCCGTGTTTTTCTTTATAAGGGCTGCAAATATCTGATATTTTTTATAAAATGCAACACTGTGACAAGAAATATTAATAAATTTATTTGTCTCTATCCTTTAATCTTTGCCCAATGCTGTATAAAGCTATATTTTTCTCGAAAATTAAAAATTAATATTGCCACATAATTTTTCGAAAATGAACTACGAATTTATCTTGGTTGAATCAGAATACCAACCACACATAGCAATCATTAGGCTTAATCGCCCTAAAGAATTAAATGCATTGAACCTTCAATTGATGCTTGAGCTTAAAGCAGCCCTGGCCAGTTTGGACGAAGATGATAATGTGAGATGTATAATTATAACGGGTAACCAACAAGCTTTTGCTGCGGGTGCCGATATCAAACAAATGGAAAGCAAGACTGCTATTGATTTGTTGAAAATTGATCAGTTTGAAACTTGGGACCAAATTAGAAAGACCAAGAAGCCAATAATAGCTGCTGTTAGCGGATTTGCTTTGGGTGGAGGTTGCGAGTTGGCCATGACCTGCGACATGATTGTGGCTAGTGAGACTGCTAAATTTGGTCAACCAGAAATTAAAATAGGTATTATGCCAGGTGCAGGTGGCACACAGCGACTTACCAGAGCCGTGGGTAAAGCTCTTGCCATGGAAATGGTATTAACAGGCAAATTTATTTCAGCCGAAGAAGCCATGAAAGCTGGATTGGTGAATAGGGTAGTGGCCGAGGAATTGTATTTGGACGAAGCAGTTAAGTTGGCAAAAGAAGTTACACAAATGAGCCCAATTTCAATAAGATTGGCTAAAGAGTCTGTATTAAAAGCATTCGATAGCGGATTGCAAGAGGGACTTTACTTTGAACGTAAAAACTTTTATATGTGTTTTGCCAGCGAAGACCAAAAAGAAGGTATGCAAGCCTTTGTTGAAAAAAGGAAACCGAAGTTTGAGGGTAAATAGTTTTTGATTGTATGAACAACCCTCAAGAACTAAGTATTAAAGATTTTTCATACGATTTGCCTGAAGAGCGAATCGCCCAGTTTCCTTTAGATGCCCGTGACCAAAGTAAACTCTTGATTTGGAATGATGGTCAGATTAGCGAAACCATTTTTAGTCAGCTAGGTGGCTTGTTGGAAGCAGGCGATGCGTTACTCTTTAATAATACAAGGGTTATTCATGCCCGAATTTTCTTTTTCAAAGAATCCAGAGCAAAAATAGAGATAATGTGCCTTGAACCATTGGATTCAAGTGATACGCAAGTGGCCTTTCAACAAAAGAAAAGTGCTACTTGGAAAGTGATGATAGGCAACTCGAAACGTTGGAAGGAGGGTGTTCTTGCTAAAGAAATCTCTTTGAATGAAAACAAGTTCACTTTAAAGGTGCAGAAATTGTCTCAAAACGAAGATACTTACACCGTTCGTTTTACTTGGGATGCAGATATCAGCTTTGCTGAGATGCTTGAAATGGCTGGGGTGCTTCCTCTTCCTCCCTATATGAATAGAGATGTGGAGGGCGAAGACGAGAACCGATATCAAACGGTGTATGCTAAGCATGATGGGTCTGTGGCTGCGCCCACTGCTGGACTTCATTTTACCGAAAATGTCATTCAATCGCATCATAGCAAAGGCATTTCGACAAATTATTTAACCCTACATGTAGGAGCAGGAACCTTTAAACCCGTGAAGGCTGAAACCATGCACGGTCATGAGATGCATGAGGAGCGCATACATATTGAAAAATCGATAATTGAAAAATTATTATCTCAAGTTGTTGGGAAATCGGGTCGCATTGTAGTGGTTGGAACAACCTCGCTGCGCAGCCTTGAAAGCATATATTGGTTTGGAAGAAGGCTATTTATGCAAAAAGATAAATGGGAAGAAATTGGGCATCTATATGTTGAACAATGGGAGCCTTATCAATTAAGAATTGACAATTATGAATTAGGAATTTTAGATAAGGAAATCCAAACGGAAGGATTCGATTCCGCTCAGCCTGAGGTAGACTTACAAACTTCCCTTCAAGCGATTTTGGATTGGATGCAATATAAAGACAAAACGGTTTTGACAGGTGCCACTCAGATTATCATTGCTCCACCATATAAAATAAAAGTAGCAGATGCGATTATAACCAATTTTCATCAGCCAGAAAGTACTCTGTTGTTATTGGTTTCGGCTTTTGTAGGTGATGAATGGAAACGCATTTATGAGTATGCCTTGGCAAATGATTTTAGGTTTTTAAGTTATGGCGATAGCTCTATATTATTTAGAAGTTAATTCTGGCCATTTGCCAAAAATCATTCATCTAAAATAAAACAATTGCCTTAATATTGCTGTTCAAAAATAACAAACTTAAATAAGGAGAATATATAATTATGACAATGTTAGTAGGACGTAAAGCCCCTTCGTTCAGAGCTTCGGCAGTAGTAGATGGTGGCGATTTTGTAGACGATTTTTCATTAGAGCAATACATAGGGAAAAAACACGTATTGTTTTATTTTTATCCATTGGATTTCACTTTTGTTTGCCCAACAGAAATCATTGCTTTCCAAAACCGCATAGCCGATTTTGAAGCACGTGGCGTGCAAGTAATAGGTTGCTCAATTGATAGCAAATTCAGTCATTGGGCATGGTTGAATACACCGCAAAATGATGGTGGTATTCAAGGTGTAAAATACCCATTGGTAGCGGATGTGAACAAAACCATTGCTACTAACTTTGGTGTGTTGGCTGGTGCATTTGCTTACAATGAAGCAGATGAATTGGTATGGGTAGGTAATTTAGGCGAAGATGCAGTAGCATACCGTGGTTTGTTTTTAATCGACAAAGATGGAATCGTTCGTCACCAAGTGGTAAATGACATGCCATTGGGTCGTAATATTGACGAAGCTTTGCGTATGATTGATGCATTACAATTTTTTGAAGAAAAAGGTGAAGTTTGCCCTGCAAATTGGGAAAAAGGCAAAGATGGCATGAATGCCACTGCTGAAGGTGTTGCTAATTATTTAGCTCATCACTAATTGAATTTTATTATCAGAAAGCCGCGCAGCTTCGCTGCGCGGCTTTTTTGTTTTCAAACGTGCGATGCCTTCGGCATCATTAAGTCAGTTCTTATCTTTAGTTAATAATATTTGATAGGCTCAGATTTTTGTGCCATTCATTTCTGAAAAATGGTTTTTATCAAACCCTATTTGCAAATCACTACTTCCAAGGTAATTCACCAATTTTATTCATAAATCGGGTGATGATGGCTTGCTTGCGCACTATATAACGTGTGGGTTTGTCGGGGCGCCACCTTCGAGGGTTCGGGAAACACGCCACTATCATAGCGGCTTCACCTTTTGTTAGTTTATCAGATGATTTGTTGAAATAAAACTCCGAAGCAGCCTCTGCACCATAGATGCCATTGCCCATTTCGATGATATTTAAATATACTTCAATGATTCTTTTCTTGGTCCACAATACCTCAAGGCAAATGGTGACGTACATTTCCAATCCTTTACGAATCCAACTGCGCTTGGGTGTGAAAAATAAATTTTTAGCAGTTTGTTGACTTATGGTACTAGCCCCTCTAAGTTTCTTACCACCATTTATGGAGCGCTCTATGGCTTTTTGTATTTGCTCAAAATCAAAACCAAAATGTTGGAAAAATTTGGGGTCTTCTGAGGTAACTGCGGCTAAAACTATTTTATCGCCTATGTCGTTAATGCCTCGCCAACTCTTTTTCAATCGCACTTCGTCACTGCTTCCAATTTGCTCAAACACCCTGATAATGTGAAAAGGAGTAATGGGCACTGGGATAACACGATACAATACAATCATCAAGAAACTGACCTGAAATGCCAATAAAGCCACTTTCAGACACCAGTCTTTAAACTTTGCTAATTTATTTTTTATGGCTTTTAGCGTTTTGTTCATGTAATTTCGGCTGCAATTATAAATGTTTGCATCATGGCAAATGATAAAACATTTCAAACATTCTTGTTATTTTGTATATTCAATCAATCACCTAAAAAATTAAGATGCTCGAATTTAAAATAAAACTTACGCTTTCGCTCATTGCCTTTGCCTTTTTGATAGATGCATACGCTTGGCAAGCTTATAAAACACTCTACAACAAGCGACATAAAAATGTTCGTAGGTTTATTGCTATTGTGTTTTGGGCCATTCCAACCCTTGTTTCAATCATACTTTTAGGAAGCTTTTTCTTCCCTGACATGGATGGCAACAAAGCCTATAGGGTATATTTTGCTGGTTTTTATTTCGTATTTTATTTGTCTAAGTTCTTTATATGTATCTTCATGTTGTTAGACGATGTGAAGCGATTGATAACAATGATTTTTAGGAAAATCAAAGAGCTTTTTGAAACCAAGGCAGAGGCTGAACTTGAAGAATACGAAGCTGAAATAGAAGAGAAAAGCGAAAAGATTACCCGTTCTGAATTCTTGGCCCGCACAGGTTTGATAGCAGGTGCTGTTCCTTTTGTTATTCTTTCAAGAGGCATTATGAAAGGTGCTTATGATTATAGGGTTCATAAAGTTGAGTTGTATTTGCCCAATCTTCCTGATGCTTTCGAGGGGTTGAAAATTGTGCAAATTTCAGATGTGCATTCGGGCAGCTTTACAGATAAAGATGCTGTATATAAAGGCATAAAATTGATTAAAGAGCAAAATGCAGATTTGGCTTTTTTTACTGGTGATTTTGTAAACAACAAAACTGATGAGGCTTACGATTGGATGGAAATGTTTGCCGAAATGAAAGCCCCAATGGGCGTGTATTCCATCCTTGGTAACCATGATTATGGCGATTATGTAAACAATTGGAAAAGCCCAGAAGAGAAACAGAAGAACCTAACAGATTTGTATGATGTTCACAAGCAAATGGGTTGGCATCTAATGCGAAATGAGAACGTGGTGATAGATAGAAAATTTAATAAGATTGGTTTGATAGGGGTTGAGAATTGGGGAGATAGAGGACGTTTTCAAAAATATGGCAATGTAGAAGTAGCTCAAAAAGGAATGGAAAACACCCCAGTGAAGCTGTTACTTTCTCATGATCCTTCGCACTTTGATACCATTGTGAGTCAGAAACACAAAGACATTGATGTTACCTTTAGTGGGCATACACATGGCTTCCAGTTTGGTGTTGAATTAGGTAAGTTCAAATGGAGTCCATCACAATATATCTACCCACATTGGGCGGGATTGTATGAGACTAAAGAAAACCAAAAGCTTTATGTAAACCGTGGTTATGGCTTTTTGGGATATCCTGGCCGTGTGGGTATTCTGCCTGAGATAACGGTTTTTACCTTGACGAATAGTATTTAGTTGAATTTGTGGTTCCAACTATCTTTTATCTTTAATATAGTAACATTTTATATATAAAGAACTTAATAAATCAAGCTTATTTTTAGCCTAATTATTTTAATAACCATTATGAGAACTAATCCTAAAAAGTTGGTGCGTTGGTAATTTATACTCAGCTTTTTTCTATTTAAGAGGCTTTTTATTTTATTTAATTGTTGGAAATACAGTTTTGTTTCTTAATATTTGTTTTGTTAAAACCTTAAATTATAAAAAATCTAAGTTTCTTTTGTTGATTCTAATTACTGCTATTACAAAACTTGGACTTGCTCAAGATTTCGAATCTGCGCGTATTGTTTATGATTCTGCAAATGTTCCACTTTATTACCAAGATCAATTATTGGTAAAATTTAACCCTGAAATTATTAATAAAGATAATATTGATAATGTAGAATTAAGGAGTGGGAATATCTCAACATTTATAACAAGTTATGGCAGAGAAATAATGATTAGAAGTGGCTATATTAATTCTGAATTGCTTAACTCCTTTAGTGTATATAAAATTTATCATAATTTAAGAACCTCTGATACCTCTTCCATTACTAGATTAGAAGATACAATCGAAATTCCAAAGTTTTGGTCAACACTTTTACTAACTTGGCATAGCGAGTCGAATGGTTTAAGTTTAGATTCAGCAATTACCATGCTTAACAATTTGGATACTTTAATTGAATTTGCAGTACCAAATGCCATGATGAGAGAAGCATCTGTTTTTAATAATGACCCTGCAATTATTAATAATTTGCAGCCAAATTTATATCCAAATAATACCTACCCAAATGCAAACATAAATATTGACAAAGCGTGGAGCCTAAGTACTGGTAATATTACCAAAAATAATACTGGGAATACAAAAGCCATTAAAGTTGGAATTTACGATACTGGTATCAATTGGAGACATGAAGATTTTAGAGAAGATGGAAGTGTTGTTACATGGGCAAAATCGAGAGTAAAGGGTGGTAGAGATTATTTTATAACTACACATAACCAGTCGCCCGCTAATCAACAAGAACCTTATTCAAATGATCATGGTACTTGTGTAGCTGGTATTATTGGTGCAATTAGAAACAATGGAATTCACATTGCAGGTATTGCTGGTGGTGATGCTACAAATCCTACACAACCTTGGGGAGCGGATCTTTATTCTATGAAAGTTACCGGACCTGGTAATGCATTGGCTCCTCTAAGTGCTATTTGCAGTGCTATTGTAGAAGGTGCAACATCTTCAACTGCTATTGCCCCCGCAATTGCACCAAATTTACCAAATGTTTATGGCTACGGATTACATTGCATGAACTTTAGTACTTTTTATAATGTAGTTTATCCGCTAAATTTAGAGCCATTGAGAGATGCTATTATTTATTCATTTAGGAATAATGTGTCAATTGCTGGTGCTTCAGGTAATGATGGTAATAGAGGCATTTTATTCCCATCGAGCTATAGAGATGATTTTATTATGAAAGTTGGTGCAAGTAATGTAGACGGTGAAAAATGGTTTAGGTCTAATTATGATTACAATTTGGATTTTATTGCACCTGGTGTTGAGCAATTAATAACTAGTATTGGAACAATTAATAATCAGACGCAGTCATTTGATGGCACATCTGGTGCTACTCCACATGCAACAGGTGTATCTGCTTTAATGCAAGGTTATATAAAAAACAATCCAACACTTGCGCCTAATTTATTGGCACCCGAAGATGTTGAAAACATTATAAAAAATACAGCAAAAGATATAAAAAATACTGGGATTGGTCCTGACATCTTTACAGGCTATGGATTACTTGATGCAGGAGCAGCACTTGAAGCAATACAACTACCAACCTATCAATTAAAACATTATGTATCAACAACACCTTTGTTTGCACCAGGCACTACAAAGAAAACATCAAATGTTTTAATTCGTGTTTTTGAAAATATTAATACAAGTACAAATCCCCTTGCTGCTTATAATATTCCAGCGGGAAATTACTACGGAGATATATATGAAATTACCCAAACAATAAATATTACCCAACCCCAATATCGCGGTGTGCTTGATGTATGGAAATTAAACAGTATTTCAAATTTGTATGGAAATGATATAAATAATGCCACTATACAATCAAATATTATAGCGGGACCTAATTGTGAAGTTATTAGCTGGAATCAGACCTCAGCAACTATGCGTGGTTATGTTTATCAACTTAAAAAGAAAGTGGGTAACAATAATCAACTTTTAAATTTTAATGAATGGATACCTGCAACTGCTAAAAATGCCAATGCTATTTGTAAAATGGCACTAACAGCTTATACCGCTCCCTCTTCAGTGATAAACATTCCACCACCTTATTCAAATAAAAAAGCTGAGTCTACTAGTAGTAGAGATGCATCTTCAAATGATATTGCAGAATCTATATCAATATATCCGAATCCTGTGAAGGATCGCTTTACATTGCAATTTTCTTTGCCAAGTTCATCACAAGTAAAAATTGAATTAAGAGATATGACAGGAAAGATAGTTTATGAAATGCCAATAGATTCAGAAAATGAAGGTGTTAAGAAGTATAATATTAATTGTACTAGCTTAAATACAGGCTTTTATATTTGCCATTTAATTACAGACTCGTATTCTGTTTCACGCAAGCTAATAATTGAATAATGAAAAATCGTGTTTTATGTTTTTTCTTCGTTGTTATTTTTGCAATTACTTCTTGCGAAAAGGATAAACAAATAAACGCCAATGCTTATTGTGCATCATGCGAGCCTTGTGCCAAAATACCTCCTAGTATATCTCCTATTCCAAGGCAAACAAAGGGAACTACTTTTCAGAGATTGGCGCCTTGTTTCAATCCTTTAAATGGAAATGAGATTATATATCTCACCCAAGATTCTTTGTTTTATAATTCACTTGCAAAATACAACCTAGTAACAAAAAAAGAAACAGTTATTTTAAGGGGTCAAAGAATCGTTGGTCAGCCCAAATGGGGTAAAAATGGTTGGATTGTTTTTGCAGGATTAAATCTACAGATTTATAAAGTGAAAGATAATGGAGATAGCTTAACTCAACTTACCTCAGTATATAGCAATACGTATCCTGAATGGTATGGTACTGATAAAATATTTTTTTCAGTAACTAGTGGTAGTGATAAAATTGCAGGGAATAAAATAATTGGATTTGATGGTACAAGATTGGATAGTATCCAAGCCACTGTTATGAATACTGTTATTACCTATAACTCCATAAATGATTTAATGGAACTTGCTGGTCTAGGTGGTGGCGTATCCGATATTGTGTTTATGAATCTGAAATCAAAGCAGTTAAATTATTTAGTAAAGGATACAAGTAATATAATACACTACACAACAGGTGTAACTTGGCATCCTAACAACAACGATATATATTATTCAACAACTGTGGTTGGTGAAAATAATTCGGGTCTCGTTGGTATTTGCAGGTTAAATAAGGATAGCAAAGAAAATGTGCTTATAAAAAATGCTTGTAACAGTCGTTCCTATAGTTTGCTAAGCATTTCGCCTGACGGAAAAAAGATTATTGCCGAAAGGCAAGATTACCAATTGATGCCAGATAATAACCTTCTGAAAAAGTCCGATATCTGTATAATGGATATAGATGGTAGAAACGAAGAAAAAGTGTTTAAATAAAAGTAGTGAAAATTAATCTTTTGCATGTCCTTTGTCAAATCACTTAGATTAATTAATTGCTATCAGAAAAGGATTATTCAAATCATGAAATTTTTTTAGAGTATTTCCTCAATACCAATCTTATTCCCATTAAAGCTTATTTGTTCCTGTGGTTTTTTACCCAAAAGGGCCAGCGCTAAAGGTGAGTTTTTGGATAGCAATACCACATTTTGGTTTTCTATTTGTTGTTTTCCCAAACCCACTGCAATATATAAATAACCCATGCTTATTTTGATGAGCGAACCACTATAAACCATATCTGTTTTGGGTGGGTTTTTCTCCAAACGCTCTAATTCGGCAAGTTCCTTTTGCACTTCTGCCAATTGCTTGGCATTCATGTTGCGGTCAAGTTGTCCCATAGCGCGGCTTGTTTCATATTTGTCACCCGCGCTGCTTTTGTCCTCGCCATTTGCAGCCTCTTGAGCCGCATTCATGGCTTTTTCTGCAGTGAAGGCACGCTGTTGTAGCAAGTGTTTACAGGTATCTATAACACTTTGTTTAAAGTTGTTTGTTTTCAAGAAAAAGACTTTGAGAAATTAGTCAATCATTACCTTGTGGCTGAAAGCACCTTTTGAGGTTTCAACTTTCAAGAAGTATACGCCTTTGTTTATTTCAGCTTTGTCGAAACTAACAGTATTAGAACCTGCAGGCATATCAGCTTGAGCAATGGTTTTAACCAATCTGCCAGAAATGTCAAACAAGTTTATAGCTACATTTTCAGAACTGCTTAGGTTAAATTTGATTTGGGCTGTTTGGTTAACAGGATTTGGAAAGAAGTTAAATCCTAGACTTTCTTTCAATAGTTCCTCAGAACTAGTTGGCGTAGCCACGCTAATATCATCTATGAAAATATTATTTCCTCTTACATTAATAAATTCAAAGCGCACACTCAGGTTGGTGTATGATTTGTAAGCTGAAAGGTCGTATGATAATTTTTTCCATTGACCTGTATTAGCTGGCACAAACTCTGAAGCAGTAACATCCGCAGTTGATATATCGGTAGCGCTCAATGTTTTTAGTACTTCTTCTGTTCTGCCATAGTTATCAGAAACATAAATAGTAAGTTTGTCGTTGCTGGCACTAATGCGTTTAGCATAAGCAATGGCAAAAGAAAGCTTAGGATTTGTTAAGGCACTGATATCATAACTTGCACTTGAAAAAGATGAGCGTGAGTTTAATTTCTGAGTTAAGAAATTGCGGTTGTATATTGATTTTGTGTCGTTGTAACCGATGGCTTGATTGATTTGCCATGCAGTATCAGGTTGAATGGTGAAGGCTTCGGTAAACCAGCCAGAACCATTTAATGAACTTACATTGAAATCAAAATTGAAAGGAGCTTTTTTGCTTGAAGCGGGAATGGTTTTATAGGTTCCATCCGTGTTAATACCAATGTTACTTAGATTTGCAGCAGAATATATATTAGACCTAGTGCTAGGCATAATCCCATCAGCTCTGGTTTTTTGACCTTTGGTAAACATATTAGCACAATTACCATCTGAATAATCCATATAATTTCTTATCAAATCTGGCAAATTCGGGTTATCAGTGGAGCATGAGTTTCTACCATTTTGACAACCTGATGCTGAAGAAGCTACTGGAGGGGTATCACAAACTTGATCACCCTGAACGGCACAATTTGAGCTAGATGATCCGCAGCCACCTTGGAAAGGATGATATAAGCCCACCCAGTGTCCTGCTTCGTGTGTCATGGTTCTTCCGGCTTGTGATTGTTGTCCCGTACCAATTACACCTACTTGGTCTGAGCGTATTATTACCCCATCGGTTGTTGGTCTTGAAGTCCTGTCAAATGGGAATTGCGCATAACCAAGTACAATACTGTTTTGACTTCCTGAATTATTTAAGATAGTGTTAACCACCCAAATATTAAAATATTTATCACTAGGCCAATAAATCGAGGCCTTGGTATTATCAGTAGCATTAATGCTCAGGGCATAATTATTAACTCGATTAACACCATCAGTAGGTTTTCCGTTGGGGTCGAATTGGGCTAAACGGAATTCATATTCCATATCCACGGCTAAAGGATCGGTACTGGCACCTCCATTTGTGCCAGCCATTTTTCTATAATCTTCGTTTAATATTCTGATTTGGTCATTTATCTGCGCTTGGCTAATATTTTCGTTGCCATAGCCATGTATAACATGAAACACAACTGGAATATATTTTATTGTTGCCGCTTTATTTAATTGGGGAACAAACCTGCGAGCGGTTTCGTTCATCAATTGCTCTTCCATTTTCAACTCAGGATGTTGTTCCAAAATCTGCTGATGAATTTCATCAGTAGCACAAGGCACAACAGTTTGGGCATTTGAGTGAATCTGAAATAATGCAGAAGCAAGGGTCAATAAAAAATATTTTCTCATTATAAAAATTTTGTTCAAATAAAGTAAAAGCAATTGATTTTCTTAATATATCAAATTGAAAACAAGTTTTATGACTAAAAAAGTACGAAGCACTATTTACTTGTAAATTTTGTTTCTAAGCAACATGTCTGTTAAAACCAAAGCTGTCATGGCTTCAACAATTGGCACTGCGCGCGGAACCAAGCATGGATCGTGTCGCCCTTCAATCTGAATACTTGTGTTTTCGAAAGATGTATTTATTGTCTCTTGTGATTTTTTTATGCTTGATACAGGCTTAAAAGCTGCTCTAAAAAAAATGTCCATTCCATTTGAAATACCTCCTAACACGCCACCACTGTGATTGGTTTTTGTACCAATGTGCTTGCTTTCATTAGTTTCGAAAGCATCATTATTTTCGCTTCCTTTCAAGTTTACAGATTCAAACCCATTTCCTATTTCAAAACCTTTACAAGCATTGATGCTGAGTATAGCTTTACCTAATTGGGCATGTAATTTATCAAAAACAGGTTCGCCCAATCCTACTGGAACACCTTTACAAACACAGCTAATTACTCCTCCAAGGGTATCTCCTTCTGCTTTTGTTTGCGCTATTAGCGCAATCATCGCTTCAGCTTTTGCAGGGTCAGGGCAGCGAACGATGTTGTTTTCTATTTGATTGAGGTCTAAATCAGTATATGCTTTATCTAGTTTGATATTGTATACCTGGCTTACATAGGCTTGAATAGATATGCCTTGACTTTTAAGGTACATTTTGGCAACAGCTCCTGCTAATACCCTAGCCACAGTTTCCCTTGCTGATTGTCGGCCACCACCTCGGTGGTCTCTTATGCCATACTTTTGTTGGTAGGTGAAATCGGCATGTCCAGGTCGGTAAACATCCTTCAACTTGTTATAGTCTTCTGATTTTTGATTGTTATTTCTAACTATTAATGTTAAAGGGGTACCGGTGGTTTTGCCTTCAAATACGCCACTCAAGACCTCGAATGTTTCATCTTCATTTCGGCTTGTGCTGATGTTGGATTGCCCTGGTTTTCTTCGGTTTAATTCGCTCTGAACAAAATCAAAGTCAAAGTGAATGTTTGGAGGACAGCCATCAATGACAACACCAAGTGCTTCACCATGACTCTCGCCAAAGGTGGTGATTCTGAAAATTTCGCCAAATGAGTTCATTAGCTACAAGATTACACATCAAAAAACTCCAAACCAAATCCTGCTTTTTTTAGATCGTCCCAATAATGCGGATAGGATTTCTCCACAACCTCTGGATTTTCGATAATTACTTCGCCAAATACCAATGCCAATGGTGCAAAAGCCATAGCCATCCTGTGGTCTTTGTAGGTTTTGATTTGATGATTGTTATTTACTTGAATTGTTGAATTAATCGCTATTTGAATAGAAGATGATGTCACCCTGTGCGGAGTTGAAGGGTCGACATTTCCTGAATTTTTTATTTCTAAACTGTCTCCATCAATTTGAATAGCATACCCTAGTTTGTTCAATTCATCATGCAGGGCTTGAAGTCGGTTACTTTCTTTTATTTTTAGGTTTTCAAGTCCTTCAATTTTCGCATCAACTCCTAATGCAGCAAGGCATACTGCCAAGGCAGGGGCTAGGTCGGGCTGATGCTTTAAGTTGATTGTATAATTTTGATTATTGATTTTTGATTGGTTTGAATGAATGACAATGTTGTCTGAAATAGTTCGAGTTTCAACCTGATTTGAAAGATGTTTGGCAATGGTTTTATCTCCTTGCAAATTTTCTAGGCTCAAGCTATTTAATGTAATCTCTGAATCATAGCTCATGGCTGCAATCTGATACCAAAAAGCTGCACTGCTCCAGTCTGCTTCAATAGTGTATTCTAGATTTTTAGAATTTGAAATTTTATGTTTCTTAGTGCTTATTTTATTCTTTTTAAATTGCACTATTAAACCAAATTCTTGCATGAGTTTTGCAGTCATTTCTATATAATCTAGTGAAGAAATTTCTCCTTCCAAAACAATCTCTAACCCATTGTCGATACTATGTCCAATCAACATCAAAGCACTGATAAATTGACTGCTTTCGCTTGCATTTATATGGATGGATTTACCATGTAATTTCTTCCCTTGAATGGCCAACGGAGGATAGCCCTCTTTTTCCAGATAAGTAATATCTGCTCCCAATTCTCTCAGCGCATCTACCAAAGTTTTGATGGGTCTTTCCTTCATTCTATCATCACACATCAATTTAACTTTTCTTCCGTCTATTGAAGCAAAATATGCCGTTAGAAATCGCATGCATGTACCTGCATTTTTTAGTTGAATTTCATTCGCATCACTTTTCAATGCACTTTGCATAAGCAAGGTATCATCCGCTTCTGAAATGTTTTTTAGACTAATATTTGGTAAAATAGCTTGCAGGATTAATGCCCTGTTTGCAATGCTCTTTGATGCAGGTAAATCAATGCTGCAATTTATTGTATGTTGGGGTGATATTACTCTAACAGCTTTCAAGCACTATGTTGAGAAGGAAATTGTTGGCCAAGTCCTTGGTAGTATGACAGTGACTCTAAAATTAAATCTGTGCTGCAGTCCACATCAATTTTAGCTTTTCCTACCTTTTTTAGCAAACTGAAATTGTAATTTCCTTTATAATTTTTCTTGTCATTTTTCATGTAAGAAATAAGTTCATGCACATCCCATTGGCTTTTGTAATGGCTAAAATTTTTGCCTACAAACTGTACAATTTGGTTGAGTTCTTTGTTGCTCAAGCCTAATAATTTGTTGGAGATGAATGCTTCGCAAAGCATACCAATAGCCACTGCTTCGCCATGCTTCAATGGGTTTTTGTCGTTTTTTAAACTCCAGGTTTCAATCGCATGTCCAATCGTATGGCCAAAATTAAGCACCTTGCGTAATCCCTTTTCGTAAGGGTCGTTTTTAACAATATTAATTTTAATTTTAGCTGATTGCTGAATTAAATTATTGATAATAGGGAATTCAAAAACAGAATTTTCTAAAATATCATTCCAAAGTGGCTTGCTATCTATTAAGGCATGTTTACTCAGTTCTGCTAATCCGCAGCGTTTTTCTGCAATCGGAAGAGTGTTCAAAAACTTAGAGTAAATATAGATGTCCTTCGGGTGTGCAAAAACGCCCACCATGTTTTTATGAGAATCAATATCACAAGCTAGTTTGCCTCCGATACTCGCATCCACCATTCCTAAAAGACTTGTAGGAACATTAATAAAATCAATTCCTCTTTTATATGTGGCTGCACAAAATCCACCAATATCACTCACCACGCCACCACCTAGATTAATCATAACAGCTCGTCTATCTGCAAAATTATCATGCAATTGATGCCAGATATACTCAGCCGTTTTTATCGTTTTGTGTTGCTCGCCACTCTTGATTTTAATTGTGATAACGTTTACCAAAAAATTTTTCAAAATAGAATAACAATCACGTTCTGTGTTTTCGTCCATCAGGAGAAAAACTTTAGAGTACTCACGTTCAATGAGGTTTTGAGCCATGTTTTCAAACACATCATCGCCCATAAATACATTAAACCCTTTGCTGAAAATTTCCTTCATTATTATATTATATAAGTAATGCTATTTTTGCTGCTGCAAGGTATTACTAATTTTACATATTTAACATTGAGATAATAATAATGAATAGTTTTAAGCCGACTTCAATAGATTTTTCAAACACCGAAATAGCTTTTAAAGGCAAATCAAATGGTGATTTGCGTAATTCGTACATGCTTTTTAAGGCACTAGGCTACAACTGGTTGGTGCAAGTTGGACCTGCCTTAGTGCATGCTGCCTTTGCCATTTCACTGCCAATTAAAGGGATAATTAAATCAACTGTTTTTAAACAATTTTGTGGAGGTGAAAGCATTGAAGATTGTGCTAAAACCATTGAAAATCTAAATAAATATGGTATTGGAACCATTTTAGATTATTCTGTAGAAGGCAAAGAAGCCGAAGAAGATTTTGAACATACCACCAAAGAAACCCTTGAAACCATTGCCAAGGCACAAAACAACTCTAAAATTCCTTTTAGTGTTTTTAAGGTTACAGGTCTAGCTCGTTTGGATTTGCTTAATAAGGTTAATGATGGAAAAACCCTTAGCAGTTCCGAAGCTGCTGAGTTTGCTAGGGTAAAAGAACGTGTAAATAGGATTTGCAAAACCGCTTTTGATAAAAATGTTAGATTATTTATTGATGCTGAGGAAAGTTGGATTCAAAACACTATCGACAATATGGTGGATGAGATGATGGAGATGTATAATAAGAATGAAGTGATAATATACAATACACTTCAGTTTTACCGTCATGATAGATTAGAGTTTTTAAAACAATCATATCAAAAGGCAGCAGAAAAAAACTACCACTTGGGCGTGAAACTTGTGAGAGGTGCCTACATGGAAAAAGAGAGAGAAAGAGCCAAACAATTAAATTATACTGACCCAATTCAACCAAATAAGGAAGCCAGTGACGAGGATTACAACGAAGCACTTCAGTTTTGTGTAAAACATATAGATAGAATAGCTATTTGTGCGGGTACGCACAATGAGGAAAGCTGCAGGGTGTTGGCTGAAATGATGGCTGAAGCTAACTTGAGCAATAATGATAGACGTATCTATTTCTCTCAATTGTTTGGAATGAGTGATAACCTAAGTTATAACTTAGCCAATGAGGGTTATAATGTGGCCAAATACCTTCCTTATGGTCCCGTTAAAGCAGTTATGCCTTATTTGTTCAGAAGAGCACAAGAAAACACGAGTGCCAAAGGGCAAGCCGGCCGTGAACTTACACTGATTTTGAAAGAAATGAAAAGAAGAAGACTGAAGTAGGGGAGGGTTAAAGGAGTAAGGCAGGAGGAATTAAGAATTAGTAAATATCTTATTCCCGTTCTTGGAGGGCTTAGAGGTGGATGTAAAAGTTGAGAATTGAACTATATTTTTTTACTTTTGAAAACATGCAAGCAATAATTAACCATAATATAAAAACGATTGAATCTTTATGTAAACAACATAAAGTTAAAAATCTATATGCCTTTGGTTCGGTATTAACGAAAGATTTTAAAGCCAATAGTGATATTGATTTATTAGTAGATTTTGAAGGTGTCGATTTTAATAATTATGCTGATAATTTTTTCGATTTTAAATTTTCATTGGAAGATATTTTGAAGAGAAAAATTGATTTGTTAGAAAACAAGGCTATTAATAATCCGTATTTACGAGGAAATATTGAACAGAATAAACAATTGATTTATGGTTGATGAAATTAAAACGTATTTGTTCGATATCATTAAGGCTATTAACGAAATTGAAAGTTTTTTTGACAATAAACCAAAAAGATTTGATGAATTTATTACAGATACAAAAACCAAACGTGCAGTTGAAAGGAATTTAACAATTATTGGTGAGGCTATAAATAGAATTATTAAATTAGACAATGCAATTAATATTAGCAATTCTAGGAAAATAATTGACACCCGCAATAGAATTGCAAATGGCTACGATACCGTTTCAGATGATATCATTTGGGGAATAGTTATTAATCATTTACCAAAGCTTAAAGAAGAAGTAACAAGTTTACTTAATGATTAGTTTTTGCATTGTTATACCTTGTGAGGCTGTAAGCCAGAACTTGTCGAATGGCTGTACAAAGGACAGATTAAGAAATCCAACTCAATTTATTTTACCGAGTTATAAACTCTATTCCATTTGAAATGCATAGTCGCAACCCAATGGCTTGGATACAGACTAAGCATAGTTGGGGGATTCAGACTTCGCATGGTTGGCGGATTTTTTCATAGGTGGCATTGCACTCAAGTTAGGTTACCTTTGACCTATCATTTAAAATTAATCATATGTCGTTTGTTACACTCGGTTTGAACCGTTATTTATTATATGCTATAGAAAAGCAATATTATACCCATCCTTATCCTATTCAAGAAAGGGTCATTCCTCAAATATTAAAAGGAAAAGATTTGTTAGGAATAGCCCAAACAGGTTCTGGCAAAACTGCAAGTTATGTACTACCTACTTTACAGTTATTGCAGGGCAAAGCAGTTGCAAAAAACAGACATATAAATACCTTAGTCTTAGTGCCAACGCGCGAATTAGCCATTCAGGTTCAAAAGGTATACAAATCATTTAATGATCACCTAGAGCAAGGCATTAAATATTTAGCTGTGTATGGTGGTGTTTCTATTAACCCACAAATGATGGACCTGCAAGGTGTTGAAATTTTAGTTGCCACACCTGGACGACTGATTGAGTTGCTTGAAAAAAATGCTCTTTACCTGAATGAGGTTGAGCTACTGGTTTTGGATGAAGCGGATAAAATGTTAAATCTTGGATTTAAAGATGAGATGACTACCATCTTAAATTTGCTTCCTAAAAAACGTCAAAATTTATTATTTTCAGCTACACTTAGTTCCGATTTGGGCGCAATTCAGGCATTGATATTACAAAATCCTATAACCGTTGAGATTGAAGCTGAAACACAAAATATAGATTTGATAACCCAATTGGCTTATGCGGTAGAAGATTTGAAAAAAGGTCCTTTGTTACGTTATTTAATAAAGCATCACCAAATGAACCAAGTATTGGTTTTTGCTTCATCGGTGCATCGAGCAGATGCGATTGCTGATAAATTAAGCAACAATGGCTATAGCGCAATGGCAATGCACAGCAAAAAAAGTCAGGGAGCCAGAGAAAATGCCTTGTACAAATTTAAAAGTGGCGATATTCAAGTGTTGGTAGCAACCGATTTAATGTCGCGCGGAATTGATATTCCTTTTTTACCCTTTGTTATAAATTACGAACTGCCAAGGTCCCCCAAAGATTATATTCACCGCATTGGCAGAACTGGTCGAGCTGAAAATGCGGGGACCGCCATTAGTTTTGTAAATAAGGAGGAGCAACATCATTTTGGAATTATTCAGAAAAAAATAAAAAAACAAGTGGTATTGAGCAACACTGACGAAATTGATTTGAAGGGCTTGTAATTTTTATATGATTGTTTTTTGTGATGTAGATAATTTCTTCCTACATTTTTATTTCTTATTTGTCGGGTGGAACACACTACTTCACTGAAAAGCTAGCTTGTAGTATGTATAGCAGATATATGCATTTATCTTTAATCAAGATGCCCTGTGGAACAAATAGAAGGGCTTGCCAGACCTATAATAGAGCAAACTCTTTTCAATTTTAGTTGTTTAGTCGCAGCGCTATGGCTTGGCGACAGACTGGGCATAGTTGGGTAGTGAAGGATCTAATTCTACTTTTTACTGAATTAATTCCGCTCTGAGCTATATCAATTCTACTTTTTGCTGAATTAGTGCACTTAATCAACTGAATTAGTTCTGTTCTGAGTTAAGTTATTTCTACTTTTTACTGAATTAATTCTGGTTTGATCTATATCAATTCTACTTTTTGCTGAATTAGTTCACTTAATCAACTGAATTAGTTTTGTTCTGAGTTAAATTAATTCTACTTTTTACTTAATTAATTCTGTTCTGAGCTAAATTAATTCGCCCAACTATCCTTAGAGTTAGCAAAGCGCCCTAAAGATATTTAATGAATAAATGAATTGTAGTGTCTCCGATGCAATATATCTCGAAAGTAATAAAGATAAGCGAGTTACAAACTCTATTGCATTTGAAATGCGTAGTCGCAACGCAATGGCTTGGCTACAGACTACGTATAGTTGGTTAAAACTATTTTAAATGTGCGGCTGTCAGCCTGAGCTTGTCGAATGGCTGAACTGAGGCTATATAGAGTAACCATCACCTTTTGTTTTTTACCGAGTTACAAACTCTTTTCCATTTGAAATGCTTAGTCGCAACGCTATGGCTTGGCTAGAGACTACGCATAGTTGGGGAACATTTAAAACCTCTTAAAATCTTTTGCCAATGCTTGGTATTTTACCCAGAAACACCTGTAGGCAAAATACACTTTCATCTATTCATTATTTATTCTCAGCAACTCTTGTATAATGTTTTCTGAAATTCTAAAATCAGTTAACAATAATTTGTCAATTAAGGGTTTTATTTTATCAATCAAACCTAGTTGCTTTGCTTTATTAATAACACCCAAAGTACCTGTATATTTGATATGAAGTTTACCCGCCAATTTTCTTGCTTTTAAATCATCTAATAACAAAAGACTATTTTCAATTTCTTTAGCTAAAGCAATAGCACTTGCTTCTCCAATATCAACTTGAGTTTCTAAAAATAACTGATATTTTTATCAGTTACAGCTTTTATTTCTATCCAATGTGGCAGTGTTTCTCCAAACTCTTCAGCTATTTCATGAGTAGTAATTATTGTGTCATAAACATCTCTAATAAAATTTTATCAAAGAGAATTAAACTGCTTGTATCAGAAATAACTATACTAGGCATTGGTTATATCTGAATGTAAATCTGAAATAGATTTGCTAAATACCGAAACACCATATCTGCCAAGTAATTCTATAAAGGTTCTTTTCGACAATCCTGCCATTTGTGCAGCTTGCCCAGAAGTAAGTGCACCCTCTTCGTATAGTTTAGAGGCAATTATCATAGTAAAATCATAATCTTTTAAATCTACTTCATCAGGTATGTTTAACTGTATTGTTCTCATTTTTACTTATTGTAAAGGTCATACAAAAATACTAAAAATTAAAATTTAAACATCCTATTTTTTTGTTAAGTTAAAAACTCTTTTTCATTTGTAATGCGCGGTTCTAAGCCAATCATGTCGAATGTCTATGTGGAGTACAGATTGACTAAACCAAGCCTTTTTATTCTTTTACCGAGTTACAAACTCTAATTCATTTGAAATGCATAGTCGCAACGCTATGGCTTGTCTACAGACTACGCATAGTTGGGGTTATGGCTTGGCTATAGACTACGCATAGTTGATGGGGTCTCTACAAATGCAAGAAAATAGCAAAACATTTTTACATTTGTGTGTATGGAAACGTTGTACAAAAACTTACTTACAATTAGCTGCATTTTAAATCAGATTGATTGGGTTTTAGTAGTAACTTTCATTACTGCCTTAGCAACATTCTACACAGTTTTGGAAATGAAAAAACAGAGGGTACAGAGCAATATGCCAAACTTAATATTGCGTAATGAAAAAAGATTTTATCTTTATAAAGATACAACCATAAATAATTTTGAATATTTGCACTGGCATGACACTAGATTAACTGATACAATTCAGATTGAGAGTAAAGCATATCACAAATTTGATATTGACCTTTTCAATATTGGCGTAGGTACTGCTAAAAACATAAGATTTAGTTATAAAATTGATGATAGAAAAATCATAAATGTGCTTCATAGCATTGGAGAAGTGAAAGTTGAAACGCTTGATTTAGAAAAGAATGGGTTGAGTTTTGAAGCTAAATATGGAATAGTACCTTTGGGTTTTAGTATTGCTAAATCAGATATATGTTATAGCGAAATTTTTATACCGAGAGAAGATAATTCATTTAAATTAAAACTACCGTCTATTTATCTCTCCATGTTTAATGCATTTGTATTATCTCTAACTCATAAACAAAATAAGACAGAGTATTTCGATAAATTTCCATCTTTGAAACTTTCAATTGTATATCAAGACATAGCAAATAATTCATACAAAAAGCAGTTTGAATTTAAATTTAAACTTGACACAATCCATATTGAACCTTCATGTGTTTCTGGATTGATAATAATAGAAGAATTGACATAAATGACGACATGCCATCATCTATAAAAGATATTCTGTTTTTATTACTAACAATATTTGCATGTAATTTTGCATTTAAACAAAATTATAAGTGTATTTTGCATTTGGTGGTTGATATCCCATCGCTTGTTCGGTTAATAAATTTGTGAATGAAAAAGATAATATACATATTATGTTTAGTGCTTATTTTAAGCAATTGCAGGACTTTAGTTTCATCAACAAATGTATCGGAGCCTAAAATAAACCCAAATTCATCAAAAGTGGTAGGCAATTCGTATAATGTTACCTTAAAACAGAATCCTTCTGAAAAAGAACCATTTTTGCTTGTTAATGTTGAAAATTCAGAATACACACTATATAAAACGCAAGTCTTAAAAAGTAATTATTACTTTAATTATAAATATAAACACAAAGATGGTGGTTGGAGTTTTTTAGGCACATTTTTGGGCGGATTCTTTACTGTAATGGGTCTTTTAGCACCTCTTGAAAATATTAATCCCACCCCTCTAATCCTTTTAGGTGTATCAAGCTGGTCTTTGCTTTTTTTAGATTACAAAAAAGATTATCCAAAGTATTACTATAAATATAATTTAGAAAGAGGCCCAGATGAATTTAAAAAGCTAGATTATAAACCTCTGAAGAATAAATCTGTTACAGTGCATTCTAATGGAAGTAAAGTAAAGTTAACTACAGATAAATATGGTACTTTAAAAATTGATTTATTAAAATTTAATTATCCTAAATTAACAGAATTTAAGGATTTTTCCTTTGAGTTTAAAAGAAAAACTGTTGAATTCAATAACTCTATTGTAATTAATTCTGCACTTTGGTTGAAAAAAAAACCTTTTCAGCCTCCTTTGATTTCTATTAATGATCTTTCTTTTTCTGATAAAAAATTTAATAACAATAGAATAATTGACGTTAACGAACAATCCCAAATTAGCTTTCAACTCAAAAACACAGGGAAGGGGAGTGCTTATGGTATTGTGATTTCGCTAAGCACTGAACAAACAATAAAAGGGATAAGCTACCAAAAAGAATACAAGATAGATGAGCTTGCTCCTAACGAAGAAAAACAAATTGTTATCCCAATCACATCAGATTTTAACACAGAAAATGCCAATGTGAAATTTATCATCAAAACCAAAGAAGCCAATGGCTTTGATGCCCCTGACGAAATAATACATGTAGAAACAGCCAAGTTTTTAAATCCTTTGGTATCGGTAGTAGATTATAATTTCAGTAGCGAAAAAGGTGGTATCGCTAAGTTAGGAGAAGTAATCAATCTTAACTTTGCGGTGCAAAACAAAGGGCAAGGCGAAGCTAAAAATGTAAAGATAGTATGTACATTGCCTCCATCTAATGTGTTTGCCGCGGGCGAAACAGAGTTTAACATTCCGTTACTTAAACCAAACGAAAGTAAAGTTATTAATTTTGATTTTTTCCCTAACAGAATTTATAAGCAAAACAATATTCCTGTTACGATAGACATTACCGAAAGCTATGGTAAATATGGAGAAAGCAAGACCTACACAGTACAACTAAACACCGAACTTAAACAGCAAAACGAAATTATTGTGCAGGGCACTAAACAAGAAAGTATTGAAATAAAAAGTGTTTCATTGTTATCAGATATTGATAAAAATTTGCCAATTGCCAATGGTAATAATACCAATTCCATAGCAGTAATTATTGGTAATAGCAATTATGCAAATACCAAATCGGTAGCCTACGCCATAAGCGATGCGCAAAGCATGAAGAATTATTTAATCAATGTGTTAGGGTTTAAAGAAGGTAATATTTTGTTTAAAGAAAACGCTACCCTTGGCGATTTTAATACCTTGTTTGGTACTAAAGAGAATCAAAAAGGTAGATTGGCAAACACTATCAAAGAAAACTTATCTGATGTATTTATTTTTTATGCAGGGCATGGTGCTCCCGGCTTAAAAGACAACAAGGGTTATTTTGTGCCTGTTGAGTGCAACCCCAATTATGTTGAAAACAGTGGTTATTCCTTGGATGTGTTTTATCAAAACTTGGCGTAGCTTAAAGCAAAATCCTTAACCATTGTGTTGGATGCTTGTTTCTCGGGGGCTAATGTGTTTGATAAAATAAGTCCTTTAACCATAAAAGTTATTGACCCTGTTTTAACCATGAAAAATGCGGTGGTTATTGCTTCTTCATCGGGCACTGAAGTATCTACTTGGTATGACGAAAAGCAACATGGTATGTTTACCTATTTCTTTTTGAAAGCCATACAGGACAAAGAGCATTCAGATAAAAACCATGATGGAACGCTTACCTATCAAGAATTGTATGAATATGTGTCAGACAGAAACGAAGGTGTTCCATACCAAGCTGCACGCATACATGGCATAGAGCAGCACCCAACCATTACAGGTGATATGAAAGAAAAAGCATTTATTAAATATTAGTATGAAGTATTCTGTTTTCATCATTTTGTTTTTTGTTTGCCAATTGGCATTTGCACAAAAAACGCTGTTTATAAAAGATGCTGTGGGCAAAGCTTATACATCGGATGATAAAACGGCTAACCAAACAAAAGACAATGCCATAGAAGAAGCCAAGAAAGATGCTTTGAAAAAAGCGGGAATTGCTGAATACATTGGCTCGAGCAATGTGTTGCTAACCACAGAAAATAATAAGAAAATCTCTCAAGTTTTTAACTCCATCGCAAGTGTTGAGTTAAGTGGGGCTATTACAAACATTCAAAATATTCGCACGCAAAAAAAGCATGATGAAAGCGCCCAACAAGATTATTACGAAGCTTTAATTGATGCCGATGTCATAAAATACGAAAAGAAAAGTGACCCTGCTTTTGTGTTTGACATCAAAGGAATTAGGGAATCATATAAAGCCAACGAAGCACTGACATTTGAAACCATTGCTTATGCGAATGGCTTCCTCAGAATATTTTTATTAAGCGATAGCCAATGCCTTCAATTATTTCCCAATCAATATGAAAAGGCTAATAACATAAAGGAATCTGAACATATTCACTTTCCAGTAAACAAAGGCATTGCCTACTCATTAGACCTGAAAAAAGAGAATGAATTAGATAATTTGATATTTGTATTTACAAAGAACAACATACCATTTACTGGCAAAGAAAATATGAACGATATTTTGCATTGGATATATTCCATAAGCCCTGACGAACGGAGGGTGAAGAATTTCTCATTTGTGGTTATTAATTGACAGGTGGTAACTGAAAAATCTTGGTGCCCTCTGTGTTATATATTCTCTGTGGGCTTTGTGGTTAATGGAGGAGAGAGGATTTAGGCAAGAGGAAATTTGAGGCATTCGTTCACCCATTCGTCTCCGCTCAGGGTGACAGGGAGTTAGGAATTGCGAATGAGGAATTACGAAATAGTGTAAACTTGGTGCCCTCTGTGTTGTATATTCTCTGTGGGCTTTGTGGTTAAGGGAGGAGAGAGGATTTAGGCAAGAGGAAATTTGAGGCATTCGTTCACCCATTCGACAGGCTCAGGGTGACAGGGAATTAGGAATTAATTACGTAATTTAATAAAGAATAAATTAAAATTGAAATACACACTTCAAAATATAGCTGATGCAGCCACGCATGTTGTGGCTAAATCAAACAACAGAAAACTTTGGGTTTTCAGAGGAGAGATGGGTGCAGGCAAAACCACTTTGATTAAAAGTATTTGCCAACAATTGCAAGTGAAGGATGAAATAAGCAGCCCTACTTTTTCATTGGTTAATGAGTATCATACTACCGATGAAAAAAAAGTATTTCACTTTGATTTTTATCGCATCAAAAGCATAGAAGAAGTATATGATATGGGTTATGAAGACTATTTTTATTCCAATCAAATCTGCTTAATTGAGTGGCCTGAGAAGATTGAAGATATTTTGGAAGGAGAAGATTTGTATGAAATCTCCATTCAGATTTTGGATGATGGAAATCGGTCTTTGCATTTAGTTTAAATAAATAATACTTTTAACATCATGGTGTCCCGTTCGAACGGGAGTTAGCCATCTGATTTGTTGTAAGATTGCTTCATCCTGTTCCGATAAATCGGAAACGGGATTCGCAAAGACGTTTATCAATAAAAGAAGTCCCTTGTAATTTGACTGACATTCATTTTCTTTGACTTAGAAAATAAAATCAAATGAACCTAGCAAGGCTTTCCATTCTTCTTCTAGTATTATCCTTTCAGCAAGCTGCACATGCTTGGGGATTTTATTCTCATAAACTCATAAATAGGGTTGCTGTTTTTAGTTTACCTCCTGAGATGTTTGGGTTTTATAAAGCCAATATCGAATACTTAACAGAACATGCGGTTGATGCTGATAAACGCAGGTATTCTGATAGTTTGGAAGCACCAAGACACTACTTAGATTTAGATCATTATGAGGCTATGTTGCCTGTAGATACTGTTCCTAGATTTTGGAAGGATGCCATTACAAAATTCACTGAAGATACTTTAAGAGCATATGGGATTGTGCCTTGGCATATCAATGTGATGTACTATCGATTGGTGGAGTCTATGAAGAATAAAGATAAAGAAAGAATTTTGAAACTATCTGCTGATATAGGCCACTATTTTGCGGATGCCCATGTGCCTTTGCATGCCAGTGTTAACTATAACGGACAGCTTACCAACCAGCATGGTATTCATGGATTTTGGGAGAGTAGATTGCCTGAGCTATATAGTGATGATTATGATTTGTTTGTAGGCAAAGCTGATTATATCCAAAATGTGCAAAGTGCAGCTTGGCAAGCTACTGAAGGTAGTTTTGCTGCACTTGATTCTGTCTTGGTTTTTGAAAGAAATTTAAACAGCAAATTTGATTCGGATAAAAAATACAGCTACGAACAAAAGGGAGCCAATCAAGCAAGGGTTTATTCAAAAGATTATTCTGCACGATACAATAAAATGCTTGATGGGCAGGTGGAACGAAGGATGAGAGCCTCCATTGCTGCAGTGGCTGATATTTGGTACACAGCATGGGTAGATGCTGGACAGCCTGATTTGAATGCACTATTAGACAAAGCCCCTGAAAAAATTAAAGACGAAGAACGAAAACAAAAAGTGGAGGAGGAACAAAAAGTGCTTTCAGAACAAAGAATGATTGGCAGACAGGAGTAGGTTTGACTTGAAGTTTTTTTGAAGAAATTGTATCTCTTTTCAGTCCATATAAAAATCAATCTCACATTAACCCACACTCACACATTGTCTTATCCCACTCTTCCCTTCCACTCAAACGAGCCGAAACTGCCCGCTATTCCTACAAATAATACATAAATTACATGAAGTGGTTCTGCAATGATTAAGTATTTAATCAAATGAAATTGTTTTAAATATCTTGCCACTTGTGAGAGAAAAGCAAATTCAACAACCATTTTGATGAGTAGTTGTGATAAAGATAATTTAAAATAAAAATCGTCAAAAAAGCCCCATACGAAATTGACAAATATGCTTGCATTGAAGAGGTAAGCCAAGATTAAAATGAGTGTGATGTATCTGTTTTCGTACTTGGTAGCTTTACTTACCCAACGCTTGCGCTGCTCTGCCAATTCTTCAACAGAACTACTTGCAGTGGTGGTAACCATCGCATCGTAGTTGAGCAAAAATTTTACCTTGTCTGGGTAAAGTTTAAAAAATTTATGCATTAAAAATTCATCATCTCCTGATAATAAATGCATATTATCTTGGTATCCGTTGACTTCATTGAACGCCTTTTTTTCAAATATCAAATTGGCGGCACTGCACATATTGGGGTTTTTGAGTTCCATGCTAGCTGCGCCTATGCCTACCAAACCGGCAAACTCAAGTGCCTGCATTTTTTCGAAAATGTTGTGGGCCTTAAATCTCACAGGAGCATAAATCATTTTGCATGCTGATTGTTTGACAAATTTATTAATGGCAGAAAGCCAATGTTTGTTTCTGGTGCAATCCGCATCTGTAAGAATAATATAGTCATGCTTCGCATGGCCAATTCCCATGGTGATGGCAGCTTTTTTGTTTTTTAAGTCCGACTTTACATAATGAATGTTGAATGTGGTCCCAATGCTTCGGGATTGATTGATAAATGTATGGATGATATCAGCGGTTTTGTCAGTTGAACCATCATCAATAACAATAACTTCAAACAAATCACTTGGATAGTTTTGTTTGATAATACTTCTCAAACAAGCTTCAATATTCTTTTCTTCATTTCGGGCTGAGATAATAATACTAAAGCCCACACCAGCTAAATTATTGTATGCAGAGCTTGTTTTTTTTCTGGCCACTACCAGCATCCATCCTATAAAAAAATAGCTAATTAGTATTACGTAAAAAGCAAGAAGTGCAATAGATATGGAAAGCATTAGTTGGTTCGTTTGTATTTAAGTTGAAAGATAAAAAACAAACCTAACAAGGCTGGCAGCATCATGTTTATCATCCATAGTGAATAGGCTGATAAGAGAATACCAATTTTATTGCTACTAAATTCACCAAAGAAAAATAGGGCACTAGCTCCACGAAGCCCAATCTCTATTAAAATAAAAGAAGGAATAACAGATTGCACACAAAAGACAGCAACAATAGCGGCAATGCAGGTAATGAAAGGTATTTGTACCCCGAAGTTTTGGAGAAGAATATAGTATTGAATAACAAAAACAGAATACCTAATAAAGGATATCAAAATAATCTTACTCAACTCGGTTTTGCTATATGCCTTAAACACCTCAAAATACTTTTCGAATTTGTGTAGCCATTTTATTTTATTCAACAACCCATACAACAAATCGAAACGGATGTATAGGAAAATGATGAGTATGTGAAAAGCCAATAATACCAAGGCTATTTCTCGCCAAATAAAATAGATGTCAATGTCAATCAGGGCCACAAAAGTGAGTAGGGCATAGGTGCCCAATATCCCAGTAATAATAACTTGTGCGGTATGTCCTATGATGGTAACCAACGAACCTTTAATTTTATTAAGCACTTGCAAATGAACCACCCTACCCATAAAATCTCCAATTTGATTGGGAGTTATAACACTTAAGGTTACACCCGAAAGAACTGCCTTGAAAGCATTAAAAAAATCAATGGGTTCATATTTGTTAATTAATAGTTTCCATTTACTGGTTTCCAAACCCCAATTCACAAACATGAGCAAGAATACCAAAACGAATCCTGCCACTTCCTTGGCTGAAAAATCAAAATTGAATTCTGAATACAATTTCCTCAGGTCGTATGAGTAGCTGAGTTTAAAAACAATAAAGCTAAGGGTGGTTACCAATAGCAGAATTTTTATTGTTTTCACAAACTTCGGGTTGTCTGAAATAAATTGTTTCAACAGAATAAGTATGTTTGTGTGCAAATAACGCTTTAAAAATACGAATATCGAAACCCTAAGCATTTAAGAAACGTAAAACTTGGTAAAAGAACGCATCATTTTAGGCATCGACCCTGGTACCATCGTCATGGGATATGGAGTTATTCATTGCAAAGGCAAAGAGGCCGAGTTGCTTACATTGGGCGTGCTTAAACTGGATAAGTATGACGATTATGCCCTTAAACTAAAAAAGATATTCGAGCGAACAGTTGGATTGATTGATGAATACAAGCCAGATGAATTGGCTATTGAAGCACCCTTTTTCGGTAAAAACGTACAGAGTATGTTGAAGCTCGGTAGGGCCCAAGGGGTAGCTATAGCCGCAGCCATGAGCAGAGAATTGGCAGTGAATGAATACTCTCCTAAAAAAATCAAACAAAGCATAACAGGAAGCGGAAATGCAAGTAAAGAGCAGGTTTCGGCCATGTTACAACGCATATTGAAATTTGAAAACGATAGCAAATTTTTTGATGCTACAGATGGTTTGGCTGCTGCTTATTGCCATTTTTTGCAAAACAAATTGGTCATACCCGAATTGAAAAGCACAGGCAAATCTAAAATACCTGCCAAAAAGAAGGCATCTAGTTGGGAAAGTTTTGTAAGTGTAAACCCAACAAGGGTGAAGAAATAAGGTCGGTCAATTTTACTGTCCTTGGTTTGTGTCCCCACAAACCAAAGCTATTTTGATAAATGGAAGGATTGGTGCGGACACCAACCTTGGACAAAAAGAAGGCATCTAGTTGGGAAAGTTTTGTAAGTGTAAACCCAACAAGGATTAAGAAGTAGAATAGTTTTACTGTCCTTGGTTTGTGTCCTCACAAACCAAATCTACTCTCATGTTTGGAAGGAAGGATTGTTACGGACACCAACCTTTTGTCCTCGGTTTGTGTCCCCACAAACCAAATCTATTTTGATATATGGAAGGATTGATGAAAGGACACCAACCTTAGATAAAATCATTAATTATTTATCTACTTCAATCTTATAGTCAGGATTATTGTTTAATTCCTTAATAATTTCATCAAGTTGTTTAGTGGTTTTCTCAAGTAATTCAATAGATTCATAATTGGCAGGATCGCTGAAATCCTCCTTATTTACTAGATTGATAATACCTAAAATATTGGCAAGTGGCTTTCTTATGATATGATTGATTGAGTATATATGCTCCTTAAGTTTATCGTTGGCATTTTCAAGGTTAATCGTTCTTTCTTTTACTCTTTCTTGTAAATTGCTATTAAGATTAGAGATTTTGTTCTTAGCCTCTTCTAGGTTGTTGTATGCCTCTTGTAATTTTTTTCTACTTTTAATAATTTGCATTGTAGCGATTGAACCAACTAATATAATTAATAATCCAAGCCAAATGATTATTCGCTGCTGTTTTAATTGGTTTGAAATGTCAATCTCTTTTTGTTTTTGCTCTGATAATAATTTACTCTCTTTTAAATCATATTCATATTTGGTTTGCAGTTGTACCATTTGAATTTGACTTTCAGAAATTCTTAAGCTATCGTAATAAATCACCCTTTTTTCAAGGTTTGACATGGCAAGAATTGGTTGATTGGATAATTTGTAAATGGTATAGTATCCATCATAGCAATTGGCAATAAGTTGTTTGTGACCAATTTTTTTTGCTAAATTCATGGCTTTATCAATACATTCAAGTGCTTTACTGTAATTCTTTAATGCTTGATATACTTTATTAAGATGCTCGTAACTCTCGGCAACAGCGTATTTATCGCCAATTTCATCATTCAAATTGATGGACTGTTCTAAATAATTAATCGCATCCGAATAGTGTTTCAAGTAGTAATTACCAACACCCAAATAGCCCAAACTATAAGCATATCCTTTTCTATCACCAATTTCTTCTTGTATGCGCAACGCTCTGAGGTTATAATAAATCGATTGAGCATAGAGGTTCTGCATGATATATACATTGGCAATGTTATTTAAGCAGGATGATATTCCCAACTTATCTTCTTGGCTTTCAAAAATCTTTAATGCCTTAACGTAATTAGTTAACGATAAATTGACCTTATTTAGGTTTTTATAAATGATGGCGATATTCCCCAAACTATTTGCAATGGCTTTGCTATCGCCTTGTTTTTCTCTTATTTGGAGCGCCTTAAAATGATATGCTAGAGCTTTGGGATAGTCTCCCCAATTTTTGTAAACTACTCCAAGATTATTATATACTTTTCCTAAACATTTCTCTAAGTGGTTTTTTTCGGCAACCACAAGGGCTTCGTTGAAATATGATAATGCATGGGTATATTCACTTTTTGACACGAATCCCATACCGATAATTCTTAAGGATTCGCATATTCCTTTATAAAATTTGTTTTTTTGTGAATATCCTAAACTACTTAAAGCAATAGAAATGGTACTATCAGGATTTACATTATTATATGCAGAAGCAAGGTCATTTAGTCCATTAATGTAATTGGTATCTGAAGTAAAATTGGCATTTTTTTCCAATACTAGGATAGCCTGATGGATGCTATCAGTTTTTTGTGTTTGTGCATTTGAGTATAAACCTATAAATAAGCAAACACAAAGTAACATAACATTGCTAATTATTTTGTTTATCATCAATTGAGGTTCGTATTAAAAATATAGAATAATAAGGTTTTCGAATAAAATAAATTCAGTGGAAAATATTTATTAAATTATTGATGATGTTGTTTTTAATATTTGATTGGCTTTGTGCTAATCCATGTTAATTAATTTATAATTGCAGAAAAATACTATTGAATGAATTTCCCGACTTTTCTATTAGTTGTTTCTGTGTTTTTTACATTAATATCGGCTATATTTAGTTTTACTATGCGTGAAAATGTTAAAATGCAGTTTTGGGCTTTATTGATGATGGTTTTTAGTGTAGGACTTCTAACTGCGCTACTTTCCTCGTTTGAAAACAAATCTTTCATGATTTGGCCCGCATTGCTAATTTTTAGAATTTTCACCCTTGCAGCAGATATTATTAAGTTTTTACCAAAATCGTAAAATGACAAAGCAAACTTTTTACACCCGATTAACTTTATTCACATTGGTCCTTGCTGGAATTTTGTATTTAATACAATCTAAATATGATATTAGTCAACTCATATGGGGGGCATTAGCTTATTTCGCATTGCTGACAATGGCCATATATGTCATCTCTCAATCTGGATTAAAAAAAGATAATAAAACCTTTATTAATCGCACCTATGGTGCAATTGGCATACGTTTTCTTTTTTCACTTTTTCCTCTGATTATTTATTTCCTTTTTTCGCCCCAAAAGCAATTGTCCTTCGCATTTGCCTACTTGTTTTTATATTTCTTTTACACATCGTTTGAAATTTATTGCCTTGTGGTTAACTTGCGACCCGATTCAAAAAAGCCAAATTAGTAAATGTTTAGCAATAAGTATAAGATAACCAAATATTTAATACCCGCTTTTTTAGTGGTTTTGTATGTAACTTATGCAGGATTAAAGCTTGCTAATGCGCAACACGAAGTTCATACTGACTCAGCAGCAATAAATGCTAGTAGCGAAATAGTAGCTACTGCCCACGGAGAAGCTTCTCATGAGGGAGCTACCGAAGAGCATAAAACTGAAAAGGTAGATGCTGGTAAATTAATCATGGAGCACATCGCTGATGCTTATGATTGGCATATTGCTACCATTGGCCATACCCACGTCTCTATTCCTTTGCCTGTAATCATAAAAGACAATAACGGCCTGCATGTGTTTCTTTCAAACAAATTCCATCATGGCCACGAGGCTTATGAGGGTTATGAGTTGAAAGAGGGTAAATTGGTAAATCTTGCAGGTGCTGAGTTTTTAGACCTATCAATTACCAAAAATGTATTTGCCATGTTTGTAGCAGTTATAGTTCTATTAATTATCATGTTGTCAATTGCAGGTAGCTACAAATCAAACGCACTAAGAGCTCCAAAAGGTATTCAATCGTTTGTTGAGCCGCTCATTATATTTATTCGCGATGAAGTAGCCAAGCCTTCCATTGGCAAACAATACAATCGATTCATGCCATTCTTGTTAACCATATTCTTCTTTATTTTCATTAATAACATGTTTGGTTTAATACCAATTTTCCCAGGTGGAGCTAATGTAACAGGTAATATCGCAGTTACGATGGTATTGGCAGCATTCACATTTGTAATCACTTTGATTAATGGTAACAAAAACTATTGGGCGCATATTTTTATGCCTCCAGGTGTGCCAGGTTGGTTATTACCATTGATGATACCTATCGAAATTATTGGTGTACTAAACAAACCTATCGTATTAACCATTCGTTTGTTTGCTAACATTACAGCTGGACATATTATCATTTTAGGTTTCTTTAGTTTGATTTTCATTTTTGCTGAAATGAATACTGGATTAGGATTCGGTGTATCGGCATTTTCAGTAGCTTTTACTACCTTTATGAGTTTCTTAGAATTATTGGTTGCCTTTCTTCAAGCCTATGTTTTCACTTTGCTTTCTGCTATCTATTTTGGTAGTGCAGTAGAGGAACATCATCATGAAGAACACCACTAAAAAATTAAATTTAAAAATCAATAACACAATAACAATTAAACAAAACAACTATGAGTCTTTTAAACATTCTTTTACAAGTTGCGGCAGATCCAGGATTTGCTAAAATGGGTGCAGGTATTGGTGCAGGTTTAGCTGCAATTGGAGCTGGTCTTGGTATTGGCCGTATCGGTGGTAGCGCTTTAGAGTCTATCGCTCGCCAACCAGAAGTTTCTGGCGACATCCGTGCAAACATGATCGTTGCTGCTGCGCTTATTGAAGGTGCTGCGTTCTTCGGAATCGTGGTTTGTCTTTTGATACTTTTCGTATAATCTACGAAACAAGATAACAAAATACGGAAGCACATTCTAAGAATGTGTTTCTGTATTTTTTAGTATCAATTTTAAAGCATGAAAGTGCTTCACAAAAATTAACCAAAAATAAAAAACTACTATGCAATTAGTAACCCCTGGAATAGGTTTGATTTTTTGGATGACCATTACATTTAGTATTGTGTTGTTCTTGCTTTCAAAATTTGCTTGGAAGCCAATTCTTAATTCAATAAAAGAAAGAGAAGATTCTATCAACAACGCTTTGAGCGCAGCTGATGATGCTCGTAAGGCAATGGATGCTTTGAAATCTGACAATCAAAAGTTATTGAACGAAGCCCGTGCTGAGCGCGATAGAATGCTTAAAGAGGCCTCAGAAATGAAGGATCAAATCATAGCTAAAGCAACTAAAGATGCAAAAGACGTAGGTGATAAATTAATCACTTCGGCTAAAGAAGCTATTGAAAAAGAAAAGCTAAATGCTTTAAACGAATTGAAAACACAAGTTGCAGTGCTTTCTGTTGACATGGCTGAAAAAATCCTTCGTAAAAAGATGGAAGATCGCTCTCAACAAGAGTCTTTTGTGAATGACAATTTAAAATCAATCACTTTAAACTAAGAAAATGTCAGAATTTAGGGTAGCCAGCAGATACGCCAAATCGTTAATAGACTTAGCTCAAGAGAAAAATATTCTTGAGGCTATTTTTAATGATATACAATTGTTTTCAAAAACACTTGAAAATAGTCATGAATTACTTGCTATGCTTAAAAGCCCCATTATACATGGAGATAAAAAAATGGCTGTAATGAAAATGTTGTTCGATCGTTCGTTCAATTCCCTTACTACATCATTTTTAGAAATCATTGTGCGTAAAAAACGTGAACAATATTTAGGTGCTGTTGCCAGTGCTTTTATTGGTCAATACAATGAGTTAAATAATATTATCGAGGCATCTATTAAAACAGCTGTTGAAACAGATGATTCGATAAAACAACAAATTAGAGAAGCCTTAGAAAAAGAAACAGGCAAAAGGGTTAACCTGAAATCCTCAGTAGATGCAGAATTAATTGGTGGTTTGATTGTTCAAGTTGAAGACAAACTTTTTGATGCAAGCATCGCTGGCAAATTACGTCAGGCTAAAAAAGAATTATTAAATACATACATTTCAAAATAAATAAGCATTATGGTAGAAATAAGGCCGGATGAAGTATCAGCCATCATACGTGAACAGCTGAGCAACTTTAAAAGCGAAACTGAATTGCAAGAAGTAGGTACAGTATTGCAAGTAGGTGATGGAATTGCACGTATCTATGGACTAACCAAAGTACAATCAGGAGAGTTGGTAGAATTTACCAATGGTACTGAAGCTATCGTACTTAACTTAGAAGAAGACAATGTAGGTGCTGTATTATTGGGCTCTAGCGATAAAATCGTTGAAGGAGACTCAGTAAAACGTACAGGCAGAATTGCTTCTATCAGGGTGGGTGAAGGTATGCTTGGTCGTGTAGTAAACACTTTAGGTCAACCAATTGATGGTAAAGGTCCTATTGCTGGTGATTTATACGATATGCCATTAGAGCGTAAAGCGCCAGGTGTTATTTATCGAGAGCCAGTTAAAGAACCATTACAAACGGGTATCAAAGCTATCGATGCCATGATTCCTATCGGACGTGGACAACGTGAGCTTGTTATCGGTGACCGTCAAACTGGTAAATCGGCAGTATGTATTGATGCTATCATCAACCAAAAAGAATTTTACGAAGCAGGTAAACCTGTTTATTGTATATATGTTGCTATCGGGCAAAAAGCTTCAACCGTAGCGCAAGTGGTAAACACCCTTGAAAAATATGGTGCATTGCCTTATACCGTTATTGTTACAGCTACTTCATCAGATCCAGCTCCAATGCAGTTCTACGCGCCAATGGCAGGTGCTGCTATCGGTGAGTTCTTCCGCGATTCAGGAAGACCAGCTTTGGTTGTTTTTGATGACTTATCAAAGCAAGCTGTAGCTTACCGTGAGGTTTCATTGCTTCTTCGCAGACCTCCTGGACGTGAAGCTTATCCTGGTGATGTGTTTTACCTTCACTCTCGTTTATTAGAGCGTGCTGCTAAAATTATCGCTAACGATAGCATCGCACAATCTATGAATGATATTCCTCCTTCAATCAAACATTTGGTGAAAGGTGGTGGATCATTAACTGCTCTTCCTATCATCGAAACACAAGCAGGTGACGTATCTGCTTATATTCCTACAAACGTAATCTCTATTACAGATGGTCAGATATTCCTTGAATCTAACTTGTTTAATTCAGGTGTTCGTCCAGCTATCAACGTGGGTATTTCGGTAAGTCGTGTGGGTGGTAACGCTCAAATCAAATCAATGAAAAAAGTGGCTGGTACTTTAAAATTAGACCAAGCACAATATCGTGAGTTGGAAGCGTTCTCTAAATTTGGTTCTGACTTAGATGCAGCTACAAAAGCAGTGCTTGAAAAAGGTGCTCGTAACGTAGAAATTTTGAAACAAAATCAATTTTCGCCTAGCACAGTTGAACAACAAGTGGCTATCATTTACTTAGGTACAAAAGGTTTATTGCGTAATGTACCTGTAAATAAAGTAAGAGAGTTTGAAGCAGATTTAATTAACTTCTTAGAAACTAAACATAAAGACACTTTGAACGAACTGAAAAAAGGCAATATCAATGATGATGTAACTTCAGTAATCGAAAAAGTAGCAAAAGAATTATCAGCGAAATACAGTAATTAATATGTGTATGTGAGAATGTGTGTATGTGAGAATTTCTCATCCACACATTTTCTTCATTCGCACATTTGCACATGAATATATGGCAAACTTAAAAGAAGTAAGAATAAGAATAACATCGGTTGGAAGTACACAACAAATCACCAAAGCTATGAAGCTGGTGAGTGCTACCAAATTGCGTAGGGCACAAAATGCTATTACGCAAATGAGACCTTATGCTCAAAAACTGAATGGCTTGTTGGCTAATTTGGCTGATAGCATTGATGTAGATTCTTTGAAAGTTTACTTTGATAAACGTGAGGTTAAAAACGTACTCATCGTTCCTATCACTTCTGATAGAGGATTGTGCGGTAGTTTTAATGCCAATGTTATCAAACTTGCAGGTAGAGTAATTGCTGAGAAATACCAAGGTAAAAACATTAGCATTCTTCCAATAGGCAAAAAAGGTTCTGAATTTTTTGGTAAAACCAAGCATACGGTTATAAATGATTCGAGAGATGCATTTTTAACACTTAATGCTGAAACTGGTTTTAGTATTGGAGAAAGAATCTTAGCTGAATTTAAAGCAGGTAAATATGATGCAGTGGAAATTGTATACAACCAATTTAAGAATGCTGCAACTCAAATATTAACCAACGACCAATTCTTACCTATTGATAAATCAACTTTTGGTGGAGCTGGTGATGCTAAAAACGACTATATCTTCGAGCCAAGCAAAGGCGAGATATTGGAAGACTTAATTCCTAGAATTCTTAAGACCCATGTGTATCGTTGTTTATTAGATTCATTGGCATCAGAACACGGTGCACGTATGATTTCAATGGATAAAGCAACCGACAATGCTGGTGAGTTAATCAAAGCACTGAAATTAGAATACAACAGAGCGCGTCAAGCAGCTATTACAACCGAGATTTCCGAAATCGTAGGTGGTGCAGCCGCATTAAGCAGCAACTAATAACATATTTCTAGCCGTCATTGCGAACGCAGTGAAGCAATCCTTAAAAGCCAATTGAGAAATCAATTGGCTTTTTTGATTTGTGCGGTCAGGCGTTTCTAACCGAATAATAAAAACTTGGAAAGCAGTTTCCAACATAAATGAATACGCTTGTTGAATTGAATAGCTTTTTCAAGAGTTACCCTGCTTTATCTATATCATTTAAACGTTATTCCTAGTGCAAGCTGATTTTCGAGTTTATTTTCTTTATCAAAAATATTTACTTTCGAAACCTATAAGGTTTTAAAAATCTTATAGGTTTAATTTTATATAAGTGAAATAAAGATGAGAGGCCTCGAAAGATTTGATCACAGCACCTATTACTATCTAGTTAACCATGCAGTGGGCAATGAAAATCTTTTTAGGAATGATGAAAACTACTTATTTTTCTTCGGAAATATGCTGTGATATGCCTTCGGTTCGCGATACTATAGTATTGCTTAATACCCAATCATATTCATTTTCTTATCAGAACCCATTTGGAAAAACAATTAATCGAACATCCTAAATATAAGTTGGATGTACACAAGTTAATTATGCAGGAGTTAAGCAATCTGCTTAATTCTTATGCAAAAGCATACAATAAAACCTATCAAAGAAAAGGGGCATTATGGATTGATTATACCAAACGATTTTCTATTGATTCTGATTCATGCCTTACTTCAGTTATCAATTATATACATCAAAATCTTATAAAACATGGTTTTGTATCTAATCTAGCGGATTGGAAATATAGTTCCTATGGGAGTATTTTGTCTGATAGACCAACCCTATTATCTCGAAATGATGTGATTGATTGGTTTGGAAGTACCGATGAATTTAAGAATTTTCATAGATGCCGTGCTATTAAGTTGCATGAGGATTGTGAGTATTAGCCAAATTTAATTGAGAAATAAAAACCATTACAACCTTCTACTCACCACCTCTAAGGTGCTTTTTTTCCAAGCACAAAAATCGCCTTCGATGATGTGTTTGCGGGCTTCGCCTACAAGCCATAAGTAAAAGCTTAAGTTTTGAATACTTGCTATAGAAGCACCCAAAAACTCATTACACTTAATCAAATGTTTTAAATAGGCTTTCGAGTAATCGGGGGTAAACAATTCGTCAAGTGGGCTATAATCGTTTTTCCACTTTTCGTTTTTAATATTGATAATTCCTTGTGATGTAAAGATAAATCCATGACGGGCATTGCGTGTTGGCATTACACAATCAAACATATCTATTCCAAGGCTTATGCCTTCTAAGATGTTTTCAGGTGTTCCAATCCCCATCAGATAACGTGGTTTGTCAGCAGGCAAAATATCACACACCAACTCGGTCATCTCATACATCATCTCTGCTGGTTCGCCCACACTCAGGCCACCAATGGCATTGCCTTCTCGGCCTTGGTCGGCAATAAACTGAGCCGATTCTTTCCTTAAATCTTTATAGGTACTGCCCTGTACGATGGGAAACAAGGTTTGAGATTTGCCATACAAAGGCTCGGTAGAATCAAATCGTTCAATACATCTTTTCAACCAACGATGGGTCATCTGCATGGAATTTTTTGCATAGTTATAATCGCAAGGGTAGGGGGTACACTCATCAAAAGCCATCATGATATCGGCACCGATGATACGTTGCGTGTCCATTACATTTTCGGGGGTAAAGAATAGTTTAGATCCATCAAGGTGAGAGCGGAATTCAACCCCTTCTTCTTTGATTTTACGTATGCCACTCAAACTGAAAACCTGAAAACCTCCACTATCAGTTAACATGGGTTTATCCCAATTGATAAATTGGTGTATGCCTCCTGCTTTGTTTATCACATCCAAACCTGGACGTAGGAAAATATGGTAAGTATTGGCAAGAATAATCTGTGCTTTAATGCGTTCTGAAAGCTCGGCTTGGTTTACTCCTTTTACAGTGCCTTGTGTGCCAACAGGCATGAATATGGGAGTTTGTATCTCGCCTCTATCGGTGCTTATCACACCTGCACGTGCCTTGCTATTTTTATCTGTGCTTGTTATCGAAAATTTCAAAAGCGTATGATTAGAAATGTGTAATAGAAATGTCTTTACTCAAAATGTAAAGATATCTGAATCATTTGTGGTGAAATGCTTTGAATGGCATTGGTATATATCAAACCATCTTTATACATGGCACTTCCCCATGTTTGGCAATTCTTTATTTCAGGAGAGAATTTAAAATACTCGAAATAAAAATCGAATCCAAAACCAAACTCATATCCATAAGTAATTGGGTTAAGTGATACAACAGGTTTTTCAATCCCTCTGTTTCTTGAAACGGTCGATGAGAAATCATAACTAAATCGAGGGCCACCTACTACATAGAATCTTGAGTTTTTTCTTCTGGCTGATTTGTATTTAACTAGTAAAGAAGCATCACAATAGGCAGATTCTACTTTAACCTCTTTGGTTCCAGAAGGGAATGTATAATTTAAGTTGCGTTGAACAAAAGATATGACAGGTGCCATAAGTCGTAAGTCCCAATATTTACCTATGTTTAAGTTTGTAATAGCTCCCAAACCAATACCTGGGTAATTTACTACACCGATATTCATCAATGTATCTTTGGCAGTGAAGTCTGTATTTGGACTTACCTGCAATCTACCTATGTTGGTAGCTATGGTAAATCCAAAGTGTAGCTTCTTCAAGTCGTATTGCTCAAGGTTGGGTTGGGCATACGATTTTATCAAACTTGCGAGTCCAATAAATAGTATAAAAATTATTTTTCTGCTACGTAAAGCGTACACGTTCCAAGGGTTAATGGTTTAGCAATAATATTTTTAAAACCGCACAATCGCAAATGACTGGCAAATTCCTCACCTTCAGGGAAGTGTTTTACGCTTTCTGGTAAGTAGGTATATGCATTGCTGCTTTTGCTTAATAGGTTACCCCAAACAGGTAGGATGTAGGTAAAATAAAAATTGTATAATTGTTTGTAAGGAAATACCTTTGGCTTTGAAAATTCAAGCACCACAAGCTTTGCAGAGGTTTTCATCACACGATTAATCTCTTTCAATCCAGCATCCAAGTTTTCGAAATTTCGGACACCAAAAGCAACAGTTACCGCATCAAAGCTATCATTATCAAAAGGCAAGTTTTCGCTATCGCCTTTCACCATTTCTATTTTTGAACCAAGATTGGCTGCAGTAATTTTCTCTCTTCCTTTCACTAGCATTTGTTCAGAAAGGTCAAGCCCCACAATCTTATCAGGATTCAATCTTATGGCTTCCAATGCCAAATCGCCTGTGCCGGTAGCTACATCCAAAATGTATTTTGGCTCACTTGCCTTTAATTCGTTGATGGCTTTTTTTCTCCATCCTTTATCTATACCCATTGACAGAAAACGATTTAAGAAATCATATTTCTCGGCAATGCTATCAAACATGGCTTCAACCTGCTGTTTTTTTGATGCTTCAGAACTTTGGTCTGGTTTTACTATTTTCATCTTTTTCGCTTACGAAAATAGCTATTACTAATAGCTTTTTCGTTAAAATATTTCAATTTAATAAGGCTTATAGAAGCATAAAGTTTTAAGTCTATGTAGAAACTACTCAAAAAAACTAACTTCGCAGAATGGAAATTAAGTCGGCTGTTTTTCAAAGAAGTGCAAACAAACTAAGCGATTGCCCTACCGAATACCTGCCAGAATATGCATTTATTGGTAGAAGTAACGTGGGTAAATCTTCCTTAATTAATATGCTAGTGGCTAAAAAACAATTGGCCCGCACCTCATCCACCCCCGGAAAAACAGTAAGTTTAAACTATTACAAAATCAACGAAAATTGGTTTTTGGTCGATTTACCCGGCTATGGTTATGCCAAACGCAGCAAAACATTGAGAACCGAATGGGAGGCAACTTTGGAAAATTATTTGCGAAAGCGTGAAAACTTACAATGTGTTTTTGTGTTGGTTGATAGCCGTGTTCCACCCCAAATAAGTGATTTGAGTTTTATTAATTTATTGGGTGAAATAGGGGTTCCATTTGCCATTGTGTTTACAAAATTAGATAAGCTAAAACCTGCTCAAGCGCAAGCCAATATAGTTGCTTTTGAGGAGGAAATGTTAAAAGATTGGGCTGCTATGCCACAGGTTTTTCAAACCTCATCAGAAAAGAAAATTGGAAGAGAAGATTTATTGGATTACATCAGTCAAATAAGTAAATCCTTTAACGTAGCAAAGGGCTAAATATGGATCAATTTGGCCTTATAGGTTATCCTCTTAGAAACAACTTTAGTAAGGATTTCTTTACGAAGAAATTTAATGAGCTTGGTTTAATAGAATACAGTTACCGAAACTTCCCTCTACCCGATATTGAATTGGTTAAGGATATGTTGCTTTTTCATCCTACTATCAAAGGATTTAATGTAACTATTCCTTTTAAACAAGAAATTCTCAAAATGCTTCATGAAATTGACATCAGCGCTCTGGAGATTGGCGCGGTAAATTGCGTGAAAGTTATCAGAGAATCTGCAAATCTTGATGAATATAAGTTGATTGGTTACAATACTGATGTATATGGTTTTGAAGTATCTTTAATTAATTTTGTAAAAGATATCTCAAAAATAAAAAATGCCATTGTTATAGGTAATGGTGGTGCTGCCAAGGCCATAAAATATGTGCTTCAAAAGCATGGCGTGCGAATGATAACTTTAACAAGGCAAGCGACAGAGGATTGTATTGGTTATGAAGATTTGTCGAGAGACATAATTGAATCATCTCAATTAATAGTTAATTGCACCCCTGTAGGAATGTTTCCTGATGTAAAGGATTTGCTTCCTTTACCATTTGATTTTATAAATGATTCACACTACTGCTACGATTTAATTTATCTACCCGAAGAACCAAGTTTCTTAAATGAGGCAAAAATGCGAGGAGCTTCCATTAAAAACGGACTAGAAATGCTGCACCTGCAAGCAGAAAAAAGTTGGGAAATATGGACCCTTATTTGATGCTTGGTATTCAATAATGACTTGATATATTATGGAGCTATTTCAGCAGATATAGGACCTAAGGCAAATTTCAATTTTATTTTTATCTCATTGGTATTGTACATTTCAGAATAGGTTGCACTATTGTAGTTTTCTCCTTGACTTTCTGCACCTCGCATACCACCTCCACCTTGGGGTAACCTTCCAACAACTCGCGTACCTCTATCACTCATTTCTGCTCCATTATAACCTCCACCTGAACTCATAGAAGGTGCAGGTAAAGCATTTATTCTTATCTCATAATTAAAAACTAGATTGGAGTCAGCGTTGTCTAGCGCCTTTTTATAAAAGGTTTCAAATGGTATGATGGCCTCATAACACATAATGCCTCCATTGTCAATACGTATGGCAGCTTGTATACCTGTAGTGTTTTCAAACAGTGAAATAGTTTTCCCCAATTCCGGCTTAAATCCTATTAGTTCTGCGTTTTTGGCTTCTAATAAATACCTTTTCATTGTTTGCGAAAGGTCTTGTTTGTCAACTGTATTTATATTGAATTCATTGTCCGTATTTCGTTGGTGTTTTGCTTTGTTTTGATTTGGTAAGGGATACATAAATGAAATGGGGAATCCATTTTTACTTAATGTGTCGATTTTAAATTCCATACCTGCCCTAAGTATTTTCAACTGGGTGGACCTATCTGAAATTTTTATACATAGGTAAATATTCTTTAGGTCGTTGGAAATGCTATAATTGATTTTGCTTTTGTTATCGTAAAAACGCAAAGGATTAGCCCAATCATCAATTACACCATCCACACCTACGCTTGAATTCTGCCATTCAACTGAATCATAGGTTTTTGGTGAACAAGCCAAGGCTAAAATGCTGAATAATAAAATTGAAATAGATAGGTTTTTCATGTTAAATCTACAAGTCTATTGCGCGATATTAGCTTTGTTTTATAATCTTTATCAATATTTTTATTAAATTAAAATTTATAGTCAATTGTAAAGTTATTTTGGTTGCTTGTAAATTTATTTTTCAAAAATGAAATAAATTTTATAATCTCGAGCAAATTATGATTGATTTAATTGAATTTTACAAGAATGAAATTTTAGTATTTGGGCCCATTTTGGTCTTGTTTTATCTATATGTAAATTTCAAGAGGAAAATTACAAAAGAATTGGTTTGCCCAAAATGTAAATCAAACAAGACAGAACGATTAAAGCGCAGTGCTTTTTATAAAAATTTGCAGGTAATGAATATGAGTGAATTGAAAAAATTCAGATGCTTAAATTGTTATCGAATCTTCTTTCAAAGCAAAAGAGTTTAATTTTCTTATAAAATCTTTTGCATCATGGTTACATCCAGCAAACGACCAAATTTTCGTCCAACTTCTTTCAGCACACCCACCATTTCAAAGTTAAATTTTTTGTGAATGTGTATGCTGATGTCATTTCCCTGGGTAATGCGTGATATAATGGTATGAACCCCTTCAGCCTTGCCTTGCTCCAAAACTTCTGTCATAAGCATTTGCCCAATGTTTTGTCCTTGACAGCTAGGCAAAATATAGACACTTAATTCAGCCGAATCATTATAAGCTTGCTTGTCGCTCCATTGGCTAAGACTTGCCCAACCTAGCAATTCACCTCCACGCATAGCAACAAATACACAGTATTTTTGATTGTGTTTTTTCCACCATTGGGCTATTTCTAAATCGCTTTTAGCTTCCGTATCAAAGGTGGCAGTGCCATGCAATATGGCATCATTGTAAATAGAAAAAATGGCGGGCAAATGGCTTTCTTCAGCAGGTATTATTTCTATGCTTGTCATGTTTCTCTATTTCTGTATGGCAAACATACATTGTTTGATTGACATTGCACAAGGCGTTATAGATTATATAACGGAGATTCTTTTGAAAAAAAAGTCAGGCGTTTTCACCTGACTTCTCTATATAAATATTTAGTTTTTTTAAAACAAACCGTTTATTTCTGTCTCAATTCTTGATATAACCTTACCCAAGTCTTCAGGGCGTTCGGCATAGTTCAAATCATCTACTTCAATAATAATATGCTTGTGTTTGTATGTGCTAATCCATGCTTCATATCTTTCGTTTAGGCGTTTTAAATAATCCAAACGAATGCTATCTTCATAATCTCTGCCACGTTTTTGAATATTATTAACCAAGGATGGAATAGAAGCCCTTAAATACACCAACAAATCTGGTGCTTTAATTGTTTGGTTTAGCGATTCGAAAAGTTTTTGGTAGGTTTCAAAATCTCGGGTGCTCATCAATCCCATTGAATGAAGGTTAGGTGCAAAAATGTTGGCATCTTCGTATATGGTTCTATCTTGGATGATGTTTTTCTTAGATTTTTGTAAACCCAAAACGGTATTGTAGCGGCTATTTAAAAAATAGATTTGCAAATTGAAGCTCCATCTTTGCATGTCTTCATAAAAATCGCTGATGTAGGGATTGTCTTCCACATCCTCATAATGAGGCTCAAATTTGTAATGTTTCGACAAAAGTGTAGTCAATGTTGTTTTTCCCGATCCTATGTTTCCTGCTATGGCTAAATGCATACTTTTTTTATTTATTTCAACTTACGATTTTAATTAATTGTTAAGAGATGATTTTAACAGACTTTCAACATTTTGTTTAATCGCTTTCTTTCAAACTTATTGTGTTTATAATTGTATTGTTATTATTAAGATATGAAGGAATCAAAACGCAATATATTGTTTTTAGTACTGAGTTCGTTTTTTATTGCCAATGCCATCATTGCCGAGTTTATAGGTGTGAAGATATTTTCGCTCGAAAAAACTCTTGGATTCGAGCCTGCCAATTGGCATCTATTTGGCTTCGAGCTATCTTTTAACATGACTGCAGGTGTCATCCTGTGGCCCATTGTGTTTGTGATGACAGACATTATTAACGAGTATTTTGGGCACAAAGCAGTAAGGCTTTATTCTTTAATTGCAGCCACTTTGATAGCTTATTCATTTATTGGTGTTTTTACTGCCATACATGCCACAGGTGCAGATTTTTGGAATACCAAGCAAACTGAAAGCGGTCCTTTAGATATGAATTTGGCTTATAATTCCATATTTGGTCAAGGTTTATGGATTATAATAGGTTCATTGGTGGCTTTTTTATTGGGGCAATTAATAGATGTAAAGGTATTTCATTGGGTGCGTCAAAGCACCGGAGATAAGCATCTTTGGCTTAGGGCCACCATCAGCACTTTGGTGTCTCAACTGATAGATAGCTTCGTGGTGCTTTACATTGCCTTTTATTTGGGCAAATTAAATACCCCCGACCAATGGCCATTGTCGCAGGTTTTGGCCATTTGTATTGTAAATTATGTGTACAAATTCACAGCAGCATTTGTGATGATTCCTTTGCTTTACTTTATTCACAAGCTCATTGATGCTTATTTGGGTAAAGAACTGGCCGAGAAAATGATTCAAGAAGCAGCTAATTCGGAATAGATGTTTGATATGAGTAATATTTCGTCATTCTGAGGCACGAAGAATCTATTGCGAATTTATATGTGTGAGTATAGTTTTTATAATCAGAGATTTATCGATTGATAAAACTTGATATGGTTACCACTAAACAGCTAACATCTATTTGTGAACATAATTGACATTGTTTTATAAATTCAATTTATAAATTGCGTAAACTGTTTTGGAACATTGTTTGACTAATCTTTAAGTATAATAAAAATCGAAGTATATATACATGGAAGCAAAATTTTCGCCACGCGTTAAAGACGTAATTAGCTATAGCCGTGAAGAGGCTATAAGATTAGGGCACGATTACATAGGTACCGAGCACTTGCTGCTTGGCCTTATCAGGGAAGGTGATGGCAAGGCTATTAAGACCCTTCAGGCTTTGGATATAGACAAGATAAAGCTAAAGAGAACTATAGAAGATGCCATTAAAAATACTGCCTCAAACAATACCAATTTTGTAAACATCCCCCTTACAAAGCAAGCTGAAAAGGTGCTTAAAATAACCTACCTTGAAGCAAAAATCTTCAAGACTGATATCATAGGTACAGAGCACCTTTTACTGTCAATATTGCGGGATGAAGACAATTTGGCTTCGCAAATCCTTTCGCAGTTTGGCATTAACTACGATATCATGAAAGCAGCTATTGAGAACAATATTTCAGAAGTGAAAAACGAAACGCCAAATGCTGATGAGGAAGATTATTATAGTGGCAGGCCTGAAGAGCGCAAGCAAGAGCCTCTGCGTAAGCCTGATTCGAAATCTAAAACACCTGTGCTTGATAATTTTGGAAGAGATTTAACCAAATCGGCCGAAGAAGGTAAACTTGATGCCATTGTTGGCAGAGAGAAAGAGATAGAGCGTGTTTCTCAAATATTATCTAGACGTAAAAAGAACAACCCAATCCTTATTGGTGAGCCAGGCGTAGGAAAAACCGCTATTGCTGAGGGTTTGGCTTTAAGAATCATACAAAGAAAAGTATCACTTGTTTTATTTAATAAACGAGTGGTGATGCTTGATCTGGCAAGCCTTGTAGCAGGAACCAAATACCGTGGACAGTTTGAAGAGCGCATGAAAGCGGTGATGAATGAATTGGAAAAATCGCCCGATGTGATTTTGTTTATTGACGAGATACATACCATTGTGGGTGCAGGTGGAGCAAGTGGAAGTTTGGATGCAAGCAACATGTTTAAGCCCGCTTTGGCAAGGGGTGAAATCCAATGTATTGGTGCCACCACCCTTGACGAGTATCGCCAGTATATCGAGAAGGATGGTGCCTTAGAGCGCAGGTTCCAAATCGTAATGGTTGAACCAACCAGTCCAGAAGAAACCGTTGAGATTTTAAATAACATCAAAAATAAATACGAAGACCATCATAGCGTAACATACGAATCTGAAGCGATTGAGGCTTGTGTAAAAATGAGTAACCGTTATATGACAGACAGGTTTTTGCCAGATAAAGCCATTGATGTGTTGGATGAAGTAGGGGCTAGGGTGCATCTAAGCAATATCCATGTTCCTGAAAGCATACTTGAACTTGAGAAACAAGTTGAAGAAATAAAAGTAGAGAAAAACAAAGTAGTAAAAAGCCAACGATACGAGGAAGCGGCCAAACTGCGTGACAGAGAAAAACATTTGCTTGAGCAGTTAGAAACTGAAAAAGCCAAATGGGAAGACGATGCCAAAAACCAACGCTTCAATGTAACCACTGATGATGTGGCTGAAGTAATAGCAATGATGACAGGCATACCTGTTAAGCGAATTGCCCAAAGCGAAGGCCAGCGCTTGCTGAACATGGGAACTGAGTTGATGGGCAAGGTGATTGGTCAGGACGAAGCCATTAAGAAATTAGCCAAAGCTATTCAGCGCACAAGAGCAGGTTTGAAAAACCCTAATAAACCAATTGGTTCATTTGTTTTTCTTGGCCCTACTGGTGTGGGTAAAACAGAAATGGCAAAGGTTTTAGCAAGGTATTTATTCGATAATGATGATTCAATCGTGCGAATAGATATGAGCGAATACATGGAGAAATTTGCGGTTTCTCGATTGGTAGGAGCGCCTCCGGGCTATGTAGGTTATGAGGAAGGTGGTCAATTAACAGAGAAGATTCGTAGAAAACCTTATGCTGTAATATTGCTTGATGAAATAGAGAAGGCGCATCCAGATGTGTTTAATATCTTGTTGCAAGTATTGGATGAAGGTTTCTTGACTGATAGTTTAGGGCGTAAAGTAGATTTTAGAAATACCATCATCATTATGACCTCTAACATTGGCAGTCGACAGTTGAAAGATTTTGGAGGTGGAGTTGGATTTAATACCGTTAGCAAACAAAATGATTCAGATAAGAATACTAAGATAATTATTGAAACGGCTTTAAAGCGTTTCTTTTCTCCTGAGTTTTTAAACCGTATTGATGATGTGATTGTATTCAATTCATTGGCTAAAGAATCTATCGTTAAAATCCTCGATTTGAGTTTAGCTAAATTGGTAAAACGAGTGGAAGAGCTTGGCTTTAAATTCAAAATTTCAGATGTGGCAAAAGAATTCTTGGCTGAAAAAGGATTTGATGCAGACTTAGGTGCAAGGCCTTTGGCACGAACCATTCAAAAGTATGTTGAAGATCCAATGGCTGAAGAGGTATTGAAATTTGAAACAGGCGAAGGTGAAACTTTGGATGTAGATTATGACAAAGAAGCTAATCCTGATGAGTTGAAAATATCAACTGTAAAAAAGAAAGAAAAGAAGAAAAAAGACACGACAGCAGAAAAGCCAGAGAACAATTAATTTGATTCTCATAGCTGAAACCATCTGAAAGTATTGATGGTTTCGTGCTTCGCCTTGATAAGACATAGGTGATGCGCCCCAGCTTCGCTGGGGCGCATCCTATTTTATACCCAACAACAATGTTAAAAGTAACACTCATTCAATTAGGTAAAACACATTTTAAGTTTGTAGATACTGGCTTTGATGAGTTTGCGTCTCGCCTCAAACATTACTGCAAGTTTGAAAGCCTATTGATTGAATTGCCTTCTCGACTAAAATCAAATCAAATTGAGCAGATAAAAAAGAATGAAGCTGATTTGCTTTTAGCCAAGATTAAACCCAATGATTATATCATTTTATTAGATGAAAATGGAAAGACTCTTGGTTCTGTTGCCTTTGCCAAACACCTCGAGAAGTTATCTATTCAGCATAGCCATATTTGCTTTGTAATAGGCGGGGCATATGGTTTTAGTCAAGATGTATACAATAGGGCCAACGCTAAAATTTCATTGTCTGAAATGACTTTTTCTCATCAACTTATTCGCTTGATTTTTGCAGAGCAGTTGTATAGAGCTTTTACCATCATCAAAAACGAACCTTACCACCACGAATAGGCATGAATTGGAAAGAATTTTGGAATCAAAAGTCCTTAGAAGGAAATGCCCAAAAGCAGGTGGGAAGAATTAAGAATGGAGTAGTAATGCCACTTCTAACTTTAAGCCTTATTGCAGATGATATCAAGCAGAAAATAGATTTACAAGCAAATGATAAACTTCTTGATGTATGCTGTGGAAACGGCTTGCTTAGTTTGGAGTTAGCCAAATATTGCAATCAAGTCACGGCAGTTGATTTTTCTGAAATGCTCATAAATGATGCTATGGTAAAACATATAGATTCAAACATTTTATTTAAGCAGGTAGATGCACTTAATCTTAAGCTTGATGAACAATTTGATAAAATAATCCTCTATTTTTCATTCCAATATTTTGATACATTCCAAAAAGGATTTGAGGTTATTAATAATTTAAACAAGCACATGAAACCAGGAGCCATATTGCTTATAGGAGATGTTCCTGATTTGGCTAAAAAGGATGTTTACTACGATAACTTTAGCAAGAAACTAAGATTGGTAAAACAAAATTTTTTTAGACAAAACGATATGGGTAAGTTTTGGTCTGAAGAAGAGATGAATCGCATTTGCCAGAGCTTGGGACTAAAAGGTGAATTTATGCAACAAAAAAGTGAATTGCCCTTTTCAAATTATCGCTTCGATTATTTGATTAAGAAATAGTCGTAAATTGGTTTCATAATTGAACATCCCTGCAATTCCTGAATTCAATATTCCAGATTTGGTTGAATTAACCTTTATAAAATACATAGCTTTGTCTCGTTTTTATGTTAGGTAATAATGTTCTCAACGATTAATGTAATTGAATGGTGGATGTCTATTCAATCAATGCTGAGTTGTTAAAATAAAAGTTTCAGCATATAACCAACTAGTTTTTTACTAATCATTTATCAATACCAATTTTTGGCTAATGGTTTTTCCAGAGCTTAGTTTTACTATTAATACGTATACACCATTTTGCTTTGATTGCATTTGAATAACATTGTCGATAGCACTGAATTTTTGGATGCTTTCACCATTCAAATCTGATAACAAAATTTGTTCAATTTTTTCATCATTCAAGCCTTTAAAACTAAAATTAAATTTACCATTTGAAGGGTTTGGAAATACTTCAAAATTGTCGCTTGATTCTTTGGCTATGTCTTCGATACTAGCCTTAGCCAAAATTAACCGTTTGTGTAAATTCAATACTATTTGTGTCAATAATTGATTGTTTGAAACACTATCTTGATTAGATAAGATTGATATGCTACAATTGTTTAGAGGGTCAAAAAGATTCTCATTTATGCCACCCAAGTTTGTACCTCCATGACTGTAAACAGTTCTTCCATTAAAATTTGAATAACTAAACAAACCCAGTCCATAACCAGCACCGCCACCTATGTTTCTAACCGTTTTCATTTTTCCTAGCATGCTGTCAGCAATGATGATTTTTGTATTAAACAAGGCATTATAAAACTTAGCATTGTCTTCAGCAGTTGCGTAAAGCCCTCCAGCAGCGTTTGCCACGGAATTCATGGCTATATAACTTAGACCTAGACTTTCCCAATCTGTTAAATAAGTATTGCCAATCCTTACACTCCAATGATGCGCTACATCCATATTAGCGCTCTCATCTGCCAATAGGAATGTTTTTGATAAATTGCATGGATTGAAAATATAGGCGCGGTAGGCATCTGCCAATGTTTTACCCGTTACTTGTTTTATAATAATTCCTGCCAACAAAAAATTTGAGTTTGAATAAGCCCAATTGCTTCCTGGGGCAAAAGAAGGAGTGCCTATATAGGGCAAGATTTCTTCCATGGTCCAATTTTTTCCAAGATTAGTATTTACTGCTGTCCATAAAGCACTGTTATCAGTATAGCCTGCAATACCGCTTGTGTGATTAAGAAGTTGTTGGACTTTAATACTTCCTATAACATTTTTTACATTATTAAACCATTTTCCTATAGTATCATTTAAGTTTAATAAGCCCATCTGATGCAGCTTTAAAATCACGGTTGCAGTATAGGTTTTTGTATTGCTGCCAAGTGTAAAAAGCATTTCGGTATCAGTACTTTTTCCTATATGTGAGATACCGTAATTTCTCTTCCATGTTCCCATATTCGGTATAATAATAGCAGCCGAAGAACCTTTCAAATTTAGTTTATTGCATAGGCTATCATAGGTTTGGTTTAGATTGTCATTTAATGCTTGAGGGATTTGTGCAAGTAAACAATTATAGCCTACTAAAAATAACAGTGTAATTTTTACTTTCATATTGAGGTTTTATGGTTTATTAGTTAACAAAAATTTTGCTTGTTGTAACATTGTTGTGGCAGCTGTTGCATCCGGTTCCTTTGAATTTGCTCGACATATACATGGTATCATTTCCACTTATAGCAATTGGGTAGCAACCTCCATTAAAGTTGACAGCTTTTTCAGTATAAAAATTGGCATCTCTATCAGTATTCAAACTCAATATTTTTATACCTTTGGCATTCGGTTCCGTCCAAAGTTCAATACGTGCATTGGTATTCAATCCTCCATTACTATTGTAAACCGTCCCAGCCACATTCCACCATGCTTCTTTAGCAGCTTCACTCATTTCTTTCCCATGACAACTCATACAATCTTGACCACTGTTATGACTTTTTTTATTAGTATCACTTACTTTTCCATTTTTTTGAAGGCTATCATAATGTGAACAGGCAAATAGTAATATGAAGCAAGCTAGCAATAAGCAAATCTGAATTTTTTTCATGTGATGAAATTATTGATTGATAAGGTTTTTTGTAAAAGGCAAATATATATTAGCCTTGTCATTTACGGAACAACATAGTTGCTAATCTAATTTGAAATTAATATTTTGTTTTGATAGTTCAATGTTTGATGATATATAACGAAAAGCAAGGAAAAAGAGGCTGAACTCAAATAGAGTCAGCCTCGCTTAGTAGCGGGTCCTCCTGAGGCGGAGAACTGCTCTCCGCCTAGGCGGATATGAATCCTACCTCCTTCATAAATGGTATAATTTCATTCTTGATATATTCCCTTCCTTTGCTAGATTTTAGAGCTTTCTCTCTAATTAATGCCTCAGTTTTTGATTGGAAATTATTCTACATGAATAACTTTCCACGGCCTATAAGCTATAGTGTATCCCTTAGTGGCAAGCGAATTATGCGAGGCCATTCTATTAATAAGATTGGACGTGTATACCACATAAGTTTTCTTGTGGGTTTCAGAAAAAAGAATGTAAACAGAAAATATCATAAAAAAAGAGGCTGAACTCAAATAGAGTCAGCCTCGCTTAGTAGCGGGTCCTCCAGAGGCGGAGAACTGCCCTCCGCCTAGGCGGATATGAATCCTACCTCCTTCATAAATGGTATAATTTCATTCTTGATATATTCCCTTCCTTTGCCAGATTTTAGAGCTTTCTCTCTAATTAAAGCCTCAGTTTTTGATTGGAAATATTCTACATGAATAACTTTCCAAGGTCTATAAGCAACAGTGTATCCCTTAGTGGCAAGAGAATTATGCGAGGCGATTCTATTAATAAGATTGGATGTGTATCCCACATAAGTTTTCTTGTGGGTTTCAGAATAAAGAATATATACAGAAAATATCATAAAAAAAGAGGCTGAACTCAAATAGAGTCAGCCTCGCTTGGTAGCGGGTCCTCCAGAGGCGGAGAACTGACCTCCGCCTGGGCGGATATGAATCCTACCTCCTTCATAAATGGTATAATTTCATTCTTGATATATTCCCTTCCTTTGCCAGATTTTAGAGCTTTCTCTCTAATTAATGCCTCTGTTTTTGATTGGAAATATTCTAGGTGGATTACTTTCCAAGGCCTATAAGCAACAGTGTATCCCTAAGTGGCAAGCGAATTATGCGAGGCCATTCTATTAATAAGGTTGGATGTATAACCCACATAAGTTTTCTTATGGATTTCAGAAAAAAGAATATATACAGAAAATATCATAAAAAAAGAGGCTGAACTCAAATAGAGTCAGCCTCGCTTAGTAGCGGGGAGCAGGATCGAACTGCCCACCTTAGGGTTATGAATCCTACGCTCTAACCAACTGAGCTACCCCGCCATTTTTGATTAATGGGCTGCAAATGTATGAAAAAAATGTATTTCAAATTCAAATAATTTATTTTTATTTTTGATAAACGATTTCGAAATTGCCAACGTTATTGTTTTGTTCATTTCTTTAGACTTTGCACAATAAATGGTTTAACTCCATCTAAATGTAGGCACAATAAAAGAACTTGAAATCATATTTTTGTTAAAAATATTATTCAAATGAAATTAAAGCGAGTATTATTAGGTAGTTTGTCTGTGTTGGCTGTATTTGTGTTATCCTTTGTGCTTGTCTCATACCCAACGTTTAAAGCTGTTTGCCGCAATGTGGCAAGCAAAATACATAAGACATTTTCTCCTACATACCCAGGATGGGGCATATCTCTTCCAGATAATTATGAAGTTCACGGTATTGATGTAAGTCGCCACCAAAGGGAAATTGATTGGAGTGCAGTAAGTGCTACCAAAAATGATAATATATCCATTTCATTTGCATTTATTAAAGCAACTGAAGGCCGAACAGTAAAAGATGATTACTTCCAATACAATTGGAAAGAGGCAAAGAAAAATAATATTTTGAGAGGCGCATACCATTTCTTCCGCCCACACTTAACCGCAGAAGAACAATTCAAATTCTTTAGCAACAATGTGATTATTGACAAAGAAGATTTACCTCCAGTTTTGGATATCGAAATGAAAGGCAGTGCTTCTCCAAAAGTTTTGAGACAAAAGGTAAAACGTTGGTTAGATTTAGCAGAAAGAAGATATGGAATGGTTCCTATATTATATACCAATTACAGCTTCTATAAGCATTATTTAAAAGGTAAGGAGTTTGAAAAATATCCATTGTGGTTAGCTCATTATGCTACTTCTGATTTAAACCAAAAACATAGCGCTTGGCATTTTTGGCAACACAACGAAAGTGGCAGAGTAAATGGTATTCGAGGGGGAGTTGATTTTAATGTTTTCAAAGGTGACTTCGAAAACCTTATGAAACTTTGCAAGAAATAAGTTTATTGTTATTGATAAACAAAAAAGGTTAGAAAATTTTCTAACCTTTTTTGTTTAATATCGTTTAAATAAACAATTACATATATCTGTTACCTACCCATACAAATCGTTTAGTTACAAATTCAGGGTTGGTATAACTTGCGTTTCCAGCAGGGTTACCTCCAGTCATATGGAAGTCGCTGAATGCTGCATGAGAATTGATAAATCCTGCTCCTGTAAAGTTAAAACTAACTGGAACAAAAGCCGAATTCATTTCATCTGCAATTTTTGTTTTGATTGCCTCATCAGTGGTATATGCACCGCAGGTTAGAGCACCTTTGCTTTCAGCCAATGCTTTTGCTTGGGCTATGCTGTCCTCAATGCCATCTGTTTTTATTACAAACACAATCGGTCCAAAGGCTTCAGTATTATATATACTGCTTTGTGTCTTATCTAATGAAATTACTACGGGTGTAGCAATTCTGGCATCTACAAACTCTTCGTTTTTAATGGCTTTGGTGTCAAGAACAACATTGCCACCAAGGTTTCTAGCCTCGTTTACTCTTTTATAAGTAGCTTCAGCTTGAATAGCGCCTAATGTTCCGGGTCCAGCTTTAGGATTGTCTACCAAGCCTGCAATAGCTGCTGATAATCCATTTACCACGTCATCAAAACTAACAATACCTTCAGAAGTTTTAACACCATCTTTGCTCACAAAAATGTTTTGTGGCGCAGTACACATTTGTCCGCTATATAAACAAGCACTGAAAGCAATATTTCCTAAAACAGCTTTTAAATCATTAACAGAATCTAATATCATTGAATTTACACCAGCTTTTTCAGTAAATGTGGTTTTAGGCAATGTTTCTATATAGTTTCCAAACTCGCTGCTACCCGTAAAATCAATAATTTTTACCTCTTTATGTTCAGCTAATAATTTAGTTATAGGTTCTGAAGAAGCGTCAACTGCCAATTGACAGATATGCGCATCAAACCCATTTTCTTTTAAAGTATTTTGAATTTCTTCTATTACAATAGCGATTGGTAATATCGCTTTTGGATGAGGTTTAACAATACAAGCATTTCCTGTAATCATATCAGCAAAAATACCTGGTACCGTATTCCAAACTGGAAAGGTAGAACAACCAATTACCATTGATATTCCTTTAGGCATAGGTTTAAAATCTTTGTGCATTTTTAAATCAAATTTGCCAAAAGATTTTACCCAATCTGTTTCTTTTACAAAACGGGTTAATTCAGAATAGCCCATGGCCACGGCCTCTAAAGCACGGTCGTTTGCATGAGGTCCACTGGCTTGGAAGCTCATCATGAATGCTTGACCTGTGGTGTGCATGGTGGCATAAGCAATATCAAAAAAGCGTTTGCTTACTTTGTCTAAAGCTTCAATCAGAATACCTGCGCGGGTTTCAGGACTTGTTACAGACCAGTTTTTTTGTGCATGCTTGGCATTAGCTATTAAATTATCAACTGAAAAGGTAGGATATTTAACACCAATTCCCACTTGTAAGAAAGGAGATACTTCTTCACCATGCCAGCCCGCTTCATTGATTTGAGACAAGGATTTAAAATCGTTGTTCATCGTAGTGCTTATCCAAGCTTTAGCTTTGGCATCAGCATCTTCAGCATAGGCCTTAGGGTTTTCAGGATAAGGTGTATAATAGGTGCGTTCGCCTAATGCTTTAATAGCTGCATCTAGGGTGGATTTATGTTTTTCGTATAAACTCATGTTTGTGTTCATTTTATTCAATAAAAATTCTTACGGCAAAAGTATTGCAAATACCCCAATTGGCAATACATATTATCAATCTGTTTAGTTTATTTGAATAGCGATTTTTTGCCTTTTATCTGTGGATTTTAAAATATTATCACACTCGATAGCGTTTATTTCATATAATTACATTACATTCACAGCAAAATTACATACCAATACATATTAAATGCCTAGTTATTAATGGATAATATAAAGTGTATTTGTAATTATTAAACGTTAATAATAGTAAAAATGGCAAGACCAAGAACAAAACCTGTAAAATTTAAAAATGGATTTTACATTGAAGTAAGAAATAAGGGCTCAAAAACGGGTATTAAATTAAGAAAAGAAACCAAAGAAGAAATGATACAAGCCGCAAAGGATTTAGAGGGTATAAAAGATGTAATTATTTATGGTGAATCAAAAAATGGAAAATGGGTGAATAAACCGGAATCTTAATCTGCTAAGCCTTTTTAATTAATTCAATTAGCTTATCTACATCATTTGTAGTATTATAAATATGAGTAGATACACGCAATGAATCAAGTCCATTTTCGTGTACTGCTCTTATTCTCACTTTGTTTTCGGCACAAGTATTATAAAACTTCATATACTCAACCGATTTCATTTTAAACCCCATAATTGAACACCTAGATTGTTCTTCAGTTGGGGTAATTACGTCTAATTTGTCTGAATATTTAAGCAACTGGTCTTGTGCGTATTTACCTAGCGCTTTTATCCTGCTACATATATTTTCTTGACCTATGGTTTCAATAAAATCTATAGAAGCTTCCACTCCTTTGTACAAACCAATGGATTGTGTGGCACCATAATACCTATGGGCACTTGGTGCATAATCACCCATTTCAGGCACGGCAGTCATCATATTCCATTTGGCATTATCACTTCCACCACCCACAAAATAAGGCTGAAGCGTGTCTTGAAATTCTTTCCTTACATACAAGAAGCCTGTGCCTTTAGGTCCAAGCATCCACTTATGGCAACAACTTGCATATACATCACAACCCATATCGTGAAGATTTAGGGGCATCATACCCGCACCATGAGCGCCATCAATTATAGAAAAAAGGCCTTTATCTTTGGCTAGAGTACAGATTTCTTTCGCGGGCAAAATTTGTCCTTGAGTGCAAGGAATATGAGGTACAACGATGGCTCTTGTTTTTTTATTGATGAGAGATGAAATCAGGTTTAAGGTTTCACTTGCCGTTGAAGCAGGTGTAAAAGTCTTGATAACTATACCATGAAGTTTTCTCCTATTAAGCCATGGGAATGCACCTCCAACATGTTCATGGGTAGTCATGATTACTTCATCACCTTTTTTTAGGGGTAAACCCCAACATGCTATATTGATACCTTCTGTTACATTATGCGTAAGTGCGATTTCATCATCATTCACATTTACAAATTTGGCTAGTTTGCTAGCTGTTGCTTCCCAACCTCCATAGTTCCCCAATTGGTCACAATCCATCATAGCCCTGCGCATGGCTTCAATCACTGGGTAGGGCGAAGGGCCCATGGTTCCATTGTTTAAATAAGCCAGGTCTTTAGTGAGCGGAAACAATTGTCTTACGGTTTTCCAATAGCTTTCATCATCATGTGCAATGGTTTTATGAGCAGCTGATATTTGATGTATGATACTCGATTTAGCAAGTCCTTGTAGGCTTACTCCAGCAAGGGTTGCGGCTGATACTTGTTTGATGAAATTTTTTCTTGTGCTGCTCATGATCGAAACAATTGTAATCAAAAATACTAATTTTCAAATAATATAAGTCAAATAGCAAATCTTATTTAAAATAATAACTTCGCCACTTCATAATTTATAGATAATGAACACATACAAAGTAATAGGCCTCATGAGCGGCTCATCAATGGATGGGGTTGATTTGGCTTATTGTGAATTTGTCTATAACAACCGAGTTTGGAGCTACGATATTAAGGCAGCTGAAACCATTCCCTATGACGAGAAATGGAGGGTACGCTTATCTCAGCTATACAAACAACCTATCGAAATTTATCCTAAAACGGATGCCTATTACGGCCGATACCTTGGAATGTTAATTCGTCAATTTATCAAAACCAATAACCTTACAGTTGATTTTATTGCTTCTCATGGGCATACCATTTTTCATCAACCCGAAAGTGGCTTTACAGCCCAAATTGGAGATGGGGCAGCGATAAGTGCAGAAACAGGTTTGCCAGTAGTAAATAATTTTAGAAACATGGATGTGATCCTTGGCGGTCAAGGTGCTCCATTGGTTCCTATTGGCGATAAATTGCTTTTTTCTGAGTATGATGCTTGCTTAAATTTAGGAGGCATAGCCAATATTTCATTCACACAAAACGAGGCTGTAAAGGCCTTTGATATTTGCCCATGTAATATTGTTTTTAACAGAATAGCACGATGGCTTGAAGTGCCATATGATAGTGGGGGAGAGATTGCTAAAAGTGCAGATGCGGATGATATACTTTTGAATGAATTAAACCAATTACCTTTTTACAAAATAACAGCAGCCAAATCATTGGGTCGCGAATGGATTAACTCTGACTTTTGGCCCATCGTTAAGAAGCATTTGGACATAAGTGAGCAAGAAAAAATGGCAACCTTAAGTGAGCATATTGCTTCGCAAATAGCTCACACCATTAATGAGAAAGAATCCAAAAAAGTATTGCTGACAGGTGGAGGGGCTTACAATTCATTTTTGATCGAGAAAATTCGTAGAAAAACAAATGCAGAAATTGTGATACCATCTAACGAAATCGTGAACTACAAAGAGGCATTGATTTTTGCTTTTTTAGGCATACTAAGGTTGCGAAATGAGGTGAATTCGCTAAGCAGTGTAACAGGCGCAAGGCATGATAGCATTGGAGGTGCGCTGTATGGCAATTTTAAGCGATTGTGTGACAAGGAATAATAAAAAATAAACAGTGAACCGAATAACCGTGAACTGAATATCCGTGAACAGAAAAACTGTGAACAGAAAAACTGTGAACCGTTAACCGAAAACTAAAAAAAACAAACATACATGCAATTACAAAAACTGATAAAAAAATACGAAGACAAGCAACCTGAGATTGTTTTTGAATGGAAAGACAGCGAGACAGAAGCTGAAGGCTGGGTAGTTATTAACTCATTGCGAGGCGGTGCTGCTGGTGGTGGAACTCGTATGCGTAAAGGATTAAATAAACACGAAGTAACTTCATTGGCTAAAACCATGGAGATTAAATTTACAGTGGCTGGCCCAGCAATTGGTGGTGCTAAGTCAGGAATTAACTTCGATCCTACAGACCCTCGTAAAAAAGGTGTTTTGGAACGTTGGTATGCAGCAGTTGCACCTTTGTTGAAAAACTATTATGGAACTGGTGGAGATTTAAACGTGGACGAGATTCATGAAGTAATTCCTATTACAGAGAAGTTGGGTGTATTGCATCCACAAGAAGGTATTGTTAACGGACATTTTAAAATCAATGCCGAATCAACAAAAAAACGTATTAGCAACTTGCAAATTGGTGTGTCAAAACGTTTGGACGATGCAAGGTTTTCTCCTGATGTAGATAAAAATTTCTTAGTGGCTGATATGATCACAGGTTTTGGTGTGGCAGAAGCTGTTAGGCATTATTATGGCATTTGGGGTGGAAATGTAAATATGAAAAGAGCCATCATACAAGGTTGGGGTAATGTGGGCGCAGCAGCGGCTTATTATCTGAGTACCTATGATGTATTGATAGTGGGTATCATCGATAGAAATGGTGGCGTGTTGAAACCAACAGGTTTTAGCAAAGAAGAAATAAAAGACATGTTCCTGAACAAACAAGGAAATACCCTTGTGCATCCTGATATGATGAGCTTTGAGGAAATCAATGCCAAGATATGGGATGTTGGAGCTGAGATTTTTGTGCCTGCAGCTGCCTCTCGATTGGTAACAAAAGAACAAGTGGATAGAATGGCCGTTAACGACCTTGAAGTGATAAGTTGTGGGGCTAATGTGCCTTTTGCTGACGAACAAATTTTCTTAGGTGAAATTGGAAATTATACCGATGACCAAGTAGCTGTAATACCTGATTTTATTGCTAATTGCGGTATGGCTCGTGTGTTTGCTTATTGCGAAAGCAATGATGATATCGATTTGAGCGATGAGGCTATTTTCAAAGACAGTTCAAAAATTATTTGGCAAGCCATGATGCGTTTGCATCAGTTTAATCCTAAGCATAGTGGCTTTTTGAAAAAAGGATTGGAAATGGCATTGGTAAACCTTGTAAAGTAAGTATTAACCTTTATGGCCAAGCGTAAGCTACAACAGTTTGCTGAGTACACAAGTTTTCCAAATACCTTTGATTTTGCCCGCGATATGAAGGGCAAATGGAATGCAGAATATTTTAAAAACAACCATCCCATAACCCTTGAATTGGGTTGTGGTAAAGGTGAATATTCTGTGGCCTTGGCGCAAGCCTTTCCTGAAAGAAATTTTATTGGTGTGGATATAAAAAGTAACCGCATGTGGCGTGGTGCAAAAACCGCCATTGAAAATAATTTACCCAATGTGGCTTTCATGCGTGCATCTATTCATTTAATAGAAGAGTTTTTTGATAATGATGAGGTTAGTGAAATATGGATTACTTTTCCTGACCCTTTTCCAAAAGATAAGCATGATAAGCATAGGCTAACGCATCCTCGTTTTTTAGAAAGGTATAAAAAGATTATTAAGCCCGAAACCATCATAAATTTTAAAACCGATGATGATGGCTTATTTCAATTTACATTAGAAACCTTGGAGCAACAAAAGATTCAGCCCTTGCAAGTAATATGGGATGTACATCAAAACGATGATGCTGATGATTACTTGAAAAATATTAAAACCTATTACGAAAAACTCTTCAGTTCTAGAGGCCGAACCATCAAATTCCTAAAATTTAAATTTTAGATCTCAATTAAAAATCCCGAAGCATTGCATCGGGATTTATTAAAATTTCACATGAACTGTTTAATTGAAATTGCTCACAGAGAATCTAGTTTCCTTCTCTCACAATTTTATCAACCCTTTCGGCTTCATATATAAATACATTGCCATCTTTGGTTTGGAATTTTACTTGAACGCCTATGGTTTCTTCAATGGTACGACCTTTCAGTATGCCACCATTTTTCAAGTAAATGACATCTGTGCAAAGTGTATTCATATTTGGAGTGATTTTTTGTACCTCCTCTATTTTAAATACAAATACATTGCCATCATTTGTTAGCAATTTTAGTTGAACACTTGGTACTTGTTCCATAATAAATCCTTTAATTATGCTGCCATTTTTTAGTTGTATTTCATCTGTATAATTCAACTTCAGGTCTTGTTTTATTTCTTGTTTAGGTTCATCATCATCCCACTTGCTTTTTGTCTCTTTACCTGATGTATTTGGGCTAACATTGTCCCATGAATTTGAATTGGCGCAACCTTTGTATTCCAGAGTGTATTTAAAGTTTTTGTAATTCACTTTACTTAATCCTTTTTCCTTAACATTTGGTTTTACAAATGCACCTGTCGCTAAGTCTAATATAATTCCATATGTTGACC
>CAMBSD010000011.1 GCA_945870425.1 Chitinophaga pinensis | reverse complement strand
AAATGCTGTAAAGTTAGAATAGCTCCCTGCTGTTCCAGAGCCTGTTCCAATAGTTCCCGAAAGTGAATTGATTGATGTAGTATTGTTTATAATAGTTGATCCATTCAAACTAATAGTAACATTGCCCAAATCCTCATCTACTGTTGGGTTGGTTACTACTGGTGGCAGCGAATAGGTAGCTGCGCTCAAGGAGGTGGTAATACCTGTTGTTCCAAAAGTAGTATGGGTTATTGTTGGTAAAACTGCTGTGACAAACAAGCTTGGCGTGCTTGAGGCTGCCCCTATTCCATTTACTGTAACCGCTCCGGTGGCATTCACCAAACCACAGCCACCTGCTAGTGGTATGGTATAATTAAAAGCTCCTAATACAGTTGGTGTTCCACTGATTGTAAGGGTATTAGATGCCCAAGCAGCAGTTACCCCTGAAGGTAAACCGTAATTTGTTTTAATACCACCCATGCTAATGCTGTATTCCTCATATTCACCAAAATTAATTGTCTGTATTGGGCTTGTAATAAGTCCTTCACTGTTACAAATTACCCTCATTCTGCTTACACCAAGTAAAGCAGAAGATGGTATGGTAAATGTCCCTGTTTCTGTATGTGCACCTAAAGTCAATGCAGAAGCTGCGTACACTTGCTCTCCTGCGTCTGTGAATAAACCATTTCTATTATAATCAATATAAATTGCCATGGCGTTGACAAATGGATTTCCACTTGTAATAGAACTCAAAGAAAAGGTATAGGTAGATCCTGGATACATGGCATAGGGTCCAAATGCTGTAAAGTCAGCATAGCTCCCTGCTGTTCCAGAAGCTGTTCCAATAGTACCCGAAAGTGAATTGATAGGTGTAGTATTGCTTAAAACCACGCTACCGTTCAAACTAATTGTAACGTTGCCCAAATCTTCATCTGATGTTGGGTAACCAACTGCTGGCGGAAGCGAATAGCTAGCTGCGTTTGGAGATACAATGCCTGTTGCTCCAGTAGTGCTATGCGTAATATTGGTTAGTGCGGCATTGATACACAAACTTGGTGTGCTTGAGGCTGCACTTGCCGTCATGGCTGGTGTTACCGTAATGGTTCCTATGGCATTTACCGAACCGCAACCGCCCGCTAATGGAATGGTATAATTAAAAGTTCCTGATGCATTTGGTGTTCCACTGATGGTAAGGGTATTAGATGCCCAGGCAGCGGTTACACCGCCAGGTAAACCTGTGGGTGTCCCAATGCCTGTTGCGCCCGTAGTTGTACGCGTAATATTGCTTAATGGGGTGTTGATACACAGGGTTGGGGTGCTTGATGCTGCACTTGCTGTATTAATTGCAGAAACCGTAATGGTTCCTGTAGCATTTGAAGTACTACAAGCTCCTATTAATGGTATGCTATAATTAAAAGCACCAGATACTGTTGGTGTGCCACTGATGGTAATGGTATTAGATGCCCAAGCAGCAGTTACACCTGCAGGCAAACCTGTGGCTGCACCGATACCGGTTACTGAAGTGGTGGCATGCGTAATATTGCTTAATGGGGTATTGATACATAAAGTTGGGGTGCTTGAGGCGGGTCCTGCTCCATTCGTAGATACAGTAATACTGTTTGATGCAGCAGAATTAAAGCCGCAAACACTGTTGACAACGGTATAAGCACCCGCACTTGCAGCCGTATAGGCAGCACTATTAGCTCCACTAACAGCAACTGCATTCTTATACCATTGGTAAGAACCAACTGTTGGTACTACTGTGGTAATAAAACTTACAAATTTACCTGTTTGTATGCCTCCAAAATAATTGTTATAATAAGTTCCATAAGTACCAAGTTGAGTAAGATAGGAAAAATCAGTAGAAGATTGCAATCTAAAAGTATAATTATTGCCAGGTATTAAACTTAAATTAGGTAAAGTAATTGTAAACCAATTAATATTCGTACCAAATGAAACAGTTTGAGTATGCACTAATGTGCCAGCTACTCCCACACCACTGTAGATGCTAAAAGTACCTGATACTAAACTACTGCCATTTTTATACAATTGAATAGCCGTTGTTGCACCCAAAACAGTGGGCACAAAAGATTGCCAAAGGTCGGTACCATAGTAAGCTCCCCCCCCCAATGTTGTAAAAGACAAATCGGTAACAGCTGGATTAGCTGCTGTCAAAACTACATTACTCCCTGAACAAAATGTCGTAGGGCCCCCTGCACTCATTGTTGGGGATTTGACCTGTGAAGCATTATTAGGGCATTGTGCCTTTGCTACTTGCAAGGAAAAGAATCCGCATAAAAGGACGAAAAAGCTAAGGCGAAAGAAGCCTTGTTGTAATTTTTGTTTCATATCGTTGTTGGTTCTATATGTGTATGTAAATGTTTTACAAAATAATTTGTGCTCAAATTTTACATCAATGCTAAACTGAAATGATACAAGCCAAATAACTATAATTAGGGATAACATGTGCTTGGTTTACCAAGACTTTCGGAATTAGGCGTCAATAAATGTCTAAAAGCACGGGACTAAGGGTGCTAATTAACACCATTCATCTATTAAAAAAGTAGAATCAATAATCGCCCCAATCACTTGTCATTTATAGTGTCTCCGGCCAACTAGCAAATTAGGACTCAAAACCTTTTTATCTTTTATTCGACAAGCGCTCCAATAACAAATTGAGAAGCTAGAAAAACTGGCTTTTTAGCGCTGACAATTCGCTGACAATTTACTTTCAGCTCGCTGACAAAGCGCTGACAATTCGCAAGCTGCTCATTATTAGACAATAAAATTTTGTAACAACTGCTGCGTCTTTATCGATTGAATATGGCTTTCCTTGCTTTATGTCTCCAAAAAACATGGTCAGAAAAATTATCGAACTGGATTTTTTATTGGGCGAATATTGATTCGCCCCTTCGAATATTCGTTTCAATATGGATGTATCGAAAAAGATTGGTGCGGAAACCAATGGACGACAATTTCAAATTATAAGAAGATGCTTTTAAGTGGCAGTAAGGTGGTGGTAGTTTATCAAATGCTAAATTGATTGGGCCAATTCATGTAGGTGTTCAATTGTTTGAATATTTATCTTCTTTTTCAATCTGCTACGTGTTTGTTGGACAGAGTTTTTACTAACTCCCAATATATTACCCATATCAACATCCGTTAAATTAAGTTTCAATAAACACATTAAACGTGCTTCACCTTCAGTAAGATTGTTAATTTTTTTACCTAATCTATCAAAATAGCCTGGGTAGGATTGGTCGAAAAGAGCTTTAAACTCATGCCAATGTTCGGGTGTGATAATACAAGCATCTTTCCAATTAACTTCATTTTCAATTGGTTCTTTGGGTATTATGGCTTTTAAATATTTCGCTAAATCGGCACGAGCAGATACCAGATCTTCTTCAACCTTTTCTTTATCAAATTGGAGCCTTGCGTGACGTAAATTAATTTTAGCACGGTATTGAATAAACCCAAATGCGCCAAACAAGGTTAAAATAACAAACACCACTCCTAAAATAAGTTGGTTTATTCTAGATTTATTCAAATCGTTTTCTAACTTTAATTTTTGTATCTCACTTTTTTGAAGCCTAAAAACGCCATCCGTTTTCAAAACAGTCATACCTCCTCGCATACTGGCAATAGTGTCAGTTGCTGATTTAGCAGAATCAAAGTATAATGATGCAAAATGGGAGTTAGATTTAGCGATGTAATATTTAGTTAGTGTTTCATACAAAAGTTTGTGTCGTTTGTAAAGTTCAATAGTTGGGTGATCCTTTATTTTGATTACACACTGTTGACCCATTTGCAAAAAAGAGGCAGCATTAGTTAAATCACCTTTTGAAATATAAATATCAGCTATTAATAAATAAGCATTGGATGCACTTCCCCAAAAACCATAAGAATAATGGTATTTTGCATCCATAACTAATAAAGGTAAAGCGGCATCATATTTTTTTTGTAAATAATAGTTTTCACCTAAGTTACCAGAACTCAACACAATTAGTGCTGAATCTTTTTTGTCCAACCCATACTGCAGCTCTTGATTAAAGAAATAATTAGAAGAATCTAATTGGTTGAGATTACGATAAATAACCCCCATCAAATTGGCATTGGTAATATGAGCAGTATTTATTGAAGTTTTATTTATTTTCCTCCCAAAAGCAAGCGCACTTCGATAATCCCCCATCATATAGTGATACCCTTCGATATTTAATAAGAGCAGGTTTCTAATGAAGTAATTTCTTGACTTGTCACTTTCTATTTTCTCAAGCGTCTCAGCCAAAAGTAGAAACCCTTTTGGAAAATTTTCTTGAACACTCAGGTAATTTAAGGCGATTAAATATTGGGTAATGATGGCCCCCCATTCGTTTTTATGATCTATTGCATCTTGATTTAGTTTCAAGAGTCTGTCAAGAGATCCTTTGGTGTTATTTTCTGTATTGAAATAAATTTCTATGCACTCAAATTGAATAAGAAGATTTTGATTATGATGTGCTAATGCATATTGCTTTATTTTTTTTGAAAGGAATACAAAACCCTTTACATCATGGTGGAAATTTATTTGTGAATTAGAATTAAAAACGAGTACTTCTCTTTCATAATCAGTTTGCTTTAATAAGGAATCAAAAGTTGAAATACCCAGATATTTTTTTATTTCAGCATCAGATATTGTATGTTGATTGTTAAGTTGCGCGTATGTTAGCGTATTTAAAAAAAAGTATATAACAAGAAACAACCCCTTTAAGGCTTTACTGAATGTATATTTAAAAGATAAGGTTGTTTCTAAATTCATTTTTCGGCAATAAACAACCCTTAAAAGCTTAATCTCATATAACTATTTATTTGGGATTCCATCTCAATTAAAGCAACTACTCAAACTGTATACTTAATGAAACTACTGAATAATTTAAAAAGGGTTGCAGAAAACCATTGATTACCTGCTGAGGAGCTGGGTCCTATCCAAATAGCACCGGCAGTAAGGCATTGTACCCGTGCCGCATGCAAAGAAAAGGAGCCCCCAGAAAGGCCAATAAAAGAAAGGCGAAACAAGCCTTGAAATAATGTTTTTTTCATTCTGTTATTATTCAGCATATTTGGTTTACCGTTTTTGCTGCACTATCAGTATTTACGCTTGTTGTGTCTAAAAATACTAATAGTCAAATTATTAATTATTTAATTAACAAATAATTCATTGCGAAAACAATTATTAGCCACAAGTATGACTAAAAAATATAAGTCGCACTACTAATAATAACAAATATAGGGTCAAATATAGTGATTAATTGTATTTGTTAAAATTGGGTTTCTCCAAATCACCAAAAGCACAAAACTGTAGAGGGTAATTCATTCATGCTAAATCATAAAAAAGAGCTAATAAAGATTCGCAATAGTCGCTTGTCCCTTTTTGTATCTCCGACCAACAAGTAAATCGGGAATTTAATCCTTTTTATTTCTTATTCGACATGCGTGGTATAACATCACGAGAGGTTCATATGCATTAAGATTGGTGTGGAAACCATGTTTGGTCAAAACAAAAAAAGGGGCGCGATACATCGCGCCCCCAACAATTAAAACAATTATAAATCAAGCTTTTTTGTCAAATCGTTTATGGGGTAACCACAAGCACACCCAAGTTGCTATTGATATCCAAAATCGGATAATCATTAAAGTCAACAGAAGCATCTCCATTTAAGTCTGTTACATAATAGCCCAAATCTCCATTGTTGCTGCTAATGTCTAAATCTGGATAGTCACTAAAATCAACCGAACCATCTTGGTTAACATCTCCGCTTAACAACATGAATACACCACCATCTTCTGCCATATTGCTTCCCAAAGCTTTTGTTATTGCGTTTGTAAAGTCATAATTAGTATTTCCGTTGAAGGCAATTGGATTGGCAGTCCAAGTAGCTATTGAGTTTCTATGGCCTACTACCACATAATAACTATTTCCATTAACTGAACCTGGGAAAGTAATGTTGGCATTTCCTGCGGTATCTAAAAGACCTTTAATCGTGTGTATGACGTTGAATGGACTTGCACTGGCTCTCAATTCAACTGTTATGGTATCAGCAATATTCATTGGGCTTACACCATTTGCTCCAAATGGTGCTGCTATCATTTTTCCATTACCCAAATATAGTCCTTGCAACATGGCTTTTAAATGAAACGCAACTGTACTTGCCGTTACACTTAAGGTTAGGGTAGCAGCACTGTCGCAACCCGCAGCATTGGTTAAATGGGCTGTTTGTGTTCCAGCAGCATTAAAGGTTAATCCATTCCAAGAATAAGGTAATTGGCTCGAATTGATAGTGATACTATCTGTTGAACTCGTTGGTGATTTAATTGTTAAATTTAAAGTCACTACTGAATCACATCCTGCTGCATTGGTGGTTGTAAATGTTTTTGCACCACTTGTTGTATAAGTAGTTCCATTCCATAAATAACTGCCGCAAGCCGATTGTGTTTCTGAAGATGATGTTGCATTATTAATCGTCAAATTCAACGTTACCGTACTATCACATCCTGCTGCATTCGTGGTATTGAATGTGTATGTTCCTGATGAAGTGTAGGTTGTCCCATTCCATAAATAGCTGCCACATGCCGTTTGTGTTACTGAAGATGATGTTGCAGTATTGATCGTTAAATTCAACGTCACCACACTGTCACATCCTGCTGCATTGGTAGTTGTAAATGTTTTTACTCCACTTGTTGTGTATGTAGTTCCATTCCATAAATAACTGCCACATGCCGTTTGTGTTTCTGAAGATGATGTTGCATTATTAATCGTCAAATTCAAGGTTACTACACTATCGCATCCTGCTGCATTGGTGGTTGTAAATGTTTTTGCACCACTTGTTGTATAAGTAGTTCCATTCCATAAATAACTGCCGCAAGCCGATTGTGTTTCTGAAGATGATGTTGCATTTTTGATGGTTAAATTCAACGTTACCGTACTATCGCAGCCGGCCGCATTGGTGGTTAGCCATGTGGCAGTATTATTAGATGCGGTGTATGTTGTGCCATTCCATAAATAACTGCCGCAAGCACTGACTGTTTGGGTAGAGCTTGTGGGGGTACAGGAGCCATACGAAAATCCTTTATCTGTAGCCGCATAGACTGTATTTCCCAAGTTGTAAACAGCAGTTACATTATTGCTACCCAAACCATTTGTAGTGGTTTTGTTTGTAAATGTTGCACCCCCATTTGTGGATATACTCAATCCTCCTATTGTAGCCGCATATATCATGTTGCCCGAGACATAAAGAACTCTTACAGTATTGTTACCCAAACCATTGGCAGTGGTTTTGTTCGTAAAGCTTGCGCCACCATCTGTGGATATACTCAAGCCTCCATTTGTAGCCGCATATACCGTACTGCCTGAGACATAAACCCATCTTACAAAATTGTTACCCAAACCATTGGCAGTGGTTTTGTTCGTAAAGCTTGCTCCACCATCTGTGGAGATACTCAAACCTCCCTGTGTAGCCGCATATACCGTGCTTCCAGAGACATAAACACAAATTACATTATTGTTACCCAAACCATTCGCTGTGGTTTTGTTCGTAAAGCTGGCACCCCCATCTGTGGATATACTCAATCCTCCCAGTGTAGCCGCATATACCGTGCTTCCAGAGACATAAATCCCCCCCCATACAGTATTGCTACCCAAACCAGTGGCAGTGGTTTTGTTCGTAAAGCTTGCACCACCATCTGTGGAGATACTCAAACCTCCATATGTAGGCGCATATACCGTGCTGCCCGAGACATAAACCCCATTTACTGTATTGCTACCCAAACCATTTGTAGTGGTTTTGTTCGTAAAGCTGGCTCCCCCATTTGTGGAGATACTCAAACCTCCCTGTGTAGCCGCATATACCGTGCTGCCCGAGACATAAACCCCAAATAAAAAATTATCACCCAAACCTGAACCGGTTGGCTGGTTGACTAGAGTATTTAAAAAGCTTGTTCCACCATTCGTGGATATATTAAATCCACTACTTGCTGAACACGCATACACCGTACTGCCTGAGGCATAAACCCCTAGCACACTATTGCTACCCAAACCATTGGTGGTGGTTTTATTCGTAAAGCTGGCTCCCCCATTTGTGGAGATACTCAAACCTCCCTGTGTAGCCGCATATACCGTGCTGCCCGAGACATAAACCCCCCATACAGTATTGCTACCCAAACCATTCGTAGTGGTTTTGTTCGTGAAGTTTGTACCACCATTTGTGGAGATACTCAATCCTCCAGTTGTAGCTGCATATATAGTGCTGCCCGAGGCAAAAACCCCTTTAACTTGATTTACACCCAACCCACTGGCTGTGGTTTTGTTCGTAAAACTGGATCCACCATCCGTAGAGATGCTCAAACCCACTTGTGTAGCCACATATACCGTGCTCCCCGAGGCATAAGCCCCATATACAGAATTGTTACCCAAACCATTGGTGGTGGTTTTGTTAGTAAAAGTGGCTCCACCATCTGTAGAGATACTCAACCCATTAGCTGTAGCCGCATATATAGTGCTGCCCGAGACATAAACCCCATTTACTGAATTGCTACCCAAGCCATTCGTCATGGTTTTATTCGTAAAGTTTGCTCCACCATTTGTAGAGATACTCAAGCCTCCATTTGTAGCCGCATACACCGCACTACCAGAGACAAAAACTCCAAAAAGAAAATTGTTACCCAAACCATTCGTAGTGGTTTTGTTCGTAAAGGTTGCTCCACCATCTGTAGAGATACTCAACCCATTAGCTGTAGCCGCATATATAGTGCTCCCCGAGGCATAAACCCCATATACAATATTGCTACCCAAACCAGAGGGGGTGGTAGCCAAAACATTGTTATAAATATTGGGTGCAGGCCCGTTTTGAGATTTGGATGAAAACGGGTTGAACATTACAAGACACAAAAGTGCTAATGCAACTTTCGAAAAAAGAATAGATGTTTTTTTCATGTGGTTTTTTATGGTTTTGATATTGAGAAAAGATGAAATGAATGATGCAAATTTCTTTAGTTTGGCTCGTAATCTTCACATAGTGCAAGTGCTATAAAAGTGCCACAAATTTTTAGGCTATTGATTTTCAATATTTTGAAATTGCCTTTTCAATGTCTTGTATTACATTTGTAGCACTGGCATTGCTATCAAATAAAACCAAATGACCCCAAAAAACGCCTTTCGACTTGCATTCATATTTGGTTGGATGGTATTTTCCACAGCCGGATTTGCCCAATCATCTGCCAGGCAAATACATGAAGCAATTAAAAACATAGAATCGTATCAGAACAAAAATCCGTCTCAATGCAAGGCAGATTTACTGCAACTTCTTGAAAAAAATCCCTCGGCTCCTGATACCTGTAAAGCAAACATCTATACGGATGTAGCCATCACCTTTGGGATGCTCAATCAACTGGATTCGGGATTATGTGCCATTAATCAGGCTTTGACCTATGTAACGGACAAAGACTTTTTAAAAATCAATGCACTACGCACCAAGGTCATACTTCATCGGCTCAAAGGAGAATATGCACAGGCAACAGAGGCCATCACCGCTTGCTTGAAACTGAACGACAGAACCTGGAAAAATCAGTCGTTCAAAGCCATTGCATTGCAGGAATATGCAAGTTTATGTAATGATCAAAACAAATTTTATCAGGCCACAAAACTCTATTTACAAGCATTGGATGTAGTTAATTCCACAAGTAATAAAGATGATAAAAGTCTTTTCATTGCATTAAAAATCCAGATTAATCTGGGCGAGGTATATGGGCGCAGCGGCAACTATGGATTTGCCATTGGAACCCTTCAAAAAACACTTCCAAAATTGGATTCTTTGAAAGATTACGATGGTTATATTAGGACCGGATATCAACTTGCAGAGTATCTTATTCAAACCAACCAATGTGCATCAGCAGATAGCCTGGTCAATATTCTTTTGCCCCGAGCCCGCCAAATAAAGAACGATGAACTGGAGTCGTACCTGATTCTGAAATTGGGGCTTTCCCGCTCACAGCAGTTGAAATACCAGGAATCTCTTCCTTATTATCGGCAGTCATTCGGACTAATGGAAAAAAATCAATCTTTTTTTATACTGGAAGTTGCCATTCCCTATCTCACCGCCTTAAAAAATACCAATGCTTACCCCGAAGCGCTACAGGTTATGAAAAGCGAAGTGGTTCAATCCGTTTTGAAATCTGCCAAAAATGATGACCTGCTCAACTACAGGAAAGTTGCCATTCATTTTTTGTATAAGGATTTATCTCCGGCTCAACTCCATGCATATTACCAGGACATCCAGCGTTTATCCGACACCGTGAAAATCGAAGGACAAAAGCAGCTGGCCTTGGAATTACAAGCAAAATACCAGTTTGAGCAGCAGGAGAAAAATGAAAAGATCTTGCTTAAAGAAAATGAGTTGTTGCGCGAAAGTGAGGGTTACAAACGCAAACAGATTTATTTCATATTAATCATTGCTACTTTTTTAATCACCACCATCGTGTTGATTTACTTGAGGGTGCGTCAGCGTTCGCGATTACAGGCCAAAGAGCTTGATGTGCAGAAAAAAGAAAATGAAATTCAAAAACAGCAAACGGAATGGGCTTTGCAGGAAAAGCTTTACCGCGACCAGTTACTGGAGCAGCAAAAAATAGTATTAACACAAACCCTTGCCGATTCGGAGGATTTGAAACTAAAAATAAATCAGATTGTAGCCGAGCAACAACAGGAACGCAGGCAAGAATTGATGGAACAATTTGAAAAAGCGGTGGAAGACCGAACAGGATTGGATAAATTACTGGTACAATTCAACAGCATACACCCGGGTTTTGCATCGGAGCTTCTTCAAAATTATCCGAAACTTACTCAGGCTGATATGCAATTTTGTATACTATACAGAATGAATTTATCTACTAAAGAAATCTCCGCGCTCTTACATGTAGAGTCCCGAAGCATATACGCTAAAAAATATCGTATCATGGAAAAGATGGGGCTGGGTATAGATGATGATTTTGATAAGATTATTTTTAAGAAAGGTGTTTGAGGGTTTTAATTATGATCCGTTTAGATTATCATTTAGCCCTGTTTTGTTAGAATTATTTGCGATCTTGTGATAAACAAAAAGATCGGTTCTAAACATATCATATCGACTTTGCAATTGAAAGCGGATTCTGTTTCCGATAGATAGATTCAAAAAATCGAACCCCATGGAATCCTTCTATCAAATGCAGAGGAACGCCAATAATTTATATTTAGTTTCTTGGCAATCTCATTTTATAATCTACCCTTGCACCTCCTTTGGATATATTGCTAAGTTTGTTTCTAATCAATTGCTTCTTCAAACCTGACAGGTAATCAACAAACAAAACACCCTGGCAATGGTCGTATTCGTGCTGAATAACACGTGCAGCCATACCCTCATATTCTTCTTCGTGCCAATTGAATTCTTCGTCTTGGTATTTTATTCTGAGGTTTGAAGGTCTTGAAACATTTTCTCGAATATTAGGAATACTCAAACATCCTTCTTCAAACTCCCATTCTTCACCCCATTCTTCAAGTATTTCAGGGTTGATAAAAACCCTCACAAAATCAGGATATTTTTCGTCTTCAAAAGGTGTAGTATCAACAATAAAAAGATTAATGGCTTTGCCAATTTGTGGTGCAGCCAAACCAACACCATGCGCATTGTACATAGTATCCCACATGTTTTGAATGATGTCTTTTAAATTTGGGTGTTCTGGAGAAATGTTCTCAGTTTCTTTTCTTAAAACCGCATCTCCGTAAGCAACTATTGGTAATATCATTTTGTTAATTTCAATTCTTTCAAAACCTTTCCATATATGATTGAAGAATGAGGACTGCACTTAGTTGATCCACATTCTCTTTCTTCTGACGGTCTTTTTTCTTCAAACCCATTTCAAGCATAGCCCTGGTAGCAATGGTAGAAGTGTAACGCTCGTCTATTCGTTCAATCTTTATATCAGGAAAATTTTTACGCAGCGAAGATATAAATTTTTCTACATGCACAGCAGATTGCGAGTCACTGCCATCTAATTTCATTGGTTTTCCCACCACAAAACATTCAACACTTTCAGTTTGTAAATAGTTTTTAAGGTAAACTATTATATCATGTGCCCTCACAGTTGCCAATGAGGTAGCAATGATTTTCATGGGGTCAGTAACGGCCAAACCAACTCTCTTGGTGCCGTAATCTATGGCTAGTATGCGTGGCAAATTCTTTTATTTAAACACAAATCTATTCTACTTGTAGCACAATTCTAAATGTAGTGCCTTTACCCAACTCGGAATGACGTACATAAATGGTACCATTGTGGTATGACTCAACAATGCGTTTTACTAAGGAAAGACCTAAACCCCAACCACGTTTTTTGGTAGTAAAACCTGGTTTGAAAACGGTTTTAAATTTAGATTTAGGAATGCCCTTACCATTGTCTGTAATATCGATATAGACATGCTTCTCATCATGGTTGAGTTGCACTACTATTTTGCCTTTACCCTCCATAGCATCAATGGCATTTTTGCAAAGGTTTTCAATTACCCAATCAAAAAGGGGTATGTTGATATTGGCCCAATTCCCTGGCTTCAAAATGCTCACACTTAGATCCACTTTACTTGAGGTGCGAGCATTTAAATATAGTAATGAGTTTTCAATTACCAAGTCAAGGTTTTCCGGCTTCAACACCGGATCTGAACCTATTTTAGAAAACCTTTCGGTGATTAGTTCCAATCGCCTCACATCATTATCCAATTCTACCAAAAGCTCTTCTTGGTTTTCTTTTTCGGTTTCTCTAAGCAGGTTTATCCATTCCTTTAATGAGGAAATAGGTGTTCCCAATTGATGGGCTGTTTCTTTGCTCATCCCCACCCACACTTGGTTTTGCTCTGCCCTGCGAGAGGCAGAAAGAGTAAAATAGGATAACAAGGCAAAGAAGGCAATCAAGGTTAACTGTATGATGGGATATGATTTAAGCTGTGATAAAATAAATGAGTTTTTGTAGTAGAGATAATTGAATCTATTATTAGTTTCATCATAAAGAATTTTAATGGGCTCATGTTGTTCCTTCATTATTTCTAATTGCTCCATCAAATAGGCTGTATCGCTCACATGAGTAGAATCAAGGTTTTTGGTAGCATTAATGTTCCCCTTATCGTCAATTAAAATAATGGGTATGGTGGTATTGTCTTTGGCTATATCAAGTAAGAAATTGATGTCGCCTTCTCCCTTTATGAGCAAGCGAGTAGCATTGGCCCATAGCTTTATTTTTTTATCTTCTTCACTTGCCAATACTTTCACCAACGAGTCGGTATACCATAGTGAAAAAGCACCAATCAGCAAGGCTGCGATAAAGAAAAAACGTTTCCACCAGATTTTATTTTCGTATGTATACATAAGTCTAAATTAGATGGATTCTCTACTGTTTTTTAAGTCGTTTCAATCGTAACGTATAAAGGTCATCGGTTGATATGATATTTTTAAACCCTTTGGCCTTTAGTCCAAACATCAGTTGTTTATCACCGCTCCAAATTTTACATTTAAAGTGTTTTGAAAAGGCCATATAATGGGTGTCTTTAGGGTCAATGTCTGATACTAAACTATGGGCCGACAGCCATGTTGCTTTTTTAATCTGCTCCTCAGAAATAAAACTAATTTCTTTACAAATTTGATATTCGGCCTCTCTTATTTGATCCATAGACATTTTTGAAATCTTGATCAATTTTGCATAATGATGGGCTATTTCCTCTCTCAGAAAATTAGGAGCAATAAACTCAAATGTTTTGTCACCATTAATTAAAAGGTCACCGATTTTCCCTTCCGAATTTAAAATACCGCTAAATACAATATTTTCATCAACTATTATCTTCATTTAATAAAGCGGCTTCGATTTTCAGCCCACCAAGAAGCATTTACTTCATCAGAAAGTGTATCAATATCTTTTTGGTTTACCTTTGAATTAGACGTTGCTTCTAGGTATTTAATGTAATCAATTAGCCTTTGTAGTCCAAAGCTAACAACAGACGAAGAAACCGTAATGGTAATTTGTTTGTTATTTATTTGTTCGATTAGCATGGCTTGAAATTTATATTTCAAATGTAATGAAGTGCAATGGGTAAAGCAAGATGCCTGGTTATAGGTTTCTTAAGATCACATCACAGGCCCAATGAATTTCGGATTCGGTAATGGTTAATGGTGGTGCTATCCTAATTTTGTTATTAGCAAATAGAAACCAATCTGTTATCAATCCTTCATGTATGCAAGCCTGAATAACGCGCAAATTCTGCTCAAAACTGTGCAATTGAACACCCAACATTAAGCCTTTACCACTAACGTTAACAATATTAGGATGTACCAGTCTTTGTCTAAAAATAGCCTCTTTCTTTTCAACTTCATCCATCCACCCTTTTTCCAACAACTCTTCAATACCAGCCAAGGCTGCTGCTGCCACCACAGGGTGTCCACCAAAAGTGGTGATGTGACCTAAAATGGGGTTGTCAGCCAATAGCATCATCTTGTTTCTTGAAGTAACAAAAGCACCAATAGGCATGCCTGCCCCTAATGCCTTACCCAACAATAGAACATCTGGAACAATTCCATGATGTTCAAAAGCAAACAATTTGCCCGTCTTTCCCATACCCGTTTGTATCTCATCAAAAATCAACAGGGCGCAACACTCATCACACTTTTGCCTAAGGGCACTTAAAAAGTTAGTATTTCCCGCTATATAACCTCCCTCACCTTGGACCACTTCAACAATTACAGCGGCTGTGCTATGCGTTATTTGTGATAAGGATGCAATGCTGTTGTAATCTATAAAATTAATGCCTGGCAACAAAGGCCTGAAGGCATTCTTATAATACTCGCTGCTATTCAAACTCAACGCAGCATGGGTGCTTCCGTGGTAGGCATTCCTACAAGCAATAATTTCTGATTTACCTGTTACTCTTTTAGCCAATTTCATAGCTGCATCTACCGCTTCTGCCCCTGAATTAACTAGGTAAACAGAATCTAAACTAGCTGGTAATAAAGAGCAGAGTTTTTGGGTAAGCAATACCTGCGGATGTTGCACAAATTCGCCATAAACCATCAGGTGCATATAGGCATCAACTTGGGTTTTAATGGCATTCTTCACCCTTTCGTTTCCATGCCCTAAGCTACTTACACTGATGCCTGAAATAAGGTCGAGGTATTTTTTACCCTCTACATCATAAAGGTAATTTCCCTCTGCTTTTACTATTTCAAGCATAAGCGGAAAGTGCGTAGTTTGTGCCTGATGGGCTAAAAATAATTGTTTGTGGCTTAACATGATTGCTTCTAAAAGAAAAAGCCGGTAATCCGGCTTTTAGTATGTGTAATAGTATTCATTCTATTCGTCTTCGTCTTCACCCTTCCACTCATCTTCTGGACTTATCCACTCTTCGCCTTCCATCATTTTGCGGTATTCCAATAGTTCTTCGCGGTTGTATTTGTTGTTATAATCAGCCAATAAATCTATCAAATAACCAAGATTGGCCTTTGGATCTTCGCCTTCTGTATATTCAAAAGTATATGTGCCGTTTTCTTCAATGTTTTCGTAGGCTAGTCTTACCATACGCACGAAACCTGGCTCATCAAGGTTGGTTTTGATAAACTCTCTTAACTCTTTTAATTGTGCTACTAAGCTTTCAGCGTCAAAGTCTTTTTTGGCTAAGGTTTTCTTAATGCTTTGTATTATTTGGTTCATGTAATTTTATTTTTTCGGGTGCAAAATAGTTTTATTCGCATTAAGCACAAAAATTATAGCCGTAAATCATAGTATTGAAGTAAAAAAATCTATGAAAATTGTTTTCGCCCTCACCCCCTTCCTTTTGTTTCCAATGACTTTAAGACTTTCACTTAGCATGGTTGATTGATATTTAAATGAAAATTCAATTTATAAGTATCAAAAAAGGACATAAATAGTGACTTCAATTGGTTGGTTGGTATTGTAACATAAAAAAGGGCATTGATATTAGCAACGCCCCTTTTATATGAATTAATTTTGTAAATTAGTGAACTAATCCCTTATAATCTGCAGCACTCATAAGTGAAGCTACTTCATTTTTATTAGCAATAGTCGCTTTTATCATCCAGCCTTCGCCATAGGCATCGTTGTTTACATTTTCTGGGGCAGCATCTAATCCTGCATTCACTTCCAAAACCTCACCTGTTAAAGGCATAAACAAATCAGAAACCGTTTTTACGGCTTCAACCGTACCAAACACATCATGCTGGTTAACGGTTTTGCCCTTAGTAGCAATATCTACATAAACAATATCGCCCAATTCTTTTTGAGCAAAATCAGTAATACCGATGTAGCAAACATCGCCTTCTATGCGAATCCACTCATGGTCTTTGGTGTAAAGTAAATTTTCAGGAAAATTCATTTTTTAGTTTTTTAAAATTTGCAGCTAATTTAAAGTTTCGGGTGACAAATAAAAATGTATGTTTTATCATGTAATGGGTTAAATTTTTTTTACAATGCAATATTTGTTAGCTAATACCAACCAAATATATAATTTTGAATCTCCTTGAAGCCAATTTTTTCTATATTGTTTGTGTGTCTTGTGTCGCTGAAAAGCTACTCTACGCATATTGTTGGGGGTGGTTTTGCACTTAAACACCTGTCTGGCAATTCATACGAACTAACAATGAATTACCTAGGTGATTGCTTAAATGGAACACAACAAGCTTTTTCCCAAGACCAATCTGAAATGGTTGTCGGCATTTTTGATAAGGCAACAAACGTAAGAAAAACAACTGTTTCACTCTCATTCATTAGCAAGAGTGTTTTAGCATTTGCCACGGATAGCTGCGCAAAAACAATAAAGGCCTGTACGGAATTATACATATTTAAAAAAACCATCACCCTTAATTCTAGAATTTACAACAATACCGCTGGTTACTATATCAGCTGGGAGCGCTGCTGTAGAAATAATGTAATTGCCAATATTGTCAATCCTGGAGGAGCTGCCATGGTTTTTTATATGGAGTTTCCGCCTGTAGCATTTATTACCAATTCTTCTCCTTACTTTACCAATAACGCCAACACCCTTCTTTGTGCAGAAGGAGATTTTACCTACAACCTAAACTACAAAGACGATGATAATGATCAATTGAAATTCTCTTTGGCAGACCCCCTAAATGGAACCTTAAATGCTAACACTCCTAGTAATGTCGGAAATCCAACATCAGGTCCATACAAGCCAATTGAATGGGCAAGTGGCTATTCTGCAACAAATGCCATACTTGGAGCCCCATCTCTTTCAATAGATGCTAATACCGGTCAAATTTCCGTCACCCCGACTGTAATTGGAGTATTTATTGCATCCATAAAAGTAGAAGAGTTTAGATTCGGAAAAAAAATTGGTGAGGTAAGACTTGAATTACAATTTACTATAGGTAATTGCCCTAATTTGCCCCCAAGCGTGATAACGCTAAACGACTCGGCATCAAGCCAAGACATTGCCAATTTTGATGTTCAAATCCCCAATGAATTATGTTTTAGAATAAACAGTACCGATACAAAAGATTCCATTTATCTTAAAGTTAGTTCCCCCGTTTTTTCAAACGATACCATTACCAGCTACCCCGACATTGATACATTTTCAGGTGGATACTTGAACATTAACAAAAGGTTTTGCTGGAAAACAGATTGCAGCCTAAAAGGGATGAGTCGTGTTCCATTCTACCTAACGCTCAAAGACAATGGTTGCCCAAGCCCAAGAAGCGCAAAGAAGAATGTTTATATAAACATCATCGACATGCCGATTGTGAACCCAAACAGTATTCTTTGCTTAACCCTAGGAGATAACCAAACCATTGTTTATTGGGGTGATAGCACAGGAAACAATCCTTATTTTAAACAGTATAATTTATACCGAGGTGTTGATTACAAGAACTGGGTGCTTGTTGATTCAATCACAAATAAAAATCAGAGAAATTATACCGACAAAAATACGCCTAACAATAAAACGATAAATTATACATACATGATGCGGGCAGTTAATTATTGTGGCATTCAAGGACCTCCTTCAGATACCCTTAGCACTTTTGAGCAATTGGTTGCTGCACCAGCTGTACAAAAAATAAACTTTGTAACCGTAACACCTGACGAAAAAAGCATAAAGATATGTTGGCCTCAATCCAATGAAAAAGACTTTGCCAAGTATTACCTATACCGCACAACAAATGAAAAAACGCCTTATTCTTTATTAAAGGTATACGAGTGGCCATATGATACTTCCTATCAAGATTTTGATGTAAGTGTAGATGATACATCGTACTGTTACTATGTCATTATGCGCGATACTTGCGATAATTATAGCCCCTATGGACAAGTTTCTTGTAGCATTTTGCTCAAAGGGTATAGTGAAAATTTTATTAATACAATTTGGTGGAATCCATATAAAACATGGGAAAAAGGAGTAAGTAGTTATGAAATTTGGCGAAGCGATGCTGTAACACCTTATCAAAATATCGTTTCTATTGATACTACAAAAACCGAATATGCAGATAGCAAACTAAACATAGACGAAGGTATGTTTAACTATTTCGTTAATGCCATGGAGACTTCCACCACAACCTCTCTTAAACCCTCATTTGTAAGTCGCTCAAATGAAGTAAAAGTCAGAATAGCACCTATTGTTTACGCCCCATCTGCATTCTCGGCTAATGGAGACAATATGAATGACAAATTCAGATGGTCGGCTGTATACACCAAAGATATGAATATCCAAGTGTTTAACCGATGGGGCCAACTTGTTTATGAAACCAACGATAAAAAAGCCTATTGGGATGGCAATGTTAATGGGCTACCAGCGCCTGTTGACGTATATCACTACATCATTTATTACTCCGGTTATGATGGCAGTAACAATACAATCAATGGAAATCTCACCTTGTTAAGATAATAGGCTGTTAACAACCACCTACTTATTCACACCTTTCCAACATTTTTCATTCAGTTGTTGATTTCCATGTTGTTTAGTCATCAATTATGTTAAGAATTATAAACTAAAGCCAAAGGCGAAAAGTCTAATTTTACAGCCAGATAAAAGCAATATATTTTATGAGTAAAACAGACGATAAACCAGTAATTATAGCTAAGCGCAAAAACATTCAAATCATTTTTGATTACTGCTTAGATCAAAAAATAGAATTCAAAGTAAGCCCTAGAACGATAAGCAATGACGAATGGGAACTTGAATTAAGCATCGACTCTATTAAAATGGCCATTGCCTTAGGTATGTTTGTTCGTGAAAACAAATTAGATATGCATGGAATGGGTGAATTCTCAAAACCTAAGCCAGTAAACAATGGTAAAAAAATAGAAGAAAAAGAGAAAACAATTGCTCCTGCACCAAGTCTTACCGACCTAATGTCTGGTCTAGTAACTGAAGAGCCTGCAAATGCATTAAATTTAGACCTGAACGCTAACAATAACTAAGCATAGATTGGTTGTTGCCATATAATCCAAGTTTAGGATTTGATTGATTACACAAAATAAGGGAGCCGCCAGCTCCCTTTTTTGTTCTAGTTTTTGTGGCATTTTCCCTAATAAAAACTAATATTGAAAAGTGTTTTACCTGCTAGAAAACAAGTTTCCTCCACTAGAATATGCCGACCCAAATGGACTTTTAGCCATTGGTGGAATATTAAGTTCTCCCATGATTTTAAACGCTTATACAAACGGCATTTTCCCCTGGTATAGCGAAGATGAACCTATTTTGTGGTATAGTCCAAACCCCCGATGCGTGTTATTTCCTAAAGATGTGTATGTTTCAAAATCAATGAAGCAGATTCTGCATCGCCATACATTTGATTTTAGCATCAACACCTGTTTTGAAGATGTTATTGAAAACTGCGGAAAACTTCGTGAAGACACTGGCACTTGGTTAGGCAATGATATGATAGGGGCTTATACGCGTTTGCACAACGAGGGCTTTGCGCATTCAATTGAGGTGTGGCAAAATGGAAAATTAGTAGGCGGTTTATATGGATTGGCTATCGGCAAAGTTTTTTTTGGCGAAAGCATGTTTAGCATTGTAAGCAACGCATCGAAAGCTGCCCTTATTTTTCTTTGCACATTTTTAGATGAAGATGGGTTCGAAATTATAGATTGTCAAGTAAGCAACCCTCACCTATTAAGCATGGGGGCAATTGAAATAGATAGGAAGATATTTATGAAAAGGGTAAAAGAAGCTATTGCTCATTAACTACTTTTTATACATCAGCTGACTATATTTACTTAGGGCTTCTATAGCTTTTAGAACCCCTTTATCTTGCTTACTAACTAAATAATAATAACCCTTTTCGCGCCATATTTGACGGGCAATTAAGGCCTTTAGTTGTAATTTAATGAAGTCTTTGGATCTACTAATATCTGGGGCATTCAGCAATCCAATGTTCTGTTGCTTACAAAAATCGATAAACATATTGAACGCAAGATCACTAATTTCGAATGACTTATTATACACTTCTAAATCGCTGATAGCCGCAAGTGAATTACGGTTTTTATCCATATAATCGTAGGCAAACTTGTTTAACAATCCATTAGCAAAAACATCTGTTAAAAAACGGGTATTGTAGCTTGTATCAATTGGCACAAAAACATCTGGATATATGCCGCCTCCACCGTATACAATCCGGTTTTTAATTTTTGTGCGATACTCTGTTGAATCATAAATCTTTTGTTTGCTTGCATCTTCCAATTCACCATTTTCAATGCGGGCATAAATATCATTTTCATACTCATCATACCCCTGTGTTTTATAATCCTTCTGAATACAACGTCCCGATGGGGTATAATATCTTGAAACGGTTAAACGCAAGGCAGACCCATCACTCAAATCAAATGGCTCCTGAACCAAGCCCTTACCAAAGCTTCTTCTACCTACAACCAATCCCCTATCCCAATCTTGAACAGCGCCACTTAATATCTCACTTGCCGATGCCGAACCTTCGTCAATTAGTACAACTAATTTTCCTGTTTCAAATACACCTGAATGTTCTGTATAAAATTCTTGTTTGGGCTTAGTTCTGCCTTGTGTATAAACTATAAGTTTTTTACCATCTAGTATTTCATCCGCCAATTCGGTGGCCGCATTCAAATAGCCTCCGGGATTACCCCTCAAATCAAGAATTAAGTTCTGTAGGTTTTGCGTTTCCAACTCGGCATATGCTTTTAAAAACTCATCGTGGGTAGTTGCAGCAAATCGACTAATTTTAATATATCCCGTCTCATCATTAATCATAAATGAGGCATCTATACTATAAATGGGTATGGTATTTCGCGTAATTTTAAATTCTAGTATTTGCTTTTCATAAGGCCTATAAATAGTAACATTTACATCTGTTCCTCTTTTACCTCTCAATGACTTTATTACTTTGTCGTTTGTGATTTTTACACCTGCAACGGGTGTGGTATCCACCTTGATAATTCTATCGCCCGCTTTAATGCCCAACTCTTGCGAAGGCCCTCCATTAATGGCTGAAACAACCATAATAGTATCATTCACTATATTAAATTCTACTCCTATTCCATCAAAATTTCCCTCAAGTGGCTCGTTGGCTTTTTGTAGTTCTTCGGCTGGAATATAGGCCGAATGGGGATCTAAATTACTCAGCATTTCGTTGAGCGTTTTGTTCTCCAAATCTTGTATGTTCACCGAATCAACATAAGCCTCTTTAATAATGGATAACATTTCGCCAAACTTGCTACTTCCATCAATGCCTATTTTACCTCCTTTAGAGGGTCGTAGCCACATACCAATAAAAATCCCACTAGCTATTAGCAACCCATAAATAAAAGGCTGCCATTTGTTGTTATTATTTGTCATATTTGAACCAAAAACAAGGTTCGAATATAAGCACTAATATTTCGACCTACGCAATGATTTAAATATTGTCTCATGTCAAAAAAATCACACTCAACGAAAACAACCGAATCAAATTCAAAATATGTTCATTTAGAGAAGATGAGCACAATAGACTTGTTGTGCAACATCAACAATGAAGACAAAACAGTTCCACAATCAATTGAGAAGACAATACCAAAAATTAAAAAACTAGTAGATGCTGCCTACGAAAACATGAGCCAAGGCGGTAGATTGTTTTACATTGGTGCCGGTACAAGCGGTCGACTTGGTATTGTAGATGCGAGCGAATGCCCTCCTACATTTGGCGTTGAGACTGGTCGAGTGATAGGAATTATTGCCGGTGGAGACGCGGCCATAAGAAAGGCTGTTGAATTTGCTGAAGATGATGAAAAACAGGCCTGGAAAGACTTATCTATCTATAAAATCAATAAAAAGGATTTTTTGATAGGCATAGCCGCAAGTGGATCAACACCCTATGTTTTTGCAGGACTAAAAAAGGCACAAGAAAAAGGAATAAGAACGGGCTGCATAGTTTGCAACAAGGGCTCGGAAGTAGCCAAATTTGCAGATTATCCTATTGAAGTGGTAGTTGGAGCAGAATTTGTTACAGGTAGTACACGCATGAAATCTGGAACTGCTCAGAAACTGGTATTAAACATGATTAGCACATCCTTGATGATTAAATTGGGTCGAGTAAAAGGAAGTAAAATGGTGGATATGCAATTAAGCAATAACAAGTTAATTAATCGCGGTACAAAGATGATTGCCGAAGAATTAGGTGTGGATGAGCTTACGGCTAAAGAATTGTTAATAAAACATGGAAACGTTAGAAATGCGATAATAGCAAAAAAATAGATGGGCGACTGGGCGGTTAAAATATGTTGGGTGGTAGCAGTTAGTGCCATCAAATTTCTTGGTGGATTTCTATTGGCTTTAGGATATGGCTTTAGTACATTATTTACCTTTGTCTGCACTGTGGGTGGGGGTATGATTGGGGTTGTTTTCTACCTTTACCTTTGGCAGTTTATATTAAAACTAAAAAACAAATATTTCCCCAGTAAACCAAAGCCATTCAAATTCAAAACATCATCTAGATTACTCGTTAAAATCATACGCAAATATGAAGTTTACGGCATAGCCTTATTATCGCCAATTATATCGATTCCAATAGGTACCATTCTGGCAGCATCCATTGAGAAAAACAAATGGCGTATAAAGATTATTATGCTTGGTTCATTTTCCTTATGGGTGGTTATACTTATTGGACTTAAAACCCTATTTGGTATTGATTTAAGTTCACTGTTCAAATAAGTTAAATATAGCCTTTTGCTTTATAAACCAACATACCAATCCATTCTTTAATTAAATATGTCCAGTTTTGCAAAGCACCATAACTTGGTATGATGGTATTGAAAACGGTATAGTTCTCTATCAAAGCTCTAAAGTTTGTTGAATACGGTATAACGTTAAACCCTTGTTTTTTGAAACACGCCATTGACCTACGCATATGAAACGCAGAAGTCACAAGCAAATACCTTTTTTGATGCCAAGCCTTATCTCTACTTTCCAAAATTTGTTTGGTAAACAAAGCATTCTCGTATGTATTTATTGATCTCGACTCGGTAATGATGGCAGAATCAGGTATGCCTATTTGCAACATAAACTCCTTGGCGAGTAGCGCTTCAGCAGTATGTAAATTAAAAATACTATCTGTACCTGCGGTATAAATAATCTTATCCGACACGCCTTTTTTATATAAAGAAATGGCTTGAATCATTCTGTCATTGCCATCTGCATAAACAGTTCTTTGATTTTGACTATTTACTGCAATAGTCGAAACAAAGCCTCCCAAAATTATCAAGCCATCATAATGCTCTTCCGACCCTACTTCAGTAGCATCTATCTCCCACATTTTAAAAAAATTAAGGCCAATAAATGGGTTTGTAAAAAAAAGAAATAGTCCAACCCCCGTATATAATAAGTACTTTTTCTTTAGAAAAAAATAAAACAGAAAACACAATGTAATTAAACTAGCTGGAGCAACAATGGCATAAAGAATCTTAGATAAAATAAAGAACATAGGCTAGCGGTTGAGTTGGAAGTAAAAACAAGAGGCTACAAAAAACAAATAAAATATTTCTTTTAAGTAAAACCTTTTACTGCTTAAGAAGAAATAGGCAACCAACATGCTTGTTGGTGTGCTTAAATAAATGAGATTGAAAATAAAATTTTTATCCTCTAGTGGAACAATTAATAATGAAAACAGCAACAATAAGCCTAGGGTCAATAATACCCTGCGCGTTTTCACGTTGTTCTTATAAAAGTTTGATTGAATAACAAATGCTGTATATAAAAGTAACCCCAACATCACAAACCAAGGAATGGCGGTGATCGGATCAATGGCTATTTTAATAAAGTAAGTTTTGGTAAAACTGAGCTCAACAAATGCCATAAAATCATTTAAGTGGTTACTTAGGTAAAAAAAAGCGGTTGTAAAATAAATGGGTACAATGATGCCAATGATGGCAACCATCAAATACTTAATATTAAAAGAGGTCATAGCCACAACAGATATTAAAATAAAAGGCAAATAGTTAATTATATCGTAATTAAACAAAATGGCCAAACCCAAATACATGCCCGCATCCAATACTAGATAAAGCGGTTTACTAGATTCGTATAAATAAAATAAACGTTGAAGGATTAAAAGCAAAAAAGTGTTCGCTAGCATTTGTGGCGAAAGCACCATTTGCTCTGGGTATATGCTATTAAGCGTCACATACATTAAAGCTGGTAGCATTGAGTCTTTATGCAATACACTATGTTGGGTAGTAATATAATTAATTTGCAAAGACTGAAGATATATAACCAATGTAGCTACAACAAAATCAGTATTTGATGTGGGTCCCAATAGTTTCCAATAATTGAAAAAAAACTGAGTAAGTGGGGCATTAATACTAAGTTCAATTGGTTGAAAACTAAAATAAGGAAACAAACGAATCCCTATGGTAACGAGAAAAAGCGCTACAATTGAAAAAATATTATTTGAACGAAAAATGTTTAACAAGGTCTGCTATTAAAATGTAATTCGCATCAAAGTAAATCTCTTATCGCGTAAACTGCAAGCCAAGATACTATTTGAACTCACCTGCTTGGTTTCAGAGGGGATAATTAAAGCACTGGCATTAATTGCTTTTACCAATATTTTGTTTTCCATAAGTCCCTTATTATTAGCATAACTTAACATCATATCCCCCTCTGTATTAACATCATAATTATAAACAACATAAAGGTTTTCTGGTGTAATTATTGGTACAATGGAAGAATAATAACCACCATCACTAATTGAACTCTGAGACTTGGCAATGGTATTGTTAAACTGAAGGCTACCATCCGCATTAAAAGACATCATTTGCACATCATCATAATTGTATACAGTTCGGCTATTGGTTTGTGGAAATCCATTTACATAATATGTATAGGTTTGTCTTGATAAGTAATATTTCTCAGCCAAGAGCAAACAACCGCCATCACTGCGAGCTACCATTTTGCGGATATATAAATCACTCAAATCATCACTGCTTTTGGTGTTGTATCTTTTACTGATAAAATCTGAGGGAAAATTCTCAAATCTTTTAGTAATTAGTTCGTTGGTAGTCAAATCAAGCACATAATAAAAATAACCCGCAACCTTCTTGCTATTATCGTTCGAATAAAACCCAGCTACAGAAATTTTCTTGCTATAATTATTCAAACACATACCAATTTCCTCAATAAATGTATCTGCCTGTCCTACATCATATTCAAGCATTTTGTCCATACCCAATGAATAGCTATATAAAAAAAATGAGCGTGAATCAGATGCTTTTTTCTTCACACCTAATTTAGGATAGTCAATAAGCAAATAACTATCGCCCTCATTTCCCATATCATAAGAAGTAATGAAAATATCATCGATGGAATGTGGCAAATCATACCGTTTACCATATTGTTGTTGCATATTTATATCGAAACAAAAAAGGTTTAGATTACTAATATTTTTCTCCTTTCCCTTGGATAGAAACATGACACCAATAAATTTCTTTTCGCTTGAATGTTTGATGTAGAAATGGGTTTTATTGTCTATTTCTTCACTATTTATCGATATCAAAACCTGAGCGTTTCCAATGGGTTTTAGGTTTTCATCCAGCTTTTGTAAAAGTAAATCAATCTTATTGCTAACATTGTTTTTAGCGCTCACAAACACATAAATGATATTGTCGAATAATAGCACCCTTTCAAGGATCCCATTGATACTAATGGGCATTGGAATACTTAACTCTTGCGCTAGGTTGGCCTTGTATTTTTCAATAATTACATCTCTGCTAAACGAGTTGTCTTTGCATCTCAAAACATACACACCAGAAGCACTTTCACCTAGAATTTGCGAATAACTTGTTTTTGATTTTATTTTTTGTGGATTGCTCCATTCAACCGACTGGCCAAAAGAGAGCCTAGTCAAGAAAATTAATATTATACCAACATAAAAATGCTTTAGCATAGTTTAGCTTTTAATATTTAGGCAAAGTAATGATAATATTTTGAATGACATTCAAAATTGTATCAAGCATAAGTCTTATTTTCTTTACTTTTGATTCGCATTTATGTCATCACATCACATAGTAAGAGATAAACAAGAACCTGCCCTGATTATTGCAAATGGCGAGGCTTGTAGCTTCGACTTATTGTCGCAACTGCTTGAGTGGAGCCCAATAGTTATGGTGCTAGACGGTGCCATTACTCGGGTATTGGAACTGGGAATAAAAGTAGATGTAGTTCTTGGTGATTTTGATAGTGCTAAAAACATTGAGGAATTGCTTATTGATCAGCATCCCATAAAAATTGTACATGCTCCGGACCAAAATAAAACTGATTTAGAAAAAGGAATTGAGTACCTAATAGACGAGGGTCATAAAGCAATAAATATCCTTTGGGCAACGGGCCGAAGAGCCGATCACACCATCACCAATATTACAAATATAGTGCGCTATAAATCAGATATAAGCCTAGTATTATATGACGATTACTCCAAAATATTTTGTTTGCCCAAACATTTCGAAAAGTGGTATGTAAAAGGTTTTCCCATTTCACTAATTCCTATTGGAAATGTGACTGGAATTAACAGCAAGGGTCTAAAGTATAATCTCACGAATGATAAACTTTCTATTGGCCATAGAACGGGAAATAGCAATGAGTCTGAAAATGATGGCATTGTTACCATTAGCTATGAAGAGGGTGATTTATTAATGATGGAATGCCGCGACTAACTCCAAACCTTTGTTCCTTCGGTACAATTGGTGCAAATGTCAATTTCTTTTCTGCTTTTAAGTATGGCTTGTCTGAAGCTATTGTAACGTTCGCCTTTCCAAACTTCCTTAAAATGTTGGGTGCTTACATCACCAAAGCGATGGGTAGCGTCTTTGTCAAAACAACAAGGAACAACCAATCCGTCCCAAGTAATCACGCTACCTCGCCACATTCTCCAACATTGATTTAAAAGTTTGTTTTTTATTTCATATCCAGTATCTGTTTTTCGATAACGAGCCAGGTCTTCATTTGTAGGAATAAAATCATCGCTAGTTTTGTAATCGTAAATCTGGGCCGTTTTAATGCCTAATTCGTCTACTCCTATTTCTTTTGCCAGTCTTTTTATTTCGGGCAACTGATGCTCGTTGTGTTTAAAAACAATGAATTGCCAAATAATATGTGGGGTTGATTTATTTAATTTCTTCTTCCAATACAATAGCTTTTTAGTGCCATCAATTACCTTCTCTACATTGCCTCCAATTCTATATTTGCCATAGGTTTCTTGGGTGCTACCATCAATAGAAATGATTAGCCTATCAAGCCCGCTTTCAACAGTAGCTTTGGCCATTTCATCTGTAAAATAATGTGCATTGCTGCTTGTTGCCGTGTAAATATTTTTCGAAGCGGCATACTTCACAAATTCAAGAAATTGTTTGTTTAGAAAAGGCTCTCCTTGAAAATATAAAATCAACCACACCAAGTCTTCATGTATCTCGTCAATGGTTTTCTTGTAAAGCGGCAAATCAAGCATTCCCGTATTGCGCGTAAACTCTCGCAAACCACTTGGACATTGAGGACAACGCAGGTTGCAACTTGTTGTAGGCTCTATTTCCATGCTCAAAGGCATACCCCATTGGACTGGCCTTTTTATGGTTTTAGAAATGTAATAGCTACTAAACAGTTTTATAGCATTGAAAATGCGCCTATTATTTAGTTTTGATAATACATTGATGCCGTCTCTTATATTTCTATTCATGAAGCGGGGCAAACATACAAGATGTAATGAAATTTATAGGTAAAATAAGTGGTGACCTTTAACGATTTATTCTCTAGGGCTTATAAAATATGGTAGGTTTTACTATACAAACAAGCAATTATCTAATAATTCTTCTTAAAAATTATAGCATATCCCTACTTGATTTATACCAAATTTATATCTTAAACTGCTGTTTTTTAAATTTCCAGCATTCACCAAATTGCGTCCAGATGCAATCAAGCAAATAAATGAAGTTAGATTTAATCCGCCCGCTAACACATAGGTTACAAACAATGTTTTCGTTTGATCATCAGCATTTTTAAATGTTAGAAAGGGGGCGATTGAATACAAAACTACTCCACCAATAAAACAAGCGCCCGCAACTTGAAGATTTATTCCTGCTCTTTTTAACAAATCGTCTTTAGTGATTGTGATTTGATTATTTAAACTTGAAATTTCATCAGAAAAAATGATTTCTTATATATGGTGTCTTTACCTATTGGGATTCTATATGCAATGTTATCTGAATTAATTGTATAGTTGATTTTAACATCCCCTACCTTGCTAGAAACATATAAAATTTTTTCTGCCTGAAGTGTTATACAGCCTTCTTTTACTGTGCTATCTTTCATTACTATCTTGAATTGAGCAAATAAAGATAGCGGACTAATTAATAACATTGATATAATCAGTTTCTTCATCATTAAAAAGTTAAAAGGTCTGGGTGAAAATTCAAAATTCAGCAACAATTACAAATCAAACTTAATACCTTGTGCCAATGGCAACTTTCTGCCATAGTTGATGGTATTGGTTTGTCTGCGCATATAGGCTTTCCAGCTATCGCTTCCACTCTCTCTTCCACCACCTGTTTCTTTCTCGCCACCAAAAGCACCGCCAATCTCTGCACCACTGGTTCCAATATTTACATTGGCAATACCACAGTCGCTACCCCACGCTGATAAGAAGGCTTCTGCTTCTTGCATGTTGTCAGTAAAAATACTTGAACTTAAACCTTGTTTAACTCCATTTTGCATAGCAATAGCTTCATCCATTTCTTTATATTTTAACAGATACAAAATAGGCGCAAAGGTTTCATGCTGCACAATGGCATATTCATTTTTGGCTTCGCAAATGGTCGGTTTTACATAACAACCACTTTCATAACCCTCTCCGCTCATTACCTCCGCACCACACAAAACAGTACCACCTTCTTTTTTCAATGCTTCAATGGCTTGTAAATATGCGTCTACGGCTGCTTTGTCAATTAAAGGACCAACTAAGTTTCCTGTTAATGGGTTTCCAATGCTCAACTGGCCAAAGGCTTTCACCAACTTTTCTTTTACCGTATCATAAAGACTTTCATGAACAATCAATCTGCGGGTGGTAGTGCATCTTTGTCCTGCAGTTCCCACAGCCCCAAATACCACACCTATCATGGCTAAATCTAAGTTTGCATGAGGCGTTAGGATAATGGCGTTATTTCCGCCAAGCTCCAATAAAGCCTTTCCGAAACGCTGCGCCACAGTAGCTCCTACAATTCTACCCATTCTGGTTGAACCAGTAGCAGAAACCAATGGCACCCTTTCATCTTTGCTCATCCACTCTCCCACTTTGTAGTCGCCATTTATTAAGCAGAAAATACCTTCTGGCAAGTTATTTTCCTTTAACACTTTTGCCATTAATTGCTGACAAGCAATAGCAGATAAGGGTGTTTTTTCTGATGGCTTCCACACACACACATCTCCACAAACGGCCGCCAACATGCTATTCCAACTCCAAACCGCAACAGGGAAATTAAACGCTGAAATAATTCCTACAATGCCAATGGGGTGATACTGCTCATACATCCTGTGATTAGGGCGCTCGCTGTGCATAGTTAAACCATGTAATTGACGACTTAAACCCACAGCAAAATCGCATATATCTATCATCTCCTGCACTTCACCCAAACCCTCTTGCAAACTTTTACCCATTTCATAGCTTACCAATTCACCAAGCGGTTGCTTGTATTCGCGGAGTAAGTTTCCATATTGGCGCACAATTTCACCTCTTTTGGGTGCAGGCATTTTACGCCATATCAAAAATGCATCTTGAGCCTTTTTTATCACTTCATTGTATTCTGCTTCAGTAGTAAAGGTAACTTTACCTATTAACTTGCCATCTACGGGCGAAAATATTTCTTTACTTTCAGCATTTGCCGATGAGAATTGGTTTTGTCCAGTTGAGGTTCCGTGGTTGATGTGTTTTAAGCCCAGTTGAGCAATGAAATTTAAATTTAATGTTTGAGACATATTGTAGTTTTATGCGTTGTTAATTGAGGCAAATATGGAAAAACAGAAGGACAATTCAGCATTTTTTGATTTTAATTTATTTCACGCTAATGGCCCTCCCTATGCCCACATTTTGATTAGTTAAAAAGTATTTATACTTTCATGTTATGATTAGATTTTACATGCTCCTATTTTTTCTTCTGCTCGTAAACATTGTAATGGCACAAGAAATAAAAGTCATTACTTACAATATTCGCTTGGATGTAGCTATTGATGGTGTTAATCAATGGGGTAAACGAACAAGTTCTATAAAGGAACTATTAACAAAATGCAACCCAGATGTATTGAGCATTCAAGAAGCATTATTCAATCAAATGATTGATTTGCAAAACATGCTTCCTGGTTATTTCTATGTAGGTGTTGGAAGAGATGATGGAGATAAAATGGGTGAGTTTTCGGCAATATTTTTTCGAAAAAGTCTGTTTGAATTGGTTTCAAGCAATACCTTTTGGTTGTCGCCAACACCAGAAAAACCCGGCAGCAAGGGCTGGGATGCGGCCATTACAAGGATATGTAGTTATGGTCAGGTGAAAATAAAGAGCTCTGGAAAATTCCTTTTTGTTTTCAATACACACTTTGATCATATTGGTGTAAAGGCTAGAAAAGAAAGTGCCAAATTAATTGTTAAAAAAGTAGCTGAAATTGCAAAAGACGAAGCTGTGATATTAACTGGTGATTTCAATTCTGACCCAAGCACCAAAGCATTTAAAACCATTGTGAAAAACATGGTTCACCCTTTTAAAGATAGCTTTGTTAAATCGGAAAAGCGCGATTGCACATATACGGGTTTTGAGGTGGCTGGCAGCACATGCAAACACATAGATTTTATTTTTTACGATAGGATATTTGAGCAAAAAAGTTATCAAATCATCGTGGATAACAATGGTCTATATTATCCATCGGACCATATGCCGGTAGAATCTATCTTGATTCTGAATTAGGCGGCATCCTTATATTCAAATTATAAAAAGGATTGTTTTTTGTACAATAGACTTTTAGTCTTAATAAGTCGAAACAAAAGCACTAATCTTTTTCTCGTAATTAGCAGGATAAAATTAGGGCATTGTACAAGCGATTTATCTCCATTTTTGATACCAAAGACCGCGTATTCGGATTAGACCTAATGCGCTTTATTGCCATTATTTTAGTCGTTTTTGGTCATGTAAGATGGATGACAAAGGGTTTTCCTGCGCCTATCAGAGCTCTTTTGCATGGTAGTGGAATATTAGGGGTAGAGCTTTTTTTTGTGCTAAGCGGCTTTCTAATCGGTGGCATTCTTCTAAAGGAATTTGAGAAAAACAACAACTCATTGGACTTTTCTTCTATCAAGAACTTTTGGGCTAGACGCTGGTTTAGAACTCTTCCTAATTATTATTTAATTTTGTTAATTTATATTTTGATATATTTTACCAATAAGCCAGATGGTTTGTGGAGGTATTTCTTTTTTCTACAAAATGTTTGGAACACCCCAGCATATTTTTTTGAAGAGTCTTGGAGCCTTTGTATTGAAGAAATTTCATATTTATTATCTCCTCTGGTTTTAGCACTAAGTGCTCATTTATTCAACAAATATGGAAAAGGAAATTCAAAAGTTTTTCTTTGGGTAAGTCTCTTCTTAATAGCATTGGTAACAGTTTTAAGAATTGTTTATTGTAACTATTTTCTTGAGCAAATTTATCACTGGAACACTACCGTAAGAGAGGTTGCAATGATTCGATTAGATGCAATTTATTATGGCTTTGTTGCTGTATATTTAAGCCGAAAATATACCAAATTGTGGGATGATTATAAATTACACTCATTCTTAGTTGGCTTAATAGGTGTTTTGAGCTTGATGGCTTTCCAAAAAAGGATTGTAGAACAATTCCCTGGTCTTATTTCCAATGTGGTTTTCTTTTCCGCCTTGAGCATATGCATTGCCCTTTTATTGCCTCTATTAGCTAGCATTAAAACCACAAAATGGCAAATCTTAGCAAAACCAATAACAGGAATCTCCATTATTTCATATTCTATGTATCTAGTAAATGGTGGACTAATTTCGTTTTCATTCATGATTCATAGCAATGAGGGTGCTAATTGGTCTGTTCCATTTTCCGCCCTTATGTATGTGGTATTTTGGGTATTATGTATTTGTTCGTCTTGGTTCATTTTTGTGTTGTTCGAAAAGCCAATGACCGACTTGAGAAATCGCTTGCATTAATCATATTTCTCTAAACCTATTTTTTTTACATTTGCCCGTCTTTGGCCTTAGCCAAATTAATATTTTTATTTATGAAAAATTTTAAACTAAAAATGATTCCGGAACGTACTATTAAGCCTCGTGAAAAGGGTTTAACTATGGTAATGGACAAGGGTCTTAGCGTTCGTGAGGCAGAGGATATGATTTCTGTTTCGGGTGATTATATTGATATAATTAAGCTTGGCTTTGGAACTCCATTTGTTTCGCCAAACTTGGTAGAGAAAATTAAACTTTACCAACAAAATGGGATTATTGTTTATTTTGGTGGTACCTTATTTGAAGCATATGTCGTAAGAAATCAATTTGATGATTACCTGAAGGTATTGGAGCGATACAAATTGACACACGCTGAAGTGTCTGATGGCTCCATAGAAATGCCACATGATATCAAACTTGATTTTATTGATAAATTGAGCAACCATGTTACCGTATTATCAGAAGTGGGAAGCAAGGACGTTGAGAAAATTTTACCCCCTTATCAGTGGATTGAGTTGATGCAAACCGAGCTTCAAGCGGGCGCTTGGAAGGTAATAGCAGAGGCTCGAGAAGCAGGAAATGTGGGTGTTTACAGAAGTAGTGGCGAGGTTCGCGAAGGTTTGGTACAAGAAATTTTAACTCAAATTCCAGAAGAAAAAATTATTTGGGAAGCTCCACAAAAAGCCCAACAAACTTATTTTATCAAATTGGTAGGTGCTAATGTAAGTTTAGGAAATATAGCCCCTAATGATATCATTCCTATGGAAACCTTAAGACTCGGCTTAAGAAGCGATACTTTCAGTTTCTTTTTAGGCAAAGGTGTAAAATACATGACCAAGAAGAAGTAGTTGAATTTCGAAAACTTAAGGCAAAGCAAATAGCCCTTGTTATTTATTGGTTGCATTTTGCTATCACACACATAAATTATCATTTAATTATTATGACCTTACAAGAACAAATAAATGCAGATATAATTACTGCAATGAAAGCCAAAGATGAAATTAGTCTTCGTGCGCTAAGGGCTTTAAAGTCTGCCCTTTTACTTGCCTCATCCGAAACAGGTGCTAGCGATAAAATACCCGATGAACAATCCATTAAAATCTTCCAAAAGCTTGCCAAACAAAGAAAAGAGTCGTTTGATATCTTTATGCAAAATGGCCGTACAGAATTGGCAGAAAAGGAAAAAGAAGAAATAGAGGTGATTGAAAAATATTTGCCTAAACAAATGGATGAAAATGAAATAAAACAAGCCCTACGGGCCGTTATTTCTGAAGCTGGAGCTTCCTCTGCGACCGATTTTGGCAAAGTAATGCCTTTGGCAATGAAAGCATTAGCAGGAAAAGCAGACGGAAAAATAATTTCGAGCATTTTAAAAGAATTACTTGCATAATTGTATATGGATATTTCAGAAGAAGAAAGAATAAAGAAAGCCTTTCAAAAGAAAGATTGGCCCGAAATAAAAGTATCTGACAGTTGGGCAACTTTTAAAATTATGGCCGAGTTTGTTGAGGGCTTTGAGAAAATGAGTAAAATCGGACCTTGTGTGTCTATTTTTGGTTCGGCCAGAACCAAAGCAGATACCAAATATTACGACCTTGCCGTTGAAGTGGCTAAAAAATTAGTAAATGCTGGTTTTGGCGTTATTACGGGTGGTGGCCCCGGTATCATGGAAGCTGGAAATAAAGGTGCTTTTGAGGCTGGCGGAAAATCGGTTGGTTTAAACATCGAGCTACCCTTTGAGCAGTTTCACAACAGATATATCGACAGAGACAAAAACATCAATTTCGACTATTTCTTCGTACGTAAGGTAATGTTTGTTAAGTATGCACAAGCATTTATTGCTATGCCTGGCGGTTTTGGAACCTTAGATGAATTATTTGAGTCATTAACACTTATTCAAACCCACAAAGTAGCTCATTTTCCTGTCGTGTTGGTAGGTAGTGAATATTGGGGTGGATTGATTGATTGGATAAAGAAAACCATGTGCGAACAATATCATAATTTAAGTCCCGAAGATGTTGATTTGATAAAACTAGTAGATACGGCCGATGATGCGGTAAATTATATTCTAGACTACTATGCCGATATGAGTATTAGTCCCAATTTCTAAAGCATCTCAAAAAGGGCCTTTTCAATTAAAATATAAAAAAAAGCGACCTTAACGAATCGCTTTTTTTTTATTGCAAACCGCATAGCGGGAAAATTATTTTTAATATCGCCTTAAAGCTGCGAAAATTGCTTTAAAAAAGAGACATCATTAGTAAAGTATGTTCTAAGGTCTTTTACGTCATATTTTAGCATGGCAATGCGTTCTATACCCATTCCAAATGCAAAGCCTGAATATTCATTAGAATCAATACCGCAATTTTCTAAAACATTGGGGTCAATCATACCACATCCTAAAATCTCTACCCAACCTGTATATTTACAAACATTACATCCTGCGCCTTTACACAATAAACAGCTAATATCCATTTCAGCTGATGGCTCAGTAAATGGGAAATAACTGGGTCTAAACCTAACCTTAACATCCTCGCCAAACATCTCTTTTACGAAGTAATACAAGGTTTGTTTTAAATCGGCAAAACTTACTTTTTTATCAATATAAATCCCTTCTACTTGATGAAAAAAACAATTGGCTCTAGCTGAAACCGCTTCGTTTCTATAGACTCTACCTGGCATAATAGCACGTAAAGGCGGTTTTTGGTTTTCCATGAGTCGCACTTGAACTGAAGACGTATGAGTTCTCAGAGCTATCTCTTTATCAATAAAAAAAGTATCCTGCATATCTCTTGCTGGGTGATTTTCAGGAAAATTTAATGCAGAGAAATTATGCCAATCATCTTCAATTTCAGGTCCTTCGGTTATGGTAAATCCTATTTTATTAAAAATGGAAACAATTTCGTTTTCTATTATACTTAATGGGTGTCTTCCTCCAATATTTTGTAATTCAGCTGGTAAACTTAAATCTGCGTATTCTAAACTTTTACTTTTAACATTTGTAGTGTGAAATAAACCTGATGCTTCATTAAATTTTACTTGAATGTCTTGTTTTACGGCATTCATCAATTTGCCAACATCCTTTTTTATTTCATTTGGAATGGTTTTAAATTCTTCAAACAAATCATTCAAAATTCCTTTTCTGCTCAAATAGGTCAATCTGAATTCTTCCAATTCATCTGCCGAGTTGATCACGGTTTGACTTATTTTATTTTGAAGTTCTTCTAATTTTTGTTTCATATCCCATTCTACTTTGAGAGCAACAAATCTAATACATTTTATTTTTAGCTTTCCACCTAAGCAATGTATTATTAATATTATTTACTTAAAGTTTGTTGTTGTTATTGTAGTGTGATTATTACCAATAAGTTTTATGTAGCTATGTTTGAATTGTACTTATTAAAATATTCTAACAATCAATTACCAATTTAATTTCTTATTATTCTTTGTGTTACATATTAATTAACAACATGTTAATTGCGACATAAACCTATAAATGTTTAAAACTTATTTATACTTTTATGTTAGATAAATGTTAGCTAATATAGAATAAGTCGCACTTTCACACTTATCAACAGTGGTATTGATTTCTTATACTTTTCTATTCACATGTATTAACACACTTATTAGCATTTTAATTTATTTAGTATTATCTAATAGGGAGTTTATGTTTATACTTTGTTCTAGATCCCAATATGCCCTCAACACAAGTGATTCAGGATAGAAATAAACTCTTTCTGGAAATATATTTAATTCTAAATTTCCGTTATCCCATATTCCATTTCTATTTTTATCTTGAATAATTTTAATTCTACATTCCATGGGACTCAATCCATTAAACGTGACTTCTGTTGATTTTGTTATAAGTTTTTCTCTAATTACTTTTTCGTCTTTATCAACCAACTGTAATATATATTCTTGACCATCAGCAATAAGATTTATATTAACAATTAAATTTGCGTAATCTTTAGTGCTTTTTGTAATGAAATTAATATTCGATAGTTGATTTTTTTGTCCAAAAATATCAATAATAGATGAATCTTTTAATAAGAACGTATAGCTTGTGTTATCTTTCCATTTGTGCCAATATTTAATGAATTGGTGATGCTCTTCATCAAATGCGACATAGATAGGTTTGAATAAGTTTGTATCTTCTGTGCATATAATTGAATCTGAAATTATAGTCTTGTATGGTACTGAAAGATTAATCAGTAGTGTATCTTCTAGATTATCAGGATTTATGTTTTTTACTTCAAAAATAGGACTCTTAAGTTTTTTCTTTTGTTTATATTGTAACGTATATGTTGTATCAGGAATTTCAATAAAAATATTGAAACTATCTTTTTCATTTACATTGGTATAAAGGTAAAAGGTGTCAATATTATCGAATCCTTTTTCTTTAAATAGGTAATATGGATCTTTTGATCTCGCGCTTATTTTACTTTGTTCAGGTTTGTATATACTCATTGCATATTTACCTTGAGCTTTAACTTCGTTGTTTAGTAGTTTATTTCTTATATAAGTGTCTGGCTTGAAGAGATATGATTCATATCCTTCATTTATATTATTAACTATATTAATTGGATTTTTAAACATAGCAAGTTCTAGGCCTTTTGTGAATTTTATATCCCCTTCTTTTTTATATGCTAACATAAAAAAGCTAGATATAGGAATGTTTTCAATGTTAAACGTTCCATCCTCCTTTGTTCTTATAAAGTAAGATGGTTTCTTTTTATAGATAGTAGTATCGCTAAAATTAGTAAATTCATATAGTGCCACAATAACGTTACTTTCTGGTTTTAGGGTTAAAGCATTACGTATAGTTCCTTTTATATAATTGGTATCTAAATTCTCGCCTGTCGAGAAAACGTATTTAAAATCAGGTAAAGCCATTTCTTCATGTATATCTGTTATGGCATTTCCAAAATTTATGGTGTAAGTCGTATTTCTTTCCAAGCCTTCATTGAATAATATTTCTATATTTTTACCGTTTTCTAGTATTGTAGGTCCTTTTTCGCCTGGTGGTGGAGGTGAAATAACAATTTGCTGAGATGCATCTTTTAGCCTCACAAATTCATCAAACTTTATGGTAATTTTTTGTCCACTTATTGGAAATTTTACTGATTTATTTGATGGTTTAGAATCAGTACATTTGGGGTGTTTTTCATCTTTAGGTCCACCTGAAGGGGCTACTTGCTGTGCACACGATGCTACAAACAAAATTAATATAGGAAACAAATATTTTTTAAAACTTATAAGCATATTTTTTGCCATACCATATTTGATTCTTGCCTTATTTTTTTTTCTTAACTACAAAAAGTAATGTGCTGTGTTCACCAGTGATTAGTGCAGCAGCAGTTGATCTTAACCCACTTATGGCTCCATTTATAAATGGATATTTGTTTTTCATATGAACTTCACTACGCATGCTAATATAAGGTGAATCAAACCACATGGGTTTTATCTCAACTATTACAAAACCATGTTTCTCCATTAATAATGAAAAGCTTTTTTGATTAAAGTGGTATAAATGTCTTGGTACATCGTATCCATCCCAATACTCATTGTACATTTTTGCATCCTTACTTTTACTATTTGGGACTGCAATAAACATAGTTCCGTCTTGCTTTAATAAATGATGCAGTTGCTGCATTCGCTCATTTAAATAATGAACATGTTCAAGCACATGCCATTGGGTAATGATGTCAAACGAATGTTTATCTAATTTATCTAATTCAAATTCGTTTTTCACATCAATTGCGAACGTATTCTTTACATATTTTACCGCATCATCACTTACATCTACTCCTAAGGCATCAAAGGTTTTATCTAGCTTAACTCCGTTTAAAAAATAGCCTAGTCCACAACCTAAATCCATCAACTTTCCTTTACTATGGTATTTTTTGATAAGATTTAACTTTTGTTTTATACTGTAATCTCTGACGATATCATATAAGTTGTAAATTAGTCCTTTCTTTTTTCCTGCATGAGATATGTATTGGTCTGATTGATAATATTTGCCTATTTCACTAATGGTCGGTCTTGGGTTAGTAAAAAGAAAACCACATTTTTCACAACTTTCTAATTGAAAGTTCTCACCAGTGGCTACAAAATCTATGCAGCTAAACGATATGCTGAATTTGTTGTGTCCGCAGACAAGACAAGTTTTTAATTTCTCCAATATATTCTTGATTTATGCTTATTCTTACTTTGCAAATGTATTATTATCTGCCTATATGTACCATTAATACCGAAACATCCGCAGGTGAAATTCCACTTATTCTTGCCGCCTGGCCTAAGGTTCCAGGTTTTTGTTTACTGAGTTTCTCTTTTGCTTCGCTACTTAAGTTATGAATTTGTCTAAAGTCAAACGACTCGTCAATTTTTACACTCTCTAATCTATTCATTTTCTCCACCATCTCTTGCTCTTTTATTAGATAACCCGAATATTTCATGAGTACTTCTGCTTGTAAAATACTATCCTTACAAAAGGACGAAAGGAAATCATTGACTGACCCCAAACCGTTTCTTATTTTCTCAATATCAAGTTGAGGCCTACTTAATATTTGTTCTAGTTTGTAGTTTTGGTTAATAGGAGCAGTTTTTAAAGATTCAAGTAAAGGATTAATATCACTTGGAATAACAGATGTTTTCTTAAAATATTTTACGATCTCATTTGTTTGCTCGATTTTCCTGTTTACTTGAATGTATCTTTCTTCTGAAGCTAACCCTAATTTATATCCTTTTTCAGTTAATCGAATATCAGCATTGTCTTGGCGAAGCAATATTCTATATTCTGCTCTTGATGTAAACATTCTATATGGCTCATCCGTACCTTTGTTAACCAAATCATCAATTAATACCCCTATATAAGCTTCAGATCGATTTAACACAAAGTCTTCTAGGCCCTTTACTCTTTGATGGGCGTTTATTCCAGCCATAAGTCCTTGACATGCAGCTTCTTCGTATCCTGTTGTGCCATTTATTTGACCCGCAAAGTATAGGTTTTTCACTAAATGCGTTTCTAATGTTAGCTTTAATTGAGTCGGTGGAAAATAGTCATACTCAATAGCATAACCGGGTCTAAACATTTTTGCTTTTTCAAAACCAGGTATTTTCTTTAAAGCCTTTAACTGTATTTCATATGGAAGTGATGTTGAAAAACCATTAACATATATTTCTACGGTGTTCCACCCTTCTGGTTCTACGAATATTTGATGCCTATTGCGCTCGGCAAATCTGTTTATTTTATCTTCTATAGACGGACAATATCGAGGTCCTAATCCTTGAATTCTTCCTGCATACATGGGTGAATCATCGAATCCGGTTCTCAATATGTCGTGCACCTCGCTGTTGGTATAAGTAATCCAGCAACATCTTTGATTTGTGATGGGTGTCGTTGAACTTGAGTAGGAAAATTTGTCTGGTTTAATATCGCCCTCCTGTCTTTCCATGGCTTCATAGTTTAAACTTCTGCCGTCAATCCTTGGTGGTGTTCCTGTTTTCATTCTTCCAGATTCGAAGCCAAGTTCTACTAATTGTTCGGTTATTCCACTTGCAGATTTCTCCCCTATTCTACCCCCACCAAATTGTTTTTGCCCTATATGAATAATTCCATTTAAAAATGTCCCGTTTGTTAGCACAACAGAGTTTGACTCTATTCTTTGACCCATTCCGGTTATAACGCCCTTTACCATGTTATTCTCAACAATGAGACCACTAACCATATCTTGCCAAAAATCAACATTTGGCGTATTCTCAAGATGTTCTCTCCAATATTGTGAAAATAACATTCTGTCGTTTTGGGTTCTTGGACTCCACATGGCCGGACCTTTTGATAGGTTCAACATTCTAAATTGAATAGTTGATTTGTCCGAGACAACTCCAGAATATCCACCTAAAGCGTCAATTTCTCTTACAATTTGCCCTTTGGCCACACCGCCCATTGCTGGATTACAGCTCATTTGAGCTATCTTGTTCATATCCATGGTGATAAGCAAGACTTTGCTGCCCAGTATGGCCGCAGCATGCGCAGCCTCACAACCAGCATGACCCGCTCCAACTACAATAACATCATATTTTTCTAACATCATATTTTTATTGTTCCACGTGAAACATATCCACTATATTAAAGCAAAGATAGACACTCATTTTCTTTTTTTCTCATTAATTCACTATCTTTTTTAGTCTTGTCTTTGTAGCCACAAAGATGCAAAACCCCATGAACCATTACTCTTTTCAACTCATCACCCCACCTTATCTTTAATGTCTTTGCATTATCCTTTACCCTATCAATACTGATATATATATCGCCTTCTATTGCCTCTTGTTTTTCATTTAATTGAAAGGTAATAATGTCTGTATAGTAATCATGTTGTAACACACTTTTGTTGATTTTTAGAAGGTGTTTATCCGAACATAAACTTATTGATATGAATCCGAGTTCATGCCCCTCTTTTTCTATTACTTGATTTAACCAATTACCAATTGACTTTTTTCCCTTAATTATTGTATTTACATCAATTGTGTTGAAGCTTATCAGCCTATTTGAATATGTAGATTCCACCATTCTTATTTATTGTTTCCCCTTTTGTATTTGTTGTTTTTAGTAAATAGAAATACAATCCTTGCTCAAGCACTGACCCATCTTTATCAATTCCAGCCCAGCCGCTGCTTAGATCATTTAGTATAATTACACTTCTTCCCCATCTATCAAAAACCTCAAAATATAGGTTTGTTGTATTAATATTTAATCCGCGAATCAGGAATATTGAATTTTGTCCATTGTTCAAGTGTAAGGCATTGGGAAGATATATACTCGAATTTCCCTCAATACAGAATACATTTGATTTTGACTTTTCTGTTTTACCGAATATAGACCCTGTATTTTGTTCTGCCTCTATATAGTAACACGCTGTTTTGCCCACTAGTCCTGGGTCAAAATCAACAAAGAAACTGTCGCTTTGGTTAAGTGTGTTTATTACCACCGGATTTGATCCGGTTACCATGTAATTATCTAAATACCTGTTAATTATGTATGATTTTACTCCCGTGTTCCACGTGAAATACTTTGACCAATAAAGGAGATTTTTGTCTCCTTGGTTCTCGCCATTAAGCACGATGTTCCCTGAAGTTTGGGATGAATCAACGGCCAAATTACACACATCAAAAGCAATTACTTTATATTTCCAAGCATCTTCAACGACAGAAGGATTGTCAATATGAATGAGATTTGACAACGCATTTATTTCTCCGTGACTATATGCCCTCAATAGTGAAAATGCATTTTGATTGACTGGACTTTTATTGATATTTAACTTTTCAAGGTAATTGGTACTGTCTACATGAATGCTGATTTCAATTTTGCTATTTTCTATACTTACATAATTTATATACGTGGATTTGATTACCCCCCTTTTGGCGCTTTGCATATCGGTTGAATTTGATGACGAACTAGTAAGAATAGAAGTGTCTTTAATAGCGCGAACAAAATATGAAATTGTTGATTGGAGCGGAACAGAATTATTTATATATGAATTGGTTTTACCATTTATGCTATCAATTAGAATATAACCAGACGAATTGATAGATCTAAAAATATAATATTTACTGATACTATCCCAACCCTTATAATGAGACCAATTTAAATTCACACTGGATTTGCAAGTATCAATGCTGGATATTAGATAAATGGTATTATGTTGATTCTGCCCAAAATTGTTTTTATTGCCACATGAATCATAGCCAGTAACCTCATAGCTTATTGATTTGGATTTCGGGTTATTTGTTGCATCTGTATGTGAGAGACTCTTAGTAATTTTTATTTCAATTCCAGAGGAATATACAGAATAATCGCTAAAATCAGTGGTCTTATTGGGAAACCAAGAAACATAAACTACATTGGTAATTGGGTCAACAGAAATTGAATCAATGACAGTTGGATCGGGTGGAATCAAATCCGCAATTTTATCTTGAGAATCTATAGTTTTCGGAATACCACTACACAAATAGTTTAGGGTAATTTTGTATTCATTTTTTTTCCCAAAGTTTGTATTGGCATTTATATGAGTGTATGTTGTGGTAGGGTCTGTGAAGATTTCAGTCAAGAGTGTATACGGGTCTGGACTTGAAGGTTTGTATTCGCGAAAATAGATGGCGTAACTAATAAAATTGTCACAAAAGCTTGTTGGTCGAATCCAGATTAAAATATTATTATTACCATTTTCACAAACTCTACTCAGTGTCATTTCTTGTGTGAATGCTTTGCACCAGAAAAAAACAAAAAAGATAATAATCGATATTTTTCTAATAAATGGCATGAATTAACAACCAACAATTATTTCATATAAATCAGCTTCCTGTAAATACTCCTTGGCCAGGCTTCTTATCTCTTCAGCTTTTGTGTTTTTAACAATTTCTATAAACTCATAATAATATGAATATTCCAAATTGTAGTCTAATAGAATTTTGTACCTATCCGCTAAAGAAAATGGACTGTCAATACTTCTTAGAAATGATCCAAGTAAATAGTTCTTTGCAGTTTGCAACTCTTCATTGTCAATTAGCTCTTCCCTTAACGTTTTTAGTTCTTTATATATTTCAAACAAACCCTTTTCTCTAAGGTCGTTGTTCATTTCGGTTTCAATGTACCAACAACCCCCATTTTTGTATGATTCTAAACTTGAGTATATACCATAGGTTAGTCCTTTGTCTTCTCTTATGTTTTTCATGAGCCTTGAACCAAAATATCCACCTAAAATTAAGTTAAGTAGTTGGAACTTTCGAAAGTCCATGTGGCTTCTATTGAAAATGGGCCTTCCAATTCTGATGGCCGATTGAGAGGAACCTGGTTTGTTATGAAACTTTTTTCTTTCAGGTGAGCCATCAAATTTGGGGAATGGCAATGTTTTTCGAGTAATCGTATTATTAAACTTTTTGCAGAAAGCCTCAATTTCTAACATGGTTGAATCATCTGCTTGCCCTGATATTAAGATGTGTTCAAGCTTATTGATATAGCTTGTTTGATAAAATTCTACAAGATCTTGTCTGTTGATATTAAGGTAATCTTCCTTATTTATGGATGAACCATATGGATTTTCTTCACCAAAAATACTCGAATAGAAATATTTTCTTACTAAAAATGAATTTTTCTGTTCGTTTACAGCGAGTTTTTGAACACTATTCTGCTTTAATATTTTTAAATCTTCTTCTGGGAAGTTAGCATCAGTCAACATTTCATAAATATATGTCAAACAGCTACTTAGATGTTTACTCAAACAGTACAAAGTAACTGACGATTCATCTGTTGCTGATCTTGTGCTGATATAGGCACCATAAAAGTCTAAAGCATCTGCTAATTGTTGAGAGGTGTATTTGCTTGTTCCTTCGCCAATCATTCTGTTTGTTAGAGACGCTTGGCCTTTTTTACTTTGGTGTAAACTACCTGCGTTGAAAACAAAATCTACCTTTAGGACAGCCTCGTTTCCTGCTTGAATTCTATGTATGTTTATACCATTTTCTATTTTAGTAGGATTAGCTTCAACCAAATTAAACGATGATATTTCCTCGGTTTGAGGTGCAACGGTTCTATCAATATTCATGGTTATTTTTTGCGGTAATAAAGTGTAGAACAATTATTTAAATCAAAAATTTCTTTGGCCAAGGCTTTTATATCAATTTGATTAACTGATAGATAATGCTCTGCTTCTTTGTTAACCAACTCAATATCACCAAGTACGAAGGCGTATGCCAACTTCATTGCCTTGTTTAACGAGCCAACATCATTGAAAAGTATATTGGTTTCACTTTTATTTTTCACTTTTTGTAATTCAAGATCTTCAACATCAGTGGTTTTCAACTTGTTTAGTTCTTGGGTAATTGCCAGTTCTGCTTCATCCATGTTTATACCTGGCAAAAGCTTTCCTTCAATCAATAGCAGTCCCTCGTCAATGTCGCCACTAAGGTATGCATCGAGCTCGCTAAACATAGGATTTTTCTTTACCAAAGCATTGTATAGTCTAGACGATTTTCCAGCGCCTAAAATGTCCGAAATTAAATCTGCTACATAATATCCTTTATCTGTTCTTGCAGGTATATGGTATGCCATGACAATCATGTCTTGCGGTACTTCTGCATAAACGGTCTCTTTTCTCGCTTCAGTTTGTTTGGGTTCTTTTTGATATTGTGGTTTATTGATTTGATGTTTTGGAATAGGTGCAAACCACTTTTCACACAACATGTTGCATTTTTCTAAACTGATATTGCCCGCAACCACAAGTACTGCATTATTGGGACAGTAAAACGATTTGAAAAAGCTTTTTACATCATCAAGGGTGGCATTTTCAATATGACTGATTTCTTTTCCTATGGTTGGCCAGCTGTATGGGTGTACCTTGTATGCAAGCGGTAGAATTTTTAACCATACATCTCCATAGGGTTGGTTTAAATATCTTTCTTTAAATTCTTCAATCACTACGCTTTTTTGAACGTCCAACGATTCTTGAGAGAAATCTAGGCTTAACATTCTGTCGCTTTCAAGCCAAAAACCCGTTTCAATGTTATTTGAAGGCAGTGTTAGGTAATAATTTGTTATGTCATTACTTGTAAAAGCATTGCTCTCGCCACCTGCATTTTGAAGCTCTTCATCAAACTCTTCAATATTAACTGATCCCCCAAACATTAAGTGCTCAAACAAATGCGCGAAGCCTGTTTTATTGGGGTCTTCGTGTTTCGATCCCACATTGTATAGGGTATTGATAACGCATAACTGTGTGGATTCATCTTGGTGATGAATAACGGTTAAACCATTGTCTAAGGTGAATGTATTGTATTGAATCAAAATGTATTTGGTGTAAATAAAACCGAAACAAAAATACAATTAGATTGAGTAGCCTAGAAATAAGTAAACAACATTGTATTAAATCCTGTACAAATTTTACAATTCGGTGATTATTTTGTGCTTATGGATAAAATTCTGAAAAAGCCGCTAAAATATAGGCAACTACTTAACAATACCTAGCATGCCAAGCGTTCCACCACAATGAATGGCAAGAATTTTTGAACCCTTTTTAAAGTAATTTTCTAGAGCCAAAGTGAAAATGGCTTTCATCATTTTGCCTTCGTATACTTGATCTATTAAAATGCCTGTTTGGGCAGCAAAGTTTTGAATAAATGCCAACAGCTCTGGGTTTGTTTTTGCATAGCCACCCTCGTGAAAGCCTTGGTGTAAGCGCCAATTCGCTTGATTAAAGTTTCTATCTTCTAATTGTTTTTGAAGGAAATCTCCTCCCTTTAAAACAACCACACCCTCAATGCTTGTTGGCATTTTGTTTTTATTTGCATAGGCAATTAAACCCTCAATGGTGCAGCCCGTGCCTACAGAGCAAAACACATGGCTGTATTCGTTTTGAATATTTTTTAAAATCTCACCACAGCCTTTAGCACCAAGCTCTCCCGCCCCACCTTCATCAATAAAATAGGCATCATTGTTATCTGAAAGGTTCTCCTCAAATAGTTTCATCTTATCTCTATAAGCCTCCCTTTCAACAAAGATTAAATGCATTCCAAACCAACGGCAGAGGGCTAACATGTGGTTATTTACCTCTTCGCCCCTTACAAATCCTGTCGTTGTAAAATGGTATTTAGCTCCTGCGCAAGCAACAGCCAATAAATGATTGGAAAAAGCACCTCCGAATGTCACAAGATGTCTTTTCTTTTTTGCAATAGCATCCTGCAAAATATAGTTAAGCTTCCGCCACTTGTTTCCTGCAATAAAAGGGTGAATAAGGTCTTCGCGCTTGATATACAATTCAATTTGTTTTTCTTTAAACAAATCAAAATGCAACTGCTCTATGGGCGCATAAAGATTTTCGTTAAACATTATATCAGTTTTTGATAGGCCTTCATCCATCTATCCGGTATTTCATCACTTAGTGCGATTTGGTAATCACTGTAGCCACAAGGCACTAAGAATTTTCCATTGTGCGAGCTACGCTCCTTTGGGTAAGGAACCTCCATCCACCACCTATCGCTGATTAAACTTTTATAAAAAACAATCTCATGAGAGCTGTTTTTGAATGTCGTTCTATATATCATGTAGTCTTTGCTCTCAGCGGCCGGATAATCGTTTTTGCGGCCATAAAAGCCATCCACAAAATACCATAACATTTGTGCTGCCAATTGCACACTGTAGTTCTCTTTATCTTTGCTTGGGTTGAAATCATACAAACCAAAACTTTGTAAATCACTGCCCATAGCAGCATAGCGGCAAATGGCACAGGCTTCTTCGCCACTAAATCCGTTAGGAGAGGCTAAGTTTTGACCAGGCGCATCACTGGCCCTGATGGCCGAGGCCGAAAAAGACAGCATATGTGCATTGCGACAAAGGGGCTCAATATCTTGAATTTTATTACGCAAATTACCTAGGCGAACCATATCAAAATTCATGCGTTCAAAAGCATCGTAGCTTTCGTTTTCAACAAAATAACTTTGATAACCAGCTAGTGCAATGTTAAACAAATAATAGGGTTGGTGACTAATAATTTTTGAGATATAGCTTGATTGAAGCTCATCTTGTTCATTTACGTTTACGTTCACTCTTGCATCCAAAAGCATCACATTCATATTTGAATTTTGCTTTTCGTGCGCTGCATATTGAGCGTAAGCCAAATCTTGCGAACCTCCAATGATTATAGGTAAAACCTTTTGTTGAATCAAATAGTTTACGCTTTGTTTAAGCGCATAATAGGTGTCTGAAACACTGTTGCCATTAACAATATTTCCTAAGTCAATAATTGAGATATCATAGCGAGGTTTTACCAATGAATAAAAGCCTTTCCTGATTTCATTAGGAGCCAATCCAGAACCATTTTGTTGGTCTTTCAATCGGTCTTCACCTACCCCTAAAATGGCAATTTTGTAAGCATTAATTTCTAGATTGTTTTGCTCGTTAAAAGCTACATATTGGGCTAAACTTTTGCCTCCAGATTCGCTTTTTAGTTGACCTACAAATTCGCTGCTTAATGGTTTGATATATTCGTTTATAGACATATTTGCTTGGGCTTATAAACATTCAAATTTATAGGATGAACGTTTAATAATTAATATTAAAATATTTTGCAAATTGCCTAATATTGTTGACTACTTAATACACATTTCCACACATTGATTATAGTAACTGGAGCAACGGGTTTTTTAGGGTCTCATATGGTATGCAGTTTATTGCAGGCGGGTCATTCTGTTTGTGGTTTAAAACGCAACGAATCAAGCCTTCAGGAGTTTAACTACATCTTTTCTTATCGCTTTGAAAAGCTTAATGATCAAGAAAAAACAAAACTGCTTCAAGCGTTAAGTTGGCGCGATGGAGATTTGAACGATATTTTGTCTTTAGAAGAGGTTTTTCAATTAGCTGATGAAGTTTATCATTGTGCTGCTATGGTATCTTTTCAAGCAAAAGATCAAGAGCAAATGAACCATGTTAACTTAGACGGAACGGCTAATGTAGTGAATGCTGCGATTTCATGTGGAGTGAAAAAACTTTGTTATATCAGTTCAATTGCTGCTTTGGGTAGAACCAAAAGTGGTCAGCTGATTGACGAAAAAACACATTGGGACGAATCACCAAATAATAGCAATTATGCCATAAGCAAACACAAGGCTGAGATGGAAGTTTGGAGGGGAATAGAGGAAGGCCTAAATGCGGTTATTGTTAACCCAGGGGTAATAATAGGTGTAGGGGATTGGAATAAGGGCTCTGTAAATATGCTAAAAATGGTTGCTAAGGGTTTGCCTTTTTACTCAACAGGGGTGAATGGTTATGTGGATGTTGAAGATGTTGTTAAGGCCTCTGTTTTACTGATGGATAAGAACCTCTTTGCACAAAGATATATTTTGGTAAGTGAGAATATTTCAGTGAAGGATTTCTTTGAAACTGCTGCTAAGGAATTGGGTAAAAAAGCCCCATACATCAAAGTAAATAAATTACTTGCAGAAATTGCATGGAGGTTAATGGCATTGAAGAAGATACTAACAGGCAAACAAGCTAACATCACTAAAGAAACGGCTAGGGCATCCCTAAACCAATATTTTTATAACAACCAAAAAGTAAAGGATGCCATTCAAATGGACTTTAAACCAGTGAAGCAAACCATAGCAGAAGCTTGCAAACAATTAATACTACAACAAAACCAATCTATATAACACATAATGAAAAAAACAATTCTTCTTTTAAGTCTTACGGCTACTTTGTTTGCTTGTAAAAACACCACCAACAACTCGAATGACAACAAATTATTGTTTGAAAAAAGCATGGCTGTAAAAGACTATCAATCGGCTATAGTTGCCATACAATACATGCTGTTAAAGGACAGCACACTTACTATGTATGAAGACACTTTACCGGAGCTATATGTAGCAACTAGCAATATAGAGGCCGCGGATTATTATACCAATAGGGTATTGGTGCGCAAGCCAAATGACGAGCGTTTCCTTCAAATTAAGGCACTTTGTGCGCAACAAAAAGGTAAGATTGAAGAAGAGTTTGATATCTATAACAAATTGTTTGCTAGCACTAAAAAGCTATCTTATTTATACCAAATTACAGCTTTCCAATTTAGTACAGGTCAGATGGAACAAGCCGTTAAAAACCTTGCTGAGCTTGAAACCAAAGCTACCCCAAAAGACAGTGTAGATTTTGCTGTTAGTGAATCTGAAAAACAAAAGGTGCCACTAAGAGCAGCTGTATACAATATGAAAGCCTATATGCAAGCCCAAAGTCGTGATTTGATGGGCGCTAAAAAATATTTTGAAATGGCATTGAAAGAGTATCCAGATTTTGTGATGGCTAAGCGCAATTTGCAACAATTGATGCAAGGCGGAAGACAGTAATAAAACAATATTTAAGTGAAAAGATATAGCAGTTTAGAACATTATATCTTCGAACAAGAAGAATGGATTCAAAGAAAGTATCAGGAGCTAAGCCCCCTAATACTTTCGGTTTCTTCTGAAATACAAGAAAGTATTAAATTTAATACGCCCTTTTACACTTACAAAGGATTTTTATTGTACTTTAGCATCATCAAAAAAGGTAACAAATTGGTGCTTGGTTTTTGTGACGGACACCTCATGAGCGATGAAGAAAACATACTTCAATCCAATGAAGGACAAACACAAATTAGGCATTGGGTGCTGCAACGTGAAGGTCTTGAAAAACATGATGTTTTAGTAAGGTATATTCACGAGGCCATTTTGATAAAAGAAGAGCGATATAAAATAAACACAAATAGTAAAAAGCAAAGGCAATGGGCGAAGAAATAAATATCATTCAATCGGGCTGGAAACACCATGCCTTGCTGGCTGAGCTAGGGGCTGCCACTTTTTTCGAAACCTTTATCGATTATCATGATGAGAATGATTTAAGGCAATATATCAACAAAACATATAACATAGAGCAGCTGAAAAAAAACGTTTCAGATAATCGCATACATTATTTCACCGCATATGACAATGAGGGAGATGTGGGTTATATCAAGCTTATTGACGATGTGAAACCGGGTGGATTAGAAGGAAAAATTATAGAACTAGAGAAAATTTACGTTCGCAAAAGAGGACTTGGAAAACACATTGGTGCTGCTCTTATGCAAAAAGCCATTGATTTCAGTCGCCAACAAGGCTTTGAGCATCTTTTCCTAGGCGTTTGGCAAGAGAATGTAAGAGCTATTAAATTCTACGAAAAGTTTGGGTTCAAGAACTTTGGTACCCGCAAGTTTGTGTTAGGCAGTCAAGAGTGTGACGACTTTTTGATGGTATTGGATTTATAAATCTTTTAAAAGGGTAAGGGCGAAGTCTTATTTCAAGGCGGACTTATATTTATCGTAAGTAAGAAATTAAATTAACGAATCAATTTCACATCAGTTACTTTTGACAACTCCAAAAGTAACCAAAAGAGTTTCTTCCGATCAATCGGAATCAAGCTGCTTGCCCATGCGATAGCCAACCCCAAAACATTTCTCCATGCCGCTGTATAGTTTTTGCCGCTTGGCTAAATCCACTTCTCATAGCAAAACTTATAAGGCTGCGCAAAGCCCTGCTTGAAATCTTTTTGCACAGCACTGCGAAAATCGGCTTCGCATTCGGAATGCTTTTCCTTTAAATACTATTTACAGAAAATTTTAGGTCAGTCTTGTCCCGCTCAGCGGGATGTTTCGTTTTTATCAAGAAAAATGAAAGCTATAGTATCTGCAGTTATTTTTAGACGGTGTTTCCTTATTGCCGATTAGGTCTATTTCTTTTTAAAATCCAAAGAGGCTCCATTTACGCAATATCGCAATCCCGTTTTGTCTTTTGGCCCATCGTTAAATACATGGCCTAAATGCCCACCACACTTAGCACACATAATTTCAATGCGGCTCATGCCATGACTATTATCGGTTTGTGTAACAATCTTTGTGCTGTCTAAAGCTTCAAAAAAACTAGGCCAACCACAACCACTATCAAACTTGCCATCACTGCTGAACAATGGATTTCCGCAGGCACCGCATGTGTAAGTACCACCATCATAATGGTCTTCAAACTTGCTTGTAAAGGGTCTTTCAGTGCCTTTTTGACGAAGGATCGCATATTGCTCAGGTGTTAGTGTTTGTTTCCATTCTGCATCCGTTTTTTGAACTTCAAATGGGTGGTTTGTGGCTATTTCTTTCATGCTGGTTTTTGAGTTAATTGGTTTTTTGTTTTGTGCTGAACATTGCTGACAAGAACTTACAACAAGGGCTGCAAGTAATACAAGGCAAAGGTTTATATTTTTCATTTTTCTGTAGGGTTTGATATATAAACGCAAAATAATCTTGCGCGGTTTTATACCCCATAAAAACACCCAAGCGAAGCTAATTGTTTTGAGGCAAAGTGTTTGGAAAATAAATGTTATGCTTGATATGCAATTTGAAAACTTGTTTTATCAACCACAATCATTATGAAAATAAAAACAATAGTGCTCACCATCTAGCTTACAGTTGGAATATCATTTCAAAGTTGTGAAAGAATTGATACTGGTTGTGGCGGTCCAGGAAGTACATTAAAATATTTTGATATCAAAGGACTATACTTGTTGAATTATAAAAAAAACCGAACATTTTATACAGTTCAAATTGCTCAAGGAGATACTGTTTCGCTATCAGACTTTTCATATATTAATATCAATTATCTTTTAGACCATATTGCTCTAAATAATGATAAGCACATCTCGGGATTCTCGTTAATGAGTTCTTTGAATGCATGCTCTCCAGTCCCACCCGGAATGAATGGGTCTAAAACAGAAAGACTAAAAAGCCTATATGTAGTTAAATTAAATGACTTTGATTCTTCACATTTTGCTAATGACACCATTAATGACTTGTTTGAAAACCTTACCTATTATAGAAAAAAGCAAGATTTAAATGAATATCTTGCTCAAGATACTGCATTAATAGAAGTACAAGAATTATCACTTGGTTTAAAGGTCGGACCAATTTTGAATAATGAGTTTAAATATAAAGTGTTGCTTGAACTTTCTACAGGCGAAAAATACCAGGCTAATAGTATTTCTTTTAGAATTATTAATTAGCTCTAATCTATATCAGTAATACCCACCACCCTGGCAATTGCCTTGGCACAATTTTCTCCATCCATGGCCGCTGAAACAATGCCTCCCGCATATCCTGCCCCTTCGGCACAAGGGTAAAGTCCTTGTATTTGTGTGTGTTCAAAGGTGTCGCGGTGCCTTGGAATCCTTACAGGTGAAGAGGTGCGAGATTCTGTGCCTACCAAAACCGCATCGTTGGTATAATAACCACGCATTTTCTTGCCAAATTCTTGTAAGGCCCCTCGCAAACTTCTATGCACGAACTCTGGCAATACATCATCCAATTTTCTGCTTACTATTCCAGGCAGATAAGAGCAATCAGGAAGGCTTTGCGAGTGCTTTTTATTTACAAAATCAACCACCCTTTGTGCAGGTGTTTTCAGATTTTTCTCTGCCTTATCAAAACAGTTTTGCTCTACCGAGGCCTGAAACATCATTGCAGCTAGTGGGCCATACTTTTCAAAGGCTTTCAAATCGGATAGTTCAACCGAAACCACCAAACCACTATTGGCATAAGGGTTGTTTCTTTTAGATGGACTCCAGCCGTTTACCACAATCTCACCGGCATTGGTCATAGCGGGTGCTATGATACCACCCGGACACATGCAAAAGGAAAACACGCCCCGACCAGAAACTTGTTGCACTATAGAATAGCTGCTAGCTGGGAGGTATTCACTGCGTTTACTGCTGCATTTGTATTGTATTTTGTCAATCAAATCTTGTGGATGTTCTATCCTTACACCCAAGGCAAAAGGTTTGGCCTCAATTAGTATGTTATTTCTATGCAATAATTCAAACACATCTCTAGCCGAATGCCCTGTGGCAAGGATTAGATTTTTAACTTTGTATTTTGAGTGTTGGTTGATGGTAATGCTTTTTACATTGTTGTCTTCAGTTTCAATATCAGTCAGCTTTGAATTAAAATGCACTTCGCCACCACAGTTTTGAATAGTTTCTCTTATGGCAGTAATTATCTGTGGAAGTTTGTTTGTACCAATATGTGGATGGCTTTCGTAAAGTATATTGCTGTCAGCACCATGTTTAACAAGCAGTTTTAGCACACGCATCACATCTCCTCTTTTGCTGCTTCGGGTATATAATTTGCCATCGCTATAGGTGCCTGCGCCTCCTTCTCCAAAACAATAATTGCTTTCAGGGTTTACTGAATTGTTTTTGGTGATATTGGCCAAATCTCTTCTTCGTTCACGTACATCTTTGCCTCGTTCGAAAATAACAGGTTTTAAGCCAAGTTCAATCAGTTGAAGAGCAGAAAAAAGGCCAGCTGGCCCAGCTCCAATTATGTGAACCTCTTGGGCGTTTAACACATTTTTAAAATCAAAATCGAAATCTTCATTTTGTGGTGTTTCATTCAAAAACACTTCAAGTTGCAGATTTACCCTTACAGGTTTTTTGCGGGCATCAATGCTTTTTTTCTGATAAGTAAACCCTGAAATTTCTTGAGCAGTCACTCCTAAAAATCTTTGCAAATAGTTTTTCACACTTTCATCGTTGTGAAGCTCTTCGGGTAGCGCTGTGATTTGTATTGTTTTTCTCATGTGGTTAGGTAATTATCCTAAAATGTGGGCAACAAATGTGAGTTAATCCGCCCTCATTTCATACTTTTGACGCAAAATTATTTTGTGTAAAACAACAGATTATGATAGACACGAAACCACTACATCAAACCTCAACACAAGTTCGCAGAGATGTGCTGCGTATGGTTCATGGCTGTAAATCAGGACATCCCGGAGGGTCTTTAGGTTGTGCAGACTTTTTAACTGCCTTGTATTTTCATATCATGGAGCATAAGCCTGATTTTAAAATGGACGGGGTAGGTGAGGATATTTTCTTTTTGTCAAACGGGCATATTTCACCAGTTTTTTATAGTGTTTTGGCGCGTTCGGGGTATTTTCCAGTAAGCGAACTAAAATCTTTTCGTAGGTTAAATACCCGTTTGCAAGGACATCCTACTACTCACGAACATTTACCAGGTGTGCGGGTAGCTTCTGGTTCTTTGGGTCAAGGTGTTTCGGTGGCAATTGGCGCGGCATTGGCTAAGAAGTTAAATGGCGATGATAAAATTGTTTACGCTTTGATGGGTGATGGTGAGATAGAAGAAGGTCAAAACTGGGAAGCTTTTATGTATGCAGCGCACAATAAAGTTGACAATTTGATAGTTACTATAGACTACAATGGCCAACAAATTGATGGTTCAACCCAAAGTGTAATGGGAATAGGGGAGGACATTGAGGCCAAGATGATTGCTTTTGGGTGGAAGGTATTCAGAATGAATGGCCATAGTTTTCCTGAAATTATTGATGTAATGGAAAGAGCTAAAAGACAAACGGGTCATGGTCAACCGATATTTATCATCATGAAAACTGAAATGGGTTACCCAATCGATTTTATGATGGGAAGTCATAAATGGCATGGAGTGGCACCCAATGATGCGGAATTGGAAAAAGCTTTGGCACAGCTACCCTCTAATTTAGGAGATTATTAATTTAAATAAACCTTGAAAAACAACGCTATTTTTTACAAGCTAAGCTTTTTTGTTTGCCTAGTATTGGTACTTATTGGTTTCAGGACATCGGCACAACAGGCTTTGCGTCCCACTAAAACGCGCATTTTGTTTTTGTTGGATGGCTCTGGAAGTATGTATGCCCGTATGGATAAAGATTTTAGGATTAATGTGGCCAAAAGACTTCTTTCAAAAATTGTGGATAGCCTTGTAAACGCTAAGAATGTTGAAATAGCCCTTCGTGTGTATGGACACACAAGTCCCCCGCAAAAAAGAGATTGCCGCGATACCAGGCTGGAGGTTCCTTTTCGCGAAAAAAACCACGAAGAAGTAAAGAAAAAAATAGCATCCATAACTCCTAAAGGAACAACATTAATAGCCTATTCGCTCCAGCAAGCCGCATATGATTTTCCAAAAGAACCCTATACTAGAAATATTATAATTTTAATTACCGATGGTATTGAAGAATGTGCCGGAGATCCTTGTGCGGTTTCAGAAGCGCTTCAAAGCCAAGGAGTCGTGCTAAAGCCTTTTATCATTGGTTTGGGTTCCACAGATGATTTTAGGAAAGCTTTTGAATGTGTAGGTAGGTATTATGATGCCAATACAGAAGAAGATTTTAACAATGTGTTGAATGTGGTTATTTCTCAGGCATTGAACAACACTACTGCCACTGTAAACCTTTTGGATGTGTATAGCAAACCTACCGAAAGCAATGTGAACATGAGTTTTTATGACATGGATAGCAAGCAATTGATGTATAATTACATGCACACCATCAATGAGCGAGGAAACCCTGATACCGTTCAGTTAGACCCTATTTACAAATACCGCATGGTGATTCATACCATTCCTCCTGTTGTAAAAGAGAATATCAGCATGACACCAGGAAAACACACTACCATAGCAGTAGATGCACCCCAAGGAGAGCTCATGCTACGCGTAGATGGATTAACTCAATACGACAAGTTACAATTCATTACCCGCAAGGCGGGTGACCATAAAACACTGCATGTGCAAGATGCCAATGCCAAAGAGAAATACATTGTTGGAAGATACGATATAGAGGTTCTCACATTACCTCGTATGCTTTTCAAAGATGTATCGGTGGATCAAAGTACTGTTACCACGATGCAAATTCCTCAGCCAGGCAAATTGGTTTTAAACTATAACCTTTCAGACTATTATGCTGATGTCTATCAAATGGTGCGAAATGAGATGGTTTGGGTGTGTAAGTTACCCATAGAAACCAGAAAGCACATAGCAGTAATGCAGCCGGGAGATTATAAAATAATATACAGAGCCAAAGGTGCTACCCGAAGTAATAATACCTTTGAAAGACAATTTAAAATTAGCTCGGGAACAGCAACAAATATTACTTTTTATTAAAAACAGAATACACGTTATATGAAAACTTTTGAAGTACAAAATGTAAAAGATACGCGCAGCGGATTTGGTGAAGGATTGCACGAATTAGGTAAATCAAACCCAAGAACAGTGGCACTTTGTGCCGACTTAATTGGCTCATTAAAAATGGACGCTTTCAAAAAAGATTTTCCAGAAAGATTTTTCCAAGTGGGTATAGCCGAGGCAAATATGATGGGCATTGCAGCAGGCTTAACCATTGGAGGATGGATTCCTTTTACGGGCACATTTGCCAATTTTAGTACAGGCCGTGTGTATGACCAAATACGTCAGTCCATCGCCTATAGCGGAAAGAACGTAAAGATTTGTGCTTCACATGCGGGTATTACTTTGGGTGAAGATGGTGCCACGCATCAAATATTGGAAGACATTGGAATGATGAAAATGCTTCCCGGCATGACGGTTATCAACCCTTGTGATTTTAACCAAACTAAAGCCGCGACCCTTGCCATTGCTGATTTAAACGGACCTGTTTACTTAAGATTTGGTCGCCCAGCAGTTCCTAATTTTACGGATGCTAACGCCAAATTTGAAATTGGCAAAGCATTAATACTAAGTGAAGGAACAGACGTGTCGATTTTTGCTACAGGTCATCTTGTATGGAAAGCCATAGAAGCAGGTCATATCCTTGCTGAAAAAGGCATTAGCGCGGACGTAATAAATATTCACACCATCAAGCCTTTGGATGTAGATGCTATTTTGAATTCGGTTAGGAAAACCCGTTGTGTGGTAACTGCCGAAGAACACCAAATGAATGGAGGTCTTGGGGATAGCGTAGCCCAAGTTTTGGCTATGCATTATCCAGCACCAATCGAGTATGTGGCGGTAAACGACAGTTTTGGAGAGAGCGGAACGCCTGATGAGTTGATGGTTAAATATGGTTTAGACAAAAGCAACATCGTGGACGCTGCATTGAAAGCCATTTCAAGAAAAGCATAAACGGCTTGTTATCAGCAAACTTTAATAATAATATATTTTCTCAATACTATTTTTGTAGATTTGGTATAAGGTTTGCAAATCACTCTTATTATGAAAACTAGTATTAAGTACCTTGCTGTTTTATTCATTGGCCTATATAGCTTTAAAAGCTATTCGGTGCAATTGCCCAAAGTAAAGAATGATAATCAAGTAAAGGTTAGCAATTTTGCTTTTACCTACGGTGAGAAATTGCAATACCGTATGCACTATGGACCCTTTAATGCTGGTTATGCAACTTTAGAAATACAAAACGAACCTGTATTGGTTAATGGCCGCAGAACTTTTAATATCAAGGCATCAGCTAAATCTTCGGGATCTATAGATTTCCTGTACAACAAAGTAAGAAATGATTACGAAACCTATATGGACGAGGAGTACTTGGTACCTTTGAAATATACCAAAAAAGTAGAAGAAGGTAAATACCGCGATTCTGACTTTGCTTTGTTTGATAGAGATGCAAATAAAATTAATGCTAAAAAAGCATCTATAGACAACGTGTCTAACCAAGTGCAAGACTTGCTTTCTGTGTATTACTGGACTCGTGTTTGGGATGTAAAAAATGCCAAAGTTGGGGACACTTATCCAACTGTGTTTTATATGGATGGTAAGGTGTATAACTATGCCATAAAATACTTGGGTAAAGAGGTTGTGAAAATAGATGCAGGTAAGTTTAACGCTATCAAAATTAGACCACAGGTTAAGACTGGGGATTTCTTTAAAAACGAAGATGCCCTAACCATTTGGGTAAGCGATGATGATAACCACATTGTATTGAAAGTAGAATCTGAGATTTTTGTTGGTGCCGTGGCCATGACTTTAACTGACTATAAAAATTTAAAAAACCCAACTACTTCTAAGATTAAATAATAAAAAAAACATTAAATGAAAAAATCCTTGTAGGGCTATACTCTGCAAGGATTTTTTGTTAATACTACTTCCTCCTCACAATAAAAACCTCATGTTTTATGCTGCTATCGTATTCGTCCGTAACTACTTTTTGGAAGAGTAAATCAAGGGAGTCGTTATGAAGAAGAGAGTCTTTGATAGGGGTAATGCTAGGTATGTAAAAGTGCGAATCCCATATCATCAAATCATTTTTATACATAGATGCATGAGGTTGCTCTCTATTCAAATCCCAGCCCTGTCTTATTTCTTTTGGGTTAAATGGATCGCGCTTTAAAATGTAAGCCACATAAGGGTCGAAGCAGAATATGGCACCATTTAAATTAACCTTTTCTTGCTTTAATTTATCTATACCCTCGTTAAGCAATTGTGTTTCGGTATTTGATAGGTTTTTATACAAGGGAATGAAACAGGCCATGTACATTTTATAGAAAAACAGGCCCAGAAAACCATAATACAGATAGTTTCTGTAGAAGACTTTTGTTTTAATCAATGAGAGACCGTAGGCCACTATTAGTGAGCAATAGGGGATAATAACACCCATCACACGAATTAATCCAGCAGAGCCCGAAACTCCTTTCCACCAGATATAAGTGTGAATAGAGAAAAAGGCTACAGGAAAGCCAATGAGCAGCAAAAACACAATTACATTTTTATCAAAATCTGCTTTTTTCTTAATTATTTTTAATCCATTTACAAAACAATAAATGCCTAATGAAGCCACCCCCAAAAAGAAATAATAATTCCCAAAAATGCGTTCCTTTTCGTTTATAAAATGCAGCAAGCTTCCACTTCCGTATACGCTTTTACCTGGATTATAAGGATGATGGTGAATAAACCACAAGGCATCACCCAACATAATATAAGTGGCAATGCAATAAACTAGGATACCAGTTATTAAAAACGGTATAGATTTGTATTGTTTTAAAGCTGTTAGAAGCACAATCATTATCGGCAATACAAGATATCCCTCTTGGCGTGCAAAGGGCAATATAGAGGCTAAAATGGCCGCCAAATAATATTTTTTACTAAGCAATGCCCAAACCAGGAAAGCTAAAAACATCGAACACAAGACTTCTGTTAAGGCAGTTGGTATTAAGGCAAAGTAAACGGGTGTGAAAACCGTTAGTGGCAGTATTGCCCAAGCCTCTTCTATCTCAAGGATTTTGGCGCATTTGTATAGTGCAAAACAGGTAGTCAAGGTACAAGCAATATTGAAAACATAAACCGCCACCATACTTATTGTGGCAAAAGGGGAGGAGAGGATAACAAAGAGTGGCTTTGCCCATAAATCTAGGAAGTTTTCAGGGTGTACAAAAGCATATTTTGCATACAAATAATGATTGATGCTATCGCCAAGCTCCAATGAATAGCTTGGCAAATTGAATGCATACAAACAGAGAATGATGCCAACCAGGACAAACAGACCTGCCACTATTCTAGATTCACTTATTTTCATCTTTTGTGTTCAAATAGATTTTTCGCCATGCCATATAACCATATACAGATAGCACCGAATATACCAAACTCAAAATAAAATAGCCCAACAAGCCATTGTTAAAGAATAGATAGGCACTTAGTAAGTTCAATATCACCCAATAAAGCCAACCACTTAGCACTTTTCGTGTTTCTTTGAAGGTGGCTATGAATGAGAATATCGTTAATGTAATATCCATTACACTTAGGTTGGATTGATTTTTAATTACAATAAAATAGCTGATAGCGCTTAACACGACTCCAGAGCCTAGTACCAATGCCTGCTTTTGATTGGACCAGTTGACGATATGGATATGTTTTTTTTCAGCCTGTTTCCAATACCACAAACCATAGAAGCCCATGGCCGTGTAAAAGAGGTATAGCAACATTTGACCATACAGTTGGGTGTGGTAAAAAACCGCGATACCACAAGCCGAGCAAAGTATGCCAAAGAGCCAACACCAAATGTTTTCGCGGATTAAAAACAAATTGTAGAGTAGGGTGAAAACCACCCCAAGCCACTCAATGATGGTAAATGGATTTAAATAGTTGGCAAGCATTTTATGGTGGCGAAGTAAAGGAATGTTTTCTTATAATGAATATAGTTGTTCGGTTCACGGTATTTCGGTTCACAGCAAATACATTATTATTTTCTTGGGCTTTCACTGCTATTTTAACTTCTGTGAACCGTCAAACTGTCAACCAATACACAATTAATAAAAATCAATTAAAAAATACCTAATATTGCATCGTCTTTAGGGGTGGTTGTTTGAATAAAACAGCCTGAGATTATACCCTCTGAACCTGCACAGGATAATGCCTGCGAAGGGAGAAGACCGACTTCATTAAAAAAGTTTCGGTTCTACAGAGTATTGGTAAACAAGTATGGTTGCAGCAGCCCTAGTCTGCAATTTTGTTTAACGTTATTTATTTAAATTTTTTATGAAAATCATGTACCGATTAGCGGGCTTGTTACTTATTAGTCAAGCTGCCATGGCACAAACAGACAGTTCAAAAACCAGGACTGAACTTCAAGAAGTCGTAATTTTGGGAACAAAAGCCCAAAACAAAAGCCCTATTACCTTTCAAAACCTAAACAAAAAGGAAATCGACAAACAAAATTTTGGGCAAGATTTACCTTTTTTGCTAAATCTTACACCCTCTACAGTTGTTAGTTCCGATGCGGGCGCGGGAATAGGTTACACGGGTATTCGTATCAGGGGAACAGACCCAACTCGCACCAATGTGACCATTAATGGTGTGCCCATTAATGATGCAGAGAGTCATGGAATGTATTGGGTAAATATGCCCGATTTGGCGTCATCCTCACAGAACATTCAAGTACAACGTGGAGTAGGAACCTCGAGCAATGGGGCTGGTGCCTTTGGCGCGAGTATTAATTTGCAAACAGATGCGTTAAACTCAAAGTCATATGCAGAGGTATCAAATAGTCATGGCTCTTTTAATACATGGAAACATACCATGAAGGCGGGTACGGGTTTACTCGAAAACAAATGGGCTTTTGATGCGAGGTTGTCAAAGCTTGCAAGCGATGGTTTTATTGACAGGGCTAGTTCTGATTTGAAATCTTTCTTTGTCTCGGCTGCGCGATATGGTGAAAAGAGCATTTTTAAAATCAATGTGTTTTCGGGAAAAGAAAAAACGTATCAAGCTTGGAATGGTGTTTCTGAAGACATACTTAAATCAGGCAATAGAACCCATAATGACTTTACTTACCCAAATCAAACGGATAATTACCAGCAAGACCACTATCAAATGTTTTATACGTATCAATTCAATAAGCAATTAAAAGCACATGTAGGGATGCACTATACCTATGGACGCGGATATTATGAGGAGTATAGAGAGGGTGATAAGTTTAGTACTTATAAATTGAAGGATACTTTGTTTGTTTTAAATAATAAGGTGCTTGATACATTAACTAGCGGAAACTTTGTTCGTAGGCGTTGGTTAGACAATGATTTTTATGGTACTGTTTTCTCATTTATTTATGAGAAAAATAAGTTGAATCTGACAATTGGTGGGGGATTAAATCAATATGATGGGCGACATTTTGGCGAGTTGATTTGGAGTCAATATGCTATGGGTGGAAAAATCAACGACTATTTTTATGAAGGTCAATCTTACAAAACAGATTATAATATTTATGCAAAAGCAAGCTACAAGCTAAGTACTAAAATGGAAGGTTTTATTGATTTACAGCAACGAAGGATAGACTATAAAACCAAAGGAGAAGATTTAAACAGCGGTTTATATATGCCTTATGATGTAAATTTGACCTTCAATTTTTTCAACCCTAAAGCGGGACTTACCTATAAACTTGAGCAAAGTGCCAATGTTTATGCTTATATAGGAGTTGCAAACAAGGAGCCTGTTCGCAGTGATATCATACAAGCAAGTAATAAAAGCTTACCTAAACCAGAGCAGCTAATTAATTATGAATTGGGCTACAGAAAGACTTGGAAAAAATCAGCCTTAAGTCTGAATCTATATTATATGGATTACAATGACCAGCTAATCAACACGGGCCAACTAAATGATGTGGGTGCAGCAAACAGAGTAAATGTTCCAAATAGTTATCGTGCGGGAATTGAGATTACATCGGGCTTACAACTGCTTAAAAAACTAAAGTGGCAAGCTACCTTTACATACAGCCAAAATAGAATTAAGGAGTTTACCGAATATTTGAGTAATAGTGATGATTATACTGCGCCTCAAACCCAGGTTATTCATAAGGATGTGAGTATTGCCTATTCGCCTAATTATATAGGATCATCGTTATTTAGTTATCAAGTTTTAAAGAATTTTGAAGTAGATTTTATTTCTAAATATGTTGGAAAACAGTATTTAGATAATACAGAAAGTGAAAGCAGAAAACTAAATGATTTCTTTGTTAATGATTTTCGATTTACTTATGATTTCGAAGTAAAAAATATATGTAAGTCTTTCCGCATTGGCCTTCAAATAAATAATATTTTCAATGTTAAATATGAGCCAAATGGTGCAACCTATCCGGGAGGCATAAGTTCAACAGGCATTCGCACCGATTATAATTATTATTATCCTCAAGCGGGCACCAACTTTATGGGCAATTTGGTTCTTAAGTTTTGGTAAAAGCTAATGAAATTGAATGGTTTATTTATATTTTAGAATGGATTAGGGTATTATTGATTTAAAGCAGTCCTACATTAAAGGCATACTTCTTTCAATTCTTATTCTTTTGTGTCTTCGGTTAAGCTAGTGTCTTTATCCAAATCACCAATTTGTTCTTGAATGGCTTTTTCTAAAGAGTCCATCGCTTTTTGGTCTTTATCTAGTTGTGTTTGAACGGCTTTTTCTTCGGTTTCGTTCAGCTTTGGCTCGTTGTTACAAGCACCTATTATCAGGGCAAAAGAAGCAATGGTTAATATCTTTTTCATAGCATTTATGGTTTAAATTATTTCTGTAAAATTAAAATATTATTTATAAAATTTCCCAACAGCTATTTAATATTCCTTATTTTTCAATAGACTGCAGGTATTGCTTTGATTTTTCAATGTAATAAGGTTGCATTTCAACAGGCACCGTTTTTATCAATTCGGTCTCTTTATTTTTTTGTTTGATGTATTTATCAAACGAAGGTGCTGGCAAACTACGCTCTTTTTCTTTGGCTTGTTCTGCTTCGCGCTTATTATCTTGTTCTTGCTTTCGTTCCGCCTTTTCGCTTTCTAGCAATCGGGTTAATATATCTTGCTGACGCATTAAGGTTTCAGAAGTTAAGCGTTTGTTAAACAACTCTTTTTCGGTTTGTTCCATCATTTTCTGCAACTCACCTAATTGCTTGCCACCACCCATTTGTTCTTTTTCTTTCGCATCCATTTGCTGAAGCATTTTTTGCATTTGCTGACGAATGGCCATCTGTTGGGCGGCCATTCTTGCAAAGTTCTCAGAACTCATGCCACCTGCACCTTGCGATCCTCCTGGTTTGTTACCATTTGGTTTTTCACCTGTTCCATTTTTATTCAAACCTTCGCGCAATTGCTTGTTTAGTTCTTCTTGCATTTTTTTCATTTGGCTCATGCTGGGTTTGCCCTTTCCTTTGCCCTTTCCTTTGCCGCTACCGGATTTTGGCTTACCCGATTTTTTTCCTTTTCCTTCTCCTTGTTGCTCGCTTTGTTGTTGTGCCTGTAATTGCTTCAACACATAACTTAGCATAACAGCAAGGTTATTTGCATTGGTCATGGCTTGTTGCTGGTAACTGCGGGTTCGCATGAAATCACGTGCGGCAAAGCCTTTCACTGCTTTGTTCATTTGGTCGTTCATTTTGCTTACCTCGCGGTTTACAAACGAACGCATTTCAGGAACACGTTTGCTTAATTCCAATATGCTGTCTTCTACCATGCGGGCATTATCGTTCAGGTTTTTTTGCTTTTTACCCAATTCAACATATTGAGGATTGTAACCATTTATTCGACCAAATTCTTGCATCAAATCTTCTTGTTGCTTACTTAGTTCAACTAAGTTTTCAAGAATTTCACGCAATGCATTGATATCTATTTCAGCTTGTTTGTCTTCTTCGTTCGCTTGCTTTTCTTTCATTTTCTGAGCAGCTTTCTTCATGGCATCAGCGGCTTTCTTTTCGGCTTCGGCCGCTTTCTTCTTATTACCTTTGTTCAGCTCTTCGCTGCTCTTGTCCATTTGTTCTTCAGTGTCTTTCTGTTCCTCGTCAGTATTAGCCAAATCCTCTTTATCCTCAAGCTTTTCGTTAAGCTTTTCCATTTCTTTTAGGTCTTTTTGCAATTCTTTAAACTCCTCATTGAGTTTCTTTTGTTCTTCTTTCAATTGCTCTTTATCACTGTTTTTGTCTTCCGTTTTTTTAGCTAAGTCTTCTTGTTTTTCTGCTAGCTTTTCTAGCTTATCTGTTGCTTCTTCTAGTTTCTTTTCAAGCTCAATTTTCTTGTACATTTCTAGCATTCTATCCAACTCCTTTTCAACGTCTTTGTTGTTGAGTTGCATCTTCTCCATTTCGTTTTTGAGCAGGTCTTTGTTTTGCAACTTCATCATGTCTTCCATGCGTTTCATAAGCTGCTTCATTTCATCAGTAACCAACTCTTTATACATTTTCTCAAGTTGCTCTTGCTTCTCGAGAATACGCTCCTGCTCTTCCTTAAACTGTTGTTCCTGCTTGTTGTTTTGCTTGAAATCTTTTTGAAGCTCATCAATTTTTTTGTTCAATTCTTTCTGACGTTCAAGTAGTTTTTCAGCCTTTTGTTTTTCTTCCCAAGTGAGTTCTTTTTTCTCGAGCATCTTGCGCTCAAGGTCTTTTAGGTCTTTTTGTAAATCTTTGCTTTCCTTTAAAGCATCGGCCATTTTATCTTTAAGAGCACTGCTATTGGCATTGCTTTTTTCTTTCAGTTCACTTATGGTGGCTGACTTAAATAACATGGTTTTACTTTTGCTTGATTTGGCACCAAATACCCCATCATTATCCCAAACCTCAAAATAGTATTCAAGCTCGTCTCCCGGCTTCACATTCACTTCATTTAAGTTGAAATAATGGTAAAACCTTTGAACGATTTGGTTTTTGTCAAGCACCAGTGGCTTGGTTTGCAAAGGCAATAGTGTTTTGGATTTATCATCTGATTTAACAAAACGATAGTGAAATGCCAATTTGCTAAAACCATGGTCATCATTAATATCTCCAATGAAATATACCTGTTGGTTGCTTATTGAGTCAATCTTTTCATCAACCATGATGTCTGGATAAGCATCGGGTACAACCGTTATGTGGTATAAAAGAGAATCATTTACAATAGATTCTTTGTTACTGTTTTTGATATAATACTGACTGCTAAGAAAGAATTTTTTCATGAAATGGAATCGGTTCTCGTCTTTCTTTTCAGCAAGAGATAATTTATCACCAAAGCCCAATACCAACTCATCGGTTTGCTTGGTCAAAAATTTCCAATTCAATATGGTACCTGAAGGAACGGTAATATCTCCGGGGTTGTTTAGTGTTTCATCTTTTTTACCCAGATAGGCAGGGTAATCAAAAGATACTTGGTAACTTAGAATAAGCGGTTTTGCGGCCACCTCCACTTTGTATTCGTTGCTATTAAACTCATCTGCCTGAAGTACAAAGGATGTTGTTTTTTGAAGGTTTTTGAGTGAGTGAATAAAGTTAAGCTTATCAAGCTTCTGCATTTTGTAAGTATTACCTTCAATATTGATGAATACCTCATCGGGGATACTGCTTCCACTCATTCTTACATGAATATCAATATCGCTAAACTGCTCAACTTTCAAGCTTTTATTTAGAAGATTGAATGTGAAAGGTGCTTTGGGCGCAAAGGTTTGTTTGTAATAAATAATTCTCTCACCACTGTCACTAATCATGGATGGAGCCATGATTGAGATTAATGCAAATATAAGAAGTGGTATAGCTGCGTATTTTGCATAGTGTAAGTTGCTTTTAAAGTTGATGGCACTTACAAAAGGCACAGGACTTAGTTGCTCTGTTTTCTGCTGGATAGCTGCCAACAAAAGACTATTATCAGCTTGTCTTTGTTGCGATAATTCATGCAATTGCAAGGTGTTTAACAGACTGTCTTTTACTTCAATAAAATGTTTCCCAATGATCTCTGCCGCTTGGGAATAGCTAATGGTTTTACCTATTCGGTAAATATGAGCAAGTGGTATTACTATGTATTTGATTAAGCAATAGAGCGTGAAGCCAATAAAAGAGAAAAAGAAAAGTGCTCTTACGATTGAATTATATCTTCCAAAAAACTCAAGCAATGCTATTATCAAGAATGCAACTAACACAAAAGCCACAAAGTAAATGCTGCCTTTGATGAGTTGGTTCTTATAATACTTGCGAATAAACTCGTCAAGCTTTTGTATTAATACAGGTTGCGTTGTTGCCGACATACTATCATGGCGAAAATAAATAAAAAAATGAAAGAGGCGTTTGTTTTATGATAAACGCAAAGTATTTATTATTCTAAAAACAAGTATGTTCTAAAAACACGGCAATTTCTTATTTAAATTGGCTTGTAGGACTTTGGCAGCAGTGTTCAACTATTTGATTAAAAATCTTTTTGATCTAACCACATCATAGGTTGCAAAGTAACCCAAAGCACCTCCCACTATATTGGTTGGAAGATTGGCCGGAGGCACTTGAAATGGCCCTGGTGCTCCAGATGTTTGGCTGTTATAAGCATTGATAAATTCATACATGTTTTTGTCTACCGAACGGAAGATCATATAGGAATAATCATTTGGTTTTAAACGCAAAAAGGGTAATTCAAATTCATAAGAACCGTTGCGGGTAACACCATTATCAAATAAAATTTTTGCGTCAAAAAGCGAGTCATTTCCCTGTAAATCATTTTTACCAAAACGAAAATAGGTGTATTTAATTGGTTCTCTTTCGTCAAAAGCAAAGTACTTCAATGTGTAACCATCTTTTAAAAAACCTTGTGCAGGTTTAAAAACTTGTTGCACACTATCCACTCTGAACATGGGTGTTAAGGTACTGGTTGAAGTATACGTTTTACCTTCTGAGACTATTTTTAAATTATAGGTAGTGTTAGGAATAGCCACATAGGTTGCCTTTGGTTTGTATACACCCTCGGCCACATAAAAAAAAGTATCTGAATTAATCATTACCAATGCGTCTTTAACTTTTAAATAGTCTGCGCTTGAATAGTAGTTCGCACTTTTGGTTAATCTGACAAATGAGCTATCTATTTCTGTACTAATTTCTGCTTCAACGACTAATTTAGGGTCACCATCTGGAATGTCAATATCTGTTTTCTCCTTACAAGAAACAGCCAAAATGCAAAATGCGATAAAGGACAATGATTGAAAATATTTGGTTTTCATGAGTTTTCTTTGGACTTAGAATTTGAAATTATAGGTTACCGCAGGAACGAAAGTGAAAAGATACCACTTATAAACAACGGGCACATTGTTTTCGATACCATAACTGAGTGTATATGGGTTTTTCTGACCATAAGCATTGTACAATGAGAATACCCAGTAGCTATCATTTTTATTATTTTTTCCTTCTATTTTTTTGCGATTTAATGTTACTGATAAATCTAATCGATGGTAATCAGGGAAGCGAGCTGAGTTTCTACTAGCGTATTGGATGCTTGGTGATTGTCTGCTTCCATCAAACGACTCTAATGTATATCGTTGTGAAGCGATGGTAAATGCATCGCCTGTTGCATAAATAAAATTAGCACCTATGCTTACCCTTTCACTTATGTCGTGATTAAGTGTAACTGTTAAATAATTTCTTCTGTCAAACCTAAACGGATACCAATCATTGTTATTTATCCTATCTGCTTGACGCTCAGATTTGGCAAGGGTGTAGCCAATCCAGCCAGTGGTTTTTCCTGTGCGTTTGCGAAGGAAAAATTCTAATCCATAAGCACGTCCTTGGCCCACCACCAATTCTCTTTCAATAGCATCGTTAAAGTCGATTTTCGCATCATCTCTGAGCTGTAGAGTATTGCTCATCCATTTGTAGTAGGTCTCAACGGAGAACTCAATTACATTCTCTTTAAAGTTTCTAAAATAACCTATGGCAACCTGATCACTCACTTGTGGTTTTATCATTTTATCTGAGGGTATCCAAAACTCTTGTCCTGTTGCTGCAGATATGTTTTGAATCAAATGCATATATTGATACATGCGGTTGTACGAAGCCTTAACACTGCTAGTAGAATTAAGCAAATAGGTCATATTCAATCTTGGTTCCCAACCATAATAAGTATTGTTGAAGCTGTTATAGTCCGTATATGGATTGTTGGGGTCAAAGGCGCCTTGCTTTAATGTGCCATTTTCTGCAACTACGGGTGCAGTTAAATAATTATAGTTTCTACCCGCTATACTTGAAAAAATGCTTAATCTGATGCCATATTCTGCTGTAAATCTAGCACCAATTTTTTGGCTGTTACTTGCATAGTAATCCTGTTGGAAGGCTTTTTTATTGTTAAGTGATGAGTCGGTGATTAGCGATTCATTCGTGATTTTGGTTCTTTTACCTGGCTCAAAAACAAAATAGGTTTGTTTGGTTCCAAACTTCACAGTGTTTTTAGGAGATATGAAATAGTTACCGTCTATTTTTAGATTCAAATCATTGATATAATTGGTTCGGGTAAAGTTTAAATTCTTGGCAATATTCAAATCAAAATTGTAATCATATCTACTGAAAGCAGCGGTTGTATTCAAAAACAACTTACTGCTAAAAATGTGATTCCAACGTGCAGTGGTGGTATAATTCCCCCACCCAAATCCAAACAAATCACCAAAACCCAATTTATCTCTACCCATGTAGGCTGAAACAAATACCTTGTCTTTGTCGCTTATGGTGTGGTTTAATTTTATGTTTAAATCGCCAAACCATGCTGTGGTACCATCCAATTGGCTTGATAAAGGAAAAAAAATATCAAAATAACTTCTGCGACCAGAAATAAGGAAAGATGTTCTGTCCTTCTTTATCGGTCCCTCAAGGGTTAACCTTGACGATAATAATCCAATACCTCCAGTTGCTTGGAATTTTTTTGAATTTCCATCCCTCATTCTAACATCCAATACAGCGGCTAGACGTCCTCCAAATTGAGCAGGAATACCACCTTTATATAAATCAAAATCTTTTATGGCATCACCATTAAAAGTACTAAAAAACCCGAACACATGACTTGGGTTGTAAACCACGGCCTCGTCTAATTGAACCAAATTGTGGTCAATATTTCCACCACGCACTACTAAGTTGGAACTACCATCACCTGCAGCTTGCACACCAGGAAGTAATTGAACAGCCTTTATAATATCTACCTCTCCAAGCAACAATGGAATTTTTTTAACCTCTTTCATTTCCACCCTCACCACACTCATTTTGTTTTGTTCAACGTTGCCAGCATTTAGTTTTTCTCCAGAAATAACAACCTCTTTTAGTTGGTTTTTCTCTTCACTAAGTTCTATGTTTAGTCTTGTGTTTTGAGATAATTCAATTTTTTTCACTGTGGTTTTGTATCCCAAATACGTATATTCAACCTCATAGTTTCCTGTGGGTACGCTTAAAGAATAAAAACCATATGCGTTGGTAACAGTTCCGACTTTTAGCGAAGGAATAGACACGCTTGCACCGATCAATTCCTCGCCATTCTTTGCATCTTTAATTTCGCCACTAATGGTAAATTTTTTAACACTCTGGGCACGAGATGATTGTTGAATGATTAAAAGGAGTGAGCTAATTATAACAAGTATTTTGTATTTCATAAAATGGTTTGCAAAAGTATTCTACTTATGCTAATGTTATAATACTTTTTAGACAAAATTTGTTTTAAAGTAGGTGAGTGGTAAAAATAACCAGGCAAATGAAGGAATAAGTTTTGATCAATTATCTTTTGTCTTTCCAGTTTTGATCAAAAGTATAATAACGCTCCCAACAGCGCCTACACCAAACGTGTTGTATTTTTAAAAAAGGATACATGTATTTAATCAAATCATTGCGTTTAATACGCTCAAAATCCTTACCTCCACAATTCATAAACGTTTTAACTGGTCTTACTTTTATAAAAACAAAAGTTATTAAATACAGGATGTATGCGATTCCAAGACCGATTAAAAAATATGATATATTGGAAAGAAAAGCCATATACTCTTAGTCGCTAAAGCGAATTAAATCGTTGCAGAGGTAATTATTTTTTGTTAAAAAATAATTTGAATAGAGAAATTATTCTTCTCTATTGCTTTCTTTGTTACAAAACTTAGCAACGTGAGATTTAGCGAAATAGTTGGTAACAAAGACCTTAAGAATAAACTTGTTCAAACGGCCAATAGTGGCAGAATAAGCAATACACAGCTCTTTTTGGGAGCTGAGGGTTCGGGCAATTTGGCGTTAGCCATTGCCTATGCGCAATATATCAATTGCTTGCACGCAACAGAGGAAGACAGCTGTGGTACCTGTTCATCCTGTGTAAAATATCAAAAGTATATTCACCCAGATTTGCACTTTACTGTTCCAACCGTAACCCCAATTAAAACAAGCACCGAGATTATTGAAGATTGGCGAGAAGCGCTTATTGATAATGTTTATTTAAACGATTATGATTGGTTAAGCACCATCGATAAGGATAGCAAAAAGCAAGGAAATATTACTGCCGAAGAGTGCAGAGATATTTTTAGAAAATTGGCCCTTAAAGCCTTTGAAGCCAAATTCAAGGTTTTGATTATATGGATGCCCGAATACCTCAGAACAGAAGGCAACATTCTATTAAAGCTATTAGAAGAACCACCTTTGGGTACACTTATTTTACTTGTTGCCAATGATTCAGAGAAAATTTTAGGTACCATTTTATCCAGAGCTCAATTGGTGAAAGTGCCAAAAATAAAGGATGAGGAGGTGGTTGAAGCATTGATTAGTCGACATCAAATTGATCCTAAAAATGCCGAAGCCATAGCGCGTATTTCAGATGGCAATTATAATCTGGCTTTACAACTTATCGATGTGAAGCATGAAAGTTACAGCAAAACATTTATGGATTGGCTTAGAGAATGCTATTCAGCCCAAAAGGACTTTAAGAAAATACAAGACAGAAGCGAAGAGTTTGCAGGTATGGGTAAAGAAACCCTAAAGAGTTTTTTAGGCTATAGTTTGCAAATGATTAGAGCTACTTTCATATACAAATACGGAGATAAAGGCACGTTAAGGGTAAATGATGAAGAGTTTGCTTTTTTTGACAAATTCAGCAAACTGATGAATGCCAACAACATTGAAAATATTTCGAAGGCTATGGGGGACGCTATTTTTCATGTGGAGCGCAATGCCAATGTAAAAATCATGGTTTTAAACCTTTCTTTGTATATTGGCACCCAATTGAAAAGCGCTTAGGCGATTTTCAAGCAACAATTCTTTATGAATTGAAATCAATTTTTTAACACGAATTTTTTAAAAAGATATAGTTAAACATGGCATGTGGAAGTGGCGGATGCAGTAGCGGTGGATGTAGCACCGGTGGATGCAATAAATTGAATACGTATGATTGGTTGGGCAATATTGATTTGCCTGATCACATAAAACCTTTTGATATTGTTGAGGTACGTTTTAAAGGAACAAGAAAAGAGTACTATCGCAATATTTATAACCACGACATTACCAATAAGGACTTTGTGGTGGTAGAAATGGAAAATGGTTTTGATATTGGCCAAGTAACCTTAAAAGGTGAGTTGGTTAGACTGCAATTAAAAAAGGCTGGATTTACTGATAGAACAGAACATCCCAAGATCATTCGCAGGGCAAATGATGTGGACATGATTAAGTACAACGAGTGCAAAGAACTTGAGGTGCCTACCATGTTTAATGCCCGCACCATAGCGCTTGAACTTGGACTTAAAATGAAGTTGAGTGATGTGGAATACCAAGCAGATAGGCGAAAAGCAACATTTTATTATACTGCAGAGGAGCGAGTGGATTTTAGAGAGCTCATTAAGAGACTTGCTGAGCAGTTTAAAGTGCGAATTGAAATGAAGCAAATTGGCTACCGTGAAGAAGCTGGAAGGCTTGGTGCCATTGGCAGTTGTGGCCGCGAGTTATGTTGTAGCACTTGGCTTACCGACTTCAAGGTGGTACAAACCAATGCGGCTCGTTATCAAAATTTATCTATCAACCAATTGAAATTATCGGGTCAATGTGGAAGGTTAAAATGCTGCTTAAACTTTGAGTTAGACGCTTACCAAGAAGCCTTAAAAGAGTTTCCTGCTGAAGATAAATTGGTATTACACTTTGAAGAAAAAGCGCCATACAAAGCCGTTAAAACGGATATTTTAAAACGCATGATGTGGTTTGCACCTCAGGGCGAAATAGGAGGAGAGTGGGTAAGTTTCCCTGTGAGTAAGGTGAAGGAATATGAGGAGTTAAATAAAAACGGAACCAAGCCACCTTTCCCAATTTACGAGAAAAAAGACGACAAGAAGAAGATTATTGAGCTTGATTTTAAAAATGATATGGGCAAGGATAGCATCACTCGTTTGGATGAGAGAAAGAAAAAGCCGGTTCACAAAAACAATCAAAACAAAAACAATAACCCGAACAGACCGAATAATAATCCGAATAAGGAAAAGGCGAGCCATCCAAATACCAATGTGGCCGCTAACCCGAATCCAAATCCTAACCCAAACCCAAATAGGCCAAAGCCTCATCACAACAGACCGAAGCCAAAGCCAAATAACAGCAACAACAACCCTAACAAAGAGAATAAAGGGCAATAGCGAGATGAAAAAAGTTGGATGTATAGCATTTTTGATAGTAGGTCTTTTCTTGTCGGCATGCGATAAGCAAAGGATAGTTGATGAAAACAAAACCATTGAAGGCGATGCTTGGTATTACAAAAACCTCCTGCCTTTTGATGTGCTTATCAATGATACCAACAAGTATTATAACCTTTATGTGAACCTAAGAGTGGATGCTGATTACAAGTATTCAAACATATTTTTGATGTTGCATAAAACGGATGCCGACAAAAACAAAAGCAAGGAAAGGATTGAGTTTGCTTTGGCTGACGAAACGGGACAATGGATGGGTAATGGCCTTGGTGATGTTTACGACTACCAATTGCCAACCTACGAAAAAATTAAGTTTCATCAGATAGGCAACTACCATTATGAGTTGGAGCAAAACATGCGTGATGATACGCTTATGCATATCAAATCTGCAGGCATTCGCATAGAGGAGTGGAGAGCACCTGAGAGGTAATCCCAACTATCGTTAGCCTATTAATTTAGATACTAGCAAAGCTGACTGTGGATTTGAAATGCGATTGAATACGGATATTCAAGGGTCTTGAATATAATAATAATGAAAAAGGATTAATTGAAATTAATTTTCTTAACTAACCCTTGTCGGAGACACAATTGTTCATTATTCATCCTTATAATGCTGAGCCAACTCTGACCAAAGTACGGGGATTAGTTATATATTCCATTATTTCCTTTACTCTGAACGTAAAATGTAATAATTTTTCTGAAATGATTGTTTAGCAAAAGCCAATCAGATATTTTTGCGACACATGATTAAACCCATCCAACAATTTAGACTCTGGATTCGCCAATACCCAATGGCCCGTAAGTTTATTAAATTTGGAATTGTTGGTACCACCAGTACTGTATTTAGTCTTGCTGCTTTTTGGCTTATCATCAGCCAATATCCTCAATTTAATTTGATTGCCAAAGCCATAGGCTACATCACAGGCTTTTTTGTGGGATTTACTTTAAACAAATTTTGGACTTATATCGACCAAGCCGAAGATGGCGAAAAGTATTTGCTAAAATACATCATGGTGTATGGCGGTACCTTTGTGGTTTACTTGCTTTTTAATTTTGTGTGCGACCATGTGGTGCATCCCAACGAATACATGGCTCAGCCTTTCTTTTCTTCAGACAATAAAGAGGCTGGCGATTGGTTTATGAACAGTGGCCCTTTGGTTTCCAATATCCTTTCTATTTGCCTTAATGTAGTACTCAACTTCTTAGGCACCAATTTCTTGGTATTCAAAGTACCTGAGCCAGATAAGTTGTTTGATTAGTTTATTTATGGACTTGCGTGCTATGAAATTATTAAGGCAATTGCCAATCATACATCCAAATTAATAGAATGTATTGTAACTTTTGAAACCCATTTATCTTTACTTAAAATTAAACACTTTTTCGTCTACTCAAATAAATTTAATTGCTTTCTTTAAAGAATGCTCTATCAAGAACAATCGCATCTTGCAAATCATAATATGTTATTGCTGTTTCGAGTAAATAATCTCTAATAACCAATAAGAGACTTCCATTAACATCCTCCATTTTAAAATAGCTAATAAGTTCAGTGATGACAGGCTCTAAACCTTCATTTCTTTCGATTTCTAACTTGCCCACTTCGTCTACTATTAGCCAATCATGACCAACATTTTTTTGTTTTCTTAAAATGGATTTTGCTATATCAAGAGTTACATTACTAAAAACAAATTTGCCAACCTTTATTCCGTCTGCATTTTCATTTAACTCCAGCTCATAATACTTCTTTTCTGCAATATCATTCAAGACTCGTTTTCCGTTTACATTAGGCGTAAGAATCCCTGCCGCATCCTTGTTTTGAAGCCATTTTTGAAGCCTTGTAGTTTTGCCTGATTGTACAGGCTGACTTAGAATAAATATCTTACTTTTAGCCTTCAATATTGCTGATTATAAAGTGAAATAACAATCAAATTAATTACAAATGCTTTGTAAACCATAAGGCCCCTATGGTTCTCTTTGGCTAATTGCATAGCAGGTTTCACATAGCTTCTTAATTCGGGAATGGTGTCCATCAATTGAGATAGGGCTAGTTGCTTTTCGTTTTTTGCTTTGTTAAGCCATTTTTGCAGAAGCCATTTAATGATTGGGCTTACTAAGAAAAACAACATGAGCAATGCCGCAATTGTTCTGGTAATGGCATAAAATGCTTTGCTGCCGCTACATTGTATTATAAATGTGATACAAACAATTAGCAGTACAAAGAACAAAGTCCAGAGCTTATGTTTTCTTGTTTTGTTTGGATTTTCTTCAACATCTGTTTCCATTTCAAAGTTTTTATATTCATCAATAACCCTAACAGATTCCCTTTCTAATTTAGCCGGCAAAGAAGCACCCCACCATCCCAATAACATGCCCCACAGGGTATAAATCAAAGTGTAAATAATAATCAACCAAAAACTAAAGGAAATATCACTAGATATTAAAAGTGTTTTAAGTATATCTTGAAAAAATAGATCCAATGCTTCCCAAATGGATTTACCAAAAATGAGTGTGGTGAGTAAGAATTTTTGCGTGGCTGATTCGAACAACGCTAACATACCAAATAGCACAGCAGCCATGCGAAAGAATGGGATAATGGAAAAGAATAGTGCACCTGTCAATCCTTGAAAAGCGACCGCTACATAAGCCATAGGTGGCGATTGTGGACTGGCTGTAGCCTTAACCAATATGACTAATAAACTAGCTTGTATGATGGCGTTCCATTTATGGGTGCTGTGGTAAGCAATCAAACAAATAATGAGAATGGCAAAACCTCCTAGAAAGAAACCCGTAAAAGGCATTTTGAAGGCATGCATTGCCCCACCTAGTCCGCTTTCACTCAGAGCCCACAAGGCTGTTAGCCTCATGATGATATTATTTTCTGCCCTTTTCATTGAATGGGTAAAAATACAATTCTTGATTAAACTTAAAAGAAATCTAGTCTTTTATGATTTGCGTAAATTCAGATTACTTCTATATTTGACTAAAGTTTCAAGGATATATGCAGATTCAATTTATTGGTGCCGCTAGAACAGTTACAGGTAGTAAACACTTAATAACAACTTATGATGGAAAGAAAATTTTACTCGATTGTGGTTTTTTTCAAGGCAAAGGTGCAGAGTCGGAAGGACTAAATCGTGAGTTTGATTTTGAGCCTTCATCCCTTGATTTTGTTATACTTTCACACGCTCACATAGATCATTCAGGCAATATACCGGCTTTGGTAAAAATGGGATTTAATGGCCCGATTATTTGCACTCCTGCCACCAAAGACCTTTGCAGTATCATGTTGGCCGATAGTGCCCATATCCAAGAAAATGATTTACGATTTGTAAACAAACGCAGAATAAAAAGAGGAGAAGCACCGCTTCAACCCCTCTATACCGTAAAGGATGTAGAGAATTGTTTGCATCAGTTTAAGAGTGTGAAATACAATACTTCTTACCAAGTTTGCGATGGTGTTCAACTTCTATTTACCGATGCTGGACATATATTGGGAAGTGCTGCTGTTAACCTCACATTTGAAGAAAAGGGTTTGACTAAAAGACTATGTTTTACAGGTGATACCGGAAGATACAATGGCTCTATTTTAAGAGACCCTCAACCCTTTCCACAAGCTGATATTATTATAGCTGAATCTACTTATGGTGATAGACTGCATAGCGATAATACATTAAGTGAACAACAATTGTTTAATGTGGTATATGATACCTGTGTAGAAAAAAAGGGAAAGCTAATTATACCTGCTTTTAGTTTAGGTAGAACACAAGAGATAGTGTATGCCTTAGACCAAATGGAATATAAAAAAATGTTGCCTCATATCAAGGTTTTTGTTGATAGTCCGCTGTCTGTTAATGCTACCAATATTATGCGCGAGCATGATGAGTGCTTTAATGAAGATATTTTGAATCATATGAAAAGTGATGACAACCCTTTTGGTTTTGGCAATTTAGTGTATGTGCAAGATATAGACGAATCAAAGAGTTTGAATGACATTCATGAACCATGTATCATCATTTCTGCTTCGGGTATGATAGAAGCAGGAAGGATAAAACACCATGTGGCTAATAATATTGATAACCCCAAAAACACTATACTAATGGTGGGCTATGCTGAACCTAATTCCATCGGTGGAAAAATACGAAGTGGTGCAAAAATATTGAAGATTTTTGGCGAAGAACACCATGTGAATGCTGATGTAGTTATCATGGATTCGTATAGTGCTCATGGCGACTACAAAGAGATGATACAGTACCTGAGTTGTCAAGATAAGGAACAAGTGCAACAATTGTTTTTGGTGCATGGCGAATATGAAACGCAAGTGCATTACAAAGAAAAACTTTTGGAAGCAGGCTTTAAGGACATCAGCATACCACAACATGGCGATGTGGTGGAGTTTTAGTGACCCCTAAGTCATCCTGAACGGAGCATAGCACAGTGAAGGAACTATATGTATTTTAATATTGTTTTTGTTTTGTGGCACCATTTACTTGTTTCTTAAAGTCACTACTTTATTAGGGTGCACATCCACAATCTTTAAAAAAAGTAGTATCTCCTTTTGAGTTAATGGTTTTAGCTTTGCGGTGTTTGGGGGTATAATAGATAGCCCATCTCATTTTTCCATCCTTCCATTTTTCCTTATGGTCATGACGACCCATTTCAGTATAATAATTCCATATACCCACTTTTTTCATGTAGCAGGTTTGCCCCTTTTCCTTCATTTTTCCATTCTTATATAGTACTTTAACCTTGTGTTTGGTCTCTTTGTATTGAGCCGAAAGGGGTATTTGGGCAGCTAAAATAAAGGTAATCAATATAATTGATCCGATTTTACTTCCTTTAAATTTTTTTTTAGCTCTTTGCTTTAACATCATTCAAAAATAAAAACTTTCCTTATTTTGCACGCCCCAACCTTTTAAAATAAATTAATAAGTGATTGCGCACATAGAAGGTAAGTTAACATATAAATCTCCTGCATACGTAGTGATAGATTGCGGTGGTGTAGGCTATGCCTTACAAATATCGTTAAATACTTACGATAAAATAGGTGTTGGTGAAAAATGTAAGCTGCTTGCCCACTTGGCTATTAAGGAAGACAGCCACACTTTATATGGTTTTGCAGATGAAGATGAGCGACAATTGTTCCTTCATTTAATATCAGTAAGTGGGGTTGGAACAAACACAGCAAGGGTTATTCTTAGTTCGATGAAGCCTAATGATGTAATCAATGCAATAAGTGCTGGAAATTGGTCGTTATTGAAATCCGTTAAAGGGATAGGGCCCAAGACTGCCCAACGCTTGGTGATTGATTTACAAGACAAATTGAAAAATTTTGCTACGGATGCTACAGGTTTGGGTTTTGTTACTAGATCAGCAGCAGTTGAGGAAGCTTTATCAGCCATGTTGGCCCTTGGCTTTGGAAAAAACGATGCTGAGAAGGCTATTTTAAAACTAAAACAGCAAAATCCGGAATATACAGTAGAACAATTGGTTAAAAATGCTTTAAAAATTTTATAGATGGTAAACTTCTACATTGTTTCGTAGTAATAAAATAAAACATATAAAATATTTCTTCTCTTTTGCCCTAATATTAGCTTTTGGGTGGAAGGCCACTTCTCGACATGTAATTGGGAGGCGTAGTGATTTTATTGTATTGCCGCCAGATAGTGGTAAGCAAAATACACCCCCAAATATTAAAATGCCATATCCTATTAAAGATAGGAAACCTTATGAAACCAATCCTTCCAAAAATCCATTTGATTTGGCCGATCCTGCTAATATCAAAAACAAATATCAATTAGATCCCAATTCCAATAATTATAACTATTCATCAAAGGTTGGCAAACTAGATTACAGAATGCCGGGTTCCACTTCAATCAAGAGTCAATTACAAAAAGACAATAAACGTCTAACAAAAGATTATTTTAAACAAAGAGCCCAAGCCAATAACTTTGTAAAGGGCAATTCGCTTATTCCTCCCATTGTTGCCAATAACAAGATATTTGATAAAATATTTGGAAGTGGTGTGATTGATATTAGGCCAAGAGGTACTGCTGAATTGATTTTTCAAGGAAATTTTAATGATGTGAAAAATCCAGCTCTTTCGCCAAGGATGCAAAGTACGGGGCAGTTTGATTTCAGACAGAAGATTCAATTGAATGTGGCAGGTTCGGTGGGCGATAAACTGAAGGTGAACATGAACTATGATACCGAAGCTACTTTTGAATTTGAAAATCAAATGAAGCTCGATTATGCTGGTAAGGAAGACGATATCATTAAGAAAATAGAATTGGGAAATGTGAGCCTGCCACTAAACTCCTCCTTAATTCAAGGTAGTCAGAGTTTGTTTGGGGTGAAATCAACCATGCAGTTTGGTAAAATGACTGTAACAACAGTTTTCAGTCAACAACGTGGAAAGACCACTGAAACAGAGATTGCAGGTGGTGCACAAACCACCAAATTTGATATCCAAGCACATGATTATGATATGAATCGTCATTACTTTTTATCTCAATATTTTAGGGATAATTACGAACGTGCTTTGGCCAATTTACCTATCATTAATTCTCAGGTAATCATTACAAGGATTGAAGTATGGGTAACTAATCGTTCAGGTGTTTTTGAACAATCAAGAGATGTGATAGGTTTTGCGGATTTAGGAGAAAGTGATAAGACCATTAACCAAAATTGGGTTAAAAACCCAAGTGTAAAGTTAGGCAATGCTGCCAATGGTTTGATAGGATATTTATACGGTCATGGTAATTCGTTAAATACAGATACAAGTGGAACCAAGTCGGTTAAAACAGCTTTGAGACGTTCTTTTGAAATACAAAACCAATTATTAAAAGATGAGAACCAAACTAAATTAGCACCAATATCAGAATATCAAATTGTAAACTATTCTCGTCAACTTAATGCGACTGAATTTACATGGAATAGAAATTTGGGCTATATCTCATTAAATCAAGCCTTGACCAATGATGATGTGCTGAATGTGTCCTATGAGGGAACCATAGGTGGCATCCCTTTTAAGGTGGGTGAATTTTCGCAAGATTTACCAACAGACCCAATTAATCCTAACGTACTTCATTTGAAAATGTTGAAAGGCCCAAGTATGAGACCTGATTTGGTAACCTGGGGTTTGATGATGAAAAATATTTATTCATTAGGTTCATACAATATTGCTTCCAAAGATTTTAAATTAAACGTAATCTATGCTGATGACCCTTCTGGAGCTGATTTGAATTATTTGCCAGTGAAAAATGAACCTTTGCTTACGGGCAAACCATTATTAACTGCATTAAATTTGGATAATATGAATACCATGCAAGAGCGCGCTCCCGATGGTTTGTACGATTGGATTGAAGGTGTTACGGTGCAATCATCAACGGGAAGAATTATCTTCCCTGTGCTTGAACCATTTGGAACTCATTTAGAGAAAAAATTTGTGACAGATGCCACCAAGGCCCGTTACTATTGTTTTTTTGAATTGTATGATTCTACTAAGTTTTCTGCGATTCAATTGCCTCAATATGATAAATTTTTTATTCGAGGTAGTTATACAGGAGCGGCCAATAATGAAATACCGCTAAACTCTACCAATGTTCCTAGAGGTTCGGTAAGGGTTACAGCTAATGGTGCACCATTGACTGAGAATGTTGATTTTATCGTAGATTACAACTTAGGTAGGGTAAAAATTGTAAACACCCAATTGCTTAGTTCAGGCGCTGTAATCAGGGTTTCATCTGAAAGCAATAACTTGTTTCAAGTACAACAAAAAACCCTTATGGGTGCCAGGTTTGATTACAAAGAAAACAAGGATTTATTGCTAGGAGGTACTTTAATGTATCTTACCGAAAGGCCATTGACACCTAAGGTAAATATCGGAGAAGAACCTATTTCAAACTTGGTTGTAGGATTAGATGGTACGTATAAAAGAGATTCAAGGTTCTTAACCAAAATGGTAGATAGGCTTCCATTTATTGAAACAAAAGAGCCATCAAACATTACACTTTCTGGCGAATATGCTCAATTAATTCCCGGTATTCAAAGCTCCTTGGCACAAAGCGGCACCGCCTATTTGGACGATTTTGAAGCTTCTGAAACACCATTTGATTTACGTATGGGAAGCTATTGGGCACTTGCTTCTACACCACAAGGTCAGCCTGATTTATTTCCTGAAGGTGATTTATACAACAGTTATCAATACAATTTTAGAAGGGCCAATTTAAGCTGGTACACCATTGCTAGTACTTTTTATCGCAACGATACTTATACGCCTGAACATATAAAAGGAGACCCTAATGCCATTTCAAATCACAGAATGCGTGAGGTATTACAAACAGAGATTTTCCGTAAGAAACAAATACAGCAAGGTTTACCCGCAACCTTACCTACTTTCGATTTAACTTTTTACCCAAGTGAAAGAGGGCCTTATAATTTCAATGTTAAAGATTTGAACTTTGACGGCTCTTTAAAAAACCCTAAAAGCAATTGGGGTGGTATTATGCGTAAAATTGACCAAAATGATTTTGAACAAGCCAATATTGATTATATTGAAATATGGGTACAAGACCCCTTTGCAGACAACCCTTCAAGCAGTGATAAAGGTTATTTGTATCTTAACTTAGGTAATATTTCAGAAGATATTTTGCATGATAACCGCAGATCTGCTGAAAATGGTTTACCAAATTCTAACGACCCTGTGCAACAATCAATAGCTGATAGTACCACATGGGGAAGGGTTCCTCGTCAGGCAGTTCCTAGTTATGTGTTTTCATCTGATGCGGCCGAAAGAGCCAAGCAAGACGTGGGATTGGATGGTATTGATGACAATTTAGAGAAAAAGTGGTTTGCGGATAACTATTTAAAACAAATCGAAAATGCACCTGGATTAGGTATCAATTCTGAAGCTTATAAGAAGGCCTCTACAGACCCTTCAAACGATAATTATAGCTATTACTTAAGTGCTGATTATGATGCAAATGCAAAGGACATAATATCGCGCTACCGGAGGTTTAATATGACACAGGGAAACTCCCCTACAGTTGACCCGAATGCAGCCTATCCTTCAGCAGCTACCAATGTACCAGATAACGAAGACTTAAACAAAGATTACACCGTAAATACTGTAGAGGAGTATTTCCAATACAAGATAGAAATTAGCAAACAAGCGCTTCAAATTGGAAAGAACTTTGTTACTGATACCATTTATACCAATGCCTCTTTTGCAAACGGAAATCAAGCCCCAGAGGTCTGGTACCAGTTAAAAGTACCTGTGTATGAATACCAGCAAAAAATCGGTAATATTTCTGATTTTAAATCCATCCGTTTTGCTAGGATGTTTATGCGTGGTTTTGAGGATAGCATAACCTTACGTTTTGCAAATCTACAACTAGTAAGAGCTGATTGGCGTAAGTACCAAAATAGCTTGAAACAAGGCGGAGAAGACCAACCTATTGACCCTACAGATAATACACAGTTTGTGGTTTCAACAGTAAACATCGAAAAAAACCCCTATTATTCAGTACCTCCTGGTATTCAACGTGAGGCTGATTTTAGCTCTCCCCAAACGATTTATCAGAACGAACAGGCACTGTCGGTAAAAGTATGTAACCTTGCCGATGGCGATTCAAGAGCGGTGTTTAAAAACCTGACGACCGACCTAAGACAATATGGTAAGTTAAGAATGTTTACCCATGCCGAAGGAACCAATTTGAAAGATGATGAATTGACAGCCTTCATTCGCATAGGTACGGATGCCATCAACAACTATTATGAATATGAAATTCCATTAAAGGTGCCAAAGTATGGTTCTGGACTACCTAGTGCTAGAGATGTTTGGCCTTTGGCTAATGAAATCTCAATTAGCATGGATGAATTAATTAATACCAAAATAGCGAGAACCAATGCAAATTGGCCATTTACAAGACCATATATTAGACAAGACGGTTCAGTAAAATACACGGTAGTTGGTTTACCGGACTTTAGTCAAGTAAGAGTAGTAATGATGGGTGTGCGCAATCCGAAGCGTGTTGCCGGAAGCGATGATGATGGTTTGCCTAAGTGTGCCGAGGTATGGTTTAATGAACTGCGAATGACTGATTTCAATACGCGTGGTGGTTGGGCCGCCAATGGCAGAGTAATTGCAAAACTTGCCGATTTTGGTAATGTGCAATTAACTGGTAGTATCGCTACCGTAGGTTGGGGGGGTATTGATAAAAAATTAAGTGAACGTAGTTTCAACGATAATTACCAATACGATTTTGCAAGTAATTTTGAGTTAGGTAAATTCTTCCCTAAAACTTCAGGAATATCTATTCCGTTTTTTTTCTCTTATGGCAATACCATTATTAGACCCTATTACAACCCATTAAATCCTGATACCAAGCTTCAAAAAGAAATTGACGAAAGCACCAACCCTGAGCGCAAAACACAGATAACTAAGGCTGCTGATGACTTTACGTCAAGGAGGAGTTTTAATTTTACCAATGTGCGAAAGAATAGGGTAGCCATGAAAAAAGCCTATCCATGGGATATTGAAAATTTAAATTTCAGCTATTCATTTGCAGAAACCTTTAGGCGAAACCAAACCATTGAATATTCAATATTACAAACTTATAAAGGGCAGGTAGGCTATACGTATACCTTTCCTAATTCCACTATTGAGCCTTTCAATAAAATCAAATCAAAAAGCCTCACATTAATCAAGGATATTAACTTTAGTTTATTACCAAGCAGCTGGGGTGCTAGGGTAGAAGCAGAAAGAAGGTATGGTGAGTTAATCAATAGAAACAACGACAACCAAAATACCATTATACAAGCCTTGTATGACAAGAATTTTACCATGCGTAGGTTCTATGAATTGCGTTGGGATTTCACTAAAAATCTGAAGTTTAATTACACTGCCACAGCCGATGCACGTATTGATGAGCCCATAGGTAAAATTGAATCAAATACGGCTAGGGCTGATAGTATTCAAACCAATTTTTGGAACGGTGGTCGATTGACCAGATACGACCAATCTGCAGGCATAAATTACTCACTTCCTTTGAATAAAATGCCTTACTTAGATTTTATTAGCCAATCGAGTTATAATTATACTACCAACTTCCAATGGTTGCAAGCCCCACCAGCAGCTGATAGTTTAGGAAGTACCATTCAAAACTCTAGACAGCAACAGTTCAATTTGGCGTTTAATATGCCAACTCTATATAATAAATTCAAGTTTTTAAGAGATATCAATACCCCTGCCACTCCTAAGGATCCATCGAAAACGAAGAAGACAGAAATAGAGAAAAGCCCAAAAAACGAAAAAGATAAAACCACCAAAAAAAAGAAAGAAGATAATGGCCCGGTAAACTATCCTTTCTGGGTGAAAATACCGGTGAAATTAATCACTAGTTTGAAGAATCTTCAAGGCTCGTATAGCATTACAGATGGTACAACACTCCCGGGTTTTAAAGTTAAGCCACAATACCTTGGTCAAAATTTTGACAATGGTGGTCCTGGATTTGATTTCATCTTTGGCTATCAAAATGATGATTACAGATTCAAAGCAGCACAAAATGGTTGGCTTAGTGGCGATCCAAGGGTTGTAAATCCCTATTTGCAAAACCATCAAGAAAGATTAGATGGAAGAGCCACCCTTGATCCATTTGATGATTTTAGAGTGACGATTAATGTGGGCAAAACCACGTCATTGAGCACCACTTCTTACTTTAGGTTTGACCCAGATAGTAATGTATACCGCGACTTTGGTCCTGTTCAAGAACAAGGAACTTATTCAATTACTTATAATGCCTTTTTGACTAGTTTCTCCTCTGAAGGAAGCGATGGAATATCTGAAGTATTTAAAACCTTCTCGGAAAACAGAAAAGTAATAGCTGATCGCTTAGGTAATGTCAAAGGTATTAACCAAAGAGATACGGCTAACTTCCCTATAGGTTATGGCCCATATTCTCAGGATGTGCTTATACCCGCTTTCTTGGCAGCTTATAGCGGAGCAGATGCGAAAAACATTGAATTGACAGCCTTCCCTAAGATACCTTTACCAAACTGGAATATTAGCTACAGTGGCTTATCGAAAATTCCACTCATTAAGGAGTATGCAAGCAATGTAAATATCACACATGCATACACATCACAATATACGGTAGGTGGTTTCCAAACCCAAATAGATACCTCAAGACAATTGAATGTTTCAAGTGATTACCAACCGTATTATATCATCCGAAACATAGCGATTACTGAGCGTTGGGGTCCACTGATAGGTATAGATGTAACGCTTGCTAATAACCTTACTACTGGTATTAAGTATAACAAAGACAGATCACTGAATTTTGCTCTGGGTAATCGTCAGTTGAGTGAGTTGAATGCGGATGAAATTGTTTATAGTTTGGGCTATCGAACCAAGAAACTAACCCTGCCGTTTAAGATTCAAGGTCGCAGAAGGGTATTGGAAAATGATATTAATTTCAGGGTTGATTTTTCAATCAGGGATAATGTAACGAAAATTCGAAACTTAGACGTACCAACTAATGTGCCTGTCACGGGTCAGATGGTTTATTCATTTAAACCTACTATCGATTATATGATTAATGAGAAACTAACACTTAGTATTTTCTACGATAGACGTCAGACGAATCCATATACTAGTGGGTCTTTCCCAACCATTATCACAAGTGGCGGATTTAAGTTAAGGTATACTATACAGTAGTTAAATCGTCTTCGATATTTCCAATCAAAGATTTGGCGCGAAGTACATCTTCTGAAGGGCAATATAGTTCCACTTCTCCAAATGCATAGCTGCTATCTTTTTTGTTCAATTCAACACATTCAATCCCTTCCTCTATCAGCATACCTTTTATAATTTCGGCTGTATAGACATTTGATGTCCTAAATATTTTTGTCCAATTATTCTCCATGGCTGTAAAGGTATTTATATTTTAATCGGTGCATGAACCAAACGATACCCACACAAGCAACAAAACTTAAAAACGTTATAATCCAAGGGAATGTATAGGTATCGCTCAGCATCTCCACATTCATGTTTTGTTGCTCAAAATAACTCACCATCACTGCCACAAAATTATTAGTAAAATGCGCAACCACACTCACCCAAATATTTCCTGAATAAGCAAAGGCATAGCCCAAGAGAACACCTAAAGCCAATCGCGGTAAGAACCCATAAAACTGTCCATGAAAGGCGCTAAACATGATGGCCGCGAACCACACTGAGATATGGATATTTTGAAAACACAAACGAGCAAAGTTTTGTAAGCATGCTCTAAAAAAGATTTCTTCAGTAATGGCGGGTAATAACGCAATGACAAAAATATTAAACATCAAACCGCCTACAGAGTTTACTTTTACAAATGCTTTGGTTAATTGTTCTGCTTGATTTTCCATAGCCCTGATATTGGCTTCAAGTTGGGCAAATTGCTCAGGAAAAGTTAAGTGTTGGTTGATTTGATAGAGCCAAGCTACCAATGGCGAAGCCAATATTATCAATCCAATAGCCATAAAATACGTATAGGTTTTGCTAGGTCTATTTATTTGTAAAAACGAAATGGCCTTTTGGTTGATAGCTTTAGAAAATAAAAATGCTGGAACCAGAAATCCACCAACCGAGGCAAATACTTGAAATAGTTTTAAAGCCAACATCTCACGACTAGAAACATCAGGTTTACTTAAAATATTAGTCATTTCTTGCACATCAACACCCAAAAGGTATTTTCCTATAAACATACCTAATGCAGATCCCATCACCATAAAAACCAATACCATACCGCCTAAAATGAGGGTACGCGAAAAGAAAAATACCAATCGGTTATTGTACAATTTAGAAAACTCTGTCATGTGTAATTTTTATTAAGCCTCCGAAAGCCATTGCTTCTTTCATCGGAATTTGAAATTAATTGGATTAGATTTGCCCGCAAAATAAGCTATTTTAATCTTGGTAAAAATTGGAAATATAGAATTACCCGAATTCCCGCTTCTGCTAGCGCCTATGGAAGATGTGAGCGACCCACCTTTTCGTGCGGTATGCAAGACCAAAGGCGCAGACCTAATGTACACTGAATTTATTTCAAGCGAAGGTTTGATTCGTCATGCCATTAAGAGCAAGCAAAAGCTAGATATTTTTGATTATGAGCGCCCCATAGGTATTCAAATATTTGGCGGTGATGAAGAGGCCATGACCATTGCTACACAAATAGTGGATGCCACCCAACCGGATTTGGTGGATATAAACTTTGGTTGCCCAGTGAAAAAAGTAGTGTGCAAAGGTGCAGGTGCAGGTGTATTGAAAAATGTTCCTTTAATGGAAAGATTAACCAAAGCGGTGGTAAACTCTACCTCATTACCAGTTACGGTTAAAACTCGTTTGGGTTGGGATGATACCACAAAGAACATTGAAGACGTAGCAGAAAGATTGCAAGATGTGGGCATTAAAGCCTTGAGTATTCATGGTCGCACTCGTACCCAAATGTATAAAGGTGAAGCCGATTGGACCTTGATAGCCAAAGTCAAAAACAACCCCCGTATTCATATCCCAATTTTTGGCAATGGAGATATTGATAGCCCTCAAAAAGCACTTGAATATAAAAATCGCTATGGTGTTGATGGAGTAATGATTGGTCGTGCCGCCATCGGATATCCTTGGATTTTTAACGAGATAAAACATTATATAAAAACAGGTGAATTGCTTGCCCCACCCAGCATTGCTGATAGGGTAGATGTGGTGAAAAAACACCTCGACTTTTCGGTAAAATGGAAAAATGATGTGGTGGGCATTTTTGAAATGCGACCGCACTATAGCCAATATTTTAAAGGCATAGCCAATTTTAAAGAATACCGCATGAAATTAGTAATGGCACCTACCCAACAAGACGTGCATGAAGCCTTGGATGAAGTATTGGAAGTGTTTAGTGAGAATGCTATTGCCGGTGAGGTTTTGTAACCATTGCTGGTTCGGTTTTGCAAACCGCACTTATCTATTATGAGCATTTGTAATGCACATATTAATTGCCATTATTTAGATTTGCTTATTGATATTGAATTGTTAAAAGCGGATTGCAAATCCTTTTGGTAAATGATTCGGATTGCAAATCCGAACTAGCGGGTTATTGTATCCCCAACAACCCTCATATTTATAATTTAACTACTTGATTACACCAAGCTCTTTACCCACTTTAATAAAAGCAGCTATGGCTTTGTCTAAATGTGCTTGTGTATGTCCTGCCGACAATTGCACACGAATACGTGCTTGGCCCTTAGGTACCACCGGGAAATAAAAACCTTTTACATACACACCTTCATCCAATAGTTTGCTGGCAAAGTCTTGCGAAAGCTTGGCATCATACAACATAATAGGTACAATAGGATGCTCGCCCGGCTTGATGTCAAAGCCTGCATCGGTCATTTGCTTTCTAAAGTATTGTGTATTGTTCCAAAGTGTATCGCGCAAAGTGGTTGTTTCTGTAAGCATATCAAGCACTGCAATACTTGCACCCACAATAGAAGGAGCAAGCGAGTTGCTAAACAAATAAGGCCTTGATTTTTGACGAAGTATTTCGATGATTTCTTTTTTACCACTGGTAAATCCACCCATGGCACCACCCAAAGCCTTACCAAATGTACCAGTGATGATATCAATTTTACCCATAACATTGCAATGTTCGTGTGTTCCGCGGCCTGTTTTACCCATAAACCCACTGCTATGGCATTCATCCACCATAATCAAGGCGTTGTATTTATCGGCTAATTCAACAATTTTGTCCAATTGGGCAATGGTACCATCCATACTGAAAACACTATCAGTAACAATGATGCGATTACGGCAATGTGCAGTGTCTTTCAAACGTGCTTCTAAATCGGCCATGTTATTATGCTCGTAACGGTGACGTTCTGCTTTGCAAAGTCTAACACCATCAATAATACTAGCATGGTTTAATGCATCACTGATAATGGCATCTTGCTCGTTAAACAAAGGTTCAAAAACACCTCCATTGGCATCAAAAGCAGCAGCATACAAAATGGTGTCTTCGGTGCCTAAAAACTCCGAAACTTTTTGTTCCAATTCTTTGTGTATGTCTTGTGTTCCGCAGATAAAGCGAACAGAACTCATTCCGAAACCATGTGTATCAATGGCATTTTTAGCCGCTTTCAACACTTCAGGATGTGATGACAGGCCTAGGTAGTTGTTGGCACAAAAAACCAATACTTTTTTGCCATTTTCTAAAGTAACCTCTGCACCTTGTGGCGAGGCAATGATGCCTTCTTGTTTGTATAAGCCAGCGTCTTTTATTTCCTGTATTTCTTTTTGTAATTGCGGTTGAAGTGTTTCGTACATAATCTTTTTATTTAGATACAGGCAAAAATATACTTTGCTGCCTAAACAAAAAGCAGAATTTTATGGAAATAATATGATTGTTTTAGGTCAATTTTTATTAGAAGTGGGCGTTTAAACTAACTAACAAATTTTACTCTGAATCAATGTGCCTTATGGTCGTTGAGCGGAGCCGAAACGCCATTTCGACTCCGCTCAATGAACGTTTCGAACAAAAAGATTTTGTTTTACTACTTCGAAACCACAAACTTGATGCTTTCGGTTTTGCCATCGTCTCCTTGCATTGAGATGAAATAGATGCCATTGTCAAGGCCTTGTATGTTGATGTTTTGGGTGCTTTGTTTATTAAAAACTCCGCTCAATACCTCTGTGCCAATAAGCGTATAAATTTTATAGCCCTCATAATGTCTGTTTTTTAAATCAATGAAAAGCTCGTTGCTAGCAGGATTTGGGTACAAAACCACTTTGTTGTTTTCTTGGGCTATTTCTTTAATAGATGATTTGGACTTTTGACCAGAAAACATTCTAAGGCCACCCCTTGCATTGCCTACTACCACCATTGGAAAGCTATCGTTTGGCAATTTATAAGAACTGGGTCTGATATAATTTCCCATCTTCGATTTGGTAGTTGAAACCGCATCGTTGTATAAATATTTTAAAGTTGCTTTCTTGGCTTTACTGCCTTTGCTTGGCACCACATTGGAATATACATTCAATTGACCAAGGTTGTTTCCAACAAGCATTTCAAAGTTTCCATCTCCATCCATATCCAATAGACTTGGAGCTGAATAGCCATTGTCGTAAAAGGTAGAACCTCCCACCGAATAAGAGTTTCCAACAAAAATATTTCCAAGCGTATCAATGGTTGGCAAAGAATCGAATTTCGGATTTTGTGCTGTTCCTTTGTTTTGAAAATAGGCGATAAAACCTTTTTGGTTTCCAGTGATGATATCTAATAAGCCATCCTTGTTAAAGTCAACCAATTGCGGTGTGTTGTAGGTACCAAAATTCATCTTAAAATAGTTGTCACTTTGTTTTACAAAAGAGATGGTATTTCCAGAACTTTGGTTTTTATAAAACCTGAAATTGCCAGTAAAATCACCAAATAACAAATCAACTTTACCATCTCCATCCAAGTCGCCAAAGCTCGGTGCAATGTCTTTTATCACGCCATAACCAGCCGAAATGTTTAAGAAATTGGTATCTTGTAATTGATAAATCGGTGATGAGTTACTACCCATATTTTTGAAAAACACTAAATGATCTTGTTGGTTTTTTGTGGTATAAAAATCGCCATTGGTAGCCACCACTAGGTCCATATCCCCATCGGCATCTATATCTACAAAAGAAGGGAATGCACCACCACCAAGGTCTATCATGTCTTTCACTAAAAAATCACTTTGTTTGTATTGAAATTCCAATTTGCCTCCTGGTCCAGTATTTCCGAAATTATATAGCAGAACATGGTTCGTATTTTTTGCACCATCTGAAGCATTTGGTGTAACAATCAATTCGCCTTTTCCATCGCCATCTGTATCGGCAACATATCCAATGGGCCATGTGCTCATATATGCAGGGATTGTGCTCTTCGGAAATAGTGTATCTTGTGAAATAATGGAATCTCTTCCAAGCGAATTAATAGTTTTACCGTTTTCGAGATATACTAGGTTATTGTAGCTCACATCACCATACAAAAGGTCTTTGTCGCCATCATTATCAAAATCATACATACACATACCAATCCCATTGTGGGCGCCATTTTTATAGTTTCTGTAATATGGCGTGCTATCATGTAGTAAAAACTTATTTGTAAAACCTATGTAACGGACATAGCCCCAAGCTTCATCCCGGGTAATTAAATTGAAGGTATCGCAATAATTATTTTGTTTGGCTAAATTGGCCAAATAGGTAAGATTAAGTTGACCTACTATGCTTGTAATTATATCCACATCACCATCATTGTCTACATCGTCCACTACAGGGTAATCGTTACTGTTAACATAAACATTACTTATTGTTTGAGATTGGGTTTTAGCGAATAGTTGATTCGTATATTGTTTAAATTCTAATTTGTTTGATTGACTAGAAATATTTTTAAGATAACGTATCCCCGAATTGTAGGTTATCATAGACTTGTTTGGACTTGCATTTTCATCTACGTTCGAGAAGATATCTAATTTTCCATCGCAGTTGTAGTCGATAAGCTGCACCCAGTCGGTAAGTTCTGGAAACATCGTTTCATATTGTGGCGCATATACAAGTCCCGAAGAAGTTTGAAGAAAAGTAAGAATAACACCACCTTGCCTATCAAACACAAATAAGTCTTTTTTGCCATCTCCATTTAAGTCAATATTCATGAATTGGGCAGCTGTAAGCCCACCAACGAAAGGCATCTTAAGCGGATCATTGTTTTGATTAATCACTTTGATGCTGTTTTGATAATTTAAAGTGTAGTCGCTTTGAGAATGTAATTGGATATTTACACACAGAATAAGTAAAAAAAGTGCAGCTATATGTCTCATAAAATGATTTATTTGCTTGGTAAAAATAGGTAAAACAAAACATTTGCACTCATAATAAATTCTTAAATGACTATAGAACAATTTTATAAGATATTTCTTCAACACCCAATTATATCTACTGATACAAGAAAAATTGAGAAAGACTCATTGTTTTTTGCTTTAAAGGGTGAGAGGTTTAATGCGAACACTTTTGCAGAGCAAGCCATAGAACAGGGTGCTGCCTATGTTGTCATTGATGAGGCAGCATATAAAAAGTCGGATAAATTTATTTTGGTTGATGATGTATTAATGTTCTTACAAAATCTTGCGCGGTATCATCGTCAACAACTACAAATACCTGTGATTGCCATAGTAGGTTCAAACGGAAAGACCACCACCAAGGAATTGATGCATTCAGTATTAGCAGAAAAGTTTGTAACCCTGAGCACACCTGGTAATTTCAACAACCATATTGGCTTGCCTTTAACACTTTTGATGATAAAACTTGAACACGAAATGGCGGTTATTGAAATGGGTGCAAATCATGTAGGAGAAAATGCTTTTTTATGTGAAATAGCGGAACCTAATTTTGGTTTAATTACCAATAATGGAAAAGACCATTTGGAGGGTTTTGGAAGCATTGAGGGGGTGGCAAAATCAAACAGCGAGTTGTACTACTATTTGCTAAAAAATAAGGGTTTGGCCTTTGTTAATGCCCATGATGAATGGCTGCTTCGAATGGCCTCGAGATTAGAAAATAAGAAAACCTATGCAGGCAATTTTGAGGGTAAAGAAATATCTGCTGACTATCCAGCCCTTGCCTCACAATTGCAACCCAATATTGAATTCAACATTCACCAATCATCTAAAATAACTTCTCATTTGAGTGGAGATTATAATTTTGATAATATCATGGCTGCAGTGGCATTAGGATTGTATTTTGGAATGACAGAGGAAGAGATAAAAAGAGGTGTTGAAAAGTATCATCCCAAAAACAGCCGATCACAAATTGTTAAAACAGACAAGAATACTATATACATGGATGCATACAATGCGAATCCGAGCAGTATGGAATTGGCTTTGAAAAACACCGCTTTGATGTCTAATTCCAATAAGGTTTTTGTACTAGGTGATATGTTTGAATTGGGCACTTATGCTGAAGAAGAGCACAAAAACATTATACGTTTATGCCAACAATTGAAACTAGAAAATGTAATGCTGGTGGGATCTGAGTTTAAGAAATACAATACCAGCACCTATTTATGTTTTGAAACAACCCAAGAAGCGATAGACTACTTTACAAAAAATCCTCTAAAAGATAGTTTTGTTTTTATCAAAGGGTCTAGAGGAATGAAATTAGAAACCTTATTAGAAGTTTTGTAAGCTTATTTATCGGTTTCATAACCGAATTGTCTTAGCATGTTGTCATTATCGCGCCATCCTTCTTTAACTTTTACAAAGGTTTGCAGAAACACGTGTTTTCCAAAGAATTTTTCCATGTCTCTTCTAGCAGCAACACCCACATTCTTAATGGCTATTCCACCTCGTCCGATTAGGATTTGCTTTTGAGAATCTCGCAACACATAGATTACTGCTGAAATACGGATGATTTTTTCTTCGTCTTTAAAACTTTCAATTTCAACCTCAACTGAATATGGAATCTCTTCTTTATAGCGAAGCATTATCTTTTCACGGATTATTTCAGATGCAATGAAACGTTCTGACTTATCAGTCATTTGGTCCATTTCAAAGTAAGGCGCACCTTCTTGAAGATATTCTTTGATATTGTTTAAAAGGATGTCAATGTTAAACTTGTTTGAAGCTGAAATAGGAATAACTTCTTTGAAGTTGGCTTGTTGACGCCAAAAATTTATTTTCTCTGTAACCGCATCTTGGCCACTTTCATCAATTTTATTTATCAAACAAATCATTGGGGTTTTAATAAGTTTAAGTCTTTCGATGATTTCAGGTTCTTCGCTTCCTCTGTCAAAATCACAAACAAATAAAACCAAGTCTGCATCTTGCAAACTTTCGTTTACAAATTTCATCATGCTTCCTTGCAATTTGTAGTGAGGTTGAATGATTCCCGGGGTATCGCTAAACACAATTTGATAGTCTGGATTGTTTAAGATACCCATTATTCTGTGTCTCGTGGTTTGCACCTTCGGTGTAATTATGGATAATTTTTCACCAATGATGGCGTTCAACAAGGTGCTTTTACCAACGTTTGGCTTACCTATAATACTTACAAAACCCGATTTAAAACCCATTTATATTGAATATTTATTTGCACAGCAAATAAACAACATTATATTTGCACTCCTATAAAAAAGGAATTATCCTTCATTTATTCAGCAAGTGAAAGTTTTCAAACGAAAGAAAAATTGCAGTGTTGAAGGGTAATAAAAAAAGGCTTATATCCGTTAGCTAACGGACGTAGGTTCGAGAAAAAAAAGATTAATAGTTCGTAAGAACATAAAAGGTATATCGCGGAGTGGATTCGTTGGCTAACGAATCGTTGGGCTCATATCCGTTAGCTAACGGACGTAGGTTCGAAAAAAAAAAGATTAATAGTTCGTAAGAACATAAAAGGTATATCGCGGAGTGGAGCAGTGGTAGCTCGTTGGGCTCATAACCCAAAGGTCGTAGGTTCGAGTCCTGCCTCCGCAACCAATAAAATCAAGGGTTTTCAGAGTTTTCTGAAAACCTTTTTTCGTTAAACTGTGCCAAGTGTGTCAAAATAGAATTTAATATGTTCATCGTTTACGGCTTACATTCAGAAAAACACAACAAGATATACATAGGCTTTACTTCGGATTTAGAGGCACGAATGAACTCACATAATCATCTTTCAACCAAAGGATACACAATAAAGTACAGACCTTGGAAGGTTATTTATACCGAAGAGTTTTTAGATAAAGCAAGTGCAATGAAACGAGAGAAAGAACTAAAGAGTTCGAATGGAAGAGCGTTTATAAGAAGTTTAATTGATTAGTGGTAGCTCGTTGGGCTCATATCCGTTAGCTAACGGACGTAGGTTCTTCCGATAATTATCGGAACTGCCTCCGCAACCAATAAAATCAAGGGTTTTCAGAGTTTTCTGAAAACCTTTTTTCGTTAAACTGTGCCAAGTGTGTCAAAATAGAATTTAATATGTTCATCGTTTACGGCTTACATTCAGAAAAACACAACAAGATTTATATAGGCTTTACTTCGGATTTAGTGTCTAGGTTATTCTTACACAATTTGTTTTTCACCATGTCTTTGACTATATAGTCTGTGATAAATTTTACCCCTTGAATGAAAACTAATATTTTAAATGAATAAGGGCTCGATTTGCACAACCGAGCCCTTATTCCGAACTAATTAATTTGCCAAAAGATTTATTAAGGTCTTATAGAAATTACCCCATTATTACTATTAATATCTAAGATAGGATAATCGTTAAAATCTATAGATGCATCTCCATTTAAGTCATAGGTTAAATAACCCAAGTCGCCATTGTTACTGCTTATATCCAAAACAGGATAATCATTAAAATCAATAGAGCCATCTTGATTAATATCTCCACTATAAATAATAAATAACCCATTTCCATCATCCTTTAAATTGTCACCATACGCTTGAGAAAGTGCAGAACTAAAGTTATATGAAGTTCCAGAACTACTAAATATTACTGGTGCAGCACTCCATGTTTCTATGGAATTGCGATGCCTTACTGCAATATAATAGCTATTCGAATTTACAGCTGCAGGAAAATTGATTACCGCTGTTCCATTTGTATTCAAAGTGCCAGTTATTGAATAGGCCAAATTATTTGCACCACTTTGTTCATGTAAGTCAACAGTTATTGTATCTGCAATAGTGGCAGGGCTAGTTCCATCTGCATTAAATGGAGCTGCTGTCATCGCGCCATTTCCTTGATATAAGCCTTCAAGAAAGACGATTAAATTGAGGGTGGCTTGCAAAGAATAAGGGTTTGTATTATCACCCACATTGTAATAGTAAATTCCAGCATTTAAATTGCCCATATTGCTTGATTTTGAAAATAGGAGTCCAGTATTATTTGAAGCAGATGTGTTATTTGAAAAGCTCCATGTATTGCTTACTCCTGATTGCCATTGGGCCAATCCGCAATTGTTACGATTGAAACCACTTTGCTCATTTGCAACCGCCCATTGCAGGTCAATATTGGTATTGCTAGAATTGCTGAGTGGGTGAACGATCCAAGTTTTGTTGATACTATGCCCAGTAATTGCTAAATTATTTGTAGCAGGGTTTTCATATACACTATCCCTTACTGCCAATTGATAGTCAACCGTACTTGCCGATGTATGATGAATAGAAATTCGATTGTTGCTGGAGCTTGTTCCTAAATCAAAAGAAGTATTGACACCTGACTGAACCGGACTAACAATATAGCCAGTTTTTCCAGTATTTATAGCGGATTGATTGGTTTGGATGCCTTTGCTACTTTGTAAAGTTCCATAACTTAACACATTTGCAGTATTACCAAATTTTATGGTATCATCAGCGTACAGGGTTTCTCCATTTTGAATAACCATGTCAGTATTGATATACAATTGGGCATTAGCCATTTCAAAAACGAAAAGGCTTAGTAAGATTTGCAAAATTGATTTCATATTATTTTTTGGTTTTAATTAGTTTCCTTAATTCTTCTATTTGTTTTTTAGGGCAGCTACATCAGCCTTTAACTGTGTGTTTTCGTTTGAAAGCCCTTGCACTACTTTTACCAAAGGAACCGTAAATTCAGCATTGCGCAAGCTATATGTATTATCTTCGTTTTTTTGTCTGTGAACACCAATGAATTGGTATGATCTTTTATTTGCTGCTGCTTCAACTTCTTGTGCTATAAAACCAATAAAAGTATTAGAAGAAGATGCTTTGTAATCTTCGTCTTTTATATTTTCTTTAAATCTGCCGTCTGACAAGGTGTTCCATCCCACCTGACCGCCAATGCTTGTAATGCTATTGCTGCCAACGCGCACTTGATTCCTTGCTTTACCCCTTGAATGGTATTCAATTAATATTGTGTTGCTAAATATTCCTGCATTCATGTCTGCTCCAGTTCCAAGACTTGTATTATAACTTCCGGTAGAATTATTTAAAAGGACATAAAAACCACTAGCTGTATTGCCAATACCATTAGTATTTCCAACAAGGGACCAACTAATTGCTATATTAAAACTTCCCGTTATATAGGATGAAAGTGAATATGCGCCATTGGTTGTATTATTGAGTCCTGTTGTATTTTGATTAAGACAATACCTCTGCATTTTTATTTAAGTACTCTTAATAGGTTAAAAGCTATATTACTTTTCAATATCTTTTGTTGGCATTGGTAAACTTACAGAGGAATGATCATTTAATGGTTGCTGAATGACAGCATCTCTTTTCTTTATATTTTCTTTCTTAATAGGACCAGGAGCTGGAGCAAAACGTTCAGATGTATACTTGGCAACAGTACCGTCCGATAATAACTCATCGGCACGGTTGGCCACAATATTCCAAGAGAATGAAGTATTTGAGCTACCACCCGCTAGTTCAATTACATCAAAACCATTTTGTGTTTTGTTGCTAACATAAACACCTTTGCAATCGCCTTCCAATTGAACAAATACGCGCAAGGGATGGATTTCATTTACTGTAATATTTTTAGCAAAATTAGGATCTATAGTAATATGTGCTATGCCATTTACTAGTTTTCCTTGTCCATAATCTTCGAAAAGATTTTCAGGTGCTTCGGGGCAAGACAAAGCTATATATTCACCTTTTACGTCTTTAACAATTGTATTTACCGTACCATTGCCAATAATTTTACGCAAAGCATTGGTATTATCGCGCACACCTACATATGACCAAGATTGGGCCGCACCAGCAGCACTTTGCACTTCAAAATAGCCGCCAGCACTAGCATTTGTAGCGTTCGCGCCTATAACATTAAGTCCGTTTGTATTAAATATCGTTGTAGCGAAACCAACCACGCCAAATTGTTTTCCAGTTGCAGCAACTCCGCTGCCTGCAGAATGGTACAAGCCACTTACATTATTTCCTACAGCCAATAATCCCGTTCCATAAGTGTTAAAGTTCATAAATTCTCCGCCTTGTGATGTAAGAGCATTTGTTTGACCATATACACCTGAACCAGCCGAACCAGAATTAGTGCTTGTATTAAGACCGCGCACCCCATCCCCAGTACCAGAATTTTGTCCTTGCCAACCGGCACCTGAACTTGTAACAAAAGCAATACCGCCAATTGCAGAAGAAGAAGAGGCTTGACCATAAAAAGCGTACCCATTGCCAGTAGCTGCGTCAGACATGCCCCTAACTCCTATAGAAAAACCAGTAGAAAGCGTTCCATTAGTCTTACCAAAAATCCCAACGCCAGTATTTGTTCCTAACGCTGCGGCATTATTAACACCAAATATACCCACGCCTGAATTGGAAGCTGTTAGACCAAAAACACCGAAAGCATTGTTTCCTGTTGTAGCGTTATTATAACCTGCAACTCCTACGCCTGCTGCAGAAGCAGTAGCGGCATTTAAACCACGTGCATCCCCAGAAGTCGCGGTAACCAAACTTCCAATACCAATGGACATACCTGTGCTAGCTGGGACTGTCGTATTTCGGCCTAATATACCATAACTTGTTGACGAAGCATCAGTAGAATTTCCAAGTAAATTCCCATATACTGCAATACCATTATTGGCAGCAGCGCTGTTGCTTTCTCCATATACCCCAATACCATTTGCTCCTACATAACCGTTGATTGCAGAATTGCCGAGAGAACTTGTAGCGCCAGCATAACCTGTTCCATATACTGAGAAAACATCTGTAGTAAATGGAGTTATGGAATTGTATACTGCTTGTCCTGTTGCTAAAAATCGCATTCTTTCATTAGATGCCGCAGAACCATTGGTTTTAATAACAAAAGGTTGGGCATCTAAGGTACCAATAAAATTTGAACCACCTGAAGTACCACTGTTACCTATACTGTACCAAGCATCGACTAATGGTGAACCGTTACCACCTTTTACTAGAGATCCGTTTATGTCAAAAAAAACTGCTTTGATGGGCACTCTAGTTAAACTGTATGTTCCTGTATTTGAAAGACCATCAATTCTAATTGAATTCGAAGAACCCTCTATATGAAGTTTATCCGCTGGTGTATTTGTACCAATACCAATATTTTGAGCAAAATTGCTTGTAACTAAAATCAATAGATTGAATATAGTAAATATTTTTTTCATAATTTTTTTAACTATGCAATATAAAAAAAAATTAATTATTGTTTTTAACAATATTTTTTGGAACGATTGTGTTTTGGTAATGATAGTGTCATACACTTACCTGAAAAAAGTGAAAGAATTTAATATGTTTACAATTTACGTTTTACACTCAGAAAAATTCGACAAAATTTATATCGGTTTTACATCAGATTTGGAGGCTAGGTTGATCTTATATAATAATTATCCTTTGAAGGTTTATTGAAACTTTCAGTGAATTTATATACGAGTAGTGGGGGG
>CAMBSD010000010.1 GCA_945870425.1 Chitinophaga pinensis | reverse complement strand
ATCAAGTGCTACAAATACCGGTGACGAAGAAATTTTTGGTGTTCAGTTTGGAGCTTTGAATAATACATCAGATTGTTCAACTACAGCACCTGGAAATGGTTCGGTTAATCAATTGTATTCTAATTATACAGCACTTACTCCGGTAAGTTTCACGAAAGGCCTCCCTTATAATTTAGGCATAACTATAAATACCTGTGGTGGATTTTTTGGAGGAAATGTTGCTGTATTTATTGACTATAACCAAGATGGTGATTTCTTAGATGTAGGTGAAAATATATATACTTCTGCATTTGGCACTGCTACTGCTAATTTAGTGCTAGGAGGTAGTATCACTATTCCTTGTATTGCTAATTTAGGTGAAACAAGAATGAGGGTTGTTTATGCTAACAATGTTGGAGCAGCTAGTTGTGGCACTTATGGCTTTGGTGAAACTGAAGATTATTTAATAAATATTATTGATAATCCATTGGCCTATATCGGTAGTAGTGCAACTCAATTAACTGCAGCGATTGCTCCGGGTGCATCGGATATTAGCATATTAAGAATACCTATTAAAGCTTCAGGTTGTGGTGTTGGATTAGTTACAGAATTTGCCTTCAATACAATAGGAACAACCAATATTTCCAATATTAGTTCTGCCAAATTATATGCAACAGGGAATTCTAACACATTTTCAACTGGAAAATTATTATCTACTATATTATCGCCTTCAGGACAATTCAGTTTTACTGGATTAAATGACACCCTATTAACTAGCCTAAGTGATACCAATAACTATTGGTTGGCTTATGATCTTGCTACAGGAGCTACTTTAGGTAATTTATTGGATGCAAGAATAGATAGTATTTATATTTTGGGTCAATACAGAATACCTTCAAATAATAACCCATTAGGTGCTCGCCTAATAGATGCACCTATGACATATATAAGTTCCACCACTACTCAAACTGCAACGACCAAAGTTGAAAGAAGTTCAACCAACAACCAAATTATAGGATTACAAGTTGTTACTTCAGCCATTGGCTCACCAATCATTTTATCAAATATTGATGTTAGTACCACTGGAACCAGTTCGCTATCTGACATTTCAAATCTAAAAGTGTGGTATACCGGAAACAGTAATTCGTTTGTTGCAAATACACAATTTGGAACAACAGTTAGTGCACCAAGTGCAACTCAATCTATTGCAGGAATTACCAATCTAAGTAACGGAACAAACTATTTCTGGATTACATATGATATAAATGCTACAGCCACAATTGGAAATATAGTTGATGCAGAAATTTCTTCATTAACTTTAAATGGTATAGCTCAAACACCCAGTTTTATTGCTCCTTCAGGAAACCGCATCATAAAGTCAAATTATGTTTCTCCGACCTATTCAAATGGAACACAGATTGGAATTTATATTAGCAATATTCAGTTAGGCAGTATTAATAACACAACTGCAGGTTCTCCTGCTCCTTATGTAACCTACTATAATAATTTATCAACCAATATCAATTGTGGTAGCAGCAACACATTACTTGTCACACCAGGTACTTTTGCAGGAAATAATATCGCTGCTTGGATTGACTTCAATAATGATGGAGTTTATGCTTCAACTGAAAAACTAGGTGAGTTTACCAATATTGGCTCAGCTCCGTCTCTAGCTACTTTCAACTTCTTTGCTCCTATTAATGCAAGTATAGGTGCAACAAGAATGAGGGTTATCAGCGCATTTAACGTAACCAATATTAGCCCAAATGGCAGTTTTACATATGGAGAAACAGAAGATTATGTTATTAATATTCTACCTGCTGCTGCTGCTAATGTTTATAATTGGAATCAAATGGGATCAGGTGACTTTGCTGTTGCAAGCAATTGGACACCAAGCAGAACCAATCCTAGTTTATCCGATAAATTGGTATTCAATAATGGAGGAAATATCACAGTTACAAACCTTACAAACCAGATCATATCTTCGGTTACAGTAAGCAACAATACCAATGTTACTTTAAGTTCAGTAAGCAACACAGTATTTGGTGGCTTCGACTCATTAAATTTAATAAGTGGTAAATTGATTGCAGGTAATAATGTTATTTTCTCAGTGGGTATAGACACCAATACCACTGGGGTGTTAACTGGAATAGGCTCTGTTGAAGGTATTTTACGTAGATGGGTTAAATCAGCAAATAACAGCATCAGCTTCCCATTATCTTTAGGCGCAAATAGCCGAAGTGTAAGCTTCACCTATACCGCAGCGCCAAGCTTATCAGGTATGTTAACTGGTCAGTTTGTTAGCACAACTCCTAGTAGTTTTGGTTTACCTTTAACAGAAGGTAGCATTGTATTAAAACGTACTGCTATAAATGGCTATTGGAATTTCGCAGCTTCTAGTGGATTGACTGGAGGAATCTATAATGTTGCCCTTACAGCACAAGGATTTACTGGGGTGCAAGATTACTCGACATTGGTTATATTAAAGCGTTTGTCAACCATTAACCAATGGACATTAGAAGGCACACATGTAACAACTACGGGTTCAAACAATGCACCTGTTTTAAATAGAACTGGCTTGGCTGGCTATGGCAATTTTGGGGTTGGCGGAGATACCTTGTTCAATACACTTTCCGTTACACTTGTTAGCTTATCAGCTAAAAACATCAATGGTAATGCTGTTATCAGTTGGACAACCAGCACCGAGATTAATAACAAAGGATTTGAAGTTGAAAGATCGTTTAATGGTAGAACTTTTAGCAAAATCAATTTTGTTAAAGGAGCCGTGAATTCATCAGTGTTACATAATTATGTTGTAAGTGATGACAATGCATTTTCTATTAATCATGCATCAGTTATATATTACAGATTGAAACAAGTTGATTTGAATGGTAAATTCACATACAGTGATATCGTTTCAGTTAATACTGATAATTTGGAAGCTGAAGATCATATCGAATCATACCCTAATCCTTTCATTAGCGATATCAATATCAATATTACGGCTAAATCAGAGAGCATTGTAAATGTAAATATTTTTGATATACGTGGTCAATTGGTTCACAAAAGCTCGTTTTTGGCTAATCAAGGTGAAGGTATTTACAAAGTTGAAAACCTAGATGGCTTAGCAGCTGGTATATACTTTGTTAGAGTTGAATCGAACGGTGATACTAAAACCATCAAAATGACAAGGCTAAACTAGTTTATTCATTGGATAATTTACAAAGCCGGATACTACATGTATAGGGCTTTGTTTTTTTTATTACTTTTGATGGCAAAATTTCAAATATGAATCAAGAAGCCATTATCGAATGCGTGCCAAATTTCAGTGAAGGCCGCGATATGAATATCATCAAACAAATTACAGATGAGATTGAAAGTGTTGACGGTGTTAAACTATTAGACGTTGACCCAGGTAAAGCCACCAACCGAACAGTCGTAACCTTTGTTGGATCTCCTCAAGCTGTTATTGATGCAGCTTTTCTAGCTATTAAAAAAGCTAGCGAAATAATTGATATGAGCAAACACAAAGGAGAACACCCACGTATGGGTGCTACAGATGTTTGCCCTCTTATACCCGTAAGTGGAATAAGTATGGAAGAAACGGCATCTTATGCTACTCAATTGGCAAAAAGAGTTGGTGAAGAATTGCAAATTCCTGCTTACTTATATGAATATGCTCAACCTAACAAAGGACGCAGCAATTTGTCTGTTATCCGTGGGGGTGAGTATGAAGGCTTTTTTGATAAAATTAAACTACCTGAATGGAAACCCGATTTTGGACCAAGTGTATTTCCTGCCAAATGTGGTGCAACGGTTATAGGTGCAAGAGATTTCTTGATTGCATACAATGTTAACCTTAATACAAAATCAGTTCGTTTGGCAAACTCTATCGCTTTCGATGTGCGTGAAGCAGGCAGAGTGAAACGTGAAGGGAATTCAATCACTGGCAAAGTTATTAAGGACGCAGATGGAAATGATGTGCGCATTCCTGGTACTTTAAAAGCTTGTAAAGCCATTGGTTGGTTTATTGAAGAGTATAATGTGGCACAGATAAGCATGAACTTAACCAACTACAAAATCACATCGGTTCATCAAGCATTTGATGAGGTTTGCAAGAGTGCCGACAATCGCGGCATACGCGTTACAGGTAGCGAATTAGTTGGTCTTATCCCTTTAGAAGCCATGCTTGAAGCGGGCAGGTATTTCCTCCAAAAACAAAAACGCAGTATAGGTGTGAGCGAACAAGAGTTGATTCACATTGCAGTTAAATCTTTGGGTTTGGATGAACTTGCCCCATTTGATGCAGATAAAAAAATTATAGAATATAAATTGCGCAACGCTGCCAACGAAAAATTGATAGGCATGAACCTAAGGGCTTTTGCTGACGAAACTGCTAGCGAAAGCCCTGCTCCTGGAGGTGGAAGTATTAGTGCTTATGTGGGTAGCTTAGGTGTTGCATTAGGCACCATGGTAGCCAACCTTTCTGCTGGCAAGAGAGGATGGGAAGCGCAAATAGAAGAGTTTAGCCAATGGGCAGAAAAAGGTCAACAAATAAAAGACAGTTTGCTAAAAAGTGTAGGTGAAGACACCCGAGCATTTAATGAAATTATGAATGCTTTTGGCTTACCAAAAAGCAATGATGATGAAAAGCAAGCCCGCACAGAAGCCATTGAAAATGCCACCAAATATGCTTGTCTTGTGCCATACAAAGTAATGCAAACCAGTTATGCTTCTCTTGGTATGTTGGCAGCTATGATTGAAAAAGGTAATCAAAACAGTGTGACAGATGCAGGTGTAGGTGTATTGTGTGTGAAGACTGCAGTACGTGGCGCCTATTTCAATGTAATGGTAAATGCCAAAGGGTTAAAAGACAAGGTATGGGCTGATAAAATGATTGCGGATGCCAAAGCATTGCTTGCTGAAAACCACCAAAAAGCGGATGCATTATTGGCTAAAGTAGAAGCTGCAATAGCTTAGTTATGAAAGAGGATTGAGGCAAGAGGGATAAGGGGAAAATTTAGAAATAATAAAAAATCCGTTGTTGAATTTCGACATCGGATTTTTTTAGGGACAATAAAATTAATATAAACTTTTCCCTATTTTAAAGAATTGATATCCTCCACCCAATTGTATTTGAATAATCGAACAGAAATACCGTAACTCCATTACATATTACGATTTGTTAATAATCAGCATTTCCGAAGTTTCGGCAGAAAATAAAGTTTCGCAATGAATAATTATAACGAAAAGTTAATTCGCAATCGGCATGAGGTTTAAATTTTATAAATTATTATTTACATTCTTTTTTAAATAAAGTATTAAACTAACTAGCATTTACTATCTATAGAATTCTTTATAGTCTTAGGAAATTAAATACAGAAGTATAACCTATAAGGGTATGTAAAAAACTTTCTAGAAAATTAACTTAAAGCGGTTCGAAACTATGACATGTTTTTTATAGTGTAAAATGAAAGAAAGTTTTCCTTAAAACCCAATCAATAATCCCACAAAGAACATATTAAAATCAGTATCTGAATTAACATTTTGGAATGACTTCAAATTGCCGGTGGCATTATCAAAATCTATGCTTTCAGGGTTGATGATTTTGGCCACTTTGCCATAGTTTCTTTGATAACGTAATTCCCATTTAATACGTTTACTAACTTTTATTTTTAAACCCCCACCCCATCCATAGATACCAGTCACATCCCCATCAATATTGTCTGTTTTGCTTTGCTTGTCATTGTTAATATCATAGTAATTTAAGTTTTGACGGGTATAATAAAAACGCCATCCATAATACACATTTCCAAAAACCGAAATAGGTAATTCAGGAAAAAGGTCTACATCTAGATAAGGATACCATCCGTATGCATTACTATTTATGGCAATACTTGCACTATTTGGCAATGAACTGCTTTTGCCTCCAAAATATAAATAATCAAAACCAAGTCCTGCATATAAGGCAAGCGGCAAATCAAGTTTTTTGATGGTATTGAAACCTAACTTAAACGAAAATCCAATACCATTTGAGATATTATCATTAGTCCCAATGCCATGAGCATAATTTAACGCAGCGCCAAATTGCACCCTTCTTATATCGGGTGAAGTATCTACTTTATTATTGGGAGGAGTCACTGCCAGTTGACTTACAACAGATGAGTCACCTTTAATCTTTCCGAAAATGGTCGTTGGGTTCTGCTGTGCATGCAATTGAAAGCTTATCAATAGAATAAAAAGATAGGTAACTAATTGTTTCATAGGTTTCACAAAAATACAAATTCATAAATAATAAAAACCTTGCCAAAAAATTATCTACCTTTACAATTGCTGATACAAAATTCAGCCATGGTTCTGTCTTCAGCTGATAATCCAGTGAAACCTAATACATTTTGAAGTAATGGCGTGGCTTTGCTGCAATTGCCTTGTTTGTAATAAGCCACTCCTAAATTCCATTCAATATCAGGATTATTTGGGTTGATAGAATTGGCAATAATCAAATGATCTACCAAGGAGTTTACATATTTTTTATCACTGCTTTTTTCAACCATGCTTTTGTAGGCCTCTGCAGCATATAAATGTCCGTTTAACAAACTAGGTTCCAAGTCGCAGCATTTCTCAAATAACTTAATAGCCGCGTTGATACTACCTTGTCTAAATTGTATAGCTCCCAGTCCAATATAGGCTTCTGCAAGGTGTTCATCTTCTTTAATAGCTGCATTGAAATAGAAACTTGCACTGTCCATAAACACATTTTGAAGAGATGTATCTGAAACGGATTTCGAATTGTAATACTGCGCCAATACCAAATAGGCAGGGGATTTTTTAGTGGCAGTTTGAATACTTTTTAATGCATAGGCTCTAGCCTTTTCAACATCTCTTACCGACAAATAAAAACTTGCTGCTGCACTGTTATTGTCCAAATCCTTTCCATTATCTGATTTATAAAATGGATTGAACACCTTATTTATAATTTGACAAAAACCACTTTGCTCAATACTTGAAAGAGCTGAAAAACCTATAGATGCGGATTGGGTTCCTATCTGCTTCATAAATACCGAAACCAATGGATCAACAAATCGAAGGCTATAATTGCTATCATTATACAAAGCAGATTGAAGGCCATTAAACTGACGGTTTAACAAGACTATGGCACTGAAATGGTATTGGCTATCCAAGGCTTTAAAAGCATCATAATTATTATAGGCCATGGCGTTGGTTTGAAAAAAATCTGACGGAAAAACATCCAAATCTCGCAAATCGAAAAAGGTTTTAAAATCAGGTTGCAAGCGATACATTAAGTAGGAGGAAGAAAGATAATCGGTGAAGACTTTGCCTTTAGTCAATTGATGTTGCTCTAGGTATTTGGCTGCCCCTTCAGGGTTGTTGTTTTCTAATATTCCCAATCCATACCTATCATTGCTTTTGCTCAATTTATAATAGGTATTATTAACCACCAAAACATATATTGCTATTCCAAAAACCAGAGCCAGCATGCTCATGGAAGTAGTAAACATAACTGACTTCTTAGTTTTGCTTTCAATAAAGTTGATTAGATATTGAAGAAATGCAGCCACAAAAGGAGCACTCATCAAAAAGAAAAATACAATATTACGATAAGCGGTAGATGCCAAAAATGCAAACGCAAATAGCATAACAATGTTACCCAAACCAACTTTGTGAATCATTGTATCTACTTTTTTGACTTTGGTTTTTTGAAACCATACAAAGGCAATTGTAATGATACTTAGGATGAAAAATACAAATGAGATATATGCCTCTTTTTGCCAAAAATCGTATTGCGTATAATCAGATAATTCTGTTGTAAATTTATTTACTTCTAATTGAGAAAATATCTCAAAAGGTTTAACCATCATTTCAATACCATAAGGGTTAATTGCAGTTGAAAGAATGCATAATAATCCTACAATACTTAACTGAATAGGTTTTGTTTGCTTGTTTCTTAGATATTCAACCCAAGCACAACCTACATTTACCAAAAGAATGATGATGCCTAATCCAAAGGCCTCATGCATATTGGTCCAACAAAGTTGCAAAGGCACCAACGAGTACAAAGCTTTGCTATTCGAATCTCTGTATTTATTAATCAAATAAATAAACAGAAGCGAAAACAAATGAGACAACATTTCGGGACGACCAATCATTCGATAATTTACTCCCAAAAGTACCACCATTGAAACCCAATAAGAGATAGTAATTTTATAAGATTTAGGAAACAATCTTTGATTAATGAGTTGAATATATTTTAAGAGAAGCAAGAGAATACAAATACTAACAAGGGCTTGCAAAACATATATATACTCAGGTCCAGCTGCATTGTTAATAATGGCTGCAACCACTTCAAATCCCCATTTGATATTAACCCATTTGGCGCCTTCATAGGTATACGAAAACACATCTTGAACAGGTACTTGCTTGTGTTCAAGTATCCATTGACCTGTGCGTATTTGCCACCACAAATCAGGCTCCCGCAGCGATTTCAAACTAAAAGTCACGGTAAGCAATAAGAGTAGAACAAAAAGTATTTTATTCAACCAATGTTGGATATTCGTTTTCATATTATCAATAATAAATGAAATTTTGAATTAGACAAAATTTGAATGAAAATGAAACTTGAATGACGGTATATTTCGAGATTTCAAACCTATTTTTTTAAATCTTTCATTGACCATTATTAATTCTAACCTGCGGCTAAATAATCATCTATCTAATTGTTTTTCTTCTCCCTTTTGATTAGTCGAAAAATCTAGATGTTTCGGGAATGGGGATGTCTCAATTGATTTAACTCTATTAGTAATTTCAATCATACACATTTTCTCTCTTTAACTTTTTCCATTGCTGAAAAAGTTACAATCCCGCTGAGCGGGACTAGAAAAAATATGCTTCTGCGCACCAGCCTGATGCACGGCCCGTCCCGATTAATCGGGATTTTTCGGCCCAACGCACGCCTTTTATTTGATCTATTATCATGACTTCGCGATCGGATTGCATTCGATTCGACATTCATAAAATCTGCCAGAAAATGTTTTTGATTTTTTGTGGATGGTGGGTAGTGGTAAGCATACTTGAGTCATGCCTATCTTATTTCCTACGTCTCTTTAGCTCTTACATGACGGCTTAGTATGCGCTGCAAGAAAAAAGCAAATTACATTTTCCAAGGTTTTATGACAGTCTTGTCCCGCTCAGCGGGATGTTTCTTTTGTATCAAGACAAAAGAAAGCTACAAAATGCTATTCAAACAAACATCTATCAAGTTGTTTTCAATTTCCCTTTTGAGAGATCAACCAATTTACTATGAACTATCTACTCAAATCTCAATGCTTCTATAGGGTCTAGTTTGGATGCTTTGATAGCAGGATAAATACCAGAAATAACACCTACCAAAACACATAGTAAAATACCTCCTGTAACCCATAACCATGGTATAATAAAACCTCCACCTACAAAAGAAGAAACAATATTACCAATGCTTATTCCAAGTATGATTCCACCCAACCCACCAAGCTGACAAATAACGATGGCTTCAATTAAAAACTGACTTTTTATAGCACCCTTGGTGGCTCCTAGGGCCTTTCGAATTCCTATTTCGCGCGTACGCTCAGTTACCGAAACTAACATAATATTCATCAAACCGACTGCAGCACCCAATAAGGTTATAAACCCAATAATGGTAGCCGCAAGGGTAAAATATTGTAATTGGTCTAAGAGTTCATTCGCTATGTTATCTGCCTTATAAATTTCAAAATTATCATCTTCATAAGCTTTCAATCCACGTATTCTTCTGAACAATCCTTTGGCATCTTCGGTAGCCATATTCATTTTGCTCACATCATTCACCGCCACGGTTATCACCGCACTCATATTGCCTTTATTAAACACTTGATAAGCATTCATCACTGGAATAATCACCAACCTATCACCACCAAACCCTGAAGCATTGCCCCTTTCCTTTAACACTCCTACAACCCTATATTTGGCTGCACCCACCATGATGCTTTCACCCACGGGCACTTTATTATTTTTAAACAATTTGGTTTTTATCTCTTTGCCAATGATACAAATATTAGTAGCGGCTTTAGCTTCTCTTGCACTGAAGTTGCGTCCTAATTCAATATCATAACCCGAAACTTTGAGGTAATTCTCATCACCCCCCATTACCATTACATTGGGTTCGGTTTTGTTGCTCTGAAATTTTATGGTACTTGCAAAACTAGCATTTGCTGAGATTGAGGATGTACCGGGATAATTAAATTCATTTACAAAACTAATGGCTTCTTCTTTTTTTATAAGCTCATAGCTATTTACAGAACGTCCGTGTTGCCTTCGTTTACGACCTCCGCCAGGGTTTTTAATATTGAAGGTATTAGCACCCATATTCGAAAAATTCTTGTTGATAGAGGACTTTATGCCATCAATAGCGGTAAGAATTCCCACCAAGGCCGTTATACCAATAGAAATAATCAAAGCTGTTATCACAGCCCTGAGCATATTCCCTTTGATAGAAGTGAAAGAGATTTTTATGTTTTCAGCTAAAGTCAATGCCCAAAACTATGGATTAAACATGAATTAGGCGAGAAAAATTTATAAGCGGAAAAATCTTTGCTATTTAACCCGATTTAGTATTTTGCATGAATTATGGTACATATTGAATTAAACAGAGTAGTTGGTGATTTTGGTTTTGAAGCTAAAGACGCAAACGGACACATTGTAAAGTTAGATACCACCGAAGCCAATGGTGGTAATAATTTCGGAGCAAGTCCTATGCAAACCTTGCTAATGGCCTTGGGAGGCTGCTCTGCCATTGATGTGGTTTCAATACTAAACAAGCAGCGCCAAACAATCTTTGATTTCAATATTAAAATTGATGCAGAACGTGAGCAGGGCAAAGAACCCGCCCTTTGGAAATATGTAAAAATTAATTTCTTATTGAAAGGTGAATTGGATTACGACAAAGCACACAAGGCATGCCAACTTTCCATGGAGAAGTATTGCTCTGTTGGGGCCACGCTTATGTTGGCAGGTTGTAAAATAGACTGGGAGCTTCAAATTAGTGAATAAATAGGCTTTCAGAATAATCATAAAGCTATTTGCTTTCTTTAGTTTTGAGCCATAATTTTTTTTACATGAGAATTCATTTTATATCGATAGGTGGCGCAGTGATGCATAACATGGCCATTGCGCTACATAAAAAAGGTTACCAAGTTACAGGCAGTGATGATGAGATTTACGAACCAGCAAAAAGTCGTTTGGAAAAATATGGACTATTGCCTAAATCGTTTGGTTGGAACGAAGCCAATATTACCTCTGACATAGATGCCATAATCTTGGGCATGCATGCCAGAAAAGACAATCCTGAAATGATGAAGGCTTTGGAAATGGGTCTCAAGATTTATTCTTTTCCTGAATACATGTTTGAGCAAACCAAAGACAAACTTAGGATTGTGGTGGGTGGAAGTCATGGCAAAACCACCACCACCGCCATGATTCTGCATGTTTTAAACCAATATAGGATTGAATTTGATTATTTGGTAGGTTCACAATTAGAGGGATTCGAAACCATGGTAGGATTTAGCAAGGATTCTAAAATAGCCGTTTTTGAAGGTGACGAATACCTTACAAGTGCCCTCGACCTAAGACCAAAGTTTCATGTATATAAAGCCGATGTAGGCATCATCACTGGTATTGCCTGGGACCACATGAATGTTTTTCCTACTTTTGAAAATTATGTAGATCAGTTCAAGATATTTGTTGAAGGACTTCCCAAAGAAGGTTCCATTATCTATTCTGCCGATGATAATGAGGTTTTAAAACTCATTGAAAAGTCAAACATTGCAGCAGAAAAAATTCCATATTCAACACCCAAGTTTGAAGTGAATGATGGCAAATTCTCATTCAAAATGGATGAGTCTACTTACCACATTTCATTTTACGGCACTCATAACCTTCAGAACATGATGGCTGCCAAACATGCTTGTAACAAAGCGGGTTTAAGCGACCAACAATTCTTCATGGCCATACAAAGTTTTAAAGGAACTGCCAAGAGATTGGAGACCTTGTATGAAGACTCGCAATGTTGCATTGTGAGGGATTTTGCACATGCTCCATCAAAACTAAGGGCCACGGTAAATGCCATGAGAGAGCTACACCCTGAAAGGAAATTAATAGCCGTTTATGAACTTCATACCTATAGCAGCTTAAATAAAGAATTTCTACCACAGTATAAAGGCAGTATGGACAAAGCCGATGTGAAAGCAGTTTTGTTTAGCAAGCACACCCTTGAAATGAAAAAAATGCCCATACTTGAAGAAGAGGAAGTAGCCAAGCATTTTGGTGAGGGGGTAAAAGTATTTTCAGACAAAAACCAATTGAGGGATTTTATTGAGCAACATTATAGCAAGCATGAAAGTTTGCTATTAATGAGCAGCGGCACTTTTGATGGCATGAGTTTGGAGTTTTGATTATAACCATTAGAGGCTATCATCCTGAAAACTGTAGTTAAAAAAGCTAAACATCCCCCTAACCCCTTTCCCGATGAATCGGGAGGGGAATGTCTATCGCCAAAAGCAAAATCATTATCCAATATCTAAGTCGATTTTCGCAGTGCGTAGGCCGTCAGCCAGAGCGAAGGGTCTGGGTTGGAGATCACCTTGATTCCGATTAATCGGAAGAAGCATTTTTGTTTCCTTTTGATGCAATAAAAGTATAATGAAAAACGAATAAATAGGTTTTGTTTTTAATGGAGATTAGAAAAACTATTCAAAATATTTCTTCGTACTTTTTTTAGAAAAAAGTACTACAAAAAATCGGACGATTTATGGTCCCTGCTATGGCTGACACGCACAAACCAACCGCACTTGGTTGCCTCAGCCATATCACCACTCCCGCATAGCTCCCGCCAAATCGTCCACCCACCCGCCTTATCTATTGATATAAAAAAGCACTAAGAAATTCAATAAAATTAATGAAATCGCGAAGCCAAGAAAATCGACCAAATAGGAGGCCTGCGTTGGGCTAAAAAATCCCGATTAATCGGGACGGGCCGTGCATCAGGCAAGCGGGGAGAAGCATATTTTTTTCTAGTCCCGCTCAGCGGGATTGTAACTTTTTCATCAATGGAAAAAGTAAGAGAAAGAAATTGTTGTATGATTGTAATTACTATTAAAGTTGAAACCCAAGTAACATCCCCCTAACCTCCGTTGGCTAACGGAGGTATGTCTACCGAAGAAAAACAAAAACCCCAACTCAAGAAATGAATTGGGGCAATTTGCGTTTAACTTAACTATGAAAAAACTAACCTCTTTTCTCTTTAATACGAGCTGCTTTACCAGTAAGTGCACGCAGGTAGAATAAACGTGCTCTACGCACTTTACCACGACTCATTACTTCAATTTTATCGATATTAGCGCTGTATAACGGAAAAATACGCTCAACACCTACACCATTACTTACTTTACGTACAGTAAAAGTGGCGCTGATTCCTGAATTTCTACGTTGTAAACAAACACCTTGGTATTGCTGAATACGCTCTTTTGCACCCTCGCGGATTTTGTAATATACATTTATCGTATCGCCTGATTTGAACTCAGGGAATGTTTTATTAGCTGTAAATTCTTGTTCTACTAATTTAATTGCGTCCATAATACGTTGTTATTTTTCTTAAAAACGGGAGTGCGAAAGTATAGCTTATTTTCTAAAATACAAACACCCAATAAAAAAATGTTTAAAAAGCATTACCACCACCTTATTCCTACAAATGTATACATTCACCATAAGCCTGCGCAGCCGCTTCCATAATGGCTTCGCTCATGGTTGGGTGAGGGTGAACAGATTTAATTATTTCCATGCCTGTGGTTTCTAATTTACGAGCTACCACTACCTCGGCAATCATTTCGGTTACATTAGCGCCAACCATGTGTGCTCCCAAAAACTCACCATATTTGGCATCAAAAATCAATTTTATAAATCCTTCTTTAGCTCCTGCTGCACTGGCTTTTCCGCTAGCACTGAAAGGGAATTTACCAACTTTCAATTCGTAACCTGCCTCTTTAGCTGCTTTTTCAGTATAACCCACCGAAGCCACCTCTGGACTGCAATAGGTACAACCTGGTATATTATTATAATTTAATGGCTCAGGGTGGTGACCTGCTATTTTCTCAACGCAGATGATACCCTCAGCACTGGCAACATGCGCAAGTGCTTGACCTTTAACGATGTCACCAATTGCATATATGCCTTTTACATTGGTTTGGTAATAATCATCTACCAATACTTTGCCTTTATCGGTTTTTACACCCAATGTTTCAAGACCTAAGCCCTCAAGATTGGTTTGAATTCCAACTGCCGAAAGAACCACATCACATTCCATTTCTTTGATGCCTTCAGCTGTTTTAATTTTCACTTTGCAACCCACTCCACTTGTATCTACCGACTCTACCGAAGCAGAGGTCATGATGTCGATACCAGATTTTTTGAAAGATTTGGCCACTTCTTTTGATGAATCTTCATCTTCAACAGGAAGGATATTTGGCAAAAACTCTACGATGGTAACCTTGGTACCCATGCTGTTGTAGAAATAAGCAAACTCGCAACCAATGGCTCCGCTACCCATTACAATCATACTCTTAGGCTGAGTAGGCATTACCATGGCTTCGCGGTATCCGAGAACTTTTTTACCATCCAATTTAATATTTGGCAATTCACGGCTTCTTGCACCTGTAGCCAAAATAATATTTTTAGCTTCATGAATGGCTTTAGCACCTGCAGCCCCGATTTCTGTCGGGGTAACTTCTACTTTTCCTGCAGAAACCATTTTTCCAAAACCTGCAATCACATCAATTTTGTTCTTTTTCATCAAGAAGGCAATGCCTTTGCTCATGCCATCTGCCACACCACGGCTACGTTTTACCACCGCACTAAAATCGTGTGAAGCACCGCTTACGCTAATTCCGTAATCAGATGCATGTTTTATATAATCAAAAACTTGGGCTGATTTCAATAAAGCTTTGGTTGGAATACAACCCCAGTTAAGGCAAACACCACCTAATTCAGATTTTTCAACTATGGCAGTTTTTAATCCTAACTGACTTGCTCTTATGGCAGCTACATAGCCACCTGGGCCGCTACCTATTACTATTAAATCGTAATTCATAATTTTCGTTTTGGGCTCGCAAAATACATAAATTTATGTATTAGCTATACGCGAAATTATTTTAGCATTTGTATTCTAAACCATTATTTTTGAGTAAAGTTTAAAACAATGAAAAAGTTCATTTTCGTTTTCGTACCCTTCATTGCCAATGCCACTCCAGGTGTTGCAGCCAATTCGGAATTATTGTATTTTGAACTCATTATCCTTTCGGCCATTGGGTTTTGGCTTGGTGGCGAACACCTAGTAAAATGGGTGATTGCCAAAATCAAACACAAATTGCACCCTAGCAAAAGCACAGAGGAATAATCGCTTACCGCGAAATTTCTATTTTCACTTTTTTATTTTTCAGCTTCTCTTTGCTGATATGGTATAATACCTCCTCCACCTTATTGCGTTTAACCGCTGCGTAGGCTGTAAAATCAAGTACTTCTATCAAACCCAACTCCTCTTTTTGTAGTTTGCCTTTTTGTAATAAAAAGCCAACGATATCTACTTTGTTCACTTTATCTTTCTTACCCGCGGATAGGTAAATGGTCACAAATTCGCTAGCAGGAGGCATCTTGGGTGTAGCAGGTAATTTTTCAAACTCAGGTTTGGTTTTAATAAAGGCTGGCAACTGCTCTTCTTCAGCCAATACCAGCCAAGCATTGCCTTCAGCCTTCATCCTAGCGGTACGTCCATTACGATGGATATAGGCATCCTCGGTCAAAGGCAATTGATAGTGTATGACATTTTCAATCTCAGGAATATCAAGTCCACGAGAGGCCAAATCGGTGGTGAGCAATATGCGGTGACTGGCATTTCTAAATTTTATCAAAGCCCTTTCACGGTCTTCTTGCTCCATGCCACCATGAAAAATATCGTGAACAATACCATTCTTTTTCAACAATTCCCCAATCCTATCCACTGCCTCGCGGTGGTTGCAAAACACCAAACTGGTGCTGCCTCCCAACATACATATCAATCCAAAAAGCGCATCCAGTTTATCATTCTCAAACGCCCTAACAGCCTTGAGTGTTAACTGAGGTTTGTTTTCTTTCGTAGTTAAATAGTTTATTTCAAAAGCATCTTCAACACCTGTAAATGCAGGTATCTCGCTCATGTCAGTGGCGGAGGTAAGTATGCGTTTGTTTACATTCGACAATTGATAGATGATGAATGACATGTCTTTTTCAAAGCCAAACTCCAATGATTTATCAAATTCATCCAATACCAAAGTCCTCACCGTTTCTACATTGTAATTGTTATGGCGGGTGTGATAGGCAATTCGGCCCGGGGTGCCAATCAATAAAGCAGGTTCTTGTTCAAGGTTGTTTTTTTCTACACGTGTGGGGTGACCACCATAGCAACAACTTACCTTAAAACCGGTTGACATTTTTTTGAAAACACTTTCAATTTGTATGGCCAACTCACGCGAAGGAACCAATATAAGGGCTTGCACACCGTGCAGTTCAGGGTTTAGTTGGGCTAGCACAGGAAGCAAAAACGCCAAGGTTTTGCCCGAACCTGTGGGCGACAATAACAATATATCTTTTGATTTTTGGGATGCTTGTATGCTAGCCTCCTGCATTTCGTTTAGCTTTTCAATTTGCAGACGGCTTAAAATTTCTTTGAACATGTTTTAGGAATATGTGGCAAAGGTAAACATCATAAGCTAGTAAACGATTATAAATTCTAGGGGAGGATTTCAGAAGGATAAGCAATTTTTTAAAAAAAATATGATCACTGCAGCTATGCTAAAACCAATCATTGGAAAATTCATTGGCTCGGTCTGCTTATCAGTCGGTCGTCCGTTTTGTCTAATGTAGTTAATATTCTGTTTCAATTCCGTTACTTTTATTCTTGGATGGTCGCAATTCGGGTTTCCACTAACTTGCCTATTTGCGAACAAAAATTTCGAAAAGCGTTTCATATTGGACAACATTTGCTAGCATGATTTGGTATACACAATTGCAGTGATTTATTATAAAAAAGGAAATATAATTATTAAGTGGGGAATTAATTGTTGATAAAATGAAAGTCAAATAAAAATCTCATTAACTCCGCTATTACTGACAAGTGAGTATTAGGTTCGTTCTCGTCTCCGCTAGAACTAACAAGTAAGAATTTGTTTAAAGCCATTGTATCAATGCCAAGTAACAAACAAAGATTTTATTTCAATTTTAGGTTTCGTATATTGATTTACCTTACCACTTAGTTTTACTATTTTCTTTTCATTAGGCAATAAGTCAAAGTAATTGTCATCAAATAGCACTTGCTCACTTTCTGAACTTAAAAACACATTTTTAGCTAATTTATCTGATGTTATTTCAATGGTATTATTTGAAATGTACTTGAGTTTAATTGCAGGTTTGGTTAAGTTCAATTCCTTTGGTTTAACAAAATAATATAAGGACTGAAACTCTTCCTTTTCGCCATAAAAAGATGCATACAAAACAAGTTTTCGAGGATGCTTAAAGGCTCCAATTTTTTCTTTATGAATCAAATAGTAAACCTTGCTATCATTTGAATTCACAATAATTTCAATGGAATCTACAAACAATATATTTCCATCAAAATCCATGAGTTTTAATTTCAATTCTCCAGATATGTTTTCCAATTTATCTGAAACAATATATACCAAAACGGAATCATTCTTATCTTCAAATGAAATTAACAAATCATTGAATGATTTTTTTACTTGGTAATGTAGGGCTTTCCAATGTCCATTATAATCAATCGAACTCCATGAGGTGACAGGCCAACAATCATTCAATTGCCAATACAAACTCCCCATGCAATAAGGCATGGCCCTGCGATGCGCTTCCATGGCTGTTTTCATGCCATCTGCTTGTAACAATTGCGAAGTGTATACATAATCTTCAAAATTTTTAGGAACAATGTAATCTCGCTTCATATAGCTTTGAATGGTTTGATAGCCTCTTGGGTGTTTCTGATGTGTCTTCAAAACATTTGAGTCTATCTCGTATCCATGCATATTTTGCTTTACTGCTCCCATTTTCTCAAAGCTTTTCAGGGCAGGCATTCCTTGAAAGCCATATTCACTCATGAAGCGAGGTATTTTTTTCTCGAACACTTCAAAAGGTTCCATACCCCACCAAACACCCCAATAATGTACATCGCCTTGCGTTAAACTTTCTTTTCTGCCCCAACCAATACTAGGAGAACTTGGCCAATAAAATCTGTTGGGATCTAAATGCTGAATAACCTCCTTTATTTTTTCTTCAAACAAGTTGTGATAATTACCTGCGATGTTTGCTGAATCAGTCGCTGAATACTTGTATTGTTTTTGCCAGCCCCAATTTTTCCACCCTTCCTCAATCTCGTTGTTGCCACACCAAATGGCCAAACTTGGATGATTTCTAAGCCGAATAATTTGCTCATACACTTCTGCATTTACACTATTTATAAAGGCGCTATCACCAGGATACATGGCACAAGCAAACATAAAGTCTTGCCAAATTAAGACACCGTTTTCATTGCACAGTTGATATAACTCATCACTGCCATAAGTGCCACCTCCCCATATGCGCAACATGTTAATGTTTGCAGCTTTGGTATCCATTATCAATTGTTTGGTTTTAGCCAAAGAAACACGTGGCAGAAAATTATCTTCAGGAATGTAATTAGCACCTTTGGCAAAAATCGGAATGCCATTCAATTTCATATAAAAGGATTTTCCTTTCTCGTCTTTTTCTTGCACCCACTCAATATTTCTTAGGCCAAAGCATAAAGGAATTGAATCCAATTTCTTGTTAGATAAGCCTAACACAAACGAATAATTGTATAAATGCTGTTTACCCAAATTATGTGTCCACCATAATTTAGGATGATTGATTTGATGAGACAATAGAATTTGATTCAATCCCTCATTTAGCTTAATGAGTGTATCGCCTATTTTTTCATTATTATTATTGAGAGTTGATAAGTGATAAGTGAACTCTTTACTACAAACAATCTCTAATTTGAATTGAACTTGAGCCTTCTCTATTTCCAATTTATTTTGTACAAACTGCACATGATTTATCTTGGCATGGTTCCAAAATTTCAGTTTTACTCCTTTCCAAATTCCGCAAGTAATAAAGCGTGGACCCCAATCCCAACCATACTGATACTGGGCTTTTCGGGTAAATACTTTTTCATCTCCTGGCAACTGATAACTTAATTTGTTAGCTTCACTTTTACCTCTTATTACAGCAGATTCAAACAGAACTTTAAGTGTGTTTTTACCAAGATGAATTTGTTTTCTCACATCTATCACCCATTTGCGAAACATGTTATCAGCTGCAAGTATCAATGAATCGTTTAGATATACTTTAGCATAAGTATCAAGACCATCAAATTGCAACTCGATATGTTCGTTTTGTAGTTCTTTCTTGTTTATCAAAAAACTTGTTTGGTATTCCCAATCCTCACTCTCGATGTATTGCAATTTACTTTCATTATCAGCTAAAAAGGGGTCTGGTATTTTCTTGTTATGTAACAAGTCAGTATGCACAGTTCCTGGCACTAGGGCTGTATACCATTCCTTATCTTTTGTATTTTTTAAACGCCAATTTTCTTTTGATAAATTTCTTTCAAAAGATTGACTCATCGCCAATAAAGGAAGCCAATACAAAAAAATCAATATGAGAATTTTTCTATTCAAATCAAATTGATTTTAGTTTTTTAACTTCTTCTAAATGGGCTTTATCACCCTGCAATATGGCAGATGAATGATACCAAGCAGAATTCAGCTCATTCATTAATTCACGAATATTAGATGAACGAACAGAGCCACCCACCATGATATTGATTTTATTTTCAGAACGCTGAAGCAATTGTTTGAGTATAGGCAAACCAAGCAGAGCAGTAGCTGCTTGACCAGAAGTTAGGATATTATCAAAACCCAAATCTATCAATTGTTGTAAAGCTATGAAGGGTTCAATTATCTCGTCAAAAGCCTTGTGAAAGGTGCATGGAAGACCCTCAGCTAAATCAAGTAATTGTTTATTTCGAGCTATATCAAGCTTTCTGTTTGCATCTAAAATTCCAAATACAAATCCATTTGCACCCGCTTCTTTAAATTGAATGATGCTACTTTTCATTTCATTAAACTCTGTTTCTGAATAGACAAAATCACCCCCTCTTGGTCGAATCATCACATAAACTGGAATGGAAATTTGGGATTTTACTTCAATAAAATCAAGCAATGAAGGTGTTGTACCACCCACTTGCATATTTGCACAAAACTCTACCCTATCAGCACCTCCTTGTTCAGCTATCAAAGCTGACTCAGCATTAAAACAGGCTATTTCAAGTTTAATGTTCATTCTTTTACACTTTGATATGATAGCCTGCATCTATCAGTCTATTTCCAGTTGCATCATAAACAGCATAGTTAAATCCACTTTGCACACAATAAGAACCTACTTCACCATTTTTATTCAAGGCAATGAAACCCACTTGTATGTCTTTTAATTCTTTCTTGCGCAGTTTCATTAACTTCACCACACGAGATACAGCTTCTTCACAAGCTTTTTGTGGCGACTTACCTTGACGCATCAATTCAACCACCAAATGGCATCCCGCAATGCGAATCACTTCCTCACCATGCCCTGTGGCTGTAGCTGCTCCAATTTCATTATCAACATATAAACCTGCTCCAATAATAGGAGAATCTCCTACACGGCCATGCATTTTAAATGCCATTCCGCTTGTGGTACATGCACCAGAAAGGTTGCCTTGTGCATCCAATGCTATCATACCAATGGTATCATGGTTTTCGATATTGGCGATGGGTTTGTACTCAGAATTCTTAAGCCATTCTTTCCATTCTCTTTCAGAATCGGGCACCAATAAATTTTCTTTTTTGAAACCTTGTGTCAAAGCAAATTGCAAAGCACCATCACCCACCAACATCACATGTGGTGTTTTTTCCATCACTGCCCGGGCCACTGAAATGGGGTGTTTGATAAACTCCAATGAAGCTATCGAACCAATGTTAGACATCTCGTCCATGATGCATGCATCAAGTGTTACACGACCATCTCTATCAGGTCTACCACCATATCCTACACTGCGTTCGTTAGGATCAGCTTCACACACCTTCACTCCTGCTTCAACTGCATCGAGGGCTCTGCCATTGTTTTCCAATACATCCCAAGCTACTTCATTGCAATTCAATCCAAATTTCCAGGTGGAAAGAACAATGGGCTTGTTAACTTTTTTATTTACTTTAGGTTTATCATCTGCACAACTGTTTACCAAAACAGCAGCCGAAGCCAAAACAGATGTCTTTATAAAATTTCTTCTATCGGTCATTAATTGTTGCTATTAAAATGTTTAGCATAATTGGCTTTCATCCTATCCAAAAGGCCCGTATGTTGCTTAAGTCTGCTAACAAAATCTGTGTAATTTTTATTTTCTTGGTTTGTCCATAATACTTCTGAAAGTGCACTCATTCTTGGCAATGACATATACTCTACATGCGAAAAAGTAGTAATATATTCTGTCCACACATTGGCTTGTGCCCCCATGATATATTTTTGTTCATCGGTATTCAATGAATCAGGCGTGGGATTGTAATTGTAAACCGAATCAAGTGGGTTAAAACCCCCAATGGCCATTGGTTCTTTATCCCTCGCCTTACTTTGGTAATGGTCGAAATAACATGGTCTACCGGGGCTCATCACCACATAGTGTTTTTGTTTGGCAGCTGCAACGCCACCATTGATTCCTCGCCAACTCATTACGGCTGCATTGGGTGCAAGGCCACCTTCTAATATTTCGTCCCAACCAATAATTTGTTTGCCATTGGCATTCACAAATTTCTCGATGCGGGTAATAAAATAACTTTGCAAAGATTCTTCATCAGCTAATTGTTCATCTGCTTTACGCTTCTGACATTTGGTGCAGGTTTTCCAGCGGGTTTTCACACATTCATCACCACCAATGTGAATGTATTTTCCAGGGAAAAGGGGCATTACTTCTTTTAAGATATTTTCTAAAAATGTAAAGGTCTCATCATTACCTGCGCAATACACATCATCAGAAACACCCCATCTGCTAAAGGTTTCAAAAGGACCTGCATTGCAAGCAAATTGAGGATAAGCAGCCAAGGCAGCTAAAGAATGTCCTGGCATTTCAATTTCAGGTAGAACTGTAATATGACGAGTTTGTGCATAGGCAACTACTTCTTTGATGTCTTTCTGTGAATAATAACCTTCATACAAAGTGCTATCATATTTATCGTTTGGTGATGCGTTACCTAATGAATCAAAAGTAGGTTTACCAATTAAAGTGGCCTTGCGTTTGCTTCCTATTCTGGTAAGCAGGGGATATTTTTTTATTTCTACACGCCAACCTTGGTCATCCACCAAATGCCAATGAAAAACATTTAGCTTATACAAAGCTAAATAATCAATGTATTTTTTTACTTCCTCTTTCGTAAAAAAATGTCGACTGCAATCTAAGTGCATGCCTCGCCACTCGTATTTTGGGGCATCAGCAATATCAAGACATGGAATAGATAGGGCTGTGGTTTTTACTAATGGTAACAATTGCAATAGCGTTTGAATGCCATTGAAAACACCTGCAGAGTTGTTAGCATGAATTGCAATCTGTTTTGCTTTAACTGATAATTGATAAGCTTCATTTTTATCAGTAGGCATTTTAACTATTGAAAGTAATTTAATTTCTTGTTGGTTTGCTTTGCTTTGATTTGTAATCCTTAATTTAATACCATAATTGCTTTGAATAAATTCTTGTAAGTACCTGGCTTCTGATGATTTCTTATCTGCCAATATGATGGTGTGCTTATCAATTATGAAGTTTCCAGAGCCCATTATCATTTGGTTTGGCTTAGGAATTAAGGGTAATGTTTGTGCCCGAATGTTGTTTATTAAAACAATCATAGCAATATAAAATAGAAGGCGTTTAATCATACAAAGTGCTTGAACATTTATTTATAAAAGCAATAGTAATAAAAAGACAAACAAAAATAACTTTATTAGTAACTAAATAATCTAAATGTGTATGAAATCGGATGTGCTAAAAAGTCATGAGATACAAAACATGGATTTAGATATTGAACCCTTCAGGGTTTAAATAAATTTACATTTTGTTGAACGAATATGATAAAATCAATTTCTTCAAATTAGCAAGTAATTTAGATTTGATTAAGGATTAAATCCCTTTTCTAAGGCAATATAAATATAGGCTTTCCACCTTAGCTCTTGCCCAAGGTGTTTTGCGAAGAAATTTCAAACTTGAAGATATGCTTGGGCTGTTTCGAAAACTATTGACACTGATTTTTTCGCCTAATTCTTCCCAACCAAAGGTGTTTACCAAATGGGTTAATATGGCTTCAAGGGTTTTGCCATGCAAAGGATTATTTTTTTGGGTTTCGTCCATTTTATTTTAGACTTTCAAAGAGGGTATAATTATCAGACTTTATTGATTTAAATACATGTGTTTTATTTACCTGTCTGACGCCTTCCTCCACAATACCTGAGCCACAATCGTCTGACGGGTTTTGATTTAACTATACCTCAATTCGAAGTTTTGACCTAAGTATACTTTACGCACCATCTCATCATCTGCCAACTCTTGTGCTGTACCTGTTTTAAGAATCTTACCCTCAAACAAAAGATAGGCTCTATCGACAATAGAGAGGGTTTCGTGAACATTATGGTCGGTAATCAATATTCCGATATTTTTATGTTTAAGCCTAGATACAATCTGTTGTATATCTTCCACAGCAATGGGGTCGATACCGGCAAAAGGTTCATCAAGAAGAATAAACTTCGGATTAACGGCTAAGGCTCGTGCAATCTCAGTTCTACGTCTTTCGCCCCCGCTCAACACATTACCCATGCTTTTGCGCACTTTGTGTAAGGTGAATTCGCTAATCAAGGATTCAAGCTTTTCTTCAATTTCGGCTTTAGGTATATCATTCATTTCCATCACCGATCTAATATTATCTTCTACACTCAATGTCCTGAAAATACTAGGCTCTTGAGGCAGATATCCCAAACCTTTTTGAGCCCTTTTATACATGGGCAAATTGGTTAGTTCTTCGCCATCTAGTAACACACGACCTGCATCTGGCTTAATCAAACCTACTGTCATATAGAAGGAAGTGGTTTTTCCTGCCCCATTTGGTCCTAACAATCCAACACACTCTCCTTGGTTTACTTCAATACTTACATTGTCAACAACAGTGCGTTTCTTGTATCGTTTAACTAAATTTTCGGAACGTAAAATCATGTTATGTTATTCAGGTTAAAAACTATCTATTAATAAGCCCTTCCGCTATTTCCTTCTACAAAATTAATAAAGGCCTTGTTTACTACTTTGTTACCGCCTGGTGTAGGGTAATCACCGCTAAAATACCAATCGCCTGTATGATTTGGACAAGCTTTATGCAAGTTTTCGATACTATTAAATATCACTTCAACCTCGGCATTTATCTCTTTTGGTTTGGCAATCTGAGAAATTTTAGCCGAAATTTCCTCTACAGAAAAAAGGGCATATAATTCCTTCACATAATTCACCATCTCTTCTTTAGGTTTGCTTTCTTGGGCTTTACATTTCTGATATACCTTGTCTAAAACCGCCTCTTTCTTATGGTCTTTTATTAATGCAATCAAAGCTTGAAAAGCAATAAAGTCTTTCATTTTACTCATATCAATACCATAGCAATCAGGGTAGCGAATTTGAGGGGCTGATGAAACAATAATTATTTTCTTAGGGTGCAATCTATCTAAAATACGCAGAATACTTTGTTTTAAAGTAGTACCCCGAACGATTGAATCATCTATAACAACAAGTGTATCCTTATCATTGTTAATGATACCATAAGTCACGTCATACACATGTGCTACCATGTCTTCACGATGTGCATCATCTGTAATAAAAGTTCTTAGTTTGGCATCCTTTACTGCCACGCGTTCACGCCTTGGGTGGGTTTTAAGGATATTCATGATTTGGGTTGGGTCAGGCTGCGCACCTAGCTTGGCTATTTGCTCTGCTTTCCAAACATCCAACAAATCTGTAACACCATCCACCATACCATAAAAAGCTACAGCTGCAGTGTTTGGAATGTATGAGAATACGGTGTTTTTGAAGTCGTTACCTACTTGTTTCATAATAATGTCGGCTAGCAAATAGCCCAACATTTTACGCTCTTTGTAAATATCGCGGTCATTTCCTCTTGAGAAGTAAATACGCTCAAATGAGCATGATTTTTTCTCTAATTCAGGCTTAATACTCACCTCTTCAATATGTCCGTTTTTCTTGATGATTAGGGCATTTCCAGCACCTAGTTCTTTTATTTCACGAATGGGAATATTGAAACCCGTTTGAATGGCTGGTCTTTCACTTGTTACCACTGCAAACTCATCGTTATAGTAGTAAAAACATGGTCTGATACCATTTGGATCACGCATCACAAAAGCATCTCCGTGGCCAATCACACCTGCCATCACATATCCACCATCGGCTTCTTTCAAAGCACGCTTTAGTATATTTGAAACATTTACATTTTCAGCAATTTTATCAGTAATCTGCTTATTGCTATGACCTTCTAGTTTAAAACGAGTGAAATTTCTTTGCACTTCATCATCCAAGAAATGACCAATTTTTTCCAACAAGGTAACGGTATCAGCGCGTTCAACAGGATGTTGCCCCAAACTTACCAAAACATCAAACAATTCGTCCACATTGGTTAGGTTGAAATTACCTGCCAACATCAAGTTGCGGCTAATCCAATTGTTTTCGCGAATGAAAGGGTGACATAAATCCACACTATTTCCACCATGTGTGCCATATCTTAAGTGACCTAGCAAAACCTCGCCCATAAAAGGTACGTTTTTCTTCACATAGTCAGCATCGTTCATTTGCTCTTTGCTTCCCGATTTAATAATTTTCTTCGAAATGCTATCAAAAATCTCGGCAATGGCGCCACTTGCATTCGCTCTTTTGCGGTAGATGAAAGTTTCACCTGGTTCAGGGTCTAATTTCACTACGCCCACTCCCGCACCATCTTGGCCCCGGTTGTGTTGCTTTTCCATCAACAAATAAAGCTTTTGAAGGCCGTATTGAGCTGAACCATACTTTTTTTGGTAATAAGATAGGGGTTTTAATAATCGAATTAGGGCAATGCCACATTCGTGTTTTATATCGTCACTCATAATAAAAATGGAGCAGCAAAGCTAATTGATTTGTTGAAAGGGATATATAATAAATCTCAACATTTTTATTTATTGTCGCTGATAACTTTATCCATGACCGACATAAAATCAGCAGGGCCAAGGTAGCCCGGTTGCATCAACAAACTGCGTTTTACGGGTGAAATAAAATAGGTGGTAGGAAAACCTGTTGACTCACCCCTATTAATCTGACCAAAAAATTCGGATGCTGTATAGGTTTGGCTATCAACTTTATATTTCAAATCGCTCAATTCAGGGTTGAATTTTATGGCAATAAAATGTTGGTTAAGTTTTTTTACAACATCCGCATTGGCGTATGTATCGCGATCCATGCGCTTGCACCATCCACACCAATCGGTATAGGCATCTATCAATAAAATTTTTCCTTGTTTTTGAGCCAATGGATAACCTTCGTTCCAAGAATACCATTTCAGGGTTTCTTGCTGTTTAGGAGCAAATGATACAAGTATTGGAAGAATGGCGATAAATATTATTAGCTTTTTCATGTATTCAAATATGTTACGGCAAATTCAATTAAACAAATATTGCACCAAAAAATTAAGTTACAAACTAATTTAATAAGTATTTACCAGTTAAGTTATTGAATAAACATATTTACCCAATGGTATAATTTATATTAATAGTTTCCACAGATACTATATAAATCAAAATACTCAATGAACCTAAAATTAAAAAAAACACTTGACACCCTAATTCTTTTAAACTAAATCCTTTCCTACTTTTATAATAAATCCTCATTGGTAATATTGCAAATTAGGTATAAAATATTTTCACCTTGTCCACTTTAATTGAAGACATATTTGGAATTAGATGCGAATAAAGTCTTACCAATATCATCAAACTGTGACATTGATGCGATCACTCCAAACAGAAATAAGTGGTGATTCATAAATGATAATTTGAGATTAAATTTTGAGATTTGTTTGTAGATTGAGTAAAAAATTTCTTGCTTAGAGTATCAGGCTTTGAGCCAAAATACAAAAAAGAGACTTGCAGAAATTAAGTTTAGGTGTAGTTTTGCCATTGCTTTTGGTTCCCGACACGGGTCGGGATGAAAAGGGAATCAAGTGAAATTCTTGAACAGTACCCGCTGCTGTAACCACCGATTTATAATATAGTAAATCAAAAATTTTTGTTTCCTTCTTGTCACTGTTCCGCTATGCGGAATGGGAAGACTAACAAAAATGGTGCAAGTCAGAAGACCTGCCTTAGGCAAATATTATCATTGTAGCTTTCGGGAAAAAAGGCTGTGTGATGCGATAAAGGTGTATCTCAATTTTATTGTCATTCCTCGTTCGTATTCATTCATTTTCATTCTCATGGCTCAACAATTGTTTCAAAACCAATGAAAAAATATTGTTGTATGCTTTTATGTTTGGTGCTAAGCGCATGGGCTGTTGCACAAGCTTATCAATCGGATCCGGTTGACAGCAACAAGCAAGTATTGCACAACAAAAATCTAAAGCCCGTTGATATTTATACAAATAAATTGGATGCATTTAAAACAGCTGTAAAAACGCAACATATTGATACCTTATTTATCCAAACCCAACAAGCCAATTCGGTGGCAGAGGTATTGAGCAAATACAGCCAAATATTTATTAAGTCCTATGGTGCAGGCGGTCTGGCAACAGCAGGTTTTAGAGGCTCTTCGGCCAATCAAACCGCAATACTCTGGAATGGATTTAACTTACAAAGCCCCATGCTTGGACAAGCAGATTTTGCGCTACTACCTGCAGGCTTATTTGAAAATGTATCAATAGACTATGGAAGCACATCTAGCATTTATGGAAGTGGTGCTGTGGGAGGTTCAGTAATACTTCAAAATGGAGCCTTGTTTCAGTCAGGATTAAGAAGCCAGATTAGCTATTCAATTGGTAGCTTTAACAACCAACAACAAGTTCTAAAATTGTGGTATGGCAATAAAAAAACTTTCTCATCTATCAAAATATTCAACCAATGGGGCGACAATGGTTATACCTTTTTAAACCAAGGAAAAGAACAAAAGCAAACCAATGCAAAACTGCAACAAAGTGGACTTTTGTGGGATGAATATCTGCAAATAAACACCCACAACCAGGTTTCATTGCACTTATGGGTGCAAGGCAGCTACAGACAAATACCACCTGCCGTAAATATCCCAGATAATAAAGCCAATCAACAAGACGAAAGCCTTAGATTAAGCACTGAATGGAAATACATGAGAAAGCTTTATCAATTGAATCTTCGCTCAGCATTATTAAAAGAAAGCATTGCCTATAGAGATACCAACCTAAGCAAAAGCTCAGCCAACAGCATACAATACAATACTTTTATCGAAAATTATTTCCACCCCTTCCAAAATCATTTTTTACAATTATCTGCTAATTATAGTTATACAGAGGCACACTCAGATGCATATACAGAGAGCAAGCAACAAAATAGATTGGCTTTGTTTGCATCTTATAAAATAGTATCAAACAAACATAAACTTAACAGCTGCCTCAGTAGCCGTAAAGAATTCATCAATGAGCAAGACGCGCCTCTAGTTTCCTCTTTGGGTTTTGAGTATACAGGTATAAAAAACTTAAAGCTATCTTACAATATCAACCAAAGTTATAGGCTACCTACCTTTAACGAATTATATTGGAATGATGCATTTGCCAAAGGAAACATACATCTTAAACCCGAACAAGGTTGGGGAGAGGAATTCACCATAAAATATATATTGCCAAAAGACAACTTCAAAATAATACAGAGCGAAATTACTTCAACATTATACAACCGATATATGGATGATTTTATCCAATGGACCATTAGCAATGGCTTCAGCAGCCCTATGAATATAAGCCAAACAAAAAGCATGGGATTGGAAATACAAGCAGATATCAGCTTTGCCATGAAAGACTCTCGAATATTTATGAAGGCATTATATGATGCTAGTCAATCTATCATTGAAAAAAGTTATTTAAATGGAGATGCTTCATTGGGCAAACAAATAGCCTATTCGCCAAGACTTAAAAACAGTATAACTTTGGGAGCTAATATCAAGTCGTATTATGTTTTATATAATCATACATACACAGGTATTCGATTCACCACGAGCGATAACACTGCATGGTTAGATTCGTATATTATTGGCAATTTCTCCATTGGTCAAAACATCAAAATCAAAAAAACAATTCTAAACTATAACCTAAATATAAACAATGCTTGGAACGAGAACTACCAAGTGATTGTGAGTAGGGCCGTTCCCATGCGTCATTATCAATTCACACTATCAATAAAAATTTAAATTATACAAATATGAAAAACAACTACAAATTACTATTCGCTATAATCACCAGCCTGCTTTCACTAAATGTAAATGCACAATTCGTCTCAACTTTTGAAGACATCACCCTTGCACCGAATACTTATAATAAAGGTGAAGATTGGAAAAAAGGATTTAATAGCGGTGGCGCATTTTATTCTAACAAATATGATTCGGCATTTGGCGGATATTGGAGCGGCTTTGCAGTTTCAAACCTTAAAGATACATTGGCTGAAGGCTATAAAAATGAAGGGAACTCCATTACAGGTGGTGGTTATGACAACTCAAATAATTATGGTGTAGCATATAGTTATGGACATATCAAAGTAAATAAAGATGTAATGGGTTTTTATATCACAAACAATACCTATGCCTACTACAATATGAAGAAAGGTGATTCGTTTACCCGCAAATTTGGAGATACTAGTGGAACCAAAAGTGGTTTAGCACAAGGTTCTTACCCAGATTATTTAATGGTAAGTTTCAAAGGATTTAAAAACGGCATACAAAAGGATTCAATTGTTAATTTTTATTTAGCTGACTATAGATTTGCAGACAATAGCAAAGACTATATTGTAAAAAATTGGAGATGGGTTGATTTGAGTAAAATTGGTAGCTTCGATAGCCTAACATTCAGTTTTGCATCCAGTGATACTTTTGGTGGTTTTGGAATAAATACACCAACTTATTTTTGTATCGACAATTTAACATACAGCATCAAACAATCCCTTGAAGAAAAATTATCATCAAATGATGTAAGTATTTTCCCTAACCCAGTAGCCAATCAATTGTTTATTGATTTACCTAAAAATATAAGAACATTTGAATGTATTGTTTCAGAAATCAATGGTCAAGAAATAATGAGCGCATCAAATTCAAACAACATGGATGTTTCAGAATTGAACAATGGCTTGTATTTCATAAACATCAAAACAGAAATGGGTGTAGTTAGCAAAAAATTTGTAAAACAATAAACCGCATGATGTATTGGTAAAGACGTTTAGTTAAACCTCTACACAAATGCAAACAAACCATGTAGGGGCGAATTAATATTCGCCCAAAATTATGGGGCGTATGTTGATACGCCCCAACAAATAACAAAACCATTAATTCCCTTTACAACCATTCACATATAAACATTGACCTCCACATTAATGAAATACATATTCAGTCTAATATTTTTAACATTGCTTATGCTTGGAACACAGTCTTGCGACAAAGCGCCTCAGGTGCCACCATTGGTGGTATTACCAGATTCATTACATGAAGGTATTTATGTATTGAACGAGGGGAATTTCCAATCAGGGAATGCAACCCTAGATTTTATTGATGTGTATAATAATATGTATTACACTGATGTGTTTAAACAAGCCAACAACAAAGTCTTGGGTGATGTGCTACAATCAATGAGTATAATTAACGACAAATTGTACTTGGTAGTGAATAATTCAGGTAAAGTTGAGGTGTTAGACAAAAGAAACTTTATATCCATTTCTACTATAGCAGGCCTCCGCTCACCAAGGTATATAGAGGCTGTTTCATCGAACAAGGCATACATTAGCGATTTGTATGACAAGGCCATAACCGTGATTGATTTATCGAACAATAGTGTATTGAAAAAAATCACTTTTCCTTCTTGGACCGAAAATATGCTCCTATCAGGTAGTATCATGTTGGTGACTTGTCCTAATAGTAACTTTATCTATAGCATTGATATTTTTAAGGATCAAATCAAAGACAGTATCCAACTTTCTTATGGTACACATTCTATATTGCAAGAAAATGATAGCACTTTTTGGGTGCTGTGTGATGGCAGTCAAACAAAAAAAATAAACGCTACATTACATAAACTCTTTTTTAGTAACCATGTATTCAGACTCATCAAATCCTATCCATTTGAAGGGGATGACAAGCCAAGCAAACTGGTATTAAATAAAAACAAAACAGCCTTATATTGGTTAAAAAAAGACATCTATAAAATGGCGGTCACAGATAGTATGTTACCTAAAAACCCTTTTGTGAACGCCAATGGCAAGAATTTCTATGGCCTTTCATTCGACAATACATACAATGAATTATATGTAAGCGATGTATTGGATTATATGCAAAAATCAAAATGCTATAGATTCAATGCCAATACAGGACAGTTAAATGGTTTATTTAATGCAGGTATTATCACAGGAGATTTTTATTTTAATTATTAATGGCAAACGAGATCATAAAGCATAAAAATAGTAAGCACATTCCAAAAAGAAATGAAATGAAAGAAGGTATTCATTTTTACATGGAATCAGGATTTATGGTTTTTACAGAAAGCTACCACATACAAAGAGGCTTTTGCTGCAAAGGTGGATGCAGACACTGCCCTTATGGATTCAAGAAAAAGTAAATGTGAATAGACATAGTAGGATTACTTATATTTTTAAAATTAATTTTTCAAATCACGGCTGAAGAAATTTATTTGAATTACCTATGATATTTAAAAATCAAACTATGTAGAAATATACAAAAGAAAGTCATAGAGGTTTAATGGTGTAGAAAGAATTTAATCATAAATCAAATTACAGAGATGGGATTGTATGCAAGCGAATATTATCTTAAAAAACCCAAACAAGTATTTACTTTCATTATCCTAATATGGGACATCAAAACACCTACCTTAAATTCCTTTGCAAACAAATCTACATCCCTCAATGCAACGTAATTTGAAGACTTAAATAATATATTAGTTTAGGGCATATATAAAAAAAGTGCTTCAAAATTTGAAGCACTTTTAATCTAGATATTGTATTGATTAAACCAACATTTTAATTGGATTTTCAAGTAATTCTTTTAGCGTTTTTAAGAAGGCTGAACCAACAGCACCATCAACCGCTCTGTGGTCGCAACTTAATGTAACCTTCATCACGTTACCTACTACCATTTGCCCATTTTCAACTAAAACAGTTTCGGTAGCAGCACCTACAGCCAATATACAAGCATCAGGTGGATTGATAATAGCAGTGAATTGATCAATACCATACATTCCAAGATTTGATATGGTAAAGGTACTTCCTTCAAATTCCGTAGGCTGTAATTTTTTGTTTTTAGCTTTATCTGCCAATTGCTTTACTTCAGCACTGATATGCGAAATTGTTTTGTTATCAGCAAATTTTACTACAGGTACAATTAAACCATCTTCGATGGCCACCGCAATACCAATGTTAATATGGTGGTTGTAACGAATCTTATCACCTAACCAACTAACATTTACATTCGGATTTTTGCGCAATGCAGCCGCTACAGCTTTCACTATGATATCATTCATGGATATCTTCACATCACCCATGTCATTGATAGCCTTACGAGCTTCAATAGCTTTATCCATGCGGATAGACATGGTTAGGTAAAAATGTGGTGCAGTAAATAAACTCTCGCTCAACCTCCTTGCAATTACCTTACGCATTTGAGATAACTGAACATCCTCATAACTTTCTTGGGCTACAATTTGCGGTAAGGCAACAGGAGTTGGGCTTGGGGTACTTGTAACTTGGGGTTTAGATACAGGAACAAATCCCTCGACATCACGCTTTACAATTCTTCCACCATCGCCACTTCCATGAAGTTGTGACAAACTTATTCCTCTATCTTCAGCTATTCTCTTAGCCAAAGGAGATGCTTTCACTCTTGAATCTGAAATATCTGAAGAAGCAACTAAGGCTGTCTCAGGACTTGCCACAATAGTTTCTATTGTTTCAACCGGTGCTGCACTACTTACAACAGGCTTGCTATCAGCAGATGCCAAAATAGAAGAAATATCCTCACCTTTAGCTCCAACAATGGCAATAATTGCATCAACAGGCACTGTGCCTCCGTCAGGGATACCAATGTGTAAAAGCGTTCCTTTTACGTAATTTTCCAACTCCATTGTAGCCTTATCTGTCTCAACCTCAGCTAGTATATCGCCTGGTTTAATATCATCGCCCACTTGTTTCAACCACGAAACGATAACACCTTCGGTCATCGTGTCGCTCATCTTGGGCATGCGAATAATTTCTGCCATGTACTTTTAGTTATATGCTTGCAAAAATAAAAAATGGATTGACTTAAACTACCTAACTTTACTGAATGGGCAAATTTTTAATCATTTTTTTTATCTCTCGCTGCACAAATTAAATAAAAAACCGAGACTCCTCTCGGTTTTTAATTCATAGACTTTCGTCAATTATGAAAATTCAATCACTCAATATACAAGGCAACAGACTCACAAAATAGTATTTAGGTAGAAATAGAGATATCATATACAACTGATTTACAACACTCAAACGCTATATCAATTCCTAAATATTTTGTAATAATGCCTCTTAGGACCTATTTGATGGCTAAGATATAAAATATAAAAGCCTTGTGGGATGTCCAACATATCTATATTATTTGACTTTTTATTTATAACACTTCTTTTTAATACTTGACCATTCAAATCCACTAAAACCAAATCATAATCACTTTCATTAAGAGTCTCAATTACTAAATAATCACTTACAGGATTAGGGTATACTTTGAGATTTTTATCTAATTCCAATTCAGTTACAGAGCCTCTCTTACTCATAATATGTAGATCAATAATTCCCACATCGCAGCTATTGTTACTGGTATAAATTCTTACCAAATCATCACCAAGATTATTCTGCCCCTTTGGTGTTTTGATAGTACTGTTAATTAATTCTACCTTGTACCTAGCTTGGTTTAACAATGAGAAGGTATACCCAAAAGGTTTATTTATTTCAAAAATATTATCCTCCGAGGGATTATAAATCAGGGTATCCAATTCAGGGTTTAATGTTCTACTTTGCTTTACATTCACACCTACAGTAAATGTCTCAGTAACATTATTTACTTGGGTAATTGAAAGTTTATAAACACCTGTTAAAATTGGTCTTACATCTATGCTTGGGCTAGTATCATTTTTCAAACTTATATCTGCAGGTGTGGCAATCCATTTATACTTGCAAGTAGTATCATAGGGTACTTTTAATTCAACCAATTTCCCTGCACAAACACTTATACCTGATGATGTAAAATACAAAGTACAAGTATCCGTTTGGCCTGAAGGATTTATCACAAACACGACAATTGAATCAGTACCTAACCAAAATGGTTTCGGTATTATACTCAGTTTTCGATGGATGGTATCTAATTTGGCAAAGGACATCGCATCTGTTAAGACATACCATTTCATTGATGTTGCAGCAAATGCAGTATCAAAAACACATTTATCCAAATCGATCACAGGGTAATCTTCATTTACCTGTTTTATTAATTTCTTAAATTTTATTTTTGGTTTTGAAACCCCTCTAATATCTATGCCAGAAACAAATATGGTTCGGCCAGAAGGTGAATAGACATTACAATATACACTAATTAAAAAGGCATCATCAGGTATCCAAAACTCTTTGCTGTACTCTGTAAAATCAGCCGTGTTTGCAGGCACATCAAAAAAGTAATTAATGTCTTTGTCTTGCACATTGATGAAAATATTTATCTGGTCATTTTCTGTTCCACCTTTGGTTGAAAGTCTTATCACATTTCTACCATTCTCCACACCACCAAGTCTTTGTATGGTAAATGCTTGACCACTTTTACTCGAAAAACTTTTCCCTGCACTTTGCGCCACGCCTGTTGTTCGATCAAAGTTACTTATGTTCCCAAATCCATCAGGCAAACTATCTTCATCCAAATCAACATTCAAACTTGGGGCAATGTTCACGCTCTGATTTGTAATTTTAGTATACAACTCATTGGCCCAATAATCATAGGTTTCAACTTTGATATTTTTCATTTTGCACCAATCAAGAAGAGTGTTCATATGATTGATTAAATCATTCCAAGCAAACCCTCCATAGAGCGAAAAGTGATTAAGCCCTATGCTAACATGATGGCGAGCTAATCTATCGGCTATGGTTTTTTGAATAGTTGAAACACTTTGGGTTTCCTCATAAAAATCACCCCATTGCATCGAAAACCTCTTTGAACCATTGGGGTCAAATTCGTTAAATGTCTTTACACAAGTTGGGTAACTAGCACCACTGAGGTAAGAAAACTCGTGACCCAATGTTTCTTCAATATAACTTTCACTTGAATAAGGTTGTTCTCCTCCTGGCTGAATCCAGGTAGTTGGGTTTTTCAAACCATGCTTTGCAAAAAGGTATTGCGTATGTTGTTGCATCAATAAAAAACCTGCCTTGTCAACTTCTATATCGAAATTAGATAGCATTTTAAAGGGAATGGTATCTGTATTTGTAAAGTTTACATCCTCGTTCCAAAATGACAGGAGTGTAGCTGTATCCGGATCAAAAGGATTTACGTTTGAAATGCCTGAAAATCCTAAAACCAAATCGAGACTTGGCAAATAAAATTTAGTTATATTTTGCACGCCATAGATACGATTAGGGCTAAATTCGCCATTATTTTTCGTAATAAGTTTATTGCCTATTAAGGTCACCTTTCCCTCATCACCAAGACCATTAGTATTAGTCAAATTATATTTTAAACAAATCCTCGGCCCATTGGCTATGGGATTATAAAACACTTTATTGATATGATCAACCCCTGGCTTTGAAGCATACATAAGGGTATCTTGCATGCTAGTAACTTCAAAGAAATGCGAATAATGATTGGCACTGTGGTCAGCAATATCATGACCATAGCTTTGCATTTCCTTCAAGAGCTTCCAATATTCTTCCCCTCCTATTCTTTCTACAATTTGGGCATTACAACCAAAAGTGAACTTAAGGCCCTTGCTTCTAAATAGGCTATCAAACGTCCTAAGTTTATTAATGGGCTGGGTATCATCCACTCTGAAACATACTCCTGCCTCTTTTTTAGTAACTTGAGCCTTAGTATAGTAAAATACACATACACATAAAAGAAAGGATAAAATGGGTTTAATTTTATACATATATAAAAACAATAAATTCTTTATTTGTTACACCGCAAAATTAAGGGATAGCATGCTACTATCTCATTGATAACAATTAATTAACTAACAAAAATGTTAACAGTAATAAAAGCTGAAACGGAGCATTCATATAAGTGGATTGACATAAGTGGACCAAGTTTGGAAGAGCTAACTGAAGTGGCCGAAAAATACCATTTACACCCCACCGCAGTCAAAGATTGCCTTGAGCCCGAACATTTGCCCAAGATTGAACAAATGGAGGAAGCGTCCTTTATCATTTTCAGATTTTATGATAAACATTGTGATAAATCTTCAGATACCATACAAAAACTTACCCGTAAGTTGGCCATATTTTATGGCAAAAACTATTTGATTACCATTCACAGAAGTGAAACGGATATCATTAGCCAAACAGCTGAAAAGTATTTAAATAATCCTTATGCTAAAACGCCTTTCGACATAGTATGTAAGTTATTGAAGCAAGCCATACAAACCTATGAAGCTCCATTGACTAAAATTGATACTGAGATAGATTATTACGAATCGCGCATATTCTTAAAAAACAGGATTCCAGATTTACTCAAAAACCTATATGAGATAAAACGCAAAGCCTACATCACAAAAAGGCTTTTCTCAGTTTCAAAAAACATTGTTGAACAAATGGAGAGCAGTGGCAAGAAGAATGCTCATATGCAAGATTTAAAAGATACTTTTACAAAATATGAAATATTGATTGATGAAATTCATGATAGCATACACTCACTTCTCAATATCTACATCTCTCTATCATCTCAAAAAACCAATGAGGTGATGCGCTTCTTAACTGTGTTCTCTGCCTTCTTCTTACCACTCACATTTATCGTTGGCATTTATGGAATGAACTTCGATGTTATGCCAGAGCTGCATTGGATGTGGGGCTACCCTGCCGTAATAGGGTTAATGTTAAGTATTACAATCTTCATTTGGATTTGGTTTAAACGCAAAGGTTGGATGTAATGATGATGCAACAAATTTTATCAGGCGGCTTCTTTAAATACATTCAAAAAACAAATGATTTCTTATTATTTATGATGATTTGTTTGGTATTAGCCAAGCTGAATTAAGAGTGGGCAATCATAAAAAATAGAAAGTTCAATTATTATATGGGCAACAATGCGTATGGCATTTATGATAAGAACCTAATTGATCATTTGGATAGCCTATTGGGAAAATTTGAAATACTGATTTTAAATATATAAAATAACCTATGCTACCTATATCTTCGATACCCGCCATAACGCCATAAATTTACAATACTTAATCTAGAAAAATCTGATGTATTTTGCAATAGAAAATCTAAATAATTGATGGATTTATTTAACAACTCACATACAAACCTATTACCCAAAGATGGAGTAGTTCAATATTATGGAAAAGTCATTTCAACTGAAAAGGCAAATCAATTTATGGAGGCCTTGCTCAATGGTATTGATTGGAGAAATGATGAGGTAGTCATATATGGAAAGCGAATCATTACAAAGAGAAAAATGGCATGGTATGGAGATAGGCCATTTGAATACAAATACTCCAATATCAGCAGAACGGCCTTGCCTTGGACCAATGAACTATTGGAATTAAAAACCATAGTTGAATCGATTAGCAACGAAAATTATAATTCATGTTTGCTAAATTTATACCATGATGGCAATGAAGGCATGGGCTGGCACAGCGATGATGAAAAAGACTTGAAAAAGGATGGTGCCATAGCATCAGTTAGTTTGGGTACTGAGAGAAAATTTGGTTTCAAACATAAAGCAGACAAACAAACTATGTATTTGATGCTAGAGCATGGGAGTTTACTTCTCATGAAAGGGCAAGTGCAAAGCCATTGGCTGCATAGTTTAGCCAAATCAACTAGGGTTCTAAAACCACGCATAAATTTAACTTTTAGGACGATTGTTTAGGCATGATTTATTAACCACAGAGGACACAGAGAAAATGCAACACAGAGGACACAGAGGAATTCGTGTAGCGTTACATAGTTATTGAAAATATCGAAAGTTAGAGTAAATTAGGAATGCAACATTCAAATTTGACATCTCACATAGATGAAGTACCGAACATTTTAAAGGACAAAATTCTACTAGATATTTTTAAACCTCACCTTATGTGGAGCGGTATCGCCAAGGCGTTGTTTTTTGTTTTCTTCATATGAGCTATAATCTCCTTCAAAGAAATACACTTGTGAGTTGCCTTCAAATGCTAAGATATGCGTTGCAATACGATTGATAAACCACCTATCGTGGCTAATTACCACCACACATCCAGCAAAGTTTTCAATGGCTTCTTCCAAGGCACGCAAAGTATTAACATCTATATCATTGGTAGGCTCATCCAGCAACAACACATTGCCACCTTCTTTCAAAGTCATGGCCAAATGCACACGGTTTCGCTCCCCTCCAGATAATACATTTACTTTTTTACTTTGATCATTTCCACTAAAGTTAAACTTAGAAATATAGGCCCTTGCATTTACTTGCTTGTCGCCCACCATCATGGTTTCAGTACCTCCGCTTATTACTTCAAATACTGATTTTTCAGGCAATAAATCTTTGTGGCTTTGATCTACATAGGCTGTCTTGACAGATTCTCCTATTCTAAAATCACCTGAATCGGGTTGTTCCAAACCCATCATCATGCGGAACAAGGTGGTTTTACCTACCCCATTTGGTCCGATAATACCAACTATACCTCCTTTAGGAAGACTGAAACTTAAATTCTCATATAACAATTTATTACCAAAAGCCTTGCTCACATTGTTAGATTCAATAACCAAATCTCCCAAACGTGGACCCGCTGGAATAAACAATTCCATGCTTTGCTCTTTCTCTTTTTGTTCCTCACCCATCATTCTATCATAGGCTTGTAAACGAGCTTTCTGTTTGGTTTGACGGCCTTTGGCACCTTGACGCACCCAGTCTAACTCACGCTGTAAAGCTTTGGCACGTTTGCTTTCTTGTTTTTCTTCTTGCAACAACCTATTAGATTTTTGCTCTAGCCAACTGCTATAATTTCCTTTGTAAGGAATGCCTTCTCCCCTATCTAATTCCAATATCCATCCTGCAACATTGTCTAAGAAATACCTATCGTGGGTAACGGCTATAACCGTTCCAGGGAAGTTTTTCAAGAATTGCTCTAACCAATCTACCGACTCGGCATCCAAGTGATTGGTGGGCTCATCCAATAATAAAATATCAGGATTGCTAAGTAACAAACGACAAAGGGCAACCCTTCTGCGCTCACCACCCGACAGCACTTTCACTGGGGTATCAGCATCAGGGCAACGCAAAGCATCCATGGCTTTGTCTAATTTGGTATCAAGCTCCCATGCATCATGTTGCTCCAACAACTCCATCAATTCACCTTGACGGTTCATGAGTTTCTCCATGGCTTTATCATCCATGGGTTCAGCCAATTTGTTGTTTACCTCATCAAATTCCTCAAGCAAATCGGTAATGTGTTTCACACCCTCTTTCACTGATTCCAAAACCGTTTTGGTTTCGTCCAAAACTGGCTCCTGCTCTAAAAACCCAATTTTATATTCTTTATCAAAAACAACCTCACCTTGAAAGCTTTTATCAACACCCGCGATGATGCGAAGCAAGCTTGACTTTCCGCTTCCATTTAAACCCAAGACACCAATTTTGGCACCATAGTAAAAAGATAAGTAAATATTTTTCAGTACTTGTTTTTGCGGTGGATGCGTTTTGCTCACACCTGCCATTGAGAATATAATCTTGTTTTCAGACATGGTATTGTTATAAATTATTGGAGGGCGAAGATAAGTCTAAAATACTAATTCATAAAAGATAATTAAACAAAAAACGCCACTAAAAAGTGGCGTTCCTTAATAAATGATTGAAGTATTATTCGACTACTAATTTCTGAGAAAGGCTCTCTCCGTCTGCAGTCATTCTTACAATATAAATTCCTTTTTGAACATCAGACAAATCAATTGAAACTTGATTTTCGCCTTTATTCATAGCAAAATCTTGCGCTTTAATTTGTTTACCTTGAATGTCTATCACTTCAACTTGAACCAAAGTGTTTTGTTTTAAATTAATTTCAAGGTTAAGCTTTTCTTTTACAGGATTTGGATACACATTATAAAAACTAAAATTACTTATTTCACTCACTGATGTATTTCCTGAAAATGACAAATCATCTATGTACAAATAACTTCCTGCAACAGGATTTCCGCCACTTGCTAAGAAAATAATTAAACAAGAATCAGGCATTGCATTAGATAAATAATTAATATCAATTGAAAAGCTAGCCCAACTCATTGCCATTCCTTGAAGTAATTGACCACCCATTGCCATGGTATCTTTCATTCCCGTTGTTGCGTTTTGTTTAGTAAGTATGATAGCCACGGCACCTTGATCAGCGCCTTGGGCCATGTATTGCCATTTACCGTTTAGTTTAGAAGGTTTTGAATTAATGGCAAAACCTCCACCGAATTCTTCCGTTAGTGGATCGAAAGTCCCTGAAACTGCAATTGCACCCAAAGTTTGTCCACTTAGTGATTTAGAAGATAACATCAAATATGAAATACCTGCATTAGGCGCTGGGGAAGCAGTGCCTTTGTTGCAAGTAATTAAATTTGCAGGAGATGTCATTGGGTTTAAAGTGCCCCAGCCATCTGGGTCATAAAATTTCGAATTTTTAAAAGTCCAATTCTCAAAACTAGCATTGGGAATTGTTTGCGCAAACAATGAATTGATGGCACAAATTAAAAGAATGGAAGTAATTAGTTTTTTCATTTTGTAGTTGAATGTTTTAAATTTTAAATCTTAATCCAGCATATATCATTCTACCAAAAACTGGTGCCCACACCATGCTTGAATCAAAGTATGAACTGAACGGATTTGAACCGTCAATAATCGGATTATTTTGTTTAAAGTCAAAAATATTTTCAAGCCCCACATACAAATCAAGTTTCTTTTGAAACAATGATTTGCTGAGTTGAGAATTGAATATAAAATAAGCGTCTGAATAATTAGCCAACCTCAAACCATCGGGATTGCTTTGTGTATTAGGTAATCTTTTTTGCCCAAACCATTGTGCCGTTAAATCAAATGTCCATTTATTTTTGGTTTGATAAGCCAAATTCACAAAGGCTCGATGAGCAGCTATCATTGGCACTTCAAATAAACCTTGCTGGTATTGGGTTTTCACATCATACCACCTATAAGCCAATCGGACATCAAATCTCTTTAAAGGCTGATAATCCAACTGCACTTGTAAGCTGTGTGAGAAAGATGCACCATTTAATTGATAAAACAAAACTTGCTGGGCATAAGCATCTCTGTCCACAACCACTTGCTTTGTAAAATCTGAATAATAATAATCAACACTAAAGGTTCCTTTTCTGTAATTCAATTTAAAATCATGGGTTAAGTTGATACCATAATTCCAAGCCACTTCTGGTTCAAATCCAAAGGCATTCTGATTATCCTTAGATAGAAAATTCCACCGTCTTGAACTTGCCAGCATGCCACTATTTTCTGCTATCAAATTGGGTGTTCTCCAACCTTTACCAGCTGAGGCTCTTAACACAGTATTCTCATTAAATGCATAACGTGCATGCAGTCTTGGCACCCAATACCATCCAAATAAATTGTGATAATCCATTCTGTTGCCAGCCACCAAAGTAAACTTAGCCAAGTAAGAATAGGTGTATTCAAAGAAGGCACCACTTACATTTTCGTTTCGTTTGAAAGTATATTCTTGAAGGTTGTATAGCTTCTCATCATATTCATCCAACATATAGCTAATACCTGTTCTAAATTTATGATTGGTATTGCTAATAATGCTCTGGTAAATGAGGTTAGAATAAACACTTTTCTCTGTTCCATTATATTTATTTACACCAAAGAAATTATCATAGTTTTGATCTGAAGCATTTATTTGCAGACCGATGCTCTTGTAGCGCTTTTTCTCAAACACATATCCCACTTTCAAAAAGGCTTCATATCTCTCCCCTTTCACTTGTGTGCCATATACCTTCGGATTGACATTGTATTGCATATCATCACTAATGTCCAATGCCCCTCCTGTTTTTTTATCTTGCAAAGCCCTTATAGCACCCTGCACCATGAAACCCTTATGGTTTTCGAATTTAAAACGATACATAGCATTCAATTGATAACCCAATGGATTATCAAGATATCCATCATTATTTCTATCCATCCTTTGGTTTAAGGTACTTGCGTGTAAAAACACCGAATGACTATACTTTGGATTGATTTTGTTAGCAAGAATAAGATTGGTTTCATATCTCCCACCCTCGCTACCATATGCATTAAAATATAATTTCTCTTTCACATCGGGTTTATGAAGTTCAACATTGATACCACCTGCTATACTTTCATATCCATTTACCACACTACCCACACCTTTGCTCAATTGAATACTATTTATCCAGGTACCTGGGGTATATGAAAACCCGAAATTACTTGCCAATCCTCGTGTAGAAGGCATCGCCTCTTGGGTTAGTTGTGCGTGTTGACTTGCCAAACCAAGCATTTGAATTTGTTTTGTTCCTGTTAAGGCATCGCTGTAGCTTACATCCACAGAAGGATTGGTTTCAAAACTCTCACTTAAATTGCAGCAAGCTGACTTGAATAATTCTCTTTCATTCATGATGCTTGTTTTCCAAGGATCAATAAAACTAATTGCAGTGCTCTGTCTTTCGTATGAAATGGTAAGCTCTCCTAGTTTACTTTTACTTATCATGATTACTTTCACAAAATGGCTTTTAGTAATCAAAATGGTATCACTCACATAACCTGTAGCATTCACTACGATGCGATTACTTTTCTCAGAAGCAGGAAGTATAAAGACACCCAAACTATCTGTTGATGTGCCAATAGCTGTGTGTAACCATGAAACAAGCGCTCCTTTTAAAGCAGTAATATTTCCTTTAGGGTCGGTTTCTAAAACGATGCCTTTTAAACTTTGGTTTTGTGACACAGCAGTTTGGTATAGTGTTAGACAACACCATACAAAAAATACAAATCGTTTCATAATTTTAATCGATTAAATTATAACTAATCATGATGGGTATTGTTGTTTTCCCTAAATAAACAACAATCAGGTAGTCGCAAATAGACATTATCTGGTGCTTTATCTTTTTCGGTATCGTGTCCTACTGCTGCAACCTTTTGTCTAATTTGACTTTCAGAAATTTTTGATGAATCATATACCAATTGCAAAACTTTGGTATCGATATTCCACTCTGCTATTTTGATTCCTTTAATGTCCAAGGCCGACTCTATACGCTCTTTGCATTGGGTACAATTGCCATACACTTTGAAACTTGTTTTTATAGTTTTGTTTTGAGCAGTCACTGAAAACGAAATAGCAATGACAGCTAATATGAATAGTATGTTTTTCATTTTATTTAAGAATTTGTATTGTGAAGAAAAGCCACATTAAATGCAGCTAGAATTGGCATCTAACGATGCACAACAAGCGAATTTCATCGCACGCTAATTCGAGCGAAAATCCTAAAACCTGAGAATTGTTGTGGTGGTGCCCAGCAGAGAAAAATTAGGCAAGGCGCACCGCCATTTATGGATAAATATTTTTTGAATAGATTTTGTTCCTAAATTTTGAGTAAAGGCTGAATGATTAGAATAAAGAACTTTTATAATTTTAAAGACTAAATTACTTTGCAAAACAGGTGAGATAACACTTTCAGATTTAACATTGGCTTTTACTTGCACATCATCGCAGCAATCCGTTTTTTTCATGGCTGCACATTCACATTGGTCCTGCTCATCAGCATTTTCAAACAAACCCAAATGTGTGATAACCCCGCCACAGTAGTGCGTATTGGCATACACACCCACATTGGCAATCGTATAAATGCAAAGCAATAATATGGTACAAATTTTCTTCAAACGATTACAAAATACATCAATAAATTCGTGATAATCAAGGTAATTTTAAAATGATTCGTTTTCCGCAGATTTTTACCTTAATTCGTTATCTGAATTTACTATGAGTTTTCAAGTTTCTTATCCTTACTTATACCTATTTATATGTTGCCTATTAGCTGCAAGCTCTGCTTGGTTTTTGTATCGCAAAAACCCTTTAGATATCAGCAATAAATACATACTTTGGCTAATTCATGTCCTGCGTTTTGCAAGCATTTTCATTCTTTGCTTTTTGCTTTTAGGACCCTTATTGAACCTAGTAAATCGAAAAGTTGAGAAACCCATTATCATGTTAGCAGTTGATAACAGTCAGTCAATTGTGAGTAACAAAGATTCCGCTTTTTACAGAAATGATTTTGCCAAGCAAATACTTGAATTTAAAGACAAACTATCCAATAAGTACGAAGTAAAATTCTATACCCTTGGCAAAGATGTAAACGAAGATACCAAGATTGATTTCAGCCAAAAGCAAAGCGACTTATCAAAAGTGTTTAGTGAAGCTGAAAACAAATTCAGCAACCTAAATTTGGGTGCCATCATTTTAGCAAGTGATGGAATCTACAATGAAGGTGAAAATCCAATCTATACATCTAAAAATACTAAAGCACCTGTATTTACGATTGCCTTAGGAGATACCAATCAACAAAAAGATGCCTTGATTAGTAATGTGCGACACAACCAATTGGTATTTGCAGGCAATAATTTTGAAATGCAAATAGAATGCAAAACTTTCAATTGCCTTAACCAAAACAGTAAGCTTAAAATTAACCGCAATGGTAAAACGATTTTTGAACAAAACCTTCAAATCAATAGCCAATCATACTTCAATAACATACCTGTAAAACTAGAAGCAAACGAAGAAGGTACGGAACATTACAGTATTCAAATTTTACCTCTAAGTAATGAAATTTCTTATGCCAACAATGTGTATGATGTTTTTATCAATGTGATCAAATCGAAGCAAAAGGTATTGATACTGGCACAAGCACCTCACCCAGATGTGTCTGCCATGAAACAAAGCATTGAAAGCAATCTTAATTATGAGGTGAGCTATAGCCTACTCGAAAACTTCAACTATGATGAAAAATCAAGGTACGATTTGGTTATCCTCCATCAATTACCAGGCTCACGAAACGAGGGATTGCGCTTGATAAAATCACTTCGCGAGAAACAAATTCCGCTTCTTTTTGTATTGGGCAATGCCACGGGTGTAAACCAAATTAGCAATGAAAGTGGCGAACTGATTATTACTGGCAACAGAACCAATAGCAATGATGTAAGTGCTATATTTAACAAGCAATTTGCGCTATTTGGTTTGGATGAAAGCAATGCCAATATCATACAAAAATTTCCACCTCTATCTGCACCATATGGCAACTATAAAGTTCCATTAGATGCACAAGTGCTGTTTTATCAGCAAATAGGATATGTAAAAACCCAAGTGCCTTTGGTTTTTTTTATAAAAAGCAATAGACAGCAAACAGGCTATTTCTGTGGCGAGGGCTTTTGGAAATGGCGTTTGCAAAACTATTTGCTCCAACAAAACCATGATATTACCAATGAGCTCATGAGCAAAATAGTGCAGTTGTTGGCAAGTAAAAACGACAACAGTTTATTCAGGGTTAGCAGCATTAAAAAGAAGTTTTTTGAAAACGAAAAAATCGAATTGGATGCAGAGCTATACAATGAAAGCTATGAATTGATAAACCAACCTGATGTTAGTTTGGAAGTGAAAGATAGCAAAGGCAAACTCTTTCAATATACCTTTAGCAAAACCGAAAAAAGCTATCATGCCAAGTTGGGCAATATGCCTGTGGGCACTTATACCTATAATGCCAAGGTAACAAGCGGCAATAAAACGTATTATAAAAATGGGCAATTTATTGTGGCTGCCTTACAAGCTGAATTAATTGAAACCAAAGCCAACCACCAACTTTTAAATAACATAGCTTTGCAAAGTGGTGGACAATTATTTTATAAAAACCAATTGGATGCATTGGAAAAAGCCATTGAACAAAACGAAAACATTAAACCCGTTATATACAAACAAAACGAAGTAAAAGAGTTGTTAAACTTGAAATGGATTTTCTTTGTAATACTAGGTTTACTGAGCCTAGAGTGGTTCATAAGAAAATGGAATGGGTTTATATAGGGGTTGGCTGGCTTTTTGAGGAGTGCCATTCGGGAAGATGCCATTCGGGATTACATTGTCAGGTGTTTCCACCTGACATTTATTTTGCTGAAGGTGATTCTCCTGTTAAAGCTGAGTTTGTAAATTATCCTGAGCATTATAAATTTAGTTCAGCTATTGATTATGCAGATGGTAAAGGTTTGTTGGATGTTGTACTTGTTTAATTTTTTGTCCAAGGTTGGTGTCCTCACCAATCCTTCTGTATAAAATAGATTATAAAATAGATTTGGTTTGTGGGGACACAAACCAAGGACAAAGCACACTCACTAAGCTTTTTTCACAAAAATAGATTTCAAAGCCATAGCCCCAAATTCCCCTACTTTGCAGTCGATGTTGTGGTCTCCATCCACCAAGCGAATGTTTTTTACTTTGGTACCCGTTTTAATATTTTTCGAAAAACCTTTTACAGGCAAATCTTTAACAATAATTACTGAATCTCCGTTTTGCAAAATATTGCCATTGCAATCTTTCACCACCAATGTATCACCCGCAGCAACTGCATCAGAAACAGATTCTACACTCCACTCGTGTGCACATTCAGGACATACCAATAAGTTATCCATTTCGTAGGTGTAGGGTGATTTACATTTTGGGCATTCAGGTAATTCTGACATAGGATTTTAGTTTGCAGATAAAGATGTAAAGTAAACAAAAATTAACGAAAGCTAACATGTTAATTGATAGCCATAAAATATACCCAATCAATTGCTGACTAATCAAGGGCAAAGGTTTAGGTTAATTTGTTTAATATTTTCTAAGACAACTATTTGATTTTACATGTAGCATCAACAATTATTGAAAATAATTTAATATGTTTGAATATCTTATTCAAAAAAAAGCACATGCAAAAACTATTTTTCTGCCTTGTATTATTTTTAAGCCTCAATGCTGTATGGGCCCAAGATACTCAATACAACCCCAAAGAATACAGCATCAAACCTATGTGGATTGAAATGATGGACGATAGCAATGTGAATTATTATGAGGCTTTGAAAGCGTATGAACAATATTGGCAAAACCGCCTTAGACCTCAGGAAGAAGAGGATGCAATTAATGAGCATGGCTCAAGAAAAGAAGAAAGAAAGCGTGAAAAATTTGAGAAAAAACTAGCCAAGATGACCCCTGCTGAAAGAACTGTGTTTGATAGAATGAAATACGAATGCAAAAGATTTGATAATTGGAAACGCGAAGTGAAGAAATTTGTTCAGGAAGATGGTCATCTTTTAAGCTATGATCAAAAGCTTGAAATTTGGAATAGACAGCAAGAGGAAATGAAAAAACTTAATAAATCTTACAAATAAGAAAGGTAAACTTTACATGAAAAAATATCTACTTCTATTACTATCTCTTATTTGCACATTCATTGGCTATTCTCAATCAGCCAATTGGTCTGCTGTATTACCAACCAAATTTCCTACCAATGCAAGCGGTCAAATAAATGGCATTAGTCGCGTAAGTCAACTAAAATTTCACGCAAGTAATGCCAATAAAATGTATGCAGTAAGTGCTCGGGGCGGCTTATTTATTACCACTGACGCTGGTGCTAATTGGGTAGTTGCGCCTGGTACTGATTTTATGGCAAGTGCTAGATTAGCATCAGTTTGTATTGATTATACAAATGACCAAATTATATACTTGGGAACAGGTGATCGTAATTATTATTATTCCGGAAATGGGGTAATGAAATCTACCAATGGTGGTCAAACATTTACCCAAACTTCCCTAACAGGTAAATTAGTAATTGATATGGTAATGGACCCTAACAATAACAACAGCATAGTAGCCATTACCAATACAGGTATTTATAAAACCAATGATGCAGGTTCAACATGGACACTAAAAACAGCGTCAAGGGGTTTTGGTGATTTAAAGCAAAAAACACCTACTTCAAGAACATTGTATGCAGCTACCAGAGATTCGGCATTTTTCCGCTCGTTAGACTTTGGCGATACTTGGACACAAATTACATCAGGTATCGTTTTACCCTCAGGAATTACCAACGGAAATGGATGTAGAATTGCAGTAACCCCCGCTGATACCAATGTGGTTTACCTCGCTATGGTGGCAAATAGCGGCACAGTTTACAAGTCTATTAATGGAGGACTTTCATTCTCGGCAGTAAAAAACACAGCATCACCATACCTTACCTATTATGATAATTCACCAACCTCATCTGGTCAAGGAGATTATAATTTTGGTATTGGAGTAGATAGAACCAATGCAAATATTTTATACCTAGTGGCCCACAATAATTGGAAATCAACGGATGGCGGAGTAACATGGACACAACTTACGAACTGGTGGCAAAAATGTCATACTGATATGCACCAAATTATTACTTCACCCTATAATAATGCAAACCTATACAATGTTAATGATGGAGGTATTTTTTTAAGTGTTGATGGGGGAAATAATTGGACTCCCAAAAGTGATGGCATAGCGGGATATGAGATATACCATGGTAGTTGCAGTCCAACTAGAAGAGATATGTTTAGCATTGGCACACAAGACAATGGTGAGTTATATGCAAATTCATCAGGGTGGTTCACCAATCGTGGTGGCGATTGGCAATCGCATTGTGTTTTTGATTACAGGCCTAATAGCTCTATGGCATATTATTACAATCCAGATTGGGGAGCTAGAAATTTACCTAAAAGGAGATTAGTTAATGGCAGCGAAGCTACTTATGGACTTCCATCAACCGTTGAAGATATTACAGATATTACCTTTCATAGAAGCAATCCTAACCTAGCTTTTGCAAGTGATACCATAATTTATCGCACAACAAACCTCACAGCTGGAGCGCCTAGCTGGTCACAAATTGCAAACTTTGGTAAAAAAATTATGGCCATGCATTGTCACTTCGCAGATGCAAATAGATTGTATGTAATCACAAGCGATGGGTTGATTTATGTGAGTACAAATGCTTTGGCAGCCACGCCTAGTTTTACAAGCTACACACTACCCAACACAAGTAACAATGAAGCAAATATCACTACCATAAAATCAAATATTAATACCATATACATAACAATCAATACCAAGGTATATCGCTCAACAAATAACGGAGCTACTTGGACCAATATCACATTCAACCTACCTTCAGTCAACCACGATAAAATTATAGCTGACGAATATTATTCAAGCAATGAATTGGTATTTATTGCAAGCAATAATACTGTTTATTACAAAATAGCCACAGCTAATACCTGGACCATTTTCAATACTAACTTACCTTCAAGAACCGATGCTATTGATATCTCAATTTTTAACGACAGTACATCCAATACACTGTTACGATATACAAGTTATGGAAGAGGAATGTGGGAAACACCTATTAATAATTTAAGAGCCCTTACCTGTAATTTTATAGCTGACAATACAAACCCATGCCCAGGAGCTACTGTTACCTTTTCGGATTTATCTACTGGAAATGTAGCAAGCAGAAATTGGACCTTCACGGGGGGCACACCATCAAGTTCAACTTTATCAAACCCGACTGTCACCTTCCCTTCAGGTGTTTATAATGTTTCCTTAACGGTATCAGATGGCACAAACAACAGTACAGCCAATAAAAGCAATTACATCAATACAAGTGGTGGTAATCTGCCCATTTCAGAAGGGTTTGAAGGAACCACTGATCCACCCATTGGATGGAAAAATATAGATAATGGAACCGTAGGAAATGCTTGGGTTAAGGCATCAACAGCAGGAGGTTTTGCAACTTCCACCAACTCGATGATGTTTGATAATTATAGTTGGAATATTGTGGGTCAAAAAGATGAGATTCAAACTAGCAGGTTTGACTTATCTAATTATAATTCTGCTAGGGTAACTTTTGATGTAGCCTACCAAGTATATTCGGGATATTCTGACACCTTAGCCGTTTTACTTTCTACAGATTGTGGTGCCACTTTCACAAGAATATATGCCAAAGGTGGAACTACCTTATCTACCGCTGGAAGTGCTTCAGTTAGCTTTATTCCAAATGCTGCACAATGGAGAAAGGATTCAATTAATTTAACTCCATATATAGGACAATCAAGCGTGATTATTGCTTTTCAAAATATAAATGGCTATGGCAATAAATTATATCTTGATAACATAAATGTTACAGCAACTGTAGCAGCCAATGCAGGCATCGACAAGAGTATTTGTACTGGAGCATCAACAAGTATTGGTAGTGCATCTGTTAATGGTTTGTCATACACATGGAGTCCAATAACAGGTTTAAGTGCATCCAACATTAGTAACCCAAGTGCCACTCCTGGTTCTTCAACCACCTATTTTGTAACTGCCACCCATAACCTTTCAGGAATTCAAAATAGGGATACCGTATTAGTGACTGTTAACCCCATACTAAATGCTCCTACAAACCTAACAAGTGCTTCAGCAAATGTCAACTCATTTACCTCAAATTGGTCAAGTGTAGTTGGAGCAACATCCTATACAATTGATGTATCTATAGACTCAAATTTTGGCAGCTTTGTTTCTGGCTATAATGCTTTAAGCGTAGCTACTAATTCCAAAGTTATTACAGGATTGGCTGCTGGAACAGTATATTATTGTAGGGTAAAATCTATAGGTAACTGCAGTTCAGGAAATTCAACTAAATCAAGCATAACTACAATCAGCAATCCACCAACTGCATTGTTTGCAAATACAATAAGCACTAACAGTTTCAAGGCAAATTGGACACCTGCTCTAGGTGCAGCATCATACACCATAGATGTATCATCAAATCGAAGCTTTACAAGTTTTATAACTGGATACAATGCCTTGTCAGTTATAGGTAATAATAGCATGGTTTCAGGTTTAAATCCTAATACTAAATACTACTACCGACTGAAATCCATCAATACCAGTGGCGCCTCAGTAAATTCAACTATTGACTCAGTAATAACTTCGAATGTTGTTAACCTAAATATTACGGCATTCATTCAAGGTTTATACACTGGTAATAATCAAATGACAAGCGCACCAAGAAATGCAGATGCCACCTCATCATTAAGCATTGCAGATACAGTTACGATTGAATTACATTCATCCACTGCACCATTTTCCACGCAATACTCTCAAAAATCAACATTAGATATAAATGGCCTATCAAACATCATATTGCCAGGGGCAAGTATTGGCAACTCCTATTATATCTCAGTATTACATAGGAATGCTATTGAAACTTGGAGTGCAAATCCAGTATTCATTTCAGCCATAACCAACTACAATTTTAGTAGTGGAATAGGACAAGCTTATAGCAGTAACTTGGTGGATATGGGGAATGGTATATACGCTATTTTCAGTGGAGATATAAACCAAGATGGTTCCATAGATTTCAATGATTATCCAACATTAGATATTTCTAGCTCAAATGGAGATTTAGGATATGTAGCAACCGATTTAAATGGTGATGCATCCACAGACTTTAATGACTATCCTTTGATTGACATCAATAGTAGCTTGGGAATTATTAAGTCAACTCCATAGAAAGACGAAAAACTAGGCAGGTAGATTGCTTTTAATATGATTGGCAATAGCCTGCATTTCTTCTTTAGATAACTCTAATTTGGGATTACTAAAATTCATTTCATTCATCGTATTAAATGGAATCAAATGAATATGTGCATGAGGCACTTCTAAGCCAATTACAGCTGTACCAACCCTCTTACAATCAACAGATTTTTGAATTGCCTCAGCAACAATTTTAGAAAACAAATACAACCCTGCATAAAGTTCATTTTCCAAATCAAAAATATAATCCACTTCAACTTTAGGTACAACTAAGGTATGCCCCCTGGTTAAAGGTCTTATATCTAAAAAAGCAAAGTAATCTTTGCTTTCAGCTATTTTATAACATGGAATTTCACCATTAATAATTTTAGTGAAAATACTCGACATATTAAGTAAGACTAATATTTATAACTTCTAATTTTATGACACCCGCAGGGGCATTTATTTCAACAATATCACCCAATTTCTTGCCAATTAAACCTGCACCAATTGGAGATTTTGTTGAGATCTTACCTAATTTCATATCAGCTTCTGAGTCGGATACAATCATATAGGTGAATTCTTTTTTTACATTATGATTGAGAACTGTAACCTTAGTAAGCATCATTACTTTGCTAATATCAAGTTTAGATTCATCAATGATTCTTGTCTTTGTTATAATATCTTCTAATTGGGCAATTTTAGTTTCAAGCAAACCTTGATCTTCTTTAGCAGCGTGGTATTCTGCATTTTCACTCAAATCACCTTTATCACGTGCGTCTGCGATTTGTTTCGATATGAAAGGGCGCTTTACAAATTTATATTCATAAAGTTCTTTCTGCATTCTTTCAAATCCCTCTTTTGATACATAATTAATATCGCTCATACTCTCTTTATCTTGTTTTTGGTTTAATATTAAAACAAAAGAAACGTCCGGACCGAAGCCGAACGTTTCTCTTTTGTGTGAACAAATATAACTCTTTATTTACTATTTCCTAAAGATAATCTAACTCCAATGGTTTGAATACCACTAAAGAATCTAGTTGGGGCATAACCATAGTCGAATGCCAAGATAGTTCCTGTCTTAGTAACTGGCATTTGAAGAGTGCATCCTGTATAGATTCCATAAACCGGTTGTCTATTATCAGTAGAACTAAAATTACCATCAATATGGTTATAAGCAGCTCTAACCATAAAAGCATCTTTGTACGAATATTCTGCACCTAAACCCAAAACATCAGATTGAAAGGCATTATAATTAAAATTAGCAGACGCGGTCAATTTATGATTATAGGTATCAGGGTTAGCATCTAAACGCATATCATAAGAGGCACCAATGTGCACCAAAGCTGGCATATTAAATGATTCTGCGGCCATTAAAGCCCTTCTATCAGCACCAGTTGATTGGTTAATTGAACGAAACGACAAACCATTACCGTAATAAGACATATTAGCTCCTAGATTTCTAACAGAGATACCAAATCTAAAATCCTCTTTTTTGATTTTCTTAGTTCTATTTAATGAAGTTTGGTACTGAACACCTCCATCAAAGCAAACACCACTAGAACTTGCATTAGATACTCCTTCAGAAACTATTCTCAATAGAATACCACCAGATATACTATTCGAGAACTTCTTTGCATATGAGAAACCAAAATTAAGTACCTGAAGATTATAAAAAGGTAATGTTAAATCAGGGTTTTCATATGAAGCAGTTGGAATATTGCCAAAATCAAATGACATAACTCCTAAACCAATAACACCACCATTTTCACCTATTTTTTGTGCAATACCAAGGTTATTAATATTTACACCCGCACCCATCAAATAATTTTGACGAGAGAAGGTTACCTCTGTTTTATCAGCATTTGCTAAACCGGCAATATTCAGGTAAAATGACTCTAGGCCTTTTACTGATGCCGTATTTACACCTCCATAGCCAAATGACCTTGCATAAGGGTTAAATAATAACTGTGTAGCACCTGCCCCTCCTGCCCTATCAGGATTTCCTGCTTGCACATTCTGAAGTGCCATTGCACAAATTATTAATACTATTTTTAAAGATCTTTTCATTGTAATTTTCATTTGTTTTAAAGTACTAGAATGTATCAAAATCTACAGGACGCATAATTCCAAACCATTTAATAACCCTCTCACCCATATTTGGAGCATCAATATGAACCAAATATATACCACTCACAATAGGAACTAAGGCTTCATTTTTCAAATCCCAATCTAAATGGGTTTTGTCATCATCCTTTTTAAATCTTCGTACCAAGAAACCGTTCATGGTAAAGATTGATACCGTACATTTATTTGGTAAATTAATGATCTTAACTCTGGTATCCAATTGGTTATTTGGATTCTCGTAACCTGCATAAGCATAATAAGGATTAGGAGAAACGGTAATCATGTCCAAAGCTTTTTTGGCAGCGTCTGAATTTGCTTTATCAGGAAAAACACTAGCTGTTGAGAATCTATACAATGGAGCGCTGTCATTAGCCAAAGGTGTGGTGGTTAGCGAATTGATGTATTTTGCATAAGGACGTTTAACCCTTAATCGAACAGTAACTTCATTCGGCACAATACCTCCTTCAATTGAAGCTAAACTTACATTTCTATCGTTTTTAACCATAGGCATAGTAACCCACATAGCTTGAGAAAATACCAATCTTTTTCTTAATGACTTATTAGAGATACTTGCATCACTTAATATAGAAGCATATGAGGCACATAAGTCATATTTAGTACCAACCTCTTTAGTTCCCGATTTAAACTTCTTGTTACCCATAATATAGACATAATGTTTTCCGCCAAATACCGGGCTTAAGAAATTTTTTGAAAGAAGATTTTTGGTAGGGTTCCAAATCATGTCATTTCCATTTTCTGATGGAATAGAAGAATCTTCTCCAAACATAATGTTCAAACGTTCACCTGTTTCAACATTAATTGCGTAGCCAGGGAACCAACCCATACCATTTCCAGTGCCGTCAGGCTTACCAAATTTATCTACAGATGGAGAAGCTCTAAGGTCAAATTTGTCGGCATTTCCAACATTAAATGCAGCTAACTCTCCTGTTTCAACTACCGCACATCTGCTCCACTTGCTTCTATCGTTTGTAAACACAATGTCTACGCTTTGTAAATCATTCAATGTATTATCAGTACTTCCACCCCCTGTTGTGATTTTACATCCAGGTCCTAAAGTAGGGGTATTCGTACTTACCTCTTTTGCAGCCAATCCGTAAGGAGCCCAAGTGCCTCCTAATATTTTACCAAAGTTTTTACCAGCATCCATTGCCTCACCACCAATCGAAAAGTCATTTCTTAAAGGATCATTATAGTTATTAGATTTTCCACTTGCCCCCGACCTAATCCAATTAAAAGGAATGGTCACAGACTCAGGATATCCCATACTAGATAGATAGTTAGCATCTTCATCCGCCACACCCGTCAACCATCTGTTTGAAGTATTTTCATAAGTCAATTCTCCCGAAATAAAACCATTTGTCAAGTCAAACTGAGATGTTTGATTTCCCGGCCTGATTGTAGAGGTGACATTAAGTGCTAATCCCCACTCTTCTATTATTTGCTCATTATTAACAGAAATAGCAACTTCAGATGAAATAGTTTTAGAATTAGGACCAAGTCTAGTTAAAAACCATCTTGTGCTTGGAGCTGAAATAGAATCTGCTTTATTGCCATAAGAAGAACTATCAACCAATTTCAATTCAAAATCAGCTAATGGAACTTTGAATGGATCAAATACTCTAATAGTAACAGGGCTAAATCCTTTTTCGTAGGTAGGTGCTATAGCAGCATAATTTGGTGAAGTTAAACATTCTTCGATTGTTTTTCTTGAAAGTCTTATTGTATTACCGCCATTTCCAATACCTTCAATCCTAGTAATTTCAGGGCCGGTATTTAAACTTGAGTTAATAACAGAACCTTCTGCTCTTGGGGTTGGATCATGAGGTGTACCCGTATGCACTAATGAAGTACCTGTTGAAATATTTGTACTTCCTGAAATGTATTGTTCTTCAACAATTGGACAGTTTACAGGATTAGCATAAGCAACCAACAAGAAATGGTATTCGTTAAAATTAACAAATCTTCTATCTGAAAGGGTAGAGAATGCATCTTGGGTTAAACTAAAAGTATGTCTAATACCTTTATTTTCTCCATCTACTTGAACAACTTTATATGATTGACCCAACTCTATATCTCTTACAACATTGGTCAATCTGGTATATTCATCTTGAATATCACACTGAGCTACCAATTTTGCTTGGGTTGGATCTGATAAATCAGCTCCTGAATTATTGTTTTTCAATTGATAAATTTTATATCCTTGAAATTTAATTTTAGTTTTTTCATTGCAAGGCCCTTTGATGGTGTCTACAAAAGATTCTGTTGTCTTATAGTTATTAAGGGTTAAAATTAACTCTCTATTTAATTCAGTAATTGTTACATCAGGCGCAATCGGTGATTTGGGATTAACAAAATCAGCTTTAAACAATTGATAAGCTCTATCACTAGCTGTTTTCAGTAAATTGAATGACCCTGTGGCACCTCCAGTGGTTGCTCTAGCCCAAACAACACCAACAGTTACTTTATTTACGGCTCCAGGCAACATACTGAATGGACCTGAAGTTTGAAGAAAACGTCTATCACCAGGAGCGTTGTTGGCAGTTCTTTCCGTCCAATTAACCCTTCCAGCTGGATCGGTTTTACCAGGGAACATAAAGCTAGATGTATCAGCCCCGTCTCTACCATTTCCACCGTAAGTAATTACTTTGTTATCTTTCCATCTTCCATTCAAATAACCCCAATAATCTGATGGTCTATTGGGATTACCTATTACAGAAAAGTCATTGTTATAATAAATAAATTTAGTCATACCCAATAAGGTTCCATCGGCTTTCTTAGGACCTTCGAAAAAACGAACACCAATACTAGGGGGATTCAATCCATAACCAAATACACCTTCATCATTATCATCACCATTATAACAAATACCCAAATTTCTTGGAACATTGTTTACAGGATCAACAGCTAAATCACACTCAACATAATCATCTGTATAGTTACCTAAATCAGGATCAACCCATTGACCAAAAACACATGAGTCAATTGTTTCATTTCCTCTGTTATAGATAGTAGTTCTATATAATGTAGTATTGTTCAATTCATTGTTTGTAGCAAAAGCAAAACATTGTGTATGTAATTCCAATCCAATTGGAAGCCCTCCTGTTTCAGTATGAACATTTCCTTTATCATTATAAAGAATATAAATCATTTCATCAGGAATATTGTCTTTTCTGTTTTGGTCTAGTGAAGGAAAATCTCCTTTTTCAGGCTCATATAAATTGGGGTCATTTATGATACCTTTTGCTTCATCGCTTGGGGCATTGTAATAAGGTGCGAGAAATGCAGCCTCTCCGTCTGATACTTTTCCATTACCTGGCCAAGTTAAAAAATCATTATTTGCATCTACAGCTGCTTGTGCATCATTCTGAAAATTAACAATCTCTTGTAACTGTATCTTCCAAATTTTATCGAAATCTTTACAACGAGATGATGAAATAGTTGCAGAACCAGCGATAAGCGGCCCAGGAAAATAATCACTACCACCTTGACGGTAAGTTTGGGCAGCTAATCTTAAGTTTCCACTACTTACACCACCAATCCATAAAGCTCCAGCAAACAATGAGTTCTTTGAAACTTGTCCTGCAGGTACTTTTGGTATTTCATATTTCGCGCTTTGTAAATCCCACCACATGTCTCCCCCATTCAAAATACGAGTGCGAACATTATTAATTGACAATTCTTTCTGCTGAGAACCCACCGTACATCCTGAACCTTTCTGTAAAATCTGTCCGATTGCCATTTGATTAGAGGGTGTTCTTTTCTCTTCTCTGTTTCTTACATTCTCTTTTGCGTATAGGTTAGCGCCTGATGTTGCAATAGCAAGTAAGAATAATAAACTTTTAAAAAATTGAGTTTTATATGTATATACTTTCATATGAGTAATTATTAAAATGTTAATTGAATACCAAAACGGGTTAAACGAGGCAAGGCAAAATTGCCAGGATTAACTATCCTTGTATTATACAAGTCAACAAAAGATTGTACATTGGTTGAAGCACGCAAACTTTCAATTGCTTGCGGAGAAGTAACAAACCCATCTGAATAGGCACTACCTGTATATCTGTATACGCCTAGAACGTTGGCTTCATTAAATAAGTTTTGAATGATTAAGAATATTCTCATTCTGTATTCAACCGTTCTTCCATCAATTTTTTTGCTTGTGAAAGTAAAGTTCTTATCAACGTTTAAGTCGGTATAAAACTGTGCAGGTAGGTTTGAACCATTGATAGTACCTTTAATTGGAGAACGAGCCGAAACACCACTTAATCCTTCAGGCACTGCGATTGTATTTTGGGTATACGGTCTACCCGAAACAGTATTAAATATAATATTGAAACCTGCATTTTCTAAAATTTTCTTACCTCTTACAACTGGACCATCATATTTCTTACCATCTTTATAATGGAAGTCAAATGTACCTTTGATGGTATGACGTGTATCGTAATCTAGAGGGAATACAGTTCTTAACTGGCCCAAACCAGCATTGACTAAATTACCTGAAGTATTAGTTCCTGAACCTGTTCCTTCAACAAATTGCAATTGATAGTTTGCTGAGATATTTACGTTACCTAAATCTCTCAACTCATATTCCAATCGGAAACTTTTAACAGTAGAGAAATCTAAGTTTCCATAGGTGATATAGTCAAATGGCCAAGCTTGAACATATTTGTATTGTTGAATCAAGTTTTTGAACTCACGGTATGAACCAATGATACCTAAACTTGAATTATCTCCAATTTGTTGACGGAAACCAATTTCATAATCAGTTACTTGTGTAAATTTCAAATCAGGATTATTGATAGCTCCACCTCTTCTATATTGTAAGAAGAAATAATCATCAAATTGTGCGTTGTTTGGACTAAATCCAGCAGCTGCAGGTCTTTGCGTTAAGATATCGTAAGTACCGAAGAACTGCGATGTTGTTGAAATAGGGAACGAGAACCAAACGCGAGGAGAAACTTTTACATCCGGAACATAATCTTTAAATGAATTTTCAGTTGGTGTTTCAGGTTTGGTTGGATCAACCAATAATGGAGCATTTTGTCCATTTAAGGTTTGATAGTTTTTATTCAAAGTATTTGGGTCTGATACATAATTACCATTTTTATCATACCACTTATCGCCACTTCTAAATCCAGTTATATTAATGTTGTTATTCGATAGGGCTTGGTCTACACCTGCTCTGTCAACATATACCGCATATCCATCACCAATGGTACTTGGTATTTGACTTGCCAATCCTTTGATATTGCCGTTTTTAACATCTCCAGCGGTATAGATTGGAACCAATGAAAATGGATCTTTTAACACAGGTTGATTTGCATCAAACCTTTCAACACGCACACCTAAACGTAAAATTAAATCTTTAAATACAAATTTATCTTGGAACCAAGCTGCAGCGTATGTTGGCTGATATGCTGGTAATGCTCTGTTTTTAATCCAATCTTTGATCCCAGGTTGTCCGCCCACTCTATTTCCTAAATAGTCATATCCATTATAACTAACTAATGAACCTACACCATTTCTTAATAAATCATTTGCACTGAACATATCTAAAGAGAAGGTATTAGGATTGTATGAATTAACATCAATGTAAGACTTACTATCAATAGGTCTTCCAGAAATGTCGGTGGCTCCCATATCACGCAATTTATTTCTTAAGTTTTCACCAAATTGATTGGTTAAGCTATCAGCAACTGCTCTATCAAAGGTTACAGTATCTTGGAAAACACCGTTGGCATCAAATTTTAGTTTAGCGGTAGCAGGGTCTAAGTTACCTTCGCCTGGGAATTTCTCATTAGCTAATTGTCTCATGGCTGTCCATAAACCTACAGCACCTAAACTGTATGATCTATTGTACTGTTGCTCTATATTAATACCGAATTGCAAATCGTGCTTAGCTTTAGGATTACTTTTTGGCGCAACACTCGCTTCACTCATAATATATGCCGAATAGGTTTCATTATTTAATTTAGCATATGAAGCTTGGTTGGTTCCCACATTACCCCACATAAATGAATAAATACCATCAGGCTGACTTCCGTTTGTCAAACCGCGAGAACCTAATAAGTCATCCACTGTGCGTATATTACTGTTTCCTAGCAAGTCATAAACAGTTTTAGTGTAATTTGCTAAAACTGGGTTTGCATCACCAGGAACAAATCTATAAGCTGTGTCTCTAAAGGAGTTTTGCTTCCAATAACTGGTTAAATAATAATCATTTCCATTCACTTTAAAAGTATCAGGGGCTTGACCAAATGACTTACTAATTCTTTCGAAAGCTGGTGCTTTATAGGTTTTGAATTGTCCGATATAACCATAATCAAAGAAATTCTTTTGGTGAACTGCATCCATCACTTCAACGAATCGATTTTCATAGGAAACCCTAACAGTGTAGAATGCATCTGTTATGCCACCTTTAGCTTCTTTTTTATCCTTCTCTTCATCTTTCTTTTTGTTGAAAGTTTGAGTGAATTGTAAATAAGCTCTTACAGTATAATCATTTCTTAAAGGATTGTTGGAAGCATTCATCAAAGAACTATAATAGCTATAGTCGCGACCGTTAAAATAATTACCTTGATATCCTAAACGTATGTTTATATTCTCGGCAGGTTGGAAATTGAAGTTACCTTGCAAATTGATAGCATATTGCGGAACATTTTGTCGGTAATCAACCTTTTCCAAATCTGTTTTTCGCAGGAATTCAGCAGAATAAACCAACGAACCATTTGAAGCCAATGTCAAAGGACGTGCTTGTAATTCGGCTAATTTGGTGTCGTTTACTTTATAAATATCTGTTGAAGGTAAGCGACCATCTAATTGGTAGTTGATATTGGTAGAAAGTAAAAATCCAATCAAAACTCTTTCTTTATCACCTTTACCTTTGTTTATTATTTTAAGTGGGCCCGACAATACGCCCTCTAATTGGTTAAATTGCGAGTTATCTAAATAACCCGTAAAAGGAGTTGAAGTAGTATATTCTATTGAACGAATAAATCTTTTAGTTGGGGCTTTTGTTGTGATTGAGATAGCCCCACCAATAAAGTCACCATATTGTGCCGGTGTACCACCCGTAATTACTTGGATTTGGTCAATAGCATTTGAAGCGATACCTGTACTAGATCCGCCTTGCACACGAATACCGTCAATATAATAGGCAGTATTTTCAGAACGTCCACCACGTATGTTTGGCGTAGCACCACCACGACTTTCAACACCAGCTGTTAAATTTGCAACTGCATTTACGTTACGTTGTGGCAAGGCCATAATCTTGGCAGCGTTAAATTGAGCACCACTCACACCATCTTTTCTAATCAAGGCAGGTTTGTCTTTAATTACAACTTCTTTCAGATTAACATTTTGCTCCATTGTAACATTTACAAATGTAATTCCATCAGGATTTACACCAATATCAGTAACTGTTTGAAGCGGGTAACCAGAGTAGTAGGCTTTAATGCTGTATTCTCCAACTTGAAGCGTTTTGAAAGTATAACCACCTTCGTCATCTGTTTGGGTGGATGCTTTGGCAATACCATTCAAATAGGCTGTTACCGTAACATAATCCATAGGTTTCTTAGTCTTTTCATCAATTACTTTACCACGGATTTCGCCAAAACCAGACTGTGCTTGTGCCGCAAAGTGAATGGCAAATAATGCAATGAGTAGGATGTATATTTTTTTCATCATATTACAGATTTATTAATTTATTACGCTTACTAAAAGGTGGTAAATAAAAGCAGATTAATTTAATTTATCAACTATCATCTCTATTTGCCTTTTAAGTAATTTAAATTTTGCTCTTTAATTCTTTTATTTTCAACAATAACGATTCAGAAATTTTTTGATAGCTTTCTTTACTCCACCCCCCCACATGAGGGGCTAAAAGTGTTCGCTTTGAGTGAATTAAATATTCAAACCACTCTTTTTCATCCTCACTCAATTTTCCAATTTTTTCATTTTCCAAGACGTCCAAGGCCACTCCCAAAACTTTTCCACTTTCCATACACTTCACCAAATCTTTTGTCCTAATTACCTTTCCTCGGCTCAAATTCAGCAAATAAATCGACTTTTTGAAGCGATTTAGGTAAATATTATCTACCATCCCTTTTGTTTCTTTGGTCAATGGAACATGAAAAGTAATGATATCACATTCCTCAAAAATTTGGTCCATTTCAGATTGTTGGGTATTCCCAGTTCCATAATTCTCAAGATACTTATCATAGACCAAAATCTTACATCCAAAACCACTTAGTTTCTTGGCAACGGATTTCCCTGTATGCCCAAAACCCACAATACCAATGGTTTTGCTACTTATTTCAACGCCTCTGTTTCCTTCCCTATCCCAGATACTGGCTCTTACCTGAAGATCAGCTTGATTTAATTTGTGCATCAATGATAGCAACATGCCCACCGTATGTTCACCTACTGAATCTGCATTGGCTTCTGCAGCATTCAAACAAATAATATTATTTCTAGTTGCAAATTCAACATCCACATTATCCATTCCACTTCCTGCCCTAGCAATCCATTTTAGTTTTGAACCTTTGGATAAAACTTGTTCACCCAATTGCAATTTACTCCTCACTACTATGCCTTCATAATTCTGAATAACAGAAAGTATTTCATTCTCACTCGCACCAGGCAAATAATCAACTATGAAATTATCTTCCTTCAAACCATTTATTAGAATTGGATGAACATCATCCACAATTATTACTTGCATTGGCATCAAAATTCCGCCACCAATCTATAATATTTTTCAATAAAATTACTTTTATTTAATAAGAAGTAAACTATTCTAGAAAATTGGTTGCATACTTGGCATTTTTTTTCAACTATTCTTAATTCAATATTTTTTATTTTTTGATAATGCTGTATGTCATTCTCAAATCCAGGAAATTTGCTTTTTGCAAATCCGCTAAAAGATTAGATCCAATCATAATATTTTCCGTCAGTTTGTAATTAAGACCCCATCGATGGTATATCCAAGAAATATAAGGGGTTTGATTGAATATATAAACTCCAATTTGTTGACTAAATATAAATTTGCTACCTAATAAGAATTCATGTCCAACATTGGCTCCTAAACGATAAAAACTTCTTCCTTTTCGTAACTCCATTTGGTATAAAAACCGAACAGATTCATCAGCCATACATTCTGCACCAATAGTATAGGCATGAAGTAAATTTACTTTTCTACTCAGATTCAAACCTAATCCATATACCCAAAATCTATCTTTCAGGCTTAGTGTGCTGCTTTTGTTACTAGCAAATAAAGCTAAGTCCAAACGCCAATTTGACTTTTCATCTATTATCTTTTGAGTGTTTTTATAGGTATTTATTGTTTTTTCTATTCCTAGACTCATACTAGGAAAATTTAAACCATAATTAGGGTCTTGTATATTGCCATTTGAAATGTGGTTATAGTGCACGCAAGCTTTAATAGCGCTACCTCCGTTTATTTGGTATCTTACATTTAAACCTAAATTAAGGTATGGATTCACATATAAACTATAATTTTTATTTAGTGGATTGGTAATGCTATCATGGGGATTGTTAGCATATGCCAAACCCAAAGCTGCCCTTAGACTTAATTTTATGTTTTCTGTTTTTAATAAAATGGGTTCTAAAAAATAGGAAGCAATGTAAGAATGCCCTAGAATATCATTATTAAAACGGAAATAAGAAAATTGAAAACCATTGTAATAGCCTTTTTTACACAATTTTTCAGCCATGTTTCCGAAATGGTATTTGCTTATTTCAAAAGTAAGGTTTGATAAATAGGTGTCTTTTATTGTACTTACCTTATCATCATGCGCCCAAGCAAATCCAATAGCGGATTGTAAGCCAAAATTTAATTTGTAAAAATCATTTTGTGCAAATGTTGAAGTACCTATTAAAAACAATATGGTGAAAACAACAAGCCTCATGGATTAATTCAATTTTATTTTTGATGGGGCTATCAATTCTAATTCATCTTTTTTTACGGGATGCACAAATTTCAGACTGTAAGAATGTAATGAAATACTTTGGTCTTTCATAGGAGAAGGCGCTCCATATTTCATATCTCCTTCTATCGAACAACCAATATATGCAAGTTGCGCTCTAATCTGGTGTTTGCGACCTGTGAGCAATCGAATTTTTAATACACTAAACCTGCCTGATGTTTCAAGTAATTCATATTCCAATTGAGCCTTTGTGCTGTGTGTTACCTCTTCATCAAATGCTTTGGTGATATTCTTTTTTTCATCACGCCTAAGCCAATGGGTAATAATTTCTTTATGATGAGCAGGTTTGTTATGCACCTTCACTATATAATATTTTTCAACTTCTCGTTTTTGAAAAATCTCATTCATTCTCGTCAAAGCCTTACTTGTTTTTGCAAACAATACCAAACCGGAAACAGGCATATCAATTCGATGAATAACCCCAAGAAAAACATCACCGGGTTTATTACTGCTTTGTTTGATGTAGGACTTCACCTCTTCTTCTAAACTCAAAGGTTTGTTAGGCTCAGGTTGAACCGTTTGCCCGCTCCTTTTTACGGCAGCTATTAGATGATTGTCTTCAAAAATTATATCGGGCATTTAAATAAATCTAGAAATGAAAGAGCATTAATATTGCTCTTTCTCGTTAGGAAAATCAACAGATTTCACATCTGATATATATTGTTCAACAGCCTCTTTTATCACATCATATAAGCTTAAATACCTGCGCAAAAATTTGGGTGAAAAATCTTTATTAATGCCAAGCATATCATGACTAACCAAAACCTGCCCATCCACATGAGGTCCAGCACCTATTCCTATAACTGGAATTTTAACCATTTCAGCCACTTGTTTCGCAAGTTTAGATGGTATTTTTTCAAGCACTATTGAAAAGCAGCCTGCTTCTTCTAATAACCGGGCATCATTTAACAATCTATCAGCTTCTGCCTCCTCTTTAGCTCTTACCTCATAAGTACCAAATTTATATATACTTTGTGGTGTTAAACCTAAATGTCCCATTACGGGTATGCCTGCAGTTAATATTCTTTTAATTGATTCTACCACCTCTAATCCACCTTCTAATTTCACAGCATGGGCCTCAGCTTCTTTCATAATTCGAATAGCAGAATTCAAAGCTTCCTTCGAATTACCTTGATAGCTTCCAAAAGGCAAATCAACCACAACCAAAGAGCGATCAACTGCTCTGATAACGGAAGCCGCATGACTTATCATTTCATCCAACGTAATTGGTAGCGTAGTTTCATGTCCGTGCATCACATTACTGGCGCTATCTCCCACAAGCAGGACATCTATTTTAGCAGCATCAAATATCTTGGCCATACTATAATCGTAGGCTGTTAACATACTAATTTTCTCACCCCTCAATTTCATTTCTTGCAGGGTATGTGTAGTCACTTTTTTTATTTCCTTGTAAGTACTCATGCGTTGGTTGATTTAATGCTATTTGAAAATATGAACTAAACTAAATAGGTAATTTTCTAATTCTTTTTAATGGACCACTACAATAACTTTCATGACAATTAATACACATGCCAATTACTGCGTTGTATGCTTTTATTTGCGATGCATTATCATGTGAGGCAGATAATTTTTTATATGATTCTGAAAACAATCTAGCGTTCTCAAAAAATTGAGGTTCTAAAACATCTGGATCGGTAGGTTCTACTAACCAAAACCTCACCAATGGGTATTTGGCCGTTTCTAAAGTTTCACCTGCTTTCAATTTTTCTCTCATTTCCGATGTATTTTTTACCAAAGCTCGCATCATTAATGCCATAGGTTTGGCATTGTTAGGATCCATTATGGTTTCAGAACTACAAGAAGAATCTGACTTTGTGCTATCAACAATCACTTGACTTGAGTCGGCTATGTTCTTGTTTTCCTTATTTTGATTTCCACCACAAGCAAAAAATACCATAGATAGCATGGTAAGTGCAAAAAGGCTGTAAACTATCTTTTTCATGCATCAAACATAAAAAAAACGAGACACTTTGCAGCATCTCGTTTCCCAAAATTAGTTTTATATTGATTATTTTAAAATAACGCCACTCGCCTCGAATACCAATTCGCGCTTAGGCTCTCTGATTTTAGCTATATCTTCTTTGGTCTTGCCTGCATCTTTAGCATACTCTTTCAAATCAGCTATACTTGTTTCATCAACCATGGCAATACCCTCAACAATAGCGGTTTTACCGGCAGCATCCTTAGGCATAAAGAAAGCATAGTCTTTAAAAGTTACTCTGATTTTGTTTCCTTTATTGTCAACCAAATTCATCCAACAACCTTTTTTCTGACAAACGTCTTCTATTTTAGCTGTCACTTTGGTAGTCATTTCTTTTTTGCTGCCCATTTTCTTTTTCATTTCTGATAATGAAACAGCACCTTTTTTTGTAATTTTTGAACCAAAGTTTTGAGCTGAAACAAATGCTGTTAGCGCAAAAAACAGCGAAAAGCTTACTATTATTTTTTTCATGTTTTTGTTAATTAATATTTGACAAATATAATTTTTTAGCTAATGAATTAGTGTTTTAGAATAGATTTTCATAAAAACTTCTTTGACAAAGTATTTTTTCTATATTTGCACCCGCAAAAGGACTCGTGGCCGAGCGGCTAGGCTGAGCTCTGCAAAAGCTCCTACAGCAGTTCGAATCTGCTCGAGTCCTCATTAAAGCCCTTGTTTTCAAGGGCTTTTTTTATTCCATACCTCTAAGTAGAGGAGCATTTCCCCAAGGAATTCTTGATAAAATCAATATCAAGCCAATACTGTAAAAAATCAAACTGCGTTTGTGCTTTACGGTATCTTCATAGGCTTTGCGCACTTTTATTTTACCTGTTTGTATAATAGCAACACCAATAATCATTGTTAATGGATGCTCTACCAATTGCAATCTCATCAATTTATCTTTCATGGCAACACCCATTCCTAAATCCATATAAGATTTAATAACGGGGCTTGTGAAGTATAATATTAGTCCCAACAATAATTGCGTATGGCAGACCATAATAAAGAATTTAGCTGCTTTGTTGTCTTCAGGACCAAAAGGAGTTTTATTAATAACACCCATAAGTGCCTTTAAAATGGTGTAAACAGCTAAGAGTAAAAATACCCAGCGAAGTGCATTGTGAAGTAAAAGTAATGTTTGATACATGGTTTTAAAATTTCAGCTAAATTACTTTCTTTGAAATCATTATTGGTATTTATCAACCCACATTAGCTGTTTTTAATACAAATAAGTGAACACCTCATTTCACTCATATTGGCACCAAGTTCCTTTTGTAAGGATCATTTTCCCTTTTATTTTGGGTATAGGCTCGAGCATGTTTGTAGAATTCAGCTATTCACAAGCCATCATCATGATGCTCCTGAACATATCCATGTTTGGAGGATTATCGCTATTTCTAAAATCGTATTTACATGATTGGATTAAAGGATTGGCTTTAAATCTTTTCATTTTTTGCTTTGGAATTGCATTGCATGTTTCACAAAAAGATATCCTCAAACCCAATCATTTTAGTAAACATAAATCTCAATACATAGAGGTTCGAATAAAAGAACCTTTGCTAGAAAGAAAAAAATCCTACAAAGCATTGGCTGAGGTAATAAGTGCCATTGATAGTATGGGTAATAGGCAAGTATGTATCGGAAACTTAGCTATCTATTTTCAAAAAGACAGTATTATTGTCAATAACATTCATTATGGAGATGTTTTACTGATAAAATCAAACTATAAAGAAGCCTCTCCTCCCCAAAATCCTTATGAATTCAATTACAAAAGGTATTTGGCATTTAACAATATATACCACCAAAGTTATTTGCGAGTGAATGATTTAATCAAAACAGGTAAGTCATACAAAAATGTACTATTCGATTTTTCATACAAAGCACAAAACTATTTTAAAGAGGTTTTAAACAAATTTGTTTCATCCAAAACAGAAGTGGCAGTAAGTCAAGCATTGCTATATGGATACGATGATGACATAGATGCAGATGTGGTAAAAGCATACTCAAATACGGGAACTTTACATGTTTTGGCAGTAAGTGGCATGCACGTGGGAATCATCTTTTGGATCATTTCAAAACTCTTATTATTCCTAGACAAAAAAAGATGGGGGCAATTGATTAAGGCTTTTATAAGTTTAGTTTTACTTTGGGCTTATTCATTATTGTGTGGCTTCTCTCCTTCTATCTTAAGAGCCACGGTTATGTTTAGCTTTATGATTATTGGTAAACTGTGTAAACGGGATGTTAATATTTACAATACGCTTGCGACTTCTGCGTTTGTAATTCTAGTTTTTGATACCAATATCATTGCCAATGTGGGTTTCCAACTAAGTTATTTGGCAGTATTAGGAATAGTTACTTTTCAAAAAAGAATTTATGATTGGTATACCCCTAAATATTGGATTACAAATCAAATTTGGACCATAACAGCGGTATCTATTGCAGCACAAATTGCTACCTTTCCAATTGGATTGTTGTATTTCCATCAATTCCCTTTTTGCTTTCTATTTTCAAACCTAATCATCATTCCACTTACCACAATTATCCTATTCCTAGATATTGGATTAATGGTTTTGAGCTTTTGGGACTGGACAGCTTCTATAATAGGATTTTTGAGTAAATGGCTCATCATAATCACCAATAAGATTGTCATGCTTGTGGAGGATATTCCCTATTCATATATAAATGGCATACACATAAGCATTGCAGAAACCATCATGATTTACCTCCTCATTTTGTATGTATTTTTCTGGTTCATTCAAATTAAACATCGCTATTTGAGGTATGCACTTTCACTTTGCTTCACCATCAGTGTTTACAATGGATACGAAAGTTTTGTTAATCAAACAAAAAAGAGCATTACATTCTATAAAATTCCTAAAGCCAGCGCTTTTAATATCATTCAAAATGGTGTATCCTACTTTTATGCTGACAGTGTTTTGATAAATGATGAAGAGAGATTTCGTTTTCATGTGCAACAACATATTTGGTCGCAAGGAGCTGATAAGATAGACAAAAGAAGTATTGAACATTCATACATTATTCATTTACCAGATAGAAAATTATGGATTAATAGAAACAAGCTTGCCTTGAAAGATGTGGCTAAAAATGACATAATCTTGATCACACAAAGAACTTTTATGGATTTCAATGAAATATCCAATACCCCTGAAGCCTTGTTTATACTAAGTTCTGACTTGTCAGCACGCAAACGTCAGTATTTTGCTAATAAACTAAAGGAATTAAATATTTTATTTGTTGACCTGAATGAAACAGGTGCACATAGCATAGCATTATAAACAATATGGATTTAGTTAATTACAAAGTAAAAGAACGCGTGGCCTATATCACGCTTAATCGCCCGGAAAAGCGCAATGCACTTAGCTACGATTTTGTTCAATTCATTAAAGACACTTTTAAAAAAGCAGAAGCGGATGAAAACTGCAAAGTGATTGTGATTAAAGCCAATGGTGAAGCTTTTTGTAGCGGGGCTGATTTGGCATCTTTGCAAAAACTACAAACCAATACGGATGATGAAAACCTTCAAGACTCTCTTCATTTGATGGAACTATACAAAATGATTCACCTTTCACCTAAAGTGGTTATTTCGCAGGTTGAAGGCGCAGCATTGGCAGGTGGTTGTGGCTTAGCAAGTATTTGCGATTTTTGCTTCTCCACTCCTACTAGCAAGTTTGCTTACACCGAAGTTAAAATTGGATTCGTACCCGCCATAGTGATGGTTTTCTTAATTAGAAAAATTGGTGAAACCAATGCACGCAGCATGATGCTTACGGGTGATATTATTGATGCACAAAAGGCATTACAATTTGGCCTGATTAATGCTATTATTGATGCAGAGTTGATAGAAGAAGAAGTATTTGAATTTGCTAAAAAACTATGTAAACAAACTTCTTCTCAAAGCATTGCCTTGACCAAGCAAATGATTGCTGAGGTGCAAAATATATCCATGGATGAAGCCTTACAATATGCTGCCAAAATGAACATGAAAGCTCGCAAAAGCGATGATTGCAAAAAAGGAATTAATGCATTTTTAAACAAAGAAAAATTAAGTTGGTAATACACATGAACTACAAATTATTCATACTACTATGTTGCATAAGCATGCAAACTTGGGCGCAAAACAAATTAACAGAAGGCAAAGTGTTTTACGACATCACTTATCCTGACCTGACAGGTGAGGCCAAAAGATTTGAAGCCATGTTGCCTAAAGACGCCACCGTATATTTCAAAAATGGAAAAAGCAGAGTAGAAATGCCTAATGCAGCCGGTAAAATAACTACCATTGCCGATAGCAGCATGAATGATGTGATTATCTTAATGAATTTACAAGGCAAAAAAATTGCCATGAAGAAAACCGCTGAAGACATCAAAAAAGCACAAATTGATTTGCAAGGTGCAAGTAACGCGCCTGTTATTAACGTTACCAAAAGTGAAGAAACTAAACTCATTGCTGGTTATGCTTGTAAAAAGGCCTCCATCCATTTAAAATATGGCGAAACCACTATAAACAATGTATGCTGGTATACAGATAAACTTCCTAAAATTATGAATGGTACAGATACAAATTATGATGCCATTGAAGGATTTATGATGGAATATACCATTACGCAAGATGGTATTACAAAGACCTTAAAAGTAAGACAAGTTTTTGACGAAAAAGTAGGTGATGTTTTGTTTCAAATTCCAGCCTCTTACCGTTTTATTAAAAGTGATGAAGAGTTGGTAGAGATTATGAATGCTGAGATGGGGAAGTAGATTTATTCTAGCTCATTTTCATTAAGCCATATACCAATTGGGGAATATCGCAATCTCACCTTCGCAATTGTTAAGCAAAGTGTCAATTATAAAGTAAATAATAAATTTTAAACTTTTTTTCAGCCCTTGTGGCAATTTTAGGTGTTTTAGCGACAGCATCAAAAAAGACAAAAAAGTAATATATTTTATTGTTAGTGAGACACAACAACGACTGCAAGTCAAGCTCTTTATTTATCAGTGTAATTTGTGAAATCTGAGGCTAATCAAAAACCAATCGAGCTGCTTATTTTTTATCAATATGTTTCATAAAATAATGAAATGCCTTTGCCAAGCGGATAATTTCGCTAAAGATTTTAAATCCAACTTTCATGTCGCCATGGTCTAATAAATTTGATATTTCTAAATGGGTTCTAGTATTGTCTTTAATCAAAGCATGCAGCAATATAGATTCAGAGGAAGGAATTACATTGTCTTCTTTTCCATGAATAATACTTACTGGACAAGTAATTTTAATAGCATGTTTAGATAAATCAAGTCGGTTTTTCCAAAGGGAAAAATCGGGGATTTTAGTCCAAGCACGCATAACGACTTCTCTTCTTAATTCTTTATCATGCCTAAGCTTATTATACAAATCAAGGGTTTCTTCATCTGTTTGCGCAAGCAGGCTTGGCAGCATTGGCACTTGTCTTTTCAAACCATTGTCTTCAAGGGCAGTTTGAATGATTTCTTCTAATTTAGGATGATGGCCAACTTCATATTTTAGAAAATTCTTCATGAGAATATGCATCCCATAATCATCTAAATTCTTGTCGTTGGTTAAGGCAAATTGAATGGTGGTTTCAAAATCACAAAAACTTCCTATCAAACACAAAGAAGATACACTGTTTGTTGGCATTTCGGCAATGGCCAATGCTGCAATGCCAGCGCTAAATGAAGGGGCAAATACAGCAGGACAAAATTTGTGTGGGTTCAAAACCTCATCAGCTTCAAGTCGGGTAATAAATTCCTTCACTTCATCAATACATGAGGGATCAATTAGTAAAGCATCTATTTTATGAATCTTCGGAGTTATTACACGGTAGCCTAATTTGGCAAAGGCATTATTTACTACTGCTATACGTTTATCTTCATATCCACTCATAGAAAAACCAGAAAGGGAAAGGATGAGTCCTTTTTCTTTATGAGGAGGCCTATATAAAAGCAAAGGTTTTTTACCACTTGAAAAGGTCAATTCACGCTCCTCTCCTTTACTTTCATTTTTGAGCAAAGAAGAATGTATGATAAAGCGAAATCCTGCTAAAAAGGAAATCAAAGTATAATTGCTTTTAAAGGTGAAATTAGATAGAAGCCAAATTGCATACCTAAACCGCTTACATTCATTAACTTTTTATTTTTTAGATTAAAGCACAATGATAGGATTTTATTTCTTTCTCCAAAGTTTATCAATCAAAGTTAACAATCGCATAATAAAGGTAAGGGTTTAGTAGTGCTTTGTAATAAGTACTCTATGATTTGTGCTTGGTAGACTGTTGAAAGTTGTCAGTTCGAGCGGAGTCGAGAACTGGCTTATGATTAGAGTCCGTCTATTTTTCGACTCCGCTCAAAATGACAGGCTCTCTTTGAAATGAAGGGAACAACAAATTTATACTTCCTTTGCTATCAAATCGACTTGGCAGTTTTTAAAAGCATCGGGGCTAATACCAGCATCAAGCCATAATTTTTCGTTATCACGTGTAAGAATAAGGGGCATTCGTTTTTTGGTATTGTGTATCTCAGCCATTAGCTCGTTGGCTTCAGTGGTTACCATGGCGTATGTAAGCATTATTTCTCCTGTTTCTTTATCGGTCCACTCGCTGTATATGCCTCCAATAGCATAAGGTTCATCATTGGGCATGCTAATAAGGTATTGCTGTTTTTCTTTACCTTTGGGATCAAGCCATTTCCATTCATAAAAACCATCTACCAAAATTAAACAACGATTTTTTACAGCATCTCTAAATGATGGAAGCTCTTTAAGTGTTTCAATTCTGGCATTCAAGGTATGCTTGCGAATGTTTTTATCCATAGACCAAAAGGGAATTAGTCCCCAATGATACAATTGAATTTGATCTGCTTGCTTGCTACATATCACAGGTGTTGGGGGATTTGTAAAACCGTTGTAACGGTCGCTGCTTGTAAAATTATTATAGGATACTGTAGCTTCAAATCGTTCTTCAAGGGGTTTTATGTCTTTACTTTGTTTGGTATGGTAACACATAAGCTGGGCTATTGATGGCAATATGTTAAATGTATGGTTTAAATACAAGGCTTAGTTTATATCGTTATTAAAGTTTTAAACTTTATTCTCTAAATCTCTATCAAATTATATATTTGATTAGATATATAAATTATTTACTATGAACTTAAATAATCCTCTAAAGCCAGATCTTTACTATCATATTTATAATAGGGGAATTTCTAGTCATTTGTTTCACATGAAAAAAAACTTTATAGCCATCACATTTGTTTTATGTATACTTATTTCAAGTTGTAACTCAAGTGATGGATATGATGAAGATTCATCAGGTGCTGTATATGTTAAACCCTCCGTTGACTATCGTGGACGCTATAGAAAAGGGCATGTAAGATTTAAAACAAGCACGAAAAAAGATGCTTTAAAAAGTCAGGCTAGATCAAGGTACTATTATCATACAAGAGGAAAATACAGGAGACATTAACAGCAAACTATATGTTGATTCTTACTATTATTTCACTTTAACAAAATCATAACTCAAGTAATCAATAAAATCATTTACTTTAATTGTAATGCCTTTTACTATTCCATCCTCCACTTTGAATGGTAACACTTGCACTCCACAGGTTACATCACTATAGGTACATAAAAAATCGTGGTTGTTTAAGTATGATAAACTTCCAATATTATTTGGATGATGGCTTAAGTGCAAGGTCAATTTACCTTTGCTTAGTTTCACCTCAGCATCTCCATAAAAACCATTGTTATAAACGCCCGCATAACTTTGCAAATCAATGCTAGGTTTATTTTTTGATTGTGCTACTTTTTGCAAACTATCCAATTCTTTTTGCTCTGCCTCTCTGGATTTTTGAGATGACTTAAAATACATCTCACTCAAATTTCTATACGGTACATTTAAATAAGATTCCAATACTTGTTTTACCAAAGCATCATAAAGCGAATTGGCATCTGTGTTTGTATAAACCAAAACACCTAGATTTTCTTCAGGAATAAACTCAGTCTTTGTCACAAAACCATTGGCTCCCCCACTGTGCTCCCAAACCCTTCTACCTTCATAATCATAGCTCTGCCAACCAAGTCCATAGGTTGAAAAATGCTTTGTTTTAAAAACCCTCGAATTCACATCATTACTAATCATATTTGATTTTCTGGTTTCAGCCAACACTGAGAAAGGAATAACTTGTTTGCCTTCAAATCTCCCACTATCCAATTGAAACAATAACCAATTGGCCATATCTCGGGCACATGAATTAATACTGGCCGAAGGACCCATATTATCAATATTAGTAAAGGGCATGGTAACTAATTTACCATTCACAAGTGTATGCGGTATACATGCGTTAGCATCATTGGCAATCATTTGATAGGTGCTGCTTGTGTGCTTCATTTGAAGAGGTTCAAAGAAATGATATTTAATAAAATCATCCCAACTGGTATCAGTCACATTGTTGATCAACTCCCCAGCAGTTATAAAGGCCGCATTACAATACCCATACTTGTATCTGAATGGATAAACAGGTTTGGTCAAAGCCAAATGTTGAATGATTTCTTTCCTTGTTAAATTACTACCCCAATTCAAAAAATCTCCTTGAAAAGTTTGCAGTCCAATGCGATGACAAAGCAAATCTCTTACTGTGCATTGATTTGTATAAGTATCATCATACAATTTAAAGTCGGGCATGTATTTAGTTACCTTGTCATCCAAAAGCAATCGCTTTTGTTGATTTAATAAGGCAATGGAAGTCCCAGTAAAAGCCTTACTGTTGGATGCAATTTGAAACAAGGTATATTCATCCACCTTTTCGGGTTTATGAATGTCCTTTACTCCATAACCTTTGCAATGCACAATTTTTCCATCTTTTACGATGGCGATAGCCAAACCTGGCACTTGCCATCGCTGCATTTCTCTATTAACATAAGCCTCCAAAGAGTCTTTAACAAAAGCGGGCTGTGCCATTGCCATTAGTTGCAGGCATGATAATAGAGAAATAAATATTAAACGCATGGTTATTTTTTTTTGATGAAATAAATAATACGATTTTGTTTTGGATCTACAACTACCTTGAACTCTCTTTTCCTTCGTCTAATTGCTTATCAAAAGGATTGTTCTTAAATGGATAAACCAATTGCTTGGTATATCCTTTAGGAAACTGAGCTTCGTTTAAGCCTGTTCCACTTGGCCACTCGTTTTCGGGCAAATAATAAGTGCCAAATATTCTATCTATAAAAGGAAAAAAAACAGCAAAATTCTTTCCGTATTTATCCTCTTCAACACAATGATGCCAATGATGGTATTGGGGTGTGGTTAAAAGGTATTTTAAAAAGCCAATATTAATGCGAGTATTAGCATGAATAAACACAGCATGTATGGCAATCACAACAATGTAAATATTAAATACCAAAGGAGAAAAACCACAAACATATAAAGGAATGAATGTTATAGAACGAGTAAAGAAAATATCAATGAAATGGGTACGCGAACCCGCCAACCAATCCATTGTTTTTGTTGAATGGTGAACGGCATGAAAACGCCATAAATAAAAATTTGAATGAAATATACGATGTGCCCAGTATTGAAAAACATCTGTGATAAAAAAAGCTAGGAATATTTCAACTGCCAATGGCAAACTTTGAATCCAAAGTTGAAATGCTTCTAAATTCATTTTACCAAAAAATACCACTGCTGGTTCTTGTGTAATCACCCCAAAAAACTGAATACAAAGATGACTGATGGCAAAATAAATTAAATCTGTTCTCCATTCAGCATGAAACCGATCTTGCTCGTCTCGCTTCGGAAAAATCATTTCGATAGGAATAAAAATAATTGCCATCAACAATAAATCAAGCAAGAGCCAATCAAGACCCAAATGCCAATTCACTTTTTCAACTGCTCGTCCTTGCACATCAAATCCACCAATAACGATGGTTACACTAGCTATGAATATGCCTAAGATTCCTCTTTTTCTTTCATTACTTAACAACACATTGCTTAAACCAAAAAGCAAGGAAGCTATGATGGTTAAAGTAAGCAAGGTTTTCATTGATTTTGCAGTATATACCTCTCTAAATTCGGGGGTGGTGAATATTTCAGGAAAGTAAAAACATATAAGACCACCGAGGGCCAATAGACTTAAAAACACGGATATGTATCCGCTAACAATGCCTTTTCCGATGGCATATCTTTTTACAAATGATTGAATTGTACTCATACTCTTATTGTACAATTATAGAATTTATTTTCACAAATTCTAATTCACTCAATTAAATGTATGTGTAGATTAGCAACCTAGATTATTATCTATTCATCTATGCCTAGCATGTCACAGGAGATATTGAAATTGCAATGATTTAGCAATGGCTGCAATAGACGAAGGCTACTTTAATCACTTTAAAGCAGCCTTCTTTTTATGAGTTAGCATAGGTATTGTATGGTCACTTTTAAAGTAATTTAGTTTCTAATTTTGACAAGTTTCAATTTCAATCGGCTTTTGATAATTCCAAAAGCAATACATACTATCGCTATGCTTGTTGCAAAAAATAAAAGTATCATCATTTAATTGTTTTGTAATTAACACACAACAAGAAAAAGTCCAATTCTCAAATAACTTAAAATCAAATATTTAAAAATTAGCATGTTGCTAATATTTACCAAAATAGAACTTCAAATTTCATATTGAAACAATTCTTCAAAATGCCACAACTTTTCGCTATATAAAATTTCAAATATTTGAATGTCTCATTTAAATTCGTAATCATTTTCGCAACCAAAAACTTAGGTATTGTTTATATTGCTTCTAGAACATAATTAAAAAACCCAAACCAATCATTATGAAATTTATTCAGGTTAAGTACATTTTGCAACAATTAAATTTTGATTTAATTGGCAAAGACTCGTATCGCGGAATCACCCTAACCTATGCATGGTTGGCCAATCAACTCGGTCACATTGCATTAGGATTTATCCCCACCATATTAATTTACCAAATCCTAAAACCATACCTCTCAGCTCAGCGACTAAACCTATACACAGGTATTGGGGTGAGTATTTTTTGGCTCTTTTTTGAAACCTACAATTCACTTGGACCGATACTCAGAAAAACCAATGTTTACGTTTTTAACCCTGATTTATCAAATGTGGCCTTCGACACTGCCACAGATGTGTGCTTCTTTGCTTTAGGTGCATTACTTGCAGCCACAGTCATCCAATTAAGTTCTACTTTGGTGTTACTAAATGTGATGCTACTTGCAGCCATTGCCTATCCATCTTACTATTGGTACACCACCAAAATGTACCAACAAGAGGCTAAACTACCTTTTCAATTCAGACTAAGCCAATGGCAGAATAAATTGGACGAAAACAGCAAGCAAATCATTACCAATTACCTTAACAGCAACCAAAATGGGCAGCATTTACTCATTTTTGGCACCTACAAAAGAGGTAAAACCAGTTTGAGTGTAGCCATAGCCAACGAAGAATCCATTAGGCATAAAAAGGCCTTGTACACTTCTGCCACAAAATTGTATAACCAATTTTACGAACCTGATTTGAATGATAATGACATTAAAATAAACAACCTTTGGAATTGGAGAAACACCAATTACCTGGTAATTGATGATATTAGCCCTAGTATTAAAACCAATGATGGCAGCATCAATCCGCAGACTTTTTACCAATTGCTAAACAACAACCAATATGGCAAAGAGAACATTAATGCTATTAAACAAACCAATATTATATGGGTTTTGGGTGATGACGAAAATGCCCTTTACGATTGGAAACAACTGCTTTTATCCATGGGAATTCCGCAATCAAATATCAATGCGGTATATCTATAAATTAATCCCGAAGCGTGGCTTCGAGATTTTTTGTTTTTAGGTTATGGTATTAACTCAAATATGTCATCACCTGATTTAAATTTGAGTATTTCAATACGATTTGTCTTTTGCCTACGCTTGTTATTATCACCAAACATTTTATATGCTTGATGGCGCTGCGCTAAACAACAAGCATAGGCAAAACAAAAAAGGGTTGAAACCTTAGATTTCAACCCTTTTCTTTTAAATGTTCTATTAGAATTAGTTTGTAAATAACATATAAAAATAAACCGCAGGTGCCGAGAAAAACACACCATCAAAACGGTCTAAAACACCCCCATGTCCGGGTAGTTTATTACCAGAATCTTTTATTCCTAAATTGCGTTTAAGCAAAGATTCAAACAAATCGCCAAAGGTGCCAAAAACCACAATGATAGATGCTATTATCATCCAATCTATGGTGCTAACATCATCCCATAACATAGATAGGCCATAGGCTACAGCTAGATTAATAATAAAAGCACCAATGCCGCCTTCCCAAGTCTTTTTAGGCGAAATTCTTTCAAAAAACTTATGCTTGCCAAATTGCTTGCCTGCTATATAAGCACCTGTATCACTCCCCCATTGTAGGATAAAAAATCCCATTGGTAAGGCAAAGCTATAATCCACCGAATTGAAGTAACTTAAATCAGCTAGCATCACCAAAGGAAAACAGATATACATGATGCCAAACAATTGGTAAGCCAAGGTATCAAACTCACGCTTAGTGTTTTCAAACAATTTAATAATAAACATGAGCATGAAAACAGGTATCAAGTGGTAGAACCAACTCAAGGATAGTGTTCCTCTGATGATGAAAACAAACATGCAGAAAATGATACTTCCTGCAATAACACCTAAGTACTTTTCAATCCAAGATTTATCGGGCAACATCAATTCATAAAACTCCAATAAGCAAAGAAAATTGATGGCAAACAACAATATAAAATACGACCACTCATTAAATAGTGTGCATCCAACAATGGTGCTCACAAAAAAGAAACCTGTTAATGATCGTTGCGCGAAATTATTCATTATAGCTCTTGGGTTCGGCAGTAATTAGTATCCAAAAATATCTTCCAAACTCAACTCAACTAGGTTTCCGTATTTTTTCAAATCGTCTTGTTTCAATTTGTCTTTAGAACCCATGATGCAGTAATAGCTTGGCTTGTTTACATAATACATATTGAAGAAATTATCAATATCCTCAAATTTCAAAGTTCCAATTCTATTGTAAATCTGTTGACGGTTATCGTGGTTAATTCCCAATTTGTTTAATGCATCAAATCTGAAAAGAATTTCTTCATCATTTATTCTCTCTGTTTCGATGCTATTTTTTATAGATGAAATAGCATTGTCAAAATTCTTATCTGCTCTAGGCAATTTGTTCAACAACTCATTCATAGCTGGAATGGCATCATTCATTTTATCCGATTGCGTTCCTACATAAGCAATGATATAATTCGGATCTTTCTTTTTGCTTGGTTGTTGGAAATAAGAATAGGTTGAATAGGCCAAAGCTTTCGACTCGCGAATGGTTTGAAACACCAAGCCACTCATGCCACCACCAAAATACTCATTTAACAAAGTAACAGTAGCAGTTTTGCTTGTATCATATCCATCATAAGCACGGTTAATCCACATAATTTCTGCTTGCACCATATCGTAATTGGTGAAGAAAACTTTATTTTCACTTGTATTGTTTCTAGTAAACTCAACTGGCTTTGGATAATCTTTTAATTGTGCAGGTAATAAATGGTAGGTAGTTAAAGCCTTGCGCAATCCTTGCATTTCAAGAGGACCGAAATACCAAATTTTGTGTTGGTATGAAGTTAATGCTTTGATATAACTTACCAACTCAGTAGTTGTAATTGCTTTTAATTGTTGCTCGCTTAAGTTGTATGTAAAAGGATTGTTTTTACCATACATGGCATAGCTATTTAATGCCCTACGGAAAATCACACCTTTGTTCAATTTATTGTCAGCTCTGTTTTTTAAATTGCGCTCAACCATTGATTTCAAAGCTTCTTCATCTGGCTTGGCATTGGCCAATAAATGTTCAAACAATTTAACAGCCGCATCAAAATTCTCATTCAATCCAGTTAAATACACATATACTTGTTCATCTTGAACACTCACACCAAAATCGCAAGCAAGCTTGTAAAACTCTTTGCTGATATCTTCTGCCGAGTATTTATCCGTTCCTAAAAATTGCAGGTAATTTACAGCTAAAGGCAATTTCAAATCATTGAATTTACCCATATCCAACACATAGTATAATTTGAATAAATCATTGTCTTCATTTTTAAGATATGACACTTGCACTTTGCTGGCATATCCAAAACGTTTGATGGCTTTGTTATAATCCACAAAAACGGGTTTGATAGGTTCTGTTTTGGTATCCAATACTGCTTTTACAAAAGGAGAAACATCATCACGATTTACATCAACTGGTGTTATTTCTGGCTTCACAATTTTGGTTACAGACTTATCTTCACCTTTGCGTTTGTAGATCACCACGCGATCGTTAGTGAAATACATTTTAGCAAAATCCATCACATCCTTTTTGGTAAATGTGGCCATGGCATCTAAATCAGCTGCTGCTTCCTTCCATTGACGACCTAAAGTAAAAGCATCCAACATAGTATAAGCAATGGCATCATTGCTTTTGCGCTCTTCTATCTTCATCACTTTAATATTGCTGATGATGGCTTTTAATAAATTTCCATCAAAGTTTCCGCTCTTAATATTTTCGATTTGAGCTAATAATAGGTCTTTAACTTCTTCCAATTTTTGACCTGCTTTTGGCTTACCTGTTAAAAATTCAATGCTATAATCTTTGTTAATCCAGTTAGAAGATGATGCCGCTAACACTTCTTGCTTCTTCAACAAATTCAAATCAATTAAACCTGCTTTAGAGTTTGATAAAATGGCATCTACAATTTGTAAAAGTCTTGCTTCTCTTAGGTTTCCAATACCTGGTAAACGATAACCAATCATCATATTTTCAGCATCAGGACCATTAACTTCCACAACGGTTTCAACTGGTTTGGTGGTTTCAGGTAAGAATTCAAATGAAGGTACTTTTTTGGTTTTCATGTATCCAAATTTAGCCTCAATCCAAGTCATGGTTTTCTCAGGGTCAATATCTCCTGCTAGAATGATAGCCATATTATTAGGCACGTAGTATGAGTTGTAATAATTTCTAATCTTAACCAATGAAGGGTTTTTCAAATGTTCAACCGTACCAATCGTAGTTTGCGTTCCGTAACTGTGTTTGCGGAATAAATTCGACAACAAAGCTTCGAATACTTTTCTGCCATCGTTGTCCAAAGAGATGTTTTTTTCTTCGTAAACGGCTTCTAGTTCGGTATGGAATAAACGAAGAATTGGGTTTCTGAATCTTTCTGCTTCTATACCTAACCATTTTTCAATGTTGTTTTGCGGGATATCATTCACATATACTGTTTGCTCCAATGAGGTGAAAGCATTGGTACCCTGGGCACCAATAGATGTCATCATTTTATCATATTCGTTTGCAATAGCATATTTACTGGCCAAGCCACTCACCGAATCAATCTCGTGGTAGATGGTTTTGCGCTTTTGCTCATCTGTTGTTTTGTTGTATTTTTCATATAACTCATCAATTATTTCCAATTGCTCTTTTTCGCTCTTCCAATTTTTAGAACCAAACTTATCAGTTCCTTTAAATAACATGTGCTCTAGGTAATGCGCTAAACCTGTGTTTTCAGCAGGGTCGTTTTTACTTCCCGCTTTGGTAGCTATTAAAGTTTGAACACGTGGTGATTTTTTGTTTACACTGATCATCACCGTTAAGCCATTGCTTAATGTGTAAGTGCGCACTTTCATAGGATCACCTTTTACCATGGTATAGGTAAACTTACTATTTGCATCTTTGATGGTTTCGGTTTCGTATTGGGCATAAACCATCGAAACTGAAAATAATACAGCCACTAAAAGGGCTAAAATTGATTTTTTCATTTGTTTTATCATTTGCGGGCGAATATACATTTTGTTTGATTTTCTTAATTACCGCATACGTAAATGTGGAAATGTGAGAATGTGTATATGTGTGAATTATGAACTTTAGTAAGCATTCAATATACTCGAACTAATTGTTTACTGAAAATTGTCAACTAACAACCAAGATCCTATCTTTCCCTTGCATATCCTTTTGCAATTCAACATTTTGAAAGCCAAATGATAGGCAGAGTTCCTTCATTTCATTACCAAGCGCTTCATTAATCTCGAAATAAATTCTTCCATTTTCGGCAAGATTACCTTTAGCAAATGCTAAAATGGCTTTATAAAAAAGCAATGCATTTTGGTTGGGCACAAATAAAGCTAAGCTAGGTTCATAATTAAGGACATTATTATGCATCGCGGCCTTTTCATCCTCTTTGATATAGGGTGGATTTGAAACAATGATATCAAATTTCTGGTTTTCAAATTTGAATTGTGAATCTCTGATATCATCTTGAACAAACTGAATAGCCACTTTATTATCTGAGACATTTTGCTTTGATACTACTAATGCTTCCGTAGAAATATCCATCGCCCAAACTTTGGATTGAGGCATGTGGTGCTTCAAACTAATAGCAATGCAGCCGCTGCCAGTTCCAATGTCAATAATATTTAGCGATGTATTGACTTTTTCTCTCTGCACAATCAACCTAGCTAATTCTTCCGTTTCAGGCCTTGGAATCAACACCGATTTATTGACAATACATTTCAATTCATAAAAATAGGCGTAGCCCAAAATATACTGCAAAGGCTCATGGAGCAGGAGTCGCTCCAAAATATCATTCAAGTCGTTTTCTTCAGTAAAACTCAATTGCTTCTCGAGCATGGGTATTTGAAAAGACTTTACCAACAAAATATCTTCAAAAACCCAATTGGTGATGGATACAGCCTCATCGGCTTCATACACCCCTGATAGTTGCTTGATGTAATTGTTGTAATACAACTGAAGATTCATGCTTCAAAGGTAGGTTTAATAATGAGAATTGAAATGTGATGTGTATAGCTTAAATAAAGAATAAACCATGTTTATTATAAACTCATCAACAAGCCTAATACATAAAATAAAAGCAAATCCATTACTTTCGCGCCATGTCACAGCATAAGCTATATATGGAGCGCTGCCTGCAATTGGCTCTTTTAGGAGCAGGCAAGGTTACACCTAACCCAATGGTTGGCTGTGTCATCGTGCACAATGACAGAATTATTGGAGAAGGCTGGCACCAGCAATATGGCCAAGCCCATGCGGAGGTAAATGCCATTGCTTCTGTAAAAGACAAAAGCCTAATTGCTGAATCCACCATATATGTAAACCTTGAGCCATGCAGCCATCATGGCAAAACCCTTCCTTGTGCAGATTTATTGATAAGTCATCGTCCTAAAAAGGTGGTTATTGGCATGATTGATCCTTTTAGTAAAGTGGATGGTAAGGGCATGGCTAAACTAAAGGATGTAGGCATTGATGTGGAAATTGGTATCTTGGAGGAAGAGTGTAAATACTTGAATAGAAGATTCATCAAATATCACACTAAACAATTGCCTTATGTTATTTTGAAATGGGCCAAAACCATCAATGGATACATTGCTCCAGATGCCCGGTTGTTAAGCAAAGAAAAATTTGAAGAACAAAGACATATTACAGATAGGATTGTTCAAAAATTAGTACATAGATGGCGCACCCAAGAGGATGCCATTATGGTGGGAACGAACACTACCCTATTTGACAACCCAGCTTTGAATGCCCGCGAATGGGAAGGTAGAAATCCAATCAGAATTACCCTTGATAAAAACTTGCGTTTGGATTCAACACTTAAGTTGTTTGATGGCTCTATTCCAACAATAGTTTATACCGAAAAAGAAAAAGCATCTTCAGAAAACCTCGAGTATATGCAAATACCTTTTGATGAAAATTTAATTCATACTATTCTCAAATCGCTTTATCAAAAAGGAATACAAAGTGTAATTGTTGAAGGCGGTGAGCAATTGTTAAACACCCTTATAAATCAAGGTATATGGGACGAAGCCATTGTGTTTACATCCAATAAAACCATTAGCCAAGGAGTTCCTTCTCCTCTCATCTCAGGTAAGCTATTACAACAAGAAGTAATAGATAATGTTCAGCTTAGTTATTATTTACATTCATGATATTTTTACTTCTCAGCATCCTCGCTTCCACCATCACGGTAAGTTATTTTAAAGTATTTGAAAAACTTGGGGTTCACATACTCACAGGAATTGTTTTCAATTATTTGGCTTGTGCCATCTTAGGCAATTTTGTTGGTGTTTCTGACGCAGTATTTAGCACACCTTTTTGGACAATGGATTGGTTTCCTTACACGGTATTCTTAGGCTTTATGTTCATTACCATATTTTTTGCCATAGGAAAAACAGCCCAACAGATGGGGGTTTCGGTGAGTATGGTTTCAGCCAAACTCTCAGTGGTGGTTCCCATTTTATTTGCAGTTATCATGTACAGCGAACATATAAAATACATGCAATTAATAGGAATCAGTTTGTCGCTTGTGGCAGTGTATTTTATTAGCAAAAAAGACCAATCAGGAAAAACGGAAAGCAAAAACCTTTGGATACTTCCACTTATTGTATTTATGGGAAGTGGTGTAATAGATACCACTTTAAAAATCATTCAAACCCATTTCATACCTGCGCATAGCGAGGCACACATTATTACCATCACCTTTACTATGGCTTTTGTTTTTGGTATTTTTGTTTTGCTTTATGATGTTTTCAAAAACAATTTAAAGCTCACTATAAAAAATATTTTCTGGGGATTTATGTTGGGTATTCCCAATTATTTTAGTATGTATTTTTTACTAAAAACACTTTCAGCTTTTCACAATACAAGTGCCGTTGTTTTCCCTTTAAATAATATTGGCATCTTGGCGGCATCTAGTTTAGTTTCGATTGTTTTTTTCAAAGAAAAAATGAACAAATTAAATTGGTATGGCTTGCTTCTATCTGTGGTCTCAATCATTTTAATTTCTGAAGTTTACCTTGCTGTTTTCTAATTCATATAAAACCATATCAACCGAAGTTCAATCAGAGTTTAAAGACAAAGGAAGTCGTTTTATAGCCTTTGCTTATCCTGTTACAAATGAGATTGAGGCCAAAGAAAAAATCAATCAACTCAAAAAAGAACAACCTTCGGCTAATCACCATTGCTGGGCATTGGTTTTGGGAAATGATAGAGAATTTCAAAAAAGCAGTGACGACAGAGAACCCAATAATACAGCCGGTAAACCCATATTAAGAGCCATTGTTGGCAAGGAATTAAGTTTCGTTTTGGTGGTGGTGGTTCGTTATTTTGGAGGTAAACTTTTAGGCGTACCGGGCTTAATACACGCATATGGGACAGCAGCACAAGAAGCTATATCTGGGGCAAACATTATTGAAAAAGAAATTACTGAGAAATACCTTGTTCCCTGCGGATATGAGCAACATCCCGATCTATATCGTATCTTAAAAAACAGTGTGATAAATTTACACGCTACTGACATAGATGTTTTGGAGCAAGGTCTTATATTTGAGGTTTCTAAACAAAAAGCAGAGTCCTTAATCAAAAAACTGAAAGAGGCTCGTTTCGATATTAAACCAATTTGAAAATGAAAAAAATATTATTCCTCATCTTCACCCTCTCATTTCAACAAATGTTGTTTGCACAAAATGTTAAGGATTTTCTGCAACACAGAAGTACACAAATAATCTATACCAATGACAAAATCAGTTTGAATGCCCCATTGCAAAAGGCTTCAAACAACCTTGAGATGTATGCAAATGAGGCGCAGTCATATTTAACAAAGCATAATCCCAAACTAAATAACCCAAACATTGGTTTGAAATTGCAATCGTCTATACAATCATTGTTGGGCTATCATTTTCAATTTATTCAAACCTACAAAGACATTGAAGTCTATCAATCAACTGTAAAAATAAACATCAATTTTGATGGAAAAATCATCTCTATGTCCGACAATTTATTTGATGCAAGTGATTGGAGCGACAGCTATTTCACAAAAACAAATGCCAATACAAATTCGCAAAAATTATGGATCTATGATGGAGATAAACTTATACCATCGTATTCTGAAAAAATCAAATCTGAATACGGTTTAAAAGACAATGTGATTAAGCATGCTACAAGCAATGAAACCTTATACTCCGAAGCCTTACATTTAGGATTTGATAAAAAAGATACTTTGGTGGCTGCTAAAATTTTTAACCCAGATCCAATCTCAATGATTAACGCTAAATACAATGACCCATGGCCAGATAAATCAGGCCGTTGGGTAGATAGTAACCATGCTGATTACCCTGCTATAAATAACCAAAGAAGAGATGTATTACTTCCGATAAGAATTTCTAATGATACATTCATTATGGAAAATGAATATGCAATTAGTTTAGATATTGAGTCACCTAGATTGCCTGTTTATAGTTCAACTGATGCAAACTTCGATTTCACCCGAGCTACCTCAACTTTCAAAGAAGAAATGGTCCTTTATCATATTCATCATTATCAAACTTACATGAGAAGCATTGGTATCAGCAACCTAACCAATTACCAATTACATGTGGATGCACATGGCCGTGGCGATGATAATTCAAGCTTTTCGTTTGGTGATCCTCCATTTTATTTAATCTTTGGGACAGGTGGAGTGCCAGATGCTGAGGATGCTGACGTTATTAACCATGAATACACCCATGCTTGCATAAACTCAATTGCACCAAAGACTATAGACCCAACAAATCCTAATGATAGATTATCTTTAGAAGAAGGAAGCTGTGATTTTATAGCCACACAATTTTCGAAAATGCAAACAACAAACAATTGGCGCTGGTTTGCCAATTGGGATGGGTACTTTTGGTCAGGAAACACCAATGGAGGACGAAATACAAACTCATCAAAAGTATATTCAAGCAACTTATCTTCTAGCGATATTTATGGTAATTCAGTTATTTGGTCTGGATTTTTAAATGATATGGCAGAGTGCACAGGCACAGATGTAGCATTTAAACTTTTCTTTAGCGCAGCTTCTATGCTTCAATTAAATACGGATATGCCCCAAGCAGCCAAACTAGTATTATTGGCTGATAGTATGCTTTATAACCAGTCACATACCTCTTGCATTAAATCTACCATATCAGCAAGAGGCTTGGATGTTATCAGCTCGATTGCTAATACCATACCTTCAAACGAATATATTTTATATAACACCCAAGAATTTTCTCAAAACAAAGGGGATGCCGAATTGGTGTTGAACAATGCTAAAATCAAGACTATTCAAATATACTCAAGCAATGGACAACTTATGAATACTGCAGAAATAAATGCTTACCATGCCAAATTTATCGCAGAAGATTTCAAATCAGGTTTGTATTTTGTTGATATCCTAGATAGTCAGAACAGAACCACTAAGTTCAAGTTAATCAAATTCTAAACTGGCAATTAGAGTTGAATCCAGAGTATCTAAAAATACTAGAAAACGCTAGAAAGAAATCATCTGAAAACAAAAAGTTTTTGGAAAAGCTTAAGGCCAAAAAGCCAAAAGATTTAGACATCCTAACTAACGAATTACATGATGAAGCTTTTGAACAAATTAATTGTTTAGAATGTGCTAATTGTTGTCGAACAACAGGCCCTCTCTTGCTAAACAAAGACATTGATCGATTGGCTTCAGAACTTAAACTGAAGCCTTCAATTTTCGCAGAAAGATATATAAGAGTGGATGAGGACAATGACTATGTTTTCACAAGCATGCCTTGTCCTTTTTTGGGAAGTGATAATTATTGCCATGTGTATGAGGCAAGACCTAATGCTTGCAAAGAATTTCCTCATACACAGCAAAGAAACATTTTGCAAAAACTAAAAATCACTTACCATAACACTTTGATATGTCCGGCAGTAGTCTTAGTCGTAGAAGGCTTGAAAGAGAAATTAAAGGCATAAAAAAACGCTCTAATTGCTTGTCATTTATGTTATTCAGCTAAAAATCCTAACAATTGTCTTATACACTAAATTTCCTTTGCTAAAATTATAAAAATTATTAGGTTTGAAAAAAGAAAACGTGTATGAGCAACACATTGACAAACCTAACATTCGAAGAATTTAAATCTCAAGTTTTACAAGATTATAAAATAGCATTTGAAAGCAGACAAGCTAGTCTAGTTGGAAGGAAAGAAGTACTGACTGGAAAAGCCAAATTTGGTATTTTTGGTGATGGTAAAGAATTACCTCAGCTAGCAATGGCAAAGGCTTTCAAAAATGGCGATTTCAGAAGCGGCTATTATCGGGATCAAACATTCATGATGGCATCAGGCTTATTGACCGTTCAAGAATTTTTTGCTCAATTGTATGCTCATACAGATGTTAATGCTGAACCAGCAAGCGCAGGCAGAATGATGAATGGCCATTATGGTACCAGAAGTTTGGATGACAACGGTGAGTGGAAAGAGCTCAAAAATTCAAAAAATTCGTCAAGCGATATTTCACCAACAGCCGGTCAAATGATTCGTTTGGTTGGATTGGCCCAAGCCTCAAAATATTACAGAGAAAATGCTCAACTCATTGGTGAAAATAAATTCAGTAATGCTGGAAATGAAGTTGCTTGGGGAACCATTGGCAATGCCAGTAGTAGTGAAGGTCATTTTTTTGAAGCCATCAATGCGGGTGGGGTTTTGCAAGTACCAATGATTGTGAGCGTATGGGATGATATGTTTGGTATATCGGTTCCGGCAAAATACCAAACAACAAAAGAAAATATCAGTGAAATTTTAAAAGGATTTCAAAGAAATGAAAATGGCAAAGGCTATGAAATATTTAGGGTAAAAGGTTGGGACTATGCCGACCTATGCAGGGTATATGAAAAGGCTGCGAAAATTGCGCGTGAAGAACATGTGCCATGCCTGATTCATGTTATGGAACTAACTCAACCACAAGGACACAGCACAAGTGGAAGTCACGAGAGATACAAGAGCAAAGAAAGACTTGCGTGGGAGACAGAATATGATTGTTTATTAAAATTTAGAGAGTGGATAGAATCAAGCGACATAGCCAGCATTGATGAATTGGATACTATTGAAAACGAGGCAAAAATCCATGTTAATGTAAGCAAAAAGAATGCTTGGGAAAACTATTTAGGACCAATAAAAGCGGAGGTTAATGAATTGATTGAATACCTAAATGATTTAGCAGACTCAAGCCAAAAATCTTCAGAAATTAATGATCTAATTAATGATCTTCAACGCATCAATGAACCAATAAGAAAAGATATAGCTACTGCCATTAATAAAGCATTGCGACTTACTTATACAGAGGGTACGGCATCACGTGAAAGGCTTGTATCTTTTAAAAGAATATACAGAGGAGATAATGCTGAAAGATATAACTCCTACCTGCATAGTCAATCAAATCAATCAGCTTTAAAAGCTGAAGAAATCAAACCTGTTTACAATGATGAATCACAAGTTGTGAATGGATTTGAAATAATGACTGCATGCTTTGATGCTGCTTTAGCAAGAGACCCTAGTGTATTTGCCTTTGGAGAAGACGTAGGTAAAATTGGAGACGTAAACCAAGGTTTTAGTGGTTTGCAAGATAAATATGGAGAAAGCAGAGTAAGTGATACTGGAATTAGAGAATTAACAATTATAGGACAAGGTATTGGCGCTGCACTCAGAGGTTTAAGACCTATTGCCGAAATTCAATACCTAGATTATTTGCTGTATGGATTACAACCATTAAGTGATGATTTAGCGACCTTACAATACCGCACCAAAGGTGGTCAAAAAGCCCCACTAATTGTTCGTACAAGAGGCCATAGGTTAGAAGGAATTTGGCATAGTGGCTCTCCAATGGGAATGATATTAAACTCTCTCCGAGGAATGTATGTGTGTGTTCCAAGAAACATGACCCAAGCTGCAGGTATGTATAACACTTTATTAAAAAGTGATGAACCAGCGATAGTGATTGAATGTTTGAATGGATATAGGTTAAAAGAAAGAATGCCAGAAAACCTTGGTGAATTTTCGATAGCCCTTGGTAAACCAGAAGTTTTAATCAATGGTACAGATGTTACCCTAATTACCTACGGAAGTTGCACAAGAATTGCAGAAGAGGCAGTAAAGCAGCTAAGTGAAATAGGTATTTCTGTAGAATTGATTGACGTACAAACTTTGTTGCCATTTGATATCAACCACAGTATTCTTGAGTGTATTAAAAGAACCAATAAAGTTATTTTTATGGATGAGGATGTAGAAGGTGGTGCATCTGCCTATATGATGCAACAAGTGCTTGAAGTACAAGGTGCATACCAATGGTTAGACTATAAACCTATAACCTTAACAGCCCAAGCACACAGACCTGCATATGGAACTGATGGTGACTACTATAGCAAACCTAATGCAGAAGATGTTTTTGAAGTGATAGTTGAAATGATGTCTGAATACGAACCAGGGTATTTTAGGAAGTTTAACTAAATATCATCATCGTAGGTTGAAGTTCTGTATAAAATTGTAAATACATACAGTATCCCAATTCCAATAATAACAATTGGTGCAAATAAAAGTCCGAATGTAATATTTCGTATTTTGCTGGTCATGTTGTTTATTGCATCTGAATTCTCAAGAATTACATATTTCGCATTGTAGGCAAACAACATCTGCTGATCTTGATAATCGTCTAGTTTGATTTTAACAACATTTCGATAGTAGGTATTTACATATTCGGAAGAACCATAACGATTTACAAGTTTCAACAAACTGTCTTTGCTATCCAAATACTTTTTTCTAAAATCTATCAATTTTGAAAGGTTTTTTTTCCTAAAATCATCATTACATATAGAGCCTAAAATTTCGAAATTTGTGTTATTTTTTTGGGTATAAATTTCTAATTCTTGATATAAATTTTTCTTATCAGCATCTGCTTGGGATTTAAGAATCTTACTCATAATAAGTAAAGATTTAGTACTATTTCTAGTAACTTCATGAATGGCTTTGTCTTCTTTTAAAAGGCTTCCAATCAAATCAGTATAACTGTCGTTAATTTTTTTCACATAATAATAGTTTATGAGACCTACTGAAATTAACAATAGAATTAAAAGAATAAATATATACAATAGTGGTTTAGATTTGGTTTCTTCCATGCTCATGAATAATTCTAATTATTCTTTTTAATATAATCTGTTTTAATATTTTTAACTTGTTTCAAATCACTAGAAAGCAGCTTACACTTATCTGAACTAGTTGAATTAAAATACATTAACTCACTATTGGCCGTGCTAATTATCAATTTATTGCAAAATTTTTCATCCTTTGAATAGAAGTAGTGTAAAGACATGTTGTCTTGAGCCCTTATCATTTTTTGAATATTTTCAATTTCAGTTTCTTCTATTTCACCGTCAATCAAAACATTCTTATCTTCCTTACCTTTCATTTCTATTTGTTTGTCTTCAACAAATAAAGTCTTATCGATAAGCAAACCTTTGTCTGAAGGGTAATTGTTCATCATTTTATTTTCCGAAAGGTCTGCGTCACTTTTTGCCTCAATAGCATAATTGAAATAGTTGTTCAGCATTTGAACACCTCTTATCATTTCAGTTTCCCAATCAGGTGTATCAATAAAATTTCGGCAAAATGCTTGAGCAATTATATCCTCAGGAACAATTCTTCTTTTAAATTTTTTAGTAATTACCATTCCATTAAAATCTTCTTCGCTGCTGCATACCTTGGTTCTAATTTTACTTCCCTTAGACTTGCTGAATAATAAAAATGCAAAATCGCCCTTCTTAAATTTTTGCATGGCAGTATCGAAAGCAAATTCAAAACCAGTAAAATTCCAATACTTTTCCATAGCAGAAATAATACTAACGTTATAAGCACTGTCTTGCATTAATACCACTACCAAACGTGTATCCTTAAACTTTTCAACATCCTCCTTTTTCTTAATTTTACCAAACTGAGCAAATAGCCCAAGTGGCAATAGAAGAGCGAGTAATAATAAATTTTTATTCATATGTTTCATTGATAAAAAAAGCAAATATGACTATAAATCATGTAAAAATATAAGTACTACTAAATAAAAAAAGCAGCCCAGAATATGAACTGCTAATATATAGTTATTTAGTTGAAAAATTAGGGATTTTTTACTGATTTATTGTCGCGTTATTTAGTCCATAATCTTTGGCATAATCACTTAACTGCAATCTAAGATGCCTTCTTGCAACGAATATTCTAGTTTTAACTGTACCTATTGGAATATTAAGTAGTTCAGAAATTTCATGGTATTTGAAACCCTTGAAATTCATAGTAAATGGCTTTTTCAAGCTTAAGGGCAAACTATCTAATGCTTGCTCCAAATCTTTCATAATGAATTTCATCTCTCCCTGATTTTTGACCAATGGGGATACAGAATCTAAATAGTAATCATTGTCTGTTTGATCAACAAAAGTATTTCGTTTAAGATTTCTTCGATAGTTGTTTATGAAGTTGTTTTTCATAATCGTAAAGAGCCACCCTTTCAAATTGGTTCCATCCTCAAATTTATCTTGATATGTGTAGGCCTTAAGCATTGTTTCTTGCATCAAGTCGTTCGTATCTTCAACGTTGCGAGTTAACTGATATGCATAATATCTTAAACCACGGGATTCACGTTCTACTAACTTTTTAAATTCTATTTGAGTCATGACAGGAATTGTTTTTATTCTAAATCTTCAGCAAATGTGAATTACTTATTTCATACTAGCAAGTATTTTTGTTTAATATTTTAAACAAAAGCTTAAACAAAACATAAATTACTATAAATCAATTAAAAAAAATTTGATTCATATATTTTACAGGTGGTTACAGCGCAAAATTAAGGTAATTATACCCTATTTTGTTACATAATTATAAAATTTTGTTTAACGATTATAACAATATATAAAACAATTAAACTTACTTCAAGTTGTTATAAATAGAAAAAAACAACATCAAGTTTGAAAAAGTAAGATGTTTCGACATCTTTGAAAAATAAGATTTATACTAACTAATGGAATTAACTGTATCTCGAGAATGTCACTTCAATGCTGCACATAGATTGCACGTAAATGAATGGTCAACTGAACAAAACAAAGTATTCTTTGGTTTATGTAACAATGATAATTACCATGGACACAACTATAAATTAATTGTAAGCATCACTGGTGAAATTGATCCCGTAAGCGGTTATTTATTTGATTTGAAAATTTTGAAACAAATTCTTGAAGAAGAAGTGGAAGATAGATTCGACCACAAAAATCTAAACCTAGACACACTCGAATTCAAAAATTTAAACCCAACAGCCGAGAATATCGCAATTACCATTTGGAACCTTATTAGAAACAGAATAGAAAAGAAATATAATATTAAAATAACCTTATATGAAACAGAACGTAACTTCGTTGAATACAACGGAAATTAAAAAACTCAATACAGAAGACATGGAAAACAACCATGAGAGTTTTTCAATGGAAACACCACTCCGCGAGGATGCTTTCGAATTGGATGATGAAATAAAAATTGAACTTATTGAAAAGCATTTCAAAGAAATAATGCTCATTTTGGGTTTAGATCTTAATGACGACAGTCTAAGTGGCACACCCAATAGGGTAGCCAAAATGTATGTTACAGAGATGTTCAAGGGACTGAACCCAGATAATGCACCTTCGGTTAAGTTGTTTGAGAACAAATACAATTATAAAAACATGCTCATCGAAAAGAATATTTCTTTTCATAGTGTTTGTGAACATCATTTTGTTCCCATCATTGGTAAAGCTCATGTAGCCTACATTCCAAATGATAAAGTTGTAGGTCTGTCAAAACTAAACCGTATTGTGAGGTATTTTGCCCAACGACCGCAGGTACAAGAAAGAATGACTATTCAAATAGTAAACATGCTCAAAGACACATTGTATACAAACGATGTAGCAGTTATTATAGAAGCCGACCATATGTGTGTAGGCATGCGTGGTGTTCAGGATGTTACTAGTAGCACTATTACAAGTGAATTTAGTGGTAAATTTCAAGATTCTAAAACAAGAGAAGAAATGATGAAATTAATCTCCTTAGAGATTAAATAGTCTTCTTATTTTCAACCAAAACAAACCCTTTCTTGCCTTCTCTTTCCCTATAATCTATTATCATACCAGCAAAAAACAAAGCTTGACCTGGATGGTATAAAAGCTCAATGCCATCGTTTTCTACCAACTTATCTTTTTCATTTATTGTATCAAAACCTATGAATAAGCCTTTGTCTTGTGAGTTTTTCTGCTTTATCCCAACCCGTAAATAATGATCACTAGGTATTTGTAAGGTATCTTTATATTTAAGAATTGCTTCTTTTGCACTCCTTGTAATTTCAATAATCTTCATTCTTATACAATTGATTTAAAACCTACAGCTGCCCTCACTTCTTTCATTGTCCTATTTGCGCTTTCTCTTGCTTTTTCAGCACCTAATTTAGCTATTCTATTAAGTTCTTTTTTATTGCTTTTGATATCTTCTATGCGCTCTCTAATAGGACTAAGGTAAAATATCATATCTTCTGCCAATTGTTTCTTTAAATCACCATATCTGATGCTACATGAAGCATAAGCGTCTGTAAAATGTTTCAAAGTATCTTCACTAGAAACAGTCTTCATCAAATCAAACAAATTTTGAACCGCTTGGGTAGGTATTGAATTTAGTTCTGTTGGACCTGTATCAGTTACCGCCTTTGAAAACTTCTTTCTAATAGTCTCAGGGGTATCAATTAAATTGATAACATTTCCATCTCCATCACTCTTACTCATTTTCCCACCTCCTAATAGGCCAGGTATTTTCACCAATTCTGTTCCATAATTAAATGCATATGGTTCAGGGAAAATTTCATTGTTATAAATACGATTAAACCTATTTCCAAAAGTGCGGGCCATTTCTAAGTGCTGTTCTTGATCCTTACCAACTGGGACCTTCACAGCTTTATGAATAATAATATCTGCAGCCATCAAAACTGGATAGGTAAGCAAACCAGCATTTATATTATCAGGTTGGGTTCTAGCCTTCTCTTTAAAAGAACTAACCCTTTCCAATTCACCTTTGTATGCATGCATATTTAAAAGCAAGTATAATTCCAATATCTCTGGAAGGTGACTTTGCATATAGAGTGTACAGACTTCTGGATCCAAACCACAAGCCAAATATTCGGCCATCACTTGTTGGGCATTATTATGCAAATCTGCTGGGTTAGGATGAGTGGTAAGCGAATGATAATCGGCAATAAAAAAGAAGCACGGGTAATCATGCTGCATTTTAAGAAAATTCTTTACCGCTCCTAAGTAATTTCCCAAATGCAAATTACCTGTAGGCCTTATGCCACTAACAACAATTTCTTTATTCATACTATACTACAAAAAAACGGATTAAAAAATGAAATAAAAAGTTAGAATTAGGAATGCAAGCAATAAGGCATAAAAAAAGCCCGAACAAGTCCGAGCTTTTTGAATTTGTTAAATAGTATTATTCAGCAGAAGGTACTTCAGCAGTATCTGTAGCTTCAGCAGTATCTGTAGCTTCAGCAGTATCAGTAGTTTCAACAGCTTTATCAGCTGCTTTAGTAAGACCTCTACGTGTTTTCTTAGCTGCACCTTTTGTAGCTTTAGCAGCCAACATAGCCTCGTTAAAATCAACTAACTCAATAATGGCCATTTCAGCATTATCACCTTTACGGTTCATGGTTTTTAATACACGTGTATATCCACCTGGCCTGTCACCAACTTTGGTCATTACAGTACCAAACAATTCTTTAACTGCAGGACCTTGTTTCAAGTAGGCGAAAACGGTTCTACGGTTATGTGTAATGTCTTCTTTTGCTTTTGTGATAAGAGGTTCAACAAATTTACGTAACTCTTTAGCTTTGGCGGCCGTAGTCATGATACGCTTATGTAATATCAACGAAGAAGCCATGTTAGCCATCATTGCTTTACGGTGGGTGGCAGTTCTGCCTAATTTATTTACTTTATTTCCGTGTCTCATTTTTATTCGTATATAGTTATTTGCTGTTTGTTGATGGAGTTGTTTTCTATCAACCAACAACTATCAACGTTCAACCCTATTAATCTAGTCTTCGTTCAATTTATATTTAGCAACGTCAATACCAAAAGTTAAATTTTTGTCACGCACCAATTCTTCTAACTCACTTAATGATTTCTTACCAAAATTACGGAATTTTAATAAGTCTGCGATATCAAAGCTAACTAGTTCGCCCAATGTTTTGATGTCAGCTGCTTTTAAGCAATTGTATGCTCTTACAGATAAATCCAAGTCAGACAATGGAGTCTTAAGAATTTTCTTCATTTGCATTAGATTCTCATCTATCTCAGGATGAACTTCTTTAACCTGAGTATCTAGTGTAATCAACTCATCACTAAACAACATGAAGTGTTGGATGAGTATTTTAGCAGCTTCTTTTAATGCATCTTCTGGATGAATTGATCCATCAGTAATAATCTCTAAATTCAGTTTTTCATAATCGGTTTTTTGTTCAACACGAAAATCTTCAACTGAGAACTTTACATTTTTAATTGGGGTAAAAATAGAGTCGATAGGAATCAAACCTAAAACAGAATCTTTTGGTTTGTTCTCTTCCGCAGGAACATATCCTCTTCCCTTATCTACAGTCAATTCAATTTCTAAATGAACTGATGATTCCATGTTGCAAATCACCATTTCAGGGTTCAATATTTTGAAAGCATTGGTATGCTTTGCGATATCACCTGCTAAAAATTGTTCTTGTCCTTTAATGTTGATATATATCTTTTCGTTTTCAACTCCATCAACAATACGTTTGAAACGAACTTGTTTTAGATTTAGAACGATTTCGGTAACATCTTCAATTACACCTTTGATGGTTGAGAATTCATGCTCAACACCAGCTATTTTAAGTGTAGTAATTGCATAACCTTCTAACGAAGATAATAAGATTCTTCTAAGCGCATTACCGATAGTAACACCATAACCTTTTTCTAAAGGACGAAACTCAAACTGACCAAAAAAATCAGTTTCTTTATGCATGATAACTTTGTCAGGTTTCTGAAAAGCAAGTATTGACATGTGTTGTTTTGATTAAATGTTATTTAGAATACAATTCGACAATTAGTTGTTCCTTGATATTTTCAGGAATTTGATCTCTCTCAGGGAAAGAAACAAAAGTACCCGTCATATTATGACCATCCCAATTAACCCAATTGAATTTTTTATTATTACTTAATGCTAATGAATCGGTAATAGTTTCTAATGTTTTAGATTTCTCACGAACACCAACAACATCTCCTGGTTTCAAAGCATATGATGAAATATTTACTACTTTACCATTAACGGTAATATGTCTGTGACTAACCAATTGACGAGCAGCGCTACGAGTTTTAGCAATACCTAAACGAAAAACAGTATTATCTAAACGAGCTTCCAAGAACTTCATTAAGTTTTCACCCGTAACACCTTTTTTACGCGCTGCTTCTTCAAAAGTTTTGTAGAATTGACGCTCCAATACACCGTAAGTATATTTAGCTTTTTGCTTTTCACCTAACTGTATAGCATATTCGGTTGGTTTTGATCTCTTACGAGACATACCATGCTGACCTGGAGGTGTTTGTCTTTTTTCATAAGACTTATCCGGACCAAAGATAGGATCTTTGAATCTTCTTGCTATTTTGGTTTTAGGACCTATATATCTTGCCATTTTTTTATTATTCTTCTATTATCAAAAAATATAAATAAGTAATTATACCCTTCTGCTTTTTGGAGGACGACATCCATTGTGAGGAAGAGGAGTAATATCTTTTATTGATAGTACTTCTAAACCAGCTGCAGCAAGCGTACGGATTGCACTTTCTCTTCCTGAACCGGGGCCCTTAACAAATACATCAACCTTTTTTAGACCAGCATCTACAGCTACTTTGGCAGCATCTGTTGCTGCAGTTTGAGCTGCATATGGAGTATTTTTCTTAGAACCTCTAAAACCCATCTTACCAGCCGAACCCCAAGAGATAACTTGTCCAGTTGCATTTGTTATAGAGATAATTATATTATTAAACGATGCTTTGATGTGCACTTGACCGTGTGCTTCAATCACTACATTACGTTTCTTTGTTGTCTTTTTTGAACCTGCCATTACTATTGTTCTTTATTTATTATTTAGTAACTTTCTTTTTACCTGCAACTGTTTTACGCTTACCTTTTCTAGTACGTGAGTTTGTGCGAGTGCGCTGACCACGAACTGGAAGACCTTTTCTGTGACGCAAACCACGATAGCAGCCGATGTCAAGTAAACGCTTAATGTTTAATTGCTTTTCTGAACGTAATTCTCCCTCAACAGTTACATTATCTGTAATGTGCTTACGAATTGCATTCAACTCCTCATCGTTCCAATCTTGAACTTTTTTTGCTACATCTATTCCACAGTCAGCTAAAATTCTAACTGCTTTGGAACGACCTATGCCAAAGATATAGGTTAAACCTATTTCTCCTCTTTTATTTTTGGGTAAATCTACACCTGATATACGAGCCATAATTCTTTAATTATCCTTGACGTTGTTTAAACTTTGGGTTCTTTTTGTTAATTACGTAAACTTTTCCTTTACGCTTAACGATAATGCAGTCTTCACTGCGCTTTTTTACCGATGCTCTAATTTTCATCTTTCTTATTACTTATATCTGTAAATAATTCTTCCTTTTGATAAATCGTATGGTGACATTTCAACTGAAATCTTATCACCTGGCAATATTTTGATATAGTTCATTCTCATTTTACCTGAGATATGAGCTATTATCTCATGACCATTTTCAAGCTGTACCCTGAACATGGCATTTGATAATGCTTCTAATATTACTCCGTCCTGTTTTATTAAAGATTGTTTTGACATATTTGTTAAAAGGGTTGCAAAAATAACCGCATTTTCACAAAAAGCAAGGCGCAATTTTATGCAGCACCTGCGCTAGTGTTAGTACGACCTTTAATTCTGCCTGATTTCATAAGTCCATCATAATGTCTCATCAACAAATGACTTTCTACTTGCTGCAAGGTGTCAAGCACTACACCAACCAAAATTAGTAAAGATGTTCCACCATAAAACTGAGCAAACTGGCTATTAATGTTTAAGGCACCCGCAAATGAGGGCAATATGGCAACAATAGCTAAAAAGATTGCACCTGGTAGAGTGATCCTTGACATTACATTATCAATAAAATCAGCGGTAGACTTTCCTGGTTTTATACCTGGAATGAAACCACTATTTCTTTTCATATCATCAGCTATTTGAACAGAATTAACTGAAATGGCTGTATAAAAATAGGTGAAAATAATAATTAACAGAGCAAAGGTAATATTGTATGTTAACGATAGCGGGTTAATAAAAGCTGCGACAACACCTTGCATACTTTCGTAGTTGGGGAAAAATTGAGCAACTGTTGAAGGTATAAACATCAAAGCTTGGGCGAAGATGATAGGCATTACACCGGCAGCATTCACTTTTAAGGGAATATACTGTCTTACTCCTCCGTATTGACGGTTACCAACAATTCTCTTAGCATATTGAACTGGAATTCTCCTAGTGCCCTGCACTAGCAAAATAACCATCATAATAACACCAAACAAGGCAGCTAATTCAATTAAGAATATTACCAAACCTCCACCTGACTCGGTTAATTTGAAATTAAATTCTTCTTTTAATGCAAATGGTAATCGAGCAATGATACCAATCATGATAATCAAAGAAACACCATTACCAATACCTTTATCTGTTATTCTTTCACCTAACCAAAGCACAAACATAGTACTAGCAGTTAGAACAACAACAGAAGATAGCATAAAGAAGAAATCAGAAATTTCTTGAGGGTGAGTGATGGATATAATTGCTTGAGGATTTTCTGATTTTAAATTAACCAAGAAACCAATGGATTGAACAGCAGTGATAACGATTGTCAAATAACGAGTAATTTGATTAATCTTTCTTCTTCCATCTTCACCTTCTTTTTGCATTTTTTGAAATGAAGGAACAGCTAGGGTTAATAACTGAACAACAATTGAAGCAGAAATGTAAGGCATTATACCTAAGGCGAATATGGATCCGCGTCCAAAGGCTCCACCTGCAAACATGTTTATCAATCCAAAAATTCCACCTGCGGCTTGGCGAGCTGAACCTTGTAACATATTGGCATCAACACCCGGAAGGGTAACGTATGAACCTAGTCTGTAAATAAATAGCATCCAAAAGGTAATAACTAATTTATACCTTAATTCATCTATCTGATAAATATGCTTTACGGTTTCTATAAATTTCTTCATTTGTTATATTTTAACAGCTGAACCACCTACTGCTTCAATTGCTTTTTGAGCAGATTCTGAGAATGCGTGAGCACTCACATTTAGTGATGACTTGATTTCACCTCTACCTAATATTTTTACTAAATCTTTTTTACCGACCATACCGTTTGAAACCAAAGTCTCGATAGTAATAGTAGTTAAACCTTTTGATTCAGCTAATGTTTGTAATCTATCTAAGTTGATTCCAATGTATTCAACCCTATTGAAAGGTTTGAAACCAAACTTAGGCACACGTCTGTATAATGGCATTTGACCACCTTCAAAACCTCTTTTCGAACTGTAACCAGAACGAGATTGAGCTCCTTTGTGACCTTTTGCGGCCGTACCGCCTTTACCACTACCCTCACCACGTCCAACGCGTTTACCTTCTTTATGTGTAGAGCCTGATGCAGGCTTTAATGTATGTAACTGCATTTCTATTAAATATTTTCGATTTTTAACAAATGTGATACTTGTCTAATCATCCCCATAATTTGAGGAGTAGCTTCTTTTTCTAAAGTTTGGTGCATTTTGGTAAATCCTAACGCCCTAACTGTTCTCTTCTGAACTTCCGTTCTATCGATGGTACTTTTTACCTGTGTTATTTTTACTATAGCCATCTGATTAGTCTCCGTTAAATACTCTTTTTAAACTTAATCCTCTTTGTTGCGCTATGGTGTAAGCATCACGCATATTTACTAGTGCATCAATCGTTGCTTTT
>CAMBSD010000009.1 GCA_945870425.1 Chitinophaga pinensis | reverse complement strand
GCTATCAATAGCTGTGAAATTGTTTCTTGGTACATCCATTTCTTCTGGATAGACATATTCAAGAACATTCATTCTCTCGGTTTCAATGCCACTGCCCAAAGGGAAAGTGGGTGTAACTGAAACTGGCAATTTGCCATTTGTAGGATATGCGCCAAACAAGGCTTGTGCTGCTAAAGTATTATATACAGGTAGGTCTTCATAAGAAACAATGATGTTTCTAAAACCAGTAAAATGCTGGAGAATATAAGGATTGCCATTATTTACCAAAATACATTTTCTACTTGAATTAAGTCTATTAATAAAATCAATCTGTTGTTGCGTTAATCCTAGTTTTTTACTTACAAATCTGCTTGTGCTGTGAAGGCTAATTATAACCAAATTGTAGTATTGAAGTTTTTCATACAGAGAATCAAAATTAAATTTGGAATCGTTTTTATCTATCGCATAGAAATCACATTTGGTATAGTTGTTTACCATTTGTTGAAAGTCACTAAGCATTGGGTTTCCTACTGCTACGCTCGCTATTTTATATTTATCAGCATCTATCAATGGAATAATATTATCAGCATTTTTCACAACAGTTACACCGCTTTTAACTACTTTTTTTATGAATAATTCTGTTTCACAACAATTTAAATCATCAGTTAAATGTTCAATATTTATAGGCTTGTAGTTTCCTAAGCCACACCAAAATTTTGCCGTTAGAATTTTTTTGCAGCTTTGGTTTACTTGTTCCCAAGTTATTTCACCACGTTTGATATATTCTTTTATCATTTGAATACTTTGAGGCACATCCTCAACAAACAATAAAATATCATTACCAGCTGCAAATGCTTTGGCTGCCACCTCTCCGGGACTATTATAGTTGCTCACAGCTTTCATGTTTAAACCATCAGTGATAACAATCCCTTCAAATCCCATTTCTTTTTTTAATAGGCCGTTTATAATCAATGGGGATATAGATGATGCTACATTGGGTGTTGAATCTAAAGCAGGCACATATAAATGTGCACTCATCACACTTGCCACATCATGTTTAATTAACTCTTTGAAAGGATATAGTTCTAAGGAATCTAATCTTTTTCGATTGCCTTTAATTACAGGTAATCCAAAGTGTGAGTCATTCTCTGTATCACCATGTCCAGGAAAGTGCTTTGCACAGGCCATTACTTGTTGCTCTTGCATGCCTTTAGTGTAAGCTATACCATGTTTCGAGACTGTAAATTTATTTTCACCAAAACTCCTATCATTAATAACTGGATTGGCCATGTTGTTATTTACATCTACATCGGGTGCAAAATTCAAATGAATACCCATTCGCTTGCATTGTTTGCCAATCTCACTTCCATATTGTCTTGTCAGTTCTATATCGTTTGCAGCACCCAGAATCATCTGTCTTGGAAACACGGGAACACTATCCAACCTCATGCTTAAACCCCATTCACCATCAATTCCAATTAGCAAGGGAACCCTACTTATTTTTTGATATTGATTAGTAAGTTTAGCTTGTTTGTTGGGTGTTCCTTTAAAAAAAATTAAGCCCCCTATACCAATTTCTTTTATTTGGCACTCTACATCTTGCACATGGCTTTTGTCTTTGTTGCTCCATGCTGCTACCATCATCAGTTGGGCAATTTTTTCCTCATTGCTTAATGTATTTAAAACGGAATCAACCCATGGATTGCTTTTTGTCCAATTTATGCTTGCCGATTGAGCGTGGGTTTTACCACATATCAATATGCTTAAAAGGATGTATAAAATGTTCTTAATCAAGTTGTCTGTATTTGTCTGCAAAATGCACAAATATGCCTATTCTTTCCCCAATTATTTATAAACGGATGTTAAGTATTTTATAATTTGTAAAATGAATGAAGGATAATTTCACATTTAAAATATATTTGACTTCATAATTCTAATATTTTCATGAAGACCAAATTTTACTTCTTACTTTCTTTTTTTGCCATAATAACACGTGTTGCTGCTCAGAATAAAGATTCAATTATTATTCGAGATTTCTTCAACGAAGCCTTTACAAATGGCAAATGCTATGCTCAACTTGATCACTTATGCAACAAAATTGGCAATCGTATAAGTGGCTCGGCAAACGCAGCTAAGGCAGTTGAATTTGCATACGAATCTTTGAAGAAAGAAGGTTTTGATTCAGTATGGTTGCAACCCGTTATGGTGCCCCATTGGGTAAGGGGTGAAAAGGAAATAGGATATTTTGTAAGCAATAAAAAGAAAACCTCTGTTCATATTTGTGCTCTGGGAAATAGTGTAGCCACTACCAAAGATGGTATTCAGGCTAAAGTGGTTGAAGTGAAAACCTTTGACGAACTAAAAAAATTAGGTAGAGAGAAGGTTGAAGGTAAAATTGTCTTCTTTAGTCGTCCATTCCCTGATGCCATTATTAATGGTGCATACGGAATCACAGTGGATCAAAGGGGTCAAGGACCACTAGAAGCCGCTAAATTAGGGGCAATAGGTGTAGTGGTTCGTTCAATGACCCATGCACATGATAACTTCCCTCATACGGGTGCTACAGGATATAAAGATAGTGTTACTAAAATTCCCGGCTGTGCCATAAGTACCATTGATGCTGATATACTGAGTCAAGCACTTAAGGAAAACTCATCAACGGAATTTTATTTTAAGCAAAATTGTGTAATGCTCCCAGATGTTTTATCTTATAATGTGGTAGCTGAAATTAAAGGTTCAGAAAAGCCAGATGAGATAGTTCTAGTGGGTGGTCACCTTGATTCATGGGACGTTGGAACAGGTGCGCATGATGATGGTGCAGGAACCGTTCAGAGCATGGAAGCCTTACGATTATTTAAAGCAACAGGAATAAAACCCAGGAGAACCCTTCGTTGTGTGCTGTTTATGAATGAAGAAAATGGTTTGAAAGGTGGTTTGAAATATGCTGAGCTAGCTGAATTAAACAAAGAAAAACATTTAGCGGCCATTGAAACCGATGCTGGTGGGTTTATGCCTCGAGAGATTGGTATTTCTGTATCTGAAGAAAAGCTCCTTGGACTTCAATCTTGGCAAAAATTATTAGCACCTTATGGAATTCAAACCATTAATATCCATGGGGGAGGAGCTGATATTGGGCCCTTGAAAAAACAAGGTGTTGTAATGATTGGTTATCACCCTGATGGACAAAAGTATTTTGACTACCACCACACAGATGCTGATACTTTTGATAAAGTGAACAAAAGGGAATTACAGTTTGGTGCAGTTACACTTTCTGGCCTAATGTGGCTCATTAGCGAATATGGTTTATAAGAACACTTAGCAACTTATTTTATTTACTCTGTTAGCATGTCTTCCACCTTCAAATGGTGTGCTTATGAATGTTTGAGTGATTTGCTTAGCTAAATCTAATTCTATAAATCTTGCTGGTAAACAAACAATGTTAGCATCATTGTGGGTACGGGCCAATTTGCTTAATTCATCTTGCCAACAAATAGCTGCACGAATGCCTTGGTGCTTATTTGCTGCCATAGCAACGCCATTTGCGCTTCCACAAATCAGTATTCCAAGCTCATTTTCTTTGCCTTCAACAGACAATGCAACTGGATGTGCGGTGTCAGGGTAATCCATCGATTCAGTTGAGTATGTTCCGAAATCTTTTACTTCATGGCCCATTTCGCTCAACATGTTTTTAATGGCTTCTTTGTATTCAAATCCTGCGTGATCGCATCCTATGGCTAATTTCATAATTGTATTTTTTATCTAATTCTATTTTTTTCAACTCGTAATGCCACAAAAATACTCAACTCATATAGGGCATAAAGCGGCAATGCCATCATCAGCATACTTGCCATATCTGGCGAAGGTGTAATAACTGCTGCTATGATTAATATGATGACAAAAGAGTGCTTGCGATATTTTCGCATAAAAGTAGCACCTATCAAACCAATTTTAACTAGGAAATATACCAGAATCGGCATTTCAAAAATTAATCCTGTAGCAAAGGTCATGGTAGATATGAAAGACACATAAGATTCCAAATTGATTTCGTTACTAACCAAGTCACTTACCTTATACGAACCAAGGAATGAAATTGACATTGGACTAAGTAAGAAGTAACCAAAAAATATTCCGGCAAAAAATAATAACGAACTATAAAACACCAATCCTCGAGCATATTTTATTTCCTTATTGCTTAGCGCTGGTTTAATGAATGACCAAAATTGCCAAAGGACAACAGGAAACGCAACAATCAAACCGCCAATAAATGAAATCCAAAGATGTTGGGTAAACTGACCTGTCATACTGATGTTTGACAAAACAAAACCAATATCCTTAAAGCAATATTCATCTGTTCCTTTAACCATGTAAGAAAGCTTGCAAAGGGCTTGATAACTCAGGAAATCTTTATGAAGAGGTCCAAATAATACCACGTCAAAAACAAAATGTTTGTTAAGAAACAAGAAAACAGATGCAATGGCAATGGCTATTGTGGAGCGAAATAAGTGTTTTCGTAACTCATCAATATGGTCGAAAAAACTCATTTCCTTTTGGTCTTCTCCGTTGTCGTCAATCTGGTCTAGTGGCATGGCTATTCATCTGCAATAATAGCATTTCTAATTGACGACTTGAAGTATTTTCTTGTTTTTTTTATCCTTTTTGCTCCTACTTTAATCAAGTAAAACGAAAGTTTTATTTTTGATTTACTTGATTAAATATATATATACCAAGTAAAATGAAAATTGTATTTTGGTTTTTCATGGTTAATGACTTTATTTGTATGATGATAAATAGAGATGATATTGCTAAATTAACCTTAAAGGCAGGTTGGGCTCCAGCTATTGCTATTTTGGGGCCAAGGCAATGTGGTAAAACTACCCTTGCTAAAGCATTTGGGGCTTTGCAAAGCAATGGCTTCATTTATTTAGATTTGGAAAGCCCAACGGATAAAGCCAAACTAACCGATGCTGAGGCTTATTTTAAGCTGAATGAAAACAAGCTAGTTATAATTGATGAAGCGCAATTATTGCCTGAACTATTTTCTGTTTTGCGTTCAGTGATTGATTCAAATAGGCGGAATGGAAGGTTTTTATTGCTTGGTTCGGCATCGCCAAATTTGGTAAATGGGGTTACAGAATCATTGGCAGGTAGAATATCGTTTTTAGAACTTGGTCCTTTAAAATTACAAGAAATTAGTAATAGTGGCTATGATTGGCGCACGCATTGGCTAAAAGGAGGATTTCCTCAAGCTTTTTTAACTGAAAACAACTTGGCTTGGGCCGATTGGATGGCTGCTTTTATAAAAACTTACACCGAGCGCGATTTTAGGTTGCTTTTTGGAGTAAATTTAAATTCGGTAGCAATTGCCAAACTTTGGCAAATGTTGGCTTATAACCAAGGCAATGTTTGGAAGGCCGAAATGTATGCCAATTCATTAGGTGTAAGTGCTCCAACTGCGAATCGCTATTTTGAGTTTTTAGAAGGAGCATTTTTAGTTCATAGGTTACAAGCTTTTACTGCCAATACCAATAAACGAATGGTTAAAGCCCCAAAGGTGTATGTAAAAGATAGTGGCATTGTACATTATGTAAACAGAATAACGGATAATGATACTTTGCAAAGTCATCCAATTATTGGTGCTTCGTGGGAAGGATATGTTATTCAACAAATTTATGCTAGTAGACCCGAAGGAATGGATATATATTATTACAGAACTCAAAATGGTGCAGAGGTAGATGTGATATTGGTTAAAGCCAATCAGCCTGTGGCATGTATTGAAATAAAATTATCGAATGCACCTACTATTAGTCGAGGGTTTTATAATTGTATAGACGATTTGGGTACCACCAAAAACTATGTAATTACACCAAGCAGCGACACTTATCCAATAAAAAATATTTGGGTTTGTAGCTTAGAGTTTTTTTTGAAGAAGTATTTAGGGGAAGTATAAATTTCGCTTTATAGTTTTCGCGTGAACAGAAAGTTCTTTTGAATTACTGGTTGTAAAAATTAGCTTAATAATTTAGCTGAGTGATCTACTGTTAAAATGAATATTTTTTGTTCGTATATCATATAAACAATTCGATAATTGCCTTCAATAAGTTCTCTAATATTTAAATCATCAAATTCAGTGACAACTCGACCTGAAAGAGGTTGTATTTTAAATTGTTTAGTTCTTTCTTTAATCTTTTTTACTTGTAAACTAGCATATTTTTTTGAATCTTGAGCAATATATTCAAAGATACTTTTCAAATCCATTTATAGATTTATTAGTCCATTTTATTTCGACCATTCGTCAATTAAATAATCAATTTTATCTTCGTTAACTACATTGTTTTTCTGAACATCGCTAATTCCTTGCTAAATTTTTTGAATAAAAATGATGCGTTCTATTACATCTTCTGTACTCGATTCATTCGGCATGTTTTCTATGGCTTCTATTATTTGTTTTTTTAATAGCATAATTTTAAGATAAAAAAAGCTTGACACTTTTCAATGTCAAGCTTTTATAGAATACGGGCAAATAAAATTAAGCTAATTTTTCAGCTAATGAATTGTTGTAAATGTTTGCAAAATCAGCTGTTTTACCAAAGTTTACTTCATTTACCTGAATTGTATTTTCAGTAACTGTTCCTAGTTTTTCAAACGGCATGTTTAAACCACTTAAGTAACTTTCAACTTGAATACAATTATTAGATTTTACTGAAATGACTGCACGTCCTTGTGCTTCTCCAAATAAGAAAGCATCAGTTCTTAAGTTTTGCTTGTTGAGCGGAGTCGAAACATCAAAACTTAAGTTTCTGTGCATGGCGCTTTCTAGTAAAGTAATAAACAATCCACCTTCACTTACATCGTGTGCCGATTCAATATGATTACCATTTATTAAACCCAACAATGCTTTATGTAATTGATGTTCTTCGTCTAAGTTAAAGTATGGTGCTGGCGAATATTGTACTTTGTGGTAGTGCGCTAAATAATGCGATGAACCGATATCGTTTTTGCTATTACCTAACATATAAATTACATCACCTGCATTTTTAAAATCCATGGTCATGTGTTTTTTGTTATCGCCAATTAATCCTACCATTCCAATGGTTGGAGTTGGGAAAACGGCATCATTATCGCTGCTTTGGTTATAAAAACTTACGTTTCCACCTGTAACAGGTGTATCAAACTTTTTACAAGCTTCGCCCATGCCTTTTATAGCATATACAAATTGGTAATACACTTCAGGGTTATAAGGATTTCCAAAGTTTAAACAATTGGTAATGGCCGCAGGTTCAGCACCCGCACAAACCAAATTACGAGCTGCTTCTGCAACTGCAATTTGTCCGCCTACAAATGGGTCAGCCCAAACAAAACGGCTGTTACAATCAACTGTCATAGCAATTGATTTGTCGGTTCCTTTAACTTTTACTACAGAGGCATCACTTGGCGCATTGGTAGTTTGGTTAATAGTTCCTACCATGCTATCATATTGGTTATACACCCATCTTTTCGATGCAATATTTGGGTGAGCAGCTAAGAATTTGGCCACAGATTGCACAGATTTCTCAGATGAATTATTTTCAGTAAAAGATAAATCCGGTATGTCGTTCATGTCGAACTGAGCAATTTCTTTAAAGTATTTTGGCTCTGTGTATTCGCGGTGATAAACGGGAGCACCACCACCTAAAACCAAACTTTCTCCTGGAATATCAGCACGTAATTCATCGTTCATGTAATATTGAACACGACCTGAATCAGTTACTTCACCGATAATATTATAAGTTAAATCCCATTTTTCTAATACTTTTTCAACTTGGGCTTCCATTCCTTTTTTTACAATCACCAACATACGCTCTTGGCTTTCTGATAAAAGAATTTCCCAATCTTTCATGCCTTCTTGGCGCATGGGAACTTTATCCAACCACACTTTCATTCCTGTTCCACTCTTTGCACTCATCTCGCTAGTTGAGCAAGTAATTCCCGCAGCACCCATATCTTGCATTCCAACAATGGCATCAGTTTCAAGTAATTCCATGCTAGCTTCCAAAATTAATTTTTCCCAGAAAGGATCGCCTACTTGAACGGAAGGTAAATCTTTAGCTGAATCTTCGGAAATGTCTTTACTTGCAAATGCAGCCCCATGAATTCCGTCTTTACCCGTAGCTGAACCAAATATATAAACGGGATTACCAACGCCTTCGGCTATAGCAGAAACTGTTTTGCCAACTTTGGCAATGCCAACACTCATAGCATTTACCAGAGGGTTAATTTGATAGCAATCGTCAAAATACACTTCACCACCTACAGTTGGGATACCAAAAGCATTTCCATAATTTCCAATTCCTTTAACTACGCCACGAACCAACCATTTGGTTCTTTCGTTTTCTATATTTCCAAAGCGCAATGAATTTAGTTGCGCAATGGGGCGAGCACCCATCGAAAAAATATCGCGGTTTATTCCGCCTACCCCGGTTGCCGCACCTTGGTATGGCTCAATCGCACTTGGGTGATTATGACTTTCAATTTTAAAACAACATGCCAATCCATCGCCAATATCAATCAAACCTGCATTTTCTTCACCTGCTTCGGCCAACATTTTTTCCCCTTTTTTAGGCAATGTTTTTAGCCAAACAATTGAATTTTTATACGAACAATGTTCGCTCCACATTACCGAGTAAATACTCATTTCGGTAAAAGTGGGTGTGCGACCTAAAATTTCTTTAATTTTTTCAAATTCTTCTGGTCTAAGACCTAATTGCTGTGCTTGTTCAAGTGTGGCTAAATTGCCCGATGGAATAGATTGATTCATATGTAAAAATGGAGTGGCAAATTTGCAGATAAAATCTCAAACTAAATAAAAATATGTTATTTACTTTTGCCACATGATTTTTACGGATACCCACACCCATTTATATGCTTCAGAATTTGATAATGACAGAAAAGAAAGCATTGAAAAGGCCATCAAAAATGGGGTGACTCGTTTTTTTTTACCCAATATTGAAACGGCTAGCATTCAGCCCATGCTTGATTTGGTGTGGCAATTTCCCGAAAACTGTTACCCTATGATGGGTCTTCACCCCTGTTCGGTTGATGCCAATTTTGAGGCGCAACTTTTTCAGATTCAAAATTGGTTTAAAAAAAGAAAGTTTTATGCAGTTGGAGAGATTGGTTTAGACTATTTTTGGTCAACTGAATTCAAAGATCAGCAAATAACAGCCTTCAGAAAACAATGCCAATGGGCTATTCAGCAGGACTTGCCCATTGTTATTCATTCGAGAAATTCAAACACCGATTTAATAACCTTATTGGAAGAAATGAAACACCCTAAACTTCGAGGCATTTTTCATTGTTTTAGTGGCAATGCTGAAGAAGCACATAAGGTTGTGGAATTAGGTTTTTATCTCGGCATAGGAGGTGTGTTAACATATAAAAACAGTGGCTTGGATAAGGCCATTGAAGCCATTGATTTAGAGCATCTTGTTTTGGAAACTGATTCTCCGTACCTCGCTCCAGTGCCTCATAGGGGCAAACGTAATGAGAGTTTTTTCATTATTGATATTGCAAAGAAATTAGCAGAATTGAAAGGTGTTGGTATAGCCAAAGTGGCTGAAATAACTACTGAAAACTCAAGAAAAATATTCTCGAAATAAGTTAAAACTACATTTCTCTTCGTAGGCGGGCAACAGGAATATTTAACTGCTCTCTGTATTTGGCAATGGTTCTACGGGCAATGTTATAGCCCTTTTCCTTCAATATATCCATCAGTTTTTCATCAGGTAACGGCTTGTTTTTATCCTCAGCTTCAATGGCATCTTTCAATATTTTTTTTACCTCTCTGCTGCTCACCTCTTCACCATCATCGGTGCTGATACCTTCACTAAAGAAAAATTTAAGCGGAATTACACCCCAATCGGTTTCAATATATTTGCTGTTTGCCACACGGCTAATGGTAGAAATATCAAGATTGGTAACCTCTGCAATATTTTTTAAAATCATTGGTCGAAGCTTTGTCTCGTCACCCTCTTCGAAATAAGCTTTTTGGTATTGCAAGATGGCATTCATAGTATGCAGCAAGGTGTTTTGCCTTTGTTTGATGCTGTCAATAAACCACTTGGCCCCATCTAACTTTTGCTTGATAAATTGTACAGATTCTTTTTGCTCCCTTGTTGGGTTTTTAGCCTCATCAAAACCTTTCAAAGTTTCCATATACGAGCGGCTAATTCTTAAATCTGGGGCATTACGAGAATTTAATAATACAGATATTTTACCATCGTCATTTATCAAAATAAAATCAGGGGTAATGTATTGTGCCCTTGCACTGCTAATACTATCGCCCGGCTTAGGATTTAGTTTGGTGATAATTTGGATGATAGCTTTTAGTTGTTCTTCGTTTATTTTTAGTTGTTTAATGAGTTTATCATAATGTTTTTTGATAAAATCATCGAAGTGATTTTCAAGAATATCTATGGCCAATTCGATGGCTCGGTTGTAAAAATCTTTTCTTTTTAATTGGATAATCAAACACTCCTGAAGGTTTCTTGCTCCAATTCCCGCAGGGTCTAATTTCTGTATTTTTTGAAGGCAAATTTCCATTTCAGGTATTTGGGCCTCTATGTTTTGAGCAAAAGCTAAATCGTTAATTATCGCTTCTAATGGGCGTCTTAAATAGCCATCATCGTCAATGGTTCCAATAATTTGAGTGCCTATCACAAGTTCTCTATCATCTTCGGCTATGGAATTAAATTGCTCTTGAACATGTTGGTGAAATGATTCGGTTTCAGTTATGGGTGTTTCTTTGCGTTCCTCATCTCCTTCATCACTTAGGTGGAAACCATCAGGTTCATATTCATCATTCACATACTCTTTTACATCGTATGCTTCATCCATCATATAATCATCTATGGATCTGTCTTCTTCTATATCCGTTGTGGATTCAGTTTCAGCTTTTGGGTCTTCTGAAGGCAAAGCATCCTCATCCTTAGCACCAAGTAAGGCAGGGTTTTCAATCATTTCCAAATCTACTCTTTGCAAAAAGTCAACTGTACTAAGTTGAAGTAACTTAATAAATTGTATCTGTTGTGGAGATAATTTTTGTTGAAGCTTTTGTTGTAAACCTTGTTTTAGCATGATTTTTGCGTAACACAAAATTAGATTATTTTAAGACTACAAAAAGTAATAAATTTATATTTATACCTACACGTTTGTTGAAAACTCAAATCCCATAAAATAGCAAAGGGAGGCACTAAAGATTATAGGCCTCCCTTATTATTTGTTATTATTTGAAAAGGTATTTTTATTCTACAACAAATCGATACCCCACACCTCTAGCAGATCTTATATATCGGGGGTTTTTAGGGTCATCTTCAAAATATTTTCTTAAGGATAAAACGAAATTATCTATCGTTCTGGTGTTAGGTATGACTGTATAATCCCATACTACTTTTAGAATATGCTCCCTGCTAATTACATTGTTTCTATTTTCGATAAGCATTCTCATCAATTTGCTTTCTTTTTTGGTTAATGCAATTTTACCAACAACACCATGAGCTTCTAGATTTTCAAAATTTATCCAATTATGTCCAAAATGATACACTTGAGGAATATCTGTGTGTTGTATTTTCTTGCTTTTTTCAACCAATTTATTCACCCTAATAAGCAGTTCTTCAAGGTCAAATGGTTTTGTAAGGTAGTCATCTCCACCTTTTCTTAGTCCTAATACTTTATCACTGGCTGCGTTTTTAGCCGAAAGAAACATAATAGGAACATCACCATCAAAAAGGCGGATATTTTCGCATACCGTTATACCATCCATTCCTGGTAGCATAATGTCTAATACTACTAAATCGAAACGTTGCTCCCTGAAAAGTCGAGTGGCATCGTTACCATTTCCACAAACAACTACATTATAACCCTCTAGTTCGAGGTTTAGTTTCAATGCATGTTGAATATTTTCTTCGTCTTCAACAACTAAAATCCTGCTATTCATAATGTACTACGGTTTAATTGATACTTTGACATAAGTCATGATAAATTCGTTGCAGCAATTAAATTAAATTTTGTTAAAAATTATTTTAAAAATGGTTCCTTTGGGACTATTATCAAGTATTTCTACTTGAGCCTTATGTAGTTGTACAATGTTTTTGATTATAAATAAACCCAATCCAGTTCCTTTAGATTTCCTGGTATTTTCATCACCAGACCGGTAAAATTTTCGAAAAACAGCTTTTTTATCAGCTGCTGAAATGCCTTCACCTTCATCTTTCACTAATAAAATGGTTTTATTGTCCGAATGTGATAGTTCGATTTGAATAGAGCTATTCGTAGGAGAATATTTAATGGCATTGTCTAACAGATTTGTGAGAAGCATTTCAATAGCCATTTTATCACAATCCACATAAATTTCTTCTTGAATTTTTTTTATGAGTCTGCCTTCAATTCCTCTAGGTGTAGCATATTTGTCAATAATCTGATTAAGTAAATCTGATAAATTGTTTTCCAACAAACTCAAATCAAACTTTTTACTCTCTATTTGGGCAGACAACAAAAGGTTTTCAACCAAAATTTGCAATCTCTTCATATCTAGCAGCGAATTTTTTAGGATGGTGGTGGTTTTTTCTTTATCCAAATCACGTTTGAGTAGTGTTTCGATGTATAATTTAACAGAAGCAATAGGTGTTTTCAATTCATGCGTAATAGAAAGTAAGAAATTGTTTTGTTGTTTATTGAGCCTAATATTTTTTGAAAACGTGCTATAGATAACCAACATTCCCCAAAACAATAATATCATCATCACCAAGCCTTCGCCCACATATTGCCAAGTTTTTCTTTTTGTATATAAATCATGCTCTGCAATGGCATCCTTCTTTGGAGTGATTGTATACTCATGATTGGTGTGATAATATTCTAAGTTTAAATATGGATACGAGCGCTGAATTAAAGAATCAATTTGAGTTTGTCCCACAAGATTATTATTTTCAATAAGCAGTTTGGCTTCCTTTACTTTTTCAAAGATTTGTTGCTTTTTCAACGCTGCTATTTCAGAATGAGCTCTGATGTGAGCAAGTGTCCACCAAGTGAAAGCAGCTAAAACATAAAGTGAAACAATAATAAAGATAACACGAGGTTTTATCTGACTCATGGTTAAATATCCCAAGTGGTATTTCGATGGTGACGTGTGTACTTTTTGATATTAATCCAAAAAGCCAATATCAAATAAATAATAATGGGGGAACCCATGGTAATAAACGAAGTGTAAATAAAATATAACCTAATGCGAGCACCCGAGATACCAAAGCGTTCACCTAAGTATGAACATACCCCGAAAACATGCTTTTCTACAAAATACTTAAGGTTTTGCATGATGCAATTATAAATTAATGTTCAAATGTATTGTTTTTATTGGCACATATTCAACTGTGTTATGGAATAAATTTATTTATTGACACAAACGACCATTCATTTCCAACTTTGTGCTTCAAATTTTCGGGTAAAAGCAATTTAGGTAAGGATACAGAGGTCAAGCCAATCGCGGTTACAACCAAAAACTGCTCAAACGAACTAGCCGATTGCTGGTATTTTAAATAATCGCTCACAAGCAAGTAAGAGCCAAATGCGATTGGAAGACCTAAAACAGAACTTTTTAACAAGTTGCGTCCCATTGATTCTCTTCTAAATTGCACAATGTCTTTATATTTAATTATGCTTTGGTACCCTTTCCCATTTTTTTGCAAGCGTTGACTAATTTTCTCTGAAACACCTTCATAGCTTCTACCTATGTATATGCAACTATCGTCAGCACCAGTAACTTCGTCTTTTATAAATGACAATTGCCCATTATATCCATGATATTGTATGGTCATTCTGTCCCCAAGTTTTACTTCGATAATTTTACCCGTTTGCGAGTGGACAATATTGATTAATTGGTTTTGCGACTGGGCAAAAAATACTATAAAATTAAAGCTGATAATCAATAAAACTATTCTCATTTGTCTAATAAAATTTCTTTTCCAATAATACATTTTAAACATTTAAGTTTATCACAATAGTTGTTTTTTTGCTCTATTAGCGCCTGACTTTGCCAGGCATTTTTAGCTATTAAGCCAAAGGATTCCCACATTTTTGTGATGCTGTTTTGTTCAGCAGACACTTGTTGCAACCAATCAAGACTCTTATCGCTTATCTCGGGTAGGTTTTGAATTTTTCCATATGCAAATAACATCGGTATTACTGCATTGATAATGATGCTTTCTATGGTGCTTTCACCAAGATTGAATTCTCTTTCACTTGTCTTTTGTCCCTTGTTGTGAAGGGCCTCCAAATTGATTTTATGATTAAACTTTAATTGGAAGAAAGGCATTATATCTGTAAGCTTTTCAGCTTTCATAATTTTTGATAGCAATTGGCTGTTTTGATAAAGAAACAATGCAAACTGAAGCAACCTCACGGTGGGAAAATTGGCAGGGCGCGTGCGAGCAAATTTCCATATACTTTTGTCTAAGCTTTGCAAGTTGAATTTATGCTTTAGGTACCCATACTCTTTTTTCAAAATGCTTATGTAATCATCTTCAAATTGACCATCTAAAAAGCCTGCTGTTCCTAACACCAGTGCCTCTATTTGGCTTAGATTATTTTTGTGTTTGGCTATAACTAGAAGGGGTAAATTTTGACTCAACATTTCAAATGCTTGTGCATTTATTTTTTGCCCAAAATACCTAGCTGTAATTTGATAGAAGCACTGCTCAAAATTGTTTTCAGATTTTCTTAAAAGTTCATTGATGTAGTCTGTTTTCTTTTCTAATCTTTCAATCAACACCCTCTCTAGCCATAGGTTTAGCTTTATTTCATTAGGTTTTGCAAAAACTTGTTGGCATGGGATAATGCTTTGCTTTTGCATCAGATCATTATGCTTGGCAACAAGTGAAGGTGGCAATAGCTTTTTGATTTCAAGGGTGGGTAATAATTTTCCATCCATATCCTTTAGTACTACATCATCTTCATACACCACATGAAGAATAACATTTTCGTATCGTTTATCATGTTGATGCTTGTGTCGAAACCAATCACTGGTTTTAACATGAATTTCTACATTTCCAGCCCATTCGAGGTCATTTATTTTTAATCTAGCATTAAAAAAGTCTGGGCCCACGTCTGTATTTTTAGTACCAGTATGACTTACATAAAGCCTCTGACCATTAGTGCAAGTAAGTTCTTTGCCCGCAAAAAACTTCTGCTCCCATAGAAATTGTATTAAATCTTCTTTCATAACTATGTAAAAACAAACATAAATAATGCTTTGATAATTTATACATCAAATTATTTTAGTAAGATTGCGGTTCGAATAAAAATACATATGAAAAAAATTATTACAATTTTGGCAATTTTTGTGACATTAAGTAGCTATGCACAAACCACATTGCCTACAGCATGGAGCTTTGTGAATCCTTCACCTACGGGGTCTACATCAAGTAATCCTACAGGTCCTGAATATCCGGGCCCAACAGGCTGGTCAACCAAGTTGGATATCTCCGTTCTAGGATTTACCTATGCTAGTGGCCAAGATGGCAATGCTGCATGTCGCTTAGACCAAACAGGTGAGTATGTGAAAATATGGTTTACAGATAAGCCGGGTGCTTTAAGTTATTATATTAAAGGTACTGGTATTTCTCCAGCGCCTGCGTTTGCTGGAACTTTTAAAACACAAGAGTCTGCAGATGGAAATACATGGACTGATTTACGCACTTTCACAGCAGCTGATTTAACAAATGCATTTGCTAGCATTACAGATAACCCGAAATCTACTAGCAGATATATCAGATTTTTTTACCTTGACAAACAATCTGGTTCAAACGTGTCTTTAGATAATGTTACATTGGCTAGCGCACCTGCATCGCCTTTGGCTACCATCAATGTGAAATTGGCAGGCGCTGATGTGGTAAATGGTAGCACTGCATTAATAGGAAAAACAGCTAGCACACAGTTTACCATTGAGAATAAAGGTACCTTAGATACTTTATTCATCACCGGTATGAACTTTACAGGCACTGCTGCGGCTGATTTCTCTGTGAGTGCGGCTCCAGCTTATGTATTGGCTAATTCATCAGCTACCTTCAATGTTAATTTTTCTACCACTAGCATAGGTTCCAGAAAAGCTACATTAGCCATTAGCAATTCAGATACTGAAAAAAATCCTTTCAACTTCAAGTTGTATGGTATAGGTGGTAATTTAGCTACCGAACCAACCGAAAAAATAAACAATATTACTTTTGGTGGCGTTAAAGCATATACTTACTCTGTAAATATTTTTCCACCTGCAAACAAGTCAGACAAGTATCTGGTATTAAGAAAAAATGATGCTGCTGTAAATGAAGTACCCGTGGATGGTCAAACCTATAGCAAAGGAGATAATATTGGTGATGCGCAAGTGGCTTATGTGGGTGCTGATACCACTTTCAAACCTACTTATGTTTTGGCTAATTCTGTATACCATTATGCTGTATTTCCTTTCAATGGCCCTGCTAGTTTCGAAAATTATTTAATCACTAGTCCTATGACTGGGGTTGTAACTACTACTGGTTCAAATGCGGGTAGCTACTATGCAAGTCTTGATCCAAGAAAGGCAAGTTTCTTAACGGAGCTTTCAGCTAAAATCAATACGCACGATACAATTTTTTATAGCAATTATACCACTACATTAATAAACAATTGGTTGGCTAAAGATACCACTGGTGGTAAGAAAGTCGTGTATTGCGTGTATACCAATATGCCTTATGTTTATTCTGAGCCATTTGTTTGGTGGAATGCATCAAGCTCAACAGGAACATTGACAAGAGAACATACATTCGCTCAAAGCTGGATGCCTAGCAATATGGATCCTAATACGTGGCCACAAGCACCTAATGGAAAAGATTTTCCTGAATATAATGATCAGCACCATTTGTTTCCTACCGACCAAATCAATGCCAACCTAACTAGATCAAACAATGCTTTTGGTGAAGTGGTAACCCTTACCTCTACTTCTCCTTCAGGATATGGAAAATTAGGTAAAGATGCCAACAACAAAACAGTGTGGGAACCACGCGATGAGCACAAAGGAGATTTAGCCCGTGCCTTGTTTTATATGGCCACTTGCTACAATGGTGCTTACAGCCAAAATTGGGGCTTAAGCGGTGGTAAATTTGCACAAGATACTGCTGTGTTAATGAAATGGCACCGACAAGATCCACCTAGTGAATTAGAAATAGCGCGTCATGAATACATTTCTTCGATTCAGAAAAACAGAAATCCATTTATTGATAATCCATTGTGGGTGTATGGTATCAACTTTACCAATATGACTTATATGCCAGGTATTATTAATGGTGTGAATGAGTTGAACACTGATTTTGCTAGAATTTATACTAACCAAGAAACTAGTGAAATAGTGGTGCAATTAGACAATGCATCAAAAGCTAAAGTAACGGTAACCGATATGCTAGGCCGCGTGCTAAGCGAAGGTACCACTAGCAGCGATACATATGCTGTAAACATGAGCCAAAAAGGGGTTTATGTAGTATTGGTTGAAAACGAAAACAAATCAATCGTTAAAAAAGTAATGTTGTACTAATACCGATTAGATAGTTGTTAGACCAAATTTATTGGTCTATTACAAATATCAGTTCGGTATGATTGCTTTTAACATAAATAAAAAGCCCATCGTTCATTGAACGATGGGCTTTTTTTGTTAGTGGTGATGTCAGATGTTTTAGTGGTGAAGTCAGGTGAAGTGGTGAAGTCAGATGTTTCCACCTAGTGGTGGTGTCAGGTGTTTCCACCTGATATTTATTGTATGAAGCCATCCTTTATATGATATGATTGGTATATAAAAGTTACAAAATTTTAATCTTTCTATTCACAAGTGACGCTTCGCTTAACACTTGCGAAAGCGAGGGAATGCATTGGAAAGCATCGGAATAAATTATAAAATCACATTAATTATTATCTCATAAGCATAACTGTAAAATAATGTTATTTTAACAGGCCTTGTGCGCAATTAAATTAATCTTACAGGGCGTTTAATAATTAAAAAAAACTATTATGGCATTAACAAGAGACCAAAAAAACGCTATTGCATCATGCGATTATTTAGCAGGTTTACTATCAGCTGAAACAGGCTTTTTAAGTTTTGCAATTGCAGCTGCGGCTTCAACAGCATATTACTCAGATAAGAAAGCATCAGATGGATGGAGTATTGATTCACCTGTAGTTCACCTAATACCCAGCACAACAGATAATACAGGTATAAATCACAATTTAACTTGTGAGCAGTTTTTTGCGGCTGGAAATACTTCAGTAACCTATGATATTATAATTCCAATTGCTTGTCAGGTTAGACCAGATTGGACTGCTGGATTAGAAGCAATAACTCAATCATATTTTGATGACATTATAGCTTCAGCTTTGGCTCAAGATATGTCAACTGTTGATGAATGGATGGTTGCTACCACAAATGTCATACCATTAAACACTTTAGATTCAGAAACGGTATCAGATACTTTTGATAGTATTCAAGGTGCTGATCAAGATCAATGGGTAGATAATTTAGGTGCTTTGATTAATAATGTTAGTGGATTTGAATTATCTGTAACTGAGAAACAGTCTTTTGTTAATGCACTCCAGATACTTCAACTCAGTTATGTATTATGGGGAAGCTAAATTTAATTGTTGTTATAATAATAACAATATTGGGTAATGCTGGATTTGTATATCTTAGCTATTTTACTTATAATGAATTTAGGCTATCTATATTACATATAATTTTCGGTTTTCTTCCATTAATTTTATATTATAGAAAATCAAGAAAAGCAAAAGACTCTTAAACTAAACTATAAATTATACCAAATAAAGAAGTTGTCTTAAATGGACGTCTTCTTTGTAAATATTGATTTTATTTTGTAGTGGTGTCAGGTGTTTCCACCTGACATTTATTGTATGAAGCAATCCTTTATATGATATGGTTGCTATATAAAAGTTACAAACTTTTAATCTTTCTATTTACAAGTGACGCTTCGCTTAACAAATGCGAAAGCGAGGAAGGAAAACATTTTACACTTACTTGATATTTTTTTTACCAAGTACCAATTCTTTTATTAACTCATCTTTTAATTGTAGTTGTTGTTTAAGGTAATCAACTAATTCTATTAAGGTCTTTTTATCAACTTGGTGTAATTCACTATTAATAACAAAAGCATTTTGGTTATTAGCATAATTATTAAATATATATTTCTCGTCAAAGCTGATTAATTCAGTTAAACTAATTCCTAAAACATTTGCAATTTGATTTGCCCTCTCAATACTAACATCTACCTCATTTCTTTCAATTCTACCATATCCGGGTACACTCATTTTTAAATGAGAAGCCATATACTCCTGAGAAAAGTTTTTTAGTTCTCTCAGTTGTTTTATTTTTTTCCAATGCGCAGTTCTTCTGAACGTTTCATCTGATCTGATTTTGTTTTTGTATGCATAATTCTTAAGGTAGTTGATTTACTAATTTTATTAAACAAATATAACTAAAAGTATAAATAAAATACTTAAAAGTAAAATAAAACTACCAAATATAATTTGAATAGACCTATTGCCCTGTTAAATTTGTTTTCTAATTAATAATAAAAAAAATTATAAAACTAATACTTATTGAATTTATCGATTGCCAAAAAATTTATTATTATTATGCAATATACTCGCCTTACGTTTAATTCAAAAAATTGGAAAATGCCTACTGGATTAGCCGGTAAAAGCAGTAATCCAGATTGTTTTGAAGGCAAACACCATTTTGGTTTTGAAGAATGGTTGTTTGATCAATCCACTTTAATTAATGGGATGAAATATGCCTTTTTACAAGGTGTTGCAAAAAGTACTAAACTAAGAAACTTTCCTTAAGAACTTATTTTATATACCCTAAATAAGCAGACCAAAGAACGCTTGCATATTGCTACACTTAAAAAATGGGAATATTTTGTAGATGAAAATCATACTATTCAAAATCAGTTTTATGCTAAGGGCTGGATTAAGCAAATGCGCAAACAAGTAAAAGCAGCAAATGCTGATGTAAAGATGTTTAACCAGATTGTAGCAGGTTTAGGAACTGAACCCTTATTCAACGTGAGTTTTGAATTCAAAAACTTAAACATTTTATCACAACCTATAGTGTTTCCAAAAGGGCATGAGATATACAAATTAAATAGGTACCAAATTTATGAGATTTAGTATCAATATATATATATATGAAATAATCTTTGAAATAAAATTTACAACTATAGCAATAAATAGATTTAAAAATACAGTTAACAACGAAAATATGAATAATAGTGAATCACAAAACATTCAAATTAAGAATTTAAAAGTTATAATTTCAAGTCTTTTATTGCTATTATTTTTCTTTTTGCCATGGATTTTTAAAGCTTCTGCATGGGATCTTTTGACACTTGTAAATGAGTCAAATCAACTTATAGGTGAACTTATAGGTGCAGATTATAAAACCGATATTATTTACAATAAAGTTTATGTTTTGTACCTTATTCCAATATTATCATTCTATTTGATTATTTCTGCTCTTCTGAACAAAAATGCTTATTTTTCTTATGCACAAACTATCTTGTTTTTAATTATTTTTTTTGTAGTCAATAAGTTTATTTTTCAATATGATATCGAACAAGTAAGTAAACATATTGGACTTGGATTGTGGGGAACAATACTTGTTGGGGTATATTTTCTATTTGAATTTATTTACTCTTCAATAGTAATTAGAGATTTAAGGTCAGGAATTTTTTCTGATAATATCTACGAAGTAATAAGTGTTGGTTTATTTAGTTTGTTAATTGGGTGCGAATTATATGCCTTTTATGACCTATTAATTGAGAGGTTGTTTTTAAATTAGAAAACAGGACAATTGTTATATAAAACTGTTTTTTAGTTTTTATTATTTTCTAATAATGGAAGTCTCAGGTATAAGGCATTTAAATGCTAGCTTTACAATTGTAACTACTAAAACTGGCACTACTGAAATCCCAGAAATGCCAGTTAACCAAAGTTGAGAAAATAATAGCATTTCAAACTTTTAACACCTATTCGAAAATGAGGCTTAAATTTTTAAATAATTCTTTCAAATATAATCGCAAATTTTTATCAATTTTTCAATTGTTATTATTATCATTAATATTATGTGGATGTGGTAGTGATGAAAGACAATTAAAAATGAAAAATGAACAAAAGCTAAAGGATTCAATTTATGCTGTAGATTCCTTATATCAGGCTAATGAGAATAAAAGGCTTGTTGATTCTATTATTAAAGCAGGGATACCTCAGTTCCTGACAAAAAAAAGGGCAGAACAACCTCGATTAGTTGATGAGGAAAAACCTGCAAAAGTTAATGTGAATGACGCTGAAAGATTTATAATTGAACGATTAAAGTCCTCTGGTCAATTTATAATTCATGAGTTAATTACAGAACTTAATGGAATAAAAGTTTATATGTTTTTATCTGCTGGTGTTGGTAATGTTTTCTGTATAACTGGCGTTTCGGAAAACTCGCTGGAAGTCCTCTATTCTGATTGTGGAACTGAAAATATTAAGTTGGCGGATTGGAGTAACTTAATAGCCGCAGGCAATTGCAAGGTTATTTACTAATATCGAAGATATTTGAAAGTAGTTTTCTTTACTAGTTCTATCACGTGTTTCCACCTGACATTTATTGTATGAAGCCATCCTTTTTGTGATATGATTGCTATATAAAAGTTACAAAATTTTAATCTTTCTATTTGCAAGTGACGCTTCGCTTAACACTTGTGTAGGTTTTGAATATCCCATAAGCACATTTTCATATTCCCTCATTCTCAAATTCAACCCTATATTTGCGGTATGTTTACGGCAGAATTTTATAATCAGGTTTTTTTAGATAATACCCTCTACCAATATCTCATTGCCTTTGGCATATTGTTGCTAGGCTTTTTGTTAAAAAGGGTTTCGGCACGCATCATCAGCCGCCAAAGTTTTCGCTTTGTCAAAGGCATTGCCCACAACCGTTATTCTGAGGTTTTTGTTACCCTATTTTTAAAACCGGTTGAGCAGTTTATCACCGTATTAGTGGTATATTTTGCTTTGGACAGGTTACATTTTCCAGTCATTTGGGACATTGACCCTATTGAGAAATTTGGTGTTCGTTGGTTGATTGAAGCCCTATTTGAAATTGCCCTTATCGTAGTTTTTACGCGCATAGTTTTGCGTGTATTTGATTTTATTTCTTACGTTTTTATCCATAGTGAGGATACCGAAGTGAGTAAAGATTTGGTTAGGTTTATCAAAGAACTGTCGAAGGTTTTGGCCATTATCATTTCGTTTTTTGTGATTCTAGCACAAGCTTTTGAAGTAAACATTACCGCTCTGATTGCCAGTTTGGGTATTGGAGGATTGGCTGTGGCTCTTGCTGCTCAGGATACGATTGCCAACTTGTTTGGCTCCTTTATTATTTACTTAGACAAACCCTTTAGTGTAGGCGATTTGGTTGAAGCAGGTGAGATAAAAGGCAATATTGAAAAAATTGGATTTAGGACTACACGCGTTAGGACTTTAGACCGCAGCTTGCTTACCGTGCCCAACAAAAAAATGGTAGATGCTGCGCTAAACAATATCACCCAAAGTACCCAAAGGCGTGTGAGGTTTAGTTTGCAACTGACCTATGGAGCTAAGTCAGAAAACATACTCAACATTATAGAACAAATAAAAACCGAGATAGATGCACACCCTGATACCTGCGATGAAACCAATGTAAGGTTTACAGAGTTTGGCAGCAGTTCGCTTAACATATTGGTGATCTATTATGTAAACAGCAACGAGTTTGAAAAGATGATAGAAGTAAAAGAAATGCTAAACTTAAAAATTATGCATATCGTAGAAAATAACCATTGTAGTTTTGCTTATCCAACCCAAACCATTCATATAGAAAAACAAGAATAGAAACTTTTACAATTGCTTGGCAAAGCTACCATTCTGAGAGCAGATAAACATAAATTACCAATTGGAAATTTATGTATTCTTTTTTTGTTTATTGATAAAATCTTTTTGGTCTTTTATTAGTTCTGATTGAGCCAAAATAAGCGATCTTAGGTTTTTATTATCTTCCTCTATTTCCTTTATTCTGGAATTAAGACTATTAAAGTTAGGCTGCTTACTTAAAAACAGCGCAGACGGTTCAGAAACCACCGAGTTTTCCAATTCGTTTATATCAATTTCTAATACCTCGCATATTTTCTTCAAGGTATAATGATTAACTTTACCAGTTTGTTCAATACTGGAGATGAGGGGACGGGTTTTATTTATCCGTTCAGCTAGATCCTCTTGTTTAAATCCTTTACTAATTCTAGCTATCTTAATACGTAAGCCTATGTGCATGTGCAATATTACGATAACATTATGTATAATAAAGTTAAATTTATTTAATTTAAGATAAATAATCGCTTGTAAATGATGATTATTTTATTTCCTTTGTAAAGGATAGGTGTTAAAAAAAACAGTAACGCTATACAAATCAATACAATGAGAAAAATAATCTACACATTAATTGCAATTCTAGGATTTGCAAAAACGTATGCCCAAGCACCGCTTGGCATACCTTACCAAGCGGCTGCAAGAAAAGCCAACGGACAAGCACTAACCAATACAGCTATTAAAGTACGCTTTAGTATTTTGGATAGTGTGGCTACAGGCACGGTTGCTTTTAAAGAAACCCATACCACCACCACCAATGCCTTGGGTATGTTTAACCTAAATGTGGGCATGGGAACGGCCATTACAGGAACTTTGGCAGGTGTAAATTGGGGCAATAATTCAAAATTTTTGCAAGTTGAATTAGACACCACTGCTACAGGTAACAACTACTCATTTATGGGTGTGCAGCAATTGATGAGTGTTCCTTATTCCATATTTTCTGGCACAAGCAAAGGCTCTAATGCCAATACCATGCTTTATTTATCTGATGGATTTTAATTATGAATAACATGAAAAAAATTATAACCATAGCAATGCTGCTGTTTTCAATGGCTTCATATGCGCAAGGTAATTTACAGTTTAATCAGGTTTTAAATATAAAAAACGGAGATACTTATACTGTTCCTGCTGGGAAAGTTTTGAAGATAACTTCAACAGGATCTGGGAATAATTTAACAGTTAAATTGCCATATACTAATTGTATATGGCAATCGGGTAGTGATTATTGTTATTATACCCACAATACATTTGAAATTGCTTCAGTAGCTGGGTTAAAATATAATTTAACCCAGCTTAATAATAGTACTATTGCACCTCAAGGTCAGTGCAGCCAATGTCCAGCAACATTGGATACCCCAGTATTGGGTGGTTTTGGTGCACCGTCAGTATGGTTAAAGGCAGGAGAAGTTATTTCAATTGTACAAGGCACAGGTATGTTAATTTCAGCTATAGAATTCAACATCGTTCCATAATTATAAAAAATATGAAAAAAACAATAACAATTGCGATTCTATTATTTTCAATGGCTTCGTATGCGCAAGGGAATTTGCAGTTTAATAGGGTAAGAACTTTTACTGGTATTACAACTACTACATTCGATACAGTGCCTAGCGTTAAAGTATGGAAAATTGAATCTATGGGCATTAGTGGAGGGCGCGATTTTAGTAATAATTTATCAGGTTGTTTAACAATAAATAATGCTTGTTATAGCAATGTTGCGAGAGAAATAAATTATGGTAATAACAATGTAATTTCATTATCTGTAATTAAAGAAACAATTTGGTTACAATCCGGAGATTATTTAGGTTGGGCTGGTGCAGGACGAAGTTATGTTGTTTCTATAATTGAGTACAACATTATTCAATAAACTAATCTTATTATGAAAAAAAATATACTATTCATTTTATCAATTATTATTGTTAAAGTTTCATACTCGCAAACTATCACCCGCAAGGCTCAACCTGTGGCAGGTTCATATTTCAGTAATGGAAATATTAACCTAAGTGCCACCATAGGTGAAACCTTTAATGCTACTTTGGGTAATCATACCAGTATGCTTACACAAGGTTATCAGCAGCCTGAAAGCATTGATACGGGTGTGTATATAAACCTTACAGCTTTTATTGAAGGCTATTATGTGGGCAATTCAAAAATGCAAAGTTTGTTTAATACCCCAGGTGTATTAACTGAAAAAACAGTGTCGGACATCATACAGGTTAAACTACACAGCAGCCATGCACCTTATGATTCTATTTATTCTTGTAATGCCCTTGTAAATACAGATGGAACAGCTAAGGTATTGATTCCTGCAAGTGCTATTGGCAATGCATACTTTATTGTAGTAAAACATCGCAATAGCATTGAAACTTGGAGTGCAAGTCCAGTAAATATTACTGCTTTGGGGGCATCTTATAATTTTAGCAATGCAGCTAACAAAGCTTTTGGCGATAACTTATCAAATATGGGTAATGGTGTTTTTGCGATGTATAGTGGCGACATTACACAAGATGGTTCCGTAGATTTTAATGATTACCCTGCACTTGATATAGCAAGCAATGATGGCATATTGGGATATGATGCGAATGACCTAAACGGAGATGCTTCAGTTGATTTTAATGATTATCCTTTATTGGATATTAATAGCAATAACGGTGTGCTGGCGGTTAGGCCTTAACTGACCTCGACAGTTGAATAAAAAAAGAAGTAATACCAAATATCCTCTAAAGATTGGGTGAAGAAGGTCTGAATCAGAATTTGCATAACGAGATAATTAACTGAACTATGTGTACATGGAAAAAGATGAGTTAACTTATAAAATAATTGGTTGTGCTATGAAGGTACATAATATTATGGGGCCAGGTTTCCAAGAGGTAATATACCAGCGATGTCTTGCCATTGAATTTAAAAAACAAGGATTGGTTTTCCAAAGGGAGCAAGAACAAACCGTGTATTACGAAGACATGGAAGTTGGAATCAGAAGAGCTGACTTTATTGTGGAAGGTAAAATAGTAGTTGAAATAAAAGCCTTAGTAAACTTGGAAAATGTTCATATTGCACAAGCTAAAAACTACACTGTTGCTTATGATTTTCCGCTAGGCTTACTTATAAATTTTGGAAGTCAAAGTATGCAATATAAACTATTGTTTAATCCCAAATACCACCCAAAGCAAAATTCAGTAAATTCTGATACTAACAATTAACACAACTATCCTTAGAGTCAATAGAGCGCTCTAGGGATGTATGATGAACAGTAGTGTCTCCGAAACGGGTTGGTTTAGAAAACAAATTCGTTTTCATATTAAATCCGTAGTCAAGCCCGCTAGTATCTGTCTCACAAGACGGATAATTGGTATTCTGTGCTGAAAATGATTATTTCATAAACTCAAGTACTTTATCAACCATATTAGGCGAACCCATAATGATTGGCACACGTTGATGCAGTTCTGATGGTTCAATATCTAAGATTCTTTCTTTTGATGTAGTTGATTTTCCGCCTGCTTGCTCAGCAATAAAACTCATCGGAATACACTCAAACATTAAGCGCAACTTTCCATTAGGTGATTTTGCAGTTGGAGGGTAAATAAACACCCCACCTTTGAGTAGGTTTCTATGGAAATCCGCAATCATAGAGCCAATATAACGTGCCGAGTATGGACGGCTTGTTGCTTTGTCGGTTTCTTTTACCCAATTCAAATAGTTTTTGATGCCTTCGGGAAATTCGGCAGCATTGCCCTCGTTGATTGAATATATTTTTCCATCAGCAGGGGTTTTAATATCAGGGTGCGATAAACAGAATTCACCAATTGAAGGATCTAAGGTAAATCCATTTACCCCTTTGCCTGTGCTATACACCAGCATGGTAGAAGTACCATATACCACATAACCGGCAGCCACTAGCTTGTTTCCAGCTTGTAATACATCATTGATAGTAGGGTCGGTACCAGGCTCAGATACGCGATGATAGATAGAGAAAATGGTTCCGATAGAAACATTCACATCAATGTTTGATGAGCCATCCAAAGGGTCGATACAAATAACATATTTTCCATTTTTAGAATATGTACCTTCTAAAGGCACGATGTCATCATTCTCTTCACTTGCCATCACACAAACTTCGCCCCCTTTGCTGAGCGCCCAAATGAACATTTCGTTTCCAATGATGTCGAGTTTTTTTACATCTTCACCTTGCACATTGGTGCTTCCATGTTCACCTAAAATTTGAGTAAGACCTGCTTTGTTTACCTCGCGGCTTATTATTTTGGCTGCAATACCAATATCTCTTAAAAGCCTTGATAATTCTCCCTTTGCATAAGGAAACTCAACCTGCTTGTCAATAATAAATTGGCCGAGGGTAACTACATTAAAATCGCTCATAGTGTTTGTATTTTTAGTGTTTGTATTGTTTTATGCTGTTTTGCAAACCTAATGGTTTTTTACTTATTTATATAAAAGCTGATATCAGCTACTATTCTTTCAATTACAGCTTGGCTACAATTTGTGCTCAAAATGGAAATACTAAGTAGGTTTCTTTTGGTTTCAGTAAATTGATTTCGCCACGCAGTGGGTGTTTCAGGCATAAAATCGCCTGCAGGTAAAAATGGGTAAAGGTTTTGAAATTCACCTTCATATTTACCTATGGTTTGTTCATCCTTTTGTTCAATCTCAACTGAATCTGCTATTTCAGTTTCAAGTGTAAGGATATTTGCCAAACGATAATTTACTTTATAGGCCACCCTTCGCATCTGATAAGTCTCAGTATAATTTACCTTTTTAAAACGTGTTACAAATTGATAGGCACCATTCCTTCCCTTTTGTACGTTTTCATTGATGGCTTCATAAGCTACTTTCATTTCATTACTTGGATTGAAATTATCAACTTGTGCATTATCAAGAGAAGAGAATAACAAGTATTTTAAACCAATACCTTCAGCCGTTTTGACGGCAGTAGCAGGATTTAAAAAAGCAGCTAATTCAAGTTGTTTATCTTTCAATCTGCTTTCAATGCCCAATTTGTCAAGCACTTTGATAAAAGGATTTGGTATTTGCTGAATCTTATTTGCAAGTTGGCTGTATAGTAGGTTTTCTTCCTTATCTAATTTTGTTTGATTGCCCATAGGTAAAACCCCAATGGTGATGGTTGCTTTTTCTAAGGCATCTGCTTTCAAATTTTGGCTATCTTTATATTTGGTATCGTATTCTAATACCTTCTCGAAACTGAAATAAGCCTCCTTATAATTCTGGTTTTTCATCATCCTTAAACCACGCTGATAAAGAGGTTCTAGCACGCTGCTCATTCTTACCACTGTGACCTCCTTGTAGCTTGAATCAAGTTCGGCTATTTGTGTAAATTGCTCTTCTGCCTTTTCGTATTTTCTTTGGTTGATGAGTTCAAGGCTGCTATAGTGAAGTTTTGTTATGTATTCGTCTTTAATATCTTCATACACCTCGTTATACATCGTAGGCCAATTTATATCAACCCCAACACTTTTCACACGGTTATAGTATTTTTGGTTGTATTGGTATTGCTTCACTGCATCAGGCACATTGTTTTCAATTACAAGCTGACTGAATTTTTCAAATTTTCCATAGAGCACAAATTGTGCTGATGTTTTGAGGCCTGCCATAGCCAGAGGATTTTTGGGCTTTAGTAACAGGATATTGTAATAGTTGTTGGCAGCTTCATTGTAGTTTTTGTCTTGCATGTCTGTTTGCGCCTGACTCATAAAAGGCTTGGTGGCATCGCATGCAACCAAACTAAACAACAACAAAAGATAGATTATCTTTTTTAGCATATCTGCAAATAATGAATAAAATGGCTATAAAACAAAGAATAGATTATGCTTAGCTTCATTTAAATAAGGTGCTTTATTTACCACTAGGTGAAAATAAAAAATCTATGGGGTTATCAATATCCTCGTATAAAAATTGGTAGCTTTTCATTTCTTTCAGACAAAAAGGTTGAATCAATAAAAGCATTTTGTGGTAAGATGATAAAGTGAGATTGCAAACAAATTCCCTTGGTTTAAGGCTTATGATCCCCTCATCTTCATCTGATAAACATAGGCTCAATTGGCAATTTTGAGTTTGAATATATGTTGCGGAATCCAGATTAAAATTAGACTTGTTTCTTATGATGTGCATACTTATGGATTCGCTGAAGGCCTTGGCCTCGGCCGCATCAAAGTTATACAATCGCACAATCTTATCTCCAAACTCGTTGATGTTATTGATGTAATCTAGTTTCATTATTCTTGGTTTAGGCAGGATAGGATAAGTCCATAATAATAGGTAGCTTTTTCAAATAAAGTATCTATTTCTTCAATCGGATGTTTGATAGATAGTTTCAAATAGGGTCCTTCGGTTATTATATTTTCAGGCCATTTTGATACTTGGTTATAATCTTCAGTATCCAAATCTTGTTGCCAAATTTTGTCACTTAGCAATAAGTGAATACCATCCGAATCGCATATTTTAAGCTTTTTTTCAAAGCTAGCCATATCGTATATCTCTTTTCTGATAAACACATTGAAAGAAAAATATTTACCCCACCAAAATAGGGTTCGACAGAGAATAGGGAAATGGTTACCACCAATTTTGGGCAAATCGAGCACTAGGTAGGGCAAATTCAAATAATTTTCTCCTTTGCTTATTTTGAAGCTTTTCGCAGGTAAGGGTCTTGTAATAAGTGTGTTTGCAATAAGTTGCGCTCCCAACTCGTGCAAATGTGCTTGTATTTTGTCAATGGCATTTTTTTTGAGTAAGGGATATTCTGTATCGAGAATTAATTCAAATTCTTTGTTTGTAAGTTTAATTGATGAATTTTGCATCGCTTTTTACTTTTCATACAAATAAAAGCTTTTATAAAATTGAATGAAGAAATTTAATGTTTTAATAGTCCGTAGTTTTTTACAATCGTTCTTCCCCACGTTTGTAATAGTTATGTTTATCCTGCTAATGCAGGTGGTTTGGCTATATGTAGATGAGCTGGTGGGCAAAGGATTAGACTGGACAGTTATTGCTGAATTGATGTTTTATTTTTCTGCCAGTCTTATTCCGCAGGCATTGCCTCTTTCGGTATTATTAGCCTCTATCATGACATTTGGTAACCTAGGCGAGAGCTATGAGCTAGTAGCTGCTAAGGCGGCAGGCATATCTACCATGAAAATTTTTAGACCTATGATGTTGGTGATGGTAGGCATATCTCTTTTCGCTTTTTTTGTTTCTAATATTTTAATCCCTCAGGCTAATCTTAAACGCAGTTCATTATTGTATGATGTAAGGCAACAAAAACCTTCTTTAGCCATCACTGAAGGTGTATTTTATACGGGTATCGAAGGAATTACCATGCGCGTGGGCAAGAAGGACAAGACTACGCAGGAGATGTATGACATCATGATTTATGATCAACGTGAGAATAATACCTACCCAGTTATCATTACAGCCAAACGCGGCACCATGGGCATGAGTGAGGACAAGCGTTTTTTGTTTTTCAAATTGTATGATGGTGCTCGATACGAGGAAATGGAAAAACAGCAAGGCTATTTTAATTCCTATCCGCATACAAAGGCAAGTTTTTCTCAAGAACAAATTGCTTTTGACTTAAACAATTTTAAGTTTAACCGAACAGATGAAAGTTTATTTAAGCATCATTTCGAGATGCTTAATATCGTGCAATTAGGACATAACAGTGATTCATTGGACAGTGTTGCCATCATGAAATCACTTTATTTAAAGACTTTGGCGCAGCCCTATTGTCAGTGGCTACCAAGCGAAAATGATTCAAATTATTTAAGAAATTACAAAACCCATCATATTGCCTTGGCTGACTCTAATGTGATGTCACATTTTACGGATGTAGACAAAAGTGTAGCCATCATAAATGCGGCAAACAATGCACGCGCAGTAAAAAATATGCTAGACTATTCAATTTCTGAGTTTGATGATTTAACCAAATTGAGGGCAAGACATAAAATTGAATGGCACAGAAAACTTACCTTGGCAGTGGCTTGTTTTGTCATGTTTTTTATCGGAGCACCTTTGGGCTCTATCATTCGTAAAGGAGGTTTTGGATTGCCTATTGTTATTTCAGTATTACTTTATTTAGGCTTTCATATTGTGTCATTAACGGGTGAGAAAGCGGCCAAAACCCTTGCTTGGACTCCTTTGGATGGCATGTGGATGCCTATTGCGGTTCTTTTACCACTCGGATTATTTCTTACCTTTCAAGCCTCAAACGACTCGCAATTGCTTGATAAATCGGCATGGGTTAATTTGTTTAAACGTATTTTTAGAATCAAACACGCTTAGTCTGAAGAATGAAAATTCTGCAAATCATCAATCGTTTTCCTTGGCCATTGAAAGATGGTGGTGCATTGGGTTATTATAATTTTACCAAAGGCTACCATGATGCCGGTGTTGATTTGACTTTGGCAGTTTTAAATACTTCGAAACACTTTGTAGAGCTCGATAAATTGCCAATAGAAGTAAGAGAATTAGCAGACATTCATTTATCCTATATTGATAATAGAATTAATCCAGTAGATGCCCTCAAAAACTTACTTTTTTCAAAAGAATCCTATCATGTGGTTAGGTTTATTAGCCAAGATTTCGAAAGGCTTTTGGAGAAATTGTGCAGAGAGAAGGAGTTTGATGTGATTGTTTTTGAAAGTGTTTTTGTTGCACCTTACCTTGATGTGGTCAGAAAATATAGTCACGCAAAGTGCGTTCTACGTCAATACAATGTAGAGTATGAAATATGGCAAAGCCTTGCCGATATTGAAAAGAATCCTATAAAGAAATGGTACCTAGAAGTACTTTCAAGGAGATTGAAAAGCTTTGAAGTAGCACAGCTTAATAAATTTGATGGATTGACTTGTGTTACCCAACAAGATGCGAATGTGTTTAACGCTTTGGGCTGTTATAAACCTGTTCATATTGCTCCCGTGGGAATTGATATGCAACGTTTGAAGCCAGATCATAGCCATCTTGAAATGCCAAGTTTGTTTCATATTGGCAGCATGGATTGGATGCCTAACCAAGAGGCGGTTGTGTGGTTTATCGAAAATGTGTGGCAAAAACTTACGCTTCAATTTCCCCAACTTAAATTTTATATAGCAGGCCGTAACATGCCCGACTATTTTAAGAAATACCATGGAGGCAATATTATTGTATTAGGCGAGGTAGAAGATGCCATTGCCTTTATGCAATCCAAGTCCATACAAATAGTTCCTTTGTTTTCAGGAAGTGGCATCCGTGTCAAAATTTTAGAGGGAATGGCTCTATCAAAATGTATTGTAACCACACCCCTTGGTGTGCAAGGCATAGAGGTAGAAAACAATAAAGAGCTCATGATTGTTAATGATGCAGATTCTTTTATCATGGCCTTAAGTCTGCTTATAAACAATCCGCAAAAAATAATTGAATTGGGCAGTAATGCTCGTGACTTGGCCAAACATTTATACAATAACAAACTTATTACAAAGCAAACATTAGACTTTTATCATCATGTTTAATGCTCGCTAAATCCTAATTTCGAGCCCGATTCCAAATCAAAAATATACCAAAGAATGAAATTTAATACAATTGAAGAAGCCATTGAAGACATAAAAAATGGTAAAATGGTGATAGTGGTTGATGATGAAGACCGTGAAAACGAAGGTGATTTTGTAACTGCCGCGCGTAATGTTACTCCAGAAATCATCAATTTTATGGCTAAAGAGGGTAGGGGACTGATATGTGCGCCACTGATTGAAAGTCGTTGTGAAGAATTGAAATTGGAGTTGATGGTGAATGATAATACCACCTTACACGAAACACCTTTCACTGTTTCTGTTGACTTATTAGGTAAGGGCTGTACTACGGGAATCTCTGCACAAGACAGGGCTAAAACCCTACAAGCTTTAATTGATCCTGCTACAAAGCCAGAAGAATTAGGCAAGCCAGGACATATATTTCCATTAAAAGCCAAGCCAGAAGGTGTGCTTCGCAGGGCTGGACATACAGAAGCTGCTATTGATTTAGCTCGTTTGGCAGGTTTTGAACCTGCAGGATGTATTGTGGAAATTTTGAATGAAGATGGTTCAATGGCTCGTTTGCCACAATTGATGGAGGTGGCCGAAAAGCATAACATGAAATTAATAACCATCAAGGATTTGATTTCATACAGGTTGCAAAAAGAAAGTTTAATCCAACGTGTGATTTCGGTGGATATGCCAACTGAATATGGACACTTTGTTCTTTCGGCCTACCGACAAATAGATACAGGCGAGGAGCATGTGGTATTACAAAAAGGGGAGTGGAAAGAATCAGAGCCCGTATTAGTGCGCGTGCACAGCAGTTGTGTTACAGGTGATATTTTCCATAGTATGCGTTGCGATTGTGGCGATCAATTGAAAAAGGCTATGGAGATGATTGAGAAAGAAGGTAAAGGTGTGGTATTGTACATAAACCAAGAAGGCAGAGGCATTGGGCTTGTCAATAAATTAAAAGCTTATAAGCTGCAAGAGCAAGGTTTTGATACTGTTGAAGCCAATATTAAATTGGGCTTTAAAATGGATGAACGCGACTATGGTGTAGGTGCACAAATATTGAGAGATATTGGCATAACCAAAATGCGATTGATGACCAATAATCCTACCAAACGTGCGGGCTTAATTGGATATGGACTCGAGATAGTTGAAAATGTGGCTTTGGAAGTAAAGTCGAATCCGCACAACAAAAAATACCTTGAAACCAAAAGAGACAAAATGGGTCATGAGTTTAGCAACTAATTGTTTTGCATGCATCAGAATATATAAAGAAGTTCGGGAAGAAATTTTCGACATTTTTTTGAAGCATTTCTGAACGATTCATTAAAATCTCAATTATCTTTTCCCTGAAAATTAATCTAAAAAAAAGGCTGCCTCTGAAGAAGCAGCCTTTGTCTAAGAATATTTTTAGCCTTAGTTTTTAATTACTTTTTGGCTATAAGTATTTCCATTATTATCTTTTATTCTGATAACGTAAACACCATTTTGCAAATGACTTACATCTATATCTGATTTATTGCTAGTGATGATTTCATTTCCAATTAAATCATAAATAGTGGCTGATTGCAATTTGTGATTGCTCAACATACTCACAGTTAAGGATTCATTCATTGGGTTTGGATATACTACCACATCAGCATTGGCATGCAATTCATTCACACTTGTTGTAGGTACTACGTTTACTGCAAATGATTTTTCAACACCCAAACAACCTTGGTCAGATGTTTCTTTTACTTTAATGGTTTCAGTGCCCACAGTCAACCATTTTACTTGTACTTTGTTTGAACCCGCACCCAACGTTATATTAGCACCCGTTACATTCCAATCGAATGACGATCCTTGTAATCCATTCACCATGTATGAAACCGTATCTAATTTAAATACATTAGCCAATCCTGAGATATTGCCTGTATTTGGAGTTGGGTTCACGGTGATGGTAATATTAGCTGGTTGCGAAGTACAGGCACCTTTGGTTATGGCTACAGAATACGTTCCTGAATAAGCTTGGTTGGTATTTTTGATGGTTGGATTGCGCAATGCCGAAACGAATCCTGCTGGGCCAGTCCAACTGTATGTTGCTAAATCAGTAAAAGAAGCGAATAGTTGCAAGCTATCTCCAGCACATAATTTGTTAACAGGGAAACTTGATAGGGTAGGAGCAGTTGGCAATGGAGTAACTAACAATTCAGTAGTACCTGCATCGCTTACACAGCCTGCCACAGTCATTACACAGCTGTAGGTTCCTGATTGAACTGGAATAGCCGAAATCAATGAAACGTTTTGATTGGTTGAAGTAAAGTTGACTGGTCCTGTCCAGCTATAAGTAGCACCCGAAACCGCAGGCACTGTTAGGCTCACGTTGCTACGCTCGCAGTAAGGGCTGTTGTTAGAAATAACAGGTGATGCCGGTTTTATATTAATGACTACATTGGTAGCCTCTTCAACCGATTTACATCCATTCACCACACAGTATACTTTGTAGGTACCTTCGCCAGCTTTAGCTATGGCATTGATGCTCGGGTTGCGCTGTGTGCTAGTGAAATTATTTGGTCCTGACCATACATAAGTAGCATTACTAATTAATGATGCAGTTAAATCAAGTTTAGTACCTTCGCATTGCGGTGAACTGTTTGAACTTACAGGTGCTGTTGGTTTTGGTTTAACAATAAAACCAGTGCTGAAAGAGGCAGATGTACAACCTGAATCTGTCGCAGTAACCGAATAGGTACCATCATTAGCTGAACTAACATTATTTATTACAATTGATTTTCCACTTGATGCGTAGCTATTTGGTCCTGTCCATGCAAAGGTGGCACTGCTGCTAGTATTTGTTCCGTTAACAGAAACTTATAAAGTATCGCCTGCACATAGTGGGGAGTTATTAAATACCGAGGTAACAACAGGTTTTTGTTTTACTGCTAATATTGTAGAATATGAACCAACCGCACCGCATTGTGAAGTGCTGATGGTTACAGTATAAGTTCCAGCCATTGCTTTGGTTACATTGTTCAAATTAGGATTTTGACTAGCCGAAACGTAGGCATTTGGCCCAACCCATCCATAGGTTGCTCCATTGATGGTAGTAATGCTTAAACTAGTTGATGAGCCTTCGCATGCAGGGCCTGCATTTGATGCAATAGGTGTAATTGTTAAAGCATTAATTGTAACATTTACGGTAGAAGCTGGAGAAGTTCCGCAAGTGGCAGTAGCTGCAGTAACGCTATATGCACCAGCACCAGCTGAAGTTACATTGGTAATTACTGGATTTTGTGCATTAGAAGTAAAGCCGTTTGGTCCAGTCCATGAATAATTGGCTCCTGCTACATTTGAAGCAAATAAGGTTAATGATTGTCCTGCACATACAGGTGAATTACTTGATGCTGTTGGTGAAGGTGCAGATGCACTTACACTGATTGTAATGCTAGCGGATACAGAGCTACAACCATTTACAGTTGCGATTACTGAATACAAACCTGCGTCAGCAGTTGTCATGCTGATTCTGCTTGGATTTTGTTGTGTTGAAGTAAAATTATTTGGGCCAGACCAATTATAAGTTGCGTTGGCTATAGCACTTGCAGATAAACTTAAAGTTTGACCAGCACACAAAGCACCATTGCTTCCTACTGTTGGTGCACTTGGTTTAGGATTGATTGTAACATTGGTGCTTGCGCTAGATGATGTACATCCATTCACCGTAACAGTAACATTATATGTGCCAGAATTGCTAAGTGTTGTAGCACTAATGCTTGGATTTTGTATATTAGAAGAATAGTTGTTTGGCCCATTCCAATTGAATGTAGGATTTACATAGGTTCCTTGAGCGCTTAATGATAGACCTTCACCTTCACATAAACTTTGAGCATTGCCAACGGTTGGTGTTGCAGGTATAGCCAATCCAGCAACTCTAGTTGTGACTGGGTTGAAAGAACATCCAGGCAAGGAAACATTTAAGATGTATAATCCGGTATCAGCCGCAGTCAAATTTGTTCGATTAGGACTTTGCGCACTTGACGTAAATCCATTTGGACCAGTCCATGCATAGGTGCCACCTGGCACTAATGACGCTGTTAGGTTTAATGTTTGACCAAAACAAACGGGTGTATTGCTTGTAGCGATTGGTGGTAAAACGGCTGCAACAATTACACTTGCGACAGCCGATGAACAAGTTCCATTAATGGTCATAACATCATATTGTCCGGCCATTAAACTACTAAAGTTTGTTCTTGTAGGATTTTGAGCGGTGGATGTATAGCCATTAGGCCCAGTCCAATAGTAAGTAGATCCAGTCACAGTGGCACAAGTCAAACTCAATGTTGAACCTATACAGTAGCTTCCTCCTCCTCCAGCATTTGGCGCAGGCGCAGAGGAGCTGATGCCTAAAGATTTATTATCTGTGCAATATCTATAATAACCTTCTATGGAGTCGGTTAATTTTACGTTATAAGTTCCACCTGAAGCATAAATTACATTCGTATCCACCGCATTTCCTCCAGTGCTATTACCAAAGTCCCATGTGTAAGTAAGAGGATAATTTCCAAAAAGTTTTCTTAGATTATAAAATCTGCTATTATTAATTGCTGATGATGTATTGGTGAAAGTAACTGGGTTACCTGGTGTAAAACAAGCTGGTGTGTGAGTAAAATCTGCTGTAAGTGAATATGTAACGATTGGAAACATTAAAAAGTCGGCATCATAAGGAGTGCCGCCAATATTTATATTATATGATCTTGTATTTGTTCCAAATAATTTGACAGATGCACACCATTCACTTCCGCCATCCAAATTATTCCAACTATTAGTAACTACATTTAGTTGATTACCACTTGTATTTTCAATTGCTAATACATAACCATTTGGATTAGTGATGGTGGCAGGCGTAGTGAAAATAGCTCTTTTGAGTATGGCTCCTAAACTTCCATTACCCAAAACAGTGTCAATATTCATGGTAACACTTCTAAGAGCAGCACCACTTGGCATTGAATCAATACCTGCATTGTAAATACTAAGTGTTACAGATTGGCTTTGGATACCAGCCAAACTGCTTAGGAAAGCAAAAAAGTTGAATCCACTAACTGTAATGGCTTGTGGTGCAGGAAACCACTGGTATCCCGTTCCAGCGCTTGTGGTTGAATTTATGTTGATGGTATTTAGTGCAGTTGCTTTGTAGATAGTATATTCAATGGTATCAGCCGAGCAAGTGCTAGTTTTGTTCAATCCTGTGAAAATTGGAGAACTTTTAGTGTGATTCCTGTTAGGTATTGGATATTGTCTGTTACCTGCTTGTATGGCATTTTGAGCCATTGTAGAATTACAAAACAATATCAATAATGAAAATGTGAGTGTAAAGATTCTTTTCATATTATTTCTGTTATTAAAGTAAAACGTAAATGCAAGGTATTATTTTAAGTGATAAGTTAAAATCAATTAATAAAAAAGTGTTGATTATTCCATAAAACAGAAAAGCTCGCCAATTGGCGAGCTTTTCTGTTTTATGTATTTTGATTAGTAACTGCTTCTTCTGCGTCTTTCGCCACCTTCTCCACCGCTACTGCGTCTTCTTTCTCCACCGCCACCGTAGCTTCCACCTCCGCTGCTGAATCCACCACCAGATGAGCGTCTTCTTTCTCCTCCACCTTCACCACCGCTACTGCGTCTTCTCTCACCACCACCGTATCCACTTCCGCCACGAGAACCGCCTCTAGAGCCTCCTCTTCCATTCCCTGATCCACCTTGCTTGTCGCCACTTACTTCAACTCTTACCACACGTCCATTGTGCATTTGGCCATTCAAACCACTCATGATTGCTTCAACATCTTCTTGTTGTGCATCAATAAAGCTATAAACGCCACTTACATCAACCCTGATTTTTTTCCAACTAATAGCAGCTTTTTCAGCTACATAGTCTTTGAAGTTTCTGATATCAAAACCGTCTTTTTTACCAACGCTAACAAACAAACGAACGCCTCCACCAAATGTTGATGCACTTGCACCTTCGCGTGTTGATCTTTCGTTAATATTTAAGTCAGGAGCATTTGTAAAGTCAACGCTAAAGCGTCTTAACTCCAGGGAAAGAAACTTTTGTAACAATTCTGTTTTTTCAAATTGCATCAATGTTTCAAGGCTTGCCATTACTTTTTCGTCAAAGATGTTCTCTTCGATTTCAGTATTTAAGATGGTATCTGTAAATGCCATTAATTTTTTGTCGCGCACTTCTTCAGCACTTGGTATCAATATTTTTTCAAATTTGACACTTGCCATTCTTTCGATGTCTTTCAGTCTGCCACCTTCACGCATGTGAAGTAAGGTATATGAAACACCCGTTTTGCCCGCACGGCCTGTACGCCCGCTTCGGTGTGTATAATTCTCGATATCATCTGGTAAATGGAAATGAATTACGTGGGTTAATGCACTCACATCGATACCACGAGCTGCTACGTCAGTTGCCAAAAGAATTTTAATGGCATGATGACGGAAACGGTTCATTACCTTTTCTCTCTGTGCTTGACTTAAATCTCCATGCAAACAATCTGCATTGTAGCCGTCTTTAATCAGTTTATCACTAATGTCTTGCGTTTCATTTTTGGTAGTACAAAAAATGATACAATACAAATTATCGCTATTGTAGTCAACATAACGTTTCAATGCTGCGTATTTATCACGCGCATGAACGATTGAATACTGATGGGTAATGTTGATGTTACCAGAATTAGCTTTTCCTACCGAAATCTCGAAAGGATTGCTCATGTAGCGGTTAGCGATGTTACGAATTTGCTTAGGCATAGTAGCACTAAACAAACAAACACGTTTTTCTGCTGGGGTTTCTGCTAAGATAAACTCAACATCCTCTTCAAAGCCCATATTAAGCATTTCATCTGCTTCATCAAGCACTACATAACCAATGGTTTTAATGTTTACCGCATTGCGGTTCATCAAATCCATTAAACGACCTGGGGTGGCCACAATAATTTGCGCACCTCTCCTTATGTCACTTATTTGACCTGTAATACTTGCTCCACCATACACCGAAACAATGTTCACATTGTTAATGTATTTACTGTAAGCCTTTAAATCGCGTGTAATTTGTATACATAATTCGCGTGTTGGGCAGATAACCAAAGCTTGCGTTTGCTTATTGCTGAAATCGATTAATTGCAAAATAGGCAGGCCAAATGCGGCTGTTTTTCCTGTACCCGTCTGGGCTAATCCTAAAATGTCGCGTCCGTTTTCTAAAAATACAGGTATCGACTGTTCCTGTATAGGTGTTGGGGTTTCAAAACCCAGTTCTCCAATTGCTTGTAAGATGGACTGCTGAACACCTAATTGTTCAAAGTTATTCAAAGAATTTATAAATTAAGCTGCAAAGATAAGCTAATTATTGGTTTTATCGCTATTTGTCTGAAAAGCTATGCTTTATCAGTAAATATAATTGAGAAATAGAACAAGGATTAATAAAGTAATTTCATTGTGCCCTCTGCAATGAACGCAATTTTTCTGTAGTTATTGATAATGAAAAATAATTATCTCAGCAAAGTTATCGTACCATGATAATCATTTACTTCACCATTAATTTTAATGGCCTTAGCTACATAGAAATATACATCCACCGAGCATGGAGTTCCTTCAAATGTTCCATCCCACCATTTGCCGCCTGGCATAGATGTTTCGTAAATAAAGCCACCCCAGCGATTGTAAATCGTCATCTCCACCTTTTTGTAAGCTGATTCAGGATATACAAACTTAAACACCTCATTAAACATATCTCCATTTGGGGTGAAAGCATTTGGTATGTATAATTTACCCGCAGGCAATACGGTAAATTCTTTCGTTATTGAATCTTTACAGCCATAATCGTTTTGTGCAATTAGCTTTACTTTATAAACGCCTGGTCTTATAAATGTAAAATCTGGATTCTTGTCTTTTGAATTGCTGTTCAAACTATCTCCAAACAACCAAGTGTATTTTGTGGCATTCTGACTGGTATTATCAAAAACAGGTTTTAATTGACCTTCGCCACTATATGTATCTGCAGAATAAATTGCTTTTACCACTGGATATGGGTCTACAATCATTGTATCAGAAGCATAGCACAGTTTTGAGGTATCACTAGCTATGATTATAAAAATAGAACTCTGCGTGATTTTAGCTTTTGGATTTAGAATATTGCTATCTGATAATTGAACTTGTGATCTCCAAACCCATTTAGCAGGGCTGCTAACTTGGGCATTTAGCTGCACCGAGTCTCCCAAGCAAACTTTTGTGTCATCACTTGCTTTTACGCTTGGTATAGGCACTACTTTTACTTTTACAGTATCAAATCCAAAACAAGAGCCCATACTAATTTTTAAATAATAGGTAGTATCTACTAATGGATTTACAAATGGGTTTTGAGAATTGCTATTGGTAATAAAATAGGGCGGTGTCCACTCATAAGTATTTGCTGTAGCTGCATTCAGGAATACTCCTGACCCTAAACAGATACGTTGATCTGCACCTGCATTGGCCGAGGCATTGGTAAACAGACTTACGCTTACCGTATCTTTTTGCACGCATGTGCCATTTGTAGCCGTCAATATATAATCAATATTTGTTTTGGGTTTGCTATAAGGTTGGGTTAAACTTGGGTTATTTAAAAAGGTGCTTGGCTGCCAAGTAACATTACCCAATGCCGTGCCTTGCAATTGCACACTATCACCTAAACAAACGGTTAGATTCTTGCCCGCATTGGCCAAAACTTGAGAGACAAGCACATCAACGGTATCTCTTTGAACACATGAACCAAAACTAGCTTTTAAAATATATTTGGTATCACTTACGGGTTTCACATAGGGTTTTATTTGGGTTGGATTGCTCATAGCAGTGGTGGGCTGCCAAGTAAAACTGCCTGTTGCCACCCCGTCTAATTGTATACTATCTCCCAAGCAAATATGTTTATCTAAACCAGCATAAGCAGAAGCATTCGAAACGTTTACCTTAACAGTATCAACACGTGAACAGGCTCCTTGACTAGATGTTAAAATATAGCTAATGCTGCTGGGTGGCTTCACATATGGACTGATAAGATTCGAATCGCTCATATAAGTAGTGGGTTTCCATTTAAAAGCACCAATTGCTGAACCATTTAACTGAACACTATCACCTAAGCATATATTTTTATCTAAGCCTGCATTGGAGGACACTTGGGTAACGTTAACAGGAACACTTGTAGTTGTTGAACATCCTGCTAATGTATAGGTAACAGTATAAGTTGTATTTATTAATGGCCTCCCTTTGGGGGATTTTGAGGTAGAATCATTTAACGTAAATCCTGGAATCCAAAGGTATGTTCCACCGCTTAAACCTGGAGTAGCGTTAAGCTGTATTGTGTCTCCTAAGCATATGGTGGTTGAGTTTGTGGCCGATAATGATGTTGAGGTGCAAGAACATTCTTTGAACTCAACATCATCCATACCAAAATCACAACCATTACCATTTGTAGAAACGGTTTTTATTCCTAGTAGAGCTGTTGTATTTGAACCAGAATTCCAAATTGTATCTAATAGTTTCCAAACATCTGGGTAATCAACAAGAGTAATTGTATTAAATACTTTTTGATTGTTTATCCAGAGCTCAATTTGCGCAGGCGCTAAACCTTGATATTGAGGTTTTATGGCAAGATTTTTTAACCAAGTAGAAAATCGATAATTCGTATTTGGTTTTACAGTGATTGTTTCATTCCAAAAAAATAAAGGTATGCCTGCACCATTTATTGCCATAAATTTTCCTGTACCACTTCTTGATGGTCCCGTCCACGCAAAATGAACTAAATTGGCATTTGTTGTAAAAGTATATTTCTCTTCATATAACAAAGTTGTGCTAGGAATGTAAGTATATTGTGATGTAAAGCCAGTATTGTCTAATTCAAAATCTCCATTAACAACCAAATTTGGTTTACTTGTTAAGCTAGCATATGGACAAAATTGAGAATAGCTATTACTTACTAGTAGCCAAATAAAAATGATGAATATTGGCAAACGGTTTTTCATAATAGGAAATGTTTAATAATCAAAATTATAAAAGTTTAATTATTTTTTGAATAATATCTTTATCATTTTCATGAATTGCACATATATCCATATATTTTTCACCATTTTGATTAAAATAGTTATGCAATTCGACCAATTCTCTTTCTAGTTCTGTATTTATAGTAAAAATGTACCTGCCTGTATTTTCAAACAACATTAAGTCTGAATATCCTAGATTATTTAGGTATCCAAATATATCATATCCGATTTCATTTTGCTTTGATAGGAAATAAGGGTCATATTCAAAGAAAATGATAGGTTTGATTTCATTGAAATAGGCTTTAGCTCCTTTTAAAATTTTATTATCAAATCCGTCCGTATCAGTTTTGAATAATTTTGAATTCTTGAAAGTTGGGTGTTTATCTAGTATTGTGCTAATTTTCTTTACCTTTATTCCATCTCCAGAAGATTTCTCTATGAATGCCGTGCCAAGGCTACTGTGCGTGCTTACAACAACTTCCTCATCACCAACAAACGAATCTTCAATACATACATTTGTTAATGAAGATGTGTTTGCTCTCAATAAAGGTAAATACAAATCATTTCCTTCAATACATAGAATAGGAGACTTAACATATTTATGAATTATTGCGACTGAATCGCCAATGTTTGCGCCTACGTCAATTATTGAATTTGATGGATACTTTTCTTCAATAGCTTTAGCAATTTTGCCTAGGTTTTGATTGTATTCTGGATAGATTTTAATATTTATTGGTAGGTCGTGAGTTATTGGAATTATAATGTCATATGCACCTAATTTGTATGAAATTTTAGGGTTAAAAAACTTCCCAACTAAATTTCTTAAGACCATATAAAATTTGAATTTATAGCTCTTTAAAGGAATATTTGAAATTAATTGGTTGAAAATAAATTGATACATTTTACTATAAATAATTTTTAAGTGGAACTAACTCATTTGTCTCTACATTAATTACATTCAAGTCTTTGCAAGCTTTAATCATTTCATGGTCTGATTTAAAAGTTAGCTCCCCATTTTCGTTTCTGTTTTGTCTTGCATTTATTTCGTAATAACCTTCATCAGCAGTAATTTTTTGGATAGATTTTAATTTGTCATTTCTAACAAAATATGCGTTATTTCCATTCGTATTACTGCCAACAAAACTATAGTTTTTCTTTTCTGCTAAAAAGCACATAGCTTTTAAAGATGCCCCAAAAAATAAATTGCTGTAATGGGCATTTGTAACATAGAAGTTTTTGTCATAAGGTACGGTTATAGCAGCGTTGTTGCCGAAAACACTATTATATTCCATAATAACAATTTCTGGATTTACTACGTTAATTTCATCCCATATCCAAAAGTCATTACCGTCAATATCAATATGCAATATGCCAATCTCACCTTCGAATCCACAGTTCTTTATTTCATGGTTAATATTTTCTTTTGTTATAAATAAATGTTTCGCAGTCAAATTATACTTCCAATATATAGAGTCGTTCTTAACAAAGTTTATGTTTTTCTCAGAGCCATCAAAAATCAAACCTTTCCAATTATTATTGATTAGCAAGAATCGGGTATTTGCTTCTAAATAGTTTCCTACGCCAAATTCAATAAAAGTTTTATTTGAAATATTCAATTTATGAATAAGATATTGAATAATTCCATCATCACCCCATTGGGAGAATACAGAGAATTCTATGTCTGAAAAATTAAAGTCTCTATCCGTATGTTTGAAATTATTAATCAAAGATTTGGCAGCAAGGATTTTAGATTTATCTAGCTCCTCACGGTAAAATTGAACCAAGTTCTTTACATTTTTTATTTTGTTTAATAGGGATTTCAAATTCTATTTTATTAATTTGTTGATAACTAGATTAAGTAATTTTGGATAAAAGTAAAGATTAAAAGCAAATGTGTCTGCTTCATTATCTTTGATCATAATTTGAGGATGTACCAGTGATCCATTTATTTCAGTTGATTTCATTTTACTGAAAATATTTCCATTATTATTGGTATGAGTTCCTTGACTATCGAATCCAATATTTTTTATTAAATTTTGGTTCGGCAGAATGCTTAAACCCCCATTTGTCCAAATACTATAAGTCCATTGATAGTCCCAAGTATTAATTTGGTTTTCCTTTACCTTTTTAATAATTTCTTTCCAATATTTTTTCTCTCTAGAAATGTTAAATAAGCTATCAATCTTGTTGCTTTCAACAAAATTATTATAACTCAACATTTCTATATCATAATATTTCCAGGCTCTTTTCCAAGTTGCCCAGCCCCAAATGTGGTTATACATAGAAAAATAGTAAGACCCATCACCCCTTATTTGTCCATCTTGAAAATTGCTACCTCCGATATGCATAATTCTCTCATCATCACGATAGTGATTTAATAAAGTATCGCAAAAATGAAAGAAACTCTGGTTTGGAAGACAATCATCTTCCAAAATGATTCCCTCTTCTACATTATCAAAAAACCAGTTGATAGCACTGCTAACTGCTATTTTACAACCTAAATTCTCTGAACGATAAAGTGTTTTTAACTCACATTTCCAGTCAATTGCATTTATAATTTCACGGGTTTGTTTGCAAAGTTCTTGCTCCTCTTGTCTGTCTTTTCTAGGCCCATCAGCAGCCACAAACAGTTGTGCTGGTTGCGCCTGCCTAATAGCTTCAAACACCTGTTTAGTTTTATCAGGACGATTGAATATCAGAAATAATACAGGGCTTTGCACAGGCATATAGCTGCAATTTTAATCAAAAAATATGCAATTACATAGTTGTTAATGGGTTGTTGTTGGTTGATAGCTAAACTTGAACATATTTTATTGGAACGAATTTATCAGAAACTTCTTTTATTTGCCATGATTTATAATCAATCCTATGAACCCTATATTAGTAGAAGTATATCGTAACAAAGTGCTTGAGAGTTTTCACAGAGGTGTTGTATGCATAGTGGATAGAAATGGAAACATCATTTATTCCGAAGGAGATATTCAACAAATTTGCTACCCTAGAAGTGCCATGAAACTTATACAGGTTATGCCTCTGTTGGAGCTCGGTGGTATGGAAAAGTTTGACTTTACACTAGAGGAGATAGCTGTTATGTGCGGTTCTCATAATGCTGAGCCTGAGCATTTAAGGGTAGTTAACTCCATTTTGCAAAAGATTGGTTTAGACAAAGAAAATTTGAATTGTGGTCCTCAATATCCTACCTCAAAGATAGATGCAGATGAACTTATCCGAAAAAGTGAAAAGCCTCATCATATACATAACAATTGCAGTGGTAAACATGCAGGAATGTTGGCTTTGTGTAAGTTATTGGACGCTGAGATTGATGATTATTTGAATCCTAATCATCCCATTCAAACCCTTATTTTGCAATATGTTGAGGAGGTTTATGAATACCCACAAACCCAGATGGTGACAGCATTGGATGGATGTTCGGCACCGGTATATTCAATACCTGTTTATAACCAAGCCTTGGCTTTTAAAAACATAGTTAATACTGATTCTTATTCAACTGAAAGGCGATTTGCATGTGATACAATCGTTCAAGCAATGTCAACCTATCCATTTATGGTGGCTGGAAGTAAGCGCTATTGCAGTGACATGATGAAAATATGTGGTTCTAGAATTATTGGTAAAACAGGAGCAGAGGGTGTTTTTTGCATGAGTCTATTGCAGGAGCAAATGGGAGTTTGCATCAAAATAGATGATGGTAAAATGTTGCCTCAATACAATGTGGCTCAGGCATTGATTGAAGCTGCTGGCATTTTTGACGAAGAAACACTTCAACCATTAAATAACTACAAACAAGCCGATTTAAGTAACTTCAATAAATTTGTTACAGGAGAAATTAAAGTAAGAAGTAATTTATTTGATGGATTTAAAATTACTTAAACAAGAGTGTGATTTACATCAATATTTTTTACCATGCATTTTGGGTCTATTGGCATTATACCTAAGCTTAGCCATAATATGACTTTCAAGGTCAATGCCCAAACCAGCCGACATATCAAATAAGCGAATTACAGCATCAGCAATTTCATCTTCAAAAGTGTCTTTAACTAATTTGCTAAAAGCATTGTTAAAGTCTACATCACTTGCCAATGCCGTTATATCTTTAGGGTTGTTTATTGAATAACGATTTTTACGATCTGCTTCAAGTGCTTCAGCTAATTCACTAACCACCAACATGAGCAATTCACCTTTATTTCTTGGGTTTTCCCAAAATCCTTTTTCTACATTAATGCTGTGTATAGCTTTTGCTGTATCGTTAATATTCATTCTAAGTTGATTTGATTATCCTCCAAACATATTTTTTTCAGCTTGTTCCCAGTTAAGAACACTCCAAAAATTCTTCACATAATCAGCTCTTTTGTTTTGGTGTTTTAGGTAATATGCGTGTTCCCACACATCTAAAGCAATAACCGGTTTTCCTTGCTTTTCGGCAATATCCATTAATGGGTTGTCTTGATTTGGTGTAGTAGTTATAGTTATTGTACCAAAATTATTAATTACCCATACCCACCCTGAGCCAAATAAACCCGTTCCTGCTTTTTCAAACTCAGCTTTAAAATTATCTAAGCTTCCATATGAGTTTTGGATAACACCCATCATTCTTGCTGATGGATTTGTGCCCTTTTTTAAGTTCTTCCAAAAAAAGCTGTGATTCCAATGTCCACAACCATGGTTACGAATAGCTGTTCGCACGCTTTCTGGTAAAGATTTAATTGACTTTAGCATTGGGTCAAGTTGCATTTTCTTTAAACTAGGCTCTTTTTCCAATGCTTCGTTTAGCTTATTTACATAAGTTTGATGATGCTTGCTGTAGTGGATTTCCATTGTCTTGGCATCTATGAATGGCTCTAAAGCATCGTAAGCGTAATCTAGTTTTGGTAATTCATAAACACCCGGCACAGCTTGAACAGGTGCTGATAATTCATCTTCCATGAAATTCTTAGCTATACCTGAGCTAGCAAATGATCCTAGTCCCAATAAGGCCGATATTCTTAAAAAATTTCTTCTATTATTTTCCATGATTTTGTATTTAAATGCTATCAAAGCTATGCAATAATTCATAAAAAACGCAAACTTTTTGGGTTTGCGCTTCTTCGTTTATTTTTTAAAAAACTCTATTACTTTTTCGGCCATTTCTAGACCTATTCTGTTTTGTGCTTCTTTGGTACTTCCACCTATATGCGGGCTGAGCGACACATGTGGATGAGCTAATATATCCATGTTAATCGGTGGTTCTTTTTCAAATACATCAAGACCTGCAAAGGCAACTTGACCTGAGTTAAGTGCCGCTAACAAATCTGATTCACTTATTACTCCACCTCTTGAGCAGTTTATTAAACCAACACCACGCTTCATCTTAGCCATTTTAGGAGCATACACAATGGCTTTGTCTCCTTCGTTGAATGGCACATGAAATGTGATGAAGTCGCTATGTAATACAACCGATTCTTCGCTTACTGTATTAATCGTTACTTTAATACGAGAGTTCTGTCCCAATGCCGGTAAGTCAAGACTCAAGTCAATATTGCTAACAAAGGGATCGAAGGCAAGCACCTTCATACCTAATCCAACTGCTATTTTGGCTACTTCTTGACCTATTCTTCCAAAGCCATAGATACCCATGGTTTTGCCTTTTAACTCGATACCTTCAGATGCGATTTTTTTCAAATTCCCAAATTCAGTATTGCCTTTTTCTGGCATAACTCGGTTTGTAATTTGAATAAAACGAGCTCCCGTAAAAATATGAGTGAATACCAATTCTGCCACCGAAATGCTCGAAGAGGCAGGTGTGTTTACCACTTTAATACCTTTATGTTTGGCATACTCCACATCAATGTTATCCATACCAACACCCCCTCTACCAATCAGTTTTAAATTAGGGCAAGCATCAATCAAATCCTTGCGCACTTTAGTTGCGCTGCGAACCAATATGGCATCATAGTTTTTCAGTTCTGTAGCCAAATTTTCTTGTGCCACTTTTTGCGTTACTACCTCAAATCCTGCTGCTTCTAAAATTGATTTTCCATTGGCATCAATGCCATCATTTGCTAATATTTTTGTCATTTCTTTTTTATTAAAAAATTACAAAGTTGAAGGCTTAATTGGTTTAACAATTATTAATTCAATATTTATAATTTATCATTTAAAATTATTTTTTACTTTCTTCAAATTCTTTCATGGTATCAACCAAAGCTTGCACACTCTCTAATTCCAAAGCATTGTATAAACTTGCTCTTAATCCACCTACTGAACGATGACCTTTTAAACCACTTAGATTACGCGCTTTACAAAGTTTCAAAAACTCATCTTCCATCGATTTGTCATTTAGCACAAAGTTCACATTCATTCTACTTCTGTCTTCCTGAGCTACTGTTCCAACGAACAATGAATTTCTGTCAATTTCAGCATATAATAAATCTGCTTTTTCTTTATTACGCACTTCCATGGCTTCAAGGCCCATACCTTTTATCCAACGCAATGTGTGCATACAAACAAATATCGCAAATACACTTGGTGTGTTGTACATACTTCCATTATCAATATGTATTTTATAATCAAGCATAGTAGGAATCTTTCTTGAAGTACGTTTTTCTAAGAAAGATTTTTTAATAATTATTAAGGTTGTTCCAGCTGGTCCCATATTTTTTTGCGCACCTGCATATATCATGTCAAATTTAGTTGCATCAAATGGGCGGCTAAAAATATCTGAGCTCATATCACAAACCAAAGGCACACCATTGGTTTCAGGGAAATCAAACATTTCGGTTCCATAAATGGTGTTGTTGCTTGTGCAATGAAAATATTTTGCATCTGAAGGAATCGTATAATCTTTAGGTAAATATGAGAAATTTTTGTCTTCACTAGAAGCTAGTACATTTACGTTTCCAAACATTTTTGCTTCTTTAATAGCTCTTCCAGCCCATACACCAGAATTAATATAGGCTGCGGTTTCGTTTTCACCCAAAAAATTCATGGGTAACATATCAAATTGAAGACTAGCTCCACCTTGCAAAAAAACTACGGCATAATCATCATTTAATCCAAGGATATCTTTTACCAACTGGCAGGCCTCTTCCACAACGGCTTCGTATTCTTTACTACGATGACTTACTTCAAGTAAGGATAACCCCGTGCCAGCAAAGTTTTGCAATGCCTCAACACTTGCATCGATAGCGGCCTGAGGTAATATGGCCGGTCCAGCTGAAAAATTATGAATTTTGCTCATGGTGTATTATTTAAATGAGCATCAAAGTAATAGTCGTATAGGCTAATTACCAAAATTTGTGTAATAAATTTGTCCATAATCTAATTCACATACCTTGACAGGATAATTTTTGCGTTATTTGTACAAAATTCAATTCATGAAAAAGCTATTTCTACTATTGATAATTGCCTTTACTTTGCCATGTTTGGCCCAAAGAAAAGCACAGCAGCTTGATGAACAGCAGTCTGACGAACAAGCAAAAATTGAGCAATACGAGGGTGCTAAGAAGTCATCCTTTGCCGACAAGTTATATTTTGGTGGCAATTTGGGTGGTGGTTTTTCTACTGGTTATTCCTTGTTTCTAATTCAGCCTATTGTTGGCTATAAGGTAACAGATAACTTTTCTGTGGGAGTTGATCCATTGTATATTTATTCGTCCCAAACCTATGAAGTATCAAATGGGGTAAATACATTCAAGCGTGAACTAACTAACCACGTAATTGGGCCTGGTGTATTTGCAAGATATAATGTAATTGAAAATATTTTCGCTTACACTGAATACCAAGGAATCAGTTTTAAAACACCCGTTTATGATAAATACAAGGCTGATTTTGTAGATAAGACATTTTGGAATAATAACTTATATCTAGGAGGAGGATATTCTTCAAATGGCTCTGGCAGCGGAACCTATATAATGCTACTTTACAATGTGCTGTATGATTCCAACAATACGTTTTATGGACGTCCTTATGATTTTAGGATTGGTTTTTTATTTTAAAAATGAATACCCAATTGGTCTAAAAATATAAATACTACCTTAGGCTTAAGAACAATTGTAAAGGCAACACCATAAAGGGCTCCCCAAAAATGTGCATCATGGTTAACATTGTCTACTTGTTTCTTGTCCATATAGTAGGAGTAAAACAAATATAAAATCCCAGCCATTATACCTGGTATGGGAATAAAATACAGATAAATTTTGGCAAATGGTTGAAACAATATGGATGCAAATAAAACAGCTGATGTTGCTCCTGATGCGCCAAGAGAATTATAACCTGAATGATTTTGGTATTTATAATAAGTCGGTAAATTAGCTGCAAAAATAGAAGAGATATAAAGCATCAAAAAAGTGGTTATCGCAATTTCGCCAAAGATCTGATGGTAATAGTACTCTACAATATTGCCAAAGCTATAAAGCACAAACATATTTACAAAAAGATGCATCCAATCCGCATGAATAAACCCTGATGACACCAAACGATACCAGTCCTTGCTGCTTTTAGTTTGGTAAGGATTTAGAATCAATTTGTACATGGCATCAGGATTATAAAATGAAAAAATACTCAATGCCGATGTGAAAATTATAATAATTAAAGTAATACTCATTTGAAGATTGAAAATATTGTGCAATGTTGCAACTTTATACGACATTATCAAAATGCCAAAAATCGGAATATTATCAGACACACACGGATATATTGATTCGAGTCTATTTACATTTTTTGCTGATTGTGAGGAGATTTGGCATGCAGGTGATTGGGGTTCGGCCGATACCGTGAAACAGTTAGAAAATTTTAAACCCATTCGTTCTGTTTACGGGAATATTGATGGACAAGATGTTAGGTTAATTTATCCTGAAGTTAATCAGTTTGCATACCAAGGTCTGAATGTTTGTATACTTCATATTGGCGGTTATCCCGAAAAATATTCCCCTCTTTTTAAAAAAATCCTAAAAATATCTACACCGGATATCATGATTTGTGGACATTCTCATATTTTGAAAGTGATGCGCGATAAAAAAAATAACTTGATGCACATTAATCCGGGAGCAGCTGGAAATCATGGTTTTCATCAAATTTGCACAGCCATTAGGTTAAATATTTATGAAGGCAAATTATCCGATTTGGAGGTGTGGGAGAAAAAAAGATGAAAATATGATGCAACCCATTTGAATTTGATATTGACATACACATAAATATTGTTATTTTGCTAACCTGAAATTAATTAAATATGAAAAATATAATTATTACTCTAAGTGCTTTAATTGTGTTCTGCCTTGGTGCCAGTGCACAAACTCCTAAATGCGGAACCACACAGTATAATCAGTCGTTGAGAGACCTCAACCCAGATGAGTACATTCAACAAAGAAACCAATTTGAACAAGGTTGGTCTCAATACCGCGAAATGCATAAAGATGAAATAAAATCTAACATTCTTAAAAAAAGTGCACAGCCCAAATATATCATTCCAGTTGTAATACATATTATGCACAACTATGGCTCAGAAAATCTTTCAGATGCGCAAGTGCAGGCTACTATTAATCTTATGAACGATTTTTATAAAGGTAATAAAGCAGCTAGTGTTCGTCCAATTTTTCAGCATCTCGTAGCCGATTGCAGTGACATAGAATTCAGATTAGCAAAAAAAGATCCTCAGGGAAATTGTACCACAGGTATCACCCGCACTCAAACGGAGCAAACTTCAAATGCAACTAATGAAATTAAAAAATTGATTTCATGGGATACCAAAAGATACCTAAATATTTGGGTGGCGAGTTCGGTTCTGTCTGGAGGAAAACAAGTGGGTGGTTTTGCCCAATTTCCTGTTGGCTTCAGTCCCGCTAATACGGATGGTATATTGCTAGTTGCTGGTCAATTCATAGCTGATGGAACAGGTGCTCATGAAGCTGGTCATTGGTTTGGATTATCTCATCCGTTTGAAGGGGATAGTTGTGATATCAATGGTGATAATATTTTTGATACTCCTCCAACTTATTTTACTTACAGCACAAATCAAGTGAACACAGGTAGAGGCAATAAATGTGGTTTACCTCTTTATAATACTTGTTCAAATGATAATCCTGATTTACCAGATCAACAAGAAAATATTATGGATTATTTTGACGGTCCTTGTTCTAGTAAAATGTTTACATTAGAGCAAAGAGCTAGAATGTTCTATTCATTAGATTACTATAGAAGACAATTATGGTCAGCTGATAATTTAGTTAGAACAGGTGTTTTAGATGCCGCAACTCCTTGCACACCTATCCCATCATTTGGTATTACTTTAAACAATGTTTCAACATCAACTACTGCATGTGCAAATAACTCTTTTACTTTCCGTCAAACTTCGTATAATGGTACTATAACTTCTGCGGAATGGACTTTTGACGGAGGTACACCCAATACATACACGGCTTCAACCAGTTCTGCGCTTAGCACAACTACACCTGCTATTACTTATGCCAATCCGGGAACATATGATGTAAAATTGAAAGTTACAGGACCAGCAGGTTCAAGAGATACTGTTTATAAAAATTACATTACCATATTACCTGCTACTGCTGCTTTGCCTAAAAGCGCTTATACAGCAGATTGGGACTATTTAAATGACTTCCAATCAAATGGTTGGTATTTTGAAAACGAAAATGCTTCAACTAGATTAACTTGGGTTAGAACACCTGTTCCATACTCTGGAAATTATAGCATGATGTTGCCTGTTAATCCAAGTGCTATTCAAACAAGTTTCTATTTTATTTCCCCATCATTCAACTTGTCAGGTTCTGCTGCCCCATACTTCAAATTCAAGTATGCATTTGCACAAGGTACATACTCACCATTGTCAATTACTGCATCTCCTGATGTGTTAAGAGTTTCTTATTCTACTGATTGTGGTAAATCATGGACAGCTAAAAAGGTAGTTTCAGGTGCTGCATTATTTACGGCAACCAATGGTAGTTCAGCTACTTCTCCTATTCCATATACAAGTTATTTTGTTCCTGCTGATCAAAGCAAATGGAAAGAAGTTAAATTGGATGGTGCTTTATTGCCAACTGGTGCAGCACTCAATAATGTTAAATTCAGAATTGAATTGGCATACGAAGGTGGAAATAACTTCTACCTGGATGAAGTGCAAGTTGGTTTAGCTTCAAGTATCAACAACGACTTATTAAAAGAACAATTAGGTTTCAATTTATATCCAAACCCTTTCAATTCTTCTGCTATTATGTCCTATAGCTTAAATACTAAAGAAAATGTTGAAGTGGCTATTTTTGATATTGCAGGTAAACAAATTGCTACACTTAGTAATGGCATGCAATCAGAAGGTAAGCATGAGTTACAGATTAGTAAATCTGACTTGAACCTAAATAGTGGTATTTACTTCATCAAAATGATGGTGGGAGAAAATACATTGACTCAAAAAGTAGTATTAAACTAAACTAAGAATTCTCGATTGAATATTAAATCGGTTAGCATTGTTAAAGTCTGAATTGGTTTAGTTGTGAAAATAATAATCATTACGTTCAGTTTATTGTTTGTGTTATGGCCATGAGCCATAGCACAAACAAATAAATTTGGCACAGTTTGCTAAAGCAGCCGTAAGTTCTCCCCCAATCCCGAGCAATCTCGCTTATCAAGAGCTTAATTTGACCAAGTCTGGTTTGAATACCTCGGAGCCAATAAAGAAGTAATAGCTTAAAAAAAAACATTAAAAACATCTCATCCTAAATACATTATTCCTGTGGTGTTGCATGTGATGCATAACTATGGTTTTGAGAATATTTCTGATACGGTTATTAAATCAGTCATTTTGATTTGAATATTGCCATTTACTTTATCAAAATAAGGGTAGGGAATAGCCAATTGGTTCAAAAGATTGTTCTCAATTAAAATCATTTTGGTTTGATAATCAGTAAAAATCCTGCCTTTATGTAGGATTTTTTTATTTATAAGCATAAAAATTTGGTCAAAATAAAGCATAGCCTTACTTTTGCAGATGGAGAGTTGGCAGAGTGGTCGATTGCGGCAGTCTTGAAAACTGTTGTCTGTTACAGGACCTGTGGTTCGAATCCCTAACTCTCCGCCAAAGAAAGCCCGATTCAATGAATCGGGCTTTCTTTATTTTTCTGGGTTTGGTTTTATTCTTCTTTTTCTTTCACGTTTTATGATATAACTATTCAGAGCATCTTTTGAAGTATACCAATTCTTACCCTCTTTAAAGGCATCAATCTTTCCTTGCCTTGCCAATAAGCTAATATATTCTTGGCCATAAGGCACGCCAGGTTCACTAACTATATTCGATATTGGCTGGTAATTATCGTATGTATTCGTTAAATTACCTAAATAGATATCCATTGAACGTTCTAGGGCTTGCAGAACCAAAAGCACCAATTTAGAATAATCTCCATTGTTGGCTTTGTTCAGCGAATCGTAATATTTTTTTCTGTCGTTTTTTAAAATAATGGCAGGAGGAAAGCCAAGTTTCATCAGGTATAAATTATAGGCGAGCCTCACCGTTCTTCCATTGCCATCAAAGAAAGGATGAATCCACACAAAACGATGATGGAAAATGGCTGCCTTCACAACTGAATTAATTAAAATACTGTCATCATTTAACCAATCGATTAAATCAGTCATGTAAGCATCCACTTTTAGGGCATTTGGGGGAACAAAATTTGCCCCTGATATTCTAACACCAGCATTTCTGTATCTCCCTGCAAATTCCTTTTCAATTTTCTGCAAGACCAAACTATGAATTGTTAAAACATCCATATCACTTATTTTATGATCTTTACTAACAAGACTTTCAACAAATTCAATGGCATCATGGTGGTTAACGGCTTCAAAATGTTCTCTCAAGGATTTCCCTTTGATGGTAAAACCTTCTTCAATTACCATTTTGGTTTCTTGCAAGGTTAGAGTATTTCCCTCGATACTATTCGAATTATACGTCCACTCCAAGGTTAAATTTTCTTTTATATTTTTGAGGGAGGCCATCGGAAATGGACGCAAAGCATCTAGCTGAGTTTTTTTCTCTGCTATGCGATTAAGGTATTTATCAATGCCTTCAAACTCATAATTGTAGTTTTTCCATTCCACCCCACAAATATATTATTTATCGTTAATGTTTAAAATTATTCTTTACCGATATTAAATTATTTACAAAGGCCATAAAAAAACCTACTTATTTGATATTAAGTAGGTTTTTTGAATTTGATTATTAGTCAAATATAGATCTAAAGCCTAACTATTTTAGAGCCATTGCTTGATCAATTTTTAATTTTAGATTGGCATAATGAGCTTTGGCCTCCTCATTACTTCCAGCTTTACAAAAATTCAATATTTGTTTTAATTGAGCTAAGGCTGCAGCTTGTGATTGAGCATCGTAGGCTCCAGACTTAAATATCGATATTAATCTTTCAGTGTAAAGTGTATGAAGGTTTTGCCTAAATGTGTTCGGATTACTCGCGTCAGAGGCAAAGCAGGCTTTAGTCAAATCGTTCATCATTTCCAAGACACTATACTTGTTTCCATATAACCTGCTATCGGTCATTCTTTTTAATGTGGTTGTATTGAGCAAGTGTGACAAAATCATACTTTGATATGAAACTATACGAGCATGAATTTTTGGATCTTCGTTGGTACCAAAAAAGTTAAAACCTCTTCGTTGTGTTTGTAGATAATTGTATAAATCGTTTTGAACAGCGAATGCATTAGAAGCAAAAGCAAAATTACTCAAGGCCTCCATAGCTCTTTTTTGTTCTTTGTAATCAACTGGAATTAATGGTTTGCTGGCACCTGCTTGTCCTACAAAGCTCCTATCAACATATACACCACCAATATATCTTGAAATAACATTTACTTGGTTGAAATATTCACTTTGGGTCATGCCATAAGCCATTCGAAGTTCTTGATAGCTATGACCTGTTTTGCTGTATTTGGTTTTAATTTTTCCAAATAGTTGGTTTGATAATTTGATACGATCAATTCCATACCCAATTGCATCTCCGCTCATATCATTCACATTGATACGGGGGTCAATTCCATTACCAGCTGAACGCATATCATCAGCATCGTTACCAAAAATCAGTAAAGTATCTGATGACCGTGAAAGTATTTTTTCAATGCGCTCTTTTTCTTTATCTTCATCATTCAATCCTTGAGAATAACCAAACTCAATTGCCCATAAATCATAAGGCCCCGGTCGGGTTGTAAAATAATCGCCTTGTTTGCTTTTATCTAATGATAAATTCACTGCTGGATAATCCATTACGGATGCTGTCAAACCAATGTTTCTTATCAATTCTTTGTTATGAATTAATGCTGGTTTAAGCATTTGACTTGCTTTCATATTATGATTCAAACCCATGGTATGTCCCATTTCGTGAAGCACCAAGTAGTATAAAGATTGTTTAATGTAATCGCGTTTTTCAACATCACTAATATCATTGGCTTGCAGCGCATTTAAACCAAACAATGAAGTTTGATGTAAGTAATTACTTGCATCGCAGTAGTTATTATATTTGATTGGGTTTGGTTTGTTAAGGCTACTATTGGCATCAAATAGTTCTTCTTGCTTAAGTCTATTCGTAACAAAAATATACTCCAACATAATATCAGCTCCTAATATTTGTCCTGTACGAGGGTCAACAAAACTAGGTCCATAGCCTCCGAAAGGTGGCTGAGGTGAACTTGTCCAGCGCAACACATTGTATCTTATATCACCTGCATCCCATGTTGCGGTATCAGGTTGTTCTTTAATAATTACAGCATTTTTGAAACCAGCTTTTTCAAAGGCTAAGTTCCATTTTTCACCTGCTTCTTTTATGGTAGCTCTAAATTCATAAGGTGTAGTGTTTTCAATCCACCATACAATAGGTTCAACGGGCTCTGATAAGGATGCATTCGTGTCTTTTTTTACCAAATGCCATCTATGAATCAAATCATGATAAGCTGTAGCATTGGTTGTAGTCATATCTTCCACTTCTTCGCTAAAATAGCCAATACGAGGGTCATCAAAACGAGGTTTGAAATTGTTTTTAGGAGCTTCGATTAATGAATGTTGTAAGAAAATACTAACCGCTCTTTCATCTGTTACCTCTTTGCCACCACCCACAGTTGGCATAGGATTATCATACACATATTCTACTACGATATCTGTGTTTTTTTCATAATTTTTCAAACTTACAAACTTGGTTTTTTCGCGGCTGAGGCCACCTAAAGAGAACATTTGAAAACCTGGAGGCAATCCGAAGAATGGAGTAGGTTTAACTTGAGACATGCTTTCACTCAAAAATATTGAACTAGCATCAAGTAATATTTCACCTTTTTTAACATCCTCTGCTACGATTTTTTGATTAACCAAAATAGCAGGGCTTATATTGGCATTTGCCGCTTTGCTAACTGGGTTGCTTTTATCAAAATAGTAACCTGTGTTTTGAACTATGAATTCAATTTTATCAAAATATCTTTTTATAGTAAATACTTTGTTATCTCTATAACTTCCTCTGAAATGACCTGCTGCCACTACACCATCTGCACTATATGAAAAATAGATATACTCTTTTTCAAGCTGCTCTTTTTTCAAAAGCATATAAACACTGCCATTTACAGTATCTTGGAATAATGTAAATAGACCTTCATTTTTTTTACAAGCTTTTACTTTATCTGAAATGCTACTTGTTGGAGTTGTAGCAGCAGCTGATGTACTCTTTTTTGTTCCCGAGCAAGCAGCAAGTAGCAAAATGCTTAGAGATAGAATTGTTAATTTTTGCATATTTAAGTTGTTGTGTAATAACAAATGTGTTCTTTTACATTAATATTCCAAAACCTTTTGTGTAATAACCCGATTTAAGCTTTATAGATAATGTCTTAGGAAACTCATAAATAAAATGGAAATTAAAAAGCCTGTGAATACAATTTCACAGGCTTTTTTACACAATTATCTAATAAATTTATTTTTTTATCAATTGCCAAATATCATTACCAAATATGAGCACCATAAGAGATAATAAAATAATCATACCTGCAGTTTGAACACGTTCTTGTATCTTAATACTTATTGGTTTGCCCGTAACCATTTCAATGATTAATAACACAACATGTCCTCCATCCAAAGCAGGAATGGGTAATATGTTAGCAAATGCCAAACCTAATGAGATAAGCGCTGTAAATAACCAAAATCTACTCCAAATCCACTCACCGCCATAAAACTTGGCAATACCAATAGGGCCTTGAACAGCTTTGTTTACTGCGATATCTCCATTGAAAATTTTACCCCAACCTTTTATTTGACTGCTGATGGTTTCAACTGCCTTGTTCCAACCAGCAGGCAATGATGTAAAAAATCCATATTGAATGGTATCATAAGCAAAATCTTTGGTATCAGGTCTGAAGCCTACTTTACCACTTTCATCAATAGCTACTTCTAATCTTAGTGTATCAGTATTACGAAGAATGGTAAACATACTTTTTGTGTTTTTCTTGTTTTGCAACAATTGTTGAAACTCATCAAAGAATACAAATTTGTTGGTATCAACAGCTAAAATCACATCATTCACTTTCAAACCTGCTTTTTCGGCATTGGCGCTCGGCACCAAGTCTGCTATGAAAAAAGTTTGACGAGGGGTTAGAAACTCTGCTTTTGTGTTTTCGGAAAATTTTGAAAGAAAAGTAGCAGGCAATTCAATTTGCTTGCTTTCGCCATTACGGTCAACCGTATAAACAGTTTTGTCGCCCAATAACTCATCGCTACCAAATGCTTTTTCGAAATGAACGATTGGTTTTCCATTTACCGAAACTAATTTGTCGCCTGTTTCAAAACCAACTTCTTTGGCCAATGCACTTGCCACTACACCATTTTTGATAGATTCGTTTTTGGTAAATCTTTCGCCATAGTAATAGCTCATCATGGCAAAAATGAAAACACCTAAAGCTACATTAAAAATAATACCACCAAGCATCACAATCATTCGTTGCCAAGCTGGTTTGCTTCTGAATTCCCATGGTTCGGCAGGTTGAGCCAATTGTTCGGTATTCATGTTTTCGTCAACCATTCCAGCTATTTGTACATAACCTCCCATTGGGAACCAACCTAATCCATATTCAGTATCTCCTTTTTTGATTTTAAACAAAGAGAATTTAAGCATATTGGGCATTGGGAAAAGAAAATCGAAAAAGAGGTAAAATTTATCAACTCTGATTTTGAATAATTTAGCAGCTAAAAAGTGTCCTAACTCGTGAATTACCACCAATATAGATAGTGCGGTAATAAGTTGGGCAACCATAATAAAAGTTTGCATGTATGTTTTTCTGTTTTAAAAATTAGTGTGCGAAAATAACATTTTACTTGATATTGTTTGGGTTTAGTACTTAGTTGTTGTTTGATAGTTGATAGGCGGTTTTATACAAGCATTTTCAAGGCCTTTTGAGTGATTGACAATTAAAATCAAAAATTTGCTGAAAGGGATTGCACCTCTCATGTTTAAAACTTTTGAAGCATTTTGACAAAAAGTTTCCAAATTGCTACTTAAAATTATTCTTATGGCACTAAGCAGATTTTGGTCTTATATCATCGCCCTCAGCATTGTATATATTTTTTACATGATGTTTACGGGGCAAATGTATACGCTTTCGCAAATGGTGAATGGCAAACAAAATGATGCATTGGTAAGTGCTGAGTTTCCTGCCACGCGCTTTCAAACTCAAGACACGGCCTTGTATGCAAAGATTTTGGCGAATAAACCCACAGGTTATTTGCAAAACGATACATTGTACCAATCATTAGACAATGGTACCATTCAGGTTTGTATTGGAAAACAATCGGCTGATGGGATTTTCCCAACTTGCAAAAGTGCCATTATGGATATTTGGTTACCCTTGATTGGTTATCTTACCTTCTTTTGTGGTTTGCTTCATTTGTTGAGTGATTCGAATGCCATTACCAAATTGGCCAAAGTTTTAACACCCTTTTTTGTGCGCATATTTCCCGAATTGCCTAAAGGACATGCAGCTTATGGCTTTATGACAATGAATTTTGCAGCTAATTTTTTAGGCCTTGATAATGCAGCAACACCCTTTGGTTTAAAGGCTATGGAAAGCATGCAGGATGTAAATGAAGATAAAGAGAAGGCTAGCAATAGCCAAATTATGTTTTTGTGTCTGCATGCAGCGGGTTTAACACTTATTCCCACATCCATCATTGGTTATAGAGCGGCACAGAATGCCGCAAACCCTTCGGATATTATGCTTCCATGCATCATTACATCTTTCATTGGTACCCTTGCGGCTTTAATTTTTGTAAGTATCAAACAACGCATCAATCTAGTGAATTGGGTGATACTAGCCTTTATTACATCCGTGAGCGCATTGATTGGATTCATTTTATATTATGTAAACCAATTGAATGGAATTGAGAAATTCCATTTTACGGGTAACCTCAGTAATGGAGTATTATTGTTTATTATCCTAGCAATAGTAGCCTATAGCATACTTCATGAAAAGGTTTTTAAGGCCAACGAAACCAATATTTTCGATTCGTTTGTGAATGGTGCTAAAGATGGATTTACGACAGGTGTTAGGGTTTTACCTTATATGGTGGCCATGCTGGTTGCCTTGAGTATTTTTCGTAATTCAGGTTTGATGTTTATTGTAATGAGCGGTATCAATAAGGTGTTGACTGTTTTTCAAGTGGACCCACAAATTATCAATGCCATACCTGTTGCCATAATGCGACCATTTAGTGCTGGAGGTTCACGAGGTTTTATGTTAGATGCCATGAAAACATACGGGGCTGATAGCCTTACGGGGCAACTATCATGCTTGTTTCAGGGAGCTGCAGAAACCACTTTTTATGTAGTGGCTTTGTATTTTGGTTCAGTTAATATCAAAGATTCACGTTACACTTTAAGCATTATGCTTTTGGTGGATTTGGTTTGTGTGTTGGCTGGGATAGCGGTGTGTAAGATGTATTTTTGATGGGAGAGGAGTAACAATATATTTGTATAAAATATAATTTATGATTTATCAGTATTATTCGATGATTGGTTTATTTGCGAATATCGTTGGAGCTTTTATTTTGTTTAAAACAGGATTACCCTTGATGCCACCAGAAATGACTTGGGGTGGCTCTTCTGCGCTCCTAGCGTACCGCTAGTTAGCCTATATGATAGCCTTTGGCTTTTACAATTTGTCATTGTTGGTGTTGAGCGTATCCACCTCAATCCTTTATCGAGCATTTAGTTAAGTACATGCTGTAGGTAATGTGTTTTTAGGATAATTGAATGTCTTTATTGCCTCAAAGAATTTCATCACATTGCTGTTATCAAATCCCATTATAGTAAACAAAAAAGGGCCACCATGTAGGTAGCCCAATTTTTCACAATCAATCATACATTAGTCTTGTTTAAGAACTTTTTTGATGATGCTGTTTCCCTCAACCGAATTGATTTTAATTATATACAAACCATTTTTATTATTTGAAATATCTAAACTCATTTTTGAATTTTCATTTTCATTAGTGCTTTCAAGTATTAGTTGTCCTGTTATATCAAAAACCTGAACTGAACTTAAATTTTTGCTAGCACATTCTATATTCAAAAGACCTTTGCTTGGATTTGGATATATCGAGGCTTCAATAGGTTCAATGATATTAGCTGTCTGGCCAATTGAACTTGTCAAACTGTTTTTACCAATAATTATTTTGATGCCAGAAACATTATTTACAGCACTATTAATAGAGGCTTGGGCAGGTAAAGTTTGCTTTCCAGCCATTTCGCCCCATACTTTGTAATTACCCATTGGTACTTTTCCGAAATCAAAAAGGCCTTCTGTATTTGTGTGTGTATATGCTACAGTTTTGCCACTTGCATCTACTAAATAAACTAACATTTTTTCTGCAGGTTTACCTTCTTGTATTGGTCCATTTTGATCAACCACACCCGTCCCATATTTAACAAAACCTGAAATGCTACCGTTGCCTGTAGAGTCATAAATATATGGTATTAGGTCAATATCAATGCCACTTCGGTTGGCTTGAAGATAAAGAACATCTGCCAAATCCCAATTCAATTTATTTTTATAATAGGTTGGTAAATAAAATCCATTATTGAAAGGATCAAAAGCAAAATCCGCTTGTACCAGATAATAACCTTTTTTGAGTTTTATCTCATAATTTCCGTTATTGTCCGTGCTTGTATAAGTGCTTTTGTATAATAAGCCAGATGTTGAGTCGTAACTATAAATATATACCCCAGCATAATAAGCAGGTAAACCTCCTTGTGTTATTTTTCCGCTTAGCACATAGTTTGGTCCAACACTTACAATTTTAGTTAATGAGTCACTACAGCCCCCTAAATTATTCATTGTTAAAGTAACATTATAACTACCTTCATTGGCATAAGTATGGTTAAATACGCCTAAACTGTCTGTTCCCGAATAAATCAATCCATCTCCCCAATTAATGGTTATGTTAGTAGGTGCCGAACTTCCATAAGCAATTGATGAATTGTATAGTGAAGCTGTGTATTCGTAATCATAAAGCTCGAAACCAGCTTTGCAAATGGCTGTTAGACTTGAAATTCTTATGGTATCACATTGAATAAGATCAACCCCACAAAGATTAACAAACGACTGAACGCAAACTCTATACACCCCAGTATCATTATAAATATGTGAAATGCTATTGGTTTCCATAAATTCTTGGTTATTATCTCCATAATCAATTATGAATTTATCCAAAATGGGGTCAGGTGAATTTGACTTAGCCGTAAATAATACTTTTTGGAAATTTATTGCGCTGCTTAAATTGATTTTGCATAATGCTGTGTCAGGTTGAGAAATTGTTTTTTGAATGGTGTCGCTGCATGTTGCGCTTTTCATTACCAAAGTAACTGTATAATTTCCAATAGCATTATAACTATGTGTTGGATTGGCTTGCGTATTAACATTCGATGCATCTCCAAAATACCATTGGTAACTTACTATGCTGTCTGGGCTAGAACTAAGATTTTGAAATTCAAACTGGTTGTTTACATATTGAAAATTAAAGTCGGCATAGCAGGGAGCTATTACTGAAGTATTCACTGTGTCGTAAAAAATATCGAAATTATTACCACTATCTAAAACTGTCAGACTAACAATATATTGTCCTGATGAGTGATGATTGTGTTTTACATCCCTGTCATTACTAAAGTTACCATCACCAAAATCCCACTGATAACTAATAATTGGATATAAAGATGCACTGCTTGAGTTTAAGAAAATAAAAGATCCATTGCCGAAATCCTGATGAGTAAACCTAGCCTGAACCTCTTTACTATTTTCCACTTTTATGCTATCGCAAAACATAGTATTTGTTGGGCAAAAACTATCTATAAGACATACTTTATAACTGCCTGTTTGGGCATACTTGTGGTGTAATTGATGTTCGTTGTTAATAGTTAAGGGAGTGCCATCACCAAAATTCCAAATATAGTTGCCTAAACCAAATGGAGTTGTTGATTGGTTTACAAATACGATGTTTTTGGCTGATTTGTAATAGTCAAATTTAGGAAGGCAAGATTGAGCCAAAACTGTTGTGAATGATAGCAGAATAAGTTGAAGCATTAATGCAAGCTTCTTGCTCATCATGGATTTTAAATCGTTATTTTTCATATTCTTTGTTTTTTAGAAATTATATTTTAAACCGGTTTGTAATTGAAAAGTATTTGTTTGATTAAGATTACTATTTAAATATTTGGAGTAATTTGAAGCCAAATGAAGTGCCCAATTTTTATAGATTTTTTGGTGGCATCCCAATCCTATTGTAGGTGCAAACATAAAGCTGTAAGTATCTTTAGATTGATTACCCTCATTACTTAAACCTATATTTTTCGTAATGTTTTGTGATTGGTAAGTAATAGTTCCTAATGCTCCAATTGCAACATAAACACTTCGTTTTTCATTGCCAATATGATATCGAACTTGAAATGGTAAGTGTATAAATACAATGTCGTTTTTATAGATGGAACTACCTTCATGATTCACATTTTTATAACTCAAAACAGTATCAAACTCCATCATCAATCTGTTGTAAGTATTGTTATATTTTATGGTAGTATCGATTCTTTCTATTTGTTGTTCTTCTGTTTGAAAAACAAACTTATCTATTTTTACCTGGTTTAAATACAAGGCGCTTATACCTAAATTGATACTCCAATTGTTTTGTAAATGCATACCAACATTCAATCCAACTCCTTTAAAAAATTGATCAGATGGGTAATCAAGTTGTTTGAAATTATTATTTTGAATACATATTCCTAATTCAAAATATTTTGCAATTTGACTTGATTTTGTTATGTTGTTCGAAACATTTGTTTTTATAGAATTTATCGCATTGTTTGTCGGCTTTGTACTTGTAATTATTTTCTTTAGAGGAGTTGAAATTTGAAAAGACTTTAATTTTAGACTAGTTAGTTCAAACAAAATGTTATCATTAAGTTTTACATCTGGCTTATTTGTATTTGATTCAGATAATAGTTCTACCTTAGACAAAACTTTTATTATTTCTTTTTTATTTAAAGGATTTTTCAATTTCTCAATTTGTTTTGATTTGTTTTCATAGTCTGAAACATTTCTATCTATAACCTTATTTTGATTTAAATTTTGAGCTTTAGTGGTAGTATTTCCAATTAATTTTTTATTCGTATTTTTATTTATTGTTGCGTTATTTTCAGATGTAGCCTTTAAACTGTTATTTCCTATTGCTTTTTCAATGGAAATTTTTTGATTATTTGAAAAATAAATCAGACCCACACATAACATAGAGAAAATGCCAAACCATAGCAGCAATGGCCATTTTTTGTTTTGTTTTTTATGTTTACGATAAGCCATTTCAAAGGCAGTCCATTCATCGCTGCTTGGCTGCCTCGGGTTTAACTTGCTAATTTTGCCAGCAAATATTTTTAAATACTCATCTTCGTTGTTATACAACATAAGTGTTTAGGTTATTAACTAATTTTTTTAAAAACGTCCTAGCTTTTGAAAGCTGAGATTTTGATGTCCCTTCCGAAATACCAAGGTTTTCACCTATTTGTTTATGGCTGAGTCCTTCCACTGCATATAAATTAACGATGGTTCGGTATCCATCGGGTAATTTTTGAAGTAAATCCAGAGCCTCTTCTGGTGAAAGATCTTTAACTAATTCTTCTTCAAATTCAGTTGAATCAGGTATCGTGAGCATATTTTCACTAATGGATGAAAACAAATTTTTGTTTCGATTCTTCAAGCAGTCAATGGAATGATTAACCATAATTCTGCTTAACCATGTATTAAGACTACTTTCAGCTTTAAACTTTTTTATCCCTTCAAAAGCTTTTATAAATCCTTCTTGTAAAATATTTTTTGCTTCCTCTTCATTTTGCGAAAACCTTATACAAATAGCAAACATTTTGGAGTAGTACTTTTCAAAAAGCAATCGCTGAAATCGACTGTCTTCCTTTACACATCCTAAAATGATTTCCTGCTCGGTAAAGTCTTTCATTCCTTTTACTGCTATATAGACGTGCTTTTGTAAAAAGGTTGCCTCAGTGTGAATATTATTTTATCGAAACAATAAGAAACAGGAAAGGTTTGCTTAGAATTCATTCATTTTAGAATAACAGAGGTGAACATAGATCTAATGTAAAACTTAAATAATAACTTATCCGTCTGTTACCTTGCCTTACGCTAGCTTTACCTCCATCGCCTGAAGGGGGTTTGCCACACTTTCGAAATTTTCTCTATTTTCGCCCGAAGTGATACATTACCTAAAACATACTGAAATAGACAAAGGCAAGTGGGATTTGTGTATGGAACAAGCTATTAACCCACTTGTATATGGCTGTTCTTGGTTTTTAGATACGGCTTGCCCTGGTTGGGATGCTTTGGTAATGGACGACTACAGAGCTGTAATGCCTTTGCCTCATGCCACAAAATATTTTATCAAATATGCCTATCAGCCTTTTTTTACACAACAATTAGGCATTTTTGCTAAGTATGAATTGTCTCAAGAAATGATGATTTCATTTGTTCATGCTATACCCAAAAGATTTAAATACATTGACTTAAATCTAAACGAGCAAAATCAAATACTCGATTTGAAAGTGAAGTTGAGAAAACGTAAAAACTTCTTGCTAGATTTAGATAAAAACTACGATAAAATTCAGAAAAACTACGAATCTCACACTAAAAGAAACCTTAAGAAAGCCAAGAGATTCGACCTTGAAATAAAAACTGTTCCATATGCAGATGTGGTAGCATTTTATAAACTAAATAAGGGCCTTTCAACCAAAGGTGTGAAAGAAAAAAACTATGAAAGTTTGGTTAAGATTTTCGAAAAGGCTCATCAGCGTGGATTGTTGCTTTCAAAGGGCATATTCACCAAAAACAATGACATGATTGCGAGTGTAGCCTTTCTAACTTACAAGAATAGATTGATTTTTATGATAGGAACTGGCAATGAATTAGGTAGAGAATATGGTGCCATGTATTTCTTGTTTGATAATATCATCTATCAGTTTGCAGGGCACAATATGTTTCTCGATTTTGAGGGCTCAGAAATTGAAAGCATAGCCAGATTTTTTAAAGGTTTTGGTTCTGACAAGGTTAATTATTACCGACTAAAATTAAATAGACTGCCTTTCTTTTTAAAGTGGCTGAAGAACTAGTTTATTTATTGCCGTGGGTTTAAACCAACGGCAATAAATAAATGAAAGCTTTAAACCCCCGACAATTGCTATTAATTCTCCCAATAATTTAAATACTCCTTGGCTAAATCAACATAGGCTTGGGCGTTGCGTTTCACCTTTTCTATTTGTTCTTCACTTAGCTGTTTCACCACTTTGGCTGGTGAACCTAAAACTAGCGAATAATCGGGGATAATGGTACCTTCTGTAACCAATGCATTTGCGCCAATGATACAAAAATTACCAATTTTAGCGCCATTTAGAATAGTGGCATGCATGCCTACCAAAACATTATTGGCAAGACTTGCCCCGTGCACAATGGCCCCATGACCAATGATACAATCATCTCCAATAATGGCTGGAAATCCTGGGTCAACATGAATCACTGCATTCTCTTGAACATTGCTCCTATTGCCTAAACTAATGCTATCCGCATCACCACGCAAAACAGCACCAAACCAAATACTACACTCATCTCCAATACTTACAAGCCCAAAAACCCTTGCTGTATCTGCAATCCACACATCCTTACCTTTGTTAATGGGAGTTGCAAGAATTTCTTTCATTTGACTTAAAAAGGGATAACTCATAGGCTAAGATTTCATTAAAACATAATAACAGGTAGTTGTAAAAAAATCACGTAAAATGGGAATACTTGATAGTAAGTTTATTTGCTTACGAGGAGTTGCGCCAAACTTGTGCTTATAACTCGGATTAATAAGGTAAAATTCTCTTTTTATAATTTTGAAACCCGCTTTTTTTGATATTTTTTCAAAACGATTGATTGAAATTTGGGTTTCTTTCACTTCCATCGTATCTCTGATACGACCTTCACTTTCACCTCCCATTTTCATCATACCTCTGTATAAGAAATTTGGTAGCAAGTGAAAGTATGGTAGTTTGTGGAGAAACTTATTATCTAAACTTTGTTGATGTCCGCCAAATGGCATACACCAGGGTGGAAAAGCAAAAAATATCACTCCATTTGGCTTTAAAAAATGAATGATATGTTGCATGAATTTCTCTTGGTCGTGTATATGTTCTATGGTATCTTTTAGCAAGATGATATCATAGTAATCTTTAACATGTTCGCCAATTTTTATGTCATATACATTGCGGTTAATAATTTCAATTTTACCGGCTTCAATATCCTCTTTTAAAAAACCTTTTGAAATATCACTTGCATAATCCCAAAGTTCAATACCTGTAACTTGGCAACCTGCATTGGCAAATGCCTTACATATACCTCCGTAGCCTGAACCTACCTCCAAAAATCGTAATCCTTTGGTAACCGGTTTTATTTCATCTATAAAAGGTATGACAAACTCTTCAATAGTATCTAATTGTTGTTTGAAGTACCTGTTAAAATCTCCTTGTAATTCTATCATGATGTGAGCAAAAATAAACTTTATAGAGTTTAAGCCAAGTTTTTGTCTATATACTTAGTTCTTTCATGGGGTCCCAAAAGAGCTTTTCAAAATTTACCACCTGGTCATTTTTAATTTTAATTCCTTCGGATTCAAGTAATTCTTGCATTCTGTTTCCACCAAAATGATGTTTGCCAGTTAGTAATCCTGTTCTATTTACAACCCTATGGGCAGCTATAGGAGGCACTAAACTATGCGCGGCATTCATGGCATAGCCAACCATTCTGCTGCCTCGTGCTGAGCCCAAATAGCCTGCTATTGCTCCATAATTTGTTACCCTACCATAAGGTATTAGCCTGACTACATCATACACATTCTCAAAAAAAGTATAGGTTGCAGGTTTCAAATCTATTTCGGCTTTTTATCTAAATACATATTAGTAATTGAAGTTGGAATAGTAGAAAAAATGCTATGAATACAATCGTCATTTTTTCCAAATCCTTGCATAGCACTGCTGCCAATAATATTTCCAAATTCATCAAAATCAAATTCGCAGATGGTCCGATTTATTTTTGAATAGCATGCGTGCATTTGTTTTTCATTCAAACTAAAATGTTTATTAGGTATGCTATCAACAAAGGCTGGCAGTGCAATAAGAATCATGCCTGATGGGCTATAACCCATAGAAACAAGGTAAAGTCTGTGGCTTCTTTTTAATAAATTCGGATTGCTGAAATTATATTCAACGGAGTCAATCTTTGCTTTAAAGTGCCTTTTTAAATCAAATACTGAATGTTGCTTCTTTATTAAATCTCCAATCACATGGTTGCTTTCGCAAAGTTTTATAAATAATGTATCATTGTACTGCGCTTTGCAAACCATGAATGTTAAGAAGAATAAAATAAAAAAAAGATACTTCATGTTTTTGTTAAAACAGTTGCCACCACTTTTTAGTAAATCCGATATATACACCATCTTCTCTCGTTTCAACAGGATAATGATTGACGTAATCTCCTTGTCCTGGCTGGCCTTTGCCTGTTTTAGGATCGTATTTGTAACGATGAATAGGACAAATGACCATCCCATTTTCATCACAGTTACCAAGCCCTAATCGTCCTGCTGCATGAGGGCATTTGTCATCTATGGCATAATACCCATCTTGCAGTCTGACAAGGCAAATATATCTACCTTCCAATTCAATAGTGCGCGGAGTATTCAATAATTGAGGCTCAACGCCATCTCGTTTAAAGTCGTAGATTTTATAATAGCGTAACAATGCCTATTCAAAAATTATTTTTTTGAAACTTTCAAACTTTTCAGATTTTATCTTAAGAATATAAAAACCATTCATTAGGTTGTTTCTTTCAATCTGTAATGTATTTGAAATAGTTGATTGGCTTGAAAGTAGTTTTCCATTAAGGTCGAATAATTCAAAAGCAAAATTTGTATTTTGATTATTCTCAAACTGAATTGTTATGCTACTTTTTGAAGGTACAGGAAAAACTTTCAAATCTAAATCATCCATGTATCGATTGTTTAGACCTGAGCCATTAGATGGGATTCTCTTGATATCCTTATAAAGGAAATCTGCCACAAATCTAATAGTGGTATCCATGTATGCTAATCCTGTGGGAGTTGGCAATGAAAATGGCACATGGTCTTGGCCATAGAATACTTTTAATGCACTTGGGTCTCCATTTGCTTTTACCACAGAGTCAACGATATAGCTTCCACTTAGCAAGGCAATTGGAATAACTCCTGCTTTGAAATAATCGGTTTTAAATGGAACTGTATTGTCGTTGGTTCCATGAACGCTCACAATGCCTATATTTTTGTTGTCATTCATCCAAGTAGATGTACCAATTGCTCCACAAAGATTTATTACTCCTTTTACTTTCCAGCTGTAGCCTGCATTTCCACTGCTTCCTTCAACACCACCAATGCTTGCGGTGTCAATGCTTGGATTGGCTGAGCCAGCTTCTGATGGCTTATCTAGGAATGCCACATGTAATCCTAAAACACCACCCGCAGAAATGCCACCTACATAAATATTATTGGTGTCTATTTTATAATTATTTCCCATGCTAGCATCTTTGTAAAAATAACGAATCGCGCCACGTCCATCCAATGTACCTCTCCAAACAGCGTTGGCAAACTCATTAGCAAGAGTTAATGGATTACTGGTGCTTACGCCTAATCTATATTTAATCGAAGCACACACATATCCCCTTTTGGCAAATTCCATGCAAACCTTCACAATATCTGTAGCCTTTTTATTGCCACCTATAAATGAACCTCCATGAGCCAAAACCAACAAAGGGCGGTTTGCGGCAGTATCCCCATATGGCATGTAAAGATCCATTGCAAGCGTGGTGCTCGCTCCAAGGTAATTGTTAGCAGACCCATAAGGAATGCTGTCTGTAATAACAATGCTGTCGAATACAGGCATAAGGTACCTTTGAGCGTTGGTTTGATAAACTCCTAAAATTAGGCATGCGAAAATTGATAGTATGGTTTTTTTCATTTAGATATATGTTTGTAAGTTAGGCAAATGTTATCTGTTTTTTGCAAAGCACCAAATATTACAAAAAGAAATTGTAAAATTGCTGCACAAAAGTATACCTCATATTGATTTTATAATGAGAAAAGTAACGCATAACTTCATATCTGTAATTTTTCATCCAGCTTTTGTAAATCTCTTAAATTTATTCACTCTTTTTTTTCTATTTCCCCAACTTCATTCTGGGGTTCCAGCCAAGTTGAAATGGTTTTATTTGATGTTTATTTTTGTGTCTACATCCATCATACCTATCATTTTAGTTTTTGTTTTAAAAATCTCAGGAAGAATTAAAACTATTATGTTGTATGACAGGGAAGAAAGACGTATTCCATATTTGCTCACCATATTTATTTATGGTTTTGATTATTATAATTTCACTAAAATATCCGCAACTCCAATCGTTCTGAACTATCTGTTGGCTTGCATGGCAGTGCTCACTATTATTTTTATTGTAAATTATTTTTATAAAATCAGTATTCATACCGCTACACTGGGCTCATTTTTAGCGCTGTTAATGGTGAATTATGTAAATACTGGTGCCGAACTTCGACCGCTTATTGCAATAACCTTTGTCATGATTGGATTGGTTTCTAGTGCTAGATTATTTGCTAATTCTCATAATTCAAGTCAGGTTTATCTTGGTCTCATAGTGGGTTTTATTCCCATGTTTTTTATTCTGTAAGAAAAAAATCAGCTATTTATTCGATTTTTCAACTGTAGAAAATATTCTTTGTAAAGGGTATAGATGTACCTTGGCTTTTTTATATTTTCGCTCCAAAATCAATTCCAAACAATATGAGCTACGAAACCATTTTATTTGATAACAATAATGGCCTTGCAACCCTTACCCTTAACCGTCCTGAGGTTTTTAATGCCTTTAACGAGCAACAAAGTTTTGAAGTGATAGATGCATTGAAAAACATTGCAAAGGACAAGTCAATTAGGGTGCTGGTGATTACAGGAGCGGGTAAAGCTTTTTGCAGTGGACAAGATTTGAAATCCATTGCTGGTGCTGAAAATAGAAGCCTAAGAGAGTCTATTGATAAAAGATATAATCCAATGATAAAGGCCATTCGCAATTTACCAATACCTGTCATTTGCAGATTAAACGGTGTAGCTGCAGGTGCCGGTTGTTCTTTGGCATTAGCTTGTGATATGATTGTGGCATCTGAAAATGCTTCATTAATCGAGGTTTTTGTAAATGTTGGATTGGTGCTTGATTCAGGTTCTTCTTATTTTTTACCACGATTGGTAGGTTCGGCAAGGGCTTTCGAAATGAGCACCATGGGTAGTAAGGTGTCGGCTAAACAAGCATTTGAATGGGGCATGGTTAACAGAATATGTGCATCAGAAGAGTTAGATAATGAAGTGAAAAAATTAACCGATTACTATTCCCTTGCTCCTACAAAAGCCATTGCATTGATGAAAAAAATGTTAAACAAATCTTTTCAAAGCGACTTGGATACTATGCTTGAATGCGAAGCTCAATACCAAGAAATTGCAGGTAGAAGTGAAGATAATAAAGAAGGAGTGAAGGCATTTAATGAAAAACGCAAACCTGAATTCAAAGGTAGATAATATAGAATCACTGAAAATCAATACATTGTAAATTTTATTATATTTCAGTATCACCAAGTTTTGCCAATTTATTTTTAAGTTGCTAAATTGTACGAAATAAAAATACCAATATGGCTTTAACAATTAACAAAATTCTTTTAGCTTTTGATACGCCTCAAAAATCTGCTGTGGTTATTGATATAGCCGCCAAAATTGCAAAAGCCCACAATGCTGAGGTGATTGCTATGCAATGTGCTGAGGGAAATTATAATATTGATTCGACTTTTGGTCAATTGAAATTCAAAAAAATACAGAGTTCTAATAAGCCCATTAAGGACATTTTGATAGTTGCACAAGCCGAAAATCCAGATTTGATAATTTTTTCGGTTTCTAATAATGCTGAGTTGAATGGTTTGATGAATTTTGCAGATACTTGTAAATTTATAGATCAAGTTGAAAAAGTTGTATTAACAATCCCTGGCAGTATTAACTCCTTTGATTTTAAGGATATTATTGTTCCAGTTGATACGTCTTTTGAAACCAGACAAAAAGCCCCTTTTGCGGTGGCCTTTGGAAAAATTTTCCTTTCTACGCTTCACGTTATTGGGGTAACAAATGAAAGTGGTAAAGATGCTGAAGTTTTGCTTCAGAATTATTCTCGACAAGTGGCAAATAATTTTGGAGACAAAGGTCTTGATGCTACAATAGAAATTAAAATGGGAGGTAATCCTACCACAAGTACAATTGAATATTGTAATAATAAAAAAGCAGGTTTGATTATTATGATGACTGAACAAGAAACTTCATTCACTTCATTCTTCAAGGGCAAATATTCAGAGCAAATGATTAAGCAATCATCGGTTCCAGTTCTATCAATACACCCTAAAGACCTGATAGTTAGTGAAGCTAGATTGTAAAATATCAAATGAAATATATTTTTTTCTTAATAGTGTTTTTAACAATTACTTTAATCGCATAATATTTATGGTTTGTCGTTAAACAAACTGTAATAAATTGTGTTATAATACCTAATGAAAATCGAAGCAGGTCCCTATCTAAGTCAAATACAATTTCCTGATGATCTAAAGAAATTTAAGGAGGAGGATTTAGTAAAAGTAAGTGCAGAATTACGTCAATATATTATTGACATGGTTTCTGTATATGGTGGTCATTTTGGCGCAAGTCTTGGTGTGGTTGAATTATCAGTGGCGCTTCATTATGCCTTCAATACACCCTATGATCAATTGGTTTGGGATGTGGGACATCAGGCTTATGGCCATAAAATATTAACGGGTAGGAGAGATCAGTTTTATACAAACCGCGTTTATAAAGGACTTTCGGGTTTTCCTAAACGAAGCGAAAGTGAATATGATACATTTGGAGTAGGTCATTCGTCTACTTCCATCTCAGCTGCATTAGGCATGGCAGTTGCATCAAGAATTAAAGGTGAATTGGATAGGCAACACGTTGCCATTATTGGTGATGGTGCTATGACGGCTGGTTTGGCTTTCGAAGGGCTAAATCATGCAGGTGTTGAAGACAGCAATATCATTGTTGTCTTAAACGATAATTGTATGAGCATCGACCCAAATGTGGGTGCTTTAAAAGAATATTTAACGGATATAACCACTTCCCCAACCTACAACAAATTTAAAGATGATGTTTGGAAGGCCTTAGACAAACTTCACAAAGTAGGTCAAGTTTCACAAGATATTATATCCAAATTACAATCAACCATGAAAGGTGGTTTGCTTAAACATAGCAATATGTTTGAGAGTTTACGGTTCCGTTATTTCGGCCCCGTAGATGGACACGATGTAAATCACATGGTAAAAATTTTTAATGACTTAAAGAAAATTCCAGGACCTAAATTGTTGCATATTGTAACGGTTAAAGGCAAGGGTTACGCCCCGGCCGAAAAAGACCAAACCAAATGGCATGCTCCTGGTTTGTTTGATAAAGTTAGTGGAGAAATTTATAAATCTGTTCCATCCAAACCGCTACCCCCAAAATACCAAGATGTATTTGGACATACCTTGGTTGAATTGGCTGAGAAGAATGAGAAAATTGTTGGAATTACACCTGCAATGCCTTCTGGTAGTAGCATGAATATTATGATGAAAGCTATGCCGAAACGCTCATTTGATGTGGGTATAGCAGAACAACACGCAGTTACTTTTTCTGCAGGATTGGCTACACAAGGCTTAGTTCCTTTTTGTAATATATATTCTAGTTTTATGCAACGAGCCTACGATCAAGTGGTGCATGATGTAGCTCTACAAAAACTTCATGTTGTTTTCTGTATGGATAGGGCAGGCTTGGCAGGTGCTGATGGAGCTACGCATCATGGTATGATTGATATTCCATTTATGCGCTGTGTGCCTAACATGGTGGTAAGTGCCCCTATCAATGAAGAAGAATTGAGAAACCTAATGTACACCGCCCAGTTAGATAAAAATGCGGGACCTTTCTCTATTCGCTACCCAAGAGGCAATGGACAAATGCCTGAATGGAGAACCCCATTTGCAGAAATTGAAATTGGTAAAGGTAGGGTGTTAACAGAAGGTGAGGAGTTGGCCATTTTATCATTTGGAACAGCCGGAAATTTAGCAGCTTCCGCTATTGAAATACTGAATGAAAAAGGCATTTTTGTTGGTCACTATGATATGCGATTTGTAAAACCACTTGATGAGCGTTTGCTTCATGATATTTTCGCTAAATATAAGAAAATATTGACCGTAGAAGATGGTACAATAATGGGTGGATTTGGTAGTGCTATACTTGAGTTTATGGCTGAACATAACTATACCGCTGAATTAAAAAGGTTAGGTATGCCAGACGCTTATGTTGAGCATGGTGAGCAATCTGAACTGTATGCTGAATGTGGTTTTGATGCCAAATCTATTAGCAAGATGGTAAAGGCAATGTTAATGGCAAAGGTATTAGCCTAAGCTTTACATACTAACTCTCAAACTTAAATCTATACTTTTCGAAGAGTGTGTAAGTGCTCCTACCGATATGTAATCCACGCCTGCTTGTGCAAATTGGGTGATGGTTTCTCGGGTAATACCACCAGATGCTTCAGTTTCATATTTTCCATCAATAAGCTTCACTGCTTCGGCTATCATTTCTGGGACAAAATTATCCAACATGATTCGGTGAATGCCTCCTATGGCTAAAACCTGTTTCACCTCATCAATGCTTCTGGTTTCAATTTCTATTTTCAGGTCAAGATTGTTTTTTGTCAAATAAGCTTTTGTTCTTGATATGGCCTCTGATATTCCTCCTGCAAAATCAATATGATTATCTTTAATCATGATCATATCATACAAACCGATTCTATGATTTTCAGAACCACCTAATTTTACGGCATACTTTTCTAGTAAACGTAAACCCGGTGTTGTTTTTCTTGTATCTAATACCTTTGTATGGTAAGGAGCAAGTAACGTACTTATTTCTTTACTTTGTGTAGCAATCCCACTAAGACGTTGCATAAAATTTAATACCAATCTTTCAGCAGTAAGAATGCTCTGTGGACTGCCTTTTACATGAAAAATAATGTCTCCAGATTTGATTGAATCTCCATCAGTTAAATGAGGGTTGAATATCAATTTAGCATCAATTTTGTTAAAAATGAATGAGGCTAATTCAATTCCAGCAATCACAGCATCTTGTTTGGCTATGCAATAGGCCTCTTTTATAATCTCCTTATCTATGCAAGCTAATGAGGTATGATCCCCATCTCCAATATCTTCTCTAATGGCAATATCAATTAATTCAAGAATATCAGGGTTACTTAGCAATTGTTTAAACATGCAGCAAAATAAATGTTTTTTTGGAAAGAGATGCTATAAAATGCGTTCCTACTCCTTCTCGAATCGCAGTTCGTGTATCATTAAACCAGTACCAGAATCTTTCATAAAAACATAAGCTCTATATTTTATTCCATTTGATTCGTAAATCGCAATGGCATATTTAGCACCTTGGGCAGCAGAGCCTCTGTGTTGCACCACCACTGATTTGGGAGGATTTTGATTAAAAAAGTTCTTCAACATCATCTCTGCTTGCTGTCTGCTATACATTCCTTCGTTTTCTACCAAGGTTAATTCCACATTGGTATTCATCATTTTAGAGATGCTTGATGAGTTTGCTGCTTTCATGAATGCAATAACATCATCAAACTGGTCAGCTTTCGACAAGAAGGGTATTAAAAAAGCGATAAGAAAAATTTTAAGGATTTTCATGGTATACAAATTCTAACCAAAATTATGCCAAATAGAATAAATAACAAAGGGGATAATTTTAATCATCCCCCTTGTGTGATATTATTGTTTCTTTTTATTGCCTTTTTCAGAATAATCTGGAAGGGCTTTTATGTCGTTTATTAGTTTCTCGTTATTTTTAACATAGGCCTCGTCACCATCAGCTTTAGCTTTTTCTAATGAAATATTTGCTGTAGTTATTGCAGCGTTATAATCTTTTAAAGATTTTTGAATTTTAGCTTTCAGGTGTAATACCCAAAATGCATTTGGATTGGCATCAACGGCTTTATTCACCCATTCATAGGCCGTTTTTAAATCCTTTCCATTTTCATAATACCAATTAGCCGATTGATAATAAGGTCTGCTATCTTTCCCCATTACATCGGCTATTTGCTTGCTTAGTTTGCTGTCTAAGTCAGCACTAACAGAAAATGAAACTGAAGTTTTTTCCCAGATAAGTTCAATATCAATTTGATTGGTTTTAACATTGGCAATTTCAATTTCAAATGTTTCAGTGAAGTAGGGTAATGTTTCTGGTTTTACTATAAATCTCAATACATCATTTTCCTGTTTATAAGCTTGTGCATTGGTTACTGTTAAATCTTTTGTTAAGATAATCGTCCATTCGCTTGCACCTGGAATCGTTAGCAAACCATATTTTCCTGCTTTAATATCAGTATTGTTGATTTTAACATCTTCGCCAAAGCTAATGGTGGTGGCGCTATTGGCACCTGTTCTCCAAATACTTCCAAAAGGAACGACATCTCCATATACTTTGCGGCCTTTTGCACTTGGTCTTGAATAAGTTAATTCAATCTTTGAAGTGGCAAAATTTTGAGAAACTGTAGTCGTAGGACTAGCTTGTGGAAACGAAATGGTTTGACTTTGAGCCAAGCTAAAACTTAAAATGCTTGATAATATTAAAATGCTTTTTTTCATGACTAATAAATAAATATTACAACATTAACTAAAAAGAAATAATTCAACTAATGTAAATACACTTTTATAAACAAATCGTTGTCTTAAGCAGTTTATAATTTGTTACTACAAGAATAATAATTATTAATGTTGTACGTTTAATAATCTTTTATTTGCAGTAAATCATATTATCTTGGATTCTAGTCAAACAAAGAACAATTATTTTAAAAATAGCCTCTGGATATTACTTGAAAAAGTTTCAAGAATTATTTCTGGAATACTGGTTGGTGTATTAGTCGCACGCTTTCTCGGTCCGGCTCAATTTGGAACCATTTCATATGCGCTAAGCATTATAGCCATTTTCACCATTATTTCAACCTTAGGTTTGGATGGGCTAGTTGTTCGTGAGTTAATTACACGCAAAGAAAGAATAAATGAGATTTTAGGCACGGCATTTTGGCTTCGTTTTTTTGGTGCCATACTAGTGGTTCTTTTAGCTACATCTTATTCTTATCTTCGAGACACTCCAGAAAGGGTGATGATTGTATTCTTAATCAGTATCTCAATTGTATTTCAGTCAATTACTGTAATTGATTTTTATTTTCAATCTCAAGTAAAGGGTAAATACTCTGCCATTAATCAAATAATTACCTTGTTTTTGTCTGCTATAGTTAAGTTGATGTTAATATATTTCCAATCCCCATTAATTTGGTTTGCCTCAATGGTGGTTTTTGAATCAGTATTGACCTCAATTTTGCAGTTATATTTCTTTAAGCAGCAAGGTTATTTTATAAGTAATTGGTCATTTAGTTTTGACGAAACCAAGAAGTTACTTTTTTATTCATGGCCCATTATTATTTCGGCTTTTATTCAAATGCTATACCAGAAATCTAATGAAATTTTGATTCTAAGATTTTTGCATGATATGGATTTAGTAGGTCAATATGCAGCCGCAGTTAGAATAAGTGAGGCAAGTTACTTTATACCCGTTGCCATTGTTGCTGCAGTTATGCCAGGAATTATTAATACAAATGATAACAAAGAGTTGCAAAAGGAGCGATTTATACAACTAAGTTCATTATTGGTTTGGTTGTCTATAATTATTATAATCGGTGGTTTGCTTTTCGGAGATTGGATAATAGGGTTCTTGTATAAGAATAAGTATTATTTGTCCCCAGGAGTATTTAAAATTCATATATTTTCTATAATTCCTTCTTTTTTTGGAACAGCTTTAGGCGGATGGCTGATTGTGCAAAATAGACAAAAAATAATTACTATGCTTCAAATAGTAAACCTTGTAGTTTACATTCCAGCTTGCTTTTATTTGATTCCAAAATATCAAATAAATGGAGCAGCATTGGCCATAAATGTCACCTATTATTTTAGTTTATTTATAGTTTGCTTATTTTATAATAAGGGTGAACTACTGAAATTATTTATTCTTTCACTTAATCCAAAGCATATTAAAAATGTTGTCTTATATATTAGAAAATCAAAATAAGCTACTTTTTCACTAAAACTGCTATTATATGATCTGGTGATAGTGATGGTAGACCCTCATAAGGTTTAAGTCCTTTTCTCAGACCTAACATTTTTGAATAATTATATAAGGCAGCCATTGTGAAATTTAATCCTTTAAAATACCTGTTGTTAAATGTATAAAACGTATTTTCAAGTTTAAACGTGCTAAGTTTATTTTCGTAAAAGTATTTAGAAATAAACATAACATGTTCAGGATAGTTGAGATACCACCATTTTCCTTTACATTTTTTGAAAGCCCAACATTCAATATCACCAGTAAAAATGATTAATTTGCCATTAGGTTTAAGCAATTTTGATACTTGTTCAAAAAAAGTAGATGGGTTATATAAATGTTCTACCAAGTCAAAAGCGGTAATTAAATCGAATTTTTTATTTCTTTCATCTAAATTCTGAAGCATCACATGACCTTTTGATTCGCAGATTTTAATACTGTCGATTGAATATTCGAATCCATATGTTGATGCTCCATTATTCTTTGCAAAATCTAAAAATTCCCCAGTGTTACAACCAATATCCAAAACCTCAATTCCTTCTCTTAAATAGTTTTTATAAACAGATAGGCAATATGGCGTTTTTTCATCTTCAAATTTTTTGGTATCCCACCTTTTTCCAGCCTCACTATTTGTGTATAATGAAATGCTATCTTCCTCTCGTATTGCATTTTGCGTAAAAAATGAATGGCAGTCATTACATTTCCATAATTCGGGTTTGTTTAAAAGCTGTATTTCAGCAGAAGAGTATCTTACAGTGCCCTCGTAAAATAATTTGTCTGAGTTTATTATTGAATCGCTTGCACAAATCGGGCAAACTATATGGCAAAGGTTATTATCTATTTTGATTGTCATTTTAATTCAAAGTAACTATTTAATACTTTTTCTAAGGCATTCTTACTGTACCATTCAGTTAAATTACTATTTGTGTTGTTAAAACATGTCGACAAATTGGCAAGATTAGATAAGGAAGAAAAGTCGTCAATAATATAACCACAATCATATCTAACAATCATATCATTTATAGCTGCATTTGCTCTGTCTGTTATAATTTTTTTACCCATTGCAGCTGCTCTTATGGAAATACTGCTTGATACAGGGTAGCTATTTGATGCAATGAACAAGAAGTCGAGTTTACTTAGAATATACGTTAACTTTCCTTCTGGTAAATGCTCATTTATGGCAACAATATTATCTATCTCACCATTAAGGGCTCGATTCATTTTCCCCCTTTGCATTAATGGTAGCATGTTTTTGTTGTAGGGACCCCAACATAAAAACAAAGTTTCTTTAGATTTATTATGTTGATTTAAAATCATACTTAAACCTCTATATCCAAACATCATTCCAACAAATCCTACTACATATTTATAGGATTTAATTTTTTGATTTAAATAGTCAGGAAATTCAAACTTTTCATGACTCATATTTGGAACATCGGGTAATAGCAATAAATTTGATTGTTTTGGTAGTTTTATGTTTAAGAATTGATCCCAAATTAATATTTTCCATTTTGCCTCCCTTTTGCCAAAAAAATCTAGAATATAAGCATCATCCTTTGAGGCATTTTTATGAACTGAATTGCGCAAATAATGGGAGATGGCGGCTATGCTAAATAATTTTACATTATGTTTATTGATTAACCTATCTAATGATTCCAATTGATTTTTATAATCATAAGCCCACATTAAAATTATAATTTTTTCTTCATTGAGATGTTGATTAAGCCATCGGTCAATTAGTGTTACAATGTTATGATCTTGATTAAGTTTAATTAATTCTGAAAAATGGGATTTGCTTTGGTCATCAATATTATCATTTACTATCCCTGTTATCCTAGCTTTTGGATGTAAAACTTCAGCAAATAAGTGATACCAATATTTAAAATGACCACCTCTTTTGAAGGGTTCAATATCAACAATTAATATTTGTTTTGATAAACTCATTAAGCCTTGTAGGGGGTAACACTAGAAGAAAGTTTCAATTGTGATAGCAACTCTTTCTTTACCAAAAGAGCATTAACATGTCCCATTGCTCCATTATCAATCCACATTACAGGTTCGAAACTTAAAAGCAAAAAGCCACTTTGTCTGAGCGAGGTAAGTGCTTCTTCGATTAGCCATTGTCCTTTGTAGGTTTCTTGCAGAGATAATTCAATTTCTATGGCAACAACTTTTGATAAAATGTTGCTAGCTCCTGTTAACACATTTTCTTCGAAACCTTGTACATCAATTTTTAAGAAAATATTTTTATATGGCTCTAATTCTGCTTCAAAACTGTTTAAGGTTCGGACTTCTACCATCTCTTTTTCTCCAGTGTTAAAGGTGTCAGGAGAAAAGAATGTATGTCCTTCGGTCATTTCTAGAATTGAGGAGCTAACATCATTGTTTGAAATATTTATTTCAGTTTTTTCTAATTTATCGCCAAGTGCAAATTGAAAAACCTTCCAACCTGCATGATTTTTGCTTATTAAGTCTAACTTTTTGAAGGGCTTACTTAAGGGTTCAAAAGACAAAATATTACTATTATTTAGGTTGATACCTTCAGAGATTAAATCACTCCCATATTGGCCTTCATTTGCACCTCCATCAATAATCAAATCAGTGTTGGTGTTTTCAATTACTTTTTTGCGCAACTGAGTGAAAAGGTAATTTATTGAAGGATTATATTGGTACCCTTTTTTGGTTTTATGAATATCAATTCCAATTATTTTTCGGAAGAAATCTTTTAAAAATAGAACTAATGCTACCACTGATGATAATTTATTTTTGTTTGGTGCAAGCATACAATATTTTTGCTAAAAAGTATCAGCAAAAAACTTTGTATGTTCCTCATTCTCATTCCATATATATCAACACGCACCCAATATGTTTTGGATGAGTTGCTCTTGCGTAGGCTAGGAATTGAATTTAAGATCACCGAAAAGGAGGATTATTTCATAAAATCGAGTTCTCTTAAAATAAATTATGGCAATAAAATTATTGAAGGCTGTGTTAATATTCCTTCAGTCCCCTTGCTGCATGAAGAAAGCATTCACAGACATGAAATTGAGGTGGAATTGGATGAAAAATGGCGGAAAATATTTTTCAAAAACCCCTATGAGAATATACCCGATTTTAGGCAAGCCACTCAATTTTTGCATTTTGATTTGTTTGCTGCAAGCTTCTATTTGTTAAGTAGGTATGAAGAATATTTACCTCACAAAAAGGATGAACACCTTAGGTTTAAGGCAGAAAACAGCTTGGCTTTTCAAAATCAATTTTTAGAAATTCCATTGGTGGATATTTGGGCTAACCTATTGGGTGAAATCATCAAAAAACAATATCCTCAGTTAAAAGATGATGAATTGAGGCCTATTGGGAAGTTCAAAGTAATTAATACCATTGATATTGATTTTGCTTATCGCTATAAGGGTTTGGCAATGTTTCGATTTCTGAAAAAAGCTATTAGAAATGTTTTGTATTTTGATTTTAAAGAGCTCACTTTTCAAATCAATGTGAGAAATGGCCGTGTTTCTGACCCTTATGATACCTTCGAATACATTAAAGATAGATCAAAATCAGTAAGTTCAATTTTCTTCTTTTTGCTTGCCAATAAAGAAAGCAGGTTTGATAAGAACATACCCACAAGTTCATCAGAATTGAGGGCGTTGTTTTTGTCCTTATCTAATAAATATGACTGTGGTTTGCATCCATCATATCTTTCCACGGTTAATAAAAAAATGCTACAAAATGAATTTGAGACCTTTAAACTGATAATAGGCAAAGCAGCAACTAAATCACGTCAGCATTTTTTGAAAATGCAAATGCCTTTTACCTATCACTCCCTCATTCAACAAGGCGTGAAGGAGGATTATACCATGGCTTATGCTTCGCATATTGGATTTAGGGCCTCTACTTCTAAACCATTCAATTGGTTTGATTTGTCTGAAAACAAAGAAACAGATCTAGTTCTTCACTCTTCTTGTGCCATGGATGTAACTCTTAAAAATTACCTTAAACTACAGGTGCCACAGGCAATTGAATGCATCCATAGGTTGAAATCTGCTGTAAAAAAGGTGAATGGGGATTTTATTGTTATTTGGCACAATACTTCATTGATTGAAGATGCGGAGTGGCAAGGTTGGAGGGCAGTTTATGAGGATACAATCACTATTTAAAACTAATTATTTTCTTGCCATAAATTTGTTTTGATAACGCATTCTTTCACCTCATTGGAAGAGTTAGGGGTAGGTTTATTAATTTCCTACTCATAATTATTCCAAAAACCTATATTTTTACAACCTATTTCAGAGCAATGGACTTGAATCTCAAAATATACAATACCTTAACCAAACAAACTGAATTATTAAAACCCCTTCACGAAGGACATGTGGGCATGTATGTATGTGGTCCTACTGTTTACAGCAATGCCCATTTAGGTAATGCTAGAACCTTTGTAAGCTTTGATATCATGTTTCGCTACTTCCTACATTTAGGATTGAAGGTAAGGTATGTGAGAAATATAACAGATGCGGGTCACCTCGAAAGTGATGCTGATGAAGGAGAGGATAAAATTGCTAAAAAAGCCAAGCTTGAGCAGATTGAACCAATGGAGATTGTACAACGATACACAGTTGACTTTCACGCCATCATGCAACAGTTTAATGCCTTGCCGCCAAGCATAGAACCTACAGCCACGGGTCATATCATCGAGCAGGTTGAAATGACCAAGCAGATTTTAGAAAATGGCTATGCTTACGAAAGCAATGGTACCATATATTTTGACGTAGAAAAATTTACCAAAGAATATAATTACACCGAACTTTCAAATCGCAATTTAGAAGAACTTTTAAACAACACCCGTGACTTAGATGGACAAAATGATAAGCGTGGGCGATTGGATTTTGCACTTTGGATAAAAGCCAAGCCTGAACATCTGATGAAATGGCCAAGCCCTTGGGGAGTGGGTTTTCCAGGCTGGCATATCGAATGTAGTGCTATGAGTAGCAAGTATCTTGGCGAGCAGTTTGATATTCATGGCGGAGGAATGGATTTGATACCAACACATCATACCAATGAGATAGCTCAAAATTTGGCTTGCCATCATAAATCCCCAGCACGCTATTGGATTCACACAAACATGCTTACAGTAAATGGTCAGAAAATGAGTAAAAGTTTGGGTAATTCTTTTTTACCCGATGAGTTGTTTAGTGGTAATCACAAACTGCTAGATAAGGGATATAGCCCGATGACAGTTAGATTTTTTATGTTGCAAGCTCATTATCGCAGTACACTTGATTTTAGCAATGAGGCATTGCAAGCAGCAGAAAAGGGTTTTCAACGACTAATGAATGCCATTAAATTAATACCTAATTTGAAAGCATCAGACAGTTCAAGCATTCAATTAACGGATTTGAAACAGAGTATTTATGAAGCTTTGAATGATGATTTTAATACGCCTATTGCTTTAGCTCAATTGTTTGAGATGGTTAGAAATATTAACCTTATCAATGATGGAAAAGAGAGTATTTCGGCAGAGGATAAATTGGCTCTAGGAAAATTGGCAAATGAAATTGTATTTGATGTGTTGGGATTGAAAGACGAAAAGAATACAGATGACAATAAAATTGATGGTTTGATGCAGTTGATCTTACAACAAAGAAGCGATGCCAAAGCCAGAAAAGATTATGCCGCAAGCGATGCCATCCGAGACCATTTAAAATCAATTGGAATTGAAGTGAAAGATGGTAAAGAAGGAGCCACCTACACGGTAAACAATTAATTAGTAGGGGCGAATCATTATTCGCCCATAAATTTTCAATTTGGAATAATAAATTACCCTATTACCCAAGTTTAATTCCCCTCCCGATGCATCGGGTGAGGGGGCAGTGGGGTATAAATAATAAATTTAATAACAATGAAATACATAATAAAATTAAGCATATCATGCATTGCTATAGCAATCATCTCGTCTTGTAATAACAATCCCAAACCTAAGCCGGCAGCTACCACACAGCAGCCTGAGGCATACAAGCAGGTGAGCCCTCTATTCAATGAGGATTCGGCATTTTATTTTGTGGAGAAGCAAGTTTCTTTTGGTCCACGTGTGGTTGAAACACCTGAACACAAAAAATGTGGTGATTGGTTAATGTCTGAATTTACAAAATATGCAGATAATGTAATTGAACAAAAAGGCAATTCAACTACTTGGGATAATAAGAAAATCGGTATAAGAAATGTGATAGCTCAATTTAACCCATCTGCTACTAAGCGTATTTTAATCACCGCCCATTGGGATAGCAGACCCATTGCAGATAATGATCCTAATGAAGCCAATCATACCAAATCTATTCTAGGTGCAGATGATGGGGGCAGTGGAGTAGGGGTGATGCTTGAAATGGCTAGGGTTTTAAAGTCAAATAAAACAGATATTGGTGTTGATTTTATTTGTCTTGATGCGGAAGATTTGGGGAACCCTGATTCAAAGTATAAAGATTCATATTGTTTAGGTACCCAATATTGGGCTGCGCATATGCATATACCCAATTATAAAGCGGATTTTGCTATTAATTTAGACATGGTAGGGGGCAAAGGAGCTAAGTTTGTTTGGGAAAAGAACAGTGTTACATATGCTGAATCTACTTTAAGAAAAGTGTGGGAAAAAGGTGTTCAATTGGGTTATTCTGATGTTTTCTATTACTACCAAATAGGAGAAATTACAGATGATCATTTATACATAAATACCATGGCACATATCCCTGCGATTGATATCATTCACTTTAATGAAGAAACAGGCTTCCCATCTTGGTGGCACACTGTAAATGATAATATGACGAATATTGACCGTAAAACACTTAAAGCAGTTGGTCAATCTTTATTGGAAGTAATTTATACTGAAAAGTAAAATAGATTTTTAAGGAGTGGGAGCGCCATGATTACCTTCGGTAAGCACATTGCCTTCGGTATCTATCACCTCAAGTTTGCCGTCATATCTTACAATAGCTCTTCCATTCTTGAATGGACCGATATAGTCAAACTTTGGTTCGATAACCTCTTCGCCTTCTTCATTAATGAAGCCGAATTTGCCGTTTCTTTCCACTTTGGCTTTGCCCATTTCAAAAGGGTAAATAGCATCATATTTACAAGGAATAAATTCTTCTCCTGACACGTTAATATATCCCATTTTTCCACCCTTTTCCACTTTGGCCTTACCATTTTTAAAGGGGTATATGGCATCATATCCTTTAACAATTTTGCTTTTTGATTTTTGTTGAGCAAATAAACCAAGGCTCAAAAAAGATAATGTAAGTGTAATAAAAATTCTTCCTGCTTTCATCGTATTGAATTGGCGAATATTGCGCATTTATTTCAAAAATCAAACCAAAAGATTTTTTCAAACCAAATGATATTTTTCACAGAAGATTTAAATCAAAGTATAAAAATAGAGCGAAACTGCTTTATTTGTAGGTGATATTTAAAACCATGCCCACAATTAATCATAAAAATGTAGCTGTAATAGGAGCGGGAAGCTGGGGTACAGCCATTGTAAAAATACTTAGCGAGCATAAGAAATCTTCTGATTCCAAGATGGATAACCTGATGTGGTGGATTAGAAGTGCTGAAAAAGCGAAGTATATATCTGAAAAACATCATAATCCAGACTATATCAGTTCGATTGAAATCCACCCTGATTTAGTTCTGGTAAGTAACAATTTGAAAGAAATCGTTTCAAAATGCGATATACTTGTGATGGCAGTGCCTTCTGCTTTTTTGAAACAAAGCCTTGAAAGCATTGGTGCTGAGGATCTCAAAGGAAAAGTGATCGTATCAGCTATCAAAGGATTATTGCCACATAGCAAAAAAATTGTAGGAGATTTTATAACAGATGAGTTTAAAGTTCCTGAATCAAACATTATGGTCATTTCAGGTCCTTGTCATGCAGAAGAGGTTGCAGCTGAAAAATTATCATACCTTACCATTGCAGGTTCAAATCAAGAGATGGCTAGACATTTCGCAAGTTTGCTTAACAATAGATATATACGTACTGTTATATCCAATGATGTAAGAGGCACGGAGTATGGTGCGGTATTAAAAAACATCTATGCGGTAATGGCTGGTGTTTGTCACGGACTAGGTTATGGCGATAATTTTCAAGCAGTTTTGATGAGTAATGCCATTCGTGAGATGAAGCGCTTTTTAAGAAACATAACTGATACCAATAGAAAAATCAACCACTCCGCCTACTTAGGAGATTTGCTGGTTACAGGATACTCGCAACATAGCCGAAACAGAACTTTTGGCAATATGATTGGCAAAGGGTACACTGTAAAATCTGCCCAATTAGAAATGAATATGGTGGCTGAAGGGTATTACTCAATCAAAACTATGTTTGAACTAAATGAAAATTTACATATAAAAATGCCCATATTGGATGCGGCATACAACATCATTTACAACAATGCCCCAGCTAAATTGGAGGTTGAAAAGCTAACAGAAAAACTAGTATAGAGTATATTTAATCAGGATGTCGGATAAGAAAGGTAAATCATTTAAAACGGGCTCGGTTTTTAACTTTGGCCTGATGCGAAGAATTTTTTCTCTTGCCTCACCCTACAAAAGGCAATTCTACATTTCCGGTTTCATAACTATTTCGGTTAGTTTTTTAGGTCCTATTAGGCCATACATTATCCAACATACCATCGATAATTATATTGCCAATGGCGATGAACAAGGATTAATTAAGATGGGTATCACCCTTTTTGGATTGTTGCTTTTTACGGCCCTTTTGCAGTTATGGGGTACTTTTTTAACCAATTATTTAGGTCAAAGCATCATTAAAGATTTACGAAATAGGGTATATAAATTCTTGAGCACACGCCAATTGAAATTCTATGATAAGACTTCCGTGGGAACCTTAGTAACACGCTGTATAAGCGATATTGAAACCATTACGGATGTGTTCGCAGAGGGGCTCATAAATATCACAGGCGATTTACTCCAAATCATCTTCGTTTTAGGGTTGATGTTTTTTACCGATTGGAAATTATCAGTGGTTACTTTGTCTGTTTTGCCTTTTTTGTTCTATGCAGGTTATTGGTTTAAAGAAAAAGTGAGGATATCATTTGAAGAAGTGAGAACTCAAGTGACCAAACTAAACACCTTCGTACAAGAGCACATAACGGGCATGCAAATTGTACAAATATTTAATCGCGAAGAGCAAGAATATGCAAAGTTTCAAGCCATAAATGCAGAGCACAGAGACGCCAATATTAAAGGGGTTTTCTACTATTCTGTATTCTTTCCCATTGTAGAAATTATTTCTGCTGTTTCAACGGGCTTGATAGTATGGTATGGTGCAAAGGGTATCATTGATCACCACACATCCGTAGGGGTTATAATTGTTTTCATTATGTATATCACCTTGTTTTTTCGGCCAATCAGACAATTGGCTGATAGGTTTAATACCCTTCAAATGGGCATGGTGGCAAGTGAGCGAATCTTTAAATTATTAGATGAAACAGAATTTGACGAACCTAGTGGTGATGTAAATTTAACACATGTAAAAGGGGAGTTAGAGTTTAAGAAAGTTTGGTTTGCTTATGTGAATGAAGAATATGTTTTGAAAGATATTTCCTTTAAGGTGAATCAAGGTAAAACCCTTGCTCTTGTTGGTGCTACGGGTGCAGGGAAATCATCTATTATTAATTTAATGAATCGTTTTTATGAAATCAATAAAGGTGAAATTTTATTAGATGGTCATAATATAAAAGATATTTCTAATCAAAGTTTGAGAGCCAATATTTCGGTGGTTTTGCAAGATGTATTTTTATTTAATGGAAGTATTTTAGATAATATTCGTTTGTATGATAAATCGTTGAGTGATGAGAAAATAATAGAAACTTCTAAACTCCTAGGTGCAGATTATTTCATCCAACAATTACCCGATGGATACCATCAAAAGGTGCAGGAAAGAGGTGCAACCCTTTCAGTAGGACAGAGGCAATTGACATCTTTTATAAGAGCCATGGTAAACAATCCAAGCATTCTTATTTTGGATGAAGCTACCTCATCTGTTGACAATGAAACAGAGGAAGTTATTCAAAAGGCAATTAGTAAAATGATGGATGGCAGAACTAGCATTGTGATAGCTCACCGCTTATCAACTATTAGAAACGCTAATGAAATAATTGTTATGGAAAAAGGCCAAATAATGGAAAGAGGTTCACATCAAGTTTTGCTTGATCAAAATGGTTTATATAAGCAATTATACGAACATCAGTTTTTAGCAAGCGAATAAATTTACCTAATCAAAGTTACCGTTCCTCGATAGGTATTATTACCTTTGATATCATTTACACGAACAATATAGAAATATACCCCATCCGAGACATTGCTACCATTGCCATCCGTGCCATCCCAGGCAAAATTGATACTACTGCTTTCATACACCACATTGCCCCAACGGTTGTAAATAATTATTTCACCATCATAACAAGGAGAAATGTTTCCATCTAGTTTGAAATAGTCATTCTTCAAATCTCCATTTGGCGTGAATACATTCGGTAATTTCAAGGCCACTAAACTGTCATTGTAATTGATGTTCATAATGGCTGTATCAGCGCATACAGTTCCAAACTCGGCTATCATCATTAATTTGTAGTTTTTAAGTTCTCCACGTTTAAAAGTTTTCATTGGATTTTCAAGATAGGAGGTATCTCCATCGGGGAAAATCCACATGAAACTACTTGCCCCTGCTGTTTTATTTTTATACTTAATAATATTTGAGCAAGAGTCTACACCAAAATCAAATTGTGCTTTTTTGATTCTAAAGTCAAATTTAAATACGGCATTGCTACACCGTGGACTTGGGTTTGTAACTGAATATGCTCCACCAGTGACAGGGAAATCAGCTATATTATGAATGCCATTTTCATTTGGACAACTTGCACATACAGATTGATAAACAATGCCTTTTTTATCAAATCTACTCGTTCCTCCATCCACATGGTCATTTGTTTTTGTGCCTCCAAAATAGGTTGCGTACAAAAGACCAGATGCATTTTTATCCAACATCATTAAATAGAACTCCCCGCCATTGTTGGTCTTACTAAATGCATCAGAAGTAATAGGTAAATTTGAAGGGTCACCACTGCTTAAATCTGTTCCTCCCCACCCACTTAAATAAATCCTTTTACAATCATCCACTAAAAAAGCATTGATGGTTAAATCTGGCTTTGCTCGGCCAGAACCAATGGTAGTCAGGAGATTTAAATTGTTTAGGCTCGAATCGAATTTGGCTATAAATAATTTTCCGCTTTTGTTATGATAAATTCCAGCACTTGATGCATAATCGTCTTCGGTTTGTCCGATAACCCATATGTCAGGACTGTTTTTTGTATCCAATTCAAGAAAATAAATTTGGTCGTATTTGCTTTTGCCAAAATAAGTGGCACTGCTGATGGTTTTTCCATCTGGACTTAATATGGCAATGTATCCATCTGTGGTATCACTTTCAGCATGAATGTTTTTGTAGGCTGTATTGTGGGTGTATAAATCACTACTGACAGTGCCTCCAGACAAATAAATATTTTTCTTTGAATCGAAATCGATGCTATATAAGGCATCTTGTTTAGTGCCACCTATATATGTGCTCCATTCTAAATTACTTAGATCATTATTTAATTTACATACTACCCCATCTTGTAGTCCTTTGTATATTCTACTGAAAGCGCCTGGTGTGGTAGGAAAATTATTGGATGAACTGCAACTTGATACAAATACACTTCCATCTTCATCACATATTACATCACCTCTAAAATCATCTGCATAAAAATACAATAAGCCTCTGCCTTGGTTTTTTCCATCCTCATCATTCCCTCCAATGTAAGTTGAACCCATTAAACTATCTCCATCAACGCTAAACTTACTCAAAATAATATCGTGCAATCCATGATGTGATGTGTCATAAGAAGATTTTTTTACGGGATAATCTGCGGAGGTACTTGATCCGAAAACTACCAAATGATTTTGCTTGTCTACCACAAGACTATGTGGGTAATCGTTACCACTGCCCCCAAGCAAGGTTGCATAGATTAAAGTTTTGCCATCAGATGAATATTTGCTTAAACTGATATCACATGGCGGAATGCCATAATTCCCACTACCCGGAACAAAAATAGTGGTAGGACTTCCATCCATCCATTTACTTTGAAAAGCACCTGGAGTGGTTGGATATTTACCATTTGGATCTACTGATGGGCTTATTGCCAAGGCAATGCCACCTGCGTATAAATTACCAGCTTCATCATACGTAGCTGAATAGCCAAAATTATCAACTGAACTTCCAGAATATGTTGCAAAAACCAAATCGGGGTCTATTAGCATTTCATAATTTTTGTTGTAATCATCAATAATATCAAAGCCAATTGTGTGGTCGGAATTTATTTTATAGTTGACTTCAATTTCATGCTTTTTCCCTTCTATTATTTGATATGCGTATGGCTTGCTTTCTTTGAAATAGCCAAATGAATAATAAATAAATAGCTCACCATATTCTTCTGCTATCTTGTCCGCTCCTCTTATTTTGAATTTTATATTCTCAATATTCGAATTTGGTTTCAGGTAATAATCATAGCTGATACTCCCCGTTTTATTGATGTTTGTTTTTAAATCAATTCCATCAAAAAGGTTTTTATAATGAAGGGTTTTGCAAGGGTGTATATTGTCTTTCCAGTGCGATGGATCTTTACCTTGGAAATAGTTATAGTAATGCTTTTGGGTTCCTTCAATTTCAATATCAGCAGGATTTGAATTTATAAATTCAAGCTTTATCAAATGCATTTGAAGCAATGAGTCAATTTTATTTTTCTCATTTGCCTTGGCATGACTAGCTATTTGTTCAATTTGTTTTGGGTTATAAAAAAAATAGTTAATGCCTTGGCGTGTAACATGCACATCAAGGTCCGAACTCTTCGACCTGTATAGGATCTCATTATTCCATTGTCCTCGGTTAGGAACAAACTCCTTAAGCAAACCTATGTTTTGAGAAATAGGTTTATCAACCATTTGCGAAATAGCAATTTGGCTGAATCCAATTAGACTAAAAATCAATATGAAAAATTTTCTACTAGCCAATATTGACAAAGTTGTATTAATATTTAATAAATCCCTTGGACAAATATAGCTTTAAGAAATAATTAATAACAATATCCATAGCGGTGGACTTCAGTCCCCCTCTAAAAAATAAAAAAAAGTTTTATGCTTGCAACCATCTTTAAAAATTAATCATCATAGCTAACAGAATACAAAAGTGAGTGTACCATTTGACGAAAATTTAATTAAACGATGCATTCAGGGAGAATCAAAAGCCCAAAAGCAATTGTATGATTATTTTTCGCGTGTTCTATATGGCATTTGTTTAAGATATAGCCAAAATCCAGATGATGCAAAGGATATTTTGCAAGAAGGTTTTATAAAAATCTTCTCCAAAATTTCGCAATATTCTGCTAAAGGCAGTTTTGAAGGTTGGATTAAAAGAGTGATGGTAAATACAGCGCTCGAGTTTTATCGATCAAACAAAGTACATACAGGTCAAAGCGATGTATACGAGCAAGTTGAAATATCGTTTAGCAGTTTTTCTTTAGAAAGAATTTCTCAAAAAGAGCTGCTAATTGCAATGAATAATTTGGCACTTGGGTATAAAACAGTACTGAATCTATATGCCATTGAAGGGTATAGCCATGCTGAAATAGCTGAGATCATGGAGATTAGCGAAGGAACTTCCAAATCACAATTATCTAGAGCTAGAGTTGCTTTTGCAAGCGAACTAAAGAAGTTAAACATTCATATTGAAAAAGATAGATAACATAGAACAATTTGACGATTTGCTAAAGCAGCAGTTCGACTCCTTTGCTCCTGAGCCCCCCGCTGAGGTTTGGCAAAGTTTGAGTCAGCACCCTGCAATGGGCAATGCATCTGCAACGAGTAAATTTGTTTCGGCTGTTAAATCTATGTCGGTTGCCTCTAAAGCCATAATGTTCTCTTTATTTGTTACTTCAATAGGAGCTTCTGTAGTAATTTTAAGTGAGGATAAAATTGTACAAGTTTCAAATAGCTCAAATGTTCAAGCTCCTGCACTTAAGGATAATCCTTCAATCGTTGATGAACCTTATATTGTTGATGAAAGGCCAATAATTCCTCCTAGTTCAGACCTTATTTTTGAGCGCAAACATCAGCTTAGCAAGCCAATTGCTGAAAAAAGTATTATGTTTGAAAATGGCATTGCTCAAAAGTCTTCTAATATTGAAAATGAAGAGCTAAAAGCCGAACTAAGGTCGTCAGTAAATGAAACACCGCAACTACCAACTCTGGTCGAAAAGGTAATTGTGAAAACTCCTATAGTTGAAAACGTAACCATAATAGAACCGGAACTTATCACCCAAACCTCTACTTTAGCCGATGTTGATACCTTAATAGCTCCTGAAATTCCAAACACTTTCACACCTGGTGATGATGATAATTTGAATAAGGAGTTTGTTATTAAAATAGAAAATGAAAGCACCTATAGACTAAGGATTTTCGACTCAAAAGCCAACATGGTTTTTGAAAGTTTCAAGAAAGATATTCGTTGGAATGGTCAACATTTCAAATCGGGAGAAAATTGTGAACCGGGCAAGTACTTTTATATGTTTGATTATCAATACAAAGGAATAGAAGAATTTCGACAAAAATCAGGATTTATTCTTTTAACAAGATAAGTTGTTGAATAAGTAAAAATTAATAGATAAGTTAGCAAAATTATAATTAGAGAGAAAATCATATAAAACCATGCAAAACATATATTTAACGAAGACCTACAAATGGGGCAAGGGACTTTTTCTCTTTCTATCCATTTTCTTGATTGGTTTGGCTGCTGTCAGAGCGCAATCATCCAATATCAGAGTTGGACCAAACATTCTTTGTTTGGGTCAACAAACGGTATTTACCTTTGATTTGGTAAACATCAATCCTATGGATGTGCAATCTTATACCATAAAATTTGGTAATGGAGATGTTGATGCGGTCATCAACAAGCCATCTGCTCCCGGAGGGCCAATAAATAATGCATACAACTATGTATATAAAGCACCTGGTATTTATACCATTACAGGTATCACAAAGATTAAAAATGGTGGTCCAACATACACAAGCACTTGGCTTGATACTGTATACAGTTTGCCTGTTGTTGCATACAAAACCATTACTTTAGACTCTCAATGTTTAGCCAATAATTTTAACGGATTTAGAAATTTATCTCTTAAAAATCCTGTGCTGCCAAGTAATGGAATTGCCAGCGCATATTGGATTTTCGGGGATGGTAATACATTAGACGATTTAAGTGATACTGTTTATCATAGATATGGTTTGTATGGAAGTTTTGCTGTTTCATTACAAGTTTCAGACTCCCTTGGTTGTATAAACAGTGTAGCCGCTGTGGATAGAAAGAGAGTTTATATTGCACCTAATGTAAAATCTCGTTTTTTTGTAGAAGGAAAAGCCTCTTGTAATTACTCTACCTACAGCTTTTTAAATGCATCCAATATAGCCCCAAACCAAGTGAAATCATTTAAATGGTACTTTGGTGATGATTCAGTAATTGTATCTAGTAACCCAGCTACTCAGCAAGAATTAAACACCTATTTGGGTGCTAAATTTTTGTATACATATAAAAAGGAGGGTCGTTTTAATCCTTCTTTGGTAATTTATGACAAGCGTTCAGTATGTTCTGATAGTTTCTCTGTTTCTATGGATCCTAGCCAAGTATGGCCAGAAAATATTGTTATTAGGATAGATTTGCAAGCTAGAAGAACGGACCCATTTGATGGGGCAACTGAATTTGCGGGGGACTCCGTTTGTTTAAGCCCAGATCAAGCGCAAATTTTCCTCTACAATAATTATCCACTTAGAGGAATTGGTGCAAGTGATATTCACTGGACTTGGAATTATAATGATCCTAATCAGCAGCAGCCTCCTTTATGCTATAAGGATGACCAAAATCCTGCAGACCCATACAAATATCAATCAACAGGTCAATATTATCCATTTTTAGTTTTATATTGCCCTAATCAACCTGCTGATACATTCTTTTATTACTCTAGAGTAGATACTATTTTAGACCCTAAATATTCACAATTTAATCAGGCCGGTTTAGCCGGTGTTACAGTTGATTGGGCTAATCCTCCTCGATTTAATACTTTTTATGGAAGAAAATTGAATCCAATTTTATCTGCCAACCCTAGCTTTGGTAAATATTCTTTATACAAAAATTTTTACAATAGGTTGGATACTATAGTTGGACCAATTGATACTGTTTATCAGCCTTGGTATATGTATGGCAATAATTTGAAGAAAGTGCAATTTACGAGAGATAGTTTGCCATACTATGTTATACCAACTGATAGTATGCTATCTTTCCGTTTCTTTTCATCAGATATTCGAGATTCGAGCAAATACATTGATAATTCAAAACTATTTGGATATGGTGTAAATATTTTAGGTCCAAGTGTGAGTATTCCAAATCCAGCACCGCCAAATCCTCCGGTTTGGAACAAAGATATTATTTTCCCTTACCAGCAATCTCAATGTCCAGCTGATCGACCAGTATGGTTTATTAATAATTCAACTGTATATCAGTCTGAACATTTGTATATTAAATGGGATTTTGGTGATCAAAGATGGGCTCCAGCATGTACTTCATACTCTACACCTCATCTGTATCCACCTCAAAATGGAAGGAGATTATTTACTGATGCTGGTAACATGGCCAACAATACAGATGGTCATTTTATTAATAATGGTCGTGCCTATGACGGACGTTTGCAACAATGTCGTTGGTCTCATGATACATTGCCAATTCATACATATCAGGGTTGGGAGCAATTATTTAATTGGCATTTAAATGGACATGATTATCCACCTTATGATACAACTAGATGGGCTATAGGATATACTAAATGGCCTACTAATGAAGTACCTCCAGCTGGAAAAAATTGGGTTCAACCTATTGATACATCATCTTGGAATAAACCATTATATGCTTTCCCTACCCGAATTGATACCATGACCAATATGTGGCCAAATGATTTAAGGCCAAATACACCTATAACCACCAACGCTCCAATTCCAGATCCGATTGCTGCTGCTTTAGGTTATCCATTTTACAGAGAAAATGGAAAAGTTAAATATTACACCATTCCAGCAGGAACCCGTTTTGATACTTCTACATTTGTAACCATAACCGATCCATTAGACACACTACCAAATGGTGCACTAAGAAGATATAGAGGTAAACAAAAGGTACCTGGAACGAAAATGTCTTTGTATAGATACATTTTCAATAGGGTTATAACCCAATGTATTACAGTAAGATTATTCATGCAAGATTCATCAAATAACGCTTCAGAAGCCTCTGATTCATTTATTGTAGATGAAAAAGGTATAGTTAGAAGGCAATTCCCAATTAAAAGTAAACTTACCGGATTAGATTCTATTTACAAATATGTTGATGATACATTACTATCAAAGTTTGATTGTAATGGAAGTTCAAATACACAATTACAATTCATGAAAGCAGACGCTTGGGGATTAGGCAAAAATCCAGATGGTAAAGAATGCCCTGGGCTTGATTTAGGACCTCGCACTGGTGTTGGATTTGAACTTTCCAATGTTTTGGCGGGTAAAACGGCTCCATCATGTGGTAGATCTTATTTGTTATTTAATTACGATTCATTATTCGATAGGAATGATAATACGCCTTGTGTGCTTGATGCTTTTGTTCCATTTGATGCTTCTAATTCGCCAGTTAATACCGGTGGATATGCTTACCCAGCTTATAATAATACAGGTCAGTTTAATCCCATGACGCTTTGGACTAGTATCAATGATGGTGGTGGAACAGGTGTAAACTGGACTCACTATCAATCTCCAGCTGCCACAGGTTTTGGGCATATGGGAGCTTTAGCTGCTCAGCGTGATGGATTCATAACAGTAGGTTTGATTATAGGAAATGGATGTAATGGAACTGATTGTAGCAAGCCAGATCCGGATTGTTTGTCGGATACTATTTGGTACCATAATTTTATTCAAATCCTGGGTTTGGAAGCAGCCTTTAATGTATTGCCGTATACCAAAGCTGATACCAATGTTTATTTTTGTAGTAACTTACTTAGAGGTAGAGGTGATACAGTTACTTGTGTGCCTACGCTGCCTGTTCAAAAATTTATGTTATCTGATGCATGGATTTGGGGTGATGGATTTGAAACAGTTGATTCATTCTATGTTACAGGTGAGCAAACTACACCTATTCCTGTAGCAAGGAAACGATTCACTATAGATAGACAAGATCCAACCAATCCTAAAGTATACTTGGATAGTGTTTTTGATGTGGGTAAACGTGTTAGAATTGACTTAAGGATAGATACCATTTGGCAATGTGGCGATAAACAAAAACGATTACCGCCTCAGAAAATTGATACCGTTAAGTATATTTATGATTCTGCATTCTTTTTAGCTCCCGTTAAACATAAATATAATTTAACCTCTTTTGAGATGAAAGATCCAAATAGTGTGGCTGCCGATGGAAGAAGATGGGAAGTAACCCCTATTCAAAGGATTTTAAGAGCACAAAATGGTTGTGCTAGAGGATATCAAAGATCTGTAGCCATTGGAATTATCGATACTTTCTATGTATCTGATACCTTGGTTTGTTTAGGGGAAGAGGTTCAATTTGTGGATTATGTTAGGTATTGGATTCCATACCAATGTTTCTACAGACCAGATATAGCTGTTGATACTTTCCCTTTTACTGCTGATCCATGGTTACCTTCAATTAGATCTTTTGACGATTGGAGAAATGCTAGTTATGGCTATCCAATTGATACTTTCAAAACATTTGGTACACCTCCTACATTTTGGACTGACCCTGTTACAGGTTTGCAAAGAACCTATTTCAAAGAGCGTATTTATTGGGATTGGGAATCAGATGGTATAACGGATGCAAATATGGTACAAGTGCCTAAGCACAAATTTACCAAAGCGGGTAAGTATAAAGTGAGTATGTACACAAGAGATAGTGCCGGATATTGGGATACATGCTTTAGGTATATTTATGTAATGGAACCAAGACCTAAATTCACTAGTAAGAGTAATATCCTCGCTTTTAATTGTCGAGATACAGTTCAATTATTTGATTCATCAATTGCATATCCGCAAACGACAGGAACTGACAGTTGTAGGAAAGTTGATGGTTCTCCTTGTGATCAGATTACTGATGTATTCTGGTGGTTTGGTGATAGAAAGAAAACGCCATTTAACTACCAATCAATTATTCGAAATCCTATATACGATTACAGGCAGAATGGTAAATTTATAGTTCAATTGGCAGTATATACTGAACAAGGCTGTACCGATACCATTAATCAAGAAATATTCTTAAATGGTCCAAGGCCTAAGATTAAGCTTCTTTCTGATAGTGTTGGTTGTGTTCCTTATAGTGTAAGGGTTCTGAGTACGCCTGATATTGATAGACGAGATCCAAGAGATACAGCTACCCAATTAACCATTGTCCAGTCTGGCAACCAATACCGAGATCAAGCAAGGTTAAATTGGTCTAATACACAAGAAGCCACATTTAGTTATGATAAGCCTGGAATTTACTATATAACAGCCTTGGGTGTAGATAATATAGATGCAGGTAATGCTTCATGTCCTATTATTAGTGTGCCAGATACATTTGGTGGAAACGAACCTCCAATTAGGGTATATGTGGTCGCTCCTCCTGAAGTGAAAATAGAAACATCTAAGCAAAGAATGTGTGTAGGTGACATTTTCAAAATAAGAAACAAGTCGAACTTTGATTCAATCAATCGCTTTACATTTGATATTTGGGATTCAGCTTATACAAGAAAAATTGATAGTTTGTTAAAAACTAGTTATTTAGGTGATAGTTCGTTCCAATATAGATTTACCGAAAGAGGAACATATAACATAGTGGGTTCTTCAAGCAGGTTTATTCGTTCTCTTGGATTAACTTCTCCTGAAGCTATTGCCTCTTGCGAAAGAAGTGATACTGTAACGGTATTTACAACTTCGACCAAAGCTGACTTTAGAATTGACACTACTGCTACTAAAGGTATATTTAGTTTTGTCAATCTCTCTGATACAGCCTTGTCGGATGTGTATACTTGGACAGTATTCGCTCCTGACGGTTCACTTAAATCACCACTTAAGGATACTAATCGTAAAATTTGGGAAAATCCTAAAGTTTTTGTTAGAGCAGACCAACCAAATATTAATCTAATGAATCTTGATTTTGCTGATGATATTGGAACATTTACTATTTGCTTGCAAGCAAGTACTAGCAATCCAACTTGTCCAGATTCAATTTGTAAGACAATATATAACAATGTTGAATTCAAAATTAAGATACCTAATGTATTCACACCGGGCAGTGATGGTACAAACGATGATTTTAAGGTAGATATTCAAGGATATGACAAATACGAAATGGTTATTTATAATCGTTGGGGAACAAAAGTATTTGAGTCAACTGATCCAAATGTAAAATGGAACGGTAAGAGTTTCAATGATGGTTCAGAATGTGCTGAAGGCGTTTATTATTATGTATTAAATTACAGATTCAGAGGTCGTTCAGAACAACAAGCTCGTGGTTCTATAACATTGATTAGATAATCTTAAAATCAAATACCAATAAGGCCTCCAAACGAAAGTTTGGAGGCCTTATTATTTGTATTCTTTTGTATTGAAAATCTTTGTGAATGAATTGAAACAATATTTTAATGTCAGAAACAGGACTTAATTCCTTTCGATAGGGTCATCTTTATGCTTTAACTCTATTTTTTTGAATGTTGAAAGTAGCTTATTCTTGGCTTTAACCTTGAGTGATGATGGACTTGATATTGCAAAATTCTTTTAAACCAAACTCACCTAACTCTCTTCCAAATCCTGAATGTTTTATTCCGCCAAATGGGAACCTAACATCGCTTCTTACCAACCTATTTATAAAAACCTGTCCACTCTCAATTTGTTCAGCAATCTCTTTTGCCCTATATAAGTTTTTACTCCAAACTGATGCCCCCAATCCAAATTGTGTATCATTAGCTAATTGTATGGCTTCTCTATCATTTTCTACCACAAATAAACTCATAACAGGTCCAAATAATTCTTGACTATATGCAGGCATTTCAGGTTTTATATTGCTTAAAATAGTAGGAGGGAAGAAGTATCCTTGTTTCGTTTTTTGCTGAGACTGAAATAAAAGTTTCGCTCCCAAATTTACTGAATCTATTACTTGTTTACTTAATTGTTCCATTAAATCTTTGCGAGCAATCGGTCCTATGTTTACGTCATTTTCTAATGGATTTCCCATTTGAAGTTTTTTTGTAGCGTCTATAATTTTTTGTATGAATGCCTCAGCTATATTTTTGTTTATGATGAAACGCTTTGCTGCTATACAACTTTGACCATTATTTTGAAAACGCGAATTTATGGCAACAGGAATACAAGCATCCAAATCGGCATCTTCTAGTATAATAAAGGGGTCGCTTCCCCCAAGCTCTAAAACTGATTTTTTAATATGTTTAGCAGATGTTGATGCCACAATGGAACCTGCCTTTTCGCTGCCAGTTAGGGTACTTGCCTTTATTCTTTCATCTGCTATCAAATTTTCTATTTGAGAATTATTAGCAAATATGGTTCTTACATAATCTCCTAAGCCTGCTTCGTTTATTAGTTCTTGCAGTGCAATACTGCATTGAGGTATATTGGGTGCAGGTTTAACTAACATGGTATTACCACTCATTAGAATGGGAATAACACTTCGTAGGATTTGCCAATAAGGAAAATTCCAAGGAAAGATGCCTAATACAACACCTATCGGTTGGTATTGAATTTCGATTAAATTATTATTTTCAATTTCTGTAATGTGACTTTTTAAAATTTGAGCACTTTGAGTAGCGTAAAAATCACAAGCCGAAACCGACTTTAATACCTCCGCTTTGGCTTCATGAATTAATTTGCCCATTTCAATAGAAGCCAATTCCGCTAATTTATCAGCATCACGTCTAAATAAAAAGGATAGCTTTAAGAAGTATTCACCCCTTTCTGTAAATGATTTTTTTTTCCATGTTTCAAAATGTGTATGAACCGAATTTAATTTTTCTTCAAGTTCTGATGAAGAGATGAAGTCATATTGCTTTAATGCCTCTTCAGTATAAGGATTTATTGATGCGAAGTTTTTCAATGCGATATTAAAATAATGAGCAAAAGTATATTAATTCAAGAGTAGTTTGTAGATAAAAATAGGAATGATAAAAACAAAAAAGCCATGCAATTTTGAAATTACACGGCTCTATTGAGATTTGATTTTTTATTTTAATGTGTTAATCCAATTTGCAATTTTTATGATGTCTTCAGCTGGCACATCAGGCAAGGCAGCCATTGGTGCGTAACCAGGCCAATTCTCAGGTTTAGGTTTGTGCACCAATTCAACCATTTGTTCAGGTGTATAGTTTTTTTGCGCTACTTCTTTATAGGCTGGCCCTACTATTTTTGTTTCTACAGCGTGACATGTAGCGCAGGTGTTTTTGCTTAATAAAGCTTCAATCTCTGTTGGAATTGAAATTGCAGTTTTACTTTCGGTGCTTGCAGTATTATTGTTACTTATAGTACTTTTTGCTTGCGTTGTGGTGTCACTACCACCGCAAGCCGCAACCAATAAAGCTACGCTAGTTATAATTGAAATAATAAACGTCTTTTTCATGTTGTAAATGTATATGCCTGAATAAATAAAATCAATGGCTTGAAAAAGTTTTATCAACACCCATTTAATTATTTAAAAATCAATTTTTGGGTATCAACTATTTCTCCTTCGATAAACAAAGCACAATGGTAAAGACCTTTGGCATTATATCCATGTTCATACAACACTTCATTTACTTCAGATTCTAAGGCTACCTGCAGGCTGCTTACTAATTTACCTTGTGTGTCTCTTATTTCAATTAGGCCACTTGCCTTTTTTATTGGGTTTTTCACCCATACAGAAAAGCTTAAGGTTTCATCAGCTGGATTTGGACTGACTGGTATAAAATGAATTCGTTTTTCTGAATCAGTTAATGAAGTCATTCCTGTGTTTGGAGCACCTTTTACCTTCACCAATTGTTCAGTAGCAAATAGACTTTCAATATTTTCATCATCAAATCTAGCCACTGAAATATAATAGATGCTATCAGTTTTAACGTTAAAAAGAGTGAAATCTGTTTGCCCATTTACAGTATAAACAGTATCAAAATCAATTTTCCTAGTTCTTACACCTACTCTATAATTGTTGGGTGAAATTGGATTTTTAAAAACAATGGTAATACCATTACCTACATTGGTAATGCTAAACTCAGGCACATTCGGCCCATTTGATGCCATAGCAATACTTGTTCCGTTAATTAGGCAGTTTCGCTGAAGATATGATGTGCTTACATAGAAGCTATCAATAATATTATCGTTGTTAAAATCTTTACCCAATATATCTCTTGTGCTATGCTGTCTATCTTGATAACCTGCTGCAGGATTCGCATCCCCGTGTTCATTAGCACTTGTAAACCTTATCGAATTGTAATTTTGTTGGCGGAATGGAATATGGTCACCTCCTCTGCCTGTGCGGTCTTCGGCATTCATCAAATTAACAATGGTTTTGATGGGCATTTTGGGTTTCATTTCTTCTTCAAATTCTAATTTAACAAACCTTGCTAAACCTTTGTATGAAGATAAATTTGTTCCGGCTGAATATATCCTAACATTGATACTATCTCTTTCATTTTCGCTCGGGCAGCCCGGAGGAGAGGAGGTTTTGCCACAAATAATTCCGCCAATTACATCGTTGTTTAAAACTGCCTTAATATTCATGTTATTTGATTTACAATATTTGGCAAAAGCATCTGCTCCATCAAGGCCTTGTTCTTCACCAATGGTTAGCATAAATACGATGGTACGTCTATAGTTTTTCGAACTCATAACCCTTGCCAATTCAAGTACTAATGCACAGCCACTTCCATTATCCTCCATGCCTTGCGCCAAACAAATGGTATCGCATACCGATTCGCATCGGCTATCAATATGCGCTTCGACCAAAACAAAACCTTTATAACTTGTATCCGATCCGGGTAATACCGCCATAATATTTTTATGCTGATTTGAACTGCAAATCAGTTTATCGAATTGAAAGTAGGTAGGGAGTAAGCGTTTATTGTTTTGTGTAGAAAATCTTTCAAATTGCGCATGAGCCCATCTACGAGCAGCTCCAATTCCCATGTTATTTGAAACAGTGTCAGAGCCTGTGTTGCGTGTGGTAAATGAACTTAGTTGAGAAAGAAAATTAAGCAAAGAATCTTGGTTTACTCCATCGAAAATATTGTCAATAATCTCGTTTTTACTTGATGGTTTAAGAGCATTATTGTAAAATGTGGCATTGTAATTACCTTTGAGAATACTCTCAACTGCAGGGTTTGAGAATTTATAATTGCTCTGAGCATGTGTGTTAACAAGCCAAAAGCAGCAAGAAAAAAGTAAAAGAAATTTTCTCATAATTCGTTGATGTTTATTCAAATATATTGAATCAAACGAAATACGAAAGTTAAAGTTTTATGATGTTATTAATTAGCTTCAAATGTTAAATGTGTTCTCTGAATTTATGAGATGTAAAATTAAGAAATTTACACTCAATATTAAGCCTCAAGTCCTAATACCACTTTTTCGATGATGTCACAAGCTTCATGTATTTGGTCTTCATTAATTACCAAAGGAGGTGCAAAGCGTATAATATCACCATGTGTTTGTTTAGCTAATAGTCCATTGTCTTTAAGCTGTATGCAAACATCGTAAGCAGATTTACCATCACCAAAAGGCTTGATAACAATGGCATTCAATAATCCTCTACCTCTAACGGTAGTTATAAGGTTTGATTTGCTCATCAAATTTTCCATTCGCTCACGGAAAATTTTACCCATCGCTTCAGCGTTTTCTGCTAGTTTCTCGTCAGTTAATACTTTTAAAGCCTCCATTGCCACTGCGCATGCCACAGGGTTTCCACCATAAGTACTTCCATGCTCACCTGGTTTTATTCCTAACATGACTTCATCATTGGCCAAAACGCAACTTACGGGCATTAAGCCACCCGAAAGTGCTTTGCCTAAAACCAATAAATCTGGTTTTACATTTTCATGATCGCAGGCCAACATTTTACCTGTACGACAAAGTCCAGTTTGAACTTCATCCGCAATCATTAACACGTTGTATTTGGTACACAAATCGCGAACGCCTTGCAAATAGCATTCATGCGGCACAACTACCCCTGCTTCACCTTGAATAGGCTCAAACATAAAAGCGGCAATGTTTGGATTGGATTTGAATTTGTTTTCTAAAGCTTCTAAATCATTGTATGGGATTAATGAAAATCCTGGCATAAAAGGTCCAAAACCAGCATAGCTACTTGGGTCATTGCTTGAGCTGATTGCGGCCATGGTTCTTCCCCAAAAATTACCTTCAACAAAAACAATTTCGGCTTTGTTTTCGGCAATACCTTTTACAGCATATCCCCATCTTCTGGCTAATTTAATAGCAGTTTCACCACCTTCAACACCTGTATTCATTGGCAATACTTTGTCATAACCAAAATATTGAGTAATGAATTTTTCATATTCTCCAAGTAAGTTATTGTGAAAGGCACGACTAGTCAAGGCCAATTTCTGCACCTGTTTAATCATTGCATCTACAATACGAGGGTGGCAATGACCTTGGTTAACGGCACTATAGGCAGATAGGAAATCAAAATACTTTTTACCTTCTACATCCCACATAAAAATACCTTTAGCACTTTCAAGTACTACGGGAATGGGATGGTAATTATGTGCACCATAATTATGCTCTAAATCAATAAAGTAATCAGATTTTATAAGTTCCATTGCGTCTTTCATCATGAAGCAAACTTACATCAATATTTGCTTATTTTAAAGCGACTTACATCAGATTTCCATTCACCACAACACTTTCAATTACATCACTTCCAAAATTGTAGGGTATAAAGGCCAAGCTCGAAATAGGTTTGGTAATAATTAAATTGGCTATTTTTCCTTTGCTTATGCTTCCATGTGTATGGCTCAATTCCAAAGCATAAGCTCCATTGATAGTAGATGCATTGATGGCCTCTTCTGGCGTTAGTTTCATCTGTGTGCAAGCCAAACTTATCACAAAACCCATTCGTCCATTTGGCGAGCTTCCTGGATTATAATCACTGGCTATACACACAGGCAATCCTGCATCAATCATTTTCCGGAACGGAGCATAAGGAATGCCTAAAAAGAAACTGCAATTAGGCAGAGCAACTGGCATGGTTTGGCTGTTTTTTAAACAATCAATTTCTGCATCACCTGTATATTCAAGATGATCCACGCTTAAGGCTTTGTGCTTTACTGCTGTTTGAACCCCACCTGTATAGCCCAATTCATTCCCATGTATTTTGGCTTTAAGTCCATATTGTGCAGCAGCTTCAAGCACTTGACTGGTTTCTTCAGGGTTATAAAAACCTTGGTCACAAAACACATCACAATAGTCAGCTAAGTTTTCGGCCGCAATCTGAGGCAACATTTCCTCAATGATAAGTTTAATATAAGCTTGGTGATCATATTTGTATTCCATTGGAAAGGCATGTGCACCAAGGAAAGTAGCTTTGATCGTGATAGGAGAGACCTCTTTTAATCTCTTAATCACACGAAGCATTTTGATTTCATCATTCACTGTAAGGCCATATCCACTTTTAATCTCAATGGCACCTGTACCATACGAAATCACTTCATTTAATCTAGCTAAGGCTGCATCAAACAATTCATCTTCGCTCATGGCTTGTAATTTCTTGGCAGAATTTAAAATACCACCACCTGCAGCGGCTATCTCTTCATAGCTTTTGCCTTTTATGCGCATCACAAATTCCTCTTCTCGTGTGGCAGCAAATACCAAGTGTGTATGTGAGTCAACGAATGAAGGTAATACTGTTTTATTCGTAGCATCTAATTCAGTTACATTAGATGTTTCTATATCTATTGTTGAAATATCCTCCATCTTCCCATAAGCCTCAATCAAACCATCTTTGCAATAAATAAAAGCATTTTCAATACCAGACAATTCTGCCATTTCTGAACCTTTGCGAAGCAGTCGTCCGTTTTCGTCAATGCCTACCAATTGTTTTATGTTTTTTATGAGAAGACTATTATTCATGATTGATTCTTTTTACCCTTGGCACAAGCCTTTGATTTGATTACAAAAGCAAATATATATTTTACTTTGGCTTTCTCAGCTTGGTTTCTGAAATCAATTAGTGTAAAAATGATTTGTAGTATATACTTAAAATATATACTTTTGCTAAAGCTATTTATGAAAACATTATCATTAAAATTAGACAATGACATTTTTGATGAAACAGAAAAAATAACTGCAGAAATCAAAACAAATCGGAATAGGTACATCAATGAAGCAGTTGAATTATACAATCAGTTTAACAAAAGAAAGTTGTTAAAAATGCAAATACAAAAGGAGTCATTGCTAACCAAAAATGATTCGTTGGCCATATTAAAGGAATTTGAATCTTTTGTGGATGAAGATTAAGCAATTTGAAATTTGGTTGGCCGATTTAAATCCAAGTAGAGGAACCGAGCCAGGAAAAACTAGACCAGTAGTTGTAGTTCAATCTGATTTGTTAAATGAAGTACATTTGTCTACTTTGATTTGCCCAATTACAACTAACATAAAGCCGGAAATAGAAATACTTAGAGTTCATCTAAATAAAACTCAATTAGATAAGTTAAGCGATGTTTCAGTGGATCAAATAAGAGCTATTGATAATCAGAGATTGATTAAGAAGTTGGGAAAGCTAAATAAAGACCAGCAAAATAAGTTAAAGGCAAATATTAAAATAGTGATGGATTTATAGATTATTCTAAATATTTTTTATTTTAGTCTCAATCCCACTTGTTGAGTAACCTTCGATATAATCAATGGTTTTCACCTCTCCGTCTTTAGCCATCACCACATCATACCCAACAATGTTTTCGGGTTTATAATCGCTGCCTTTTACCAACACATCTGGTTGTACCAATTTGATGAGTTCATATGGTGTTTCTTCATCAAACAAAGTCACTGCATCCACAAAAGCCAGAGCACTCAATATAAATTGTCTTGATTGTTCATCTTGGATAGGGCGATGAGGGCCTTTGAGTTTACTAACAGAGGCATCCGTGTTTAAACCCAAAACAAGCTTAGTGCCCATATCTGCAGATTTGGCTAAATAATCGATATGCCCTCGGTGAATCAAATCAAAACAGCCATTGCTGAAAACAATTTTTTCACCCGCTGCATGCCATTTTTTTACTTGCTCGCTAAGGCTATCCCAAGTATGTATTTTATTAATTATGTTTTGGTGATGTGACACTGGTAATTATGAATTTAGAATTTAAAATTAAGAATTATGAGCTGACTATATCTAAATGATTTCTGAATTACTACTTATGATTTTCTATTACTGTTTTCATATGGTCTAAAAACTCTTTCATTCCTGATTGAGAATGTTGATGAGCCTCAGGGCTAGGGTAGCCAGTTTGTGTCCATGTGAAAGTAGTAGTGTTAGGGTTCTTAGGATTTATGGTATACTTTACAATGGCATAGTTTTCAGGCATGTCCTCTAATCCTGAAAACCCACTCCAATAGCTATAGCTTAAAGTTTGGTGCATATCGTTTTCTAAAACAATACCCTTATCTTGGTAAGAATGTCCATCAAACTCTCCTTGAAAATTTACCTCACTGCCCACTTTCCAATCCGTAGTTGTGTTGGTGCCAAATAGGTATTCTTTGATAATACTTGGATTGGTAAGTGCTTCCCATACTTGAGAAACAGAAGTTTGTATGTCAACTGATTCTGAAACGACTAAATCTTTATTCATAGTAAAATGTATTTAGCTGATTATGATTTGGCTTTCTGCTTGTTTAATACCAATACAGATATGATGCCACCTAAAAGCAATAAAATCAGCATCTGAACCCCATGCACCATAGTGGCATAAGCAGTTCCATCATTAAAAGCTACGCCAAAAATAAGCAATGCTTGGGCAACAAAAAAGTGATAAGAGCCTGCGCCTGCGCCCGGTGCTGGCAATGCAACACCAATGGTGCCGATGGCAAATACAGTTAAACAAGCTGTAAAACTTAATTCTTTGGTAGCATCCATGGCAAACAAACAGAAATACATCATCAATACATAGCACGACCAAATGCCTATACTAAGGAGTATAAATGTTACTGGACTTTTTACCTGTTTAATACTTAGTAACCCATCACTGAAACCCTTCAAGAAATGAAGCACTTTTTGAACCAATGGGTGTTGCATGATTTTATTTCTAAACACAAATAATACCAGGACAATGATTACAAATCCTCCTAATAAAATCCATTTAATAGGAAGCCCTGAACTGGCTGCACCTTGATTTTTTTGCAGATATTCTTGAATGAAATTGTACAACAAATCAAACTGAATGAGGAAAATGAGTCCTAATAAAGCCAACATAAAGAATAAATCTACAATTCGCTCAGTTACTACTGTACCAAGGGATTTATCAACTGGCACATTATCGGTTTTGTATAAGGCAGCACACCTCGATACTTCACCACCTCTTGGGATAAAGTAATTCATCATATAGCCAATAATAACCGCATAAAAGCTATGTAAAGCAGATACTTTATAGCCCAAAGGTTCATATAAAAGTATTGCACGATAGGCCCTTAAATAATGACTAAACAAAGATACTGCCATGCCTAATCCAAGCCACATAAAATTAGCATGTGCTATCTTTTCAAACAGTTCATTCCAATCCTGCCCTTTAAAGGCAAAGTACAAGAAGAAAGCGCCAATGGCAGCAATGATGGTATATTGAATAATGGATTTAAGCTTAGCGTTCACTTAAGCCAGTTTGTTGTTATTGTCAGGGTATATTTCAATAGGCTTGTATGACTTGGCTTCCGCCATTTCTACAATCCCGTAAGATATTATGATAACAGGGTCGCCAACAGCAGCTTTGCGGGCTGCAGGGCCATTTAAGCATATAACACCCGAGCCACGAGCCCCAGTAATCACATACGTTTCTAAACGCTCACCATTATTAACGTTCACCACCTGCACTTTTTCGTTTTCTATAAGATTTGCTGCATCCATCAAATCCTCGTCAATGGTAATACTGCCCACATAATGCAACTCAGTTTGGGTAACTACGCCACGGTGGATTTTAGATTTTAATATTTGTATTTGCATAAAATAGAGCTGCGAAGCTAAATCAAATTGCTAAAAGCACAAAATTTGCTCTCTTTTAAGTGATTAAATAAATGGTAAATGCGGTGTTTAGAAATCAAGTTATGCCTAGTTGTCCATGGTTTGCCTATGGTTGGTATTTAGCGAAGCTTCACCAACCATATATGCAGCGTTTGGTGATAACACCAACCGCAGGCAAAGCAAAAAAAACGGGCACAATTTTCATTGCACCCGTCTGTTTGTATAGTATTAAAAAATTATTCAACTTCCACTTTTACCTTTGAGATTGCATCTCCTGAAGCGGCCTTTTCTTTTATTTTAGCTTCTATTTCAGCACACAACTCAGGGTTGTCGGTTAATATTTGTTTCACCGAATCACGGCCTTGTCCTAATTTGGTTTCGTTGTAGCTAAACCATGAACCTGATTTTTTTATGATTTCAAAATCCACACCTAAGTCAATAATTTCGCCTAATTTAGAAATACCTTCACCATAAATAATATCAAACTCAACGGTACGGAAAGGAGGTGCCACTTTGTTTTTGGCAATTTTCACTTTCGTGCGATTACCAATTATTTCTACACCTTCTTTAATTTGGCCAATTCTGCGAATATCTAACCTCACAGAAGCATAGAATTTCAAAGCATTACCACCTGTAGTGGTTTCTGGGTTACCAAACATAACACCAATTTTTTCACGCAACTGGTTAATGAAGATGCATACGCAGCCTGTTTTGTTGATGGTTCCTGTTAGTTTACGCAATGCTTGACTCATCAAACGTGCTTGTAAGCCCATTTTGCTGTCACCCATATCGCCTTCTAATTCAGCTTTAGGCACCAAGGCCGCTACTGAGTCAATAACAATTACATCAATCGCTCCAGAACGAATTAAAGCATCCGCAATTTCTAATGCTTGCTCTCCATCATCAGGTTGGGATATGATAAGGTTATCTACATCAATGCCTAACTTTTCAGCATAGGCTCTATCAAATGCATGCTCTGCATCTACGAAAGCTGCAATACCGCCCATTCTTTGTGCTTCAGCTATCACATGCTGCGAAAGGGTGGTTTTACCCGAACTTTCAGGTCCGTATATTTCAATAACCCTTCCTTTTGGCAATCCGCCAATGCCCAAGGCAATGTCAAGTCCTAAAGAACCAGTAGAAATAGCCTCAATGGCATCTACTTTTTGCTCGCTCATGCGCATTACAGTACCTTTACCATAGGTTTTGTCTAATTTGTCGATGGTAAGCTGTAAAGCTTTTAATTTTTCTTTATTGTCACTCATATTATCAATTGTATTTTTCCAAATATATAATTTTGGAGATAACATGCACTTTTATTTCAAAAAAAAACAAAGAAATTTTATTCGTAAAAATATACCCTCTTTACCCTTTGAGAAATGGAGGTTAGAATTTCGTAAGGAATGGTGCCAACCTTCTCTGCCAATTCCCTGATATCAAGCCCTGCACCAAAGACAATTACCTCATCTCCTTCCATACACTCAATGTCCGTTACATCTATCATGGTCATATCCATACAGATATTACCAATAACAGGTGCAGCTTTGCCATTCACAAGCATATAGCCAATACCGTTGCTAAGCTTGCGATTTAGTCCATCTGCATAGCCTATAGCAGTAATCGCTATGCGGGAAGTCTTGTCTACTTTGCCTTTTCGGCCATAGCCAATGCTTTCATCTGCAGAAATGGTTCTTATTTGCGAAATAACAGTTTTAAGAGTGCCTATTTGCTGCAATTGTTTTTGAACTTCTTCTGCAGGATCTATGCCATATAGACCAATGCCCAACCTTACCATATCAAATTGAGCGTTGGGAAACCTAACAATTCCGCCACTATTTAAACAATGCTTTAATATAGGGTAAGGAAAAGTTCTACTAATTTTATTGGCCATTTTTTCAAAATTAGCCATTTGATTTTTTGTAAACTCATCATGTTCGTGAGCTTCGCTGGCTGCTAAGTGTGTGAAAATTGATTTTACATATAAATTAGGTTGTTGCCAAAGAATGTTCAGTAATTTATCTAATTGGTCATGTTCAAATCCTAACCTTTTCATGCCACTGTCTAGCTCGATGTGAATACCAATGCTTTCCTCGTTACTGGCTTTTAGCAGTTCATCTAATATGGAGAAATTGTATATCTCAGGCTCTAGGTTGTGTTTAATGATGGTATCAAAACTGCTCACCTCTGGATTCATAACCATGATGGGTGTTTTAATACCTGCTTTACGGAGGGTAACTCCTTCGTCAGCATAGGCAACGGTTAGGTAATCCACTCGATTAAATTCTAGCACTTTGGCTATTTCATAACTTCCCGTTCCATAACTAAATGCTTTTACCATCGCCATTAATTTTACCTCGGGTTTTAGTAGCGCTCTGTATGTATTCAGGTTATTGACCAAGGCATTCAAATTGATTTCAAAAACAGTTTCATGAATGCGTTTTTCAAGTAGTTTACTAATTTTTTCGAATTCAAATTTTCTAGCCCCTTTCAATAAAATTATCTCATGGTTGAAATCAATGCTATTTGCTGCTTTCAAGAAATCATTCGTAGTTTCGTAAAAAAAATTGGTCTGTTTAAACTGCGCAGCATGCTTGGGTAATTCAGTACCAATACCAATTAATTTACTGATGTTTTTTTGCTCAAGCAATTTCGCTACATCATTATACAAATCTTCAGGATTTCTGCCTGTTTCCAAAATATCAGAAAGGATAAGTGTTTTTGTGTAACCTGCACTTTGTTGCTGCATGAAATCTAGGGCAATACCAAGAGAGTTTAGGTCAGAATTGTAACCATCATTAATAACCATACAATTGTTTTGGGCTTCTTTTAATTGCAAGCGCATTTCTATTGGCTGCAATTCAGCAAAAGCTTTTATTATACCATCGTCTATGGTAGTATCGCTTGAAATGAGATAAGCAAGGCAGGTGCAAGCATTCCAAATAGAAGCTTCGTCAGCAAAAGGAATTTCAATACTTATGCCTGCTTTGGCATAAGATATTTTAGTCTTTAAACCCACTGTATGACAGGTAAAGTATATGTCTGCAGATATGTTTTTACGACTCCAACTTGTTGTTTTGATATGGCTGTTATTCTTTTTATATATTAATAGTTCATTATTTAATAATTCTTGTTCCTCGGCATATATCAAACTTTTAACATCATTAAAAAGATTTAGTTTTTCTTTGATTTTTTTGGACTGATCTAAAAAACCCTTGTCATGGGCATCACCAATCATTGTAAATATACCAATATCAGGCTTTATTATTTGAGCAAGCTTTTCCATCTCATTCGGTTGTGAAATACCTGCTTCAAAAAGTCCCAATTGATGATGCTCGTTTAGCTGCCACACTGAAAGTGGCACCCCAACCTGCGAATTATAGCTTTTGGGGTTTCTGGCAATGTGATACTTATCTTTTAATAGTTGATAAAGCCATTCTTTGACAATCGTTTTTCCATTGCTGCCTGTAATTCCAATAATGGGTATATGAAATTGCAATCGATGATGCGCAGCTAAATGTTGTAATGCATCCAAGGTGTTGGGAACAACAATAATGTTTGCATTTAATAGAGACGTATAATTATACGTCTCATAATTATACGTCTCCACAAATTGTTTTTCAATAATAAAATTTCTAACCCCAGCATCATATACATCTTGGATGTATGCATGTCCATCATTCCTATCACCTTTAATGGCAATAAATACAGAACTTTCAGGGAATATAATTTTACGAGAATCTATAAGCAAATGCTCAATGCTATGTTCATTATTTGCAGAAGAGTTTTCCTGCAAAAGTTGAGCATTAAGAATGGCTGCTATTTGGTTGATTGAGTAATGCATCTTTTATTTGAATAAACAAAAGTAAGTATTTTACACAATCGTATACTTGCAGTTATCAACTAGTCAGGAATGGAGGCCAAGAAAAAATACCTAAGTAGGTCGGAAGCATTGCTAAAGCTCATGTCTTATTGCGCATACCAGGAGCGCTGCCATGAGGAGGTAAAACAAAAATTGTTTGATTTAGGTGTGTATTATGAAGAAGCGGATGCGATAATAGTAGATTTAATAACAAACAACTTTTTGAATGAAGAGCGATTTGCTAAAGCCTTTGCAGGTGGAAAGTTTAGGGTGAAAAAATGGGGGAGAAGAAAAATAATTCAAGAATTGAAAATGAAAAAAATTTCTGACTACTGCATCAAACAAGGTATGAAAGAAATTGATGCAGATGACTACTGGACTGCATTGAATCAATTGGCTGAGCAAAAAATGGCGAGTTTAAAAGACAAAAATGTTTTGGTAAAGAGAAACAAGACCTCAAAATACTTAGCTTCTAAAGGCTATGAGATGGACTTAATTTGGGATGTGTTAAAATTATTGGAATAATTGTACATATTATTCAGCTGTAATTCAAATATTTGTATTTTTTTCTTTTGAAATGACTATATGTAGTGATTTTGGCAATATGCATTCAACATACCTTGCACAAGAGAAATTACTTTTTTTATTAAATGGTTTATTTAATTTAAAGAGCCTATTTTTTCATAATGAGGTTTAACGGGGTTGCGAAAGCTGCCCCGTTTTTTTGTTTTAGAATTTATTTATTCTTTTAACCTTATTTAAATTTATATGTAATACGCTAGTAGTCAAAGGATAAAAGATAAATAAATTTACTAAAATTAGTGATAATTAATATTTACTTTTGTATGTAATTCGAAACAAACCAAGAAATTGATATGGTAGCGATTGGAATAATTGAAGACGATGATTTATTAAGAAGAAACATAGAGGAATATATGGCTTTGCAAGCTGACTATTACATTGCATTTTCTATGTCAAATATCGATGATATAAAAGATGCTATTTTTCCCCCTGATGTTATCTTACTTGATATTCACTTAAAAGGCCATAATAGTTTATATCGAATTGGATATATAAAAGATTTTTTTCCTGATTGTAAGATAATAGTTATGACAGGTGAATATAAAGATGAAGCATTATTAGAGGCTATAAAACTTGGTGCATCATCTTTTATTAACAAGCCTTTTAGTTTAAAATCCCTAGAGAAGTTAATTCAACACACGTTAAAAAATGGGAATTATTTGGAGCCAAAAGTTACTAATTCTTTGATTGAGCATTTGCAGTCTAGCTCTTCCCTGAAAAATATTTGTGAAAGATTTAATTTAACAGAGAAAGAATCAGATATATTAAAATTGATGACACAAGGAGAAACATATGTAGAAATTGCTCACAAATGCCAAATGTCTTTACCTAATTTGAATCATCAAATTAGAAATATTTGCATTAAAATGGACGTTGATAGCAAAAGAAAGTTAATGTCCCTAACTCAACAATTTAAATAAATGAAGGTCCTAGTAATTGACGATGAGGCCATCAATAGTATGGTACTATCTCATTTTTTTGAAGATAGAAATTCTGCAGTGCTTATAGCTAGAGATGGTTTGGAGGCATTAAAAATATTGAAATTAGAAACCGATATTGATATTGTTTTACTTGATTTGAACATGCCTGTAATGGATGGATATGTATTAATGAAACATTTAGAATCTGATTTTTTCAATACCTTCAATTTTAAGCTGGTTGTGGTTAGTGCTACTTTAGAGTCTGATTTTCATGAAAAGGCTAAGCAAATTGGGCTTACATTAAACCGATTAAACTTTTTTATGGGGAAGCCCATAAATCTTGATTATTTATACTCAGTTGTTGTTAAATTATTATCAAATGGAACTTGATTTAATTGAAAAAATTTTAGACACTTTTGATTTCGGATTAATAGTTGAGAATACAAATAGAGAGGTTAGGTCATGTAATCAAAAATTCCTTGATATTTTCGATATCCATGGACGTCCAAATGATTTAATTGGGAAAAATGCAGAACAGATTGCATTTTTTTTGAGACCACATTTTAAGGATAATGAACTTTTCGAATGGGGTTTAAAAGAGCTTCCTCAAAAATGTATAAAATATGAGAATACTTTTAATACACTTTTAAATCGCACAATTAAGGTTAAATATATTCCATTGTTTATCGATTCAGTTATTAAAAGACATATCTGGCAGTTTGAAGATATTACCGAATTAAACTTAAGTCAGCTTGAGATAATAAAACAAAAAGAATATTATTTAAAAATTCTTGATAACATACAATCTGATATTTTAGTGGTTAATAAGAATCATGAATTTCAATTTATTAATGATTATGCTGTCAAGAATAAAGAAACCAAAGATTTTTTGATTGGAAAGAAAATTGAAGATTATTCTCAGATTAATAGCAAAATCTCTAAAGGGAAAATAGAGGATCGAAACCATTATTTTAAACAAGCAATAGTTTCAAAAACTAAAATAGAATATGTTGAGAATTTTTTAGACAAGGATGATAAATCGAAATACGTATTACGAACCTTAAATCCCATACTTGATGAGAATAATTTGGTTGATTTTATGGTAATCTCAGGTTCTGATATATCCAAACAGATTGAATTTGAGCAAGAAAAGCAATTATTAAATTCAAGGTTTGAAAGAATCATTAATGAAATTAATGATGCCGTTTTTCAAATTGACTTCAGTGGGAAAATTATTTTTATTAATCAAGCTGCCTTCAATTTATTTCCATTTTTTGGGAAAACCCCAGAGGGCTTGTATACTTTTGTTAATACCCATCTTATTAGCTATGCAGATAGAGTGCAATGTTTAAGACCCATTATACGAGTTAAGCAAAGTAAAAATGAAGTGAATGGTGTATTAAGGATTGGAAGTGATTCTAGTGGTATCCTTTATTTGAAGTATTCTTATTGGTATGCCAATACTCCTGAAGATGGTGAAACCGTTTTAGGCAGTGTAACAGATATAACAAATCAATATGTTGAATTGAACGCAATGAAGTTTGCCGTTGAAAAAGAACAGCAATTAAATTCAATGAAGTCGAAGTTTATCAATATCACCTCTCATGAAATTAGAACCCCATTGTCAGTAATTCTCTCTTCGGCTGAAATTATCGATTTGACTTTGCCAAAGGAAAATCCTAATTTAATTGTAAATCCCAAGGATTATACTCAAACCATCATGCAGGAGGTGCATAATGTTACCAATATACTAAACGAGTTATTAATGGTAGGTTCTATTGAATCTCGTAACACTAAATTTAAGGGTGAAATGTTTGGAATTCAATCATTGGTTGACTCAGCGATATCTAAATATTCACCCTTTGTTGATGGAAGAACATTGCAGGTCTTATATTCAGTTGACCCTTTTGAGCAGATTATTATTGATAAAAAATTAATGAAGCATGCTTTAGACAACCTTTTGAATAATGCTTTTAAATATTCATCAGGCAAAGCCTCTCCTATATTGTCAATATTTAAAAAAGAGGGTAATATAGTATTTAGCGTTCAAGATTTTGGATTGGGGATTCCTGCCGATGAAATAAATAATCTATTTCAGTCATTTTACAGAGCAAGCAATGTTTCAAATATTTCTGGCACTGGCATTGGTTTAATGGTGGTTGAGCATGCGGCTAACATGCATAATGGAACTATTGAAGTAAACAGTATTTTAAATGAGTTAACAGTGTTTAAATTAGTCATACCAAATAATCATCAACAATGCTGACAGGAAAAGAGAAAATTATTGTGATAGAGGACGACCCCGGTGTGATAAAGGTAATGAAAGGCCTTTTCCCATTTTTAAAAATTAATTCGCTATTTGCAGTTAATGGCAATGATGGTATAAACTTAATTAATGAAACAATCCCGGATTTAATTATATGTGATATAATGCTTCCAGATATGCAAGGATATGATGTGCTTTCGTCTGTTAAAGCAAATAGTAAAACATATAAAATTCCTTTCGTCTTTCTATCAGCATTTGCTGAACCAACAGATATCAGAAAAGGTATGGATTTGGGTGCAGATGATTATTTAACTAAACCATTTACTAGCGCCACATTATTAAAAACAATTGAAGCCAGATTTGAAATTAAGAGGAGAAATGATCAAATTGATAATGCTGCGGAAAACGAAAAATGGTTAAATCTATTTGGCGGTAATTTTAATCATGAGTTTATGACACCCCTCAACGGCATTATTAATTCGGTTGAATTAATGAAATTAAATTTACATGCTGATAAGGTTCCCCTCACATTAATCTCAGAATTAACGGATGCCATCTATTCATCTGGATATAGAATGATGAGAAATACTAAAAAGTTACTAATACATACCTTATTTATTAACAAAGTCAATTCAAAACCTGTTCTTCATGATATTGAAAACATAAATGATATTTTATTAGATTCTATAAAGCAAATTGAAAAGCAGTATTTCGATAAAAAAATCAATTTTAAGATATACACCAATGTAAGCTCTGATAGAGCATCTGGAAATTATGAGTACATTAAATATATATTTGATGAACTTTTAGACAATGCCTATAAATTTAATCTGAATGACCTACCCATCGAAGTTGTTTTGAAAACTGAAAAGAGTAATAAGTTGATTTTTGAAATAACAAATAGCACGCATTTGAAGGATAATGAACTGAATACGGGCAATATTTGGCCGTTTAAAAAATTTCATGAAGCAGTGGACATGAATGGCCTCGGATTAGGGTTAAGTAATTGTTTAGCAATATGTGAAAATTTATCCTACAACATTGAAATTGAAAACATGGATGGATATGTGAAAATTAGAATCGAATTTTAAATCAGATAAAACCTTAACTACTAATTTATGTAGCAAATTCAATTGTTACATTGCATTATTTCGCATTATATGAATTCTATGTATAATAAGTCAATTGGCATAATTGAAGATAACAACGAATTAAGAAAGACCATAGCAGAATATATAAAACTAAGTGATGAGTATAGCTTATCATTTTCAATTTCAGATATTAGCAGCCTCAAATCTTGTAAAGAACGCCCTGATATCATTTTGTTGGATATACACCTGAAAGATATGAATAGTTTGGATTTGCTTTCAGATATCAATCAAAATTTCCCGAAAACACACATAGTCGTTATGACTGGAGATAAGGATAACAACCATATACTCACAGCTTATAAATATGGGGCAAGTGGATTTTTATATAAACCCTTTTATTTAAGAGAAATATCGGATGTGATTAACCAAATAGTGGATTTTGGATGCTACATGCCGCCACTTATCGCACGTACGCTTATTAAATTGATTTCCGAGAAAAACATTAATATTTCATTGCAAGAAAAATACAATTTGACGTTAAGAGAGCTTGAAACAATTGACCTGATGAATAAAGGGTTTTCATATAAGGAAATGGCCGTGAAGTTAGAAATTACAGTACATGCAATAAACTATCATACTAAAAATATATACTTTAAAATGGATGTAAACTCTCAAGCCAAATTAATGGCGCTATTAAGTAGTCATAATTACCATTAATCGATAAAACTACTTATAAAAGTCTATATTTCCTATTGATTTAAGTAGTAGATAGCTTTTAGCGTAAAGCTTGATTTGATGATGATTCAATAAATGAATTTCAATATAGGAATTCAAAACAATTGGGTCTTTTCATTGATGAGATTTTACAAATCGAATGATACCCTAAACGCAATACCTTTAAGCAATACCTTCTTTGATAGTCTTAAAAATGCAGTACTTTTAGTTTATTTGTTTTTAATTACCATTCTGATAGGCGTTATACTAATTGAGGTAAAACATATCTACAACATA
>CAMBSD010000008.1 GCA_945870425.1 Chitinophaga pinensis | reverse complement strand
AAATAGGCTAATAAAATTTCATAAAAAAAGCCTTAGATGATATTTCTAAGGCTAATTTCAGGATAAGATTTCTTATCTATAAGTCTGCTTTACTATGTGCTTCATTTGCTGATTCTCTATCCATGCTTTTAAGGTATTTTTGAGTTATTTTGATGTCTGTATGTCCTAATAAGTCCTTAATATCATATATATTAACCTTTTGATGCCTTAATATATCTGCAAATGAATGCCTACTAATATGGAAGGTTAAATTCAATTTGATTTTTGCTCTAATGGCTATTCTTTTCAATGCTTTATTGATAACAGCATTTTTGCTGCTTATTGCATTGTTTAATATGATATTGTCAGCTTTCTGTATTTGATTGTCAAGTATTGGGAAAATATAATCATTGGGTTTTGATGTTGGTTTCTTGTATAGTTCAAGTATTTTTTTTGCTTTGGGAAGCAAAGCTACTTCATGCATAGCCTTAGTTTTATCCATTTGATAACTTAGTGTTCCCTTATCAATGTTCTTCCATTGAAGTTGCATAAAATCACCTATTCTGATTCCAGCTTCATAAAAAGCAAAAAGAAAGTAGTTCTTCACATGCCAAAGCTGTGTATTTTCTTCCAGTTCCAAAGCTTCAATTTTCTTTATTTCATCAAGTGAAAGCTTTTCTTTATTGGCTTTAATTTCTTTTAATTTTATCTTCTTGAAGAATGGATTTTTACCTTCAAAAACATCATCTTTTATAGCTTCATATAATATTGTTCTTATGGCTCTAAGGTTTGATGTGATTGAATTTTCATTTAAACCTTGCTTTTTCAAGTGTATTTCATATTTTTTTAAAAATGAAGCTGATATTTCAGGAAATGTAATTTCTTCTTGATATAGTTTTAAGTTGTTCAGCTTAGATTTCATGTGTTTATAATATCCAGCTGATTTAAGTTGAAGGTATTGTTCCAGCTTTTCTTCATAGAATTTAATGTAGCTTCCAGTATTTTGATTCTTTACTTCATAAATTATATTTTTTGGGTTTGAAACTTGATTATTATTTGAAAGTTTGCTTGCTGCTTCCTTAGCTTCCTTTATCTTATTTGATAAGGTTTCATTAAGGCTTGCATGTTCAGGGTTGCTTCTTCTTATCCATTTGTCTACTTCAGCCTTTTTGTTGAAGTCTTTTGCTGGAACAAATACACCAGTTGAAATTCTTTTGTGTTTTCTGTTTTCAGTTATCCTTAATAAGATGCCACAAGTATTATCATCTTTTGGTTTGCTATTCAGTTCAAGTTTGTAAGTTATTGCCATGATTTTTGATTTTTACTGAAACAAAAATACACTTACTGAAACAATACTGAAACATTTTCTTCATTTAATTACATTCAATTACTTTCATTATTATTTCCTAAATAGCTTTAAATGCTATATTTGTATAGGTTTTAATGGTATTTAAGAATATTTGAATATAATAGTTGTGTTACCTCCCTCACCACAATTTACAACCTCTTAAATGATTAAATATCAATCGTTTAAGAGGTTTTTTCTTTTATGGGTGTAAAACAAAAGTGTAAAACATTTTCAATTTTTTTTGTAAATAATTAATCATCTTTTCACATCAAACCCTAATCTTTTCACATCAAACTTCAATTATTCACATTAAACCATTATTGAAATTGATTGAAAAGAATATATTTGAATCAATATCAATCATGAAAAAAATAGATGAAAAAAATTCGAGCATGGTTATGAAGAAATCAATGGTCGTAAAGTTCCCTACACAAGAGATGGAAAATTAAACAAAAAACACTTAACCAAAGTTGAAAGAGAAATTGTTGATGAGTATGTTTCAGAAAACGAGAAAGAGGAAAAGGAAAAACTCAAACAAGCAATTAGAGATGCTTTGAAAGCAAAAAGTAAGAGATAATTAAATAAATGATATTTTATGGAGAATATATTATCACAATTCAATTTAGATAGTCTTGACATCAAGCTAACAAATGAAAAACTAATTATTAACTCACCAGCCTCAAGTGAGTCATTTGCTCTTAGGTCTTTAAATGGAATAGGAGTAATTGACTTGGTTGATGATTATAATAAAGCATTGACGGAGCATAAAAAGAGTGCACAGACAGCTTATGCTATATTTGCTCCAGGTGTAATATTAATTATATCTGGCTTTGCTGGTGAAGAATCAAACGTTTTAGTAGCCTTGATTGGTATTGGAGTTATTATCTTTGGTTTTACCCTTTTAAACAAAAATGAGGAACCAACTTTAATGTCAGCAGTCAGATTAATGATGAATGGAGGCAATAGGGATTTTCAATTTGATAAAACTAGCACAAATAGTGAGGAAGTTGCCGAATTTGTAGCAAAAGTTGAATCAACCTTAACTTCTTACAAATAAAAACTAAAATGGGATTCTGGGACAATTTCTTTAGAGTTTGGCAGATAAGGACATCTGCAAGAATTCAAGAGTCAATAGAAAATTCATTCAAGGAATCGAGAGAGAATTCTGAATTAGAAACTAATATTCCTAAAATTATTGACGAGCTTGGTAAAAAGAATCTATCTTGGGATGCTAAAATTAATTCTCAAAGAGAAAAAAATAAAATCGAAGATAATGAACGATTATAACCCATATCAGATAAAATGAATGCCAGTAAGCGAAAGTTTACAGATGTTTTGCAAATTTTTTTGCCAAGTTTATGGGCCTGTATTATAGACTTATTTATGACTGTTAATGGCCAATCAGATGACTACTGGAGTGGAAATTTATCAGCTGCAAAGGAAGGAAATGAATTAATTAATTATTTTATGATTAATAGTCCTTATGGAATATTCATCTTTACATTAATTTGGATAATTACCTTTTTGTCAATTGGTTATTTCCTACCAGATAGAATATTGCAAGTATTTGCACTTTTTATAATGATTTCGCATACCTATGGGGCAGCAAGTTGGATGTTTTAAATAAAATTGGTACCATATTTTTTCTTGATAAGACAATTTCTTATAATTTCTGGACTGTTTTATCTTATCTATTACTTAATTCATTTATTTTTATACAGTCAAAAGAAACTAAGTTTAGTTTCAAAAAACCCATGCTGGTGCGAGCGTCCGCTCGTACCGTTGGTTCAGATTTTCCGCTAATTCGGATTTGCAACCATCTGCCGTTCGGGATTTGCAATCCCCGAACTTTTAGCTTTGGATTTGCAATCCAAATATATAAAAATCAACCTATGCTTGGTGTTCTAGCAAGGCCTCATCAATGATATAAGTACCGGATTACAAATCCTTGTAGTAATTACTTCGGATTGCAAATCCGAAGCAGCGGACCGTTGTTGTGTCTCCCGACCAACAGCATGATTTGCCTATGCTTGTTGTTTAAGGATGCGTCACCAAGCATAGTATCGTGCTATTTAGAATCACTTCATAAAACAAATGTCAGGTAGAAACACCTGACATCAAAAAACAAAGGTGGAAATACCTGACATCGCAAAACACCTGACGTAACAAAAAAATGGCCGGTATCGTAACCGGCCAATAATTTTTTTTCTATTTCCCTTTAAAAGACACATCCACAGCATCGCCCCATAGTTCTTCTAAACCATAGAATTCGCGCAGGTCTTCTTTAAAAACATGGGCTACCACATCAATATAATCTAACAGTATCCATTCGCAATTCTCGTAACCTTCAGTATGCCAAGGCCACTCGTTAATGCTTTTTTGCACAAAGTCTTCTGCTGAATCTGCAATGGCTTCTACTTGCTTATCGCTAGCTGCATGGCTTATTACAAAATAATCAGCCGATGCAGTAGGAATGGCACGCATGTCCAAAATTTTAATATTTTCTGCCTTCTTTTCGTACATACCTTGTGCTACCAATAGCGCTAAAGCCATGCCATCCTCCATCACCGAAATTCGCTTGGCTGGGCGTTTTTTAGCTGCAGGTTTTACTACTTCGTCTATATCTTTTGGAATGCTTACTTTTTTAGCTGCGGTTTTTTTAACGGCCGTTTTCTTAGCGGCTGTTTTCTTTACAGCCACCTTTTTTGGTGCGGCTGTTTTTGTAGCTGTCTTCTTTGCCGCTGTAATTGCTTTCTTAGCAGCTACTTTTTTTACTGCTGTTTTTTTAGCTGGTGTTTTTGCCATGCTTTTGTTTAATATATTTGGCGCAAAATAAACTATAAAAGTCTTAATCCCTTATTTTGTCTGATAATCATTTTTTTCATCTGCATTTTAACGAGATCAGTTCTAGCAACGACTTAGCTAAAAAGCTATGGTCAGATGCTAAAATAAAGGCCCATACCCTTGTGTCTGCATCCTACCAAAACCAAGGAAAAGGGCAGCAAAACAATGTATGGGAAAGTGAGGCTGACAAGAACCTATTGTTTACCATCGTGGTATCCCCTGATTTTTTAAAAATTGAAGAACAGGTGTTTCTGAATATGGCTGTAAGCCTTGCTGTGTATGATTATTTCACAAATAAAAACATCAGCGAGTGCTTTATTAAGTGGCCCAACGACATCATGGTGAATCATAAAAAAGTATCAGGCATTTTAATAGAAAATAGCATTTCGCAGAACCAAATAAAAGTGGCTTTTATTGGCATTGGTATCAACATCAACCAAACTGACTTTTATACGACACAAGCCAATTCATTGGCTTTGATAACGGACAAAAGCTATGACTTGTTTGAAGAATTAAAGCTATTTGAAAAATGTTTCTCAAAGCGATACAAACAACTGAAAACACAAAAACAAGCGATCTTTCAGGACTACCATGAAGCTTTATATTTAAAAAATGTGCGTGCTAAATTTAGTTATGACAATCAATTAGCACACGGAAAAATAACAGGAGTAAATAAAGTTGGCCAATTGCTTATTATCTTTGATGGTGGTGAAACAAAAACCTTTTCGAACAAAGAAGTACAATTAATAAATGAGAATACATGAAAGTTTTAGCTGTAGATATTGGTAACACACTAGTTAAGACAGGTTTGTTTGATGATGATATTTTGCAAGAAACATCTCAGTTTTTAAGGTCAAGCGATGCTGCTCCAAATGGTTTAAATGAGTATTTAACAAAATCTCAAATAAATAAAATAGTGGTATGTAGCGTATTAGAAACCAATACCAACCGAATGGAGATGTTTAAATTATATGCGAAAACTTTTTTAATAAACCATCAAAGTAAATTACCTTTTACTAATACATACAAAACCCCGCAAACGCTAGGCATGGACCGAGTGGCGGGCATAGCAGGAGCTTTGCATTTTTTTTCAAACACCCATTGTTTAGTGATAGATGCAGGTACTTGTATCACCTATGATTTTGTATCAAAAGAAGGTATTTACCAAGGAGGTAGCATCAGTCCAGGCCTACACATGAGGCTAAAGGCCATGCATGAATTTACCGGAAAATTACCACTTTTAACCTACCAAGAAATCGAGGATTGGATTGGTAAAGACACACAAACATCCATGTTAACGGGTGTAATATGGGGCATGGTGAATGAAATAAATGGATTTATTGCTCGTTATGATGAGGCTTTTGGCGATTTGAAAGTGATAATTACAGGCGGTGATGCGCCTAAATTAGTTAAACACTTAAAAAATAACGTATTTGCAGAGCCCAATTTATTACTATTCGGACTTAATAAAATTTTGAAAATCAATGTATAAAAAAGCCAAAAGGCTTATAACTGTTTGTTTAATCCTATTTTGTGTATTGCAAACAGCTATTTCGCAGAACTTAACACTCTCACCCTACTCTATTTTTGGACCAGGTGAGTTACAATTTATGGGGAATGCCTCTAACCTTGCCAAGGGCCGCGTTAGTCAGGGTATTCGCAGGCCTTATGAAATCAATTCATTAAACCCTGCCTCTTACAGTGCCCTAAAAAATACCATCATCGAAGCGGGATTTGCTCAAAACAATGGAACAATTAAAAGTGCAAGCTCTTCGGCAGAAGTCACTACGGTTGGCTTTTCTTATGTAAACTTTGGAATTCCATTATCAGAAAAAAGGGGTTGGGGTTTGTCGTTTGGATTGATGCCTTATTCTTCCATTGGCTATAAAGTAGTGGCAGTAGATAGTATTCCACAAGATACTTTCAACATGGCCAAAACAAGCACTTTCCTAGGCAAAGGTGGCCTCACCAAGTTTTATATTGGCATGGGATATAAAATATATAAAGACAGCCTTCGCTCCTTATCACTGGGTGTAAACGTAGGTTATATTTTTGGCAATTTGAATTCAACCACCCAAGCATTATTTCCGATAGATTACTTAAAGTTTAATATCGAAGAATCGAACAATAGATACACGGGGGGCTTGGTATTTGATTATGGACTTCAATTTGAGCAAAAGATTGGCAAAAAAACAAGCGCTGTTGTTGGTGCTAGCATGAATGTCAGAACAGAACTTAGTTCAACAAGGCAATATGTATTAAGATCCTTAGCAATTGGCGGTGGCTCTCGTAATGGCAGAGATACTGCACTAAGCACAGATAATGAATCAGGTTCTATGACATTACCAATGGGTCTGAAAGCTGGCTTGTCTGTAAACCATAACGATAAATTTTTGTTAGCAGCTGATGTGGAATATACCGAATGGAGTGCTTATAAAACCACTTGGCCTAGTTCAGGTTCTTCGGGAGATGCCCTTAGAAACAGCTTGGCTTTTGCCTTTGGAGGAAGCTATACACAAGATGTAAATGATTATAATAATTTTTTGAAACGTGTAGAATACAGAGCGGGTTTTAGATACGAACAAAGCAATATCATTATCAATAACAATGGAGTAGATTTGATGGGAATCTCTGCTGGCATTGGCTTACCCATGGGTAAAAGCCGATCGAAGGTGAATGTAAGTTTTGAATATTTGAAACGTGGTACCACTTCTAACAATTTGATACAAGAAGACTACTACCGATTGATCTTAGGAATTACTTTTGCCGATAGGTGGTTTGTTCGATACCGTTACGATTAATCTTTTTCAAAATGAAATTATTTAAAGTTTTTGCAGGCATTCTTGGGTTTATCCTGTTATTTTTTTTAGTGTCCTTATTGTTTCCGCGTACCTATAAAGTGGAGAGAATGGTAATGGTTAATAAACCTGTTTATGAGTCATATGCCTTCATGAGCGACATACGCAATTGGAAAAAATGGAGCCCTTGGAACAGCAGTATTGATAGTACTTTCTATACATTCTATACCAAACAAACAAACCAAATTGGTGCCAAACAATACATAGGAGGCAACCTTGTTGGGGTAGGTAGTTTCACCATTACAGAAGCTATTTCAAATGAGAAAATATCCTATTTATTAAGTATCAACGAAGGCTATATCACAGCCAAAGCATCCTTTATGTTTAGTGCTATGAATGGTAGAACCAAGTTGAGTTGGGTAGATGAAGGAGATGTTGGCTATAACCCATTTAAAAGATACATGATGAGTTATGTTACTGGTAATACAGCCAAGTCATTTGATGAAGGATTGGTAGCTATAAAAAGAGCCATTGAGCTTAACTAAACCTAAGGTATAATTTTATCGTTTTCGATTCACCTATTTTTCAGCATTTCATTCACTTTTTATACCCCTTGGCAGTGGTTAAGAAAGGATGTGTTAGATTAAAAAATAATAAACCAGATTACCTAGACTAAAAGAAGTCTTAAGCTTGTACTAACAAAAAAGGCGCATGTTCATTAAACCAATCACTTCCTTGGTACTTATTTTTTGCATTGGATTGACAATTTCCTTTGCTCAAACTGATTCCAATTCTATAAAAAAAAATCCTTCTTACAAATCTTACATAGTACCTGCCAGTTTAGTTGCTTATGGCCTCATTTGTTGGGGCGATAATGGCTGGCCAAGCAGTAAAGACATTTATACCTTCAGAAATGAGCAATATAAAAACTTTAATACATCCATTGATGACTATTTGGTATTTGCACCAGGAGTGGCTCTTATTGCCTTAGATGTATGTAAGGTAAAAAGCAAAAGCGATTTGCTCAATCAAGGGCTGTTAACAGGTAAATCAATGGCACTTAGTCTTGGTATCATCAATATTTTAAAATATAGCAGCCAAGTAGCAAGACCAGATGGAAGTGCCGATAACTCATTTGCAAGCGGGCATTCAGCGGCTGCTTTTACCTTGGCTGAAGTTTTACATCAAGAGTTTAAAAATAAGCCTTGGATATATGTGAGTGGATATGTCGCTGCAGCAAGCGTTACCGGTATGCGCATACTTAATAACAAACATTGGTTTAGTGATGTTTTGGTGGGTGCAGGAATTGGCTTGGCGGCAACCAAACTCATATACGCTACACATTCCTATAAATGGAAAATGGAGAAGAAAGTTACGCCCATTATTCATTCAAATCAAATGGGCTTTTTGTATACATTTTAACCGGTTTTATGAAACCGTTTCATCAGTCTTAGGCTCTTCTACTTTGGCTTCAGCAACTGGGGCTGCAACCACTTTATCACCTCTATCAATTTGCACCTTGGTAGCGCTAGCACCCTTGTGGGTCATTTCTATTTCGAAAGTAACTTTATCGTTTTCTTTCACTTGCTCTAATAATCCATTGATATGCACAAACACACTGGCTTGGTTTTTTAAATCTTTTATAAAACCATATCCTTTTGATTCGTTAAAGAAGCTAATAACACCTTTACGAAGCAATTCTTCAGGCTCAGGAGCAGCTTTTTTGGCAACACCAATTACCATGTCTTCGGCATTGACTTCTCTACGTTTTTTTAAATCAGGTGGTGTTGAGGTAATATTACCATTTTCATCCACATAAGCCAACATATCCTCCAAGCTCTGTCCCTTCACAGCACTGGCTTTGCGCTCTTCCCTTTTTTCTGCTTTTTCTTTTCTCTTTTTAAGTTTAGCCTTTTCTTTTTCTTTTTTACTTAATGTTTCTTGTGATTTAGCCATTGTTTGTTATTGTGTATTGTTTGCCTTCATAATTTCAGGGCTTAGGCTTTAAAAAGTATAGGCAGTTGAAAAAATTCAGGCCGTAAAGGTACACTAATTATTCGGTTTAAGACTATGCGTAATAAAAAAGCCTTCGTTATTGATTAACGAAGGCTTGAATTTTATTTTAAACTGGATATTACTCAACAATTAGCTTTTGAACACCTTTTTTGTCGCCAATCTGAATGCTCAAGAAATACATGCCTTTGCTTAATGATTGAAGATTAAGCTCTGCTCTGCCATTACGCAAATCTGCATTGTTATAATCAACTGCAAATTCTTTTCCTTGTAGGTTGAACAATTGTAAAGAAGTGCTTTCGTTTTTAGCATTATCAAATGATACAAATAATCTATCGTTTGCAGGATTAGGATAAACAGTTACATCTAAGCTTCCTTCAATTGATTTCACAGAGTTTACATATTTTTTCTCTGTTTTTAAAGTATCAACAGTACCATCAGGCCAAACGATTAATGCCAAACCAGCACTACCAAATTTATTATACGTATTATAAATTAACGAATCAATATCATTGGTTTGGTTCAAAGATTTTTTGATGTAAACAGTGTCTGCTACTCTTGAGAATCCTGAAGTGAACAATACACCTGAAAGGCTATCTTTACCTGTAAAATTATAAGTGAACTCTCCAATTGAAACACTTGTATTAGCCTTGGTAAACAAGTATTTTGTACTAGCATTTGCTTTGGTATACCTATATTCACCAAACTCGCCATAAGAAATGCCTTGCGCAATGTATAATGCTTCACCTTCTCCTTTTACATCAGCTGCATTTAATCCGGTAATACCTTGGAACAACATAATTTGGTTATTACCAAACAATGAAGCCGAGGTTTGAATATCTTTGGTAGTCACTTTAAAACTTCTGTCTTTACCATCAGGGTTTCTGTCGTAAGTAAGTGCATTTATAACCACTCTTGTAGCTACTTTATTGATGGTATCAATACTTGAGGTTACATTCTTTACAAACGAAGTATCCAACAATCCATGAATCATAGCAATACTGTTGTTGTCTTTAGTAACAGGGAAATTTGGTATGGTATATAATACCTGTGATGTGCCCGCTTTTTTAATTTCGATAGTAGCAGTACCTGCAGGCAAAGCCATTAATTTGGTGGCATTCCTAAAACCTAAAGTAGCAGAATTCTGACCATTTAAATACACGTCTACGTTACCTACAGCAGCATCAGGTGAGTTATGAACAAACTGAACCATTCCGCCCTCTCCAAACGAGGCAACCAATCCAGCGGTATCAACACCAAACAGACCAAAACCTGAACCATTGTTATTATTGGTAGTATTTAAAAATCCTGATGCGAAAATAAATCCGCTTCTACCTTCCACAAAACTAATAGGTGCATAATAGGTTTTTAATATAGCTACAGAGTCATGTTCGCGAATCTCTAGCATGACATTTTTGGCAGGAATAAGCAGGCTATTACTAACAGCACCATAAGCAGCATTTTTAAGTACACTTGAACCAATTTTTGCATTGATATCTACAGCTGGTGCATCAGTAACACCGTGAGCAATATTCAAGAAACAATTTCCAGCAGTAGCAGAATAATTCACATCACTTTGCAAATACACATTCAATTTGGTGCTTAATCCACTTGGATTGGCAAGAAATTGGGTGTTATCAAGCACACCTGAAAGCATAGCGATATTTTGACTGCTACTGGCTAAGCTAACATTTAATTTAGCTAGAACCATTGTACCTGAATCGGTACTTGACGAATCACAAATTGTTAAAATACTAGCACCTGAATTCACTGTCATTAATGGACTTGCTTTTCTAAAGCTCACATTGTCCAATTTCATATCATTCCAATACACGTCCACAATATTCAAAAGCGGATCAGCTGCGTTATGCACCAATTGGATTTTTGCGGTTTGAGCATTAGACAACGTAACCACAGATACAAAAAGTACTGCCCACATTATCAGTTTTGTTTTTAAAAAGTTGAAATATTTCATAAGTAATTGTATTGTTTTGCTGAAACGACAAATATATAAATAGATTTTATTTAGCAAAGTCGAAATTATTGCCCATTTTAGTTGCATCAATTGGGTCACAAACCATTAAAAATACGCTATATGCCTAAGAATAAATCACTTGAAGATATTTTAGAAACTTTAAACCCTGCACAAAAAAAAGCGGTAGAATATATTGAAGGGCCAGTTTTGGTAATTGCAGGACCAGGAACAGGCAAAACCCAAATTTTGGCGGCACGCATCGCCAATATTTTGGAAAAAACCGATGCCCTACCCGAAAATATACTTTGCCTAACCTACACTGATGCAGGAACCATAGCCATGCGGAAACGTCTGTTTGAGTTTATCGGACCTGATGCCTACAGACTAGAAATTTTCACTTTTCATGCTTTTTGTAACATGGTCATTCAAGAAAACCTTGATTATTTTGGTTTGCGGGGCATTGATGCCATCAGCGAATTGGAGCAAATTCAATTGGTGCACGACATTATTGATGATTTTGGGAAAGAGCATCCTCTCAAAAGATACACGGGTGATGTGTACTACGAAACTGGAAAATTGCTCAACTTATACCAAAACATGAAGCGTGAAAATTGGTCGGCTGAGCATATCAATAAAAAGTGTGATGAATACATCGTGGATATTGAAACCCGCGATGAATACATCTATAAAAAGGATAGCAAGTATGGCAAAAAAGGCGAAAAGAAACCAAGCTACTATGAAGAGGTGAAGCGCATGATACAACTAAAAGCTGCTTCCGAATCCTTTAATCAATACCAAGAAAAACTAAAGAATAGCAACCGCTACGACTTTGCCGATATGATCATTTGGGTGATTGATGCATTTTCAAAAATGCCCGAACTATTGAGAAACTATCAAGAAAGGTACCTATACTTATTGGTTGATGAGTTTCAAGATACGAGTGGTTCACAAAACCAATTGCTAAATGACCTACTTGACTATTGGGATGAACCCAATGTGTTTGCCGTAGGAGACGATGACCAAAGTATTTATCGCTTTCAGGGTGCTAATGTGGAGAATATTCAACAGTTTGAAAAAAGATACAAAGGCATACAAATAATAAGTCTTGAAGAAAACTACCGAAGCAGTCAACATATATTGGATGCTGCAAGTTGCTTAATAAAACAGAACAATTCGAGAATAAACCCCAACAAGCAACTCACAGCAAAAAATGAAACGTATGCATCTTTGGATGAAAAACCTTTGTTGAAAGGCTATCATAATTCTTTTCATGAGATAGTGGGCATTGCTTCTGAAATTGAAGCCTTGCAAATGTCAGGTATAAAACTGAATGAGATTGCAGTTTTATATAGAAAGCACGCTCAAGCAGAGCTCATCATCAAGTACCTTCAAGCAAAAAACATTCCTGTAAATACCAAACGAAGGGTAGATATTTTACAAGAACCTTTGATAAAAAAAATTATCAATATCCTACAATATGTGCAGGCAGAAAACAAAAAGGCACATTCAGGTGAGCCTTATTTATTCGAACTATTACACTATGATTTTTTAAACATTGAACCCATTGATATTGCGAAAATATCAGTAAAAATAGCCAGTAAAAATTTCAATGAAAGAGCCACCTCATGGCGCGAAGAACTAAAAGAATTTCATGGACAAAAAGCTGATTTATTCTCGGATATTAGACCCTCACAACAAATAGAAAAAGCAAGTGTTTTGCTTGAATCTTGGATAAAAGATTGTGCCAATCTTACCATACAGCAATTGATTGAAAAAATCATTTCAGAAAGCGGTATTTTATTTAACGCATTAACCGCTGATGACAAAAACTGGAACATGCAATTGCTCAATACCTTTTTTGATTTTGTGAAAGCAGAATGCTCTAGAAATAGCAAGACTCAATTAGGCGATATCATCCAAACACTTGATTTGATGAAAACCGAAGGCGTGTCGTTGCCAGCGGAAAGGCTTATCTACAGCGATGATGGTGTTAATTTTATCACAACTCACTCTTCAAAAGGATTAGAGTTTGAATATGTTTTTGTAATGGGCTGCACCAGTCGTGCTTGGGAAAAATCATCTAACAATTTCGACTTTAAATTACCAGATACCTTGTTTGATATACATTCAAAAAATGATATTGAAGAAGTACGAAGGCTATTTTATGTAGCCATGACAAGGGCTAAGCGACTACTGCAAATTAGCTATGCAGAGCGAGACGAGAATGAAAAGGAAATTGAAAAAAGCTGTTTTGTAGCCGAATTAGAAAGCAATGGAAACTTGGAAGTGCAAAAATGTATTGCAGATGCTGATAGCCTAATAGCATTTCAAAAGCTTGTGTTAGCGCCTTTGCCGGCTTCGCAAAACAAGGATTTGTTTAACAATACTTTTGTAGATGAACTCTTGCAGAAATATACCTTAAGCGTTACTCATCTTAATAAATATTTGTATTGCCCAACTGCTTTTTATTTTGAAAATTTCATAAAAGTACCTTCGCCAAAAAGTGCCAGTGCCACCTTTGGAAGTGCTGTTCACTATGCCCTTGAGCGATTGTTCAAAAACATGAATGCAAGCGAAACCAAGCAATTTGCAGATGTGGAAGAAGTGGTAAAAGATTTCAAATGGTTTATACGCAGAAATGAAGATAGCTTTACCGAAATGGAATATAAGCGTAGGTTGGAATATGGCGAAAAAATTATTCCTGCCTACTACAACCGCTATATACATGAGTGGAACAAAATAACGAGCATAGAAAGACAGATGCGTAATGTGGTGGTGGATGGTGTGCCCCTAAATGGTAAGCTTGATAAGCTTGAGTTTGATGGCAATTTTGTGAATGTGGTGGATTACAAAACAGGTAAATATGAAAATGCCAAAAAGAAATTTAAACGCCCTGATCAGGATGCTGTAGAGAAGGCCATAAGCGCTAATAAAGAGCCTAGTTTTGAAGACTTGCATGGTGGCGATTATTGGCGACAAGCGGTGTTTTATAAGATTTTATTAGACTATGATAAAACCAAAAGTTGGGAATGTCGAAGCAGTGAGTTTGACTTTATAGAACCAAATAAAGATAGTGGTGAATTCTTTAAAGAAAAGGTAGCCATTGTACCTTCAGATATGGAAGTGGTGCGCCAACAGATAACTGATAGCTATGCCAAAATTAGCCAAAAAGAATTTGCGCAAGGCTGCGGCAAAGAAGACTGTAAATGGTGCAACTTTACTCAGGAGTATTATAAGTAGTGGGTGGTTGAGGATGACTGTTGAAAGGTCTCTAAATCTAATTCTATTCATTTAGGGTAACAATTGCATGCTGGAGTAATAAAATCTCAAAGGGTTCATAGATCGAATTTGCAAATCAGATTCAAGTAATCGAAAACAAAACCCAAATCACTTACAACAATTCTGAAGCTTCATTGTTACTAAATTAGTAAATCAACAGATAATGAAAGCTACTCATTTTTCGGAAAAAGATATTTTACAAATGGAAAGCCGCAGCAGGGCTGCTTTTATAAACTCATTACATGGTTTTAAAAGTGCCTCATTAATAGGTACCATAGATGCAAAAGGAAAAACCAATTTAGCCATTTTTAACTCGGTGTTTCACCTTGGTGCCAACCCGGCCTTGGTAGGTTTTATCAGCCGACCTGATAGTGCAGAAAGACATACCTTAGATAATATCCTCGAAACAAAATTTTATACCATCAACCATATCAACAAGGACATTTACTTGCTTGCTCATCAAACTTCTGCTCGTTATCCAAAACAAGTTTCAGAATTTGAAGCTACAGGCCTCACTGAAGAATACACAACTTTGTTACAAGCTCCCTATGTAAAAGAAAGTCACATCAAATATGGACTGAGCTTTGCTGAAAAACATGAGCTAAAAATAAATGATACCATTCTTATCATAGGGAAAATTGAAGAGATTATCATTCCAAAAAATTGCCTTTTGCCGCATGGAGGTATTGATATTGAAAAGGCTGAAACCATTGCTATTTCGGGATTAGATGGATACCATAGCACGCAACTGTTATCACGTCTTAGTTATGCTAAGCCAGATAAACTATCTGAAGAATTAAAATAATAACAAGCATGGAAAAGCAAAAGATAAACATCGTTTGGTATAAACGCGATCTGCGTTTTACAGACCATGAGCCTTTATATTTTGCGCAACAATCAGGTCTTCCATTGTTATTAATATACATTTTCGAACCATCGGTTATGAAATATCATGACAGCGATATAAGGCATTGGCGTTTTGTTTATGAATCGCTGAAGGAAATGAACGAAAAGTTGAAAAAGCATCGAGCAGAAATTCACCTATTTCACAATGAAGCCCAAATTGTTTTTGAAGCACTTATTCAACATTACACTATAGAAAACATTTTTTCATCTGAAGAAATTGGCAATGGCCTTGCCTATGAAAGAGACAAAGCCATGAAAAATCTCTTTAACAGCCACAACATAAACTGGCATGAATACCAAACAAATGGTATTGTACGCAGGTTAAAAAACCGTAAGCTTTGGGAGAAAATGTGGGAAGCACAAATGACAGCACCACCCAAATTAGTGGATGAACAAAATTTGAATATTATTCATTTAAATAGTAAGATTTATTCCCCCCTAAAAGGAGTTGAATTAAACACAGATATCACTACCCGGAATAAAAACTTTCAGGAAGGTGGAGAATACTGGGCTTGGCGTTATTTAGACAACTTTACAAAAGAACGACATGTTAATTACAGTAAACATATAAGCAAGCCATTATTAAGCAGAACAGGATGCAGTCGCTTATCGCCATATTTATCTTATGGTAATATTAGTATGCGTATGGTGTACCAGTATACCAGACAACATTATAACAGCTCTCCCAACAAAAGAGCCTTGGCCAATTTTATTTCAAGGCTGCACTGGCACTGCCATTTTATTCAAAAATTTGAAGATGAATGTCGTTATGAAACAGAAAATATAAATCGCGCTTATAACCAATTAATCAAACCTAAAAACGAATCCTATATAAGAGCCTGGCAAAATGGAGAAACAGGTATCCCAATTGTAGATGCCTGCATGCGCTGTTTGGTGGCAACGGGTTATATCAATTTCAGAATGCGTGCCATGCTTGTTTCTTTTTTTGTTTTTAACCTTTGGCAAGATTGGCGTGAATTGCATTTCTTAGCACGTCAGTTTTTAGATTACGAGCCAGGCATACATTACCCACAATTACAAATGCAAAGTGGCACAACAGGCATTAATACCATTCGAATATATAACCCCATTAAAAATTCAGAGGACCATGACCCTGAGGGTTTGTTTATAAAACAATGGGTTCCTGAGCTGAGTATGGTTCCAGCTGATTTAATTCATGAGCCACATAGACTTAGTTTAATTGAACAGCAATTGTATGCGTGCGAAATAGGAAAACATTATCCAGCTCCTATTGTTGATTTAGAATATACTAGAAAAAAAGCAAGTGATATAGTATGGAGTTTTAGGAAAAACGATGAGGTTAAACAAGAAGGACAGCGCATTTTAGCCAAACATGTAAACAATCCAAAATCACATTTAACGCAAAAAAAACAAAGCAAAAAACAAAACCAACAAACCCACTTACTATGAAAACTTTCTTGAAGGCCCAATGGCAAAATTTAATCATGGTAAACTATGAGATAGAGCCTGCTGTATTATTACCCTATTTGCCAAAAGGTGTTGAGTTAGACTATCACAATGGAAAAGTATATGTAAGTTTGGTTGGTTTTTTATTTAAGGACAGCTCGATTTTTAATATACCCGTACCCTTAATGGGAACTTTTGAGGAAGTAAATCTCCGTTTTTATGTATTACGAAAAGTGGGAAATGAAACAAGACGTGGTGTGGTTTTTATCAATGAAACGGTACCCAATAAAATAGTAGCATGGGTAGCCAATAAACTTTACAAAGAACATTATACAGCCATTCCCACCAAACACAAATGGGTATTAAATAGCCATTTAAAAGAAATACAATACCAATGGAAAGTAAAATCGAAGTGGAATCATATGAAGGTAGAGGCTTCTGCCACCAAACATAAAATGGAAACTGGAAGCGTGGAAGAATTTATTTTTGAGCATTACTATGGATATACAAAAGTAAATGAGCAGCACAGTATTGAATATAAAATAAATCACCCGAGCTGGGAAATCAACACCATACATCACCATGAAATTAAATGCGATTTTGAAGCTTTTTATGGAAACGATTTTGCGTCACTTAATACAGCCAAACCTCATTCTGTTATGCTTGCAGAAGGCTCAGGCATTAGTGTTGATTGGAAACGTGTAAACTTTTAGAATCCATTTGAATGAAAGGCGTTAAAAAAGAAAATTTACCCGTTAAAATTTGTATAGTATGCAACAAAACATTTACTTGGAGAAAGAAATGGGAAAAGAATTGGAGCGAAGTAAAATATTGCAGCGATAGGTGCAGAAATAATAAAAATATATGACCACTAAGCATCAAAAAACATTACGACTACTATTGGGTGATCAACTCAACGTAAACCATAGCTGGTACAAAACGGTGGATGAATCGGTAAGCTATGTGTTAATGGAAATACGAAGCGAAACCGATTATGCACAACACCACATTCAAAAGCTCATAGGGTTTTTTGCGGCCATGCAACACTTTGCTAAAGAGCTTCAGGCAAAAGGTCACCAAGTAATCTATTTACATTTAAACGATACCCATAATTTACAAAGTTTTGATAAAAATTGCGGTGCCTTAATTGCTAAACATACATTCACCAAATTTGAATACCAGTTACCTGATGAGTACCGTGTAGATGAAAATTTAAAACAATTTACCAAACAATTAGAAATACCATGCACTGCATTTGATACCGAACATTTTTATAGCACAAGAAATGAATTGAAAGATTTGTTTGCAGGCAAAAAAACATATTTGATGGAAACTTTTTATCGCCATATGCGTAAGAAGCACGGAGTATTGATTGAAGATGGAGATAAGCCACTAAATGGTAAATGGAATTTTGATGAAGACAACAGAGAAAAATTACCCAAGGCACATAAACCCATCTCTCCCTTACTGTTCAATAACAACTTAGAACATATATCTATCGAAATAAACAAAGCTTCTATAAAAACCATTGGTAGTGTGGATAGCAAACATTTTGTTTGGCCCATTAACAGAGAACAATCTTTGGCCTTACTCGACTTTTTTGTAGCAAATTGTTTACCCTTATTTGGCACATTTCAAGATGCAATGGCTCCCCATGAATGGTCGCTATATCATTCGCGTTTATCGTTTTCATTAAACATAAAATTAATTTCACCAGAGGAAGTGGTTAATAAAGCTATTGAAAGGTATTACGAAAAAAAAGAACATATAGCCTTTCATCAATTGGAAGGTTTTGTGAGGCAAATAATTGGTTGGCGAGAATACATGCGTGGTATTTATTGGGCAAAAATGCCTAGCTATGCTACTCTCAATTATTTGGAGCACTCGAACCCTCTACCTGAATGGTTTTGGACAGGTAAAACCAAAATGAATTGTTTGAAAAATGCCATTCAACAATCGCTTCAATATGCCTATGCACATCACATACAGCGCTTAATGATAACTGGCAATTTTGCTTTATTGGCAGGTGTTGATCCTGATGCGGTTGATGCATGGTATTTAGGTATTTATATTGATGCATTGGAATGGGTTGAAATAACCAATACCAGAGGCATGAGCCAGTTTGCAGATGGAGGAATAGTAGGCACAAAGCCTTATGTAAGCTCTGCTACATACATACACAAAATGAGTTCTTATTGTAGTGGCTGTTATTATGATAAATCAAAAAAAACAGGTGATAAAGCGTGTCCGTTTAATAGTTTGTATTGGAACTTTTATGACAGGCATGAAAACAAATTAGCTAAGAATCCACGTATTGGCATGATGTATAATGTTTGGCGAAGAATGCAACCTGAGGCAAAAGCAGAGCTATTAACCCAGGCCGAATACTACCTTTCACATATCAACGACTTATAAATGAAAAGAGCGATTGTTTGGTTTAAGACAGATTTGCGTTTGCAAGATAATGAAACCTTGGTAGCAGCTATCAAGCATAGCGATGAAATAATCCCTGTTTATTGTTTTGATGAAAATCATTTTAATTCAAGCGAGCTTGGGTTCAAGAAAACGGGTAACTTTAGAACGCAATTTTTAATTGAATCGTTAATAGATTTAGATAAAAATTTAAGGGAATTAGGCTCAGGATTAATCGTAGTAAAAGGAAGACCCGAAATTGAAATTGTTAAGCTAGCGCAACAATACAAGGTGCAAAAAGTGTTTTCTAAAAAAGAGGTGGCTTTTGAAGAATTACAAACACAAGACTTGGTAGAAAAAGAATTATGGAACATAAACTGCTATTTAGAAACTTTTAGCACAAGCACTTTATACCATGCACAAGATTTACCATTTGCCTTAAAAGATATTCCAGATGTGTTTACCAATTTTAGAAAACATATCGAAAAAGAATGCAGCATCAGAGAAGTATTTGCTAAACCCATATCCATTAATTCACCTAGTATAGAACCACTTCAATTACCTGATTTGGAAATATTGGGATTAAAAAATATAGAACAGGATAGTCGCGCTGCCATTCATTTTAAAGGTGGAGAAACAGATGGACTTAATAGACTCCATTATTATTTATACCAAAGCAAAGCCATAGCCAATTACAAACAAACCCGAAACGGACTGGTAGGTGAAAACTACTCATCCAAATTCTCCGCATGGTTAAGCATGGGCTGTCTATCTGCAAGAAAAATATACCATGAGATAAAAAAATACGAAGCAAAATATACCGCCAATGAGTCGAGTTATTGGTTGGTATTTGAGCTCATATGGAGAGACTATTTTAGGTTTATGATGAAAAAGTATAAGCATCATTTTTTTATGCCAAATGGCATAAAAAAATCAGGCATACTAACCCACAAGCATAATCCTACACTTTTTGAAAAATGGACAAATGGACAAACAGGAAATGATTTTATTGATGCCAATATGCTAGAGTTAAAGTTAAGTGGATTTATGAGTAACAGAGGTCGTCAGAATGTAGCCAGTTATTTGTGCCATAACTTAAAACAAGATTGGCGGTATGGTGCGGCTTATTTTGAGCAACAATTGATAGACTATGATGTATGCAGCAATTGGGGCAATTGGGCTTATATAGCAGGTGTTGGAAATGACCCTAGAGAAAGCAGGGTGTTTAATATTGAAAAGCAAGCAAACGAATACGATAACAATAAAACATATAGAAATTTATGGCTGAACAAAATGTAAAAGATACAAACAAGCAATCATTCACAGATGCAGATATAGACAGAATTATTCAAATGGCATGGGAAGACCGCACGCCTTTTGAAGCCATTGAATTTCAGTTTGGCTTAAAAGAAAAAGATGTCATTGAATTCATGAGAAAAAACTCACTTCCATCAAGTTTTCGCATGTGGCGTAAAAGAATGAAATCGCGTGCTACAAAACATACAGCCCTCAGAGAAGAAGACATCAAACGATTTAAATGCAGTAGACAAAGATCAACTGGAAATAAAATTTCAAAAAGATAATTGTAGAAGCGCGATTAATCGCGCTTCTACATTAGCTCAAAATATACCAAGAATTAATTTATAATTTTTTCTTCCCCGCCACATATACAGCAAGTGCCTTTGTATTTCTTATTTCAATTAAAGGTGCATGCATCAAATCAAGTGAAAGAATGGTGAAATCGGCAAATTTACCAGGTTCAATGCTTCCTTTTTCATGCTCTTCAAAAGCTGCCTTGGCCGCCCAAATCGTCATGCCTTTCAATGCCTCATCACGACTCAAAGCATTTTCTGATTCGAAACCTTTATCTGGAAATCCTTTGGCATCTTTTCGTGATACTGCAGCATAAAAAGTATACATTGGATTAACGTATTCCACAGGAAAATCTGTACCAAGAGGCATCCAATGGTTTTGATCCAATAGTTTTTTGTAGGCATAAGCATATTTGATTCTTTCTTTCCCTAACCTTTCTGTTGCCCAATACATATCACTTGTGGCATGTGTTGGTTGCACGGATGGTATGATATGATACTTGGCAAATTTTTCAAAATCAGAAACATCAAGCACCTGCGCATGCTCAATTCTCCAACGCCTATCATTACCTGTTTTTAGATATTTGGCATACAAATCAAGTATCAATTTATTAGCCGAATCGCCTATACAATGCGTGTTTAGCTGGTATTTACTTTTAATAATTTTGTTTATGTATTCTTCAGCTTTAGCAGCATTGGTAACAAATAAACCAAAGTGATTATGGGCATCTGAATAAGGTTTTTTCAACATGGCTCCACGTGATCCCAATGCACCATCACAATACATTTTAAAACTTCCTGCATTTAGTTTATCTGTCTTAATAGCTGATTTGTTTACCCATTCTGATACATTTTTATCATTCGCTGCTATCATGGCATAGATACGTATATCAAGTGTTCCAGCCTTTTGCAATGAATCTATTAACAGAATGGTTTCTGGTTCAAGGCCTGCATCACAAACAGAAGATAATCCATTTTCAAAACAAATTTTCTGTGCTTCTTTAAGAGCCTCAATTTTTTCATGTGTACTGAATGTTGGCATGATTCGCTCAACATATTCAACCGCATTATCAATTAATACACCTGTTAATTTACCATTTTTGCTCAATAGCTCTCCCCCATCTATTTTGCTTTGAATATTCAGATTGGCCATTTCTAAAGCCTTCTTATTTGCCAGAGCTGCATGACCATCAATACGTTTTAAAAGTACAGGAATATCAGGAAAAGCGGCACTCAAGCTTTCATTATCCGGATATTGTTTGTTGTAAAACTTGTTTTGATCCCAACCCCTACCTATCAAATAGGGTTTTGGGTTTAGCTTATAAAATTCTTTGCATAGGCGTAGTAATTCTTCCGTGCTTTTCACATCAAACAAGCTAACAGCATAATTAAAAGTGCCTAACCCATAAAAATGCGAATGAGCATCAATAAATCCCGGGTATACGTAAGCTCCCTTTAAATCTGTTTTTTCGGCAATGTCATATGCCTCCTGCAATTGTTTGGTAGTTCCTGTGGCTACAATTTTTCCATCTTTTACTAAGACAGCCTCTGCCATAGTCGACAAAGAATCAAGTGTGCAGATATATCCATTATACAATAGTAAATCAGCCTTTCGCTTGCTACATGAAATCAATACAAAAGCAATAAAAATAAGAGATAGACATTTTTTTATCATAAGAAAGTAATTTGACACAAATCTAAGTTAAGATAAAGAAATATTTGCTAACCTTGCCTTAAACCTTTTCAAGGCAAATCAGTCGAATACATTGGTGAACAAATTTATACTTTACATATTTCTATTATTTCTCTCTTTCGAATCAATGGGTCAAACCGATTCGAGCAAATTGACAAATCGCAGTCGCGACTATTATGTGGAAGATCTTACTTCAAAGATTAATATATCATTGTTTACCTATAATGCTAAGAATAGTTTTTCCTATGATAGCAAGGGCAAAATAGATTACCAACCTAATGAATATTTAGGAATAGGAATAAAAGTAATGCATAAATGGCTTGGATTGGCATACGTATACGCCCCTACCAATTTGCAAGAAAAATCAAAAGGCACCACCAAATACAGCAATTTTACATTGAATAGTTATGGTAAAAAAATAGGAATGGATTTTTATTACCTCAATTACGATGGTTACTATATAGCCAATACCAATCAAATACCAGAACTCAAAAACAACAACAAACCCTACGTGATTAGGCCTGATATTTCTACTACCAGTATCGGGAGCAATTTGTACTACATTTTTAACCATAAAAAATACTCCTATAGATCCACCTTTTTACAAAACGAAATCCAAAAACACAGTGCGGGGTCTTTTTTGGTTAATGGTGCTTTCTCTTATTACAACATCAATGCAGATAGTAGTATCGTGCCAACAAACTTAGACAAGCCCAACAAGATTGATGCGGATGCTAGTCTTCGCAAAGGAGATTTTTACAGCCTTTGCTTAATGCCTGGTTATGCGCATACTTTCGTTATCAAAGAAAAGTTTTTTATCACTTTGTCAGCGTTTTTAGGTGCTAATTTCCAACAACAACAATATTATGTTGGCATGGAAATAAGTGATAAAAATAAATTCATTGTGGCACCAAAGGCCAGTGCCCGCATTGGGCTTGGTTATAATGGCAAACGCTTTTATGCAGGACTTGCAGCCATTGGTGATAATTACACTTTGCCTCTTGGTGCAAACGAAAAGCTTAATTACTTAATGGGCAATGGTACTTTTTATTTTGGTATGAGGTTTAATTCGCCCAAAGCATTTGAAAAGGTTTCTTCCTTCATGGATAAAATACCAGGTATATTATTACAAAGGATAAATTAATTTACTTAACAAACAATATTGAACGAAGCTCGTTTTCTATAGTATGAGTAAGTTTATTATTGTAGGAGCTAGTTCAGGAATCGGTTTTCAATTAGCAAAAAATTTGAGTGAAAAAGGGCATACTATTTATGCTTTAAATCGAAATAAAGTAGATTTAGATTCCATACCCAATTGCCAATTTCATGAAGTGGATATTGCAATGGAAATACCCAATTTTCCAAATATAGAAGGTGCCATTGATGGACTCATTTATTGCCCAGGAACTATTAATTTAAAACCATTTAGGGCACTCAAAGCTGAGGACTTTTTGAATGAATATAACATTAACTTCATGGGTGCTGTAAAAAGTATCAAGCAATATTTACCCAACTTACAATTGGGTGAGTTCCCAAGTATTGTATTATTTAGCACTGTGGCTGTACAAACGGGTATGAGTTTTCATGCAAGCATTGCTTCTGCAAAAGGTGCCATTGAAGGATTGACAAGAAGTTTAGCAGCTGAATTTGCTCCAAAAATACGTGTAAATGCAATTGCTCCATCCCTTACAGCTACGCCTCTAGCTGATAAACTAATTAATAATGAAAGTAAGCTAAAAGCATCAGAAGATAGACATCCATTAAAGAAAATTGGGTCAAGTTCAGATATGAGTCAAGCGGTGGAGTTTTTACTAAATGCAAATTGGATGACAGGTCAAATCATGCATATAGATGGGGGTATGAGTGCATTAAGATAATTTCAATATAGGACTAAAACAAAAAATCCCGCTTCATGTCTGAAACGGGATTTTTTTATGCTTTTATTCCTGCGGGCTGACCGCGCAATGGCAGCCGTTGTTGTGTGTCCCCACCACCAACATTTAACCCCAAGCGCATAAACCACCTAACCCCCAAACACCACTCAAAAACGAATACTTAAACTTATATTTTGGCAGTATACACAAAAATATAACTTGCTTTCGTGCTATTGTATTTTTAATATTTGTTAAACACTTATAACTATACATTATGAAGAAAATCTACTACTTATTTATTTTATCATTCATTATTGTTGCATGTAAAAGAGATTGTACACAAACTACTAAAGAGCCTGAAACAATAGATAAAAATGTAATAGCGCATATTCTAGTTTATAAAGGGAATGAAAAGTTAAGGTTTTTAAAAAATGGGATTGATACCGTTTTTTTTTACGGGCAAGGCACTAGAACGGAATTTCAATACACATCCGCCCAAGAAGAAACATGTCCCGATAAAATACCTCTGGAAAACAAATACTTGGTTTTTCTTGATTCTATTAATAGAGATAATTTTCTTATACAATTAAATTTAAATTCTGAATTTAGTAATTGTTGTTTATTTAAGATAAATGATAAGATATTATATAATGGAGACTTTAGTATTATAACTAAACCATATCAATCCATTGATGTTTTAGGAACAAAATACGATTCAATTTCGTACAAAGAAAAACAGAATAATTATTTATACTATAAAACAAATAGTGTTGGAATGCTTAAATTTAAAACAGAGAACGATATCTTTGAATTAATCCCCTAAAAAATGAAAATAAAATTATTATTCCTTTTAATGCTTTTGTTAGCCCTTGGCACCACAAAATCAGAAACAAAAAAAGTTGAAGAAATAACCATTCTAAGCAAAGACCTTAATGGGCTGGAGGCTGTTTATTTGACCAAAGCTGAGTTTAGAAAACAGGTAAAAGAACATAAACAAATATTCGGATGGATAATAGATACCATTGTTAATTGGGTAGCTTCATTGTTTAGTGATAGCTATGGTGAATATAATGATGATACTATGAATACTGAAGGATTTTTTAATTTAATACACTAATACAACATTATGAAAAAAGCAAACTACTTATTTTTATTTTTTCTTTCTTTTTTGGGTGTAAAAGAGAGTGCAAAGAAAATACACAATCTGCATACACAATATCTAAAACAAACCTTGATGCAATAATACCATATAAAGGAGACGAAAAGTTAAATTTTTTAAAAAACGGTTTAGATACAGTATCTTTCTATGGTCAAGGAATAAAAACTTTATACCAATACACTAGCACCCAAGATGACTGCCCAACCAAAATACCATTAGAAAATAAATATTTGATATTTATGGACAGTGTAAATGGAGATAATTTTTTACTACAACTATATATTAACAGTGTTTTTTATACTAATTTTCTTATCAAAATTAATAACTCCATAGTTAGCTCTGGGGCTGACATTATAGATGCTCCAAGAGATTCAGTAAATATAATAGGAGTTCAATATAAAAATATTGTATACCTTGAAAATACAAATTATTTTTTCTATTACCAATTTGCGCAAAAAGGTATGATTAAATTTAAATCAGGGAATGATATTTTCGAATTAATACCTTAAAGCAAATAAATATGAGAATAAAATTACTAACCATTTTAATGCTATTGTTAGGTTTTGGCTTTGCAAAAACAAAAACAATAGAAGTTGAAAACACACAAGTACTAAACAAAGAACTACAAGGCTTTGAAGCCGACTATTTAAGCAAAGCCGAGTTTAGGAAACAGGTGAAAGAGCATAAACAAATATTCGGATGGATAATAGATACCATTGTCAATTGGGTCGCACCCGCTACTCGACATGTTAGCGCAGCGCATGTAGAGTAACAGATAAAAAAGGATTTGAATCCTCATTACGTCCGTTCATTACTTATAGGTTTCCATCACCAACATATAACCCCATGCCCATAAACCACCTAACCCCCAAACCCCCACTGTTCGGAGTCTTGTGTGCTGGGCAATTGCGTAGCTGACTCCGAATAAATAAATGAAAAATGAGTTTGTAACTCATCTATTCTTTTAGGTTTCCACCAACAAGCTTTTAACCGCAAGCCCACAAACCACCCCACCCACAAACATCCCACAAAAACGAATACTTATACCAATTATATGGCAGCATACACAAAAAGAGGAGTTTCACTTATGTTGTTGGTCTGGAGACCCAACAACAGACAGAATAAATAAACAAAAAATCCCGCTTCATTTCTGAAACGGGATTTTTTTATGTTGTATTTGTGCTTTTATTTTCTTTTGATTTCAACGTCTTCGTATGCCTCAACATAATCACCCACTTGCAAATCATTATAACTTCCAATCTGCAATCCGCAATCATATCCTGTTGCCACTTCTTTTGCATCGTCTTTGAAACGTTTTAATGATGAAAGTTCACCTGAATAAACTACTACACCATCACGAATCAACCTTACCTTAGCATTACGCGTTAACTTACCATCAGTAACCATACAGCCTGCAACCACACCAACTTTGGATACTTTAAATACCTCACGAATCTCAGCATTACCAGTAACTTTCTCTTCCGTTTTAGGTGTATGCATTCCTTCGATAGCTGCCTTAATTTGATCGATAGCATCGTAGATGATAGAATAAGTTCTAATCTCAATAGCCTCTTGTTCTGCTAACCTGCGCGCTTGTGGCGAAGGACGCACTTGGAACCCAATTACAATAGCATCAGAAGCAGAAGCCAACATCACATCACTTTCTGAAATCTGTCCAACACCTTTAAATATAACACCCACTTGAACTTCTTCAGTAGATAGTTTTATCAATGAATCACTTAATGCTTCAACTGATCCATCCACGTCACCTTTAACGATAACCTTAAGTTCTTTAAAGTTACCAATTGCCAACCTACGACCAATCTCATCAAGTGTAATATGTTTATGTGTTCTAATTCCTTGTTCGCGCTGCAATTGTTGACGCTTGCTAGAAATTTCTCTAGCTTCTTGCTCATTTTTAGTTGCAATCAACTTGTCACCTGCCTGAGGCGCACCATTGAAACCTAATATTACACAAGGTGTAGACGGACCAGCTTTTTGAAGTTTTTTACCTCTTTCGTCAAACATAGCCCTTACCCTACCAGAATGAATACCAGCAATAATTGGATCTCCTACTTTTAAAGTACCAGCCTGTATCATCACTGTGGCAACAATACCACGTCCTTTGTCCAATGTAGCCTCAATCACACTTCCCACAGCACGTTTATCTGGATTGGCTTTAAGCTCTAATATCTCTGCTTCCAATAATACTTTTTCAAGCAATAACTCAATGTTCAATCCTTTTTTCGCTGAAATTTCTTGGCATTGGTATTTACCACCCCAATCTTCAACTAATATATCCATTGCAGCTAACTGCTCTTTAATTTTTTCAGGGTTTGCACCTTCTCTATCAATTTTGTTGATAGCAAAAACGATAGGCACACCTGCTGCCAAAGCATGGCTGATAGCCTCTTTGGTTTGTGGCATCACACTGTCATCAGCTGCAATAACAACAATAACAATATCTGTAATTTTAGCACCACGAGCACGCATAGCGGTAAAAGCTTCGTGACCAGGTGTATCTAAGAAGGCTATTTTTTTGCCATTTTCAAGGGTTACCTCATAAGCACCTACGTGCTGGGTAATTCCTCCAGCCTCACCAGCAATTACATTGGCTTTACGGATATAATCCAATAAAGATGTTTTACCATGATCTACGTGACCCATAACGGTTACGATTGGAGCTCTTGGTAATAAATCTTCTGGTTCATCTAAATCCTCTTCCACTGTTTCAACCACCTCGGCCGAAACAAACTCTACTTCATATCCAAATTCACTCGCTACGATGGCTATGGTCTCAGCATCTAACCTTTGATTGATAGACACCATCATACCTAAACTCATACATGCACTGATAATTTGCGTGATTTGCAAATCCATCATTTTAGCAAGTTCATTTGCTGTTACAAACTCAGTAACTTTTAATATTTTTGATTGTAATTCTGCTTCTTGTTCTGCTTCCTCACGCTCAGTTCGGGCATCTGTACGTTTTTGTTTACGTAATTTAGAACGAACAGCTCCGATATTAGGGTTTTTACTTCCAGGAGTAAGCCTTGCAAGGGTTTCTTTGAGCTTATCTTGAATTTCCTTATCGCTGATTTCTCCTTTCGGCTCAGGTTTTCCTGTAGGTCTACCTTTTCCAAAACGATTGTCTCTATTGCCTCCCGAATTCGGTCGGCTAGGATTTGCTACTGTTACTATCGGCCTTTGTGAGGCTGGCGTAGCTGGCTTATCTCCTTTAAAATCTTTGAATTTTGATGCATTGTCGCTACCGCCTACGAAATTGTTGCGCTTGCGTTTTTTCTTGCTGCCTGCATTGGCATTATCACTCGAAGCAACAGGCAGAGGTTTTTTGGGAGCATCAACCGGTAAGGCAATTTTACCCATTACTTTCAAACCTGATAATTGTTGGAAGTTTGGCTCAATTAATTTTAGCTCTTCAACTGTTTCAGGTACTTCATCTATAGTATCGGTTTTTAGCTCTACAACTGTTGTTTCAATAACAACAGGAGTATCAATAACTTTCTCTTCAACTACTTTTTCAACTTCCTTCTCAAGGACCTTGGTTGTTTTCTTAGCTTTGGTAGTTTTTGAAGTTTCTTTCTCGACTTCCTTTTCTTTTTTGGTCTTTTTATCAGGACGGGTTTTAGTGTTTAAAGCACCTAAATCTATTTTTCCCTTTACTTTCAAACCTAATTTGCCGTCTTCTTCATCTTGAGATTCTTCGGCTTGTTTCACTTCTAAATTGGGCTCAGGTGTGGTTTTAGCTTCAGCAATGGGATCCTGTTTCACTACTTCAATTGGAGCAACCACTATAGGCTCTTCTACCTTAGGCTCAATAATTGGCGCTACCATCTTAGTTTCCTCAACTACAGGAGTAGTTTTAGCAACTGGTTTGGGAGCAGTTTTGTTAGATAGTTGTTCTGATTTGATAATCATTCCAACATCTTCGTAATCGTCATCTTCCTTAAAAACCGATTTTGGTTTTTGACTTTCAATGGTAATTTCTTTTAGCTTGGCAGGCTTATCCTTGCTAAGTGAGCTTGCAGCTTCTTTGGCTTTTTTATCAGCTTGAAATTCGTTTAATAATATTTGGTACTGCTCGTCAGTGAGCTTAGTTGTAGGTTTCGCATCTACCTTATGACCCTTTTTTGACAAGGTGTCCACAAGGGTTTGCATACCCACATTGAGTTCTTTCCAAACTGCGTTTAATCTTTTGCCTGTAGCTTCGCTCATTAAATTTGTTAAGTCTTGTAATAATTATTTGCGCAAATATCGTGTATTACGCACTAATAATTGTTACGAAAGCACGAGAAACATTTTACTGTTAAGCGCAAATAGGCAAAGCTTCAATATGATATGGCCGACTGCTACTTCATAAAATGGATTTCTCGCGTTTTCTTTTTTGTTTATTAATTTATTTATTTATTCAAATTCGGCTTGCAATATTTTGCGAACCTCAATCACTGTTTCTTCTTCTAATTCAGTTCTTCTTACCAACTCATTTGTTTCAATTGCCAATACAGACTTAGCCGTATCACAACCTATTCCTTTCAACTCGTCAATAATCCAACTGTCAATCTCATCTGAAAATTCTTCTAAATCGATATCCTCATTGTCTATCTCTTCAGTATCTCTGTATACATCAATTTCGTATCCAACTAACTTACCAGCCAGTTTAATGTTATGACCACCTTTACCAATGGCCAAACTCACTTGGTCTGGTTTTAAGAACACGGCCACACGTTTTTCAGCTTCTTCAATTTTAATATTTGAGACTTTAGCCGGACTTAAAGCTCTTTGTACCAATAGTTGTAAGTTATTAGTGTAATTGATAACATCAATGTTTTCGTTACGCAATTCCCTTACAATACCATGAATACGGCTGCCTTTCATACCCACACATGCGCCTACTGGGTCAATTCTATCATCATAGCTTTCTACTGCCACTTTAGCTCTTTCACCTGGCTCACGAATAATTTTCTTAATATTAATTAAACCATCAATAATCTCAGGAACTTCAAGTTCAAATAATCTTTCTAAGAACACAGGAGACGTTCTAGATAAAATAATTCTTGGGCTACCGTTGAACATTTCTACTTTTAAAACAATAGCGCGTATGCTATCACCTTTTTTGTAGAAATCAGCAGGTATCATTTCAGTTTTGGGCAATAACAACTCGTTTCCATCATCATCCAAAACCATGATTTCTTTTTTCCAAAGCTGATAAACCTCTCCTGTAATAATCTCACCCACACGGTCTTTGTATTTCTTGTACAACTCGTCTTTTTCAAGCTCAAGAATTTTTGATAACAAAGTTTGACGAGCAGATAATATGGCTCTACGACCGAAAACGGCTAATCCTACCTCTTCAGTAACATCTTCACCAATTTCAAAATCAGGCTCAATTTTAATTGCGTCTGAGTAAGCAATTTGTGAACGAGAATTTTCAACTTCACCATCGTGAACGATGTTTCTGTTTTGCCATATCTCTAAATCCCCACTGTTATCATTGATAATTACGTCAAAGTTATCGTCTGTGCCATATTTTTTGCGCAACATTCCACGAAAAACATCCTCCAAAACGCGTTGCATGGTTGCGCGGTCGATGTTTTTAAATTCTTTAAACTCGCTAAACGAGTCGATTAATCCTACACTTTGCATTTTATATTTATTGTTTTGTTACTCTATATTATTTAAAACTTATTTGAACCAAAGTGCTTGCTATATCAGCAAAAGCAACTTCTCTGTATGTTGATGAAGGGCTGTATCTTTTCTTTTTATCGCGTAATTGAAGACTGATTTTTTCTTCATTAATTTCATCCAATTTTCCTTCAACCAAAGTTCCATCGTTCAATTTCACTTCCAATACCCTACGCATGTGCTTATGGTATTGACGATGCATGAGCAAAGGCCTATCCGCCCCTGGTGATGAAACCTCTAACGTGTAAGCGGTTTCAGTAAACTCTACCTCATCCAATTTTTCTGACAAATATCTGTTTAATGTGCGGCAGGCTTCAATATTAACCCCCTCATCCCCATCCAAATATACGATAACTTTTTGCCCAGCAGGCTTCCAATCTACCTCCACTATAAATAGTTCGGAAGGCAAATGCTCTAATCCCCAGGCTTTTATTTGTTTTACAATATCCATTAGTAAAAGAAAGAGGGGACTTGCTGTCCCCTCTTTTCATTTGTTAGATTCTTCGCCACAAATATATTATTAAGTTCTTAATAGGCAAGTTTTTGTTGAAATAAGCCTCAGAATAATTCCATTTAGCAGCATACAGATTTTAATAAATAATAAGTTCATCTATAATTTACGGAGCATGATTATCATTATTAATTAGAGTAAAACTTGCTAAAAACAAATCTAAATTTATCCATTTATTTTAGAGGGGTTGCTAGATTTGTTACAAAAGAATCAAACAATTCAGCTGCAGATAGAATGATATCTAAGGCCTTGTTTGCTAATTTCATTAATAACTTCTGCACACTGAAGTTAGGCATATATTATTAATTATGGAAAAGCTGCCGATATAAATTGGCAAGCTTTCCTATAAAAATATTCCTAAAGGTTACCAACCATGTTTTCTGGTCTTACCCATTCGGTAAATTGTTCGCTTGTTAGCAAGCCTAATTCTACTGCTGCTTCGCGCAAGGTTTTGTTTTCTTTGTGTGCTTTCTTTGCAATTTTTGCTGCATTTTCGTAACCGATATGAGGGTTTAATGCGGTAACAAGCATCAAACTGTTTTCTAAATGACGTTTGATAATATCTGTATTAGGTTCAATACCCACTGCACATTTATCATTAAAACTCACACAAGCATCACCAATTAATCGGGCGCTTTGTAATACATTATAGGCAATTACTGGTTTGAAAACATTTAATTCAAAATGACCGCTCATCCCACCAACACTAACTGCTACATCATTGCCCATTACTTGCGCACAAACCATGGTCATGGCTTCTGGTTGGGTTGGATTCACTTTGCCTGGCATAATACTCGAACCTGGTTCATTATCTGGTATAACGATTTCTCCAATTCCACTGCGAGGTCCGCTTGATAGCATTCTGATATCATTGGCAATTTTCATCAATGCTACCGCACTGCGTTTTAAAGCACCACTCAATTCTACCATGGCATCATGCGCTGCCAATGCTTCAAACTTGTTAGGAGCAGTTACAAAAGGATAGCCTGTAAACTCAGCAATTTTTTTAGCTACTAGTACATCATATCCTTTTGGTGCATTCAATCCAGTACCAACTGCAGTGCCTCCTAAAGCCAATTCTAAAACCATCTCAAGGGCGTTTTTAATGGCTCTAATTGAGTTATTGATTTGTTGCACATAACCCGAAAATTCTTGGCCCAATGTAAGAGGTGTTGCATCCATAAAATGGGTACGACCTGTTTTTACTATTTGCATGAAGTCTTTGGCTTTTTTGTCCAAAGTATCACGCAACAATTCCATACCTGGAATGGTAATTTCAACCGTTTGTTTGTAGGCTGCAATGTGCATAGCAGTGGGGTACGTATCGTTTGATGATTGAGATTTGTTTACATCATCATTTGGATGAAGTACCTTCTTGTCGTCTATCAAATTGCCACCATTGATAACATGTGCGCGGTTAGCAATCACTTCATTGCTATTCATGTTGCTTTGTGTACCGCTGCCTGTTTGCCAGATAACCAACGGAAATTCGCCATCGTGCATACCGTTTAATATTTCGTCACATACCTTGCTGATTAGCTCACATTTTTCATTAGGTAAAACACCTAATTCAGTATTGGCGTGTGCTGCGGCTTTTTTCAAATAGGCAAAAGCATAAATGATTTCTTTGGGCATGCTAGCCTCAGGACCTATCTTAAAATTTTGGCGACTGCGTTCTGTTTGTGCTCCCCAATATTTTTCAACAGGCACTTTCACTTCGCCCATGGTATCGTGTTCTATTCTGTATGTCATTTTGTTTAAGTATATAAAGTTGACAAAATTAACAGAATACCGAAAAGTGCAATGATGATTTTTGTTCAGTTTTTGACTTTTAGCCCAAACTCTAGATATTGATTTATTGGTTAAACCATCTATTTGCTACTGCTAGTGTATAATTGGTGAAGTCTTGCAAACCTTTATCGTATATGACATTTCCAGTTGAGTTACCATTTTCATCCAATACATTTTTGGTTTCATGTGATTCAAATATCTTAGATGAAACCACTGAAAGGCCACCTGTGAAGCTAACTATTTTATTACAAATTTGCATCATTTGTAGACAAGGAGCTTTTCCTCCGCGACCGGCAGAAACACCCACAAAGGCAAAAACTTTATTATGAAATAAATGGGCAAAATCTTTAACCCCTAAGGCATGGTACATGTTTAGCAATTCAGGGGTGATACTCCAATTGTATTCAGGTGAAAGTGTAATCACAATTTGTGCCTCATCTAATGCTTGAATCAATTGACTTTGGAATCCAGTTAATGTTTCTTTGTTTAAAGTGCCCTGAACTATTAAAGGAATATCATATTGAGTAAAATCAATAATGCTTAAATCATGGGATACTAGGGTATTTGAAAGTGCTTTGGCTACTCGCAATGTATTGTTATTGGCTCTTGCAGAGCCCGAAAGAATGGCTATTTTCATGTATAAATTTATATGTATTTATTAACAAAGCGATAGATATTAAAGTTTTCGTTTTGGTAAACTTCTTCTAATTCTATTGCTATTTGTTCTATATGAACATCTTTGCTGCGAAGGTTTTTAATAAATAACAACGCCTTTTCTGCTAATAAATGCAAGCGTCTTTGGGTGTTATGTTGTGATATGAAATGTTTATTGATGGCTTCATCCAACTCTTTTATACCCTCGTACTTTGATGCTATGGTTTTCACTACGGGTGCCTCCCAAAACTCGCTCATGTTGTTTTGGGCCAGTAAGGTTAAATTTTTAAAAAAGGTATTAGCACCATCTCTATCGGCTTTGTTTAACACATAAATATCAGCCACCTCCATCACACCACTTTTAATGGTTTGTATATCGTCACCAGCCTCTGGCACCAGCACCAAAACGGTAGTATCTGCAAGGGCTGCTATCTCCACTTCACTTTGGCCTACCCCTACCGTTTCGATGATGATACAATCAAAATTTGAAGAACGAATAACATCTGCTACTTCAAATATTTTTGGTGCTAGACCACCAAGACTTCCTCTGGTAGCCATACTTCTAATGAATACATTGGGATGCAAAAAATGCTCACTCATGCGCAAGCGGTCTCCCATTAGCGCGCCTTTGTTGAAGGGTGAACTTGGGTCAACCGCAATGATGGCTACTTTTTTATTTTGTTCTACAAGGTATTTGGTGTAGGCATTTATTAAAGTGCTTTTACCTGCACCTGGCGGGCCTGTTATGCCAATGATAGGAATGTTTTTGTTGAAATGAAGCTGCTGAAGCAGCTCGTCATAGCCTTGGCTTTCGTTTTCAACCCATGAAATGACGCGGGCTAAAGCCCGCCTATCCCCTTCTATTAGTTTTGGTATGATATCTAATTTCTCCAAAATAAAAATGCCATGTTGCAATGGCAAATTACAACATGGCACCTCATAAATAATAATATTATTAATCCACAAATACTTTTTTCACTACTTGCTTATTGTCTAAATTAAGTTGTAAAAAATAAATACCCGCTTGCAATGCTTCAGGTTTTGATAGGTTCAAATTATGTTTACCAGCAAGCAAATTTGAGTTATATAAATCAAACGAAGATTTACCATCCATGCTAATTAGTTGTGCTGAAACAGCTGCATTTTCTTGCAAATCAAAGCATAAGTTGATGTTTTCTTGTAACGGATTTGGATACACATTCAGGTTAATATTAGCTACAAATTCAGATATTCCAGTTGAAGCGCTTTCTTGAACCGTATACTTGTCTGTATATGTTGCTGATCTTGTAACAGCAAATGCACCATAGAAATCAACTGCACCTGCTCCTTTAGCAGGGGCAGTCCATTTGAATGTCCAGGTAGCAGGCGTGGTAGTTTTTTGAGCACTATGGGTTACATAGTTGGTTTCATATATTTGGCTACCTGCATCAGCAGTGAAAACACCCGCGTATGATTTATCCGGTTTTTGTGCAGATACTTGAAATCCCTTTTTCCCTGAACCTGTAACAGATACAGTAATATTGTAAGTAGTTCCAGCTACATAACCAGTTGGCGGTATATCACTAGATATCACGTTGGGCCTTGCAGTAGCCGGTCCACTGTGACAACCACCCTGAGAGCATGTTGCTCCATTTTCGGCTGGTCCACCAGACGCTTTGGTAGGGGTCCCAGTTGGACTCGAAGTTGAAATGGTAATTGAGCCAATGATAAAAAGGGCTACCAAAAATAATGCGTTAACGATTTGTTTCATATATACTTAAATTTTTCTTCAAAGATGTAAAATTTTCTGTAAAGTTTGCATACCTGCTGCTTTGACTTAATCTCTTAGCCACAATTCAGGATTTTGCATCTGTTTTTGTTTGTAAATTTCTATATGTATCTCGGTTTTATCTTCTTGTTCATTGGTATATACCACACCAATAATTTGCTTAGTGTTAACTTTTTCTCCAATCTTCACACTTACATTTTGCAAGTTTGCATACACTGAATAATACTCACCATGATTAATTAACACAACCTTTTCCATGCCTGGAACGGTGAAAATGGCTTTAACTGTACCTCCAAAAATGGTACGGGCATTCGAACCTTTTCTAACAGATATATTAACCCCGTTATTATTTGTTTTAACTCCTTTTAATGTGGAATGGGCATGCACACCAAAGCCTTCGCTTATATAACCATTGTCAACAGGCCAAGGCAAACGACCTTTATTACTTATAAAATCGTTGCTGAGTTTTAAGGATTCAGGCGATTGAACAAATGTATTTGTTTCTGTTTTTTTGGTATCCTTTTTAATGGATGTGCCGTTTTTCTTAGCATTCAATTTTGCCAAGCGTTCTTCTTCTGCTCCACGCCTAGCTTCTTCTCGTGCGCGGGCTTCTTCAATTTCTTTAGCAATTAATTGGGCAAGTGCCTGTGTTAATTTATTGGCAGCTTTTTCGTTATTGCTAATCTCTTTTCTCAGATCGCTTTCTTTGGCTGAGAGTTGATTTAATACTTGATTTTCTTCTTTTTTATCGACTTCTAGTTCTTTTTTCTCTTCTTCTTTTATCCCCGCCAAATCCATCTTCTGCCTTTTAAGTGCAATCATTTCATTGATGGTTTCAATAATCGACTTTTGAGTGTTTAGGATTAAGTGCGCTTGTTGCCTTCGGTAGTCGTTAAATTGTTGCAGATATTTGATTCGTTTAACTGCTTGGTTAAAATCTTTAGCGTTAAATATGAAAATGATTTTGTCTATAGAAGAGTGGCTTTTGTATGCCAAAAGAATGTTATCAGCATAGTCTTTTTTGAGGTTAACCACATCGGCCTTTAATACCTCAACTTGCTTTCTACTTTCATCAATTTCTAGGGCTAACTCAAATATTTGTTGACCGATGTTATTTATTACTTTTTCGCGGGTTTTTATTTGAGCCGAAATAGTATTCAAGGTTTGAAGACTCGTATTTTGTTTCTTTTTAGTTTCTTCTAAAACCCTTTTGGTTTCTTCAATTTTCTGTTGTAATTCTTTTCTTTTTTGCTCTAATTCTTGCTTCTTTTTGCTGTATTTTTGGGCATATATAGGCATAGCCATTAGCCCGCAGCTAAAAGCTATTAACAAAATAAACTTAATACTGAATTTCTTGGTAACTTTTTGGAACACTAAATTGAACTTCTCCTTTTTTATCAAATGCAAAATTGCTTAGTTTAAATTGACAGGCAACATTTTTTTCGCCCTTAATGTTAATAGAAATGTTAGAAGGCACTGTATTTGTACCATTTGCTATATAATCACTATAGTCAACTTCTAGGCTTTGGTTTTTGATGGTATCTGCCACAATGCTCTTTCGATTTTTGTAATTTGTAGTATTGTAAATATTGGTTTGGATATTTTGATTAAATAGGTAAGTCAAAAGCTTTTCGGCACCTGCATTTTCAATGTTTGATTGCTTTGCATCTGCATCGAACAAAGCATTACCAGCAATCATATTTTGTAATTGAACAAAGGTGAGAGGAATATCTGTAAAGTTTTTTAAGTAGGTATAATTAGCGGTAATATGTTTTCGATTGAGTCTATCCAATAACTGTATTTTATCAGGTGTTAACATCAACCTAGCGGCTTCAATGCCAAATATGGCTGTAACTTTCATCCAGATGTATTTGTCTTTTTCACAAACAAGTTCTACATCTAAATCATAGGCATTTTTCCCATCATTATAAGCCGCAAAAGCATCTACTTTTACATAGTCATAGTCATTACGATTTTGTTTTATGAGTCTGAGGGTGTTTTCAGTTTCTTCAATAGAGGCTTTACCTGTTATTACGGCAGTATTGTTGCCGGTATTTGATAAATTTTTTTTACTTTTACATGAACCTAAAAACGCAATAGCTATCAAACTTATAATGACAAAGTGGATTTTATTCATTTTTATTGGGTAGTATAATATTTCACAAATGTATGACTAACGATGCAGGTCGCAAAAAATTACAATCACTTATCTATAATTCTATATTATTGTAGTTCGGGTTTATTGATGAAACAAACAACAAATTACCTTGTTTAAGAAATTGTGAGCAAAAAGAAAATTATCGTTATTGGGGCTGGCATAGCAGGATTAAGCGCAGCCTCCTATCTTGCTAAAGACGGATATGAGGTGACCATTTTTGAAAAAAATAGCCATATAGGAGGTCGTGCACGCAAATTTGAAGCAGAAGGATTTACCTTCGACATGGGACCCAGTTGGTATTGGATGCCTGATGTTTTCGAGAAATTTTATAATGATTTTGGCAAGACATGCTCTGACTTTTATGAACTAAAGCGACTGGACCCTTCATACAAGGTAGTTTGGAAAAACAATGAAGGTATTGATGTGCCATCAAATATGGCGGAATTGGAGGCATTGTTTGAAAGATTTGAAAAGGGCAGCGCAGTTAAATTACAACAATTTTTGAAGGAGGCAGCCTACAAATATGAAGTAGGAATCAATGATTTGGTTTACAAGCCTAGTTTGAGTCTTTTGGAGTTTGCAGACATGCGTTTGCTAAATGGCTTGATGAAAATGGATGTTTTAACCAGTATGAAAAAGCATATTCGCCAATTTGTTTCACATCCCTTTTTAATTGAACTTATGGAATTCCCTATCCTTTTCTTAGGAGCCTTAGCCAAGAACACCCCTGCTCTGTATAGCTTGATGAATTATGCAGATATGAGCCTTGGCACCTGGTATCCAATGGGTGGTATGCATAAAATAATTGAGGCTTTTGAATCCATTGCTTTAGAAAACGGAGTTAAGATTATTTGTAATTCAGATGTAAGTGAAATTAATGTGTCGGGTTCAACTGTCAAGAGTGTAACCGTTAATGGGAAAGAATATATAGCTGATGCCATTGTGGGTGCTGGAGATTATCATCATATCGAACAAAAGCTGTTAAAACCTGAAAACAGACAATATACTAAATCATACTGGGAAGGTCGCAAATTGGCACCCAGCTGTGTCTTGTATTATTTGGGATTGAATAAAAAAATCAAAGGCTTACAGCATCATAATTTATTTTTTGATGCTGATTTTGAAAAACATGCTGAAGAAATTTATACAGATATCAAATGGCCAAGTGATCCATTGTTTTATGCTTGTATTACTACCAAAACTGATATCAGCCAAGCACCTGAAGGATGTGAAAATTTGTTTTTATTAGTCCCAATTTCTACTGAACTGTCTGAGGATAGGGAAGCAACTCGAGATCATTATTTACAAACCATGATAGACAGAATAGAAAAACATACGGGACAAAATATTACTGAAAATATTGTCTATAAACGAAGTTACTCAATTAGTGATTTTAAAAGTGATTATTACTCGTTTAAGGGAAATGCATATGGTTTGGCCAATACTTTAACTCAAACAGCCCTTTTGAAACCAAGAATAAAGTCAAAAAAGCTAACAAATTTGTACTATGCAGGGCAATTAACCGTCCCTGGTCCTGGGGTTCCTCCTAGTATTATTAGTGGTAATGTGGTAGCTAACCTTATCAAAAAAGAAATTTTTTAAACATTTAAAACAAAAAGCTTCTTTTTTCATTAATAAAAATTAGAATTGCTATCAATGAAACAACTTTTCGATGACATATCTAAAAAAAGCAGCGAAATGGTGACAAAGGCCTATAGCACGTCTTTCTCATTAGGCATTCGTTTTTTAGCAAATAAATTCCATAATCCTATTTATGCAGTATATGGATTTGTGAGGTTTGCTGACGAAATTGTTGATTCCTTTCACGGATATGATAAGCGCACCCTATTGGATGAATTTAAACAAGATACTTACAAGGCTATCGAAAAAGGAATCAGCCTCAACCCTATTTTAAATAACTTTGCGCAGGTTGTAAATGAATACCATATTGATCCATGGACTATTAAAACATTTTTTAAGAGTATGGAAATGGATTTGGATTTGCATACTTATGATCAAAATGGCTATGAAGAATATATTTTAGGTTCGGCAGAAGTGGTTGGACTCATGTGTTTGAAGGTTTTTGTGGAAGGGGATGAAGACGAATATAACAAATTGAAGCACTATGCCATGAAATTAGGATCGGCATTTCAAAAAATCAATTTCTTGCGTGATTTCAAAGCAGATTCAGATGCATTGGGTCGTATATATTTCCCTCAATTGAGGAACGGTGGCAGCTTTGATCGCAAAACCAAAAAAGAGATTGAAGATGACATCTTAAAAGATTTTGATTTTGGCTACGAAGGTATTAAGAAACTTCCTAAAAATGCCCGTTTTGGGGTGTATGTAGCCTATATATATTATTCTCAATTATTGAATAAGATTATTGATATGCCACCTAAGGCATTATTTGAAGAACGAATTAGGATATCAGATAAAAAGAAATATGCCTTGTTTTTTGGTTCTTATTTGCGTCACAGCTTTAATTTGCTTTAATGAACTTACGCTTTTTATTTCTGTTTGTATTCATGAGCAGTATTTTGTTTGCCTCACCCATTGAGGACCTCAGGCGCTTGTTTGATAGGGCCATTAAGAATGAACAATCTGCAAAATTATTGCTTCAACAATCAGCAAGTAATGATATTGAAAAAAACACTTTATTGGGATACAAAGCGGCAACCCAAATGATAATGGCTAAATTTTATTTTAACCCTTGGAAAAAGCTACAGACATTTAATTTAGGCAAAGGGCAATTGGAAACAGCCATTCAAATTGAGCCAAATAATATTGAATTGATTTTTTTGAGATATATGATTCAAAAAAACTCTCCTTCTTTTTTACAATACAACAATTCGATAGCATCAGATAAAAAAATCCTATTATTGTCCATCAACAACCTAAAAGATCAAGATTTAAAATCTAGAATTAGTAATTATTTAAAAACAGCTGAAAAGCCATAATTAAATAACGAAGCAATTTGAACAACATGAGCGAAAAAGAATATGTCATATTAGTTGATGAAAAGGATAACCAAATTGGTTTAATGGAAAAGGAAGAGGCTCATGTTAAAGCCGTTTTGCATCGCGCTTTTTCAGTTTTTATATTTAATGATAAAAATGAATTGTTGCTTCAACAAAGAGCGCTTGGAAAATATCATTCTGCTGGACTTTGGACCAACACCTGTTGCAGTCACCCACGTGAGCATGAAACCATAAGTGATGCAGCGCATCGTAGATTGATGGAGGAAATGGGTTTTGATTGCGACTTAAAAACCATGCATAAATTCATATACAAGGCTTCTTTCAGCAATGGACTAACTGAGCATGAATTGGATTATGTTTTAAAAGGTTTTTACCAAGGAGATATTCTTCCAAACAAGGACGAAGTTCATAATTACAAATGGGTGGATATGGCATGGCTGCTTAATGATATTGAACAAAACCCCAACCTCTATACAATTTGGTTTAAATTGATATTAACTGAAAGTGTTAGCTACCTAGTTAATTAATTATTTAAAGGCGTTTAATTAAACGTCCGCACAAACCTCAAGTTTACTAAATATTACCTACTCAAAAACATACTCTTCTCTTTCATATATTGACGGAAAAGAGGGTCGTGAAGGTCTTTGATGAAACGAATGGCTTCACCTGTACTTTTCATTTCTGGACCTAATTCTTTGTTCACACCCGGGAATTTTTCAAATGAGAAAACAGGTTCTTTAATGGCATATCCAACCAACTTTCTTTCAAATGTAAAGTCTTTCAACTTATGTGTTCCCATCATTATTTTGGTGGCAATATTGATGAAAGGTATTTGGTAGGCTTTGGCTATAAAAGGCACAGTGCGACTGGCACGAGGATTTGCTTCAATCACATACACTTTCTCGTTTTTGATAGCAAACTGAATGTTTAACAAGCCTCGGATATTCATTTTATGTGCAAGGTTAATCGCATAAGATTCCATTTGCTGTTGCACGTTTGCACTTAAACTAAATGGTGGTAATACTGCACTTGAGTCACCACTGTGAATACCTGCAGGTTCAATATGTTCCATCATACCAATGATATGCACATCTTCGCCATCACAAATTAAATCTATTTCAGCTTCTTCAGCTCTGTCTAAGAAATGGTCAATAAGAATGCTATTGCCTGGCAAATCACCCAAAAGGTCAATAACTGCTTTTTCCAATTCCTCATCGTTAATTACGATTTTCATACCTTGTCCGCCTAGCACATAACTGGGTCTAACAAGCACAGGGTATCCCACTTTTTTGGCTACAGCTATGGCTTCATCAGCATCCATAGCCACACCATAGTTAGGGTATGGAATATTTAATTCTTTTAATAAATCCGAAAACTGTCCACGGTCTTCAGAAATATCCATATCGGTGAAACTGGTTCCAATAATTTTAATACCTTTTTGGTGTAGTTTTTTGGCCAATTTCAGCGCTGTTTGACCACCTAATTGAACAATAACACCTTCAGGTTTTTCAAGCTCAATAATCTCTAATAAATGCTCCCAAAATACGGGCTCAAAATACAATTTGTCTGCCATGTCAAAATCGGTTGAAACCGTTTCAGGGTTGCAATTAATCATAATGGCTTCGTAGCCGCTTTCTTTGGCAGCTAACAATCCATGCACGCAGCAATAGTCAAACTCTATACCCTGTCCAATGCGGTTTGGTCCCGAACCTAATACAATGATTTTTTTATTATTTGTTGGGATACTTTCATTCTCCCCATCAAAAGTTGAGTAGAAATAATTGGTTGGTGATGGAAACTCAGCGGCACAAGTATCGACCGTTTTGAAAACACGTTTAACTCCTGTTGCGTCACGCAATGCTTTTACGTCTGCATCGGTTGCATCTGAACCTAAAAGAAAAGCAATCTGCTCATCGCTATAGCCTTTTTCTTTTAACTCAACCAATAATTCGTGAGGAATATTTTTTAAACTAAAGCGTTTAGCTTCAGTTTCAATCCTCACCATTTCGTTTATTTGGGTCAAAAACCATCTGTCGATTTTGGTTATTTTCTCGATAGAAGAAATAGGAACTCCAAGGCTTAAAGCGTCTTTAACAGCAAAAATTCTATCCCAACTGGGGTTGGTTAATTTTTCAATAATGTCTTCAAGATTTCTGTTTTGGTAACCATCTGCACCTAATCCATTGCGCTTTATTTCTAAACTTTGTGTAGCTTTCTGTAATGCTTCAATAAAGGTTCTACCTATGCCCATAACCTCTCCAACGGCTTTCATTTGAAGTCCTAAGGTTTTGTTTGCACCTTTAAATTTATCAAAATTAAACCTAGGTATTTTTACAATCACATAATCAATGGCAGGTTCAAAGTAAGCTGAAGTAGTTTTGGTTACTGGGTTTTTCAACTCATCTAAGCTATAACCAATAGCTAATTTAGCGGCAATTTTAGCAATTGGGTAACCAGTAGCCTTACTTGCCAAAGCAGAAGAACGTGAAACACGAGGATTGATTTCTACTGCTATGATATCTTCGTCAGCAGGATTAACAGCAAACTGCACATTACATCCACCATGGAAATTACCAATGCTACGCATCATGTGGATGGCCATATCACGCATGCGTTGGTAACATGAATCGCTTAACGTCATGGCAGGTGCTACAGTTATCGAATCACCCGTATGAACACCCATTGGATCAAAGTTTTCAATCACACATATCACCGCCACATTATCGTTTTTGTCGCGAAGCAATTCAAGTTCATACTCTTTCCATCCAAAAACGGCCTTCTCAACCAATACTTCATGGGTAGGTGACGCGGTTAAACCTCTTTGCAGAGCCGCATCTAATTCTTCTTTTTTCCAAACAAATCCTCCTCCAGTACCACCAAGGGTGTATGAAGGGCGGATAACCAATGGAAAACCTATTTCTTGTGCAATTTCTTTTCCTTCTAAAAATGAATTGGCCGTGCGGCTAGGTGCCACGCCAATGCCTATTTCAATCATTTTTTGTCTGAAAAGCTCTCTATTTTCTACAGTATCTATGGCTTTGGTATCTACACCAATCATGCGCACATTGTATTTTTGCCAAAGTCCAATTTCTTCACATTCAATAGCAAGGTTCAAGGCAGTTTGACCACCCATGGTTGGCAATACTGCATCTATTTGTCTTTCTTGAAGGATTTTTTCTATTGAATCACTTGTTAATGGCCATAAATAAACATGGTCGGCAGTAACATTGTCGGTCATAATGGTTGCAGGGTTTGAGTTTATCAGAGAAACCTCAATTCCTTCTTCCTTAAGTGAGCGTGAAGCTTGACTACCTGAATAATCAAACTCGCAAGCCTGACCAATAATGATAGGTCCGCTTCCAATAATTAGTACCGATTTTATGCTATTGTCTTTTGGCATGTTTCCAAGGTGTAAATAAATGATTGTGAGGATGCACAGTTTAAATGCAGCATCTTAAAATTGGGCAAAGATATATACATCACCCCAAACATAAGCATGATGTTGAAATATTCTTTAAAAATGATTTATGAATAGAGTGGAGACGCATTGCAATGTGTCTCCACAATTATTTATTAAAATTATCCTCATCCCATTTTTCAGGATTATTCAAAATATAGTTTTGGATATTCTCAAATGATTGATTATTGCGAATAATGTGGTCATGATAAAGTGTTTGCCAAGCAAATTCTGAATTACCCAATTTGCGGGCTTGCGCTGTTACTGCTGATTTGAAACCTCTAATTTAGCTGCCAAGTTTTTAGATTGAGGTCCAAATTGATTTTGAGGTTTGTTTGACATTCCATCATTATTGTTTGAGTTGTTAAATTCATTTTCTTTAATTATGACAATTGCGTGAAAGTGATTTGGCATAACTACAAATGCACCCAATTCCAGATTCATATCTTGTCGTATTTCAATAGTTTTAGCCCATTCTATTTCAGTTAACCTTCCAATCTCATTCAATATCATTTTTCCTTCAATTATTTCTCCGAAAAAATGCTCCCTATTTTTGGTACAAATGGTAATAAAATAGGCACCCTCGTTTGCATAGTTCCAAGTTTGCAACCTAGTTGAAGATATGCGATACTTGTTTTTATATCTATCCATAAAAAAACTTAAATTGAAACCTAATAATAAAAAGTAGTATTTTAGCCTACACTTAAAAAATATCAAAGTTGTATGTTTAATCCTATTGAATTGTTAGAACCAATAATTCAAAACTGTTTAATATTTTAGTTTGAAAAAGCCTTAGAACTTTTACATTTGTGCATCATGATTAGAAAAACAATCTATTTGATTCTTTTATTTATTTTTATTTCGGGATTGGGTTATGTGGCCTATCGTTTCTACGATATTCAAAAAAATGGTAACCATGTTGCTCTCTTTGAAAAATACTATAAACCCTACTCAAATTACTGGACCAATAACTTAATTGAGAGCGACACCAATCATTTTGAGGTGATAGCCATGAAATATTATGATACCAAAGACTATAACCTAGCAATTGAAACCTTTCACCGCTTTGAACCCGAAAAGGCAGATGATGGAAATTACAATTTGTATTTAGGTATTTCATATATCCAAACTGGTTTTGATAATTTAGCCGAAATACATTTGTATACCGCTGTTGATAGTTTTAAAGAGTTTAATAATATATATACAGCCAAATGGTACCTAGCCTTGGCATACCTCAAGAGTGAGCGAAACAAAGAGTGCAAAAAACTTTTGAATGAAATTATTAATGTAAACGCCCCGTTTAAGAACAAGGCCAAAGAACTATTAGACGAATTGAACTAGAAGTATGATTGATTTAAGAAGTGATACTGTAACCCGACCAAGCCCAGCCATGCTTGAAGCCATGATGCAGGCCAAAGTAGGTGATGATGTATTTGCCGAAGATGAAACAGTGAATGCATTGCAGCTATATGCAGCTGATATGTTTGGAATGGAAGCAGCCTTATTCTGCCCGAGTGGCACCATGACCAATCAGATAGCTATTAAAATTCATACACAAGCTGGCGAGGAAATTATCTGTCATGATTTGGCGCACGTGTATTTATATGAAGGTGGTGGAATTGCCTTTAATTCGGGCTGCTCAGTACGTTTGATAACAGGTAATAATGGAAGGTTCACTGCCAAGGATGTAGAAGAAAACATCAACAAAGAGGATATTCATTTTCCTCGAACACGCTTAGTTTGTATTGAAAATACTGTAAACAAAGGTGGTGGTGCTTGTTGGGATTTGGATGAACTTAAAAAGATTAAACAGGTTTGTACCGATCATAATTTAGCTTTGCACTTAGATGGTGCTAGGTTGTTTAATGCCTTGGTGGCCAAAAACCAGGACCCAAGGTTATTTGGAACTATTTTTAATACCATTTCTATTTGCTTGTCTAAAGGCTTAGGCGCTCCAGTTGGCTCGCTATTATTGGGAAGCAAGGAGCATATTTACAAAGCCAAACGCATTCGTAAAGTATTTGGTGGCGGTATGAGACAGGCCGGTTTTCTTGCTGCTGCGGGCTTGTATGCCCTTCAAAATAATATTGATAGACTTGAGATTGATAATAAGCGTGCTGCAATAATTGCTGAAGCCTTATCGAAAAAATCTTTTATTGAAAGCATCCTTCCCGTTGAAACCAATATTGTTATCTTTAAAATTAAAGATGAATTTTTAGTTGAAAATTTCTTGGCAGTATTGCAGCAGCAGCATATCAAAGCAGTGAGTATGGGTAAAAACAAAGTAAGATTTGTGATGCATCTTGATATCACACAAAACGATTTTGACGCACTGCTTCATGTGATTGAAAGCATGGATTTGAAGTTGGTTTAAGCATGATCTATTGGATTACAAATCCAAAGTTTATATGTCGTGATTGCAAATCCCGACTAGCTTCCTGATGTTGTTAACAAAATAAACTACAAGTAACTCGCCATTTCATCAGCCATTTTCTTGGCTTCTTCTTTGGCTTTTTCTGCAAAGTCTGTATTGGAAGAAGCGTAAATAATACTTCTAGAAGCATTAATCAATAAACCAATATCAGGGTTCATACCGTATTTTACTACCTCCGCTAAACTTCCACCTTGGGCTCCTACACCAGGTACCAATAAAAAATGATCAGGTACAATTTTTCTTATTCTCAAAAATTCTTCAGCTTTGGTGGCACCTACCACAAACATGGCATTGCCAATATTTGTAAATGCAGAGGTGGTTTTTAGCACACGTTCGTATAAGAAATCGTCACCCATTTTTTCTTGCTCATAGTCTTTACTTCCTTCGTTTGAAGTTAGGGCTAATACAATGCCCCACTTGTCTTTGTATTGAAAAAATGGCTCTATTGAATCTTTGCCCATGTATGGTGCAAGGGTTATCGAATCAAAAGAAAGGGTTTCGAAAAAAGCACGGGCATACATGTGACTGGTATTGCCTATATCGCCTCTTTTGGCATCTGCAATGGTGAAAATATTTTTAGGAATGTATTGCAAGGTTTTTTCCATGCTTATCCAACCTTTGGCTCCATTGGCTTCAAAAAAGGCAGTATTGATTTTATAGGCTACGCAATAATCTTTGGTAGCATCAATAATGGCTTTGTTAAACTCAAAAACAGGGTCTTCTGTGTCTAATAAATGGGTGGGTATTTTCTTTATATCTGTGTCTAAACCAACACATAGGAAACTTTTCTTTTGGCGAATTTCACTAATTAACTGCTCACGATTCATGCAGCTAAAATATTAAGTTAAATTCAAGTACAAAAGTATTCAATGTTTTTCCATTAGAATTTGTGTTGGCATACACCCCATTATTAATGTTATTTAGCCCTACTTTGCTCTTTATTTGAAAGCCCACAAAAGGTGTATGATAATGATAGGCAGCAGCAATGCCATAGTCATAATCTGCTACTTTGGGTTTGTTGCCCTCCGGCAAAGGATTGTTATTTAAATACAATGAGGAATTGATTAAGGTGGAATAATAAGGACCAATCAATAACCTCACATTATTGCTGTTTTTATAAGGCATATACATAAACATAACAGGCAAATCAATATACATCAAACGAATGGTGGTGTATTGTGTATCTACATTAATGTATTTGAAATTACTTCCTCTGAAAGAGCCTGTTAATTCCGCCTGCAAAGCGGTATGTTTACCTAATTTTCTCTTCACATACATACCACCATTTAATCCATAGGAAGCTTGGGCTCTATCGGCTTCGCTGCCTGTGAGTGTATTCATCTGAAAGCCCATAATCACACCTAAACGATATTCTCCATCGGGTTCAGGTTTGGCTATTTTTTCATCATCATCGTATTGTAAGCTGTCGGCTTCTGTTTGTGCCAAGCTTGCCTGACGGGTAAATAATGCCAAACACAAAATAAAGACTTTAATTAAGGGCTTCATGGTATTGCAAAATTATTTAGTTTAACGAAGTTCTTACTTAATTTATTCTTATTATTTTAAAACGGTAGAAAGTTATCATCATTCAGGTATTCCTCTGCATCATTTTCCTTCTCTGTATTAATATTCTTCTTGGCTTTTGCAGCCACAAAGGGCATCCACAGTAGTTTAATGGATAAATAGAAAGTAGGCTTCACGCTTGCTTCATAATATGATTTTCCATCTCTTTCAGCATCTTGAGTAAAACGCAATTGCTGTTTGCTACTCATAGCCAAATCAGCCATCAACCTGAACTTGGGGCTTATTTTGTATATAACATTGGCACCGAGTAAATAACTGCTTCTTCTAAACAATACGGTATTGTAGGAACTATCAAAATAATTGCGGTTCATAAATCTGTTCATGCTCCCGTTGGGTTTTAGGAAAAAACCAGCACTCAAATTGGAATTGAAAACATGTCGGTATGTGATGTTGTAGGGCAGGTTAACAAGCAATATATTTTTTTGGTTAAAACGATAGGTACCGCCCACAATAGGAAGTAAATTACCCTCACCAAACAGATAGGTATAAGTAAGACCAAAGCGGTATTTAAACTTTGTGTTGACCATTCTACTATATAAAAAACTTGCATTGTATCGCCATGTAGGATTGTTGATGGTGTATTCATCTTCGTTTAACATAGGTCTTATACTTAGCAAATACATGTTTTTTATACCTGAAGTATAAATGCCATTTATACCTAGTGATAGGTTGATGAGCTTTCTGTCTAAAGACGTGTTTTCAAAATTAGCTGAACTTAAAACAATACTAGGTTGAAAACCTAGGTATAAGAAGTGATTAAGGCCATATTCACTTTTTGCATAATTGCTATGATAGAGAGGGAGGTTTAAAGAAAGGCTGCTTTGCCCCAAGCCAAAAGTATGGGCACTGCTATCGTACTTTTGATTGCCCAAATGGTTGTAAGAAAGCATGAATCGTGGGCTGGTAAGCATTTGCAGGTTTTGCGCCAATACTTGCAGGGCACCAATAAGAGACAACAAGAGGAAAGCATATATTTTAAGCACCTTTGCAATGTAGGAATAAGGCATGAATAAAAAACCTTCGCTTGTTAGCTAAAGGTAAATAGAGCGAAAAAATTATTTAAACGAAATGAATATACTTGTTGTTGAGGGAATACCAACAAAGGCCGAAAAGGACTGGATATACAGCTATCCGAATTACAAAAAGATTTGCATTAATTTTTGTCCATACTTGCTATCCGTTCCAATCCTTCTGTAAATTGGTTTGGTTTGCGGGGACTCAAACCAAGGATAAAAAATTTGTTTGAATCCAATACATCATTACTACTATCTGACTATATCCCACCCATCACCAGCATTTCGGTCATGTTAGGGCTTGGGCTGCCCCCCATTTTTTCTTGTGTGATAGCAAAGGCTTGGGCTTCGCCAAAGTCTTTCATTTTTATTAAGCTTGAGTCTGTTGACTCCATGGGTAACATTCCAGCATCCATTGGCTTTCCGTCAACAATGGCCCATAATTGGTATTGCATACCATCGGCAGGTGGTGGTAGTTTTTTTACTTCAATAAATACCTCACGTGTATTTTTGTTCCAATATACCATGGCCATGCTTTCAGGAGATTTTTCCATGCCTTTCATCATCACTTTTGTGACTTCAGGGCTGCTTATAATTTCCATCTCGTTTTTCATCAAGTCCATTTTAACTTGATTGTTTTTGGTGTTTTCAGCAAGCAAACTTTTTTCAGTATTTAAAGCAATCATCTGTTGATTTGCATCTTTCCACTTGCTATACAATATCACATTGGTGATGCTACTCAAAACAAACATAGTTACCGAAGCCGCTATCAACCATTTGTTGTTAAACATAGATGGCTTTTCTTCTTCCTGATAAACTTCGTTTTTGCTATGTATTTTAATTTTAGTGACAGGCTTTTCGATTGCGTCAATCTCAACAAAAATGGCTTGTTTGATGTGGGCTGGGGATTTCTTAGCATGGCTTTGGGCATAGAAGGCAAGGTTAGCTTGGATACGATCCAACTCGGCTTGTAACTCAGGGTACATTTTACAAAGTCTTACAACATCCATTTGCTCTGCTTCATCGCAAAGACCCAAGGCATAACCTTCTAAAAAACCCGATTCTATGTATGCTTCTATATTCACGTTTTCTGTACGTTTAATACTTGTCGTAAATGCTGCATAGCAGCACGAATTCTGGTTTTAACTGTTCCCAAAGGCATATCTAATTCATGTGAAATTTCTTCTTGGGTATAGCCTTCAAAATATACTTTATCAATCAAAATTTTATGCTCAGGTTTCAACTTTGTTAAAACCTCTTTCAATCCAATATGATCTACTTGTGAATTAGTTTGCTCAGTCTTATCAATATCATATACGAAATCTTCAATGTTTTGGTTTTGAGCCTCATTCTGATATTGCCTAGAACGAATCTGATCTATAGCTGCACTGCGGCTAATGTTCATCATCCAAGTAAAAATGCTTCCTTTCTCCCTTGAATAATTATCAATATTCTTCCAAATTTTTACAAATACCTCCTGTAATACATCTCCCGCAATTTCATCACTCAAAACGATGCGATTGATAACACCATACAAAGCATCTGAATAATTATCATACAAATAGCTAAACGCTTGTTTGTCTTGTGCCTTTAGGGCATCAACCAATGTTTTTTCATTGCTATATGTACTGAATGATTTTACCAAAAATGAGGTTTTTGTACAACACAATTATCCTATTTTTTTAGTGATAATCCAATATTTCATTCATTATCCATGAATAATAAAATGTGTCTGATACATTGGCTCCAAGATTAAAATTATTTTATGCCATTTTATATTCACTTTTCGTTTAATTTGAATGGTTATAAGATTTATGAGATACCGTTTTCTACTGATAAGCATTTTATACTGCCTTTTTGCAAAAGCCCAAGCGCCTGCTCCAGCCTATACCTTAGATCTGGATAAAGCCAATGCAGCCTTTGCTGCCAAGAAATACAATACTGCAGCAGGTTTTTATAAAAAGGCTTTTGCCAAAATAAAAGAAGAGGAACTCAAACAAAAAACACTGTTCAACATAGCTGAAAGTTATAGAAGAAGCAATAATTACAAGCAAGCCATCAAATGGTTTGAAGAGACCATTAATTCAAAATACCCCGACCCAAATATTCTTTACAGCTACGGACAATTGCTTAAAAACTTTGAACGGTATGATGATGCAGGAAGGCAGTTTTATGATTTTTTGTTTGAAATACCCGCTGATGCCAGAGGTAAACTAGCCCAACAATCTTGCATAGAAGCACAAACTTGGAAAGCCAATCCAGAAAAATTCACCATCAAAAATATTAAAGAAATCAATACCGAATTTAGTGACTACTCTCCTTTTTTCAACAACAACAAACTTATATGGTCATCCTCAAGAAAAGAGGCTCAAGGCAACGAAATATTTGAATGGACTGGTCAGAAGTGCAGTGATTTTTTTGAAGCCAATTTAGTAAGCGATGCTTTTTCAAAACCAAGCAATGTGAAAGGTGCAGTAAATAGCAATTTCAATGATGGTACCGCTTGGATTGACAGCACTGCTAGCACTATGTATTTTACCCAATGCAATGGCATAGATGGAAAGGGAATGAACTGCAAAATTTATGTAAGTTATTTTCTAAATAATTCTTGGATAGCTCCTACCCTATTAACTTTCAATTCTGATTCCTTTAGCTGTGGACATCCCGCATTAAGTGCAGACGGCAAGCGTTTGTTTTTTAGTAGCGATATGCCTGATGGTTATGGTGAAAAGGATTTATACTATTGCTTTTATGATGAGGTGAAAAACAAATGGGGCAAACCCGTAAATCTTGGACCCAATGTAAATACCAATGAAGATGATATGTTTCCTTTTGTTGATGAAGAGGGTGTAATTTACTATTCAAGCAAAGGAAACATAGGAATGGGCGGTCTTGATGTTTTTAAAACGCAAGACTCTTCAAGTACCTTTAAAAAGGCTGTAAATATTCAATATCCCATCAACTCAGGTGGAGATGATTTTGGTATCAATTTTATACCCAAAAACAAACGACAAGCTGACAAACCTATAGCCTATATTAGTTCAAACAGAGAGGGTGGCCTTGGTGATGATGATATTTACAGCGTTACCATTAAGCCTTATGTGTTTATGCTAAAGGTTAAAACCATCGACCGTGACGAGAACCAACCTACAAGTGCCATAGTGGTATTGAATGATAGCATGGGTAAAAATATATACAGCATCAGATCAAACGAAAAAGGTGAGTTCGTAGGGGAGCTTCCTTTAAACAATCTGTTAAGTGTTTTTGCTAGCAAAGAAAAGTATTTTTCAAGTACCACAACTGCCATATCGAGTAAAGGAATTAGCAAAGATTCAACAATTGAAATTACTTTATACCTGAACCCAATACCTGCACCAGAAGTGGACTTTACACTTCAAGGAATATTTTATGATTTAGACAAATATGACCTTCGCATTGGATCAAAAAAGGTATTAGACTCGCTCAGTGTGATATTAAAATACAACCCTAATATTGTTATTGAATTAGCTTCACACACTGATAGCCGTGCACCTGCAGATTACAACTTAGAACTTTCAAAAAAACGTGCCCAAAGTTGTGTGGATTATCTAGTACAAAAAGGCATAGCCAAAGACCGATTAGTGCCTGTAGGTTATGGTGAAACCAAGCTTGTAAACGATTGTACGGATGGGGTAGATTGTAGCGATGAGGAACACCAACAAAACAGAAGAACTACCATCAGGGTACTTAGGACAGATTATAAGTTGAAGAAGTAAGAGGAAGATTAAGGATTTAGGCAAGAGGGAGGAGGGGTATTTTGATTGGAAAATTGGGAAATCATGTCACCCGTCTGACGCCTACCTCAGCAATAGCCAAATCAGAATCGTCTGATAGGGTTTAGTCCTCGCAGTGGTAATCCACATCAATGGCACTAATTTTCTTTTCGGTTTTTTCGCCTGCTTGTTTGGCTGCCATCATTTTATTGATGATGCGCTGACGTTCTTGCTTAATTTGGATTCTTAAGATTTCATCTTTCTCTAAACTAAAATAACAGATACCATCCACAAATGTGTAAGCAGGCTTAGCATAAATACTCAATGGATTATCTGTCCAAAGCACGAGGTCTGCATCTTTTCCAACTTTTATGCTACCTAATCTGTTATCTAAGTGCAACATTTTAGCAGGATTTAGTGTAACCATTTTCCAAGCTTCAACTTCACTAATGTTCCCATACTTAATCGTTTTAGCTGCTTCTTGGTTTAACCTACGACCCATTTCAGCATCATCGCTGTTTATCGCAACGGTTACACCTGCCTTTATCATGATAGCTGCATTGTATGGAATGGCTTCAATCACTTCATATTTATAAGCCCACCAATCAGCAAAGGTAGAAGCACATACACCATGAGCTTTCATTTTATCAGCTACTTTGTAACCTTCAAGAATATGAGTAAAGGTATTCACTTTGAAACCCATGCTATCTGCCACATGCATCAGCATATTGATTTCACTTTGCACATAACTATGGCATGAGATGAAACGTTTTTTATTTAATATTTCCACCAATGCATCTAGTTCCAAATCTTTTCTAGTCAATGCTGGATTAGTTTTCATTTTAGCTTCGTATTCTTTAGCTCTGATAAAAGCATCATAGTAAACTTGCTCAACACCCATGCGGGTTTGAGGATATCGCGAGGTGCTGCGGTCTCCTGCATTGGACTGCTTTACATTTTCGCCTAGTGCAAATTTTATAAAACCATCTGCTTGTTCGATTTTCATCTTTTCAGGTGCAAGTCCCCAACGCAGTTTTATCAATCCACTTTGACCACCAACAGGGTTACAGCTGCCATGTAGCAGCTGTGCAGAGGTAACGCCACCCGACAATTGGCGATAAATATTAACGTCATCGCAATTAATCACGTCCCCTATTCTTACCTCACTTGTCAAGGCTTGGGTACATTCATTCACACCTTTGTAAATAGCAATATGGGAGTGTTCATCAATGATACCATTGGTAAGGTGTTTGCCTTTTGCATCAATTATTTTAGCATCTTTTATTGAAATATTTTTACCGATGGCCACTATCTTTCCATTGCTAATAGCCACATCGCTTTCGCTTAAAATCCCTTCACTTTCATTAGTCCAAATGCTAGCATTTTTAAAAATAACAGTCTCTGCTTTGGCTAGTTCTTTAGTTCCATAATCGGTAAAGGGAAAGATAATATCACCCAATGAAATGCTTGGCACACTATCAACCTTTTTATCTTTATGCTTATGTGCTTCAGTCCAAAAAGCTCTAAAATTTTGAAAACTACCATCCGCCAATTGAGCTTGCCCCACAAGCGTTTTCACTTGTTGCAAAGTATCACCATAGGACTCAATTTTATCTGGCCAAATAGTCAAACGAATATTGTTTTCTGATTTTTTATTTTCTTTAAAAGTAATGGTAATAAGATTAAGTTGGTTTTGGTAGGTTCCTTTTAACGTATCGTTACCTAAGATATTAACTTGTAGTTTGTTGGTCTCTCCATCAATCTTGAGCCTATAGTTTTCATAGCCCTTTATATCCATTTTATAAATGCCTCTTGCATCAAAGGCAGGAAGCTCATTGATATTGTATTTCTTTCCAGCTACCCAGTTTTCTGTAATGATGGCTTCTTTATCAAAAATGTTTTTAGTGCTTATAAAAAAGTTTGCGATCATTCCTTTCTTCAAAGAGCCTAGTTGATTTGCCTTAATCAATCTAGCTGGTGTTTCTGTCAACGCCTTTAAGGCCGATTGTTCGGGCAAGCCATATGTTATAGCTTTACGTAAATTTTTCAAAAACTCATTGGCATCAGAACAACCAGAAGAAGTTAATGCAAAATCAATACCTGCCTGACTAAGAAACTTAGGATTAGCGGGAGCCAATTCCCAATGTTTCAAATCTGCTAAGGATACATAATTGGCATCAAAAGGATCATCTACATCATTTGGTTTTGGGAAGTTAACAGGAATGATTAGTGGTGATTTGGTAGCAGCAATTTCATTGATTCTTTGGTATTCATCACCCGCACCTTTAATGATGTATTGGCTTGAAAATTCGGCAGCAATTTTATATGCACGCAATACAGATAATTTATTCTCTGCCTCAAAAATTTGTGGCAAAGATTGCAAGTTTTGAAAGGCTTCAAGACTTAAATTGCTTTCTTTGTTTTGGCCTTTGTACCATTTGGCATCATAGTATGTTTGACGTATTAAAGCTATGGTGCCCATCATTGATCCAGGGTAATCTTGGCTAGATGTTCCTTTGTAAAAGCTCATGCTAGCGGCAGCCCTTGCATTCAACAGTAACTCATTTTCTCTTCCATTTCCAACTAAGACCAATGCCGCACTACCACGACAAATACCATCTTGCACACTGCTTAATGTAGCACCAAATCCAGCTTCAAGGTAATTCTTCGATTTCTTTTCATCATAGTTAAAATAATCAGCTGCATTTAATTCAGCACGCATGGCTTCATTCCAATTATATGCTCCCTTTTTATTGGAGATAAATTGTTGGCCCCGTGCTTGCAAATCATTCTTCCAATTGATTCCGTAATTGCTATATAAATCAATAAAAGAAGGGTAAATAAAGTGGCCTTTTACATCTATGATTTTTGCTTCATTAGGCACAGAAATTCCAATTCCTACACTCTCCACTTTTCCATCTTTAATAATAAGAGTAGCCTTAACAAGTTTGGTTTGGGCATCCACAAAAACAGTTGCGTTGGTGAGTGCATAATATTCTGGCTTATCATCATGCGGGCCATTAACAGGGAAGGTCTGCTGAGCATTAGCAAAATTTGCTATTAGAAAAAACGATAGCAAAAAAAGAAAGTGAATTTTGATTGTGTTCTTCATATTAATGCCTGCAATATAAAATTATATTCATAACAAATATGACACCGATAACCTTAAAAAAGAAAGGCTGTCTTTTTAATGACAGCCTTTTAGGAATAATTGACTTTTTATTTCTTCACTCTTCTGAACAAATAGCGGGTAATAAATATTCCTGCTGCGTCTTTAGATGAGCTTTGAACACCAGTAGTAACCTCAGCCAATTCCCATCCTTCGTTTGAATATTCGTTAATTCTATCTACAATTAATTTATCATTGTTTGAGATATTACCAAAATTAATTCCCACCATACTAAAAAAGTTCATAAGGTCTTTCTCAACACTTACTCCTTTTTCATCAGTAGTTAAAATACGCGAACGACCAAGACCTCCAGCCACTAAAGATTCAACAGTTGAAAACTGCTTGTATTCGTAAACAGTGGCTGCTTTTTCAGATGGTTTAAAAGCTAAAATGGCGAAAACGCCTGCTACTATCAATAATGAAGTAGTCAATAAGTTTGTTTGATTTTTCATAAGTTTTTTGAATTAAGTCGTGAAAATATTTACTTTTGAAATAATAAACAAAAAAATGAAAGCACGTAAACTAATTATCGCTTGCCTATTCACACTTACCATTATTGGCACAAACGCTCAAAACATTAAACTAAACATTAGTGATATGCATGTGAAGGTTAAGGACAAACTATATGATGCCCCTTCAGGTTATTTTAATTTAGAACTAAATGCTATGACTGACGAAAGGGTATTGTTTAGCAACGAAAATGTGGAGGTACGTGCAAAATATAAGTTAACGGATTTCAGCGGGGTGAAAAGAAGTAACATGAAAAACTCTTCCATTAAACTAACCGTTAAATATGCTTTTATATTCCAAGGAAAAACCATCAAAAGAGAAGTTGAAAGGTTTTACTACCTAGATGATGAAAGAACCTTTCAAGAAAAAGAAAAAGCCGTTTTTAAAGAAGGTATAAGTAATACCATTGTTGAAATAAGTTATAAAGGACAGCTACCTGAGTAGTTCTATTTTCCCTTTAAATCTAATTCATTAATAGTATAGCCCCATTTAACAATACCTGTTTTATCATAACATGAAATGGTCAATTGCCTTTGGCCTTTTTTGCCGCTAATCTTTATACCACAATAATTATTGTCAACCACCAAAGTATTCTCCACTCTGTAGGGATTATTTGCTTCTTTGGTTTTTAAGACATTACTAGGACCTGCACTGATAGGAGAGCTCGTCAAATCATACAAAGGATAATTAAATGCATAAGATTTTTTAGTTCCACTAGCATCAGAATCATCCGGTTTAGATTCATATTTCAAAAGTTCAGTATGATGTCTATCTCCCGACAAAAATACCACCCCATTGATTTTATTATCTGTTATAAATTTAAGCAATTCAGCTCTTTCTTTTTTATATAAATTGAAAGATTCTTTATCGGTTTCGGTATTTAAAAATTGACCGCCAACCGCAATAAATTTAAATACAGCACTGCTGTGCACTAGGCTTTGTTTAAGCCAATCAAGTTGCTTGGCACCTAATTGAGTTTTGTTATTCTTTTTTTCATCCAATTCGCTTTCATCTCTGAACCACCTATCATCCAACATAAAAAATTCTGCATCACTCCATTTAAAATTTTGATATACGCCTTCTCCATTCTGACCAAAAATTTTATTGCCCCAATATTCAACAAATAACTTTCGGCTAAGGTCTTTAAACCAAAAATTTTTATTGGCATCATTATCCCCATAGTCATGGTCATCCCAAGTGGCATAATGGTTCATACTAGCCAATAGTTTTTGCAAATTCACATCGCTTCGCGTGTGCTGGTATCGGTATTTCATGCCACTTTCACTGCTATAATCCGCTTCTCGTGTATAGGTGTTATCGCCAAGCCACAACATAAAATCAGCACCTGTTTCGGCCATATAGATTAATATATTGGTTCCTTGTCCGTATGGCTTTCCCGGTCTATCATAAGCTGTATCGTTAACATAATTACATGAACCTAACAAAAAGGAAAAATCGGGGGCATCGCCTCTCCATTCCCATAATTTTTTGGTTTTAAATGTAAGGGGGTAGGTAAAAGACTGCTCTTTGGCATCTAAAAGAATTTTATACTGATAGCTAGCTCCCATTTTCAAACCGCTTAACACAAACTTTATTACTTGGGCATCACTAGATTTTTTGGCACTTAAGGTCAGTTCTTTCCAATCACTTTTTCCTTTTTCAGTGTAACTAATTGTAGCCTGCTGAACATCTCTGACTTGAAGCCAAATAAGGCTTTCGGTATTTTCAGCATAGCCTAACATGGGACCGGCAACTATGGTTTGAGCCTCTCCTTTTATAAATGGCAGAAGGAGAATAATGGCTATCAAATATTTTTTCATGATTCAAACATAATGTATTTTGCGAATGTGTAATTGTGCTAAGCAAAAAACTTGTTTACATTTGCCATCTATGGAATTGGAAAACCAACAAGCCCCATCATTAGATGATGCAACTAAGGCAAAATGGTATCGTGTGGTGTTTGAGTTAAAAAAACTATTTGGCAAGAAACCTGATATGAATGGACTTTTGTATATCATAGGTATGCGAGAATTAGGGCAAAATCGCAAGTTCGAGAAAGAAGAAAAGGTAGATTTAATGCATATTGCCACATGTAAATTATTAAGTTATGATGGGTATTATGCCTTTGAGAACATGGATGAACATGGTTGGCCACATTACAATTTACTTAAAAAAATACCATTTACCGATTTAGCTACCCAAGAAAATTATTTGAAAGAGCTAATTGTAAAATATTTTGAAAATGAAGGATTATTTGAAAATGAAGAACAATAACAAAATGACGAAAATACTATCTGTAATGATTTGCTTATGTGTGATGTATACAGGGCAAGCGCAAGTGCAAAGAGCAAGCATTCAACCTGGTAAACCAGTAAAAATAGTGGAAAAAAGGAAAGTGGTGAAAAAGAAAATCACGAAAAAAGTGGTTAAAAAATTGGTGGTTAGAGATAGTAATACGAACCGGATGGTTGAAATAAACACTGATTTGGGAGTCATGAAGGTTTTGTTATACAATGAAACCCCAAATCACAGAGATAATTTCATTAAATTGGTTGAACAACGTTTTTACGATAGTCTTTTGTTTCACCGCATCATCAAAGGTTTCATGATCCAAGGCGGTGACCCTACTTCAAAAAATGCAGATTCATCTGCGATGCTTGGTGGTGGGGATGTGGGGTATAAAATACCTGCTGAAATCGTGAATGGCTTATGGCACAAAAGAGGGGCATTGGCTGCAGCTAGAGATAATAACCCAGAAAAAGCTAGCAGCGGTTGTCAATTTTATATCGTAGATGGACAAAAATATAAACGGGATCAATTGGCTAACACCATGAATCAGAAAAATTTGAATCGCAAACAAAAAATATTCTACGACCTAATTCAAAAAGATTCAATCAACTCAACCATTAGTGCCTTTCAAACAGCTAAAGATAAAGCTGGTCTAACAGCGTTTATTGAAACCTTAAAGCCAAGCGTAGAAGAATTATACTTAAAATCGGGGGGTGATTTTGTTTACGAAGAACCACAAGTTGAAACCTACGAGACCATTGGTGGCGCGCCTCATTTGGACGGTGAATACACTGTTTTTGGCGAATTGGTTGAAGGTTTTGATGTGTTAGATAAAATTTCTTCCGTTTCTAAAGGCCAATCTGACAGACCCTTGCAAAATATTAGAATGAAAATGCGTATGCTAAATTAGGGTAAAGGAAATTTAAATTGTCTAAAACAATCAAAGTACTTAGTTTTGAAATGCGCTTTTTAGCAGCCCTACTTTTGTTGATTCCCTTTCTGTCTCTTGCTCAGCAAGAAACATTTATTAGTGGTAAAATTCAAGACAAAAGAAACAAAGAGGCACTGCCCTTTGTAAGTGTTGGATTTAAAGGAACACGTATTGGTACGACTACCGACTTTGAAGGTAATTTTAAATTAAAAACTACAGAGGCTGTTGATAGTATTGTGGTAAGTTATGTGGGATATAAAAAATACACCCGAAGCATCAAACGAGGACAATCTCAAAACCTGCTTATCGAATTAAGTGAATCTAGTTCGGAACTCAAGGAAGTTATTATTAAACCAGGGGTAAATCCTGCCCTTCGCATTGTGAACAACGCTAGAAAATTTCGGGACAAGAACGATGTCGGCAATTTATCTTCATACCAATACGATAGTTACAACAAAGTTGACATTTCAATAAATAACATCAGCGAGGAAATTAAAAACAAAGCTGTTTTTAAACCACTTAAAAGTTTGTTTGATACCGCCAATCAAATGAAAAATGAAGAAGGAAAATATATCCTTCCTATGTTTATAAGCGAGACTTTTTCACAATATTTTTTTAATAAAGAACCTTCCAAAAACAAAGAATTGGTATTGGCCTCAACTAGCACAGGAATTGGTATTGGCGACAAATCATTCATAACAGATTTGATGGGTGCAAGCTTGTTACAAATAAATTTCAATGGCAATTTTGTTAGGCTACTTGCCAAAGATTTTATTTCCCCACTTTCAAATGTGGCGCATACTTATTATATCTTTACATTGCTTGACTCTGTTGACATCGACCACAAAAAATGTTATAAACTAAAACTCAACTTAAGACGCGAACAAGACCTTGGCTTTTTGGGTCATATGTGGATTGAAGATAGCACATGGGCTATCAAGAGGATAGATGTTGAAATATCAAAATCTGCCAACATTAATTTTATTGATCGGTTAAAAATACAACAGGAGTTTGTGCAAACGAGCGATGGACCCTTTATCGCATATAAAAATAGGTTTGTAGCTGATATTGCTCAAATAACAGAAAAATCAGCGGGTATGATTGCTAAGATATACAACTCATATAGCAACATTAAAGTTAACGAACCTAAGCCTTCCTCCTTTTTTGATGTGCAAATAGAACAGGTTGCCAACGTTGAGAATAATGATACCGCCTATTGGGCAAGCAAAAGACCTGAAGCATTCACAGGCATCGAAAAACAAATGTTTACTATGGTTGACTCCATTAGAAACCTACCTGTGATACAAACTTATATTGATGTAGTGCGAATTGTTGTAGAAGGGTATAAACGCATTGGTGGATTGGATTGGGGTCCTTATGTCTTCCTTTATGGATATAATAACTATGAGGGTAATAGAATAAGATTAGGATTTATAACCAATCACTTTTTTAGTAAACGATGGATTCTCAAATCATACTTAGCATATGGTTTTAGAGATGAAAGATTGAAATATGCGTTGGGAGCAGATTACATCACCAATCGAAAAAAATGGAGTGTACTGAGTGGTCAATTCAAATACGATTATGATGTAATAGGTGTTACCAATGATTTTGGATCAGGAAACAATAATTCAAACCTATTTCAAGCCATTGCCATCTTTGGAAATGGCATGCGATTTAACAGCACCCACGAAACCAAGATTAGCTACTTTACCAACCCTAAAAGGGATTGGAGTTTTAGATTCAATATACAACATAATACCTTTGAGCCTTTGGGCGATTTTGTCTTTGCATATAAGGACGAAAAGGGAGAAGTTTTTGATAGATTCAGCAATACACAAGCAAGTGCTGAGGCAAGATGGGCGTATAAAGAAGAGATGGTACTTAGAGGTAATGGTCGTTTGAGGATGAAAAGATCAAGGTTGCCCGAGTTAACGCTAACCTATACACATGGTTTCAAAGGAATTTTAAACAGCAATTTTGACTATAACAAATTGCAATTGGGTATCATTCAACATGCCAATACAGGTGTGCTAGGAACAGGAGATATGTGGATTACGGCAGGCAAAATTTGGGGCAGATTGCCCTATCCTTTGTTAGACGTGGCAAGAGGTAACCAAACTTTTTTATACTCTGATTTGAATTATAGCTTACTTAACTTTTATGAATTTGTAAGTGATGAATATGTTCATTTCACCTATGTGCAACATTTTGAAGGCTTGTTTTTTAATCGAATTCCAATTGTAAAAAATTGGAAGCTTAGAAATTTCGCTTTTGTTAAATCAGCATATGGTAGCATGAGTGATGAGGATAAACAAATTTTACCTGCAAATAATCTGATGGGTAAGCCTCTAACACAAGTAAACCCTTTCAAAGAAGGCATCCCTTATGTAGAAGTAGGTTATGGTATTGAAAATATTTTCAAGTTGCTTTCTATCAATATGGTTCATCGTTTGACCTATTTAGATAAAATGCCTGGAATGGCTGAAAAGCCAAGGGATTGGGGAATAAATTTAGGACTGAGATTTCAATTTTAATGCACCAACAATTAGCACAATTAGCCGAACAATGTTACCAAGCTGGCGTTACACATGCTGTAATCTGTCCGGGTTCACGTTCTGCACCACTTGTGTTTGCCTTCAATCGTCATCCACATATCAAAACCTTTGTTATCGTTGATGAACGCAGTGCAGGATATATAGCCCTGGGCATGGCACAACAATTGCAAAAACCCGTTGCACTAATCTGCACAAGCGGAACGGCAGCACTTAACTTTTATCCTGCCATAGCTGAGGCCTTTTATCAAAAAATTCCTTTGCTTGTTTTAACTGCAGATAGACCTGCAGCATTGCTAAATCAGCAAGATGGACAAATGATCAACCAACAAGGTGTATATGGCTCACATGTGAGAGCACAAATGCAATTTTTAGTTGACAGTTGGCAGTTGGCTACCGAAAGTAATCGACATCTATCAGAGATATTGAACAGATGCTTATACCCTGTTTGGGGACCTGTGCATGTCAATGTTCCTTTGAAGGAACCATTGTATCAAATTAGTCAAGAAGATTCTGTTATAGAACAAAACCATACGGTTGAAGCAAAACCGCTTTTAACAAAATCACCCTATTATCTTGGGCATTTAAACCAAGAAAAAATAATGGTGTTGATTGGTCAATGCTTGCCTAATGCAGCCATAACGAAGCAAATCAAATCCCTTGCCAATCGAAGCAATGTGGTGGTGTTGGCCGATGTGGTATCAAACCAACACAATAGCACAAGCATCAAACATTTTGATTATATCGTTAGTCAAACAGATTCAGATTGTCTTAAAGAACTTGAGCCACAAGTGTTAATTAGCATGGGTGGCCCCGTGCTTTCAAAGGCTCTGAAACTTTGGTTAAAGAAACAAAAGCCGATCAAGCATATACGCTTGCAGGATGATAGTATCCTAGTAGATACTTATGGGAACGTAACAGATTATGTTAGCACCAATCAATTAGCAAGTATTATTGAAAATATTATTGAATCCCAAAGCATCCAAACAGAAAGCTACCAACAAGTATGGAGTAAGTTTGAAAAAAAGGCGCAGAAGGCCATTCAAAAGTTTATTGTTAACTGCAATCAGCATGGTCTTAAGAGTGAATTGCTATCCGTAAACACTATTTTATCAGCACTTCCATCAAGCTCTCAGCTGCAAATTGCTAATAGTTCTTCTATTAGGTATGTTAGTTATTTAGGGCTTCCTGAAAAGAAACTTAGTGCCTTTTGCAACCGAGGTACAAGTGGCATAGATGGCTGCACTAGCACTGCCATTGGTGCTGCCTTAATGAGTAATGAAATCGTAACGCTTATTACTGGTGATTTGGCTTTCTTTTATGATAGAAATGCCTTTTGGAACAAATATGTGCCCAACCATTTAAGGATAGTTTTATTAAACAACCATGGAGGAGGCATTTTTAATTTGATAGATGGCCCAAACTCACAACCAGAGTTGGAAAATTTCTTCTTAACAACACATCATCAAACGGCTAAAAATATGTCGGAAGATTTTGGGCTTGATTATTACTTTTGCAAAAATCAAATCGAACTAGAAGAATTAATGAAAACCTTTTATGAGCCAAGTGATAGACCTAAAATTGTTGAAATAAGCTCTGATATTGCAGAAAACTCTAGGGTTTTTAGGGAGTTTAAGAGTGCCAAGCTTTAGCTTGGCAGTTGACATTGGTTCGGTTCACGGTTTTTCGATTTAAAGTAAGACAGATAACGGTTGGAAGGTTCACAGTTGGACGTTATACATCTAGACAGTTATCGAATGTAGGGAAAGAATTTAAGGGAAAAAATATCTAATTAACAAATATCGGTGAACTGAAAACAGTGAACTATAACACAAATAAGTATGGCTCTCAATTTTGAAAAATTGCGAGTGTGGCAAGATGATGTTGAATTGACTGGAGATATTAATAATTTAATCAAAACATTTTTCCTCTGAAGAAAAGTTTGTTTTAGCAACACAAATGAAAAGAGCAGCCGACTCTATTGCCTTAAATATTGCTGAAGGCTCAACAGGACAATCTAAGCCAGAATTTGTAAGATTTTTAGGTTATGGTTTAAGATCAGGTATAGAAATTATTTCTGCATTGTATATTGCGAAGCGAAGAAAACTAATTGACGAAAAACAATTTGAATTATACTATAACAAAACGGAAAAACTAATTACATCTATTCAAGCTTTACGAAAAACATTACGATAACTCGAGTAGTTCAGTTCACGGTTTGTCAGTTCATAGTAAACTGCAAACAAAATAAAAAACTGTGAACCGTGAACTAAACAATCGTGAACCAATAAAAACATGAAATCAAATTATAACTGGACAACTTTAAAAGAGTACAAAGAAATCTTATTCCAATACTACAATGGAATTGCTAAGATTAGTATTAACAGACCTGAGGTACACAATGCGTTTACACCCCTAACGGTGCAGGAAATGAGCGAGGCCATGGAATTAGCCCGTCAGAACCCTGAAGTAAGGGTTGTAATTCTTACAGGTGAAGGCGGAAGAGCCTTTTGCAGTGGTGGCGACCAGAGCGTTCGTGGACATGGTGGCTACATAGGTGATGATGGCGTACCTCGTTTGAATGTACTAGACTTGCAAATGCAAATTCGTAGGATACCAAAACCTGTCATTGCTATGGTGGCAGGCTATGCCATTGGTGGTGGTCATGTGTTGCATATAATCTGCGATTTAACCATAGCTGCCGATAATGCAAAGTTTGGACAAACAGGACCCAAAGTGGGCAGTTTTGATGGAGGCTTTGGTGCAAGCTATCTTGCCCGAATAGTTGGACAAAAGAAAGCACGTGAAATATGGTTCTTATGCGACCAATACGATGCCCAAGAAGCATTAGACATGGGACTTGTAAACAAGGTGGTTCCATTGGAATTGCTTGAAGATGCTACCATTGAGTGGTGTAATAAAATAATAGACAAAAGCCCAGTAGCTTTGCGTATGCTTAAGTCTGCCTTTAATGCCGAACTTGATGGACAAGCAGGTATTCAAGAATTGGCAGGTAATGCTACCTTACTTTATTACCTGAGTGATGAAGCTAAAGAAGGTAAAAACTCTTTCCTGGAAAAACGCAAACCTGACTTTAGCAAATTCCCTAAGTTTCCATAAAATTAAGATAATCCTTACAAAAAAAAGCCGCTATATGCGGCTTTTTTTTGTCGATTAATGGACAAAAACAGGTTTAAAATTTTTATAATTCCTTATTGATTGTGGTTTATATGAAATAAATTTGACATTTCTGTCAACCTATTTCAGAACAAGTCAGTAAAGAATAATAGTGCTATGTAAATTCATTAATATTCCTCAGCTTACTTCTTATTCATTAAATGATACAATGACTCTGCGTAGGTAGAACCAACAGGAATTTCTTTTGAAGCTATTTTTATTACTTTATTACCTACGCTTTCAATCTTTTTTATAGGAACAATATAACTTCTATGAACCCTCACAAATTCTTGATGTGGCAGTTGCTCCATGATTGATTTTAAACTCATCAAAGTAAGTATAGGTTTATCGCTTACATAAATTTTTATGTAATCATCCCAACCCTCAATAAACAAAATACTACTAATGTTAATCTTCAACATTTGGTAATCAGCTTTCACAAATATAAATGGCACTGTCTGCGGTTCAGCTGCTTTTTTCAAACTAAACAATTCATCTGCTTTTTTTACTGCCTTTTGAAAACGCTTGATATCAAATGGTTTTAATAGATAGTCGATAGCCTCCAACTCAAAACCCTCCACGGCATATTCGTTAAAGGCAGTACTAAAAATAACCATAGGTGGCTTGTCCAAAGATTTCAATAATTGAATGCCATTGATATGAGGCATTTGTATGTCCAAAAAAAGCAAATCGATTTCATGGTTTTGAATAAAGTCAATGGCATGGTTTGCATCACTAAAGCTGCCTAGCAAATTAAGCATAGGGGTTTGCTGCACATAAAACGTAATGAGTTCTATGGCAAAAGGTTCGTCATCTATAATTATACAGCGCATTATCCCAATTGTAATTCTAAATAAACCACATAGTTTTGATTGTCTTCATCGATCTTGAGCTCATATTTGTTTTCATAAAACAAATCCAACCTGCGTTGGGCATTCACCAATCCTATTCCATTAGACTCCACAATAATATTTTCCTTGTTGTGTATCAGATTTGAAGTACGAAGTACAAGTTGCTTATCAGCAATAGCAATGGATACAGCTATATGTGATTCTCCATGAGTACTTATCCCAAACTTGAAAGCATTTTCAATATAAGGAATCAAGATGAGTGGCGCTATCTGCAAATTGTGGTAATAACCTGAAACGGTGTACTCTGTTTTTACAGATTCTGTTAGGCGCATCTTTTGCAAATCAATATATTTTCCAATGTATTCAATTTCTTTTTCCAAAGGCACTGTTTCTTCTTTGGCATCACTGAGCACATAGCGCATCATGCTCGCAAGTTTCAAAATAGCCTCAGGTGTTTGCTCTGATTTTTTAATTGCCAGCAGATAAATATTATTTAGGGTATTAAACAAAAAATGAGGATTTATTTGTGCTTTTAAGAAGGATAATTCAGCCAAAGTTTTTTGATATTCTATATCTTTCTTATTATTTTCAGATGTAAACCATCGACCTACAATATTGCTCATACTACTGGCAATAAATATGAGCGAAAACAACAGCAAAGAATTGATATAAAACCCGAAGGGAAGCGTAACGAATGAACCTGCGGTAAAAAATAGAGGCAGACTTATTGCCAACAACACAAAGGCAATGATTAGGATGACAGATGAACAGTATTGCCAATATTGACGCTTTGCTAACAAATGAGGAATGAGGTAAAGAATATTGAAATAGTAAAAGCTAATGAGCGATAATAACAAAAAGCTGATTTCAATAAATGAAGGTATAATGAGCTCTCCATTTATTACTGAAGGAGCATCATGAAAATCTTCTGGCCTCGGAAAAATTAGGAAATGAAAAACTATAAATACAATCCACGCAAGCGCATGCAGTAAGGGTTTTTTAGGTTTTACATTCACACACACAAGTAAAGTGAAAAAATGCAATTTTCAAAAAAATGAGTATCGACCTTAAATTATGTGGTAAAGAACTAAATCCCATTTCTCAAGTATTTCGCACTATTATCACTCCACATTACGAATTCTCTTACCAAAATTTCCGTAATGATTAAATTTTTACGGGTTGTCTATACCCCCTTTGAAGACGGTTAGGGGGATGTTTCGTAATTATGTAAGTTATACTAGCTAAATAAATCCATTAGACTAATTTCATTACTAATGAACTAAATCCAACTTCTCATGTATTCCGCATTTTTGACAGTCCGCATTCTGAGCTTCATTTGCCTTAAATTTTTCTTGCGTGCACAAAATCTTTCGTATGTTTACAGCATGGAAAACAGCAAAACAGAAAAACAGCAGGTGTTTGAAAAAATAGCTGTGGCTGTGGCATTTTCGCCTCGTATTGAAGCCATTCTTGCACAAGCCAAAGAATTACAAAAAATATTTAACAGCCATTTATTATTCATCCATGTGGGTGAACATACATTACAACAAGAGCAATACTTAACACATCTTATTCATCGATTTGGGCTCGACTTACCACATAACAAAATTGTATGGGACAGTGGTGAACCCGTAGAAGCCATCCTTGCCATTTGTCAAAAAGAACAAGTGGATTTGCTTGTGGCTGGGGCATTAGAGAAAGAAAGTATTTTAAAATACGTAATGGGTTCTGTAGCCCGCAAACTAAGCCGCAGGGTTAAATGCTCTATGTTAATGCTTACCGAGCCTTCTATCAAACCCAATGGCTTTAAAAACATTGTAGTTGAAGGAACGGACCATCCTAAAACCGAAAACACAATATCTGTTGCCATTTCATTGGCCAAGGCTTATAGGGCACAAGAGGTAAGCATCATTCAAGAATCCGACCCTTCAAAACTAGCTATCATTCGCAGCGATGAATTACTTGAACATGAGGTGGAGAAACACAAGGACAAGATACAAAAAGAAGAAGACGAAAAGATAGAAGAGATATTACGTTGCAGCGATTGTGGTGAACTTCAAATCAAACTTAAACGCATTGAAGGAAAACCTGGTTATGTAATTACCCAATTTGCTCGTGAAAACGCTGCAGACTTATTGGTATTAAATTCACCCGATCGCAAAATGAACATACTTGATAGGGTTTTCCCTCACGACATTGAACATGCTTTGGCCGATTTACCTTGTAATTTATTAATAGTAAACCCTAAAAAAGACGAGGACGATAACGTAACCTAATGAGCAAACTTGCACATAACGAAGTCATCAGTTTGATTTTAAGCATAGGAATGATGCTAATTATCGCGCGTTTGTTTGGCGAGATGTTTCGGAAGTTTCGTATGCCCTTGGTGGTTGGCGAATTGGTTGCGGGCGTGCTTTTAGGTCCTAGCTTATTGGGTAGATATTACCCTGAGATGAGTGGAATTATTTTCAGCACAGGCACCAATGTATCCATTGCCATGAGTGGCATTACTTCTATTTCAGTTATCATGCTGCTTTTTGTAGCGGGTATGGAAGTAGATTTATCTCTCATTCGCTCGCAGGGAAGCACAGCCGTAAAAACAAGCTTCGTGGGTTTAATCATACCTTTTGCTTTGGGTTATTTTTTCGCATCCAATTTCTATAACCTTTTTGGGGATAACAATGCCAATGATGTATTGGTGTTTAGTTTGTTTATTGGAACAGCCATGTCCATATCCGCATTGCCTGTCATAGCCCGTACCCTTATGGATTTGGGCATTTTCAAAACCCGTATAGGCATGATCATTATTGCCGCAGCCATGTTTGATGATTTGGTGGGATGGATATTATTCTCAGTGGTTTTGGGCATGATGAAAGGGGCTGTAGGACATAATTTTATTTTCACATTTGGCCTCACCATTTTGTATGCAGCCATTATGCTTACAGTGGGAAGAATTCTAATTAACAAAGCCATTCCTTGGGCGCAGAAAAACTTTAGTTGGCCAGGTGGTTTCTTAAGCATATCCTTAGGCTTGGCATTTTTAGGTGCAGCCTTTACTGAGTTCATCGGCATTCATGCTATATTTGGTGCTTTCATTGTGGGCATAGCCTTTGGCGATTCGGTGCATTTAACCCCCAAAACCCGCGAGATAGTAAATCAATTTGTGACCAATATTTTTGCGCCTTTGTTTTTTGTTTCCATAGGTTTTAAGGTAAACTTCGTAAATAATTTCAACCTTGAGATTACCGCATTGGTTCTAGGTTTAGCCATTGCCTGCAAACTGATAGGAGCAAGCTTAGGCGCTTTGTGGGGAGGTTTAAAACCCAACGAAGCATTGGCTGTTGGTTTTGGAATGAATGCCCGTGGAGCCATGGAAATTATCTTGGCCTTATTGGCTTTGCAAGCCAAACTTATTTCAGAGCAGTTGTTTGTAGCCATAGTTATCATGGCGGTAGTAACCAGCATCATGGCAGGACCAGCCTTGGCCTTGCTGCTAAAGCTAAAACCAAAGGTTTTGGCGAATGAGAATAAGTAGAGTTGAGAGTGGGTTTTTCTGGGGTTTCCTATACTTATCTGCGCACTAGTCAGTTTAAATAATTCTGTTTTCACAAAAAGGTAAAATCTGCGTTTGTGTATTTTTCAAAAAAAATCCGAAACCTTTGGTTTCGGATTTTTTTTATTTAAAAACTTTTTCTTCGTTTCGGCCATCAATATCCATGATGTAAATGTCTGATTTAAAATAGATCAATTTTATATTTTCTAGTGTTGCATCAACCCTTTCAACTATTATTTTTTTTCCATCTGGAGATACACTTAGTAAATTGTAGCTTCGGCTGTTACATCCTTTTTTAATCAGGCTTTCCACATATGAATTTTTGTTTATTTTATAGATCCCATTAACCACTTTTGAAAAATAGATATCTTGGTCATTGTTATGCCATGAGATAGATACAATTTCATTTTTACCATCATACTCAATATTTGATAATTTTATTGTTGTATCCTTTTTTTCTATTGTAATATTTGGTTCACCTTTATATTGTGTATATGCTTTTTCATTTAATTTGTTCATTACTCCCAAGTTAAAGTATTTATTTCTTAATGTGTCAAGTTTACCTGAAACGATATTCAATTCTCCATAATAATTTGGGTAGCTTAAATTTTTGGTAAACAAACAAGCTATTATTGAATCATTTTTCCAATCAGGAAATTGGAAATAAGGAAAAGAAGTCAACCTTTTAAAACCTGAACCATCAGCTTTTATTATACATATCTGATAATTATTTATAAAAGTAATCCATCCATTATTGCCCCATTTGGGTTGACCATTAATAATAATATTTTCTAGCAGATTCGTTTCTTTATGGGTGAACATATTGTATTTAACTAAGGAACTTTTTCTGCTACTATCTTGCTCTTTAATAAAAACAAATTCATTAGCATCCAAAGGATTATAACAAGGTGCTTTTTGTTCATTAAATAACTCAAAAGCATCTCTTGGAATACCACCTAAAGTGTCCTTAATAAAATTTGCACAAGAGTCGCAAGCAGGACAATAAGCATCATTTACTTTAGAAATCGGTTTGTCTTTTTCACAGGCAACTAAAGAGCAAACTATAATCAATATTATAGTTTTTGAAAGGATGTTAATATTTAAAAGAAAATTCATTATTCAATAATTAATTTAGTGCTCTTTATACTACTATCAGTTATTAAATTACATATATATATGCCCCACTATCCTTAGAGTTAGCGAAGCGCTCTAAGGATTTACAATGAAATGAAGTGTCTCCGACACGGGTTGTTAAAAACATTGGTTCAATAATAAATATAGATATAGCGAGTTGCAAACATAGGATTCCCCTCAGCTATGGCTTGACGCGGTCTACGGATATTAGGGATTGTAAAAGGTACTATTCTTTATTGATTTTTCAAAAAAAAACCGAAACTTTCGTTCCGGGATTTTTATACAATTCAGATAATATTACTTACCCAATTTAATTTTCAAGTTGCTATCCAAAGCATCTAAGAAATCTTGGGTATTAAGATAATGTTCACCTAATTTCACGTTATTTCCATGAATACAAACAGCTAAATCTTTGGTCATTTTGCCGCTTTCAACAGTCTCAACACATACTTGCTCCAATGCTTGGCAGAAATGAATCAATTCTTGGTTGCCATCTAATTTGCCTCTAAACTCCAAACCACGTGTCCAAGCAAAAATACTCGCAATAGGGTTGGTGCTAGTTGGTTTACCTGCCTGGTGGTCTCGGTAGTGGCGGGTTACAGTTCCGTGGGCAGCTTCAGCTTCCATGGTTTTACCATCAGGTGTTACCAATACAGAAGTCATCAATCCCAATGAACCAAATCCTTGGGCAACAGTGTCTGATTGCACATCACCATCATAGTTTTTACAAGCCCACACAAAGTTACCATTCCATTTAAGGGCACTGGCCACCATGTCGTCAATTAAGCGATGCTCATATGTGATGCCCGCTTCTGTATACTTAGCTTTAAATTCTGCTTGGTATATCTCTTCAAAAATATCTTTAAACCTGCCATCGTATTTTTTCAAAATGGTGTTTTTGGTTGAAAGGTATAAAGGCCATTTTTTAGTCAATGCTTGGTTGAAACATGAACGCGCAAAACCCATGATTGACTCATCGGTATTGTACATAGCCAAAGCCACACCATCCCCTTTAAAATTGTATACCTCATGCTCTATTACCGAACCATCTTCAGCTTCAAATTTTATGGTTAATTTACCTTTTCCTTTGGTAACAAAATCGGTAGCACGGTATTGGTCGCCAAAAGCATGACGGCCTATGCAAATGGGAGCAGTCCAGTTTGGAACCAAACGAGGCACATTGGCACACACAATTGGCTCACGAAACACTGTTCCATCCAATATATTACGGATGGTACCGTTTGGCGACTTCCACATTTGTTTTAGGTTAAATTCCTTTACACGTTGCTCATCAGGAGTAATGGTAGCGCATTTAATACCTACATTGTATTTTTTGATAGCCTCTGCAGCATCTATGGTCACTTGGTCGATGGTGGCATCACGATGCTCCATACCAAGGTCGTAATATTTAATATCCAAATCCAAATAAGGAAGGATCAATTTATCTTTAATAAACTTCCAAATAATACGGGTCATTTCATCGCCATCAAGCTCTACAACTGGATTGGCAACTTTAATTTTTGTCATATAGTGTTTGTGTTAATTGTTTTGCACGGCAAATATGGTAAAATGCTACAGATTACATTTAAATTATTTTATGATTTACACGATGTATAAAAAGCGTTAAACATAGAAAGTTCCTGAAAAGAAAAAGCCCCCAGATACCTGAGGGCTTTTCTAAATATGTAATACGAATTATTTCTTGCTTGTTTTATCAAAATCAATTACAATAGGAGTTGCAATACAGATTGATGAATAAGTACCGATTACGATACCAATCAATAAGGCAAAAGAGAATCCTCTTATTGTATCTCCACCAAAGATGAAGATAGAAAGGATTACAAAGAAAATGGTTAAAGATGTATTGATGGTACGACTTAAAGTAGTATTCAATGCATTATTAATTACCTCATTTCTTTCTTCAGGATCTAATTCTGTTTTGTTTCTAATGGTTAAGTACTCACGAATACGGTCAAATACCACCACGGTATCAGTCATTGAGTAACCCATAACCGTTAAGATAGCCGCGATAAAGTCTTGGTTAATCTCTAATGAGAAAGGCATGATGTTTTCGAAAATTACGTAGCAACTTAATACTACCAATACGTCATGCACCAAAGCAGCTACCGCACCTAAGCCATATTGCCATTTTTTGAAACGTACTAAGATGTAAACGAACATCAAGATACATGAGAAAATAATCGCATACAATGCTTTTGATTTGATATCAGCTGAAACTGTTTCACCCACTTTGTTTGAGCTAATGATTTCGTATTTAACGCCTGTTTTATCCAAACCTGCTTTTAAAGCTGCTTGTACTTTTTGCTCAGCATCTTCAGCTTGGTCTTCGATTAAGTATGAAGTAGTAATTTTTTGATCAAAGTCGCTACCATAAGTTTTCACATCTGGAGCATCACCTAATGATTCACGTAAGTTTGTTTTGATGGTTTCTGTTTCCATCGCTTTTTCAAATCTTACAACATACATACGACCACCTTTGAAATCAACACCAAAATGGAAACCATGGTTTATAAAGAAGAATACCACACCCATAGCGATTATAACACCTGAGAACATATAGTATCTCATACGGTTACCAACAAAATTGATATTGATATTTTTGAAAGTGTTTTCCGTAGCTTTTGTCCAGAAAGTGATTACACTGTTTTTCTCTAATAAATAATCAAACATCAAACGAGTGATGAAGATGGCACAGAACATTGAAGAGATAATACCAATGATAAGGGTTGTAGCAAAACCTTGGATTGGTCCAGTACCGAAAATATAAAGGATTATGCCTAATAACAAGGTTGTGATGTTAGAGTCTAAGATAGATGACATGGCATGTGAGAAACCATCTGCAATACCATTTTTAATGTTTTTACCACCATGATGTAATTCTTCTCGCACACGCTCAAAGATTAGAATGTTTGCATCCACCGACATACCAATGGTAAGAACGATACCAGCAATACCAGGTAAGGTTAATACAGCACCTAAAGAAGTTAGTACACCAACCACAAAGAATACGTTAGCAAACAAAGCTAAATCGGCAACCCAACCCGCTTTGTTGTAATAGAATCCCATAAATAATAAGATAGCGATCAAAGCAATTACAAATGAAATTAAACCAGATGTGATGGCTTCTTTTCCTAAAGTTGGTCCTACAACTGCCTCACCTACGATTCTTGTAGGAGCAGGTAATTTACCACTTTTCAAAATATTTGCTAAGTCACCCGCTTCTTCTTGTGTGTAGCTTCCAGTGATAGAAGAACGTCCGTTTGGAATCTCGTTTTGTACATTTGGAGATGAGTAAACTACATCATCTAAAACGATTGCGATGGAATGTCCAATATTCGCTTTGGTTAAGTTTTTCCAGATTTTAGCACCTTCACCATTCATGGTCATACTTACTTCAACTTGACCTGTTTGAGAAATATCTCTACGAGCATCAACCACTTTATCTCCAGTTAATGAGGCACCGCCATCACGACCTGTTTTCAAGGCATGCATAATAACAGCCACACCGTTTTCGCCAATAGCTTTGTATTCCCATGCAAATTTGATATTGTTTGGTAATGCTAACCTAACTTCAGGACGATTCAACATATCATTGATACGAGCTGTATCTCTGATGGCAGCAGTACCAACTGATGAACCTTTTTCAACCAATGTACCTTTGTCATCTGCATAAGGACGCAAGTAAGCAAACAATGGATTTTCTTTAGAGAACTCCTCGAAGCTCTTGGCTTGTGCAGCAGCAGCGGTATCTTTTTTAGCTTTGGCTGAATCTGTTTTCACAGGCTCTGCTTTGCTTCCACCGAGGCTAGCCAAAGCACTTTTGGTAGTATCTGCAGCTACATCTGCTGTGGCACTGGTATCAGTTTTTACTTCAGCAATATTTAATTTTTTCAAAATATCATTAGCCGCTGATAAATATTTAAATCCTTCTGGATTGTCAAAAGTTTCGTAGAACTCAAGTTTAGCAGAACCTTGTAATAACTTACGTACACGGTTAGGATTATCAACACCAGGTAATTCAACCAAAATACGACCAGAACCTTCTAATTTTTGAATGTTCGGTTGAGTTACACCAAATTTATCAATACGTGAACGAAGAATTTGGAACGAACGATCGATTGCGCCATTTGCCTCATCGCGCACATATTTAATTACCTCATCATTTGAGGATGTTAATTTGATTTTTTCCTTGTTTGATGGATTTGCAAAAATAGCAGACAACTTTCCACCGGGAGCAATTTCGTTATATGACTCATTGAATAGAGTGATATAATCCTTTGTACTGGTTTTTTGTTTCTCCTTTGCGGCCTCAACAGCTCTGTTGAAAGCAGCATCAGGGTTGTTGTTTGCTAAAGCTTTCACTAAATCACTTAAGCTAACTTCAAGGGTAACGTTCATACCTCCTTGTAGGTCAAGTCCTAAGTTTAGTTCACGCTCTTTACATTGCAAATAAGTATATTTAGCAAAGCCTATGTTGTAAATAACATCGCGGCTGATTGAGTCTAAATAATACCTTTCTTTTACTAAATCACCATTGGCAAAATCTTTAGCTTTTTGTTCAGCACGGTACGTTACCCATGTAAACGACAGCTGAAAAATGCTAACTACCGCAAGGGCAATGGCAAAAAATTTAACGGCTCCTTTACTTTTCATTTTATGTGTGTGTTCTGTTAATAATTCCTAATTTTTCTAAGGACGGCAAATATAGGAGTTGACATCTCGAAAAGCAAAGTTTTTAAATATTCAGAAAATCAGTATATTATCTTATGATTTCAAGTTTTTTGCAAAACCCAAGTGCCCATATTTGGCATTTGTTTTTGCTCAATTTATTAGAAAAATGGGGTTTGCTTTAAACAATGTGTTTGTAACTGCAAAAATTTTATACCATTCGCCCTGTTAGTTTCGTTTTTGTTAAAATCACTATAATTAACCATATGGAAAACCAGAGTTTAAGTTTATTAGATATGTTAGGAAAAGGGGGTATTATCATGTACCCTATAGGTCTGCTTTCTATGCTCAGTATATACTTTATAATTGAAAGATTTGTGTATATCAGAAACGCTGGTAAACATGAAAATAATTTTCTACACAACCTAAAAGACCTTTTAGCAAAAGGTGATGTAAAGGCATCTATTGCCTATTGCCAAAGGGTAAACTCTCCTATAAGTCGAGTGGTTGAAAAAGGAGTCATGCGCTTAGGTAAACCCATTAAAGATATTGAAAGTGCGATGGAAAGCATGGCTTCTCTTGAAATGTCGAAACTTGAAAAAAACCTTACGTTTTTAGGTATTACAGCGGGTATTGCCCCCATGTTAGGATTTATTGGAACCATTTTAGGTGTAATTAAAATTTTCTATGATATATCAGTTAGTAATAACTTTGATATCAGTGTTATTGCCAATGGTTTATACCAAAAAATGATTACCTCATGTGCAGGTCTTATTGTGGGTGTGATGGCTTATGTGGGTTACCATATTTTAAACAGCATGATTGATAGATTCAGTCACAGAATGGAACAAACTGCGGTTGACTTTGTAGATATGTTAGACAGCTAAATTTTTTTTCTGAATTCGGTTTACCCGATTTTATTAAAAACATAAAAATAAAAAAGAATGAAATTTAGACGTAAAAAAAGATTTGAGGCAGAAGTAGCAACATCCTCGTTGAACGACATTATGTTCTTCTTGTTGCTGTTTTTTCTTATCGTATCTACCTTAGCCAATCCAAGTGTTATAAAGGTTTTGCTTCCAAAAGCTAAAAACAATGTAGCATTCAACAAACAACAAGTAACACTTACTGTTAACAAAGAGAAAGAATATTACCTAAACAATAAATTGATTGTGCCTGCTGATTTGGAAAATGCTATTAAGCGAGAGACCTCTTCAATGCCCGACCCAACAATTGTGTTGCGAATGGACGCGGAATTAAATATTCAAGATTTGGTTGATATTTTAGCTACCGGAACAAAGCTTAAGGTGAGAGTGGTAATGGCAACTCAATTCACAAAATAGTCATTATTAGCTACCTAATTTTTCCCTAAAATGACTTTCAATCACTTTTAAGCTATTGTTAAAGTGGCTGTTGTTATTGATAATCATGTCGGCCTGCTTTATAAAAGGAACTAAGTATTTGTGATACGCAGGCATCACGTGATTTTTCCATTGATACGTAACAAAATCTTCAGGAATATTTCTTTCGGCCACATCTCTTTTTAACCTTCTCTGCAAAGCAATGTCTTCTTCAGCATTGATGAAAACTTTTAAGTCAAATTGCTTGAAAAGGTCTTCATGATAATATATAAACAAACCCTCACAAACCACGATAGGAGCAGGTTTAAATTCAAGCAAAGGTCCTAATTGGTTTTCATGTTGGAACAAATACTCATTTCGATAGATGGTTTCACCATTATGAAGTGCATTTATATCTTTTGCAAAAGCTTCCAAATCGATGCACTCTGGTAAATCATAATTGATATGTCCATTTTCGTCAAGGCCATGTTCAAAAGCCAGTTTATAGTAATTATCTTGAGATACAATACAAACCTGATCAACTGAAAAAAGCTCTCTCAATTCGTTTAAAAAAAGCGTTTTACCCATGGCGCTACCACCAGAAATACCTACTAAGTATGGCTTTGTTACTTTCACAAGGGCAAATAAACTCTTTTTTTTGATAGGTTAAATCCTTGGGTGATTTTTTTTATCCAAATAAGTAGCTCAACATTTCATCTAGTTTGCTCACTTGGATGATTTTTATTTTCTGATTGCTAGAAGGGAGTTTATTAAATTTGGATAAATAAACGGTTTTAAACCCTAGTTTTTCTGCTTCTGCAATTCTTTGCTCTATTCGGTTTACTGCCCTAATTTCACCACTCAAACCCACTTCTCCAATAAAGGCAATTTTGCTATCTACGGAAACGTTTTCGTAGCTGGAGACAATGGCTGCCACTATGCCCAAGTCTATTCCTGGATCTTCTATTCTTAATCCTCCTGCAATGTTTATGAATACATCTTGCAATCCCATTTTTAAACCGCACTTTTTTTCTAATATTGCAAGAAGCATATTTAACCTTTTTGCATCATAACCATTTGAGTTTCGTTGTGGCGTGCCATAAACAGCAGCACTTACAAGGGCTTGGGTTTCTATCAATAAGGGTCTCATTCCTTCAAGCGTGGCTGAAATGGTTACTCCACTAAGGGCTTCATCTCTTTGCGAAATTAATATTTCACTAGGATTGCTAACCTCCCTCAATCCGGCACTTTGCATTTCATATATGCCTATTTCGTTGGTACTGCCAAAACGATTTTTAGTGCTACGCAATATTCTGTATACATGGTGTCTATCTCCTTCAAACTGCAATACGGTATCTACCATATGCTCTAGCAATTTAGGCCCGGCTAATGTTCCATCTTTGGTAATATGGCCTATCAGAAAGACAGGAACCCCCGTTTCTTTGGCAAAACGAATCATATCGCCAGCGGTTTCCTTTATTTGAGAAATGCTTCCAGGTGTTGAATCTATTAAATCACTTTGTAAGGTTTGAATTGAATCTACTACCACAATATCGGGCTCCGCTTCTTTCAATGCTTTTCCAATTTTTTGGGTGGATGTTTCTGTATATAAATAGCAATTGTCGTTGCTAAAGGGAATTCTCTCTGCACGCATTTTTATTTGTGCTTCGCTTTCCTCTCCGCTTATATACAATACCTTTAAATCCTTAAATTGAAGAGCTATTTGTAGTAATAAAGTTGATTTTCCAATACCAGGCTCTCCGCCAATTAAAACTACACTTCCCGGCACTATACCTCCGCCCAAAACCCTACTCAGTTCTTTATCTTGTATTTGGATACGAATTTCATTTCCTTCTTCTACATCCTTAATTGCAATGGGTTTATTTGAGCGTCCCTTATTTGATTCTTTCCAAGTACTTTTAAATTCTTCTTTTTCTTTGTGAATTACCTCCTCAACAAAAGAATTCCATTCGCCACAACTAGGACATTTGCCCACCCATTTAGCTGATGAAGCACCACAGTTTTTACAAAAAAAGGAAGTCGATGTTTTTGCCATAATTAATCATTAATGTAGGTTGAGACGTTTAATTAAACGTCTCAACAATAAAAATCCCCCAAATGTATCATTTGGGGGATTTAATTAATAAAATATTTCTTTCTGCTTTACCTTCGAGGAGCTGGTGCTGTAGTTCCTCCTCTTTGTCTGCCTTGAGGCAATACAGGTTTTTTAGGATCTACAGGTACTACTTTCGGCTTTCTAACATAATTATTATCTAAAAATTGAACAGTTGTTCTTCTGTTCAACTGATGCTCTTCTTCTGTACATTTTTGCCCTTGGCTTCTTTCATCTGGCCCTTCGCATTTACATTTGGTTACCGCAAGTCTGTTTTCACCATATCCTTTAGCAAATATTCTTAATGAATCAATTCCTTGAGATAAAATGTAGGCAACAGCTGAATCCGCACGTCTTTGCGATAAACCAACATTATATATTGAATCCGCTCTACAGTCTGTATGCGAGCCAAGCTCAACCCTTACTCTTGGGTATTTGTTAAGCGTTTGTACCAATGTGTCTAAAATCAAACGTGATAAAGGACGCAAATCTGCTTTGTCTAAATCGTAGTAAATACCTTGTAATACAATTAATGAGTCAAAATTAAATGGAACTAAATCAAAATCTTGAAACAAATCAGTTGATTGATCGTAGGGTTTAGTTGTTTGAAACATCAACTTACTATCATAGTAATCTTCTTTTGCAGCAAATAATTCATAATCTGTTTTTGCTTTAATTTTAAGTCTATACGATCCAGTAGCATCCGTTCTTAAAATGATTTTTCCCGTATCATTACTACTTGTAATGGTTATTAGCGTGTTAGGTAATAATTCTCTGGTTTTTGCATTTCTTGCTACACCGCTTAGGTTGAAAATTAGAGGGTTCATGTAGAATCGGTAAACATCATCTGAACCTTTACCACCATCACGGTTTGAACTGAAGTATCCACTGTGATTACCTTCTTTGTCTTTAAACATTTGCATCGCAAAGTCATCACCTGATGAATTAATTGGCGACTTCATGTTTACTGGTGAACTCCAATCTGAAGCTTCACCTTTGGTAAAATATATATCACTGCCTCCTAGGCTTGGATGACCAGTAGATGAGAAATATAAAGTCCCATCTTCGTGTATATAAGGATACATTTCATCACCCGGTGTATTGATGGTGGGTCCTAAGTTAACAGGATCACCCCAAGTATTACTACGTTTGGTGTAAGTAACCATCCATAAATCTTTACTTAACACGGTTCCTTCAGGATTGTCAGCACAAGTTAATTTTGGTGTGCTACCTGGCATATCAGATGCAAAGTATAGTATTTGTCCATCTTTGCTTAAACTTGGATGACCACAACTGAAAGAATCTGTGCTAAAAGGAAGTGGTTCTGGTTTAGACCACTCAGTTCCGTTTAATTTAGATACATACAAACGACAACGATTACCTTTTCCATCTACTGAATTACATTGTGTAACATACATGGTGGTAAATTTGCTATCAAAACAAACCACACCATCATTGTACTTGGTGTTTACTTTGTCTTTGTCTAAAAGGTTAGGTAATCCATAGCTTACGTCATTTGGATTCTTTTTATTTACTTTAAATGTAGAAACGTAAACGTCTGTATGTCCATTGCCAGTCCAGCCATATTGTGTTCCACTCACACCTTTTTCCCTATCTGAAGTGAAGAATAACTGATCTTTTTTATACTGCTGTGGTGCAAAATCCTCCCATTTTGTATTGATACCTCTGATGTTTTCAACTACATAGCGAGATTTTTCGTTTTTCCACTTCAAAGCATACTCACATCCTTTGATTTCACGATCGATGGCTGCCTCATCATAGCAGGATGCATCACCTAATTTTTTATATTTATTAAATTCGATGATAGCGGATGAATACTTGGTAACATCTGCGCTGGCATTGTTTTTAAGAGCCAAAGCATATCTCAACTGAGCTTCTGCATTTTTAGGGTCAGCTTTAACCGTTTTAGCATACCAGCTTTCTGCACTTTTAATATCATTCATCAAACGATAGCATTCTGCCGTTTTGAAAACTGCTTCAAGTTTTTCTTCTTTAACTTTGGTTTTGCTGTATACTGCTTTATAATCCTCGCTCGAAAGGAAATATTCTTTCTTTTTGTAATGCTCGCGTGCACTTACAATACTGCCTTTACTTTTGCAGCCAGCACTTAGCATGGTGGCTACTATTGCCAATACAAATAATGAAGTGGAAAAGATTTTATTCATTTGCTAAAAGTTTGTTTCAATAATACAATAAAACGTAAGTTTATCAATATTTCGCTTAATGATTTTAATATTTTTTGTCATTTTCACAAAAAAACCCCCTTTACATTAGTAAAGAGGGTCTGTTTTTAGGTTAATTTTTCTATTTCACGAATAATAATTCGCGGTATTTTGGAAGTTTCCACAAATCGTCTTCAATCATAAATTCCAGAGCATCGCTCGACTTTCTGATAGTATCAAACAAAGGTTTCACTTTGTGACACATTGAAATAGCTTTTTTATGGGTATCTTCAATGTGGTGAGCTTTGTCACTTTCGTTGATTAATTTAGTTACCGAATCGCTAATAACTTTTACATGTTTAGCGATTTCCGTGATTGAGTTTACTTGTACATCATACAGAGATTTAGATAAACCTGCAGCTTTTAACGATGCTACGTTGCTTGCCAATTTTCCTTGGTATTCGATTGCCGAAGGAATAATGTGTGAAGTGGCCAATTGAGCTAAAATTTTAGCTTCAATATCTATTTTCTTCACATAGATTTCTTGCATGATTTCATAACGTGCATCCAATTCAACCGCGTTGAAAATATTGTTTTTAACAAACAAATCTTTTGATTTTTGACTCACATAAGCATTTAAAGCTTCTGGTGTAGTTTTAACATTGCTTAATCCTCGTTTTTCTGCTTCTTTTACCCATTCATCGCCATAGCCATTTCCCTCGAACAGAATACTTTTTGATGCATTGTAGTATGTTTTCAATACTTCAAGAATGGCTTTTTCTTGCTTTCTGCCTTTTTTAACCAATGCATTTACGTCTGCTTGGAACTTATTCAATTGGCTTGCCATAACTGTGTTAAGCACGATATTGGCATTGGCACAATTGGCACTCGATCCCACTGCACGGAATTCAAATTTGTTTCCGGTAAAGGCAAATGGTGAAGTTCTGTTTCTATCAGTGTTGTCTAATAAGATTTCAGGTATTTTAATCACATCAATAGACAAAGCCTTTTTAGATTTGGCTGCCGTTTTACCTCCTAATAATGATTCAAGGATATGAGTCATTTGTGAGCCTATAAAGATTGACATGATTGCTGGAGGTGCTTCGTTTGCCCCTAATCGGTGGTCGTTACCTGCGCTAGCAATAGATGCGCGCAACAAATCCGCATTGTCAAAAACTCCTTTTATGACATTTACAAAGAAAGTAAGGAACTGCAAATTGGTTTCTGGATTTTTAGTGGGTGCTAATAAGTTAACGCCTGTATTGGTTATTAAACTCCAATTGTTGTGTTTGCCACTTCCATTGATTCCAGAAAATGGTTTTTCGTGCAATAACACTTTGAAGCCATGTTTCTTACCAACTTTCTCCATCAAATCCATTAATAATTGGTTGTGGTCGATAGCCAAATTGGCTTCTTCAAAATTAGGAGCACACTCAAATTGCGATGGAGCAACTTCATTGTGACGGGTTTTTAAAGGAATTCCCAATTTATATGATTCTGTTTCTAAATCCACCATGAAGTCATGAACCCGCGGAGGAATGGATCCAAAATAATGATCTTCTAATTGTTGGCCTTTTTCTGGAGATTGACCCAGTAAGGTTCTTCCGGTTAACATTAAATCAGGGCGAGCGTAGAATAGCGCCTCATCAACCAAGAAATACTCTTGTTCGATACCTAATGAAGCATAGGCTTTGGTAACATTTTTATCAAAGTAGTTTGAACAAACCGAAACAACCGCTTTCTCAACCGCATGAAGTGCTTTTAACAAAGGGGCTTTGTAGTCAAGAGCCTCGCCAGTATATGAAACAAATATGGTAGGAATACACAAGGTTTTGCCATTATTGCCTTCCATAATAAAAGCAGGTGATGATGGATCCCAAGCAGTGTAACCTCTGGCTTCAAAGGTGTTTCTTATACCACCATTTGGAAAACTAGATGCATCTGGTTCTTGCTGTACCAAGGCATTTCCTGAAAAAATCTCCATTGAACGTCCATCTTCTGTTGGTTCAAAAAAAGCGTCATGCTTTTCGGCAGTTGCCCCTGTTAATGGTTGAAACCAATGCGTGTAATGTGTGGCACCTCTGTTTATGGCCCAACTTTTCATTCCAGCAGCAACTTCTTCTGCCACTGCACGGTCAATTTTTTCACCTTTAATGATTGCATTGCTTACTGCTTTGTAAGCAGATTTAGACAAGTAGCTTTTCATCGCGTTATCATTAAACACATTGATGTTATAATAGTCAGACACCTTTACAGATGGTGGTAATACTGAAATTGGCACTCTATTAAGTGCTGTTTGTAGGGCTTGATTTCGAACTAACGACATATTTTTGTATTTTAGTGGGTTATCTTATCTGTTTTTCGAGACAAATGTAACATATCTTATAAAAAAATTACTTTTTTATTCCTAAAAATGACAAAACATAATAATTATTTCATGAAACTGTATAAAAATATAAAAGATTGGAACTTTCGTTGGTAAATTAAACTAATAAATTCTGATTTTAGATAATCATTTTGTAAAATATGATTATTTAGATCTTGATTTTTAAATAAAATCCACTTTTTTAAATTAAAATTATTGATTTTTTATGAATCAGCTGTCTTTTTTTTGAAATATTTACTTTCATGTTAGCCAAATTGATAAAAATGAAGCTGAATGGTTCCAATTAAACAAAATAATATAAAAAAAGGTGCATGAAAAACAAAAGAGGCGCGCAGCAATGCTGCGCGCCTCTTTTGTTAAAACTAATTTATGATTATAGATCGAATTTAACCAAATGCTTAAATTCAGAAATTCTGTTTTTCAATTCATCGTTATTTAAATTTACTATCCTTTCTGTTCCAAATCTTTCAACACAGAAACTCGCCATAGCCGAACCATATATAATTGCATTCTTCATATTGTCGAAGCTAATATCATTGGTTTTTGCAAGATAACCAATAAATCCGCCTGCAAAGGTATCACCAGCTCCTGTTGGGTCAAATACTTCCTCTAAAGGAAGCGCAGGGGCAAAGAATATTTGTTTGCCATGAAATAATAATGCTCCATTTTCTCCCTTTTTAATAATTAGATATTTAGGGCCCATTTCTTGTATTTTAGCGGCTGCTTTCACCAAAGAATACTCACCAGACAATTGTCTAGCCTCCTCATCGTTGATGGTCAACACATCAACCATGCTGATGGTCCTGCGCAAATCATCCATAGCTATCTCCATCCAAAAGTTCATAGTATCCATAACAATTAATTTTGGGCGCTTGGTTAATCTTTCAATTACCGTTTGTTGAACCTTAGGTGTTAAATTACCTAGCATTAAATAATCACAGTTTTGATAAGCATCCGGAATAATTGGGTCAAAATCACCTAATACATTTAACTCTGTAGTTATGGTGTCCCTAGAATTCATATCAGTGTGATATTTACCACTCCAAAAGAATGATTTTTCACCTTTTTTCACTTGTAAACCTTCTGTGTTTACACCATGTACGTTCAAATGAGCAATAAACTCATTTGGAAAATCATCACCCACAACAGCTACTAAATTTACATTCTGTGTAAAGTAAGAAGATGCTAAGGCGATGTAAGAAGCGGCCCCACCTACTATCTTATCGGTTTTGCCAAAGGGGGTTTCAATAGCATCAAATGCCACACTACCAACTACTAATAAACTCATAGAAATATTTTTTTTATTTTTTCGCTACAAATATTGCGTATTTAATTCTATAAACCTATAATTGCACTCCCAAAAAGGAAAATTCCTTGATAGCTCAGCTGGTTAGAGCGAGTGACTGTTAATCACTAGGTCCCTGGTTCGAGTCCAGGTCAGGGAGCAAAATAAGAAAGCCACCAACAGGTGGCTTTTTTTATGGTATTAATTTTGGACAAGAAGTTTATCCCGATGCAATAGCTGTGCGAAGTATGAGCAAAAGATATGCTATCGGGGAGTCCAGGTCAGGGAGCAATCCCGCTCGCCTTATTACTAATTAAAGTTTTGCTATTTAGGTGTTTAGTAATTTGAGTGGGCTACTGCTTGAAGAGTATGTTATTACCTTGCACTATTACTTGTGCTTCACATCCCAATTTTATAGTCAAATTTTCATTTTGATGGCCTGAAGGAAAATTAAAAAATAGAGGGTAGTTGTATTCTGATAATGTATCAGAAATTATCTCTTCACATGTTTTGTTAAAGGCAAATGGGGCATCATTCTCGTTCATTTTTGTCATCCCCCCTACCAATAATGCCTTGAGATTTTTTAGTTTACCAGAGCGTTTTAATGCTTGCATCATTCTATCTATATGGTAATAATATTCTCCTACGTCTTCAATAAAGAGAATTTTGTTACCCCAATCCATATCGCTTTTGCTTCCCAATATGCTACATAATACAGAAAGGTTACCACCAATAACAGTTCCTTCGCAGTACGCATTTCTATTGAGGGTATGTATTGGAAAGGAATAATTAATGGAGGAGCCAAATAGTGCTTCTTTTAGACTATCATCACTTTTAGCATCAAGGCCCATAGTAACAGGCATGCAGGAATGAAGGGTTTGAATTGCAAAATTGTTTTGAATATGAGAATGCAAAACGGTTATATCGCTAAACCCACATAACCATTTTGGGTTTTTACTAAAATGACTAAAATCCAGTAAGTCTATCATTCTTACCGTGCCATAACCTCCTCTAGCTCCAATGATAGCCTTTATAGATTCATCATCTAATAACTTTTGAAAAGCCATAGACCTTATTTGGTCACTACCTGCTAGGGCATCTTTCCTTTCATAAATACTATCGCTTAACACGACTTTTAATCCCCATGATTCAAAAATTTTCACGGCAGGAAAAATGATGTTTTGATCCACATGTCTTGCAGTAGCTACAATAGCAATGGTATCACCAACATTAAGATATGGGGCATGCATGTTTTAAAGGAGCTTAAGTATATTTATCATTAAACTTGATTTTCAAATCAGTAACGATTTGTTTTACCTCTTGTTCCCTCTCTTTATCGCAAATAATTAAGGCATCAGGGGTGTCAACCACTATAATATTGTTAAGACCTTTTACTACCAATACCTTATTATCTTCTGATTTGGATTTATTGATAAGGCAATTTTCAACTTCGTAGGTAAAAATGTTTTTACCTTGTATGGCATTATTACTTTCATCCTTATTAGAAATATCGAATAAAGAAGTCCAAGTACCTAAATCACTCCAACCAAACTCGCTAGGAATAACAAATACATTATCAGCTTTTTCCATAATACCATAGTCAATTGAAATGGATTTACATTCTTCATAGAATTTTCTTACAGTTTCAGTTTCGTCTGGTGTATTTAGCGAATCTAACTTTTCATCAAACAAATCATATTGCTCTGGTAAATATTGTTTAAAGGCTTTTCTAATACTTGAAACACCCCAAATAAAAATGCCTGCATTCCATAAAAACTCACCCGTTTCAACAAACATCTTGGCAATTTCGATACTTGGTTTTTCCGTAAAGGTTTTTACTTTATGGATCCCAGGCACTGGTTCGTTTTCTATGAATTGTATATATCCATATCCTGTATCGGGTCTACTTGGCCGAATACCCAAAGTTACCAAAGCATGATTTTTTTGCGCATAATTCATTCCAAGTTCAACATAATCTAAGAACTTCTGACTGTCTAAGATAAGATGGTCGCTTGGCGCCACAATACAAATTGCATGGGTATTAATCTTATAGATTTTAGCGCATGTATATGCGATACAAGCAGCAGTGTTTTTGGCAGTTGGTTCGCCAAGAATGCAACTATCAGGCATATTTGGCAATTGTTCTTTAACCAAATTTACATAAGCAACATTTGTTATAATAAAAATATTCTCTGGTAAAAAACTTTCTAAAAACCTATCATATGTTTGTTGTAATAGTGATTTTCCAATTCCCAATATATCTATAAATTGTTTTGGATAATGACTTCTACTTGCAGGCCAAAACCTACTACCAACTCCTCCGGCCATAATAATGGCATAATTATTCTTGTTTTTTTCCATGTATAATTTTTATCAATCTTAACAAAAAAATACCAAACAAAGTATTATTATTGACTGAACTTATGTACCGCAAATAAATACCTAAACCTTTATTTTTAAAAACTGTATTTATACACTACATTCGTATTCCTTTTTTTATGAAAAAGTATTGATATGAAGGATGTTAAGCAAAAAAAAGAAACAAAGTCTACCAAAACTGTAAAAGTTACTACGTCTGTTACTACGGAAGTTGTGATCGCTGAACCAACAGAAATAGTAAGCCGTGCTGTAAAACCTAAGGTACCTACTATTGGTGTTTTAGACCTAAAAAAGGCACTCCAAGAGTATTTTGGGTTCGATTCGTTTAAAGATGAACAGGAGAAAATTATACGCAATCTATTAGAAGGACAAGACATTTTTGTTATTATGCCAACTGGTGGTGGAAAATCTATGTGTTACCAGTTGCCTGCATTAATTAGTCAAGGTACAGCAATTATCATTTCACCCCTTATTGCTCTGATGAAGAACCAAGTAGATCAAATTAGATCACTTGGAAATGAAAATGTGGCTCATTTTTTAAACTCATCATTAAATAAAACCGAAATTGCCCAAGTTAAAAATGACATCAGTGCTGGGCACACAAAAATGCTGTATATAGCCCCTGAAACACTTAAAAAAGATGAAACAATTGATTTCCTTAAATCAATTAAAATTTCTTTTGTGGCTGTTGACGAAGCCCATTGTATTTCAGAATGGGGTCATGATTTTAGACCTGAATACCGCAGAATTAAAGCCATGATTAAGGAAATAGAAGATGTTCCGGTTATTGCCTTAACTGCTACTGCTACACCAAAGGTGCAAGCAGATATTCAGAAAAACTTACAGATGTTGGACGCAAAGGTCTATAAATCTTCATTCAATAGATCTAATCTATATTACGAAGTTAGGTCAAAAGGAAAGAAAGGTGATGCCATTAAGGATATCATTGCCTATATAAAACCTAAAAAACATAAATCTGGAATTATTTATTGCTTAAGCCGTAAAAAGGTAGAAGAAATTTCGAGTATGTTGGTAGCCAACGGAATTAAGGCATTACCATACCATGCGGGTCTTGATGCCAAGGTGAGAGCGGATCATCAAGATAAGTTTTTGATGGAAGATGCTGACGTGATTGTTGCTACCATCGCATTTGGGATGGGTATTGACAAACCAGACGTACGTTTTGTTATTCACTACGATATTCCAAAAAGTATTGAAGGGTACTACCAAGAAACTGGTCGCGCAGGTAGAGATGGATTAGAGGGTGAGTGTGTACTTTACTATAATCCTGCTGATGTAGATAAATTAGAGAAATTTTTAAAAGACAAACCTGTTGCCGAGAGAGAAATAGGCGAGTTGTTGATTTTTGAAACACAGGCCTTTGCTGAAACCTCAGCATGTAGACGTAAATTCTTATTACATTATTTTGGGGAAGAGTTTGACGAAAACAAATGCCAAGGTATGTGTGATAACCACCGCCATCCGAAAGAAAAAGAGGACGCAACAGATGCAGCTAAATTGGTATTGGAAACTATCAACGCTGTTAAAGGAAAACATATCATCAAAACCATTTGTGAGATTATCGTAGGTAAAAAATCACATGAAGTTACATTAAGTGGCCATGAAACACTTCCTCAATTTGGAAAAGGCAAAGACAAGGATGAGAATTATTGGAAATCAGTAGTTAGGGTTGTTTTGCTGAATGGATATATAACCAAAAACATCGAAAATTATGGGTTGTTAAGTGTCAATGAAAAAGGTGAAGAGTGGTTAAAGAAACCTGTCAAAATTGAAGTTTCAATTGATCGTACTTTTGAGAAATTTTACGATGATGATGAAGATAATTCTCAAGTGGAGAATGTGTATGATGAGGACTTATACAACGATTTAAAGGTTTTGGTGAAAAAGGTTGCCAAAGAAAAGAATCTTCCTCCTTATATCATTTTCCAAGATGGAACTTTACAAGAAATGGCATTCCGTTACCCAACAGATATGGAAGAATTGCAGAAAATACCTGGTGTAAGTCCGGGTAAAGCAAGCAAATTCGGAAAGCCATTTGTTGAAGCCATTGCCAAGTATGTTAAAGATAATAATATCGAGAAATCAAACGATATTATCATCAAATCTTTGGTAAACAAATCGGCTAAGAAAATTGCCATCATCACCAATATTGATAAAAAAATAGGTTTAGATGATATAGCTCGTAGTCAGAATATGAGCAAAGAAGAATTGCTGAATGAGATTGAGAATATCGTGTATTCTGGTACCAAGCTAAATTTGAAAAGATACCTACACGACTTGGCTGATGAAGAAACAATTGGTTATGTGATGGATTTCTTTAGAACAACTCCTGAAAACATGATTGATGCTGCCATGAGTGAGTTTGGTGATGAGTTTAGTAAAGATGATTTACACCTAATGCTAATACATTTTGTAAGCGAAATGGGTAATTAATAGCTAAATATTATTGACACAAAAAGGCTTCTTGAGAAGCCTTTTTTCGTTTTTATTCAAGTAATTTTTAGTGTTTAAAATGTCTGATACCACTAAAATACATGGTCATTTTGTTTGCATTACAATAAGTAATAGAAGCATCATCTTTAATGGAACCTCCTGGTTGAATGACTGTCTTTATTCCTTCATTATTGGCTATTTCAACACAATCTGGGAATGGGAAGAATGCATCACTGCTCATTACAGTGCCATTCAAATCGAACTCAAAACCTTTAGCTTTGCTAATAGCTTGTTTCAAAGCATCTATACGGCTGGTTTGTCCACAACCAATGCCAACCAATTGCTTGTTTTTAACCAATACAATGGTGTTTGACTTGGCATGTTTGCATATGATATCTGCAAATAACAAGTCGCTGATTTCGCTTTCAGTAGCTGCCATCTCAGTTACTTGTTTTAGGTCGCTTGCCTTTAGTATAACCGAATCTTTATCTTGCTTAATCAAACCATTAAGAACAGAACGGTACAATTGAGTTTTAGGTAATTTTCCTTTTAGCTTTAATATGATTCTGTTCTTCTTGTTTTGAAGTATAGCTAATGCTTCGGCTGAATAATCAGGGGCAATTACTACTTCAAAAAATATTTTATCCATTTCAGAGGCAGTAGCTTCATCCACCGTTTTGTTTAAAACAATAACTCCACCAAAAGCAGAAACAGGGTCTCCCGCCAAAGCATCTTTCCACGCATTTGAAATGGTGTCGAGAGAGGATAAACCACAAGGATTATTATGCTTGATAATAGCAACAGTAGGCTCAGTAAAGTCTTCTATTAAATTAACTGCAGCATCTATATCCAACAAATTATTATATGAAAGTTCCTTGCCATGCAATTTTTCCAACAGCTCATTTAAGTTGCCATGGAAAAATCCTTGTTGATGTGGGTTTTCACCATATCTCAATATAACTGCCTCTCCCAATTGAATGGCTTCTGTTTTTTGATTTGAATTCTCAGTTGAAAAATAATGATGAATTAGTGTATCATATTTTGAAGTCACTTCAAATGCCTTTGTAGCAAAAGCCCTTCTTTGTGATAAATCGGTAATTCCTTCTTGGGCGCTCAATAGGCTATGAAGTTCGACATAATCATTTTTGTCACAAACAATGGTAACATCATTATAATTTTTGGCAGCAGCTCTAATTAGTGATACACCACCAATGTCAATCTTTTCAATAATTTTTGATTCCTCGTTTGTAGATTTTAAAGTCTCTTCAAAAGGATATAAGTCAACAATTACTAGGTCGAAAAATGGAATTTCAAACTCTTTTACTTCTGATTGGTCTTGGGTATTGCTTCGTCTAGCCAAAATACCTCCAAAAACTTTTGGATGAAGTGTCTTAACCCTGCCACCTAGTATGCTTGGATAATTAGTTAAATCCTCTACTCTGTTTACTTTAATACCTAATTTTTCAATAAAATCTTGGGTACCTCCAGTAGAGTAGATATTAACTCCCATTTTGCTAAGTAGTTCAACGATAGGCTCTAAACCATCTTTATAAAATACAGAAATAAGGGCATTTTGAATATTGCGGGCTTCTTGCATAAGTGTGAAATTTTTGAGCCGCAAAAGTAGAATTTTGAAAGTCGAAAAACGAGATAATATTGAATTTATTTTCGATTGTATGTCTGAAAAGAAAAATCAAATTTATTTTTCTCGTCAGCAGCATGAAACTCGTTTTGATTTAATTGCCAATACTCTTCTTGCAAAGCAGGAAAAAAAGCATCAGCATCAAAGCTATGGTGTATGCGGGTGAGATAAACAGCATCAAGTATATCCATGGATTGCTTATAGATGCTATCTCCTCCAATGATAAAAAGTTCTGATTCGTTTTGTGATTTGGCAAAAGAAATGCCTTCATCAATACTCTTGAAACAATAGGTACCTTCAATATTCAATTCACTTCGCGAGATAATAATGTTAGTTCTATTAGGAAGAGGTTTTCCTATACTTTCAAAAGTTTTACGACCCATCAATATGGCATGATGGGTCGTAAGGTTTTTAAAATATTTTAGATCGGCAGGCAGGTGACAAAGCAATTGGTTGTTTTTTCCAATTCCATTCGATTCATCTGCCGCCACTATGCTTGATATTTTCATTTAAAACGGCAAATCATCAGAAGCCGATTCTTCAGTAAATGTAGCAGGCTCGAAATTTGGGTTTGATGCAGGTGATGGATTTGCTGTTCTTGGAGGTGCCGCAGCTTGTCCAGTTTGCACTTTCCAAGCTTTTAATTCTGTAAACCATCGTCCATTATATTCGCGACTTTCAGCATCAAAAAACACTGTTATTTCTTCACCCATTGAAAACGGGTTTTGGGTAATTTTATCACCCCAAAGACTTAAACATATTTTTTTAGGGTATTGGTCGCCAGTTTCAATAATAAACTCTTGCTTGCGCCATTCGCCATTTTTACCTTGTCCTGTAACCAATGGCAACATTTGAATTGCTTTTCCTTTAATCTCCATGATGGCAAATTTCAAAAATTTGTTTGATTAATAAAATTTTGTGGGAAAGTTTTTTGAATTTAATCTCTTAATTCAAACAATGAAAATACATGAATTTTATATGTTCAACATTTCTTTGGCAAATTCTGCATTAAGCAACTCTACCAAGTGGTCTGTTCTTAGGTTTTCCGTAATCTTTCCTTCTTTAACAAATGAAACGGTACCGCGCTCCTCACTCACTACAAGAACCACCGCATCTGTTTGTTCGGTAATACCAATAGCCGATAAATGCCTAAGGCCATATTTATTAAGCAAGTCAGGGTTATCGCTTACCGGAAGAACACAATTGGCAGCTTTAATTTTACCTTTGCTAATAATGACAGCACCATCATGCAAAGGACTGGTTTTGTTAAAAATAGCTAAGAGCAAGCGCTTTGTTACTTCACCTTCAATAATCTCACCTGTGGCAGCAATCATTCGCATCTCGCTCGTTTTTGGTAATACGATGATGGCCCCCGAATTCGTTTCAGCCAAGGCTATGCAAGCATCCACTATGTCTTCGTAGTTGTTTGAAAAACTTTCTTCAATCTTCCATTTCCAAGGAAAAATATTCCACCAGTTTTTATTCTCTGCCAAAAATGAAGTACGACCTATAATGAGTAAGAATTTCCGAATTTCTTGTTGAAAAACGATTAGAACTGCGATAATACCTACTTGAGTAAATTGCCCCAAAATCTTTTCAAGCAAAGGCATTTCGAAGTATTTTACCAACAACCAAAATATATAAATGGTAATAAGCCCTATGAGGATGTTAAAGGCTAAACTGCCTTTTAGGCGCTTAAAAAGTTGCCATGATAGCACCAGCACCAACAGCACATCTATCAAGTTGATAAGCGTAAATTTATAACTTAAAATTTCCATTTCTTAACCCACGATAATATGAAAAAATGTTGGAATTGGCTAAAAATATAACAGCCCCATACTCATCCAAGGAGTATAAATTGCAGACAACATATTCAAATATGGAAGTTCATATTGACAAATCACCAATAAATTATAGATTCAAAACTTTATAAGCCCATTAGCAAAAACGCTCTCAAAAAATAAAATAAATATTTTGTTAAAGTCAGATGGAATCCAAATTTTATTTATGAGGTTACAGGAAGTAACGCAGTGAACGGTGATACCATATCAATTCTATAGTAATAAATAATGTTACAATAAATAGAACAAGAGAATTCTCACCAATCAATTAGTAAATAAAAAAATAGGTACAGTACTTTCAATATCCGTCTTTCGCCTTTCTCTGAATAGCCTCTTGCTAAATCAGCAGAAGGGGCGTTAAGAATTAACCAAATATTTGTATTTTTGATAGCTAATGAAGAAGTGCGTGTTTTTGTTTGTTTTATGTTTTTGTTCATGGTATTTGCCAGCACAAAGCATAAAAATTTTGTTTGATGCTACCAAAGCTGAAACAGCCGGTAATGCTGATTGGGTGATTGATGAAGATTTGAATAACCTAAGGTGGAATCCGGGTGCGAGCCTTGGAGGCAGCGAAGGCAATGCCCAACGCATACCCACGCCTGCACAATCAGGAATAACAGCTAGCACCCCTCAAAGCTATTGGAAAGGCGGGCTTTCCGCTTGGGGTATAGATTGTGTTAAAAAGGGATACTACGTTGAATCACTTCCCTACAATGGCGCCATTACTTATGGCAATACATCTAACCCACAAGACTTAAGCAATTACAAAGTATTTATTTTGTGTGAACCTAATATCATGTTTACGGCTGTCGAAAAAACAGCCATCATTAATTTCGTTCAAAATGGTGGAGGACTTTTTATGGTTGCCGATCATACCATTTCAGATAGAAACAACGACTCATACGATTCACCCGAGATACTCAATGATTTGATGGGCAATAACTCCGTTCAAAACAACCCATTTGGTATGACATTTAACTTGGCTAATATTTCTGTAACGAGCAGCAATGTTCGCAATCTTCCGAATGATTCCATATTAAATGGACCTATGGGAAATGTAACGCAAGTAAAATATAGCAATGGTACCACCATGACCATCAACCCAAGTGTGAATACAACGGTGAAGGGTGTAATTTATAATACAGGTTCTTCATTTGGTAATAACAATGTGATGGTTGCATATGCGCGCTATGGCAGAGGAAAAATAGCAGCCATTGGAGATAGCTCTCCATGTGATGATGGAAGTGGCGATAATGGCGATGTGTTATATGATGGTTGGCTAGGTGATGCCGGAGGCAATCACCAAAAATTAATTATGAATGCTACTATATGGCTTGCTATAAAAGACAGTGTAACTCCAACAATAACTGCAGCAAAATACAAAGACCTAAAATTAGATGCAATTGTAAAACCACAAACCTTAGTTAATGGTCTTGATACAGTTGCGATTCGTATCAAAAACACAGGCACACGTAAAATAGATACAGCCACGTTTTCTTATAGATTGAATAACAATGCCGCTGTAAGTGTTTCGCTTACTGGTTTGAATATAGATACAACCTCACTCTATACATACACCTTTGCAAGCCCATTAAATATAAATGGTTTGGGTAGTTATAAACTGTGTACTTGGGTAAAAACATCAGGTGATACCATACCCACAAATGACACCCTTTGTAAGAACTATGCCATTCAATCACCTACGGTGGGTATATCCACTGCAAGCATAGGAAATACAATTGTTTCAACCAATAATCCCAATACAATAATAGGGAGTATTCAATTAGTAGATTCATTAGAAATTGCCACACTTACAAGTATAAGTTTAACAACAGCGGGAAGCTATACACCAGCGGATATACAAAGCAATGGTTTTAAATTTTGGATAAACAATGCCAATACTTTGTCGGGGGCAACGCAATTGGGCAGTTCACAAGCCGTAGTTAGCTCAGGAGGAACCGTTTCGGTTTCGGGATTATCTCAATCCTTAAGTATTGGTACATGGTATATTTTATTAACTGCAGATATTGCCATTGCCGCCACACCAAGCAATACACTTGGCATGGCAACTGTACCCTTTAGTAGTTTTACTTTTAGTGGTACTACAAGTGTAACTGGTAACAACCCTGCAAACGCAGGAAGCCTTATTACTATTAGTGAGACAGGGCCGGTAAAGATGCGATACAGAAGTAACCTAAGCTATACTGAAAACTTTACAGACATTGCTAATTGGACCAATGGATTTGCAGCTGGACTTGGAGCAGGAAGATGGACAGGCGTGGCAACAGGAGCAGGAACCATTCCTAATGCAACAGCAATTACAACGGCCACAAGCAGCTTTCAAACCTCTTCATCGGCCTCGGGGGTGCAAAGAGGAAGTTTGAGTGGAAATGTAGCAGGAACTATTGTTTTGCTTAGCACTAATAGTACAAACAATACCACTGCCTGTGCCATAGATTTATTACTTGATTATACCAATAGAAATGCAGACAGTTTATTTTTTGATGTAGCTACAGTGATCAACAGCACTGGAAACAGAGCCGAAGTGCTAAAAGTATTTGCATCTATAGATGGAATTAATTTTACGGAATTAACCGGAAATAATTTGCCTTATACTGCCACAAACAATGTAGCCGGAAGCGCCAATATCAGAGTAAAACTACCAAACTCTTTTCATAATGTATCCACATGTAGGTTAAGGTTTTATTGCTACAATGGAGTGGGTGGAACTACGGGATCAAGACCTAAAATATCTTTAGATAATGTGCAAGTAACTGCGGTTTGCCCTCAAGGCGCATCAAGTATCAATGTTACTTCATGCTCAGCTTATACATGGAATGGCTTAACTTATAGCAGCAGTGGTTCCTATAACAAAACCCTTTTTGGTGCTGCTAAATGGGGTTGCGATAGCATCGTAACACTTAACTTAACTATTAGCCCATTGCCCTATAATGCTTTTGCTGATACATTGCGGGTATGTGGAAGCTCTTATCAATTAAATGCAGGTAATGGATACAGCAGTTATCTATGGAACACCGGCTCTGCCTCGCAAATAATTAATCCTATTCAATCGGGTTGGTATAAAGTTACGGTTAGTAATGGCAAATGTTCTGCTACAGATAGTGTTTTGCTGAGCATGATAAATGTGGGCATTAATAACCCTGATACCAATATTGTGGCAGGAAGTATCATCAGCATAAACCCCTCTCCTACCGGAGTTCTATCAAGCCCATTAACTTTTGTTTGGAGCAATGGCACAAATACAAAAAACAATATTGTTAGTCCAACAAAAACCACCAATTATTATTGCACTGTAAGCAATGGAATCAATTCATGCATGGACAGTGTTACGGTATATGTAGATGTGAAAGTTCGAATGAAAATATACTTTGAAGACTACTATGAAAATGGAAAACTGAGAAGTGTATTAAACAATGTAGATGGAATAAGTCCATTAAATCTATGCGACAGTATACATATACTTTTTTATGATAGCAGTTCACAAAGTGCTATTTATTCATCAAAAAAAATCATTGACACAGCTGGCTTTTGCGAAATTATAATACCTTATTATATTGCGAATACCCGTTTATCAATTGGTGTAACCCATAGAGGAAGCATTGAGACTTGGTCGGCTAATCCAGTGATGTTAGATAATGCTATTGTTTACAATTTTACGAATGCACAAAACAAAGCGTTAGGAGATAATCTAAAAAACAATGGTGCTGGGGTATTTCTAATATTTAATGGTGATATAAACCAAGATGGGTCTGTTGATTTCAATGATTATCCTCCATTAGATATTGGAAGCAACAATGGTGATATAGGTTATTTGCCAACAGATTTGAACGGGGATGCTTCAGTTGATTTTAACGACTATCCGATTTTGGATATCAATTCGAACAATGGTATTGTTGCTATAAGACCCTAGTATGTATTATAAGGTTTTACTGAGATTTGTGTAATTAGGATTTGGGATAGAATCAAACATGATGATGATGATTTTATTTATACCTTAAAAGCGTATTTTATTGTATTTGTGAGAACATTCTAATCTTTTTCAAACGCAAAGTGAATTACATATACTCAAACCTTGGGGTTTTGCCTATGTTAGGTGTATAGCGCAGCCACACCAATCATAATATTAGCCGCAAGCAAATAATTCTCCATATCATTTGTATGGCATTTCCTATGTGCCTATGTGGTTATACTATCCACCCACATTTCTTTTCAATATTTGATTTAAAAACCCCACATTTGCCGAGCAAATTATAACAATCATGAAGCAAGTATATATAGTTGACGCGGTGCGCACGGCAGTTGGTAAATTCTCAGGAACCCTCAGTTCTGTTCGTCCTGATGATTTGGGTGCCATCGTCATTAAAGCATTGATAGATAGAAATCCTAATTTGGATGTAAACGAAATTGAAGATGTGATTTTTGGTGCCGCTAACCAAGCAGGCGAAGACAATAGAAACGTAGCACGTATGTCGGCATTGCTTGCAGGTTTGCCTATTTCTGTTGGTGGAAATACCGTAAACCGCTTGTGTGCCTCTGGCCTACAAAGCATTGTGGATGCAAGCAGAGCCATTCAATGTGGTGATGGAGAGATATACATATCGGGAGGAACTGAGAGCATGACCCGAGCCCCTTTTGTAATGGCAAAAGCCGAAACAGCTTATAGCCGCACACCTGAAATTTATGATACCACCATTGGATGGCGTTTTACAAATAAAAAATTGGCAGCTATGTATCACCCTTATGCCATGGGAGAAACAGCTGAAAACGTTGCTGAAAGGTGGAACATTAGCCGTGAAGAGCAAGATACATTTGCTTTTCAATCGCAAGAAAAATACCAAGCGGCTCATGCTGCTGGAAAATTCTCAAACGAAATAGTACCTGTTCATATTCCTCAAAAGAAAGGGGATCCTATTATTTTCAATAAAGACGAGCATCCTCGCATGTCGAGCATGGAAGACTTATCTAAACTAAAACCCGCTTTCAAAAAAGAGGGTTCCGTAACAGCAGGAAATTCAAGCGGTATCAATGATGGTGCAGCTGCACTGATGTTGGTAAGTGAAGATGCTTTGAAAAAATATAACTTAACACCACTAGCCCGTGTGGTAAGTAGAGGTGTAGCAGGTGTTGACCCCGCTATCATGGGTATTGGTCCTGTGCCAGCCTCACAGAAAGCCCTTAAACGCGCAGGTTTAAAAGCCAGCGATTTAGGTTTGGTTGAATTGAATGAAGCTTTTGCCAGTCAAAGTATTGCTTGTATGCGCGACTTAGCCATAGACCCAAGCATTATAAATGTAAATGGAGGCGCTATAGCCATTGGTCATCCGCTAGGAGGCAGTGGTGCAAGGATTTCAACTACCTTGATACACGAAATGCAAAAACGCAATGTTCGCTATGGTCTTGCTACGATGTGTATTGGTGTGGGTCAGGGTGTGGCATTGGTATTTGAAAAATGCTAATTGCCAGACGCAGATTTATTACTACTACTTTAGCATTACCTTTATATTCGCCTTATGGAATTGGATAAGATATTAGAGTTTAAGTATACCCCTGAGATAAACGAAAAGCTTATAGATTATGGCTTTACTAAAACCTTTGCTGAAGGAGATGTGATACTGAATGAAAATGCCTATATCAAGGCAATTCCCATAGTGATGAGCGGTAGCATCAGAGTGATGCGTACCGATGATGACGACAGAGAAATTCTATTGTATTATATCAAAGCAGGCGAAAGCTGTATTATGTCCTTTTTAGGGGGTATGCACCATGATACCAGCAAGGTAAAAGCCATTGCTGAAGAGCCTACTGAAATCCTTTTTGTGCCTATTGACAAGGTGAACTTACTTATTAAAGATTACCCTGAATGGCTTGATTATATTTTTAGGTTATACCACAAAAGATTTGAAGAACTACTTGATGTAGTGAATGCCATCGCCTTTAAAAAATTAGATGAACGCCTGCTCGATTTTATCAAGAAGAAATGCCAAATCAACGATAACAATACCCTTGTTATTACTCACGAACATATAGCCAATGAGCTTGGTACAGCCCGTGTTGTCGTTTCTAGACTACTTAAACAAATGGAACAAGAAGGCTTGGTAACACTGGGTAGAAATAAAATCATACTACACTAATTAGACAATAGGGTATAGGGAAAAGGGTTTAGTGAGGAATGTTTTATCTTGACTATCCATAAAATGATTTATTGGAGCTATCGCCAATATGTGACATTTGTTACCGTTTTCTATTTCTTCCAGTTTTAGTTTTGCATCATAATTAGAGAAGAATGAAATACATAATCATTGGTGCGCACTCCTAGAGAATACATGGGTGGTAATGTAAATGGATCAATTAACATACCTTTGCAAGAAATACCAAATAGATTGGATGAGTTGAAAAGCTTTGAACAGCCATTGGTATTATGCTGCGCATCGGGTGGTAGAAGCACACAAGCAACAAACTACTTAAGTCACCAAGGAATTGAATGCTTAAATGGTGGTTCTTGGTTTGACGTAAATTATTATCAATCATTAAGCAACTAAAATAAAACATGATAGCAGCATTAAAAGAATTATTAGGAATGGGGCCCAAAGTGGATTATGCCCAATTGGTTAAAGAAGGTGCCATTGTATTAGATGTAAGAAGCAAAGGCGAATATGCAGGTGGCCATATCAAAGGTTCAATCAATATTTCAGTTGATACGCTTAGCAACAATTTAAGTAAGCTTAAAGATAAGAATAAACCCATTATCACCTGTTGTGCTTCAGGTATGAGAAGTGCTTCTGCAAAAGGCATTTTAAAATCAAATGGTTATACCCAAGTATACAATGGTGGTGGTTGGAGCAGTTTACAGAACAAATTATAAAAGATGAAAGAAAGAGTAATGACAGGATGGACTTTTACTAGAGGTCTTTACCTGCTGATGGGAATAGTCATAATGGTTCAATCGCTAATGGCGAAGCAAATGATGGGTGTTGTTTTTGGCGGTTATTTTGCTTCGATGGGTTTATTTGCTTTTGGCTGTGCTTCAGGTTCATGTTTTGGTGGGGTTAGGAAAATGTCTAATTCACAAAAGCCTTCGGAAGATACCATTGATGTTGATTTTGAAGAAGTAAAAAAAAAGTAAGATGAACGCAAAATTTTCTGATTTAATTAAAAGTGAAAAGCCTACATTAGTAGACTTTTTTGCTGAATGGTGTGGCCCATGTAAAACCATGAAACCTATTCTTGAAGATCTAAAATCCAAGGTGGGTGAAAGTTCTAGCATCATAAAAATTGATGTAGACAAAAATCCTCATGTGGCTAGTGCTTATCAAATTCAAGGTGTGCCTACACTTATCCTTTTCAAAAATGGTGAGGTAGTATGGCGACAGTCTGGAGTGGTGATGGCAAATAAGCTTGAACAAATTATTAAACAGTATACAAACTAAATGACAAAAGTATTATCTATTACCTTCATCACCATAGCCGCTTTTTTATACAGCTGTAGCAATGGACAAACACAAAACGGTAAAACCAATTTATCAGCTGAAGAGTTTGCGCAAAAGATAAAAGAATTGCCTGATGCACCCATTATAGATGTGCGAACAGCAGATGAATTTAGTAAAGGACATATTCAAAATGCCAAAAATTTTGATTGGTATGAAGATATCCTTGACAAGCAAGTGGCATCATTTGATAAAGTAAAACCTGTTTTGGTTTATTGCTTAAGTGGAGGTAGAAGCTCTGCTGCTGCCAGTAAACTAAGAGCCTCTGGGTTCAAAACCGTTTATGAATTGAATGGTGGTATTATGAAATGGAGAGGTGCTAATTTGCCTGAAACCACTGAAATGGCTAACGCTTCAACAGGTATGAGCAAAGTACAGTTTGATGCATTGTTACAAACAGACAAAATAGTGCTGATAGATTTTTATGCTGATTGGTGCGGCCCTTGCAAAAAGATGAAACCTTATTTGGATGAAATAACCAAAGACATGGCAGACAAAGTGGTGGTGGTAAGAATCAATGCAGATGATAACCAAGCTCTTTGCAAAGAAATGCATATTGATGCTTTACCTACGCTTCAAGTATACAAAAACAAATCGTTAACATGGTCTAATACGGGTTTTATTGAAAAGGCAGAAGTACTAAAAAACTTGGAGTAAGCCTTGCTTTTGTATTAATTACTTAACAGAAATATAACGTGTATCCCTATAGCTAGTGTGTTTTTTTTTTTGTGGAATATTTAGTTTTGTATCAAATGCATCCACTAAATATTGAAGATCAAATCATCTACATCATGCTGCTTTCTGCAGCCTTATTGCTGTTTTATTTTCTTTTTAAATGGAGGGTAGTTAACAAACCCATTTGTCCCAAATGTCAATCAACAGATAGAGACAGACTTCAAAAGAGTTCCTTTTTTTCATTCATTCAAACGATGAGAAACCTGAAGAGATACCGATGCTTAAAATGTTTTAAAATTTACTATGTAAAACAATATAACCAATCGTAGTTTTTTGTAACTTATTGCGGTAACTAGTAAACACGCTTGATTTAGAAATAAACCCCAGGTATTGTTCCTCTTCAAACAGGTATTATTGTGCCTTTGGAACCGAGATAGAATCTATACCTACTACAATTTCGTTACGTCTGTTTACTACATCCCAAGGTGCATTGTAACCCAAGTAGCGAAAGTTGTTTTGATGTGGAATGCGCAGCAGAGCCAAACAATCACTTAATTCCACACGCATGGCTGCAATTTTAGTATCGGACGCCCAACCACCAAAACGAATCACTGCCACATACTCAGAGGCCGAAACACTCAATATTACTTGACTCGACTGAGGTTTTGGTAAATTACTTAAAGTATAACCCTCGGGCATAACAAAGCTCATGGTTGTTTTATCTGGGCTCATGTCCATGCGAACGGGCGCAGTCATGGCAATCTTTTCATTTGATTGATTACCACCAAAAATATACCCTGCCAAAGTCCTAAAACTTTTGCTGGCTGCCTTATCATAGGTGGTATCAGGTGTTATGACAGAAGCCATGACAGCAGATGGATAATAGCGAAACTCCACTTGGTTTTGACTCCCTAGCACTGTATAAGATTGTTGTGGCACTTTTGACAAGAACAAGGGTGCTGCTTTAAAGGAAAGAAAAACCAAGGCAACCAAGGCGATTGTGATGAAGTAAACTGTTTTCATAATGAAATTAACAAAGCAATAGCTAAGAAGTTTGCAAAAGCTTTTTTATTAAGCCAATTTTGGCTTTCTTCATCAACAAATATATTCAATCCATTTAATTACAGATAAAAATGCGAACATCACATTCACAAAAGCAACATGGATGAAGAACAGAAGCTTCAGCTAATAGATGCTATTGCTTTTATTAAGGTTTATCGCGTGTCCTTCAATTAGTAATAATTCTTCTGCTATGTTCAGGCGCTTCGAATTTCATTATTATTGACTATTCAAATATCAATTTGATGCCTTAACTTTTAAATCAGGAAGTGCCTCAAATCCTTTTTCTAACTTTGCATCAAAAACAATGAGAGGTATCTCATATTTACCTTGAAAGTTATTAATGCTCATTTATTATTTACAATCTTCTGTTTCCCAAAACAAACATTATTAAATAGTATTAATCTCACAATCCTTTTTACTCAATAATAATACTATTTAAAACTTAGCAAGTACAAATGGACTCAATGTTTGAGGTCTCGTTTCAGGATTAATAAAATCAATTGATAAATTAGAAACGGGATAGTGATAATAGATCTTCTCGTTTTTGAAATGAAACAAATCTTTTATTTGGTTGTAATGACTGGTGTCAGTAAGTATCCAAGTGTTTTCGCCTTTTGATAGAGAATCTAAACTACTTTGATTGGTTGAAAAAATGATATTATGATTCAAATAAAAATCTAACGAACACCAATAATCTTTGTCAAAAACTATCAATCTTCCTTGTTCATTTTTATCTGTGTCGTTAATATCAAATGCTATTTCAGAATAAGCTTGATACTTTAATATTTGTGGATAAACACTGGCATTCAGGATTAGATTTACACATGCCATCCCGAAAGCTCCTGCAAATAAAACTTTATTGAAAGGTATTAGATTTTTATTACTAAATATAAAGAATAAACCTATACAAGTTAACAGTAAAATACAAAGGCAAAGCATGATATGTTGCTTAAATGCATAACAAGAAAGGTAAAGGGCAACTGCAATTAACAACAAAAGTGTAAAAATAATAATGCCCAAAAACACTTTGTTTTGCTTAGCCTCTTTCAAGTGAGACATATATCGGGCAAGCATAATAGCTGCCAGCGGATGAATAACAAAAGTATAATGTGGCAACTGATAGCTTGATAACGACATGAAAACAAACACTAAAACAAAACCGAATAAACTTATATGCTCATTCGTGTAAATCCTATCTTTGATATTTTGGAAAGCAATTTTTAAAGCCCAAACTAAAGCAGGAACAAACAACAAACTCCAAGGTAAAAAACTCCACAAAAAGCTATGAACCAAGAAAAAAGTATCGGGATTATTACTCCAATTACTCTCACCCGTTATCCTTCCAAAACTTTGTGTCCAATAGAAAAATCTCAATCCCGAAGGACCTTGCAAGCCATATACAAACTTTTCAGGATGCAAATCAAACTGATGGTATAAACCCCAGCTCATAGGGAAAAGTAGCAAAGCAATAATTCCAATTGCTATCAGATAATGCCAATTGAAAATGTAATGCCAACTCCGCGTAATTATAAATTGAGAGCCAAAAGCAATAATAATGATCATAAGCCCTATGGGTCCTTTCGTCATCATAGCAAAAGCTACTGCAAATGAAAAAAACACCAAATGTTTCCACTTTTTTGTGCTCATGTAGGCTGCCATTTGCCAAAACGAAAACATTACAAAACCAGTGAGCATACAGTCTGTTCTTACATCATGGTGCATTAGATAAAATGCTTGACAATTGGCAGTGATCAAAATCGCACTCATTGCGATTTGTTTGTTGTAGAATATTATACAAAATCTATACACCGAATAAATCCCTAATAAGGAAATTAAAAATGAAGGCAATCGATATGCAAAGTGGTTAATTCCAAATATTTTGAAAGAAATGGCTGACGTCCAAAATAACATTGGCGGCTTATCTAAATAATCGTTACCTCTATAAAACACCTCCAACAGGCTTCCATTTAATACCATTTCCTTTGAAATAGCAGCATATTGGGTCGCATCTATATCAATAAGAGTTATAAAAAAGCCTACTATATAACTGATAAATGTAATTATAGATAAACCAATAAGGTTCACATCTTTAAATTGTATTTTGTTAATCACGCTTGCAAAAATGGTAATAATAATGGATAATTTTTAAATAAATAAGCAATACAAAAAACTAGAATATCTTCGAAAAAATCTCTATTAAAGAATCCTATAAGAATTGGTTTTATAATCTTTTAGCTAAAAAAATCCGGATTTAACATTTGCCAAATAATCAAAATAAATTTATCAGATTTTCTAAAAAAATCTTGTAATCCGCAAATTTCGGCTACTTTTGCACCGCAAATAATAGAAGCAATTATTTGCCATGATACACGACAACAATAAATTCTTTGGTGAAGGCCTTACATACGATGACGTATTGGTTCTTCCTTCTTTTTCAGAAATCCTTCCTCGCGATGTAATTACATCAACTTTACTGACTCGAAACATTCGCATTAACATTCCTATGCTATCTGCAGCTATGGATACTGTTACAGAATCGAGGTTGGCGATTGCATTGGCACAAGAAGGTGGAATTGGTATTCTACATAAGAATATGAGTATCGAAAGACAAGCTAGCGAGGTAAGACGGGTAAAAAGAAGCGAAAGCGGAATGATACTTGACCCCGTAACCCTTCATGAAAATGCTACCTTAAAAGATGCTCATAAACTGATGAGCGAAAACAAAATTGGTGGCATTCCTATTATAAATGAAAATGGTATTTTGGTGGGTGTATTAACCAATAGAGATTTACGTTTTGAAAAAGCCATGGGTCGCAAAGTGAGTGAGGTAATGACTTCAAAAAATTTGATTACTGCTCCTGAAGGAACAAGCCTAACACAGGCTGAAACCATCTTACAACAATATAAAATCGAAAAGCTTCCTGTAGTTGATAAAGACGGCAAGCTAAAAGGGTTAATCACTTATAAGGATATTCTTAAAATAAAAGCTCACCCTAATGCTTGCAAAGACAAGCACGGAAGACTTATCGTGGGTGCTGCTGTGGGTGTTACCGCTGATACCGAAGAGCGCATCTCAGCCTTGGTGAAAGCGGGTGTGGACGTAGTTATCATTGATACCGCTCATGGGCACTCCAAAGGTGTGTTGGGAGAGGTAAAACGTATGAAAAGCATCTTTAGCAACCTTGATATCATTGCGGGTAATGTAGCCACAGGAGAAGGAGCAAAGGCCTTGCTAGATGCGGGTGTTGATGGTGTGAAAGTGGGCGTAGGACCGGGTTCAATATGTACCACTCGTATCATTGCGGGTATTGGAGTACCACAATTAACGGCTGTTTATGAAGCGGCTAAGGCCCTAAAAGGTTCAGGTGTTCCCGTGATTGCAGATGGTGGTATTCGATACAGTGGCGACCTTGTGAAGGCATTGGTAGCGGGCGCAAGTACTGTGATGTCAGGTTCTATTTTTGCAGGTGTTGAAGAGAGTTTGGGCGAAACAATTATTTATGAGGGACGTAAATTTAAATCTTACCGAGGCATGGGTAGTATTGAAGCCATGAAAGAAGGCAGCAAAGACCGTTACTTCCAAGATGCCGAAGATGAAATTTCTAAATTAGTGCCTGAAGGTATTGTAGGTATTGTGCCATACAAAGGAACATTAAAAGAAGTGGTATACCAGTTTGTGGGTGGATTGCGCGCAGGTATGGGTTATTGCGGTGCTCCTGATATTGAAAGCTTGCAAAAAGCCAAGTTTATCAAGATAACACCTGCGGGCTCTAAAGAAAGCCATGCACATGATGTAACCATTACAAAAGAAGCTCCAAATTACAGTAGGTAGATTCTTCTTGCGTGTCTATCTTTTTATTTAGATTTTGAAAACGCTCGCATCTTGCGAGTGTTTTTTTATTAGGCGTTTCGACCTTTTATAAATATCAAGTAATTTGAATTACCAGCCAGAGGCTTATCAATAGCCTCACTCGCAAGATGCGAGCGAGTGCTGATTGGGAGGGAACTCCAAACCACAACATATTACTTCAACCTATTATTCCTTCTTAGCCCCAGGGTTTCTTAACTCAGCCACATAGGCACTTAAACCCCAACATTCCTTAATCTTATAGTACTCGGTGTTCTTGTATTTATCATGCAATTGATACAAGTAGTCTATGTCTTTTTCAGATGTGCTTTTGGCATAACGCTGCCAATGGCGGTTAGCTCTATATAAAGCATAGGTACACTTGGCAGATAACTCTTTATTATGACTATGTTTTAAAGCCAATCTGTAGTATGGCAATGCCCACAAACAACCATAATAATGGTCGGCAAAAGTGCCTCTTTGCTTGTCTTCAGCTACGTTTTCATATTCATACCAAGTCCAATTGCCATTATATTGCAGAATAGAATAAGCCCTGCCATAAAAACTCATTTCCATGTATAGGCTAGCCAATTTATAATAGTTACTTGCTTTGTCGCCTCTGTTGTTTTTAAGATCGGCCTTTATCTTTAGAATATTGTTTATAAAGTCATAATTGCTATACTGTAAAGCCTTTTTACTATAAGGTGTATCGGTGTAATTGTAAACATGGAAAGCAGGACCATCAGGCTCGGTTTGCAGTGCATCCAAATTCATATTGATTTTAGGCTCGTTCAATTTTGCAAAACTCTGCAAGGCAAGTTCAGGTTTGTTTTGGCGCATATACAGTGAACCTTGCACTTTGTTTAACATCGCCTTGTCAATAGATACATAGCCCATCAACATAACATCTAAACGATTGCTAGGCTTTTCGATAATGGCCAATATGGTATCAATGTCTTCAGGCCTGATGCTTTCATTCAGGAATCTTTGTACATACCAATCATCTCTCAATTGCAACCTGAATAAGTAGGCATGGGCATTGTCCAATTGCGAAATAAATTTATTAGCAATAACCGCATGCATCACATCCATGGTGCGCCCTTCATTGTAGATAGCCGCCTTTTGTTCTATCAATTTGCTTAACCATTCTGCCAAGGTATTTTTGCCATTTTCTGTGCGCAAATCCTCATTTTGACTCATGAGCAAAGTTTGGGTAATAAGCCACTGAAGCTGTTGTGCCGAACATACATCTTTGTTGCCTTTTACTTCTTGCAAATAACCTTTTGTTGCTTCATAATTCTTAGAAAGCAAGGATAGATGCGCCATGCATAGCGTATAAAAAGGTCTTTGTGCATCGTTCTTATCATACAAGGTTTTAACAAAATCAATCAACGACTTACTTCCTTTTTCTTTAGCTGCTTTTTCTGCATCATCATAATCATAAGAAAAATAAGTATTTTGCTCTGGCAACAAATCGCCATCAAGCTTATTGATTTCTCTTACTATCAAATCTTGTAAAAAGCTATTTTCAGGATCAAGTTTATATATGTTATGCAACACAGAAACACTTGGTCGAAAAGCCTTAAAGGCTGATATGACATGCACCATGGCACGTTCGTGGTCATTTTTGCAAAACTTTAATACATCTTCCAATTTCTCATAACCAGCGAATTTGCTATAAGCTCTTTTGTTTTTCTCAGCAGCTTTGTCAAACAAAATACTAGCATAGTAGGATGCTTCGGCATATTTCTCGGTAGCCACCAATGCATCCGAGAAATAATTCATGGCCCAATATCTCAAATAACTATCAGGCTTATTGGCAAAATACTGGTTGTATAAATCAATGGTGTTTGTATAACCACCATTGTATCTGTAATAGCGCATCAACTGAAAAGCATAACGCTGAATGAAGAATTCATCCTTAGCATTTTTTAGTGCTTTGCCAATAGCACTAACAAGCTGCACCGAATCTATCTTAGCACCTGTTGATTCATTTAAATTATAATAATCGTAATAGAAACTTGTCCAAGGATTTTCCTCTTTTGTTTCAGGGGCTTCAGTACATTTGGCTATGATTAAATAATTAAGTTCATCCATTCTATTCTGCTTAATCAAATACTGAACAAGTGGCTCTGAAGCATAATAGCTAGCCATAAAATTGGTATTGTCAGGCTTCAATTCAAAATCAATAGGTAATGCCTTTGACACATTCAAGAACTTAGCGATGGCCTCGCGTTGAACAGCCTTATTCAAATGCAAATACCAATCCTCAACGCTTTGGTTAAAGGCCGCTTCTAGCTCTTTGCCATCATTGTTATTATTGACATCGCCATTCAAAAAATTTGCTGTCAAATAATAGATTTCATTTTTCTCATGGTTGTTAACCGCATTGGGTTGAAAAACACCTAAGGTATTTTCAGTCCAATAATCATAATAATCGGCACAAGCAGTAACGATTTTTTTACTCAAAAGAAGTAATAAAATACTACTTATCAGTACGGTATATTTCAAGTAACTTTTCATGAGTTAATTTATCAATGGTTTGTTGGCTATAACTAAACAAGGTGATGTCTTTCATCTTATCAGGATTGGTATTGGCAAGATAGTTCTTCACCTCTATCACATCATCAATATTGGGTTCTTCAATTTTGATTACCTCATCTTTTTGGACATAAAAATCTTTGTAATATCCATCATGTAAGCACTTATAAGTGTTCTCTTTATCAAGTTTCACAAAGGATGTATCTGATTTTATATATGCATTGGTAAATTGGTTCATCAAGCCATCAAAATAGCCTTCTCTAAACCTTACAGCCCAACTGAAAACAGGAAGAGCCAAATCAAAATTCAATGGGTATGAAATATCTTTCACATAACTCATCACATCGGTTTTATTGAAAATAGAGTTTTCATTATTAGGATTTCTTAAATCATTCACATTATAGCACATCAGCAAACCCTTGTCAACAGGGGGAACACCAGCTTTCTTATAATATTTATATTGGTATAATCGGATGGTGCATGAAAGGGTAATTTTATTCATCTTATTTTTCATCAACTTTAAAAAATAAAAATACTTATCCCTTGTAGACTCATTCCAATCGCAGTCAAACTGAATCTCCTCTGTTTTGTTCCACAACTTCATACCTGTTAATTGCAATTTCAATCGCAAAAATACATTTTGACTAAGTGTATCAATACCTGTGCTATCAATACCTTTGAAAGTTTCATTGGTAATAAAAACCGTGGGCACCATTTCTAAATGAAATGGAACAGGATCGTTGAAATAAACAGCCGAAGAAGGTTGTGGCTTACCATCTTCAAACACCACTTCGAAGAGTTTTACATAAATCTTTTCGGTATCGGTTTTGGCTAAATTTAAGGAATCGGTTGAATTAAAAATAAAATTACCCGTCCAAAAATAGAAAGCATGTTTTCTGTCCGAGTTATTTCCTGAGCTACTTTTACAAGCGGTTAGAAGAGATAACATGATCAAGAAAAGCGAAGAATAAAATATCGTTCTTTTCATGTTGTAATGATAAATTTGTTTGGTGAATTTGTGATTATGATCTTGTAAAAATTGTTTTGCCTCTAAGTTTATTCACCCATTGAAATGCCAATAATGCTTTGATATAAACATCCATTTCTATCAAACTGTTATCGCCATCAAACCTTTGTAGGGTATTGGGTTGAATATCTCTTTTTAGTTTCTGAGAGCCAAACATCAAATCTATTCCTCCTGCTTGTTGCACCCCTTCAAAAAATTGATTTTTTATTTGCACATCCGTGAATGGAAAAGCAAAACTACTAAAAGGTAATCCATAAGTGTCCATGATAAACTTAGCAGATCTGTATGTTTCTGAAACCGCCTCCTCGTTGCTTAGTTTCCATAATTCAGGATGATGGACAGTGTGACCACCCAAGTAAAATCCTTTGGCTTTTAAATCTTGCAATTGGGCACTTGTCATATATGGTTTCTCTTTTGCTAAGTAGTCAACCCATGACAAATCTAAAACTGAAGCCAAACTATCCAAAACATGGCTTTGCTTGTAGCTAATTTTCATAACTGCAAAAACAATATTACCATCAAAAATAGCATTGTTTTGCTTCAACACAGCCATTGCAGCATCCAAAGATTTACCGCTTTTTTGAAAACTCAAAACTTGTTCAACAATCAAACTGCTTTTATATCTGAAAAGCAAATCTTGATTATCAATAACCGAAGTATTAATAAAGAAAACTGCGGGCACACCTTTACGGAGTAAAATAGGCATGGCATTCTCATACACTTGTCTCAAACCATCATCAAAAGTAACTATAAAGGAATTTTCAGGTATGGCTTTTTTATTAACCACACAATCATATAAGGTATCTAAGCTTATAGGTTTAAGATGTTTCAATAGATGGTCTAAGTCATTTTCAAACTGCTTGGGAGTTTTTGATCCATAAGGCATGAGGTGCTCCAAATGCGATAGCTTTTCATCGGTAATGGCATGGTAAATGGGTATGAACAAGGTGTTTCCTTTGTTAAGTTGTAACAAGGGTTTAACGGGAAAAAGAGAGCAGGCGTTTAAGAGTAATTTCTTAGCTAAATGTGCCATCTTATTCGTTGTACATATTTATCACCTCATCCAAATTAACTGCTTGCGTATGTTTGGTATGGGTATGACGTTTTGCTTTCTTGGTGCGGAACAAAGCAAACAATTGAAGCACCATAAAGATTGGCAATTGTGGTAGCGTTTTCCATACACTGTCATCATAACCATATCGCACTTGTATCATTAAGAATGCAATGAGGAATATTATCATTGATACTAATAATGACCAAAACAAAACCGGTGATAAAAAGAAATTGATGGTTAAAAAAAATAAACTGGCTGGAAATAAAAGTACCAAAGGCGGTCGCATGTGGTTTAAGCCATAGTTAAATCTATCAAAATCTAGGTAGAATATACCTCGTTTTAAAGCCTTCATACCTAATTTGCAATATTTAAAATAACCAAACAACCACTTGGCTCTTTGGGTTACCAAATCAGCTTTATCTGAAGTTTTTTCATCATATATGATGGCAAAGTTTGCATAAGCTACTTTATCAACCAATAGAATCACTTCTGATTGAAGTTTTTTGTCAAAACCAGAGAAATAATGATCAAAATTTATTTTCTTGAAAACCTCTAAATCTATTGCAAAACCAAGGCCCCACATAGCAGAAGAAAGACCTACTTTACCCCTACTGTATTTATCAATAAAGCTATAATAAATTTCATTAGCGGCATCCATTCGAGCAGCAGATGTATTCAAGTTTTTGGCTTTAATTCTTCCTTGCACACATTTATATCCTTTGTTAAAGTAATAGTTCATTACTTCAAGATAGCGAGGGTGCATCAAGTTATCGGCATCTAAAACAATAATATTATCATGCTTTCTGATAAAGCTATCAATGGCCAAGCCTATTGATTTTGTTTTGGCATGCAGGGGTGGATTTGGATAAATAATTTTGACGAAATCAGACTCAAGGTGAGAGAAGTCTTCTTTCACATCGTCACAAATTACATACAATACAAAATTTTTATACGTTTGCTTTCTCAACGAATCAACCAAAGGTTCGATAAAAAGGCCTTGCTGATGGGCAGTGGCAACTACAGCAAAATCATAAAGCTTACCGCTGAAACCAGTAATAAATTCTTCTTCCTTGAAATGCTTCATAGTCCACAATGAAGCAGCCAAAACAAAAGGAATTATTAAATAATAGACCAAAGGAAACTCAACGATTCCTAATAGAATTTTTAAAACAAGTAACCAATCCATGATTTATAGTTATATGCGCAAATATGTATAAGTATCTTTGATTTTTGTCAATCACAAGCGGATGTAGGGTTAATACTTATCAATACAAGCGGGTTTATTATCTATTATTACACTCAATCCAACTCCTCAAGCAAGGTGCGGAAAGCAATAAACTTATTTCCCCATCTGTTAAAAGAGTCGGCTTTAAGCGCAGGAGCGTATTCATTTACATACTTTTCGTAATTGTCCATATGGCTCGCATAGTATTGTACAGCAAAGGTTTGACCAACTTCATCTTCTTGGCGGGTGTGCAGTTTCAAAAATTTATAGTATTCAAACATGCCTGTTTTCATCACATCTGGCAAGTGGGTTTCTTTCATCCATTGAAGCCAATCAGTAGCAATCTCGTCCTCAACATTTATGGTTACATTGTATATTATCATAACTTAGGTTTTAAATATTTCTTCAATCATAAAACATTCCTCAAATAGTTGCAGCATTGTTTATCTACATTTTATTTGCTTGTATAAAAAAACTATTATTGTTTAAATAAAAGAAATTATGAAAAACAATGTTCGTATTTTGATAATAGCCATTTGTATGTTATTAGCTACTCCTTTTGCCTTTTCACAAAAGCATCATAACCCTGACAAAGCAGCTATTTTGCAAGTGTTAAAAAAACAACAAGCTGCTTGGAACAAAGGGGATATTGATAGCTTTATGCTAGGATATTGGAACTCTCCAGAGCTTAGGTTTTTAAGCAAAAATGGTGTGCGTTATGGATGGCAGGCTGTTACTGATAACTACAAAAAAAACTATGATACCAAAGAAAAAATGGGTGAACTGGTGTTTGATATTGTATCCACAGAATTGCTAAATAAAGAGAATGCATTGGTGACAGGAAAATGGAAGGTAATTGCCAATAAAACCAGTGAAGGATATTTTAGCCTATGGTTTAAAAGAATAGGGGGTAAATGGTTGATTGTTTTAGATCATACGAGCTAAAAGGAAAACTATTTTTAAGCATACAGAATTGATAATAAGTGGAACGAACTAGAAAATAAGGTTTCTAACTTGAATGTTAGATATTGTTTAGGAGTGAGAACTCCCATTATAATGAAACAGTTGAAATGAAATCTAGCAAAGTTGAGAGGGCTCTTCTAATGGTTTTAAATTAAAAAATATACTACTGTTTTATTTGCTTCCACTTTTCGGTTTTGTAGGTCATATTGGAACTTGTCCATAATGCTTTAGAAATAAAAAACAGAGGAACATCGATACCTGCTACCAACAAGCCTGCAAGAACAAAAAAGAATCGTTCACTTGAATAATTGCTAGATAATCCATAACCCAAAAGTGCTATTGTTCCAGCAGCTCCATAAGCACAGAAAACAGAGCTAGTCAGCGCGACTGGTTTCAATAAAATTTTACCAACACTGAAGATTTTTATGGATTCAATTTGATTGTAAGCTAAAGCTTCAACTAAGGTATCATTATTTGGTACATCAAAAAACAATGTGTCCTTTACGACATATAAAAGTACCTTATCATCATTGTGTTCAATACCAAAAGTATCATACCAATTTACCATCATTTGTTGCGGCAATTCAATTAGTTTAAATTTACTAGTCGTATAATTATTTGACACATTTCGAAGAACCAATCTGTTTTCTGTTTGTGCCTTTAGCAATAAACAATTTAGAATAAACAAAATACTGAATATGACTGTTTTCATAAATACAAGTGATAAAATTTTTTATATGAATTTTCAATAATAATATTTACTTGCATAAAAAATATAACAAAGTAAAGACTATGAAAATAAGATTATTTTTATCCTTAATTGTTTGGCTTTTAACAAGTATCCTGACTGTTTCGCATGCTCAGAGTATTTATAAGCGTAAATTAGAAAATATTCAAGATACAAATTCATCAACAACAGGGAAAACAAATTATAGTAGTTATAATGGTTACAAATTCGATAAAAAAAACTCACTTAAAGCGAATCTAATTAGCCCGTTTTTTAATATTCTTACAGTTTTTTATACAAAATATTTAGACAAAGAAACTGCTCTACAATTTGGTGCATCTATAATGACTGACTTCAATTATACTAGCCAAGACAGGGTATTAAATGGCCAAGCACTTACCCTTGAATATCGCTACTTATTAAAAGGTAGCCATGCCAATGGAACCTACATACAACCTTTTACACGATTCATCAATGCAAGTGCCACTGCTAAATATTCAAACAATAACACCAATCAATCGGTAACAGATAAAGGTAGTTATAATGAAAGTTGTTTATCAGCAGGTTTAGGCTTTTTATTAGGGGTGCAAAATACTGTTAAGAACAAATTGGGATTTGATATTTACGCTGGACCCGTTTATGCTATTCAAATCAACCCCTCAAGCAATCGTCCCTCTAAAGCATCAGAAAACACAAACAGGGGTGGCTTACAAGATTTAATTGTTAAAGGTTACGGAATAAGGGCAGGGATATCAATGGGTTTCTTGTTCTAATAAAATTTCGTATTACCTTTCAAACGGACTTTAGATAACCTGTTATTCTTAATACACCATCATCTTCATACAAAACACACTGCCTCCCGATTTCATAAATTCGCTGGTGGTGGTTTCGTAAATGGTGTATCCACATTGCTTCAGAGCTTCTAAGGCATGAACACTTCCCTTTTGTAGGATAGCTGCTTTCTTTCCATTCTTATCATTGTGTATGACATGTGCATTTAAACAAAAACTACTGATGGCTTCACTTTCAGGTATGTAAAAAACTTTTGAAAACATACTTTCAATGATTGACAATCCTTCAGCTGTAAAGGCTTCTCGGCAGAGCATTACTTCTGTTTCACTTAAAGGTACAACGCAAGTATCCAAATGATAAAAATTGGGATTAGGAAGTTCCAATCTGATGATAGGCACTTGTAAAGTTTTTGATATTTCAACATACGCTTTGGGGTCGCTGCGGTGACCAAAGCCACCATATAATAATTTTTTATGTGGATGTGGGATGGTATCTCCCATGCCCTCAAACATAGTAGCCTCTTTTAAATGAATAGCTTGGTATCCCAAAGCCTTAAAGTATTCTTCAAAAAAAGGTACTTCTTTTTGACGTGATGGATGACGCATTTTGCTTATCACTACCCTTTTGTCTATCCAGGGAAAAGTTTGATTGGCACAAAAAACCATGTCCTCACAACCTTCGGCACCATCAATCAGCATCACTTCTTCTACCACACCTTCAGCTTTTAATTGTAGGTAAATATCATGCAAATCTTGCCATTGTTGCCTAGCTAAATCTTTATTCAGATTACCACTTTGGCCCAACATGTGCGTGTTTTTTACATCAATTATGTCAAAATAAGTTGGGCTACACATAAGCACTTTCAAGGGCTCAGGTCTTGACTCAATGTTAGTTAATTGAATGTTATTATATTCTGAATTGTAATTTTTAATCGCGGTTTCCATTGACATACTTGATATTTTTATAGATTGCAAATCTATGAAGACACAGATAAAAAATATAACGCTTTGTTTGGGCTTGCTTTTTATGACTGTAAGCGTGGTCTATGGACAGCAAAGTAACAATGCAAAATTTCGTAAGCCAGCTTATCAAACAGCAGCCGAAAAAGCTGCAAGAAGCATTTCAAAAAGAGCACAAAAAACACAACTTAATAAGGCATTTCCTTCTCAGTTTGTAGTACCTGGCGAGTTTGAAGAATCTCAATCTGTGGCCATATCATGGTCGTTTAACTATAATAATAATGGCGATATTATTGGGGTTGATACCACTGCTCCTTATGGTTATATCTCAAAACAATTGTGCGATGCCATTCAACCCGAATGCACTGTTTGGATTAGAATAAACGAGCCAAACGATAGCAACATTATCAAAGCCTATATGACACACGCAGGAACTCCTTTGTACAATTACAAATTTATTGTACAACTTGGAGATGATTGGTGGACACGCGATTACGGCCCTATGGCTTTTTATTATGGTAAAGACGATAGCATCGGTTTTGTTGATATGAAATATTATGAAGGTAGAGATTATGATAACGCTTTCCCCCAACAATTGGCGGATGCCATGGGTTATAAAAACTGGGAAACTGAACTAAACGCTGAAGGTGGAAACTTGATGGCAGATGGATTTGGTACCATGTTTTTTAGTACCATGATTGGCCTTCAAAACGCTGATACTTTTAATCACGAACCGGCATGGACTAATCAACAAACATTGGACACCATTAAAAATGTATTCAATTTGTCAAAACTGGTAAACCTTCCAACCCTTACATGCGATGGTGGTACAGGTCACATTGATATGTACACCAAATTGTTGGATGAAGAGACCATCTTATTAGGTGTTTATAACCCAGTCATTACAGCAAGTGATAGAAAAGTAATTGAGAGCAACAAGTTGATATTACAAGGCCTGAAAAGCACTTACAATCGTCCATATAAAGTGGTATTGTTAGATTTGCCTACAGATGATGCTGGAAAATACAGTCGTAAAACTTGTAATCAGCTTGACCGGGACGCAAGAACTTTTGTAAATGGTATTACAGTAAACAAGACCTTTATCTATCCATCGTATTATGATGGCAAAACGGGAAATGCTGCTGAGCATAAAATCATGAAAGACTATTTGCAAAGCGTTATGCCAGGATACAAAATGGTTCCAATTGATAGCAGAGACCTAACTCCAATGGGTGGAGCTATTCATTGCATTGCCATGCAAATACCAGTAGAAAACCCCTTGCGTTTTTGGCATCCTTCTTTAGAAAAAACACAATTGCTTCAACCTAAATACAGAATCGTATCAAAAATAACCAACCGCAGTGGTATTGATAACGCCAAATGCTTTTGGAAAAAGAATGATGCAAGTACTTGGAATGAATTGAGTTTAACCGATAGTGCAGGTTATTTTATAGGAGATATTCCTAATACAAATTTTGCTCTAGGCGATAGCGTTCAGTACTATTTAAAAGCTACTAGCAAAAACGGTAAGGTAGCCACCAAACCAATCACTGCACCTGACGGTTTCTACAAAGTTTATTTCAAAGCAACTTTGGCTGTTAATGATGTTCAAGACAATCAAAATGCTAATTTTGATTTGTACCCAAATCCTGCTAAACAAATCGTAAACATCAGATACAAATCAAGTGAAAAAGAAAACATTCAAATTGTAATTTGTGACCTATCTGGCAAAGAAGTTTATAACAAAACAATATCAGCTAGTGCGGGTGATAACGAAGAAAGCATCAACCTAAATGGGTTTATTAGGGGTATGTACTTCTGTACCATCAAATCAAACGATACCTTGATTGGCACTAAAAAACTAGTTGTTTTAGACTAAACCTACGTCAACCATTTTCAATAGAAAGGCTGCCTCAAAAGGGTGGCCTTTTTTGTAGTATTCAAGAAATAATCATTCTGCTTAGCATTAATTGTTTTGAGATATATCAAGATTATTTATGTCATTCATCATACTATATCGGTTCATTGTTTTGTTGTTTTACAGGTGCAATAAATAATAAAATTGGATGAAGGTAGAACAAATATATACAGGCTGTTTGGCGCATGGTGCATACTATATTGAAAGTGGTGGAGAAGCGGCCATCATTGACCCATTGAGAGAAGTGAAGCCCTACATTGAAATGGCCAATATGCGAGGTGATAGCATCAAATATATTTTCGAAACACACTTTCATGCCGACTTTGTTTCAGGACATATTGACTTGGCTAAGAAAACAGGTGCGAGTATCGTGTATGGACCAACAGAGATGAAAACAGGTTTTGATTTTATTCAAGCTACAGATGGACAAATTTTCAATCTAGGTAATATACAAATTCAATTGTTGCATACGCCAGGACATACCATGGAAAGCAGTTGCTATTTGTTAAAAAACGAACAAGGAAAAGATACTGCCATCTTCACGGGAGATACTTTGTTTATTGGTGATGTAGGTCGCCCAGATTTGGCGCAGCATGTGATTGCCGACCTGACTGAAGAAAAACTTGCGGGTCATTTGTATGATTCGCTTAGAAATAAAATCATGCCATTGGCTGATGATATCATCGTGTATCCTGCCCATGGCGCAGGAAGCGCTTGTGGCAAAAACCTAAGCAAAGAAACTTCTGACACTTTAGGTCACCAAAAAGAAACTAATTATGCGCTGCAAACACATCTAAGCAAAGAGGCTTTTATTAAGGAAATTCTTACAGGATTGATGCCACCTCCGGGCTATTTTCCAAAAAATGTATTAATGAACATCAAAGGCCATGATAGCATTGATGAGGTATTAAACAGAGGTGCAAGAGCTCTTGCACTTAATGAATTTGAAACGATAAGAAACGAAAATGATGTATTAATTATTGATACGCGCGCAGCTAAGGTATTTGCTGAAGGCTTTGTTCCAGGTTCAATAAACATTGGCATCAATGGTAGCTTTGCCACTTGGGTTGGAACCCTCATTCCTGATATCAAACAAAAGATTGTATTGGTTACAGAAGAGGGCAAAGAACAAGAAGCAGTCATAAGACTGGCAAGGGTGGGTTACGACCAAGCACTTGGTTTTTTACAAGGCGGTTTTGATACATGGAAAAACGCAGGAATAACCATTGATAAAATAAAATCAATAAGTGTAGATGAATTTGCCGAAATAAAAGATGCTGATAATACCATAGAAGTTTTGGATGTGAGAAAGAAAAGCGAACACTTTTCAGAGCAAATGGAAAACACCATCAATATTCCACTGGATTATATAAACGAAAGCATGCACTTGATAGATAAAAACAAAACTTATTATGTGCATTGTGCAGGCGGATACCGCTCTATGGTTTTTGTATCCATTCTTAAAGCACGTGGATACGATAAATTGATTGGTGTAGAAGGCGGGCTATCTGCTATTAAAGCTTCTAAAAAATTTAAAGTTACTGATTATACCTGTCCAACAAGTATGTTATAAAAACCAATATCGCCATGAAAACAGAAGAGATTATTTTAGCCAACATCAAATGTGAAGGTTGCGCCACCACTATCAAAAACGAATTGTTAAAGATTACGGGAGTTGAAAATGCAGAAGTCCGAAATGAAGAAGATTTGGTAAAAATCTCATACGATGAGCATTTGGACAGAGCCGTTATCATCAATAAACTACTTTCTTTAGGCTATCCAGAGGCAACCGAAGAAAATGGCTTGTTGCTTCAAGTGAAAAGCTATGCGAGTTGTATGATAGGTAGGATTCACAACCTGAACCACAACTAAGGCAAGATCATATCAAGCGACCTACATCCTAACATTATAGATGAAAGAAGTTCTACTGAATTTTTAGAAGGGAAAAAACTAGGTAGTATAAATATTCCCATACTGAACATTAGAGGATATGATGCAATTGCTAAAGCCTATTGTTATTTGCTCGTCAAATGGTGCAAAAAGCAACCGTGCTGGCAATTTTCTAAAAAGTTAGGAATAGAGTGTATGAACGGTGGCTTTTGGAAAGACTATAAAAGCAATGTAGTTAGTGCTTAATATTATCTAACAATCATAGTACGTGTAATGGTTTTTTGACCCATTACCTGCACCACATTGGTATCTCCTTTGTTACCGCTTTGTGCCCTTAGGTAATAGTTACCTTGTAAGATAAAGCCAAAGTCCGCTGCACCACTCGCTGTGTTTACTATATTCAAATAGTAATTTCTTTTCAGGTCTTCATAGCTTGGGTACAAAAATACTTGTGCCCCATTGATGTTACTATTTCCATTTGTTCCATCCAATACAATTACTTTTAATCGTCCCGAATACTGTGAGCTATCGCTGGTAATAATGGTTTGAGAAGGATTGGATGAATCAGACTTAGAGCAAGCAAAAAGCGTGCTTGCCAATACCAAAAGAAGTAGGGTGTTTTTCATAAAGTGTTTCTGTATAATATGTATTATCCGTGAAATCTGTGGTTAATGAATACCATTAAATATTCTACTCCAACGAATCTTTTTTAAAGGATTGCTTTCATAGGCATCTAAACTCATCCAAATAAACAAGGCTTTTCCCACAATATGAGTCTCAGGTACAAAACCCCAAAAGCGGCTATCCAATGAATTGTGGCGGTTATCACCCATCATAAAGTAATAGTTATCTTTAAATTGGTAGCTAGTAATTTCTTTACCTTCGCTATAGAATTTTCCATCACGCATTTCGAAACTGCTGCTACCTTCATAAGCCGTAATAACACGTTTGTACATGTAGTAATTGAATGAATCTAACTTAATCACATCACCTTTTCTTGGAATATAAATGGTTCCGTAATATTCTTTGTTCCATGTAAGCGTTGGGTTATCAGGGTAGCACCTGTCACCCATATGGTCTACTTCATTTTCCTGAGATAATAACGTATCTACTTCCACCACATTGGGTAGTGCCTTGATTTTAGACAAGGTTTCGCTGTTTAATCGCATGATATAACTATCCGATCCATTGAGGGCAACATCTCCATTTTGGATGTTTTGCATATTACCTTCTTCGCTTGTAATATCAAGTGCCGACAAGCCGATTTCTCTGAACTTTTCCATAGAAATAAAAATGCCACCATTCTTCAATTTCTTTTGTTGATGTATTGGCGTTTCATTTGTTTTAACTGAATAACTAAACATACCTGTTTCAGCCAATGGTATTTGTTTGCCATTCACAAATAGTTGGCCTCTCACTATTTTCAAACTATCACCTGCAATACCCACACAACGTTTGATATAATTCTCCTTCTTGTCAACGGGTCTTTTGTCGTCAGGCTCACCTGGTCGGGCTGGGTAATTAAACACCACTACATCATTGTTTTTAATGGTTTGGAAAGAAAACATTCTGCAATAAGGCATTTTCAACCATTCTAAATATGAATCGGCATTATCGCTAAATGGCATTTTGTTGTGCGTAAATGGAAATGCCAAAGGAGTCATTGGCAACCTTGAACCGTAGTTAACCTTACTAACAAAAAGGAAATCACCAACCAATAGGCTCTTTTCCATGGAAGAAGTTGGAATGGTATATGCCTCAATAAAGTATGAACGGATTACAGTAGCTGCAAGGGTAGCAAACCACAATGCATCACTCCATTCGTATACCAATGCTACATCTGGCTTGCGCACAAAACGAATGATTGAAAGCACCTGAAGAACGGTCCAAATAATAGGTGACACAGCCAATGCAAGCAAACGTGTGAAATATAAAAATATCAAAGCTATGCCATAAAGGCTATTGATAAGTGCTGTAAAAACACCTGCACCAGCGCTTACATATAAAAACATTAAAACAATGTTCAATAAGCTCCAAATGGCTATGACTGTCCATTGTTTGGTGCTAAATGTTTTTGGGCTGCGGTAGAAATATTTAAATGTTTCAGAAAAATTCATTGGATTGATTTTGCGTTGATAACGTTGCTTTATTGGTATTATAAATAGATTATGATAAATGGGTTAAAACAAAGATGATTAAATTTCTAAAATATCTTCCATGGTGTATATACCCTCTTTACCGACAATCCACTCAGCAGCGAGCAAAGCTCCGCGGGCAAAGCCATACCTGCTTTTGGCAGCATGGGTAATTTCAATGGTATCAATCACGTTTTCGTACCTCACTGTATGAACCCCTGTCACATCTCCTTCTCTGATGCTTTCAATTAACAGTTCATTGGGCTTGGTGCTCTGCGCAGGTTGGTTTCTGTCAAATAATAAGCGGTCTTTAATTTTCTCTTTTGAGCTTATCTCAGACATAATTTGTTTGGCCAACGACAAGGCCGTTCCGCTTGGGTGGTCTTTCTTTTGGGTATGATGAATTTCCTCAATCATTACATCATAATCATCCGTTTTGGCCATTATTTCAGCCAAAATTTTATTGATTTTATAAAAAATATTAACGCCAATACTAAAATTGGTTGAATATACCATCGACTGTTTTTCGTCAATGCATCTTTGTTTAATACCATCAAAATGCTCATACCAACCCGTAGTTCCTACTACAATGGGTACACCCGCATCAAAGCATTTATTTATATTATCTACTGCTGAAGTGGGCATGCTGAAATCTATTGCCACATCTACATTTTGCAGGCTCACAGGCATAAAATCAAAAGAATTATCCATGTCCACGCGATACACAATTTCATGGCCTTTGGCTTCAGCTATTTTCTCAATAGCCTTACCCATTTTTCCATATCCTAGTAATGCAATTTTCATAATGGTTTGAGTTTAAAAAAAATTAATAAAACAACAATCTAATGAGGGTACAATTTATGAAAATTTATTTAAAGTGTAAACTAATACTTATTCCCGTATAAGCGGTATTAAAAGATGTCATTCGCACATCGGGTGCAATTCGCATACTTAGGTTTTCATTTACATCAAACCCTTTTAAGTGAGCATCTACAGCCGCGTCAATAATGTTTATGGCATATAGACCTACAATACTGATGGCTGAAAGGTCTCTGCTTTCTCTATAACTTTCTCTAATATTTAATAAATATTGAGCAGGCACATTTCGCAATTCTGGGTCTTTGGGCTTAAAGCCTGCAGACGAATCTCTTGTGTCAATTAATGCTTGTCTAAATCGGTCGTACTCATTTTGATAGAAATAAACTGAATAAACCAATGCCGCAATTCCACCATATAAAATAGGTAACTTCCAATATTTTTTGTTATAAATTTGTCCTGCACCAGGGCAAACCGCAGATAAGATGCTCGCCTTTTTTGCGGGAGTCATTGGCTTACGCATGATACTAACCGTATCTGGTTTACTACTCTTTACATTTGTGCTACTATCACCCGATTGTAACTGACTATATGCGGGCGAATGCAACAAAAACAGGATTGCGATTATGATACAGAATGGTTTTAACAAAACTATATTAAATCTAATATACGTTGAAGGTCTTGTTGCGATTTAAATGGAATGGTAATCGAACCTCTCCCTCTATCATCTGCTTTGATTTTTATTTTTGCATCAAACTTGCTACTTAATTGGGTTTGAAAATCAACATACGTTTCGCTTGGTTCGCTTTCCTTACGTGTGCCTTCTTTCGCTTTTTGTGACGACTCTTCAGATGCTTTTCTAACAAGACTTTCAACCGCTCTTACCGAAAGATTGTTTTCAATCATTTGGTCGAAAAGGTATTGTTGTTCGTCTGCATCATCTATTCCAATTATGGCACGGGCGTGACCCATAGATATCTTATCATCTCTTAATGCTGCTTGAATATTATCTGGAAGGTTAAGCAATCTCAAATAATTACTTACTGTGCTTCTGTTTTTGCCAACTCTATCGCCCAATTGCTCTTGGTTTAAACTGCACTCGTCCATCAATCTTTTGTAACTAATAGCAACCTCGATAGCGTTTAAATCTTCACGTTGAATGTTCTCAATCAATGCCATTTCAAGCATTTCTTGGTCATTGGCAAGTCTTATGTATGCTGGAATATGTGTTAAACCCGCAAGGCGTGAAGCCCTAGTTCTTCGCTCACCAGAAATCAATTGATAGCTATCAAATCCCATTTTACGAACTGTAATGGGTTGAATAACTCCGTGTACTTTTATAGATTCCGAAAGTTCTCTTAGTTCTTCTTCTTTAAACTCTGTACGAGGCTGAAATGGGTTGGCCTCAACTTGCGAAATTGGAATTTCACTAATCGAATTTAAAGGCTTTGCCTCGCTTGTTGTAATATCTGTAGTGGCATTTTCTAACAATGCACTCAATCCTCTTCCTAATGCGTTTCTTCGTGGGTTGCTCATTTTGTGTTTGTGTATAGGTCAACGCTAAAGTTGACAATTAAATTGTTTGTATATTAGTTCATCGCAGATTCTTCTTGCAATGGATTTAATTTGATTAAACCGTTTTTGGCCAATAATTCCTTGGCTAAGTTCAAGTAATTAATAGCCCCTCTGCTTTCAGCATCGTGCGTAATTACCGGTTTACCAAAACTAGGAGCTTCACTCAATTTGGTGTTTCTTTGGATGATGGTATCAAATACCAATTGTTGGAAGTGCATTTTCACCTCTTCCACCACTTGGTTGCTCAGTCTCAAACGCATGTCGTACATAGTTAGTAAAAGCCCTTCAATTTGCAATTCTTTGTTTAAACCTTGTTGAACAATTTTTACAGTATTCAATAATTTACCTAAGCCCTCTAAAGCAAAATACTCACACTGAACTGGAATAATAACAGAATCACTGGCCGTCAAGGCATTTGTGGTGATTAAACCTAAAGAAGGCGAACAATCAATAATCACAAAATCATAATCACTTTTCACTTTGTTTAGTGCATGCTTCATCACACTTTCACGATTTGGGAGGTTTATTAATTCAATTTCAGCTCCTACCAAATCAATGCTTGAAGGTAAAATGTCCATGAATTTAAAATCCGTTTTCATGATGGCATCCTTAGCAGGAATCTCATTAATCATCACTTCATAAAGACCAATTTGTATATCTTTTGGGTCAAGACCAATTCCCGAAGTAGAATTTGCTTGAGGATCACCATCTACCAAAAGGGTTCTAAACTCAAGCACAGCGAGACTTGCGGCTAAATTTATGGCTGTTGTTGTTTTACCTACGCCTCCTTTTTGATTTACTATCGAAATTACTTTAGTCATATTGTTATTTGGTTCAAACTGATCTATAAAAATGTGTTATTTTTTGGCAAATGTTTCACAAAAACCGAACAAAGCGAAACCCAAAGCTGGTTTGCATTCTGATAGTTTAAAGTAAATGTATTTTCTTCAAATTAATGGAATGAAAAAGGCAACTAATATACATTCTATCAACATGTATGTTGATAGTTTTTTGTGCTGTTAACCAGTAACATTTGAAAATAAATTTACATGTGTGCTGCTAATAGCAAGTCAATCTCTTTGTGATAAATATTGAGCCTTTTGCCTAAGTATTTGTTAGTTAAGTGACCTTTATAAATATACATCCCGTTTCGAGCACCCACATTGTAGTATAAAAAATCAGCCAAGTCTTTTGCATCAGCAAGTTTTAGTAATAGAGGTGCCAATACATTGCTCAATGCATAACTAGCAGTACGGCAAACAAGCGATGTTATATTGGGCACGCAATAATGTATCACATCATGTTTCACAAAGGTTGGGTTCTGATGGTTAGTAAGCTCGGAGGTTTCAAAAACTCCCCCTTGGTCGATGCTAATATCAATGATAACAGACAGAGGTTTCATCATGCTTACCATTTCCTCAGTTACCAAAACAAGGCTTCTACCCTCTTCATTCCTTTGGCAACCAATGGCTACATCGGCAGTTTGAAGTGCCTTCATAAGTATTTTAGGGTGAAGCAAGGATGTATAAAGATGCGTATTGCCTAAATTGTTTTGCAGCCTTCTCAACTTAGATAAAGATTGGTCAAATACTTTTACGGTTGCGCCTTTGCCAAGAGCGGCTTTAGCTGCATATTCACCCACTGTACCAGCACCAATAATTACTACTTCTGTGGGAGGTATCCCTGTTATGCCACCCAACATTTCTCCTTTTCCACCATTATCAGAATTTAACAAATCGCTGGCAATAGAAATGGCTGCTAATCCTGCAATCTCACCCATACTTCTTACCAATGGATAAAGGCCGTCATTTTCCTTTAAGTATTCAAAAGCCATTGCATTCAGTTTCTTACCCATCAACTTTTTCACATAGGTTTCGGACTTAGCACCATGTTGTAAGGCAGATATGAGCAATTGGTTATGAGTTAGTAATTCTATTTCTTCATCAGTAGGGGGTTCTACTTTCACTATGATATCGGCTTTGAATAGTTCCTTTTTATCAAAAACTATTTTGGCACCCGCTTCACTATATTCTTTATCACTGAACTTGGCTTGCTTTCCAGCACCCGTTTCTACCCATACTTCAGAACCATTATTAACCAAAAGTTGAACGGATGAGGGCGTAAGCGGTACACGTTTCTCTTGTAAAGTTGTTTCTTTGGGTATCCCAATAAACAAACTTTTATTGCCGTTTCCCGCGTCAATCAAAGCTTCTTTGGGTTGAAGACTGGCCTGTTTGGCCAATTCACTAAATCCAAAAGTAGGTTGCTCCATAATGTGAAATGAAACCCAAAAGTAAGCATAGAATAGCTAATAACATACAAGTGTTGTTAAAAATTTTGAAGAATGAAGTATAACATTACTCGTGTTTGTCTTTGATAATTAAATATTTAAACAGAAATATGGATTTTTTTTGTTATAAATATTGTGTATTATAAAGCTAATTCTATATTTGCACTCCCTAAACGGAGGCATAGCTCAGCTGGTTCAGAGCATCTGCCTTACAAGCAGAGGGTCACAGGTTCGAACCCTGTTGCCTCCACAAAGACAAAAGACTTTCAGATTTCCTGGAAGTCTTTTTTGTTTTAGGTGGTTTAACTAACATTTCGAATTATACGAGTAGTGGCGCGATTAATCGCGCCAC